>NZ_CP036455.1:4293144-5724192 GCF_004323735.1 Streptomonospora litoralis | reverse complement strand
GGTGACCTGCCATGGTTCGTCCCCTTCTCACTGGTCTCCTCAATGCGCCGTAGGGCCTTCGGTCGCGTCGGCGGATGTCCGCACGAGAGCCGGACGTTCCATTCTCCCCGCTGTGTGGACGGCTGTGGGACCCGGCTGCGCCGAGACAACGGGCACGGTCTGTTGTGGGTAACCTGCGGTGTTCTGTGGATCGGTTGTGTACGACGGAACGCCGCGCGTGGGCGTCCGGATCGGGCCGGGTACGGTGTCCCTCCACAGCTTCTGGGCATCATCCACATGTTGTACACGGGGTTTTGCACAGCCTGGCAGATGCGCACCGCGCATGGAGAGTTATCCACAATTCGCAGATCACAGTGGTTGCAGTGCGTGTTCACGGGCTGTGGAAACCGCCCCGGGGAGGGCCGCCGGCGGCGCCGGTCGCGGCTCGCGCGTCATCCACAGCTTAGGGGCGGCACCCACAGATGCACAGCTTGTGGAGAACGTGGCCGTGTGGTTGTCCACAAGCTGGGGAAAGGCGCTGCTGTGCGGTCGCCGGTCCGGTGTCCTGGCAGGTGGCGGCGGGGATCGATTTGACCGGTGCAAGGGCGGCCCGTATGTTCGATATGCTTAGGTCGCTATCAGTCTGCGCTCGCGGGAAGGCCCGGCGTCCCGTTCCAGCGGCCTCCGGTGCCGCGGCACCCGCGTCCGACGCGGGACCGCCTTTCCCGGTGGACGCCCCTCGGCCCCGAACGAGCGCAGACGCCCGTGCCCCGCTGCCGTGGGGCAGCCGTAGTACTTCGATTACACGCCCCTGGAGCCTGCAGTGAGCAAGCGTACGTTTCAGCCGAACAACCGGCGCCGCGCCAAGGTCCACGGCTTCCGGCTGCGGATGCGGACCCGCGCCGGACGCGCGGTCGTCGCAGCGCGCCGCAAGAAGGGGCGCGCGCGGCTGACCGTGAGCCAGTAGCGGCCACGGTCGACCGATCGATCAGCGGGCCGGCTGTCCCCTGCGGCAGCCGGCCTTCGTTGTGCGTTCACCCCGCCGAGGACCGATCCGATGTTGTCGCCCCAGAACCGTATGCGCCGCAGCACCGAGTTCTCCGCCGTGCTGCGGTCCGGTCGGCGCGCCGGCCGCGAGGCGATCAGCGTCGCCTTCCTGCCGGCGCCCGCCGACTCGGCCCAGGCGGAAGCAGCGCCGCGCGTCGGCTTCGCCGTGGGCCGCCAGGTGGGCAAGGCCGTGGTCCGCAAGCGGGTGCAGCGGCGCCTCCGCCACCTGATGCGGGCGCGGCTCGGGGATCTTCCGGCGGGTAGCCTGCTAGTAGTGCGGGCCAAACCCCTGGCCGCGTCCCTGGGATACGACACGTTGGCCGCGCAGCTCGACGGTGCCATCGCAGCGGCGATGCGTCCTCGGAAGAATGCGACACGCCGTCGCAAGGGGTCGAGTGCACGGGAGAGCGGGCGCGGCGGCGGGGATCTGGCGGGTTCATGACTGAGGAGCGACCGACTCGGGCGGCGAGAGCGCTGGTGGTGCCCATCCGTGGATACCAGCGTTTCATCAGCCCGCTCCTGCCTCCTGTCTGCCGTTTCTTCCCCTCGTGCAGCGCCTATGCGGTGGAGGCACTCCACGTGCACGGCGCGCCGCGCGGGTCGTGGCTGGCCGCGCGCAGGATCGCCCGCTGCCACCCGTTCCACCCCGGCGGTCTGGATCCCGTCCCCCCGCGTAGGGATGCCGCCGGGCGGGGGAGCGCGTCGTTCGACCCGGGAACCGCACCGGAACCGCCCGGGCAGTAGCTGAACCGAAGGAAAAGGGAGTTGGCCGGTGCTGGACTGGCTTTACAACATCGTCGGCTGGGTGCTGATCGAGATCCACTCCGCCCTGACGACCGTCGGGCTCAACCCCGATAGCGGCTGGGCGTGGGGCCTGTCCATCGTCACGCTGACGGTCCTGATGCGGCTCATCATGGTTCCGCTGTTCGTCAAGCAGATGCAGACGCAGCGGAAGATGCAGGATATGCAGCCGCAGCTGATGAAGGTGCGGGAGCGCTACAAGAACGACAAGCAGCGCCTCCAGCAGGAGCAGATGAAGCTCTACCAGGAGAGCGGCACCAACCCCCTGATGGGCTGCCTCCCGCTGCTGCTGCAGATGCCGGTCTTCTTCGCGCTGTTCAACGTGCTGCGCAACGTCGCCCAGGGCACGGCCGCATACGGGTTCACCCCCGAGCTGGTGGAGAGCGCCCAGAACGCCGCTATCTTCCACGCCCCGCTGGCGGCTCAGTTCCTCATGAGTAACCAGGAGCTGGAGCAGTACGGCGCCAACCCCATCATGGCCAAGGCTGTCATCGTCATCGCCTGTGTGATCATGGGCACGACGACGTACCTGACGATGCGCCAGAGCATGAAGCGCAACCCGATGCAGGCGTCGTCGGACAACCCCATGGCGCAGTCGCAGAAGATCATGATGTACCTGGCGCCGGGCTTCGGCCTCTTCGGCCTGGGGATGCCGATCGGTGTGCTGATCTACTGGGTGACCTCGAACCTGTGGACCATGGGCCAGCAGCACTTCCTCTACCGCAAGCCGGTCAAGGACGGCGAAGAGAGCGCCGCGGACGCCGCGAAGACCGCCTCGCCGAACGGATCCGCCAAGGGGTTGCTCGGCAAGCGCAAAGAGAGCGCGCCAGAACCGGTCGAAGAGCCTAAGATCGAGCGTAGGCAGCCGAAGAAGCAGTCGCGGGCCAAGCGCACCGGCGGCAACCCGCGCAAGTAGGGCCATCGGGAGAACCGGAAGATCGCGCAGGCAGTACCACGCCCTGGAGGCGCGCCTTGCGGTTCCCGCTCAGACGTTAGGAGACAGTTCGCTGTGAGCAACGGCAACGAGGACGGGGCGGACGAGCGCGGGAGCGTCGCCGTGGCGGAGGCGCCGGCGGCCGAAAGCCAGACCGAGGAGAGCACGGTCGACGTCGCGGCCCTGGAGCGCGAGGGCGACATCGCCGCCGACTACATCGAGGGTCTGCTGGACATCGCCGACTACGACGGCGACATCGACATGGACGTCGAGGGCGACCGTGCGCTGGTATCCGTCGTGGGCGCCACGCTCGACGAGCTCATCGGCGACAACGGCGAGGTGCTGGAGGCCCTTCAGGAGCTGACCCGGCTCGCGGTCCACCGCACGACCGGCAATCGCAGTCGGCTGATGCTCGACATCGGCGGCTACCGCGACTCCCGGCGGCAGGCGCTTTCGCGGCTGGGAGCAGACGCGGTCGAGGACGTCAAGAAGTCCGGTGAGGTCAAGCCGCTCTCGCCGATGACCCCCTTCGAGCGCAAGGTGGTGCACGACGCCGTTGCCGCTGCGGGTCTGCGCAGCGAGTCCGAAGGCGAGGAGCCCAACCGCTACGTGGTGGTCTACCCGGCCGAATGAGGCCGCCGCACTGCTGCTTGGCGCATCAGCGGCAGCGCACGCCCGCCCGGTGGATGCGGCTCCACCGGTACCGTTCCGGTTTCACGTGAAACATCCATGTCCGGCGCAGGCGCCCCTCACGCATAGGATCGTGGGGGGCGCTTCTGTATCTACTTCCCTGGATTTCTCTCCATGTCGACCTGTCGATTCATCGCCGACCGGTCTGAAAGGGACAAGGTGGTGACTGATGGCCTCGGGTGCTGAGGGGAAGGTGGCACCGCCCGAACAGGCCCAGCATGTCTTCGGAGACGCGCTACCGCTCGTGGGGCGGTACGCGGATCTGCTCGCCGACGCCGGAGTGGAGCGCGGCCTCATCGGTCCACGCGAGGTGCCCCGGCTGTGGGAGCGGCATCTGATGAACTGCGCCGTGATCGAGGAACTCGTGCCCGAGGGGGCGCAGGTCGTCGATATCGGCTCTGGCGCCGGACTTCCCGGCGTGGTTCTGGGTATTCTGCGTCCGGATCTATCGGTCACTCTGCTGGAGCCGCTGCTGCGTCGGACGGTCTTCCTGCGGGAGTGCATCGAGGATCTCGGTCTGCCCAACGTCGAAGTGCGCCGCGGTCGTGCCGAGGAAGTCCACGCGCACCTGCGAGCCGACATCGTCACCGCCCGCGCGGTCGCCCCGCTACCGCGGTTGGCCGCGTGGGCGCTGCCCCTGCTGCGCAAGGGCGGCAGTCTCCTGGCGCTGAAGGGCGAGCAGGCGGAGAGTGAACTCGCGGAGGCGCGCGGGGATTTGTCGGCACAACGCCCCTGCGTTGCTGATGTGATTCGGGTCGGGCGCGGTAAAGTCGAACCCGCTACCACGGTTGTTCGCGTGACGGTCACATCTGAGAGCGATCATTCCGGCGCGTCCAAGCCGCGACGCCCTTCAGGTGGATCCAGGAAGAAGCGCGGACGGAAGAGGTGAAGTCATTCGTGCCCCAGAACCAGTCCGACGGCGCATATGTTTCACGTGAAACTCCGTACTGGGAGGACCATGCCATGACTGCCGAGGTTTCACGTGAAACGGATGTGGACGTGATCTCCGCACCGGACGCCGAGGTGGAATTCGATACGCCCATCGCCCGTGCCGCCCGCGCGGCCATGTCGGTCCGGGGGCAGGGTGACACTTCGTGGCCGCGTCCCGGCAAGTGTCGCGTGATCAGTGTGGCGAACCAGAAGGGCGGAGTCGGCAAGACGACGAGCACCGTCAACCTCGCGGCGTCTCTGGCCATGCACGGCAACCGCGTTCTCGTCGTCGACCTCGACCCGCAGGGGAACGCCTCGACGGCGTTGGGGATGGAGCGCGACGCCGACTCGCGTTCCATCTACCACTGCCTCGTCGAGGACGAGGAGATCCGCGATCTGGCCCATGCGGTCCCCGATATCGACAACCTCTGGTGCGTCCCCGCCACCATCGACCTCGCCGGCGCCGAGATCGAATTGGTCTCGCTCGTCGCGCGCGAGTCGCGGCTTAAGCGGGCGTTCTCCGCGTACGACAGCAGCGAACTGGACTACATCTTGATCGACTGCCCGCCCTCCCTCGGGCTGTTGACGGTCAACGCGATGGTGGCGTGCGAGGAGGTGCTCATCCCCATCCAGTGCGAGTACTACGCACTGGAAGGTCTCGGGCAGCTGCTTCGCAACGTGGAGCTGGTGAAGTCGCACCTGAATCCCGCGATGGAGATCTCCACGATCCTGCTCACCATGTACGACGGGCGGACGAGGCTGGCATCCCAGGTTGCGGATGAAGTACGCGGACACTTCGGCGATCTGGTACTCAAGACATTGGTGCCCCGGAGCGTCCGTGTATCGGAAGCGCCGAGCTACGGGCAGTCCGTGATGACCTACGATCCGGGCTCCACCGGTGCGGTCTCCTATATGGAGGCGGCGCGCGAGATCGCTCACCGGGCGAAGATGGGCGCCGGAAACCGATCATGAGACGTGAAGGGAGACGTCGGTGAGCCAGCAGCGGCGCGGTCTGGGCAAGGGCCTTGGCGCGTTGATACCCCAAGCGCCCGAGTCAGCGAGCCTGGACGCTCCGCCCGACGTGGGCGCGGAGCAGCCGGCCGAGGCTCAGGCCATCGGGGGCGCCTACCTTGAGGAGATCGAGGTCGGTGCGGTCACCCCCAACCCGAGGCAGCCCCGCCAGCACTTCGACGAAGAGGCCCTGGAGGAGCTGCGCGCATCCATCGCCGAGGTCGGGCTCCTGCAGCCCATCGTCGTCCGCAAACTCGAAGGCGGGCGCTACGAGCTCATCATGGGCGAGCGCCGGTGGCGGGCCAGCAAGGAAGTCGGCCTGGAGACCATTCCGGCCATCGTCCGCGAGACGACCGACGACGAACTGCTCCGCGACGCGCTACTGGAGAACCTGCACCGGCAGCAGCTCAACCCGCTGGAGGAGGCCGCCGCCTACCAGCAGCTGCTGGACGACTTCGGCGCCACCCACGACGAACTCGCCAAGCGGATCGGCCGCTCACGCCCGCACATCACGAATACGCTGCGCCTGCTCAACCTGTCTCCGTCGGTGCAGCGCCGCGTTGCTGCCGGGGTGCTGAGCGCCGGGCACGCCCGCGCGCTGCTGTCCGTCGAGGAGTCGGAGACTCAGGACCGCCTCGCGCGCCGGATCGTGGAGGAAGGGCTGTCCGTCCGGGCGCTGGAAGAGATCATCACCCTCGGCGAGACCGACGAGAAACGGTCGTCACCGCGTCGCGCACCGGCGCGCAGCGCTCCCAACCCGGAGATGGAGGAGTGGTCGCGACGCCTCTCCGACGCCTTCGACACCCGGGTGAAGATCAACCAGGGGCGCAACAAGGGAAAGATCGTGGTCGAGTTCGCCACGCGTGAGGATCTGGAGCGCATCATCGCCGCGATGGCACCGAACTCGGCCACCGAAGAGTAGCGTTCTCTCCCGAGTGGAGACTCGCCGTTTTGTCGACACGTCGGCCAAGCGCTTTCTCCGGCGCCGAACGACGCGGCGCCACTCCACGGCCGGCGGCCGACGAGTGGCGGAATGTTTCACATGAAACGGGGGTGCGGACCGCGCGGTCCGCACCCCCGTTTCATGTGAAACACGAACACCTATGGCATCCGCAGGAGGCGTAGGGATCTGATGAGCACTGCGACACGGGGGACGCTGGCCGCGGGTGACCGCGGCCGCGCGGCAGGCGCGGTGGGCTTCGACTATGTGCGCCGGGCCGGGTGGGCCGCGGATGAGCGGTTGCGCTTCGACCCGGCGGGAACGGAGCGGTGGCCGCGGGACCACCATCCGGTGCAGACGGTCACGGTGCACCACACGGCATTGGCGGTCGCCCCCGACCCGGCGGAGAGCATGCGCTCCGTCTACCGCCTGCACGCCGTGGAGAACGGCTGGGGCGACATCGGCTACCACTTGGTCATCGATCCGGCGGGCACCGTCTACGAGGGGCGCTTCGCCGGGGGAGAGCCGTCGGCCTTCGGCATCACCCCCGGCCCCGAGGGCGCCCGGTGCGTAACGGCCGGGCACGTCGGCGGACACAACGCCGGCAATATCGGTGTCTGCCTGCTCGGCGACTTCACCGAGTCCGGCCCGAGCGATCCGGCACGCAAGCGGCTGGTCGAGGTGCTGAGGACGCTCTGCTCGCTGGCGGGCGTCGATCCGCGGGAAACCGTCGCCTACGCCAACCCGGTCACCGGTGCCACCGCCCGGGTGCGCGGGGTGGCGATGCACCGCGACTGGCCCGGGGACACCTCCTGTCCGGGCGAGGCCTTCGCCGCCGGTTTCGAGCCTCTGCGCGATTCGCTCTGACCGCGACCGCCCGCGCGCCCCGGCGCGCAGGAGCAGCGCCCGACACACGAAAGCGGCCCCGAGATACCGTCTCTCGGGGCCGCTTTCGTGTGTCGGACCGATCCGTCGGCGCGGCACCGGCGCATGCGGTTTCACGTGAAACCCGGCGCGGACGCCGACCGGTCGCCGGCGCCGCCGCGGGAACTCAGCCGATGAACTCTTCGAGGTCCTGGAGCAGCTTGCGCTTGGGCTTGGCGCCGCGGATCTGCTTCACGACCTCGCCGTTCCGGTAGACGTTCATCATCGGAATCGACATGACGCCCGCCTCGCGTGAGGTCTCCGGGTTCTCGTCGGTGTTGAGCTTGACGATCTCCAGCTTGTCGCCGTGCTCGGCGGCGATCTCCTCCAGGATCGGAGCGACCTGGCGGCAGGGACCGCACCATTCCGCCCAGAAGTCGACCAGCACCGGCTTATCGCTCTTCAGCACGTCGGTCTCGAAGCTGTTGTCGGTCACGTTCTTCAGGTCGGCCATGGTGAACTCCTCCTAGGTCGCATGGGTCTCATCGGTGGCGTGGGTCGTGGAAGCCGGTGCGCGCGGGCGGGCGGCGCTACTTGCCCAGGTCGGCCAGGTAGCGCTCGGCGTCCAGCGCGGCGGCGCACCCGGTGCCGGCGGCGGTGACCGCCTGGCGGTAGTTGTGGTCGACGACGTCGCCCGAGGCGAAGACACCGGGGATGTTGGTCCGGGTGCTGGGGAAGTCGACGGCGAGGTAGCCCTCGGAGTCGAAGTCGAGCTGGCCCTGGAAGAGCTCCACGCGCGGGTCGTGTCCGATCGCGACGAACAGACCGGTGACGTCGAGCTTGCTCTCCTCGCCGGTGACCGTGTTGCGCAGCTGCAGCCCGGTCACCTTGGACTCGCCGACGACCTCGGTCACCTCGGTGTTCCACAGGAAACCGATCTTCTCGTTGTCGAAGGCCCGCTCCTGCATGATCTTGCTCGCGCGGAGTTCGCCGCGGCGGTGGATGATCGTGACCGAGCGGGCGAAGCGCGTGAGGAAGGTCGCCTCTTCCATGGCGGTGTCACCGCCGCCGACCACGGCGATGTCCTGGTCGCGGAAGAAGAAGCCGTCGCAGGTGGCGCACCAGGAGGTGCCGCGCCCGGAGAACTCCGTCTCGCCCGGCACGCCCAGCTCGCGGTAGCCCGAGCCGGTCGCGATGATCACCGTGTTGGCGTGGTGGACCTCGTCGCCGACCTTGACGACCTTCGGGGTCGCCTCCAGGTCGACCTCGGTGACGTCGTCGGCCACCAGTTCGGCGCCGAAGCGCTCGGCCTGCTTGCGCATGTTGTCCATCAGGTCAGGACCCATGATGGCGTCGGGGAACCCCGGGTAGTTCTCGACGTCGGTGGTGTTCATCAGCGCACCGCCCGCGGTGATCGCGCCCTCGAATACCAGGGGACGGAGTTCCGCGCGGGCGGCGTAGACGGCCGCGGTGTAGCCCGCGGGGCCCGATCCGATGATGATTACGTTGCGGACGTCGCTCACGATCGTCGCCCTCCGGTCGGCTCGGCGGGCAGGGCGATGGCGGCTGCCCGCGGGGAAAGTCGCTTCTCCCAACAGATGGTAGGCCCGGCTGATTCCCGACGGTGCCGGGGGACATGTCGACCTGGCGTTTCGGCGGCGAGTCGCCCTGGAACGCCAGGCCCCGGACGATGGTCGCCGTCGTTAGCGGCTGCTCCCCGTTCGCCGGCGATACTCCGTCGCACGCGAAACGGCCCCCGCCGGCGTCAGCGCGGCGGGGGCCGGAGGTTCGAGTACGGGGCGGCGTCAGGGCGCGGGAACGGTCGCCCGCGCAAGGACGGTCTGGTCGGCTGCCGTGCCCTCCGCGCCGCACTCCGGCGCGACGACCTTCACGTCGTAGGAGCCGTGGGCCTCGCTGCCCGGCTCGGAGCCGTAGTACATGACCCAGGCACCACTCGTCTCGGCGCCGGAGGAGAACTCGGCGAAGTCGATCAGTACGGGACGCACGCGGGACTCACCGGCGAGCTTCTGGACGCACGAGGAGACCTCGGAGGAGACCTCCGAGGTCTGGGGTCGGTCGCCCGCTCCCGATCCCTCAGCGTCGCCCTGAGCGCCTTGCGGGGCCGTCGTGTCGCTCCGGTCGAGCACGGCCGCCGCCTGTTCGCTCAGCCGATCCTCGGAGTAGACCGTCCCGCTCCTGACGACGAGCGGGTGGTAGCTGAGTGCGGATTCGCCGTGCGTGGAGGATTCTGCGACGCCTCCGCCGGGTCCTGCCAGCGGTGCCCCGGCCGTCTCGCCGGTGGCCAGGTTGCGCACGACGGCGGAACCGCCTCCTACCACCACGACGGCGGCCGCCGCGACCGCCAGGTAGTTGATCCACCGGTGGGAGGAGCCGAACCTGCGGTGGAGGGGGACGACACCGGCACCGTCGCCGGCAGCCGATCCGCCTCCGCCCGCGGCGGCCCCGCCGCCGGTCGAGCTTTCCGGCTCGGGGGGTCCGCCGCCGTTGCGCCGGGTGTCGGCCTCGGCCCGCAAAGCGTCGTCGAGGCGGGCCGCCACGTCGTCGGGTAGAGGTGTTGCGGGCACCTCTGCCAAGACCCGCGTTACTTCGGCCAGCTCGGACCGCTGCGCGGCGCATACCGCGCAATCGGCCACGTGCCGCTGGACGGTGCTCTCCTCGGTGTCCTCCAGCAGCCCTTCGGCCGACAAGGCGAGAGTCTCCGCGTCCACATGAGACGTCACGATGCCCTGTCACCTCCTCTCGGGGATGTGACGTCTCGCGCGTGCTCAGGGTTCCGCAGATGCGTGAGATATGGCAGAAGTCTCGCGCGGCCGCGTGCGCACCGGCTTTTCACCGTTCCGGGGGCGACTTCGAGGATCTCGGCCGCCTCGTCGACGCGGTAGCCGATCATGTCGACGAGGACCAGTGCCAGGCGCTGCTCCTCGGGCAGCCTGCCCAGCGCGGCGTGGACGTCCATCGCCGAATCGCTGCCGCCCGTGGGGTCGGGCGTGCTCGCCTTGGTCCGCTCGTTGGAGATGACGTCGAGGGTGGCGTCGTCGGTGGGGACGGCGGGGCGCACCATCCTGCGGCGCATGCGGTCGTGGCAGGCGTTGACGACGATGCGGTGCAGCCATGTGCTGACCTGGGCCTCGCCCCGGAAGCGGTGGGCACCGCGGAAGGCGGAGAGGAAGGCGTCCTGCAGGGCGTCGGCGGCCTCCTCGGAGTCGCCGAGGACACGGATCGCGACAGCCCACATGCGCTCGCGGTGGCGCTTGACCAGCTCACCGAAAGCCTGGTCGTCCCCCTGAGCGTGCCTGGACAACAGCTCCTTGTCGGGGAGCTCCTGAACCGCGTCAATCACCGTAGTCACGTTTTCCCGCGCAGCTCGACCTCGTTGACGGTCCCCCGGTATCGAACGTCGTCCCTGGGCAGACTAGTGAACCATACGACGACATAGCGGCCCGTGGCAGGTTCGGCCAGTCCGATGTCGACTTCGCCTTGCACGCCGCTCTTCTGGGCCGCGGGGGATTCGCCCGCACCGAGCGCCGCGGGATCGGCGGCATCGCCCACGAGGATCTGCAGGTCGTGCGGCCCTTGGCCCAGGTTCAGGGAGACGTCGTGCACCTCGGCGGGCTGCCCGAGGTCGACGATGAGGCCCACACCCGACTTCAGGCCGCCGAGGTCGGCGGTGTCGTAGCCCTCGGTGTGCCACCCCGTGGTGCCCTGGCCGTCGATGGCCTGGCCGGCGATCTCGTTGTGTTCATCGTTGGCATCGCTGAGCGGGTCGAAGCCGTCCGCCGACTGCGGTTTGAGCACGGTGAGTTCGGGCGCCTGGTCCTCTTGGCCGCCCGACGACGTCTGCCCGTCTTCCCCGCCGTTTCCGCCGCCTCCGCTCATGCTGGTGCCGACGGTCCACGCGCCCCAGACGACTCCGACGAACACGATCAGGGCCAGCGCGCCCACCAGGGCGCGGCTGACCGCGGGCGGCACGCCCGAGCGGCGGCGGCCCTGCTGCTGAGGGGGCGGAGGCGGGGCCTGGCGCTGCGCAGTCGGGGGCGCCTCGGAGGCCGCCTGGAACTCCCCGGAACGCCGCGAGGTCCCGCGCGGGGGCTCGGGGGTCATCGGCGCGTTGGGGGGCGACACCGGCAGCGGGACCATGCGCGGTACGTTCGCCAGGGCGTCGGCGATCTCGCGTGCGTCGGTCAGCGCGCCGCCGCGCAGCGGGGCGAGGAACGCCGAGCGGCACACCAGGTCGTTGAGGTACTGGGAGATGGCGGGGTTCAGCTGGCTGGGCTGGCACGGCGCGCCGCCGATCACCGGAGCGGGCCGCAGCCCGTTGCGCGCCTCGTCGGGCCAGTGGGCCGTGAGGGCCGCGTACAGCAGCCGGCCGAGCCCCTGGGCGTCGGCCGCCGCCGGGTTGTCCGCGCCGATGCCGCGCAGCGCGGCGTCGACGCCGATGCCGGTGACCTTGATGGCGCCCCCGAGACTCCAGATGAGCTTTCCGGGGGTGAGGTTGAGGTGGTACAGCCCGGCCGCGTGCGCGGTGGCCATGGTCTCGGCGGCCTCGGCGATCAGCCCGGCGGCGCGTTCGGGGGGCAGCGGGCCCTGGGCGAGGAGGTCGGCCAGCGACTGCCCGGCGACCCATTCCTCGACCACGTAGGGAGCGGGGCCGCTGTCGTCGGCGTCGAACACCTGGGTGACGCGGGAGTCGGCGATGCGGCTGGTGGCGCGAGCCGCCCGGACGACTTCGCCGGTGCGCGGGAAGCCCTCGGCGAACGTCCACACGGCGACCAGGCGGGCCAGGGTCTCGTCGGTCGCCTTCCACAGGGTGGCTCCTGCGGTCTGGCTTACCTGGCTGTCGAGTCGGTAGCGGCCTGCGAGACGGGCGCCTGGCTCAATCATGAAGGTGCTCATGCCGGGAGTGACGGACGCGACGGCCGCAGCGGGCCACCGCCGGGAGATGCCGCTGGAGTAGGGCCCGGGGTGGTTGCGGCCGTGTCGGTGCCTGTCCCCAACCTCCCTTCGGGCAGCTCAGAAAACTCGTGGGCGGCGGCATAGAACTGCCGTCCCATGCTAGGACGCCCGCACGGGCCCTTCGGTGGACAGGTGTGGGCGGATGAGTGAGCATTCAGGTCCTTATGTCGATTACGCAGGGTCATGTCCGCCCGTTGATCAGCGGCGCAGCAGGCGGCTACGCACCATTTCCAAGAATGTTGTGACTTCGGTCACACCGAGGCGCTTGGCCACCAGAATGAACAGCAGTGCGCCCACTGCGCCGCCGACCGCCATGGCCAGCAGCGACGGAAACACCGTTCCCGGCAGCACGCCGACCGCCCGCACCATGGCCCAGCCGAACAGCGCACTGGGCACGGTGGCCGCGTACAGCAGCATCAGAGTGCGCAGAATGCGCCGGCCGTCCAGCCCGTTCATCCGGGCCCGCAGCCCGCGCCACGCCAGCACCGAGCCGACCGCGTAGTAGAGGCCGTAGGCGATCGGCAGCAGAACCACGACGAGCTGCGCCGGGGCCGTCAGGAGCAGGGTGATCGCCAGCGCCGCGTGCGCGGCCTCGGCCGGCAGCGCGATCAGAGAGGGGGTCCGCGTGTCGCCCAGCGCGTAGTAGACGCGCATCTGCAGCTGGAACAGCGTGAAGGGGATGAGCATCGCCGCGAACACCATCAGGATCCGGCCGATGGCGCGGGCGTCGTCGGCCGATGTGCTCCCGTTGGCGTAGATCAGCACGCAGAAGGGCACAGCGAAGACCACCATCGCCACCGACAGCGGCACGATCAGCACCGCCGACAGCCGCAGCCCCCGCGAGAAGTCGGTGCGCACCAGGTCCTTGCGCCCGTCGGCGACGTGAGCGCTCATCCGCGGCAGCAGTGCGGTGATCACCGACACCGCGATGATGGCGTAGGGCAGCTGGAACAGCATGGACGCGTACTGGTAGGCGGTGATCCCGGCCCCCGCCGCCGACTCGCCGGCCTGAGCCGCGCGCACCCCGGCCCGTGTGGCGACGTTGGTGGTCACCAGGAGACCGGTCTGGGCGACACCGACGTAGAGCATCATCCACGCGGCCGTCCGCACGGCCTCGCCCAGCCCGGAGCCGCGCAGGTCCAGCCGCGGCCGCCAGCGGAAACCCGCGGCGAACAGCGCCCACACCAGCACGGCGGCCTGCAGCACCTGTCCGAGGGTGGTCCCCAGGCCCAGCAGCGTCAGTTCCGCCTCGGTCACCGACCCGGGGGTGTTCTGGGAACCCGTGACGAGTAGGAACGCGGTCCCGACACTGATGATGACCAGGTTGTTCAGCACCGGCGCCCACATCGGGGCGCCGAACCGGTTGCGGCTGTTCAGCATGGCGCCGGCGATGCCACTGGCACCGATGAAGAAGATCTGGCCGAGCAGGAACCGGGCGAGCAGCGTGGCCGCCTCGTGCTGCGGAGTGGTGAAATCGCCTGCGTAGACACGGATCAGCGGTTCCGCCGCCGCGACGGAGACCAGCGTGATCACGGCCAGCACCGCCAGGATCACCGTGAACAGCCGCTGCTCGGTCGCCGTGCCGCCGTCGGAGTCGACCTTCTTGCGCTTGACCAGGAAGGGCACGAAGACGCTGGCCAGCAGGCCGCCGATGAGCAGGTCGTAGACGGCGAAGGGGACCATGTTGGCCGTCTGGTACGCGTCGCCCAGCAACTGAGTGCCCAACGCGGCGGCGAGCACGATGGTGCGGATAAAGCCCGTGGCGCGCGAGACGACAGTGCCGGCGGCCATCACCGCGCTGGAGCGCATCAGGTTGCCCGGTGCGGCGTGCGCCGCACCGCCGATCTCGTTGCCCGCCTCTCCGGGGCGGTCGGCGGTGCCCAGGTCGCCGTAATCGGAGGGGTCGTGGTCGGTGTGCAGGCCGGGCTCCGGCTCGGTGCCGGGCTCGGCCCGTTCCACCGCGTCGAGTGCCTCTTCGGCCATGGGGAGGCGCCGCCGGCGGGGAGCGTCGGCGGCTCCTCCAAAGACCCGGGCTCGGCCGTCGGGCCGCTCGCCGGACGGGTCGTCGGCCACCGGTTGCGTCATCTTCTGGTGCTTCCTTCAGGGCGGCGGGGAGCCGCGGGCGGGGCGAAGCGGTCGGCCGCGGTGGCAGGGGGCCGAGGGCGGCGGGTTATCTGCCCAGTCGGGCGCGCACGAGCGCCACGGCGTCGGACAGTTCCCGAACCAGCAGGCGGGCGCAGAGCAGGAACAGCAGCGCGCCCGCCAGGCAGCCGACGACCGGGGCCCCGATGTCGGTCGCGAGGCCATCGCCGACCTGGCTGGAGAACAGCCACAGGACGCCGATGCCGACGACGACGCTGGGGATCGCGGCCGCGTGCAGCCGCAACAGTGTTGCACCGATGCGTCGCCCGTCAAGCCCGCCGAGTCGGCGGCTGAGGATGAACCCGGCGATCACCGACCCCGAGAGGAACGACAGCATGAACCCGGCGGCGACCCCGATCACGACGACGTCGGGCGGCAGCAGACGAAACGCCGTGTAGGCCAGCACACCGTGCACGGTCACGTTCGCGATGCTGATCAGGGCGGGCGTGCGCGTGTCGCTCATCGCGTAGAAGACCCGCAGCATCAGCTGGAAGACGGTGAACGGCACCAGCCCCAGCGCCATTGCGCACAGCACGGCGCCGATGTTGGCCGCGTCCTGGGCGGAGGTGTTGCCGCGCGCGAAGACGAGGGTGGCCACCGGTACCGCGTAGATCGCCAGCGCGAGGCCCAGCGGAACGAGCACCAGGGCCGACATCCGCAGCGTGCGGGAGAACCCGTCGCGGACCTCGGACCAGCGCTGCTCGGCGGCGTGGGCGCTCATCCGCGGCAGCAGCACCGTGATCAGAGAGACCGCGATGATGGCGTAGGGCAGTTGGAAGAGCGTGTAGGCGAAGTTGTAGGCCGTCAGCCCGGCGCCGACGTCGTAGCCGCCGCTGGCGCTGGCGGCGCCGGCGCGGTTGACCGCGTTGGCGGTGATCAGCAGGCCGATCTGGGTCATCACGGTGTAGACGAACATCCAGCCTGCGGTGCGCAGCGCCTCTCCCAGGCCGGAGCCGCGCAGGTCCAACCGGGGCCGCCAGCGGAAGCCGGCGCGCCACAGCGCCGCGATCAGGACGACCGCCTGCACGGCCATGCCGGTCGAGGTGCCGGCGCCCAGCAGCACCAGCTCCCCCTGTGTCACGGTGTCGACGGTCCGCCCGGCGCCCGCCACCACCAGGAACAGCGCCCCGACGGCGATGATGACGAGGTTGTTCAGCACGGGTGCCCACACGGGCGCGCCGAACCGGTTGCGGGTGTTGAGCATGCCGCTGATCAGGCCGCTCAGCCCCACGAAGAAGATCTGGGCGAGCAGGAAGCGCGCCAGGTACACCGAAACCTCGGACTGGCGGGGTGCGGAGTCGCCGAGGTAGAGGCCGATGAGCGGTTCGGCGGCCAGGATCGCCGCCGTCGTCACCGCGAGGAGCACCAGCACGGCGGAGGTGAACAGCCGGTTCTCGGTCTTCACGCCGCCGTCGGCGTCGCGCATGCGCCGCTTGACGAGCAGCGGCACCAGGACGCTGGCGATGAGCCCGCCGATGAGCAGGTCGTTGATGATGAAGGGGATGGTCTGCGCGGTCTGGTAGGCGTCGCCGAGCAGCTGGGTGCCCAGGGCAGCGGCGATGACCACGGCCTTCACGAATCCGGTGACGCGGGAGACCATGGTGCCCGCGGCCATGATCGCGCTGGAGCGCATCATGCCCCCGGAGCCGCCGTCCTCCTCCGGCTGCGCGGACTCCTGCGCCTCGGCGTCGGCGGAGTCCTCCGCGGGCTGCGCCGCTGCGTACCCCCCGTCCCGGGCGGCCGCGTCGGCGGGGTCGCGGCCGGCGGCAGGGGGTTCGTCGCTGCCGTTGGTGGTCTCGGTGGCCACAGACGGCTCCCTTCGAAATACGTGGCTCGGCGAGGCGAAGCTCGGAGTTCGGCGATCGGCGTCGCGGTCCGGACTGCTCGACCGCCGCTAGCGTTCGGCGCCGGTGCCGCCGGAGGAGTCCTCGCCCTGGGCCGGCGGCGCGGAGGGGGAATCGGAGCCGGAGCCGGTCGGCGGGGCGCTCGCGGATCCCTCCTCATTGTGCTGCATACCGGCGTCCGGGCCCGACCACTCGCCCTGCGCGCCGCCGCGGTCGTCCGCCGGTTCGGGTGACCCGGTCGTGCCGCGGTCCCCGCCGTCCTCGTCGTCGCCCTCGCCCCCTGGGGGGCCGGCCGCAGCGGTGGCCGCGGCGCCGCCCGCGCGGTTGCGCGCCCACTTGCGCAGGGCGCGCGGCGCCAGCGCGACGACGAGCACGAGAGCGCCGAGCCCGCTGATCACCAGAGCCTGCATCCCCATCCCCGTGGCGTGCACCGGCAGGTACTGCTCGTCGGAGATCGGCTCCCCGTTGAGGTTGTGCAGGTTCATCTGGATCATCGTGCGGCCGTTGACCCGCGCGGTCAGCTCCACGTAGACGGTGGTCTTGCCGCCGGGGCCGATCTCGATGGCGTCCTGGTAGTTGCCGATGGACAGGCGTTCGGGGTTGCCCGACAGCATGGACAGGTTGACCCGCACCGTCTGGTCCTGCAGGTCGTTGGCGATGAGGACGGCGATGGTCCCGGTCGTGCTGGCCAGTGTCACGGGTTCGGTCGGGATGATGTGGACCTTGTCCATGTCCCGTTCGACCGCCTGGCGCACCAGGGCGCGCGCAGGGGAGGAGAGGTCGTCCTCCCGGCGCCAGGCGGCCGACTCCAGCCGCAGGATCGCCGGGCGGAAGGGGTCCTCGCCGTCGACGAGGACGCTGTTGAACAGCCGGACCCGGCTGCGCACGTCCTTGACCTTCTCCAGGTAGGACTTGTCGAGTTCGGACCGCGTAGCGCGCTCGGGGTAGACGAGGTCCTTGCGGGCGTCGCCGGACGAGGAGTCGTCCGGTTCGACCCCGGCCAGCTCGACCGGGTCGAGCCAGGGCAGCGACCGGCTGGAGTCCAGCAGGCCGCGGGCGAAGTCCGCGCTGGGGTTCCAGTCGGCGGGCGGGTAGGCGAGGAGGGTGCGCGGAGTCCCGGGCGACTCGGCGGCGATCATGGCGGTCTCGGCGGCGAAGCGCTGCTGGGCCAGGGCCGCCTCTCCGGGGCCGTCGGCCTCCTGGCGCAGCACCTGGGCGAGTCCGCTGTCGGCGACCAGCGCGGTGCCCTTCTCGCCCTTGCCCAGCGACACCGGAGCCTGCGCTGTGGGCGTGTACCCCAGCCCGGACTCGGCGGGCATGGCGGCCTCACGCAGCAGGAACGTGCTGGCACCGTGGCGCTGGTAGAACTCGCGGGTGGGGGTGTTCAGCAGGCCGCCCCGGGGCACGGCGACGGTCTCGTCGGCGGTGCGCTGCAGCACCCGCTCGACCGCCTCGCGGCCCAGTTCGACCGACGCGTCGGCGTCGTCGGAGAGCCCGTGGCGCAGCAGGGCGGCGATGTCGGCGGAGGCGTAGGGCGCGGCCGCCAGGGAGTCCTCCGCCAGCGCCGCGCGGGCCTGGTCGAGCCAGATGCCGGCCTCGGGACTGGCCTGCGCGGAGGTGGTGGCGATCCCGGCGTCGTCCTCGGCGGCGCCGCCCGCGCCCTGCCCCGATCCGGTCGCCGAACGCGGCTCCTCCACGAGCCGGTGTGGCGAGGTGAGCCGGTCGATGTCGGCCAGCAGCCCGGGGTCGACGACCCACGTGAGGGGGACCCCGGTGTCCTCGTCCGAGGGGCCGCGCTGCGACCCGTCCTGCGCGCCGGCCTGCGAATCGGCCCCGGCGGTCGCGGAGGCGTCCTCGGCGGCCGCGGAAGCGGCGGCAGACGGGGTCTCGGACGGAGTCTGCGACGGGGTGAGCGGCGACGGGGAGGTCTCTTCGGCGGGGTCCTCGGGCTCCAGGCTCACTCGCTCGTCCTGGGCGCCGATCGTCAGCAGCCGGCCGAGCCGCCCATCGGGGCCAAGGCTCCGGGTCAGCGAGTCGCCGAGGAACGTGTCTTCGTCGGCGCGCTGGGGCCGGTCCATCAGCGGCCACACCCAGGCGATGTCGAGGGTCTCCGGCGCCGAGCCGCCGCGGTAGGGCAGGAAGGTCCGCTGCCGGCCGATCTCGCCGCCGGATCCGTCGGAAGCCTCCACCACCAGGGGGTAGACACCCCAGGAGGAGAGCGACAACTCGGCGGCATCGGCGCGCAGCGTGTACTCGGCCGAGTCGCCGGGGGCCAGCGGCTCGTCCAGTTCGACCTCGGCCGCCTCGATGCCGGGCCGTACGCCGTCGCCCGAGGTGAACTCGCCGAGTTCGGAGCGCTCGTCGAACGCGTACGCCGAATAGCTGAACCGTACGGTGACCTCGTCGATCCTGCTGCCGGTGGTGTTGGTGACCTCGCCGCGGATCCGGATCCGGCTGTCGTCCCCGATGGATTTCGGCGTGATCTCCTCGACGACCAGCGGGGCGTTTTCGGTGCCCTCCTCGTCGGCGGCGGTGGCGACCGGCGCCTGGGCAGGGGTGAATCCGGCCAGAGCCGGGACGATGGCGGCGGTCGTGGCCACGACCGCGCCGATGTGGACGATACGACGCACGCCAGAAGGTCTTCCGTGTCAGGTTGACAGTGGCCCGCGGGGGATTGGAACGGAGATGTTGGACGCCGCGGTCTCGCGAGTCACGCGCACGCCCGCCCGGATCAAGCGGGTGTAGCGGCGGACTGCTGAGAACGATACCGCCTCACCGCCCGCGCTCCGATGCATTACGGGCAGGGCGGAAAGTATGGGAGCCCTGTCCCAGACCCCGTGCAGGATTGCCCGCGGGCGCGATCGTCCCTGTACGGCGGGCTGGGGCCGATTCGCATCACTCGGAGACGCCACCTACTCTCTGGTGGTGTGCCGAACACAGCGTTTCCAGGTGAATCCCCTCGCGAGCCCGCGGACAGGAGTGTGCCGACCGCAGCCGGCGAGCTCACCGACCAGCAGCGGGCGGCGATAGCCGAACTCTTCGGCTCCATCGGTTCCGTCGCCGAGGAGCTGGGGGAGCGGTTCGCCGCGGGCGGGCACGAGCTCGCGCTGGTAGGCGGTCCCGTCCGCGACGCCCTGCTGGGCCGCGCGGTGCACGACTTCGACCTGACCACCGACGCCGTCCCGCAGACGATCCTCTCGCTGGTCGAGGGCTGGGCCGACGCCGTGTGGACAGTGGGGATCGACTTCGGCACGGTCGGGCTGCGCAAGGGCGGCCTTCAGCTGGAGATCACCACCTACCGCAGCGAGTCCTACCAGCCCAAGTCCCGCAAGCCCGAGGTGAACTACGGCGATTCGCTGCACGACGACCTGCTGCGCCGCGACTTCACCGTCAACGCCATGGCGGTGCGGCTGCCCGAGCGCGAGTTCGTCGACCCCTTCGGCGGGCTGGCCGACCTCGTGCTTGCCGGGCGGCTGCGCACTCCCGGCAAGCCTGAGGACTCCTTCAGTGACGACCCGCTGCGCATCATGCGCGCGGTCCGCTTCGCGGCCCAGCTCGGCCTCACGCCCGCCGCGGAGGTGCGCGAGGCGGCCGCCGCCATGGCCGACCGGCTGACGATCGTCTCGGCCGAACGGGTCCGCGACGAGCTCACCAAGCTGATGCTCAGCAGCGCCCCCCGCACGGGGGTGGAGTTGATGGTCGACCTCGGCCTCGCCGCCCACGTGCTGCCCGAGATCCCGCGCATGCGCCTGGAGATCGACGAGCACCACCGGCACAAGGACGTCTACGACCACTCGCTCACCGTGCTCGACCAGGCGATCGAGCTGGAAGGCAAGCGCGGAATGGAGCCCGATCTCGTGCTGCGGCTGGCGGCGCTGCTGCACGACATCGGCAAGCCCAAGACCCGGGCCTTCGAGGCAGGTGGCCGCGTCACCTTCCACCACCACGAGGTGGTGGGCGCCTCGATGAGCAAGAACCGGCTCAGCGCGCTGCGGTTCTCCAAGGACGTCGTCGCCGACGTCGGCAAGCTGGTGGCCCTGCACCTGCGCTTCCACGGCTACGGCAAGGGCGAGTGGACCGACTCGGCGGTGCGGCGCTACGCGCGCGACGCCGGCGACCAGCTGCAGCGGCTGCACGTCCTCACCCGGGCCGACTGCACCACCCGCAACCGCCGCAAGGCGGCCGCGCTGGCCCGCGCCTACGACGACATCGAGCGCCGGATCGAGCGCCTCGCCGAGGAGGAGGAGCTCGACAAGGTCCGCCCCGACCTCGACGGCAACGAGATCCAGCAGATCCTCGACATCGGCCCCGGCCCGATGATCGGCAAGGCGTGGCGGTTCCTGCTGGAGCTGCGCCTGGAGAACGGCCCGATGGGCAAGGACGCGGCGGCGGCCGAGCTGCGCGCCTGGGCCGAACGCCACCTCGGCGAATCGGGCGGCTCCGGCACGCAGGAGGGCGAGTAGGGCACCGGCCGGCCTCCCGGGGCCGCAGGGCGCGTCCCCGGGCCGCATACCGGCATGTCCGCATGTCGCCGCATCGCCACAGCGCCATGTCGACACCGCGCTTCGGCTCCTCGCGGCCGCCTCACTCCCCGCTGCGGGCCGCGTCGGCCCCCGCGCGGCGCCGGACGCGGGCGCGCACCGTCCAGCAGGCCGCCATCACCGCGTAGCCGGCGGCGAGGGCGGCGACGGTTCCGGCGCTGACCCCTGACGGCGGCACCGCTACCGCGGCCACGGCGGCTCCGGCGACGAAGGCGGCGTTGAAGAGCATGTCGTAGACCGAGAAGACCCGCCCCCGGAAGGCGTCGTCGACATGTCGCTGGACCAGCGTGTCGACACTCACCTTCACGCCCTGTGACACGACCCCCAGCGCGAATGCCGCCGCTGGGAAGAGGACGGCGGAGAACGGCAGGCCGAATCCCACCAGTGCCGTACATCCACCGCCCAGTAGCAGCGCGATCCAGGCGTCGGCGGGGACCCGGGCCGTGGCCCAGGGCGTCGACACCGCGCCGGCGAAGAACCCGGCGGCCGAGGCCGCCAGCGCCACGGAGAACCCGGCGAACCCGGCCACGCCGCCGGCGGTGAAGGTGTTGTTGTAGAGCAGCAGCGTGACCAGCGTCGCGACGCCGTAGCCGAGGCGGTGACCGGCGATGGTGGCGAGCCCGTAGCGCGCCGGGCGCCGGTGCCAGATGTGGCGCGCCCCGTCGGCCAGGCCCACCGCGACGTTGCGTACCGCGGTCCGGACGCGGTCGGTCTGCTCGGCGAGGTCGGGGCCCAGTTCCGCCCGGCCGAGCGTGAGTGCCGCGGGCGCGGCCAGCGCCATCGCCACTCCCGCTCCGAACAGGATCAGCGCGGTGCCCGTGTGCCCGCCGCCGCCGAGCAGGCGCAGTCCCGCACCGACACCCGCACCGAGGAAGGCGGCGAAGGTGCCGCACGTCGGGGTGACGGCGTTGGCCATCATGAGCTTGTGCCGCGGCACCACGTGCGGCAGCGCCGCGGAGAGCGCGGCCAGCACGAAGCGGTTCACGCTGAGCAGGGCGAGGGCACCGGCGTAGAAGGCGGCACCGTCGGAGCCCGACCACACCAGCGCGGCGGTTCCGGCCGCCAGCAGCCCCTTGGCGAGGGTCGACGCGACCAGGACTTGTCGACGTGACCACCTGTCGATAAGGACACCGGCGAAGGGGCCGACGGCGGAGAACGGCAGCAGTAGGACGGCGAACGCCGCGGCGACCTCGGCCGCGGTGGTTTGCTGCTCGGGCGCGAAGAAGACGTATCCCGCCAGTCCGGCCTGGTAGACGCCGTCGCCGAACTGGGAGACCAGCCGGGTGGCGAACAGGCGGCGGAACCGCGGTCCCCGAAGCACGTCGCGCAGATCGCGGTAGAAGGACACCGGTCAACCCTATGGCTGCCCGGACGCCGCGGACGCACCGCGGCTCGGCCGCCGAAGCCGGCACGGGCGCGGTGCCGGGCGCGGGCGACGTTCCACGTGAAACAGCGGCGGCCGGACGGTTGCGCGCGTCCGGCCGCCGCTGTGCGGCGCAGGTCTCCTACTGGCGCTGGATGATGCCCGACGACGTGCTTTCACTGCCGTCCTGCATGGTGCTGACGACCACGATTTCGAGACCGTCGTCGCCGGCGGGCGTCAGCGTGACTGCGCCGTTGTCGACGCAGTCGGGGTCGTCGGCCACCGAGTAGGCGAACCGCAGGTTCTCCCGAGTAAGTGTGGTGTCGGCGATCTCCCAGGTGCAGCGGCCGTCCTCGGTTCCTGTGAGGCCGTACTCCTCACCCGCGATCCGCTCGCCGTCGATCTCCAGGGTGAGCGACCAGGTGCCCATGGAGTTGCCGCCGGCGTCGTACTGTTCGAGCGAGCCGTCCCAGGTGCCCTGGTAGCGCTCCAGCGAGCCGCCGCCTTGGCCGGCGGAGCCCGAGGACCCCGAAGAGCCCCCGTTCGACGTGCCGAGGAGCCAGAACCCGACCCCGCCCAACACGACGAGCACGGCGATGCAGACGGCGACGATGACCAGGATGAGCCCGACGTTGCGGCCGCCCCCGGGCGGCCGTCCACCGGGCGGCGGGGGGAAGGGGTTCTGGGGCGCGCCGCCTGGATGCCCGCCCGGTGGTGCGCCCGGACCGCCCGGAGGGCCGTATCCGGGTCCGCTCGGCGGCGGCCCGTATCCAGGGCCGGGTCCGCTCGGCGGCGGCCCGTATCCAGGGCCGGGTCCGCTCGGCGGCGGCCCGTATCCGGGGCCGGGACCGCCGGGAGGCTGCTGTCCGGGGTACTGAGGACCGCCGGCTCCCGGGGGAGGTTGCTGCCACGGACCCTGGGGTCCCTGGTGTCCCGGGGGAGCGGACCAGCCGGGGTCCTGGGGGTAGCTCATCGAGGCTCCTTGCCCTGCACGGGCGATCTGCCCGGGTCGGCTTCGGTCGGAAGGCCATTATGACGTCCGCGGCGGCCGGCCGATCCCCGGCGGCCGACCCCGGCCGCATCCAGGCGTCCCCGCCCACGGCCGAGCGGCCGCCTCGCGCGAGCGGTACCCCGCTGGCGAACGGATCCGCGTGAGGCGGCGGCGCGACCGCGGCTCAGCG
This sequence comes from Streptomonospora litoralis, assembly GCF_004323735.1. Classification (GTDB taxonomy): domain Bacteria; phylum Actinomycetota; class Actinomycetes; order Streptosporangiales; family Streptosporangiaceae; genus Streptomonospora; species Streptomonospora litoralis. The sequence goes on along the minus strand of NZ_CP036455.1, from coordinate 5,700,951 downwards.
GTCGATTTCGCCCGCGATGAAGCGCTCGACCATCGCGTGGCCGTCGCTGTCGCTGTGCTGGACGGGCGGCGACTTCATGAAGTAGGAGGAGGCCGACAGGATGGGGCCGCCGATTCCGCGGTCCTTGGCGATCTTCGCCGCGCGGATGGCGTCGATGATGATCCCGGCGGAGTTGGGGGAATCCCACACCTCCAGCTTGTACTCCAGGTTCACCGGCGCGTCGCCGAAGGCGCGGCCCTCCAGGCGGATGTAGGCCCACTTGCGGTCGTCCAGCCACGGCACATGGTCCGAGGGGCCGATGTGTACCGACCCGGCCTTGAGTTCGTGCGGGATCTGCGAGGTGACCGACTGCGTCTTGGAAACCTTCTTGGACTCCAGCCGCTCGCGCTCCAGCATGTTCATGAAGTCCATGTTCCCGCCGAAGTTGAGCTGGTAGGTGCGGTCCACGACGACCCCGCGGTCCTCGAAGAGCTTGGACAGCACCCGGTGCGTTATGGTCGCCCCGACCTGGGACTTGATGTCGTCGCCCACGATGGGCACGCCGGCCTCGGTGAACTTGTCGGCCCACTCGGGGTCGGAGGCGATGAAGACCGGGAGCGCGTTGACGAACGCCACGCCGGCGTCCACGGCGCACTGGGCGTAGAAGCGGTCGGCCTCCTCCGAGCCCACGGGGAGATAGGAGACGAGCACGTCGGCGCGGGCGGCCTTGAGCGCGGCGACCACGTCGACCGCGTCCTCGGTGGACTCCTCGATGGTCTCGCGGTAGTACTGCCCCAGCCCGTCGAAGGTGGGGCCGCGCTGCACCGTCACTCCGGTGGGTGCGACGTCGCAGATCTTCATCGTGTTGTTCTCGCTGGCGCTGATGGCGTCGGCGAGGTCGTGGCCGACCTTCTTCGCGTCGACGTCGAACGCCGCGACGAACTCCACATCGCGCACGTGGTAGGAGCCGAACTGCACATGCATGAGGCCGGGGACCCGGGACTCGGGGTCGGCGTCTGAGTAGTAGTGGACGCCCTGGACGAGCGACGCCGCACAGTTTCCGACACCGACGACGGCTACGCGTACCGAACCCATTGGTCCTTGCTCCTTTTTCGTTGCTGATCGGGATGTTCGCGGCGCGCCGGGGAAAGCGCGCCGAGCTGCGGCGACTGGGCCGCCCGGCTAGCGCCGGCTGTCGGTGTGCGGCGGAGCACCCCTGTTCAGGGGGACGCCTCCGCCGATGGTCGCATCGGTGCCCGACGGCTTCTCCGCGCACCGCCGCTCCCGGCGGATGAGGCCGTCGAGCCAGTCGACCTCGCTCTCGATCGCCGCTGCCCGATGGCGGTTCAATTCAACGGTGTAGGGGTCGCCCGGCTGGTCGTCCAGGCGTTGCCGCAGGGTGGAGAGCCGCTCCAGCAGCCGCGTGCGCCGACCGTCGAGGATACGCAGCCGCACCTCTGAGCGGGTGCGGCCGAACAGGGTGAAGTGCACCCCGAAGCACTCGTCGTCGGTGGCCGCGGGCGTGCTCTCGGCGAGGAGTGCGTGCAGCCGGTCGCGTCCGTGTTCGGTGAGCCGGTACACGATCCGCGAGCGGCGCCCCCGCGCGGCGGACGTATCGCCCGGTGCGGAGACGGACACGAGGTCGTCGCGCAGCATCGCCTTCAGACACGGGTAGAGGGAGCCGTAGGAGAAGGCGTGGAACGCACCGAGTTCGGAGTTGAGGCGTTTGCGCAGTTCGTAGCCGTGCATCGGGGCAGCGGCGAGGTGTCCGAGAACGGCGAGTTCCAGCACGCGGGCCCGCCCTGAGCTCATCACCGCACCTCCTGCTTCGTCGCGCCTATGGGAGTCAGCCCCGCCGGGGCCGGATCTGTTCCCGCCCGCGCGGCGATGCGGCGAGTCCGGGCGGCATCTGCCCGACTGCGGGCTTCCTGGAAAGATGGGTCCGATGGGTGGTTTATCTACGTATGACTATATCGCGTCGATATAACGCAACCCCATGTTGACTATCTAACACCGCATGCTGAGTCCGCAGTCCGCCCGGTGTCCGAGATACATGGCGGGCGACCTGGAGGTATGCACCCGGTGGCAGCCCTCGGGCGCGTTCGGACCCGCGCCGCGGCGCGGGCACCGTAGTCTGTCGTCCGTGCACACGGCGTAGTCGCCGATTCCGGGCCTGCGCCGCCGGACCGCTACGCTCACGCCCGGGTTGTGCTATGCGGCGGCATCGCTCTACCGTGACGGGTGCTTTACCCGTGGGGCCCGATGCGCCCGTGGTCCACCCCCGTGAACGCGGACCCGGGCCGAGGAAGGCGAGCGCGTCGAGTGCGGCTGTGACGGCCGACACCCGACCAGGGCCCCACCACGGGGTTCTTGCCTAGAGGTCGCCGACAGGAGGAAGCAGAGGACGGCGTTTCCGGCGCGGTCGAAAACCAACCGCGACAGTCGGGCGTCCCATAAATCGGACGCTGGAACCCCCGAAACCGATTGGTGCGGTTCGAACCGTCGGCCGGAATCGCCTTCGCGCAGGGTCACCCATCCCCCTTCCCCTACCCGAGTCGTAAGGCCGATCGGCCGCTGAACAGCAATCGAGGACGCGTGAGTACCGAAAGACGACGGAATGCCGGCGGGCGCCGCCGGGCCGGTGGCCCGGCCGGCGGCGCGCACGGCGACGGCGGCAGGCGCCGGGCCGGCGGCCCGGCGGGGGACGAACGCGCCGGCGGCCGGCGCAGGCCTGACCGGGACGACACCGCCGGCTACTGGGACGGCGGCGGAGGCGGCGGTGGCGGTCGCGGCCGCCCCGGCCCCGCCGACGGCGACGGCTTCTGGGACGACGACCGCCCCGCCCGACGCAGCCGCCCCGAGCCGGGCGACGCCCGCCGGCGCCGCCCCGAGCCCGGCAGGCAGAGCGGCCAACGGCGCGCCGCGGCAGGCGGCGCCAGATCCGAGGCCGGCCCCGGCGGACCCGGCCGCCGGGCCGCGCACGGCTCGGGTGGCCGCCGCAGGGCCGCACGGGACGACGACCACGACGAGTTCGACGACCGCGGCCCCGTCAAGCGCTTCTTCGCCAAGGCGTGGAAGCCCGCCGTCATCGCCTGCAGCCTGATGTTCATCACCGGCGTGGCGGTGCTGGGCATCGCCTACGCCAGCACGCCGGATCCCCGCACGATCGACGAGCAGGACAGGGCGATGCTCGCGGCCACCAGCATCAACTACGCCAACGGCAAAGAGGCGGTCACCACCGGCGAGGTCAACCGCGTCATGATCAAAGAAGGCGAGGAGATTCCGCAGCCCGTCGTCAACGGCGTCCTCGCCGCCGAGCAGCGCAACTTCTACGAGGAGCCGGGCATCTCCATATCCGGCACCGCGCGCGCCGTGCTGACGCTGGGCTCGGCCGGCGGCGGTTCCACCATCACGCAGCAGATGGCGCGCAACTACTACGACATCCTCTCCCAGGAGCGCACCTACACCCGCAAGCTGCGCGAGATCATGATCGCGATCAAGGCGGGCCAGGTCATGGCCCCCGATGAGATCCTGAAGAAGTACCTCAACACGATCTACTTCGGCCGCCAGGCGTACGGGGTCCAGGCCGCCGCGCAGGCGTACTTCGGCAAGGACGTGCAGGACCTCAACGCGGCCGAGGGCGTGTTCATCGGCTCCATCATCCAGCAGCCGGGCAACTTCGAGAACATCGAGAAGGGCTCGGAGATGGAGGAGATCCTCAAGGAGCGCTGGGACTACACCCGCGACGGCCTGGTCGAAATGCACCAGAACAACCCCGAACTGGGCATGACGAAGGCGAAGGCCAACGAGCTGGAGTTCCCCGAAACGGTCCCTTACGACCCCGGCCTGGAGGTGCAGGGCCAGGAGGGCTATATCAAGACGGCCGTCCTCAACGAGCTGGCCAACCGGTACGGGCTGGAGCCCGGCCAGGTGCAGACCGGCGGCTACACGGTCGAGACCTCCCTCGACCCCAAGCTGATGAAGGAGGCCGCTAAGGCCTTCTCCGAGACTCTGCCCGACATGCCGAAGGAGACCGTCCAGGGCCTCGTCTCGGTCAAGCCGCAGACGGGCGAGATCAAGGCGTTCTACGGCGGCACGGACTGGACGAAGGACCCCAACAACTCGCTTCGGCTCGACGCGCAGGCCGGTTCGGCGTTCAAGCCCTACGTCCTCGCGACCGGACTGGAGCAGGGGATCGGGTTGAAGAGCGAGTTCAACGGCGACTCCCCGCAGGAGTTCCCGGGTGTCGGTGAGTCGATCCAGAACGACAGCAACGTCGACCACGGCCAAGTGAACCTCGTCGAGTCGACCGCGGACTCGATCAACACCAGCTTCGTGCAGCTGGCGATCGAGACCACTCCGCAGGCGGTGCGCGACACCGCGGCCGCGGCCGGCGTCAGCGAGGACCAGTTCGAGACCGCGCAGCTGGGGCCCAACATCGCGCTGGGCACCTACCGCGTCTCCGCGCTCGACCAGGCGGCCGGGTTCGCCACGTTCGCCAACGGCGGCGTGCACATGCCCCAGCACATGATCACCAAGGTCACCAACGCCGAGGGAGACGTGGTCGAGCCCGAGGACGCCGCCAAGCTGGAGTCGGGCACGCAGGCGTTCAGCCGGCAGACCGCGATCGACGCCACTTACGCGATGACCCAGGTGGTCGAGAACGGCGGTGGCGAATCGGCCGCGCTGCCCGACGGCCGCCCGGTGGCCGGCAAGACCGGTACCTCCAACAGCGCCAAGTCGGCGTGGTTCGTCGGGTTCACCCCGCAGCTCTCCACGGCGGTCGGGCTGAGCCGCGACGACGGCAAGAAGCTGGTCATCCCCGGCGTCGAGGCGATCTACGGTGGTACGACCTCCGCCAAGATCTGGAAGACGTACATGACCGAGGCGATGAAGGGCAAGGAGGTCATGCGCTTCGAGGACCCGGTCTACTCGGGCAGCGCGAAGCGCTACGGGCCGACGCCCACGCCGGAGGCCACGCCGACCCAGGAGGAGCCGAGCGAGGAGCCGGACGAGACGATTACGCCGACCGCGCCTGAGTCGCCGACTCAGCAGACCGAGGATCCGACGGAGACCGCGACTCCGCCGTGCCGCCCGGACAATTTCTGGGAGGACTGCGAGCCCACCACGCCGGGCACGCCGACCGGGGAGCCCACGGGCGGCGAGCCGGGCGAGGGCGGCAACGGCAACGGCAACAACGGCGGCAACAACGAGGACGACAACGACAACGGAATCCAGCTGGGCGGCTTCTAGGTGACTGTGACGCCCGAACCGCGGGCCGGCGGCGATCTCGCCGCCGGCCCGCGGCGTATGCCCCACGACACAGGGCGGACGGGACTGTGGCTGGTCGTCCTCGGTGCCGTCGGCGCCGTGCTGGCCTACCTCGCGAAGTGGCCGTGCCGCTTCGGCGGCGCGTGGATCGAGGGCGGCCAGTACACCTACGCCTGCTACAGCGACATCTTCCCGCTGTACTACCGGGACGAGCTCGGCACCGGCGCCGTGCCCTACCTCGACGTCCAGACCGAGTACCCCGTACTGACCGGCGGCCTGCACTACTTGGCGGCGCGCGCCGTCGCGTGGCTGCCCGACAGCGCCCGAGGTTTCGCCTACTTCGACGTCACCGCCGCGGTACTGGGCTGCTGCCTGGTCGTCGCGGTGGTGGGCACCGGACACATCGCGGGCCGCGGCGGGCTCGCCGCCGCGGGCGGCGATTTCCACCCCCGCGCGGCTCTGCTCGCCGGCGGGTTCGTCGCGCTGGCGCCGTCTGCGGTGCTGACCGGCCTGATCAACTGGGACCTGCTGGCGGTGGCGCTGCTGGTCGGCGGCCTGCTCTGCTACGCCCGCGGCCGGATGTGGGCCGCCGGAGCGCTGATCGGGTTGGCGACGGCCGCGAAGTTCTACCCGTTCCTGGTGCTGGGACCGCTCTTCGTGCTGGCGCTGCGGGAGCTGTGGCGCAAGGAGGGCGGGCTGCCGCTGTCCGGCTTCCTGCGCACCCTCGGCGGGGCGGTGGCCGCGTGGGCCGCGGTGAACCTGCCGGTCGTGCTGGCCGCGCCGGACAACTGGGCGACGTTCTTCACCTTCAGCCGGGAGCGCGGCGCCGACTGGGGGTCGCTCTATTACGCGCTGGGCGGCTTCGGCCTGTTCGATTCCGGCGACCTGGACCTGGTCAACGCCACGGGTACGGGCTCACTGCTGGTCGCCTGCGCGGCGATCGCGCTGCTGGGGGTGCTGGCGCGCCGGAGGCCGCCGCTGGAGCAGCTGGTGTTCCTGGTGGTGGCCGCCTTCCTGATGACGAACAAGGTGTGGTCACCGCAGTTCGTGCTGTGGCTGCTGCCTCTGGCCGTCCTCGCCTGGCCGCGTACGGTGCGCCCGGCCGTGCCGGTCGCGCTCTTCGCTCTGTGGCAGGTGGCCGAGGTCTGCTATTTCTTCGGCATCTGGCAGCACCTGCTGTTCGTCACCCAGCAGAGCGACCCCGCGGTAGCCGGGCCGCCGGCGGGTCTGGCCTTCGAGGGCTACGCGCTGGTCCTGCTGGGGCGGCTGTGCGCGGTCGCTGCCCTGTGCGTCCTCACGGTTGTGGATTGCCTGCGGAAGGGCGATTCAGGGCCTTGACGGCTGGTAACCTTGGCTTTCGTCTGGCTCAATGCCCTCCTGCCATGGAGAGACCATGGCCGCGACAGTCCAGAGGAGGTACGAACGCCCATGCGTCGTTACGAAGTGATGGTCATCCTCGACCCCAGCCTCGATGAGCGCACGGTGTCCCCGTCGCTGGAGCAGTTCCTGGGGGTCGTCCGCAACGACGGCGGCACGGTCGAGAAGGTCGACGTCTGGGGCAAGCGCCGGCTTGCCTACGACATCGCCAAGAACAGCGACGGCATCTACGCGGTGATCGACCTGTCCGCCGAGCCCGCGACGGTCAAGGAGCTCGACCGCCAGCTCGGCCTCACCGAGGCCGTGCTGCGCACGAAGGTCCTGCGCCCCTCGGCGCACTGAGGCCCGGGGCCCCCGACCGCGACCACCGGCGTCCGCTGCATCGGCGTTCTGCGCCCGCACGCCTGATCCGACTACCCATCCCGGAGCCAATCCATGGCAGGCGAAACCCAGATCACGCTCGTCGGCAACCTCGTCGACGATCCGGAACTGCGATTCACCCCCAGCGGTGCCGCGGTCGCCAACTTCCGCGTCGCCTCGACCCCGCGCATCTTCGACCGGCAGAGCGGCGAGTGGCGCGACGGCGAGTCGATGTTCCTCACCTGCTCCGTCTGGCGGCAGTACGCGGAGAACGTCGCCGAGAGCCTGCAGCGCGGCATGCGCGTCATCGTGCAGGGCCGGCTCAAGCAGCGCTCGTTCGAGACCAAGGAAGGCGAGAAGCGCACCGTCTTCGAGATCGACGTCGACGAGGTCGGCCCCGCGCTGCGCAGCGCCACCGCCAAGGTGACCAAGGTGCAGCGCCAGGGCGGCCAAGGCGGCGGTTTCGGCGGTGGCGGAGGTTACGGCGGCGGTCAAGGCGGCGGCCAGGGCGGTGGCTACGGCAACCAGGGGGGCGGCTTCGGCGGCTCCCAGGGCGGCCGTTCCGGCCCTCCGGCCGACGACCCGTGGGCGACCGGTGGCGGTGGCGGCGGCTTCGGCGGCGGAGGCTTCTCCGACGAGCCTCCGTTCTAGACCGCCGCATTACCACGTCGGCAGCGCGCCCGTGTGGCCGCGCATGTCTGAAACCCTGTCCGATTGACCATCCCCGGGACATCCGGGGCTCTTGCAAAGGAGCACCACGATGGCGAAGCCGGCAGCGCGCAAGCCCAAGAAGAAGGTTTGCCTGTTCTGTCAGGAAAAGCTGACCTACATCGACTACAAGGACACCACGCTGCTGCGTAAGTTCATCTCCGACCGCGGCAAGATCCGCGCTCGTCGGGTGACCGGCAACTGCACGCAGCATCAGCGCGATGTCGCCACGGCGATCAAGAACGCCCGCGAGATGGCGCTGCTGCCCTACACCAGCACCGCTCGCTAACGGGGATTTTCGAGGGAGGTTTGTCGTGAAGCTGATTCTGACCCAAGAGGTCACCGGCCTCGGCGCCCCGGGCGACGTCGTCGAGGTGAGGGACGGCTACGGCCGCAACTACCTGCTGCCGCGCGGCTTCGCCATCCGGTGGACCCGCGGCGGCCAGAAGCAGATCGACTCGATCCGCCGCGCCCGCGACGCTCGGGAGATCCGCAACCTGGAGGACGCCCAGCAGGTCGCCGGTCGGCTGAACGCCATGCGCGTCCGGCTCGACCAGCGTGCCGGCGACGGCGGCCGCCTGTTCGGCTCGGTCACCGCCGCCGACGTCGCCCAGGCCGTGAAGTCGGCCGGCGGCCCCGAGGTCGACAAGCGCCGGATCGAGATCCGCAACCCGATCAAGTCCGTCGGCGACCACAAGGTGCAGATCCGCCTGCACCCCGAGGTGTCGGCCACCATCGCGGTGCAGGTCGTCGGCGTCTGAGCACAGCTGCCCAGCAGCGCCGCAGGCCCCGGTTCCCGTTGGGAGCCGGGGCCTTTTCGTGCGTCCACGCGGTGCAGGACACGACACGCCCACTGCTTTTAGTAACGCTTTAGCCGCAAAGAGTGACTTATCTTGTCCTGTGGGCCTGTAACTCCACAGGAAGGGTGGGGCCGGTATGTCCAGTCATCACGGTGACAGGGCGGACACGGGCGTTGCACGGCGAAGTGTCCTGCACGGGGCCGCGTTGGCGGCCGGCGGGGTGCTTCTCGGCGGTGCGATCGACCTGGCTTCCGCCGAGGACGCACTCGCATTACCCCGGCCGCGGATCTACCACCGCGGCGAATGGAACGCCCGCAAGCCGAAGCGTTGGGCGACGGTGCTGGGCGCGCCGCCCGACCGGATCGTCGTGCACCACACCGCCACCGGGAACAGCTCCGACCGCTCCCGGAACCACGCGTTCCGGCTGTCGCGTTCGATTCAGAACTACCACATGGACAGCAACGGCTGGGACGACACCGGCCAGCAGCTCACCATCAGCCGCGGCGGCCACGTTATGGAGGGCCGCAACCGCTCGCTGAAGGCGATCACGCACGACAACCACGTCGTCGGCGCGCATACGGCCAACCACAACTCGCACTCCATCGGTATCGAGAACGAGGGCAACTACATGTCGGCGACGCCGCCGCGGGACCTGATGAGCGCGCTCGTCGAGACCTGCGCGTGGCTGTGCCTGGCCTACGGCCTCAACCCGGCGCGGGCGATCGTCGGCCACCGCGACTACAACGCCACCAGTTGCCCGGGCGACAAGCTCTACGGCATGCTGCCGCGGCTGCGCGGCGACGTCGGGTCCAGGATGCGCAGCCTTCAGGCGCGGGTGGTGCTGCGCGACGACGCCGTACCCGAGTCGCACCTGCCCACCTATCCCGAGGTCCCGGCCACCGAGCGGAGGGCGCTGTTCTACCACGGTCCCGCGGTGAGCCCCGAGGACCGCTGAGGGCGAGGCCGCCGGGGTCAAGGCCGGGCAGCCCCGGCGACCAGCCAGGCTCCGCTGCGTGCCCGCAGCGCAAGCGTCGCGCCGCGGGCCGTCATCCACACCGCGAACGCGCACCACAGGCCGACCAGTCCGGCTTGGGCGTCGTCGGCCAGGCAGAACCGCACAGCGGCGGCGAAGGGCAGGAAGACCAGCATCGTCCAGAAGCTCGCCCAGGCCAGGTAGCGCTGGTCGCCGGCGCCCATCAGGATGCCGTCGAGCACCATCACCACCCCGGACAGCGGCTGCATCAGCGCGACCACCACGAGCGCCCCGAGCAGCAGGCGGTGTACCTGGGCATCGTCGGTGAACAGCAGCGGGGCCCACGGCCGCGCCGCGAACACCACCGCCGTGAACACCAGCCCCGCGAAGACGCCCCATTCGACCATGCGTCGGGTGGCGGCGCGGGCGCCCGAGACGTCGGACGAACCGAGGTAGCGGCCGATGATCGCCTGCCCGGCGATGGCGATGGCGTCCATCGCGAACACCAGCAGCGACCAGATCTGCGTCGCGACCTGGTGCGCGGCGATCTCGGGGTCGCCCAGCCGGGCGGCGACCGCGGTGCACACCACCAGCACGACGCGCAGCGACACGGTGCGCACGAACAGCGCGAACCCCGCTCCGGCGGCCGAGCGCAGCCCCGCCGCGCTGGGTGCGGGAGAGACGCCGTGCCGTCGGGCGGCGCGCCAGACGACGGCCACGTAGACCGCGGCGCCGGTGTTCTGGGCGGCGACGGTGGCCCACGCCGATCCCGCGATGCCCCAGTCCAATACCAGGACGAGGAGGGCGGCCAGCCCGATGTTGGCCAGGTTCGCGCCGACCGACACGGCCAGCGGGGTGGTGGCGTCCTGCAGCCCGCGCAGCACGCCGGTGCCGGCCATGATGATCAGCAGGCCGGGGGCGCTGAGCAGGCTGATCCGCAGGTAGATCAGTGCGTGCGGGGCGACGTCGGGGGAGGCGCCGAGCGCCTGCACCAGCCAGGGGGCGGCGGGCATCCCGATCGCGAGGATGGCCGCGCCGATGAGCACCGCCAGCCACAGCCCGTCGATACCGCTGCGCAGTCCCGCGGCCGTCTCCCCGGCACCGAAGCGGCGGGCCACCGCCGAGGTGGTGCCGTAGGCCAGGAAGATGCACAGGTTGGCCAGGGTCATCAGCACCTGTCCCGCCACACCGAGCCCGCCGAGCTCCGCCGTGCCCAGGGTGCCGACGATCGCGGAGTCGCTGAGCAGGAAGAGCGGCTCGGAGACGAGTGCGAAGAACGTGGGGACCGCGAGGCGGAAGATCTCCCGGTCGTGGGCGTGGCGGAAGGGCGGCGCGGAGAGGAGTCGGGGCATGGCCTTGCAACGATAGCGGACAGGTGTTCGACTGGTTGACCGGGGGTTATCCACCAATCGGGGGAAGCTTGTGGATAACTTGTGGAAAGCGAATGGAGAAATTTCTTCCACGCACAGCCGGTGCATAAAGTCTGCGCAGGTCACACAGGATATCTGCACGGCGCGCACAAGTTATCCACAGGCACTGTGCACAAGCTATCCGCAGGATCTCCCCAGTCGTCCACAGGTTCTCCCCAGCGATGTCCACAGGCTGCTTTGCGCTGCGGGTCCTCGAGTAGCGACAATCCAAGCTCGGGCATGCTGGACATGCCGATCGTGAAGCAGGGGGAATCCACGTGAGCGTCGCCGAACACCCGCCGGACGACACCGGCACCGGCTTCGAGCGCACACCGCCGCACGACATCATGGCCGAGCAGAGCGTGCTCGGCGGCATGCTGCTGTCCAAGGAGGCCATCACCCAGGTGGTCGAGATCGTGCGGTCCGCCGACTTCTACCGGCCGGCCCACCAGACGGTCTTCGACGTCGCCGTCGACCTGTTCTCCCGCGGCGAGCCGGTGGACGCCATCTCGGTCAACGCCGAACTGACCAAGCGCGGCGAGATCGCGCGGGTCGGGGGAGCGCCGTACCTGCACACGCTCACCGAGTCCATCCCCACGGCCGCGAACGCCGGCTACTACGCGCGCATCGTCTCCGACCGGGCGGTGCTGCGGCGCCTCGTCGAGGCGGGCACCCGCATCGCCCAGATCGGCTACTCCGGCGACGGCGAAGTCGACGACCTGGTCGACCACGCCCAAGCCGAGATCTACCGGGTCGCCGAGCGCCGTACCGGCGAGGACTACCTGCCGCTGAGCGACATCATGCCCGGCGCGCTGGACGAGATCGAGGCGATCTCCTCCCACGACGGCTCCATGACCGGTGTGCCCACCGGATTCACCGACTTCGACCAGCTCTCCAACGGGCTGCACCCGGGCCAGATGGTCATCATCGCGGCGCGCCCGGCGGTGGGCAAGGCGCTGGCGCTGGACACCCCGCTGCCGACACCCCGGGGATGGACCACGATGGGCGCGGTGGCCGAGGGCGACGAGCTGGTGGCCGCCGACGGCTCGCCCACCCGGGTGGCCGCCGCCACCGAGGTCATGCACGGGCGGCCCTGCTACGAACTGCGCTTTGCAGACGGAACGCGCGTGGTGGCCGACGCACAGCACCAGTGGCCGACGGCGTACCGGGCCGGCGGTGGGGCGCTGGTCCACAGCCTGCGGACGACGGGCGAAATCGCCGCCGCCCTGGAAGCCGCGGCCGCCGAGCCCGCGGGCACCGTCGTCGCGGCACCCGGAACCGACCCGGCGCGGCGGAGGTCCGGCTCGCCCGACCGGGCGGCCGTCGGGCGGCGCGAAGGCGCCTCGGCGGCGGTCCCGGCGGCGGCCGCCGCAGTCGGTCCCCAGCCTGTGGACGGCGCCGCGGCTGCGGAGTACCCCGATTGCCCCGAGTACCTCCACGAGCCGCACCGCATCGTCGCCGCCCGGCGCGTGCCCAGCGTCCCGGTGCGCTGCGTCCAGGTCGACCACCCCGACCACCTGTACCTGGCCACGCGGGCGCGCATCCCCACACACAACTCCACCCTCGCCCTGGACTTCGCCCGCGCGGCCTCCATCAAGAACCAGCTCACCAGCGTGTTCTTCAGCCTGGAGATGGGCCGCAACGAGATCGTCATGCGCCTGCTCTCCGCGGAGGCGCGGGTGCCGCTGCACACGATGCGCTCGGGCCTGATGACCGACGACGACTGGGCCCGCCTCGCCCGCCGCATGGGCGAGGTCGCCGGCGCGCCGCTGTTCATCGACGACTCGCCGAACCTCTCGATGATGGAGATCCGCGCGAAGTGCCGGCGCCTGAAGCAGCAGCACGACCTGAAACTGATCATCGTCGACTACCTGCAGCTGATGAGCTCCGCCGGCCGCGTGGAGAGCCGCCAGCAGGAGGTCTCCGAGATGTCGCGGTCCCTCAAGCTCCTCGCCAAGGAGCTGGACGTGCCGGTGATCGCGCTCTCCCAGCTCAACCGCGGTCCAGAGCAGAGAACGGACAAAAAACCCCAAGTTAGCGATCTTCGTGAATCGGGCAGCATTGAGCAGGATGCGGACATGGTCATCCTGCTCTACCGCGAGGACGTCCACGAAAAGGAGTCCCCCCGTGCGGGCGAAGCCGACCTGATCGTGGCCAAGCACCGCAACGGCCCCACCGCCACGGTCACCGTCGCGTTCCAGGGCCACTACAGTCGCTTCGTCGACATGGCACCGGGGTGATTCGTCGACATGGCGCGATTCGCACGCCGATCCCGCGGCACCGCCGCTATCGGATGTGCTGCTCGTTCCCGGAGCCGCTGTCAGTACCTTTCGCGTCATCGGCCAGGCGTATTTCGCAGTCAGCGAAGCTTGCACCCTGCAGCAGCACCGCCGAAGCCGCGGATACCACGTCGACGAAGTCCAGCTTGCAGTGGCTGAAGCCAGCCCCGTCAGCGGAAGGCGCACCAGACGTGATTTCGGCGCCGGCGAACGACATCTCGCATGCTGAGAAACCCGCGCCGTCGAAATCCAGCCTTCCTCCGTCGAACATGGCTCCAGCGAAGGAAGCTTGCACCTGCCTGAACCCAGCACCTGCGAAGGAGACTTCCCCTTGGTCGAAGGCTGCTCCAGCGAAGGAAAGGCGGCCGCCGTGGAACCCCGCTCCGCTGAAGTCGACGTATGCTCCAGCGAACCTCGCCCCCGCAAACGAAAGCTCCGCCCCGAACGGAGTCTCGGGCGAACCGAGGCCGCGAAGTTGGAATCCGGCTCCCGCGAAGGAGATGCGGCCGCCGATGAACAAGGCGCCGCTGAAGTCGCAGTGCTCGACCGCAGAGCCACGGAAGTCCAAGTCGTACCCGTGCCAAGCGGAAGGATCGCCGATGCCCTTGCGCAGGTGGTCGGCGATGACGCGCATAATGGTGGCGCGGATTTCGCGCATCGACCTAGCGGTTAGTTGTTCAGCATGGTGAGCCTTCAATTCCTCCGGTGTTGCCCCGGAGGGCGGATCCTGCGGAGCCTCCTCCATCGGCATGCGGAAGTAGGCGCAGAGCACGTCGATGCACATCTGTCGAAGTACCCGTGAGTTGGCGGGGGCGTCGTCGGCCAGGTGAGTCAGTGCATGCACGCCCGCCAGCCGAACCGCGGGCTGAGGGTCGCCGAGTTGCCCCGCGGCTGTGGTGAACCGATCGGTGAACATCCGTGTGTTCTCGCGTTGCTCGCCGTTCTCTGTGGTGCGCTGACGTCGGTAGGCGATTACGAGCAGTGCGACCCCGCCAAGGCCGGCAACCACGGCGAAAGCCATTCGCAGGATCTCACCCGCCTGACGCGGCGTCACAATAGGTTCCGATTGCCAGCGGGGCATACCCAAAGCCAACCAGGCGAGGCCGCACAGCACGAGGACCAGTACGGTCGCGGCGCCCCATCCCGCCGCGATCACGACGGCGAGTCTGCGGTCGCCAGTGGACGGCGTCTGCATGTGTCTGGACGGCTTCCTGGCCATGGGGACACGTTAGAAGGGGTCGGGAGATCGCGATCGACCGTGGCCGGAGGCGGCCGCATCGAGTGTAGACCGCTCGCCACCTGTTTATGCGCCCTCCGGCAGACTGGGCAGCCAGAGCAGGACGCTGGGTTCGGGATTTAGGGGTGAGGAGCGGGCATGCGTTTCGCGGACGGGCCGCGGGTGTCCTCCGAGGTGGGCATCGGCGCCGGGGCGGCGCGGGTGTGGGCGGTCGTGGCCGACATCGCGGCGCCCGCGCTGCACAGTCCGGAGCTGATGCGGGTGGAGTGGCTCGACGGCGCGACGGAGCCGGCGGTCGGGGCGCGCTTCGCGGGGCACAACCGCAGCCGGCGCCTCGGCGAGTGGCGGACCGTCGTCCAAATCGTCGAGTTCGAGCCGGAGCACGCGTTCGGCTGGGTCGTGCTGGACGCCGACGGGCGGTTCGGCCCGCCCGCCGACGATCCCGACCGCCCCATGGCGACATGGCGCTACACTCTCGAACCCCGGTCGGACGGCGGCACGCTGCTGCGCCAGTCGGCGCGTCTGGGACCGGGCCGCTCCGGGCTTACCGCCGCGATCGACCGCATGCCCGACCTGGAGGAGCAGTTGGTGGTCGGCCGGTTGGACGAACTGCGGACCGGCATGGAGATCACCTTGCGCGGTATCAAGGCCCGCGCGGAGCAGGACGACTGACGCCTCGCCGCTCGACCCGGCGCCGCACCCCGAGCGCGGGCTGTCGGCGGACCTTGTCCGCGCACGCGGAAAACCCGCGGCTACCGCGCCAGTTAGCCCGCCGTTCCGGGTCGGCGATTCGCCGGTTCGTCGACTCGCCGCCATGTCGACAGCGCGACCCGTCGACCAGCCGACCGGGCCCGATAGCCGGGGTCAGCGGACCACCCGCAGCCAGAGGTCGGTCGCCAGCGGAGCGTGGGTCAGGCAGATGCGCTCCAACCGGATGCCGGTGCCGCCGGGATGGTCGAACAGCCGGACGCCGTCGCCGAGCATGACGGGCACGATGCCCACCAGCACCTCGTCGAGCAGGCCGGCCTCCAGGCACTGGCGTGCGACGTCGGCGCCGAGGATGTTGACGTACTTCTCCCCGGCGGCCTCCTTCGCTGCGGCGACCCCGCTCTCCAGATCACCCACGAAGGACACCCCGGAAACCGGCTCCGCGGGCGGGGCGTGGGTGAGCACGAAGGTCGGGCCGCTCCACTGGCCGCCGAACGCGCCTTCGTTCTCGGTGCCCCTGTTCGGGTCGTCGCCACCGAAGGTCCGGTTGCCGACGAGCAGGGCGCCGATCCGGTGGACGAGGCCCTCCATGGTCGGGTCGGGCCCCAGGTACGGGGTCAGCCAGGACATGTCGCCCCCGGGGCCGGCGATGAACCCGTCGAGGGACATCGTCGCCGAGTACAGCATCGTGGCCATGGGTTCTGCACCTTCCTCGCGGCACGGCGTCGCGGGACGCGGATGACCGCAGGTTAGCGGAGCCCTCCGACGGATTCGGGCGACGCTCCGTTCGCACGACCCACGACGCACGACGCACGACGGAGGCGGACGACTATGTGCCTTCAGAGCGGTTGCATGGAGCCGATTTGTCGACAAATCGATAGCCGAGCGAGCGGCGATGCCGCTCTTTCGGCTTAGCCGTGTTTCAGAAGTGCTGGATCGGTCCGGCCTCCCATGGGCGGTCGGGCCGTGCGGCTCGGATCCGCTGGGCGGCCTTGTTGGTCTGCCGGGTGGCGGGTGTTCTGACGGGGAACGACGGGCGCCGAGGTCGGCGGTGGTTTGGGCCCGCGGTCGACGGGTCGGGTGCCCGCCGGTGGCGGTTGCGGCGGGGGCGGGTCGGGTCTGCTGGGCGGCCTTGTTGGTCTGCCGGGTGGCGGGTGTTCTGACGGGGAACGACGGGCGGCGAGGTCGGCGGTGGCTCGGGGCCGTGGTCGACGGATCGGGTGCTCGCCGGTGGCGGTTGCGGCGGGGGCGGGTCGGGTCTGCTGGGCGGCCTTGTTGGTCTGCCGGGTGGCGGGTGTTCTGACGGGGAACGACGGGCGGCGAGGTCGGCGGTGGCTCGGGGCCGTGGTCGACGGATCGGGTGCTGGCCGGTGGCGCGCCCGGCGGCGGGGCGGCGTTGGGCCGCCGTGGGCCGGTCGGCGCATCGAACGCGCGGTTTTCACCGGATTCCGGCCGCTGTCTGGTTAAAACCCTGCGTTGGGCGGCACCGGTGCCATCGAGTCTGTCTGCAGGGCTGGATTCGGCGCCGAATCCAGCCCTGCAGACAGACTCGGCGCGGCTTGGCCCGTCATCGTGAACTTATGGTCGCAGGAAGGCGTATTCCGCGGCCATAAGTTCGCGATCATCGCCGGATGGACCGGCATAGGGGACCTACCGGCGCCGGTGCGCCGGCTGGGTCTCGCCGTGTCCCCTGCCGGGCCAGCACCGGCCGGAGGCCGCGCGGCGGGGCGCGGCCGCGGATGCCCGCACGCCCCCGGTGGCGCGCCGGATCGGGGGCCGGGGGCGACGACGCGTCGCTTGTGGCGCCCGGGTGCGGCCGCGGGGAGCTCCACCGCCCGATGGGGTGGACTTTTGGGGGCCTATGCCCGTTTTGTGGACGGCCTCGGCGGGCGCAGCGGCCACGAGACGCACGAAAAGTTGATGTCGGGGGCGTTTTCGCGCCATTCGGTGCGCCTCGTGGGCCACCGCTGTCGCGGCGTGGCTGTGGGTCCACTGATAACTCGGGCATTTGTGGGCAAAACACCGCGTGTTTTTCGTATTGCGGAATGGCGGTGCGAGGGTGGCGTCTCGGGGCGGCGCCGAGGCGGGTGCCGCCGCACGTATGTGCATCTCGTGGCCCCGATCCGGCTGCATGGCGGCCGCCGACCACCGCGGGCCGGGCCCCCGCCGGCGTCGTCGCCGCTCCGTCGGGCGCCTAACCGGCGAGCACCCGGCCCGGTGACCGCGGGCGCCACCCCGCGGTGCCCTCGCCGCCTCGTCGGCAGCCCAACCGGCGAGCACCCGAACCGACGTCCGCGGGCCTGGCCCCATTCCTGCCGTCGCCGCCCCCGTCGGGCGCCCCACCGGCGGGCACCGGTACCGGTGGGCGCGGGCCCGACCCCACTGGCGCCCTCGCCGCCGCTTTTCCAGTGAAGACCACCTACAACCCGGCAGACCATCAAGGCCGCCCAGCGGACCCGAGCCGCCCCGTCGGGCGCCCCACCGGCGGGCACCCGGCCCGGTGGGCGCGGTCCCGGCCATCCGCCACCGTCGCCGCCGCTTCTCAGTCAAGTCCACCCGTCGCCCGGCAGACCATCAAGGCCGCCCAGCGGACCCGAGCCGCCCCGTCGGCCGCCGCCACCGGCGGGCACTCGCCCCGGTGACCGTAGGCCCAGCCATCCGCCACCGTCGCCGCCGCTTTAGACCACCCATCCACCCGAAAAACCGGCAAGGCCACAGCAAGGCCGCACAGCAGACCGGCGTTCTTGAACACGGCTGAATCGGCGACCCTGGTCTCGCGTTGGCCCTCAGGCGTCGAAGCGCTGCCGGGAGTCCTCGATGTGGCTGAAGTGCCGGTGCGTCCACTCGCACATGCGGTCGACCGTCTCCCGCAGGTCGCGGCCCGGCTGCGTCAGGGTGTACTCGACCCGCGGCGGCACGGTCGGGTGCACCGTCCGCTCGGCCAGACCGTTGCGTTCCAGCATGCGCAGATTCTGCGTGAGCATCTTGTGACTGATGCCCTCGACCTCCTCGCGCAGTTCGCTGAAGCGCAGAGTGCGCTCGCCGAGCGCCTCGATGATGAGCAGCGCCCACTTGTTGGCGACGTCGGAGAAGATCTCCCGCGCCAGGGAGTCCGCGCGCCGTAGATCCGCTGCCTCGGGCGAGTCGTTGACCTGCTTGGTCACTATGGGGTTCCCCAGTCACTGAAAAGTGCGTTCTTCCATGTCAGCGCACACTCTCCTACGGTTCTCAAGTAACCGCAAGAGACCAATGGAGTCGCGGTCCGGCGTGCGGGAACAGGACCGCGGGCTCATGGGACGAGGAGGCGTACAGTCATGGCCATCACCCTGGTTAACCCCGGCGGCCTGCCGGAGATCGGCGCTTACCGGCAGGTGTCGATCGCGACCGGCTCGAAGCTGGTCTCCGTCGCCGGGCAGGTCGCCTGGGACGCCGACGGCACCACGGTCGGCGAAGGCGATCTGGCGGCTCAGGTCGAGCGGTGCTACCTCAACATCGGCACCGCCCTGGCCGAGGTCGGCGGCTCCTTCGACGACGCGGTGAGCCTGCGGGCCTACGTCGTCGACTGGACCGCCGACAAGATGCCTCTGTTCATGGAGGGAGTCGCTCGGGCGGCCGAGAGGCTGGGCATCACCCCGGTGCCGCCGGCGACCCTCGTGGGGGTCGCGGCGCTGGACGTGCCGGAGCACCTGGTCGAGGTCGAGGCCACCGCGGTCATGGACTGAGGCCGCCGCGGACGGTCGTTCCGCATCGGAAGAGCCGCGGCCGGACCTTCCGTTCACCTTTTCGTCCCCCGGTGTTCCAGGGGGCGATCCGGGGCGCCGCGGCGCGACGGAAGCGCTGAGGGTCGGCCGCGCTGCGCGGCCGACCCTCAGCGAAGCATGACCCCTCGGATCAGGCCCAGTGGGCCTCCGGCCGGGTTCGTCCGTTGTCGTCGGTGACGAGCACCCAGCTCAGCAGCGGACGGTCGGAGGCGACGACCTCCTCGACTGCCTTCACCGCCTCGGCGGTTTCGCGCGGCTGCGGCGCTGCGGGCGCCGCCGGGGCGGCGCTCTCCGCGGTGCTCTTGCGCCGTAGGGCACTGCGAGTGCGGCGGCGGATCGGAGCGGTACGGCTGGTCTGCGGCGCCGGGCTCACCGGTTGGTTCATTTCGGCACCCCCTTGTTCGCCTCGGTGAATACTACAGTTAACCCTTCGTTTACCGACAAGTCAACCTGGGTTTCCCGTGAATCGGCTGTATCCGAAGGTCGACAGGGGGTCTCAGCTGGAGCGGAGTGGTCAAGGTGAACAACAGGTGAACAAAACGAAGCACTTGTCGAACAGGCCGCCCGGACGGCCCGGTCGGAGCGTGTCCCACCGCTCTCACCTGGTGTGCGGCGCTTGCCCGGGTAGCTTCGTCCGGCGCGGCCGCCGCATGGGGTGGTGACCGTGGACGCGAAACGCTTCGTGGCGGCCCCTTCGGATCGGCTGGGACCTGCCGGGTGCGGTGCGTGCCACCGCGGCGACGGGCGGCGGGTACTCCGCCGGCGGCCGGGCTCCCGCGCAGGCGGCGGTGCGCTCTTCGAGTCCGCGGGCAGGGGGCCGGGCCGGTGAAGACGGCCGCGGACGCGTTGAGGGGGCGGCCGCGCGGCCGCCCCCTCAACGTCGGCGTTGCCCGGGCGGGCGCTTCGGCCCGCTCCACCGCATCCGGCGGCACGTGCCGGACGGGCACGAGTTCACTCGTTGGGGTCCTTGAAGATCAGCCCGACGACTTCGAGGTAGAGCTGCTCCGGGTAGGGCACGAAGTTGATCCTGCTCAGCGCCTGGTCCTGACCGGCCGACTCCATCACGAAAGTGCCGTAGCCCAGGAAACGGCCCAGGAGTGAGCGTTCGAAGCGCATGTCGGTCACCTTGCCCAGGGGCATCATGTTCACCTGCCGGGTGATTAGCCCTTGGGTCAGCAGCAGGCGCTGCGACGTGATGACGAAGTAGTCGACGGACCACTCGGCGACCCGCCACACGAACCAGACCAGGATCAGCAGCCACACCCACCAGATCACCGCCAGCGCGGCCGCGCTGGACGCGATGACGGTATTGCTCAGGATGCCCGCGAAGATCAGCGCACCCAGCACGGCGGCGACGGGTCCGATCAGCACCGCCGGGTGCCGTCGGATGGTGACGACGTCCTGTTCGTAGGGCAGCAGGTAGCGATTGACCGATGCCGGTGCTCTGTTCGGCGGCGCGACGAGCCTCATGGCCGGGTGACCCCTATGCGCTCAGGGTGTTCACGAATCGGGACAGTGATTCGGCTGCCGACATGAGCCCCCCGACACCGGTCTGGATGACCCCTGCGGCGCTTTCCGGCTGTGTGAGCAGATAGAACGCGACGAAAGCGATGAGGGCGTACCCCAACCACTTTTTCAACCTCGCCATGACCGACTCCCCGCGAATGCTGACGACCCACTGACCCAAGGTGATTGTTACACCGACATACGGGCCCGTAAAGCCAGATGCCCGTTACCGGCGTGGCGTTCCCCATCGGCCGGTGTGGTGCTGATCACTCGGCGGGGGAAGGCTCAGCGGCGTTCGGCGAATGCCAGAGCGAGGACCTGGAGGTGCTGGCGCGCGATGCGTTCCACTAGCTCCGGAGTGGCCCGGCCGGTGACGTCCAGGGCCCCCTGGCGCGCCGCGTCCACGCACCTGGTGACGGTCGCGCTGTCGTGTACGCCGGTGAACTCGGAGTTCAGGCGGTCGACGACGGGGGAGAGTTCGCGCGGCGTGGTGGTCTTCTCGGGCATCTCACTCCTTCGAGGGAAAAGGGTGACCGGTTGCGCTGTGTACCCGCATACAGGCGCTTCGTAACCGCCCTCGGGTTCAGACTATCTGTCGGGCATGCGTGCCGATGCTGTTCAGTGGGAGGGGACGAGGGGTCAGGGGAGGGTGTGGTCGGTTGCGCGTGATCGATGGGACAGGAGTGACTGTGCACCATGATCACCCTTTTGTGTTACGACTCCGTCTCAGTCTGAATTCGGCCTACGCAAATTGACAAGTCGTACGTGCTCAGAACGCGATGCGCCCGCATGGAGCATCGCGGGGCGAACAAGCACGTGGCGGTCGTTCCCGGATTTCGGACGTCCAATCATCGAGATCCAGATTGATACAAAAAAGTCGGTCGGTGTGCTGTCGGCGGCCTTCGCCCGATCGGAGGCGGCGCCCCGCCGGGCGCCGCGGATGCGTCCGGTGTGTGCGGCGCCGGAGCAACCGCGGCTACGGGGTCAGATGCCCTCTACCTCGATGTGGTTCGGACAGTTCCGATCCGATCTGATCGGGAGTGGATCGGAGGTAGCGGGTGACCGTTCAGACCGACCCGTACAGCCGGTCGCCGGCGTCTCCCAGGCCCGGCAGGATGAAGCCCTGGTCGTTCAGCCGTTCGTCGACCGCCGCGGTCACCACCCGCAGCGTCGCGTCGCTGTTTCCCTCCAGGTTTTCGGACAGGGTGTGCAGTCCCTCGGGGGCGGCCAGTAGGCAGATGGCGGTGACATGGTCGGCCCCGCGCTGCACCAGCAGCCGCAGCGCCGCGGCCAGGGTCCCTCCGGTGGCGAGCATCGGGTCGAGCACGTAGCACTGCCGGCCCGACAGGTCGTTGGGCAGCCGGTCGGCGTAGGTGGCCGGACGCAGCGTCTCCTCGTCGCGGGCCATGCCGAGGAAGCCGACCTTGGCGGTGGGCAGCAGCCGCGTCATGCCGTCCAGCATGCCCAGCCCTGCGCGCAGGATCGGCACGACGAGGGGCGTCGGCCGGGTCAGCTGTACCCCGGTCATCGGAGCCAGCGGCGTCTCCACCGTCACGTCGGCCACGCGCACGTCGCGGGTCGCCTCGTAGGCGAGCAGGGTCACCAGCTCGTCGGTCAGCCGGCGGAACGTGGGCGAATCGGTCTCCACGTCGCGCAGGGTCGTGAGCTTGTGCGCGACCAGGGGGTGGTCGACGACCAGGGTTTCCATTGAGCACTCCGATTGAGCTGGGCAAACGATGGGAAATCGGCGACCGAGTCTATCCACGCGGCTGCGGTCGTCCCGTCCGCGGCGACAGGGGATTCGGCCGTGCCCTTGCGCGCGGGATGCATCCGTAACCCAACCGCGTCGGCCGTAGCGTTCTGCTGGGTGCCCGATGTCCGTTGTAATAGAACCTGTGAGCGCCGACTTCTATCACGAGGCAGATTCCCTCTGGGGAAACCGGGTCGCGGGCGACCGCGACCGCTACGATGACGCCGCGCCGGACGATCTGCGATCCTGGCCCGATCACAGCCGGGCTGGTGGGGTGACGATGACGGAACTCGAACTGGGCGACGACGAGGACGACGGCGGCGGCGACTTCGCCGCGGTCGCCTACCGCGAAGAGAACTACTGGGACGTCTACCAGCTCCCGATGGCCCTGACGCAAGACTTCAAGGGCGTGCTGCACGCGCTGCGGCAGCAGCCCAGCATCAGCGGTTCCATCGGCCTGCTGGCCATCGGCGACGACTTCTTCGTGCTCGTGCGCGTCTACGGCGACGATGTCAGCGTGTTCCTGTCCGACGTCACCGCTTCCGTGGACTGGCAGCTGGCCCGGGACGTGCTGGAGCACCTCGACATCGACGTGCCCGACGACGAGGACCTCGACCAGGTGCTTCCCGCCGGCGACATGTCCGTGCTCGCCGATCTCGGCTTGGACGAGATGGAGCTCGGCGCCCTCGCCGGCGATCTCGACCTCTACCCCGACGAGGTGCTGGCCAGCATCGCCGAGCGCATCGGATTCCAGCAGGCGTTCCAGCGTGCGGTGGACACGATGGGGTAAGGGATCCTCGGATCGATCATGGAGGCAGGCAGGCCCCCGGCCGGCCCGGCGCCCGCGAGAGAGGACGGGAGAGCGTGCGGTGTCGATCTTCTCAGCGGTCTTCTGCAGCGTTGCGGACGAGTGGAGAGGCGTGGAGACGGACCTGGACGACGCGGCCAGCATCGACGACGTCGCCGATGCGATGCGCGACTCCTGCGGACTCGCCGCCGACGGCACCATGGTCCTGTTCATGGAAGCCGACGACGAGTGGTTCGCAGTCGTCCGGGTCGACGACCACGCCGACCCCCGGGTGTTCCTCTCCGACGTGCGAGTCGTGCATGAGCATCCGGTCGCGGCGCTGCTGCTCGACAGCGGCGAGATCGAGGCGCCTGAACAGGCGGAGGGCACCGGGCAGAAGCCCTATCCCAAGCCCGGTGGGGACACCGACCTGCTCGGCGACCTCGGCACGCCCTCCGGCGACCTGGTCACCCTGACCACGAGTGAGGGGCTACTGCCGGGCGACGTCCTCGCCGAGATCGCCGAACGAGCGGGATTCGGCGAACCGCTGGACGCGCTGCGGCTGTGACCGGAACCGGTGGGGAATCGGGCGGCATCGTTCCGGTCCCTATGGACCGCGCACACGTCGACGCGGCTCTACGCCGCGCACTGGAGGAGAGCCGCCGCACCGCGGACAGCGGCGACGTCCCCGTGGGCGCCGTCGTGCTCGACGGCGGGGGCGAGGTGATCGGCACGGGTCGCAACGAGCGGGAGGCCGCGGGCGATCCCACCGCCCACGCCGAGGTCCTGGCTCTGCGCGCGGCCGCCCGCCACCGCGGCGAGTGGCGGCTGGGCGGCTGCACGCTGGCGGTCACCCTGGAGCCGTGCACGATGTGCGCCGGTGCGCTCGTACAGGCCCGCGTCGACCGCTTGGTCTACGGCGCCCGCGACCCCAAAGCGGGTGCAGTCGGCTCCCTCTGGGACGTCGTCCGCGACCGCCGCCTCAACCACCGCCCCGAGGTCCTCCCGCCCGACCTGGTATCGCCCGATGTCGCCGACGAGTGCGCGGCGGTCCTCTCCGAGTTCTTCTCACTACGCCGCATCCGGTAGAGTTGTCCGCGGTGGAGTCGCCTAGTGGCCGAGGGCGCTCGCCTCGAAAGCGAGTGAAGGGCAACCTTCCGTGGGTTCGAATCCCACCTCCACCGCCGAGCCCCGCCGCCTGCTCCGGTAGGCGGAGGGCGTGACCGAATCGCGAAGCCGATCGCACCGGTGAGTACACGCGCCGGAGCGGTCGGCTTTTCGCGTTTCCGGTTCGGACCCTTCCGGACCCGGCGATCGACACGCCCCTCGGACCGGTACCGGCTGGGCCGTCGGATGGCGGACGACGGGGATCTCCATATGCCCATGTCGACATAGCCGCCCGTCGACCCTGTCCCGACGCCCCGTCGATACGGACGGCACCGGCACCGGCGCCGGGCCTCGGGGGCGGGTGCGGCACCTCCTCGTGTCGACTGGGACACTTGTCGACTCGGCGCCATCCCCCTACGGCTCGTGAGGAGGCCGCATGCGCTTCGGACCTGTCACCGTGCCCCGCGAAATCGTCCCGTTCCTGTTGTTGATGCTCGGAACGTTCGCGGCGGGCTTCATGCTGATGTCGATGGGCCACGAGGCCGGTCTGTGGATCATCGCCGCCAACGCGGGCCTGGTCGTTCTGCTCGTCGGGAACCTGCTTGTCGGGAAGCTGCTGCGCCGCCGCGCCGACTCCCAAGGCGGCGAGACGGAGGCGGCCGCAGCCGACGAGGACCGGTAGGGGCAGGGCGCGGGGCCGGTCGGCGGATTCCACGCCGACCGGCCCCGCGCGGACGGTGACTCACATCAGCGGCGGCCGGCGATCGACGAACGCCCCGTCGTCGCCGCCGACGCGTCGGCCCCGTTCGGCCCGGGCAGGTCCGCGGGCATGGGCGCATACCGCCGTATCCGGCTCGCCCGCCTGCGCGGGGTGCGGATAATGTCCGTCATGTCATCAGCTCCCGATAGCTGGTGGCCGTGCCCCGGGAGTGTTCGCGCACTCGCCGGGGTCTCTTGCGACCACTCTCGTTCGCCGAGAGCTCTTTGTGGATCTGCCTACTTGTAGGCCAATCCGTAGGCCACTATTGAGACATGGCTGAAGGGCGGCCCGAACTGCTGAAGAGCCGCAGACGCGAGCTGGGCTGGTCACAGGCGAGGTTGGCCGAGGCTTTGTGCGCCGAGTCCGGGCGTGCGACGGTCACGCGCCAAGAGGTCTACCGATGGGAATCCGGGCGCCGAATTCCGAAGTTCTGGCTGCCGCATCTGTCCGCGGTGCTGCATGTTCCGCGCGCCCGCATGGAGCAGGCCATCGCCCGTAGCCGGACGGGTGTCTCGCCCGACCTCGCGGAATTGCTGCCCGATGACGAAAGTGCGGTTTCCCTTCGCGATCCGGATGGTGGGCGCAGGCGGGCGGGCAGGTCCGACGCGGCACGGCTCTCCGCGCGCGTGCACGCGTTGCGCCTCGCGGACGATTTCGTCCCCGGCAAGGACCTGGCGGGGTCGGCGTTCGCCGAGTTGGACGCTGCGGTGCTCCAGTTGAAGCAGGGTGCCAACAGCGAGGCTGTACAGCGGGAAATGGAGACCTCGGTCGGGGAATTCGCGCAGATAGCGGGGTGGATCGCCTCCGACGCCGGTTGGCACAACGCTGCGGAGCGGACGTACCGGTTGGGATTGGCCGTCGCACGCGAGGCGGGCGACACGACGCTCGCGGGGCAGTTGGCCGGGTGTCTCGCCTACCAGTGGAGCAATACCGGCCGTGAAACAGAAGGCACGGCGCTGGCCGAGGCGGCGCTCGCCGAAGCGGGAGCCGGTGCTCCTCCCCGGGCCCGCGCGATCTTCTGGGACCGACTCGCCTGGGCGCATACCAAGGCCGCCGACCCTTCCGCGGCGGTGCGCGCACTCGGCGAAGCCGAGGCGGCCCTCTCCCGGCACGGCGACGAGGACGACCCCGCCTGGCTCTACTGGGTCGACGAGGGCGAGTTGCGCGTCATGGAGGCGCGCGTGTTCACCGAACTCCACCGGCCGCTGCGGGCGGTCCCGCTGCTCGAACAGGTCCTGTCGCGGTACGACACCACGCACACGCGAACGCGCGCTCTACCTGTCCTGGCTGGCCGTCGCGTATGCCGACGCGAACGAGCCCGAACAGGCGGCGACCGTGGCCCGCACCATGCTCGACATCTCGGCCCGACTCGGCAGTGAACGCACAGTCGAGCGCGGCCGAGCCGTACGTACTGCCCTGGCGCCCTTCCGGGACGTACCGGCGGTCCGCGAGATCCTGGATGCGGCGTAGCGATGAGTTCCGGACGCATCGGCGGTCTACCCTCCTGAACGCATCGCAGACAGCGAGAAGGAGTAACGGACATGCGTATCGTGCTCGCCGACTTCATGAGCCTCGACGGCGTCGTGCAGGCGCCCGGCCACGACAAGGAGGACACCGAGGCCGGGTTCGCACACGGGGGCTGGTCGTTCCGGTTCTTCGATGCCGAGACCATGGGCGCGGCCGTGGACGCGACCATGGCGAAGACCCAGGCCCTGCTCTTCGGACGCCGCACCTGGCAGGTGATGGCCGAGGCGTGGCCGCAACGGGCAGGAGACCCCTTCGCCGACCGGATGAACGAGATCCCCAAGTACGTCGCTTCCACCACGCTGTCCGAAGCGGACATGACCTGGAACAACTCCCGGCTCCTGCCATCGGACGACGTGCTCGGCGCCGTCGCGGAGTTGCGCGGGCAACACGGCGGCGACCTGCAGGTGATGGGCAGCGCCGACCTGGCGCGGCAGTTCGTCCAGAAGGACCTGGTCGACGAGTACCGGCTGATGATCGAGCCCATCACGCTCGGCGGGGGCAAGCGGCTGTTCCCCGACGACGGCGAGGCGCGTCCCCTCGAACTCGTCTCCGTCACGCAGACGCCGACAGGGGTGCTGATCTGCACCTACCGGCCGAACACCACCGCCGGGCAATAGCGGGACACTCCTCGGGGAACGGGTGGCCGGTTCCGGGCAAGGGGCGGGACCGTGGATCGATGCCCGGTATGGGTACGATCTTGTCGACACCCCCCTCATCGAGGAGTGCGCGTGCCCCCCAGCATCGGCACCTCCCACGGTTCCCGCGGCCGTCTGTCCGACCGCGTCATCATCTGGAAGTGGAGCAGGCCCGTCCCTTGGGACATCGCGACGAGCGTCGCCGCGGGCCTGGCGGGCGGCGTGCTGCTCGTGCTCTTCCTGTTCGCGGGCTTTCCCGACCGTTTCCTGGCGAATGAGTTCGGCGACGAGCCCAGAGTCGTGCTCGTCGCGGGGTGTGTCGGCGGCGTGCTCGGCGCGCTCATAGGCGTCGCCGGGGGCACCGCCGCTGCGGCGTCCAAGGGTGCGGAGAGGGCCGCGCTCGTCGGGCGTTCCACAGCGCCCTGGCGCATGCGCCTCGCCCGGCAGGCGTTGCGGCACGGTCGGCTCACCGGCGACGTCGAGGCGAACCGGATCGCCGCCGGAATCGCCCGGATGCGTGCGCGTCACGGAGACTTCACGCGGGGTGGCAGGACGATGCTCGTCTTAGGGGGCTTGATGCAGACCGTGTGTTTCCTCGGGGGTGTGCTCGACGCGAATGCGTTCCGCATGGTCTTCTTCGGAGCCGCCGCGGTCTGGTTCATCGGCGCAGCCGCGATAGTGAACAGGACCCGGCGGAATCTGGAACGGGTCGTCGCCCTGCACGCCGCCGACGAGTGGTCCGGCAGCCGCCGCGGGTCGGTGTCGGCGCCGGCCCTGCAGGGGTGATCGCGGTGCCGGCCCCGCTCAGCCGAGCCTCCCCCGGCCGACGAGCGCTCGTGTCCGCGGGTGGCGGAAACTCCGGGCGATTCCGCGACACCGTGGTGGAGCGCATCCTGATCTCGCGGTGGACCGGCTGGCTCGCCGTGGCGGTCCTCGGCGCCGTGCAGCTCTTGTCCGCTTTCGGGCCGGTGCTGGCGGAGCTGGCGGCGACCATGTACGAACTCCGCATCATCGACGGCGTATCCCGGGGCTGGGCTACCTCCTCGGAGGCGCCGCCGGGCTGGGATTGGGCGCTGTGATCGCAACCCTCCGGCCCGGCCACAGGGACGAGATCTCCCGGTCCGGTGCCGAGCCGAGGATGAGGCGCAGTGCACGTCTCGCCCTGCACCGTGGCGAGCTGGTCGACGGCGCGGAAGCGAACCGGCTGGCGGCGGCCCAGGCACGGGTGCGCCTGCGGGAGCCGAAACCCGGCGGGCGGGGCCGCGGGCTCCAGGCATTCTCGGGCGGAACGGCGGCCCTGGCGTGGACGCTGCTGGTCGCCGCTCTCGTTCTCGGAGAGATGTCCCCCGCGATCATGTTCGCAGGTACCGCGATCACGGGGACCGCCGTCGCCTTCGTGGCGGTGCCCGCCAGGTCGCGCACCCGCCGCCGCAGCGAGCGCGTAGCAGCGCTGTACGCCGTCGACGGCTTCTGCGCCCGAAGCGCGGAGCCCGGCGACCGGTGCCGCTCCCTCTGACCCCTGCCTGCCGCCCCCGTGCCGAGCAGGCGTCGGCGGACGCGGGCGGCGCACCATCCCCCACGACCAGGAGGCAACCGTGTCGCTCCCGCTCCGGTTCCACGCGTCGGCTCGCAGACGCCTCTACCTGCGGGAGCGCCTGATGATCGTCATGGCGAAGAGCCCCCTGGCCGTCACCGTCCCCCTCGGGGCGCTGCTCGGCCTCATCGCGGGCGTCGGGCTGTGGTCGTGGTGGTATCGGACGGCGGCCGCGGATGCTCCCGCGAACATCGTCGACTTCTTGGTGGTCGCGGTCCCGCTCGCGTGTGTCGTCGGGGGGTTGGGGTTCGGGTCGGTCATCGGCCTATTGGTCGGTGCCTCCGCCAAGGCCCTGGACACGGGCATCATCGATGCCGGTACACAGCCGTGGCGGCTTCACGCGGCCCGCCGTGCTCTCGAACAGGGCGTGCCGGCCGAAGACGCCGAGGTGAGCCGACTCGCGGTGTCGCTGGCGTGGGCCACCGTGCGGAGACCGTACTATCCCCGAGCACTCCGGCTGCTCTTTCTCTGCTTGGCGCTGTTGGAAGGCTCGATGGCCGGTTTGTGCACCCTGAACGGAATTCCGGCCGGGATGCTCTTCTTCGGTTCCGCCGCGGTCCTCCTCTTCGCCATGGCGCTCTTCGCCGTCCCCGCTGAGACGCGGCAGCGTCGCGGTGCCGAGCGCCTGCTCGCGCTGCACGCGGCCGACACGATGGCCGCAGGGATCGGATCGGTCGGCGCCGCGCGTGGTGGTGGCGCCCTTCCGGTGCAGTGATTAGGCGTCGCACGGGGAGCGGCGCAGCCGGAATGCGGACCGCCGTAGGGAATATGGGGTCTGCAGGCGCTCGAACCCGCTTGGGGGTCTGGGTGTCGCAGCGCTCGGTACCGGGTTCGATGCGACGGCGCGTCGCCCCGGCGCCCCGAGTGCTGCTGCGGTGTTCGGCGGTCCGGCGATGCGCCCCGTCAGTGGCGGTAGGGCGGGTAGGTGATGTATCCCTTGTCCCCGCCCTGGTAGAAGGTCGCCTCGTCGGCGTCTTCGAGGGGCAGGTCCGCGCGCAGCCGGACTGAAGGAGCCGCTGCGGACGCCTCGCGGCCACGGGTGACTCGTACCCCTTGTGAGCAGGGCGCCCGTGACGCGGCCGGAGTCGGCCGGAATGCCGCCCGCCGGAGTGGATATGGGGACAGCAGGAGCCCCCACAGTCCGGAGGTGCGCCCTTGGCAGGCAGCCCCAACAACTTCGATCCTCCCCGAGCCCGCGGACATGTGCTCGAACGCATGCAGATCTCCCAGGCGGCCCACCCCTACCGCTGGGGTGGCGCCTTCGGTGGAATCGCCGGTCTGCTCGTCGGCCCCGCGTTCCTGCTCGGCCTCGTCCTGGTCGACCTGCCGGGCATCTGAGCTGGCCGCCCCCTTCTGGATCGGCCTGGTGGCCCTGCCGGGGGTCGGGGGTGCCGCCATGGGCGCGCTCTTCGCCGACAAGGTGAGGCGCACGAGCGCCGATGCCGGAGTCGGCCCGGAGACGGAGCCGGCGCGGTTGCGTGCGGCCAAGCGTGTCCTGCAGCGCGGCGAACCCACGGACGACGCCGAGGCGAACCGTCTCGCCGTCGGCCTCGCTCGGAGCAGCCCGGAGGTGTCGGTCTCGCCGAAATTCACCGTGACCGTTTTCGTGTGCGGAGCCGTCCTGCAGTGGAGCCAGGTGGTCGTAGCCGTCGCCGTCGGCCATGCGGGACGGACCATCCTGTTCGGCGTCTTCGCGGTGTTCTGCACGGTCCTCGCGGCGACCGCCTACCCCCTTCACAAGCGCGGCCTGCGCCGATCGGAGCGCATTTCGGCGCTGCTCGACCAGGACGAACCCGTCACCCCCGCCGCCGGTGATGCCGGGGACCGGCCGCACCACCACTGACCGAAGCTCCCGACTCGACGCCGCCGTCGACTCAGCGCCGTCAACGTCGCCAAGTCACCGGAGACCGACCGATGTCTGATCACCTGCTCGCCGAACGCTTACAGGTGGCCGCCAACCGTCACGCCGGCCGCTTCGGAGTGGCCTTCGGCGCGTGCGTCGTTCTGGTGCTGACCTCGCTGGCCGCCCTCGTCCCGTCCTCCGTCGGGCTGTGGCCGTGGGTACCGCTCACCGTACTGATCGGCCTGGCGGGTGGCGCAGTCTTCGTCATGATCGTCCGGGATGGGGGGCTCGCCGTGCCCCCCGAGACCGATCCGGCACGCCTGCGGGCGGCCCGCAGAGCGCTGAGGAGGGGCGAGCCGGGGGGTGATCCCGAGGTCAACCGGCTCGCCGTCGAGAAGGCGCAGAAGGTTCTGCAGCAACGGGCGCCGGGCAGGTGGTTCGTGGCCGTGAACACGGTCGGCCTGGTCGCCACGACCGCCGCAATCGGGTGGTCGCTGCTGAGTTCTCAGACCGAACCGTTGTTCGGTCCGGCCGGGGCGGCGTTCTGCTGCCTGTTGAACCTCGTGCAACTACCGCTCACCACCCGCAAGCGGCGACGCGCGAGGTGGATCGTGGAGGCCTGCGAGGGCGGCGCCGAAGGACTGGACACCCGTGATCATCGGGGGTGAGAGGTGCTGGTAGTACTTCATGACGTGCGTCTGGGCGCGGGCACCGAACGGGGTTGGTCGCGGAGGTGGCACCGGTCCCGCCCTCGGGCGCCACCCCGCCCGGTTCGGGGGTTTTGCCGGGTTTCCTAGCGGTCGCCGGTCGAATGCAGTGCGCAAAATCCCAAAAACGCCGCTGAATGCGGCCATATGAGCACGGTATCCGGACCGCCCTGCGGCACAACGGACACGCGGAGCCCCGTGCGGCCATCAGACGCCGCCGTCCCCTCGTCGGGTGCGCCACCGGCGACCACCCGACCCGGTAACCGCAGGCCCGGCCCCGCTGCCACCGTCGCCGCCGCTGTTCCCCATTAGGTGACCCGCTTCCCGGCAGACCGACAAGACCGTCCAGCAGACCCGAGACGCTCGCGCCGCCCGCCGCCCCTCCGCCCGCCCCCGGCGGGCACCCGACCCGATGGGCGCGGGCGCCGCCGCGGGCGGCCGCGAGCCGGACAGGCGCGGACCGCAACCACCCTCAGGCGACCTTGGGGCGATCCGGGACGGCCTCGGTGAGGTCGCCGTGGATCGGCATCACCCGGCCGACGCCGCAGATGTCCAAAACCCGTCGGACGTTGGGGTGCGGGGCGACTACGCAGATCTTCCGGCCGCGCGCCTGTGCGCGGCGGTGGGCACGCAGCAGTGCGTGCACGCCCGAAGAGTCGCAGAAGGTGGTCTCGGTCATGTCCACGACGAGTTCGCCGTGGCCCGAGGCGAGTAGCCCGAGCATGCTGTACACCAGATCGTCGCGATTGTGGATGTCGATCTCTACGGGCATCGCGGCGATGGTGTGCCGGTCTGTGAAGCGGACCGGCGAAGCGAATGCTGTGTGCATGAGACTTCGTCTTCCTTGACCGAAGGCTGTGAGGAGGCCACTGGCCGGACCGGACCGCCGTACTCCTCGACGGTCTTCCCCTTGTCTACCAAGCGGCTTGCCAAAGTCGGGCAAACGACGCTTATGGATCCACCATTTCGGGCGTGTCCTGCATGGAAGATCATTTCATTCCTCAGAACAGCGACCCCTTTGTGTGTTTCGGACCGCAGTTTTTTCATGTTTGCGGCGATTAATCCAGGGGCAGCGAAAAGGATGGGTCCGGAGGCGCGGCCCAGGGAGCTCCCGCACACGCGCACCGTGGTCAGCGGGAACTCCCACACAATCGGAGGTCCCGTAAGGAGGGGACCGGGCTTCCGGTCAGGTGATTATGAAGCAACCGACGCAGATCGTCGCGAAGGTCGACTACATCGGACGAGGGGCCGTCGTCACGGTTCCGCAGAGCATCGAGCCGTGGCACACCCGCTGCCTGCGCGAGCAGCTGCTATGGCTGCTCAACGAGCGCATCGAGCATCTCGTGATCGACTTCACCCCGACGCTTTCCTGCTCGTCCGAGATGCGCGAGGTACTGGAGCGGGTGCACACGCGCACCCAGGCGCGCGGCATCGGGCTTTCGCTCGTGTTGAGCGCCGAATCGCCCGCTGCGAAGGCGCTGGAGCAGACGGGTCTCCCTCGTCTGCTGCGTACCTACGCCGACCGCGCCGAGGCCGAGGGCAGGCTCCAGGAGAGCGCCGCGCCGCCGGAGAGCGCGGGTAGCGCCGTGCCCACGCCCCGCGGGGGCGGCCCCGTCGCGCGAGCGAGCTGAGTCGGCGACGAGCCGACTCGCCGACAGGTCGACAAAGCGACAGCGGCATTGCGCCCCGGGCCGCCGAGCCCGGGGCGCCTTCGTGTGTCCGCGGGCGGTGCGGCCTTTCCCGCCGCCGGTTCGTCACGTCGCGAACGTGCGCCGTCCGCCCAGATAGGTGGCGCAGACCCGGACGCCCCTACGCAGCTCCGCGGCCGGTACCGCCTCCGGATCGGCGGTCAGCACGGTCAGGTCCGCACGCATGCCGGGACGCAGCGTGCCCACCTCGTCCTCCAGGTGCAGTTGCCAGGCCGCATCCGCCGTCACCGCCCGCAGCGCCTCCTCCACCGTCAGGCGCTGGTCGGCGCCGTAGACCTCGCCGTTGGTGTCGCAGTTGCGCGTTACAGCCGTCGACACGCTGCTCAACGGGTCGAGCGGGGAACAGCAGCCGTCGTTGTGCAGGGAGATCCGGTGCCCCGCGTCCAGCGCCGACCGCGCCGCCATCCACGCCTCGGCGCGTCCGCGCCCGAACAGGTCGTGGTCCAGGACACCGCCCCAGTAGCGGATGTGGTCCACGAACAGGCTGACCGTCGCGCCGAGTCCGGCCGCACGGCGGAACTGCTCGGCGGTCAGCGCCCCGCAGTGCTCCAGGCGCGGGCGCAGCCGCCGCACCGTTTCGGGGTCCTGGGCGGCCGCCTCGGCGCAGGCGGCCAGGACCGCGTCGGCGGTGACGTCGCCGTGCACGTGGCAGGCGAGCGGGAAGCCCTTTGCGGTGAACGCCGCGGCCAGGTCGGCGAGCTGCTCGGGCCGGTAGTTCATCTGCCCGTGCGGGCACCCGGCCAGGCCGATGCGCCGCGTCGCCGCGTTGTCCTTGAACGGGAAGCTGGTGGCGACGCTGCCCTGCCACGGTGAGCCGTCGGCCCACAGTTTCACCCCCGCGACACCGCACAGCTCGGCGGCCGGCGCGTGTCCGGCGAAGCGCCGGCCGGGGTCGGCGGCCAGCGCCTCGTCGCCGATCAGGTAGGCGCGGGTGCGCACCGGGACGTCCGGCTCGTGCGCGGCGGCCTCCAGCAGCGGCAGGAACGCCGGTGCGCAGGCCAGATCGGCGACGGTGGTGACGCCGGCCGCGGCGTGCCGGCGGAGGGTCCACCGCAGGGCCGCGAGCGCCGACTGCGGCGTGACCCCGGCCAGGGCGACGCGCGACAGTTCCGTCACCGCGGCCGTTTCGTGCGCCTCCCCGGTCGGCTCGCCGGCGGCGTCGCGGACGAACCTGGCTCCCTCGGGATCGGCGGACTCGCGGGTGACTCCGGCCGCACGCAGCGCAGGTGTGTTCGCGTAGGCGGCGTGCCCGCTGTTGGTCATCACCACCAGCGGCGCCCGCGGCGACAGTTCGTCCAGCAGCGCGCGGGTCGGGACCTCCAGGTCGCGCTGCAGTAGCAGGTCGATGCCGTAGGCCAGCAGCGGCTCGTCCGGCTTCTCGGCCAGCCGCCGGCGGATCGCCCGGTAGACGGAGGCGCCGTCGGGCAACCCGAACGGCCGCACGTCCAGCGCGGGCGGCGCCAGCGTGAAGGCCGTGTTCAGCGGGTGGCCGTGCGCTTCGACGAATCCGGGCAGCAGCGCGCGCCCGGCCAGGTCGACCGTCTCGGTGCCGGGGCCGCGCAGCCGCTCGATCTCCTCGCGGGCGCCGACGGCGCTGATCAGGCCGCCGGTGGCCGCCAGGGCGGCGGCGCGCGGCGCGGCGGCGTCCATGGTCAGCACCGGACCGTTGTAGAAGACGGTGTCGGCGTACTCCATCGCATCCCCCATCGGTTTCGGGCCGCCCGGAGGGCGCCCTGTCCGGTTCACGACCCCGCGTGGGCCCCCACCAGCGGGAAGTGGCACCGCGCCGCGGTCGGGCCGTCCGGTTCGGGGGCGGCGACCGCGCAGACGTCCTCCCGGCGCCCGGGAGCGGTGCAGCGCGGGTGGAAGGCGCAACCCCGCGGCGGGTCGCGCGGGTCGGGCGCCTCCGCCGCCGCGGCCTCCCGCGCCTCCGGCAGCGGGCCGCCGTCGGGCACGCTGTCCAGCAGCAGCCGGGTGTAGGGGTGGGCCGGGGCCGAGTACAGCGTCTCGGTCTCGCCCTGCTCGACCACCCGGCCCAGGTAGAGCACGGCCACCCGGTCGCTGACGTGGCGGACCACCGTCAGATCATGGGAGATGAACAGCATGGTCAGCCCGAGCCGGGCGCGCAGGTCGGCCAGGACGTTGAGGATCTCGGCCTGCACGGAGCAGTCCAGCGCCGAGGTGATCTCGTCGGCGATCACCGCCCGCGGGCGCGCCGCCAGTGCGCGGGCGATGGCCACGCGCTGGCGCTGGCCGCCGGAGAAGGCGTGCGGGTGGCGGTCGGCGGCGTCGCGCTCCAGCGCGACGGTTTCCAGCCAGTAGGCGATCCGATCGGCGTGGCGGCGCGGGTCGGCGCGGCGCGGGTCGACGGCCTCGGCGATGGCGGCGCCCACGGTCATCCGCGGATCCAGCGAGGCGTAGGGGTCCTGCGGGATCAGCTGCACGCTGCGGCGCAGCTCGGCCAGTTCGGCGCGGCGCATGTGCGCGGGGTCGCGGCCGTCGTGCAGCACCCGCCCGGCGGCCGGCCGCACCAGGCCGACCAGGGCCCGGGCGAGCGTGGACTTGCCCGATCCGGACTCGCCGACCAGCCCGAGCGCCTGGCCCGGCGGCACGTCGAGGTCGATCGAGCGCAGCACCGCGTGCCGCCCGGATCCGCGCCCGAAGGCGACGGTCAGCCCTTCGGCCGCCAGGACGGGAGGAGTGTCGTCGGTCATGCGCGGGACCCTTCGGGCGTGTCGTCGTGGGCGGGTGCGCCGGGCCCCTCCCGGTCCCCGTCCGCCTCGGCGGCGTGGCAGGCGGCGCGGCCGCGGCCTCCCTGCACCTGCACCGGCGCCGGGTCCTCGGTGCGGCAGCGGTCGAAGACGATCGGGCACCGCGGCGCGTAGGAGCAGCCCGCCGGGCGGGACTCGGGCGCGGGCGGCCGCCCCGGAATGGCGGTGAGGCGCTCGGGTGTCCCCTCGCCGCGCTCCCGCGCTGCAGAGTAGGCGGCGGCCGGGGTCGCGCCGAGCAGCGCGCGGGTGTAGGGGTGGGCGGCCTCGCCGCGGCGTACGGCCTCGGCCGTCAGCTCCTCCACCACCCGGCCCGCGTACATCACCAGGATGCGGTCGCACACCGACGACACCACGCCGATGTCGTGCGAGATGAGCAGCACGGCCGCCTTGTCGCGCCGGTTCGCCTCGCGCAGCAGCGCCAGCACGTCGGCCTGCACGGTGACGTCGAGCGCTGTCGTGGGCTCGTCGGCGATGATGAGCTTCGGCGAAGTGGCCAGCGCCGCGGCGATCATCGCGCGCTGGCGCATACCGCCGGAGAGTTCGTGCGGGTACTGGCGCATGCGGGCCTCGGGGGCGGTCACCCGCACCTGGCGCAGGCGGTCGACGGCCCGATGCCAGGCCGCGACCTTCTCCAGGCGCTGATGGACGCGCAGCACCTCGGTGATCTGGGTGCCGACGCGCAGTGCGGGGTTGAACGACGCCGAGGGGTCCTGGTGCACGATGCCGAGTTCGGTCGCCAGCGTTCTCGCGTCGAGCCGGTCGGCGAGGAGGTCGGATTCACCCAGCCGGAGCGCGTCCGCCTCGGCGCCGAGCCCTTCGGGCAGCAGCCGCGCGGCGGCCATCGCGGTGAGCGTTTTGCCCGAGCCCGACTCCCCGACCACGCCGACGGTGGCGCCGCGGGGCACGTCGAAGTCCACTCCGTCGACCAGCCGGGTGCCGTCGGGAGCGGTGACGGCCAGGCCGCGCACGGTCAGCGCATTGTGCTCGGCGGTTTGCTCGGCGGCGGACACGGACTCGGCGGCCGCACCGAGCGGGGCCCGCGGGCCGGATCGGCGGCCGCGCCGCCCGGCCGACCCGGCGGCCGAACGGGGGTCGGCCGCGGCGGCCACCGCGTCGCCTACCAGGCCCGCGCAGGCGCCGGTCGCCACGATGGCCAGTGCCGGTGCCATCGCCTGGGCGGGGTTGGTGTGCAGTTCGCGGAGCCCTTCGGCCAGCAGCGAACCCCAGTCGGTCTGCGGCGGCTGCACCCCCAGCCCCAAGAACGACAGCCCGGAGAGGGCGACCAGGATGCTGCCGAACGCCACCGAGACCATGACCAGCAGCGGCTCGGCCATGTTCGGCAGCAGGTGGCGGGTGAACAGTTTGCGGCCCGGCACACCGAGCAGCCGCGCGGTGGAGATGAAGTCGCGGCCGGCGATCGCTGCGGCCTGGTTGGCGGTCAACCGCGCGAAGTTGGGGCTGCCGGCCACGCCCACCGCCGCCACGGTGGCCACCGGGCCCGCCCCCATGATCGCCGTCACCAGCAGCGCGAGGATGAGCGGCGGGTAGGACACCATGATGTCGATGACGCGCATGCCGACCGCGCGCACCCGCGGTCCCGCGAGCCAGATCGCCGATCCCAGCAGAATCCCCGCGCACGCCGCGATCGCCGTGGCCGCCAGGGTGGTCTCCAGCGTCAGCCGGGTGGCGTCGAGCGTGCGGGCGAGCACATCGCGCCCCAGCGCGTCGGTGCCGAACCAGTGCTCGGGGCCGGGCGCGGCGCGGGTCTCACCCGTCATGCTCCGGGCCTGCTCGCCCCACAGCGGGGGGCCGATCACCGCGAGTACGGCGACCACGCCCAGCCCGCCCGCTCCGACGGCCAGGCGGATCGACCGGCGCCGCCTCATCGTGCCTCCTCACCGCGCCCGTGCAGGGACCGGGGGTCCAGCACGCCCAGGCACACGTCGACGAACAGGTTGACCAGGGTCGCCAGCAGGCCGATAACCAGCACGATCCCCTGGATGACGGGATAGTCGCGGTTCAGGATGGCCTGGACGACGAGGGTGCCCAGGCCGGGCCAGGCGAAGACCGACTCGACGATGACGGTGCCGCCCAGCAGCCCCGCCAGCAGCAGCCCGCCCAGTGTCAGCGCCGAGGTCAGCAGATTCGGCAGCGCGTGGCGGACGTACAGCGCCCAGCCGCCCAGCCGCTT
This sequence comes from Streptomonospora litoralis, assembly GCF_004323735.1. Classification (GTDB taxonomy): domain Bacteria; phylum Actinomycetota; class Actinomycetes; order Streptosporangiales; family Streptosporangiaceae; genus Streptomonospora; species Streptomonospora litoralis. The sequence goes on along the minus strand of NZ_CP036455.1, from coordinate 5,663,202 downwards.
GCCGCGTGCCGTGCGCATGTAGTCCTGCTCCAGCACGACGGCGGCTTCGCGGCGCACGATGCGGGAGAGATGGCAGGCCGGCGGCAGCGCCACCGCGGCGATCGGCAGCAGCAGCGAAGGCACGGTGGCGGCGCCCGCGGCGGGCAGCCACCCCAGCCAGACGGCGAACACCAGCACCAGCGCGGTGCCCACGATGTACTCCGGCGTTGAGCCGAAGACCGAGGTGGCGGTGGAGAACAGGGTGTCCAGCCGGCGGCGGCGCCCGCCCCGGCAGGCCACCGCCACCGCCATGCCCAGCGGCACCGCGATCACGAGTACCGCCAGCACCGCCAGCAGGGCGAGTTGCGCGGTGAACGGCAGCCGCCCGGCGATGACCTCCAGGACCGGTTGGCCGGTCCGGAAGGAGGTGCCCAGATCGCCGGTGACAAGGCCGCCGACGTAGGAGGTGAAGCGCTCCAGCGGCGGCCGGTCGAGGCCCAGCCGCTGCTCGACCGCGGCGATCTGCCGCGGGGTGGCGTCGGGACCGGCCACCTGGCGTGCGGGGTCGCCGGGCACCAGCTGGACCAGCAGGAACGTCGCGACGACGAGGACGGCCAGCACGACGGCCACCCCGCCCAGGCGGCGCATGAGGAAGCGCGGCCACGGCGAGCGCGCGGGCCGGGCCGCCCCCTGCGTCGCGGCGGGGGCGGCCTCGGTCGCACCGCCGCCGTGCGGCGCGCGATCGTAGCCGGCCACGGATCAGCCCTCGATCCGCAGGGTGGAGGTGTCGACTCCGGCGGGGAACGCCGCCGCCGAGATCCCGGGCGCCATCACGAAGGAGACGTCGACCGTGGACAGCGGCACCACGTCGTGGCGCTTGAGCATCGCGCGCTGCGCGCGCTCCCAGGCGGCGCACTTCTCGCCGGCGTCGGTGGTGGACAGCGCATCGGCGAAGCCCTGGTCCAGCTTGTCGTTGTGCACGCCGGCGAAGTTGCGGCCCTGCGGCGGTTCGGCGCCGGAGAGCAGCGACATGGTCGGTGTCAGCACTCCGGAGGAGTTCAGCGCGGCCATCACGGTCATGTCCCAGTCGCCCTGGTTGCCCAGCACGTCGGTGGCCCAGGAGGCGTTGTCGATGTTGCGCAGGTCCACCGACGCGCCGGCTTCCTCCAGCGCGGCGCGGACGTACTCGTTGCCGTTGCCGCCGGCGACCGCGTTGGTGCCCACCAGTTTGACGTCCACCCCGTCGAGGCCCTCGGCGGCGGCCTGCTTGTCCTGTCCGGTCAGCAGCGACTCGTCGTCGAGCACGCAGCGGATCCGGTCGGACATGACGCTGGTCAGCAGGGTTCCCGCGCCGCCGGTCGTGGCCTCGTCGAACGCCGCCCGGTCCACCGCCTGCGCGGCGGCCTCGCGCACCTCGGGGTCGGCGCCGGGGCGGCCCTCGCGCTGGTTGAACACCAGGAACATGTGCACGGTCGGCCGGGAGAGACTGGTGTAGTCGCCGTCGGTGAAGCGCTGGGCCTCGGTCCCGGTGAACGTGGCGTAGTCCAGCGCACCGGTCTCCAGTTGGTTGGCGACGGTGCTCTCGTTGCTGATCACCTGGTAGACGAGCTTCTCGGGGCGCTTCCCGGAGATGCCGCCGCCGTGCTCGGGCGCCCAGTCGTAGTCGTCGCGCCTGGTGAAGGTGTAGGTGGCGCCGCGCTTGGACTCGGTGAGCGTGTAGGGGCCCGTGCCGGGGGCGCCGCCGCTGTTGAGTTTCTCCGGGTCGTCGGAGCAGGTGATGGAGGCCGTCGAACCGGCCAGGCCGACCGGCAGGTCCGACCACGGGCCGTCCAGCTCGATGGTGACCTTGCCCGCTTCGTCGTCGGCGGTGATGGTCGGCTCGTGCGGGCCGAACACCAGGTAGCGGGCCGACGAGCCGGTTTCGGGGTCGGCGATGTGCCGCAGCGTGTCCGCGACCATGGTGGCGGTCAGCTTCTCGCCGTTGGAGCAGGTCACGCCGTCGCGCAGGGTGAACGTCGCCTCGGTCGGCGTGTTCTCCCACGACTTCGCGAGCCCCGGCACCAGTTCCCCGTCGGTGTCGAAGCTCAGCAGTGTGTCGTAGGCCAGGCGGGCGAACTCGTAGTCGGTGGACGCGTTGCCGCGCGCGGGGTCGAAGGTGGTGGCGTCGCCGGACACCGCGAGCCGCACCGTCCCGTCGGCGGTGCCCGCTCCGCCTGCTCCTGTGCCGCCGGTCGTACAGGCGGTCGCCGCCAGCACGGCCATGCCGAGCACGGCCGCCGTTCCGGTCCGGTATCGGGTTCCGCTCAAGGGATCCTCCCTGCGTCCGCAGTGCGCTTCCGGGATGTGTCGTGCGTCCCGCCCGCCCCCTGGCTGGACACGGCCAGGATCGCTAACCTGCACAGAAAAGCGGCCAGATGCCGGAAATAATCGATTACACGCATGTTCACGCACAGATCGGCCACACATGGACGAACTCGACCTCGCGCTGATCAACGCCGTCCAACTCTCCCCCCGCGCCTCCTGGGCGGAGCTGGCGGAGCCCTTGGAGACCGACCCATCGACGCTGTCCCGCCGCTGGGCGCGGCTGAGCGCCGACGGCGAGGCGTGGGTGACCTGCTATCCGGGCCCGCCCGCGGTGCCTACGGGTGCGATGGCCTTCATCGAGGTGGCCTGCCGGGCGGGCGGTGTCACATCGGTCGCCGAACGGTTGGCGCGGCACCCGCACGCTCTCAACGTGGAGATCGTCAGCGGCGAGTACAGCGTCCTGGTCACCGCCGCGGCGGTGAGCACCCAGGCCCTGTCGGTCTACGCGATGGACGTGGCGGCGGCGGTGCCCGGGGTGCGCGCCGTCCGGCTGACTCCGGTCGCCCGCACCGCCAGCGACGGCAGCCATTGGCGGTTGGACGCGCTGGACCGCGGCCAGCAGAGCGCGATCGGCGGGTCCGCCCGCGACGGGCGCCGCCCCGTGCGCAGCCTCGCTGGGGAGCGGGAGGTCATGCTTGCGCTGGGCGAGGACGGGCGGATGCCCTACGCGCAGCTGAGTCGGCGCACCGGCATTCCGGCCAACACACTGCGCCGGCGGCTCGCCGAGCTACTGGCCACCCAGCGGCTCGTGCTGCGCTGCGACACCGCCTCCTCGGTCGCCGGCTGGCCGGTGCTCGTCACGGTCTGGCTGGGGGTGCCCGCCGGAGAGGTGCACGGGGTGTGTGCCGACCTGACCGCCATGCCGGAGACCCGCATGGCCGCGACGACGGCCGGGCGGGCCAACGCCGCCGCCGTGCTGTGGCTGCACCGGCTGGAGGATCTGCACGAGTGGGAGCGCCGGCTGGCCGAGGCGCACCCCGGCGCGGTCGTGCAGGACCGGCTCGTGACCGTTCGGCAGGTCAAGCGGATGGGCCGGTTGATCGGGGCCGACGGCAGAGGCGTCGGCCACGTGCCGATGGACGTCTGGGCCGAGCCCGCAGAAGCGGGCGAGGGCCTCAGCGCTCTGCCGTCAACCGGCTGAGCGCGGCGGTGACCAGCGCCCGCACCCCGGTGTCCAGGGTGGGCCGCTTGAGGGGGGCGAAGCGCGGCGAGTGGTTGGCGGGCAGTTCGAGCGCCGCGCGGCCCGCGGCGTGCAGGCGGGCGAACTCGGCGGGCTCCCAGCCGCCCAGCCACCAGTAGTACATCGGGGCTCCGGCTGCCTCTGCCAGGTGGCCCACGTCTTCGCTGCCGGTGGCCGGGTCGAGCCGGTGCAGGTGCTCGGCGCCGAACTCGCGCCGGAAGGCCGCGTTGACCGCCTCGACAGCGTCGTCGTCGTTGTGGCCCACAGGGAAGCTGCCGATGTGCTCGGTCTGCGGCGGGTGCGGCGCACCGGACGCCTGGGCCTCGGCGGCCGCGATGCGGTCGATCGAGGCCAGCGCCCGCTCGCGCACACCGGGGTCGAAGCTGCGCAGGTTGAGCAGCGCCACGGCCTCCTCGGGGATGACGTTGGGGGTGTCGCCGGCGGTGATGGAACCGACCGTGACCACCACGCGCTCTCCCGGCGTGGTCTCGCGCGAGACGACCGCCTGCACGCGCTGCACGAACGCCGCCGCCATCAGCACCGGGTCGACCGCGGCCTCGGGCCGCGAGCCGTGTCCGCCGCGGCCCCGGAAGGTGATGCGCAGCTGGTCGGAGGCGGCCATGAACGCGCCGGCGCAGAACGCCAGATGACCGGCGGCCAGCGGGGTCACATGCTGGGCGAGCACGGCGTCGGGCATCGGGACGCGGTCGTAGAGGCCGTCGTCGAGCATGGCGCGGGCGCCCTCGCCGGTCTCCTCGGCGGGCTGCAGCAGCGCCACCACCGTCCCACTCCAGGCGTCGCGCCGGTCGGCCAGCAGCTCGGCCGCCCCGATCAGGCAGGCGACGTGCACGTCATGGCCGCAGGCGTGCATCACCGGGACCTGGGAGCCGTTCCACTCGCCGGTGGCGGTGGAGGCGTAGGCCAGCCCGCTGTCCTCGCGCACCGGCAGGCCGTCCATGTCGGCCCGCAGCAGCACCACCGGCCCCGCGCCGTTGGACAGCACGCCGACGACCCCGGTGCCGCCGATGCCCGTCGTTACCGCGTACCCGGCCGCCTCCAGCCGCTGTGCGCCGAGACCGGCGGTGCGGGTCTCGCGGAAGGCGAGCTCCGGGTTGCGGTGCAGGTCCTCGTAGAAGGGTTCGAGCGCGGCGGCGCGCCGGTCGAGATCGGCGAAGAGGGATGCGGCCGCTCCGGTCGCTCCAGCGGAGTCGGACATGCTCGCGGAAATGGTGGCCTCCCGTGCCGTCGGTACCCGTCGATCGGGAAGTCTCGCCGAGAACCTCCGGCCCGAGCCCCAAGCGCACGCATCGCACCATCGGCACGCCCGCGCTGCACGGAACGGCCGCACCGCCCCGCGACCCGTGAGAGCTCGGCGGCGGTGCACACCGGGAAGAAGCCCCTGGTTTAGAACGTTGATGTCATAGAACACTTACGTCATAGTCGAGGGGTGAGTTGGAGCGTCATCCTGGTCGAGGAGGTCAACGAGTGGTTCATGAAGTTGGTAGTCGATGATTCCAAGACGGCTGAACTCGTCGCGGCTGGGATCGACCAGCTGGAGTTGTCCGGTCCGACGCTGGGGCGTCCGCTGGTCGACGGGATCAAGGGCACGAGCGTTCACAACCTGAAGGAGCTCCGCCCGGGGTCTGCCGGATGCACCGAGGTCCGAGCGCTGTTCGTCTTCGATCCCGAAAGGCAGGCAGTTTTGCTCGTGGCCGGCGACAAGACCGGAAATGGCAGTCGTGGTATGCGGAGAGTATCCCGCTAGCCGAATTGCGGTATCAGCGTTGGCTGGAAGGTGGCTACGAGTCGGAGAGGGATTGATCACTATGGCGCACAACTGGAAGGACGTCCGGGCCGCAGCAGTCGAGGAAGGCGGACTCGACGCCGACCGCATCGAAACCATCGGTGCTCGGCTGCGCGCCGAAACCAGGGCGTATCGCCTGGCCGAGATCCGCCAGGCTTACGGGATCGACCAGAGTGCTCTGGCGCACACACTCGGAGTGTCTCAGTCCCGGGTCTCACGCATCGAACGAGGCGAGCTGGATCGCTCGGAGATTGCCACTGTCCGCAGCTACGTCGAAGCTCTCGGCGGCGAAATCGCGATCGTGGCGCGCTTCGGTGACGATAGCATCACTGTCGGTTAGAATACCGGTGAGGGTCCGGCCTCAGGTGGCGCCTCCCTGAGCCGGCCCGATCCGAAGGGTTTTCCGGTAGGCCTGCGGCCGCCGCGTCGCCGACCCATCCGAACCAGCCGTGGCGCAACCGCTATCGGGAACCCGCGCGGAAGGCGTCCTTGGCCTTGATCTTGCCGCCGGTGCCCAGCACCGCGCCGCTGTAGATGCGCGCCGCCAGCCACACCATGCCCGCCAGTGCGGCGGCCAGGATCGCTAGAGCCAGGACGTTCTGCCACAGCGCCGCCTCGCCCATGGCCAGCCGCATGGGCATCATGAATGGGGAGAACGGCGGCAGCACCGCCAACACGTCGACGGCGACTCCGCCGCCGCCCGTGATCGTCATCATGGTCACGACCAGCGGGACCGCGATGATCAGGATCACCGGCTGGATGGCCGACTGCACATCCTCCTGGCGCGAGACGAGCGACGCCGAGGCCGCCAGCATCGTCGCGAAGAACAGATAGCCCAGCACGAACCAGGCCACCAGGCTGATCGCCAGCAGGGTGAAGGACACCGGCAGGTCGGACAGGTAGTCCGTGAGCGCCGCGACGCCGACCCCCGCCACCAGCACCACACCGACCTGGGCCAGGCCCAGTGCGCCGATCCCCAGGACCTTGCCGAAGAGCAGCTGCCAGGGCCGCACCGCCGCCAGCATCAGCTCGACGACGCGGCTCGCCTTCTCCTCGACCACCCCCTGGGCGACGTAGACGCCGAACGTCAGGATGGACAGGTAGAGCAGGAAGGTCAGCGCGTAGCCGACCACCATCCGGGCGAGGAACGCCTGGGTGTCCCCGGCGCCGCCGAGGGTGTCCACACCGACCGAGGCGGACATGGCCTGCTGGACGGTGCTGGTGTCGGCGCCGGAGCCCTGGAGGGCCTCGGCGGTGCTGTGCCGGGCGTAGGCCTCGTCGAGCGCGCGGGCCAAGGCGGGGTCGGGTGTCCCGTCGACCAGCATGACCGGTCCGTCCTCACCCGAGACCAGCGCGGCGTCGAGCTCTCCCGCGCGCACGGCTTCCTCGGCCTGCGCACGGCCCTGCCACTGCGCCGCCTCGATCGGGCTGCCGGGGGAGTCGGCGCTGCCTTCGACCGCCTGCTGCAGGATCGGCCGGACCTGCGGCGCGGCCGCCACCCGCGCACCGCCGTCGCCGCCGAAGAGCAGACCGGCGACCATCGGAACCGCGGCGATCAGCAGGATCGCCACGACCATCCCGAGTGTGCCGAAGAGAAAGGCCTTGCTGCGTACCCGGGTCACCATCTCGCGGCGGGCGACCAGCCACACCGCCTGCCCGGAGCCCGGTTGCGCACCACTCGCATCCGGTGTCTCCGTCTCCGCCTCCGGCCCGGATCCGCTCCGCCGGATGTCTTCGGTGCTCATACCGCGCTCCTCTCCGCTGCGGGGGCGGCGTCGGCGGTGTCCGCGGCGGATCCGCCGCGGACCGGTTCCACTGTCTCGCGGTACAGCTCGGCCAGCCGGGGCAGGTGCGGGGTGAACGAGCGGACGGGCCCGGCCGCCAGGGCAGCGCGGAGCAGGTCCTGGTCGTCGGTGCCGCCGGGCAGTTCGACGATGACGGCGCCTTGGTCGTCCCCGACGGCGCGCGCCCCCGGTACCCGCTCGACCCAATTGCCCTGCGCCTCGCCGGGCTCGACGCGGACCGCGTAGCGCCGCGGTCCGCCGCTGCGCAACTCCTCGACGGTGCCTTCGGCGACCAGCGCCCCCTCCTTGATGATGCCGATGCGGTCGCACAACCGCTCGACGAGTTCCAGGTGGTGGCTGGAGAACAGAACGGGCGCTCCCTCGGCCGCGCGCTCCCGCAGCACCGCGCTCATCTCGTCCACCGCCGCCGGATCCAGCCCGGAGAAAGGCTCGTCCAGCACCAGCAGGACAGGGTCGTGCACCAGCGCGGCGGCGAGTTGCACGCGCTGCTGGTTGCCCAGGCTGAGGTTGGCGACCTCGTCGCGGGCGCGGTCGGCCAGTCCGAACCGCTCCAGCCAGTGGTCGGCGCGGCGCCGGGCGCCGGCGGGATCGACGCCGTGCAACCGGGCGAAGTGGACGAGCTGTTCGCGGGCGCCCATCTTGGGGTAAAGCCCCCGTTCTTCGGGCATGTAGCCGATCCGGCGGCGCGCCGCCAGATCGAGCGGGCGGCCGCGCCAGTACACGGTTCCGCTGTCGGCGGCCAGTACCCCGAGCACGATGCGCATGGCTGTGGTCTTGCCGGCGCCGTTGCCGCCGACGAACCCGAACAGCTCGCCGCCGCCCACGGTCATCGACAGCGCGTCGAGCGCCCTTACCTGTTTGTAGTGCCTGGTTACACGATCCAGCACGAGACTGTCGTGCATCCCGACCCTCCTCGCGGTGTTGGGGGACCACACGACCGCCGAGGGAAGCGGGCCGCCGGCGGTGTTCTCCCCCTCCCCGGGAGCATTCGGGCGAAACAAACCGTCCGGATGCGGCCAGGGAGGAGGCGCGGCCCCGCTCCCGGGTCACCGGGGGCGCTGCGGTTCCGGCCGGTCCTGCGGTGGGAGATCTGGAGCCGTTCCGCAGAGCCGCGCGCTCGGCGTCGTCGTCGGCCCCTGGAGAGCAGGACCGCCGATCCCCGGCCGACTGCGTCGACGGAACCCGGCCGCGGGCCACGACCCGCGGAAACGACGAAGGCCCCGACCGCGCACCCGGTCGGGGCCTTCGTACTGCCTGCGTAGAGGCGGCGGAGGATACGAGATTCGAACTCGTGAGGGGTTGCCCCCAACGCGCTTTCCAAGCGCGCGCTCTAGGCCTCTGAGCGAATCCTCCGCAGACGACTCTACCGGATTGCGCGGGGTGCCTGTGACGCGCAGACGGTCTCCACCTTGCGGTTTCCACCCATTGGGCGGGCGCACCCCCGTGTCCCGGGGCACTGGGGCGCGCCCGGCCGACGCGCGTGCGCATTCCGGACTCGCCACAGCCGGCGGCGCGGCGATTCCGGTGAGTCTCCGCAGTCCGAGAAGAGGCCCTGCCGTGAAACAGTCCGCGAAGTCGGCCCGAAGACGCGACTGCGCCCCCCGAGCGCGCTCCTCTGAGTCCCCGCCCACCGCGACCGCCGAAGAGCGGTTCGCCGAGGCGCGCACGTCCGATAGAGTGGGGGCAGACCCCTCGTGCGGCGTCACCTTATGAACCTCCCCAGGGCCGGAAGGCAGCAAGGATAAGTAAGCTCTGGCGGGTGCGCGGGGGGTCCTTTCTCTTTCCCGGGAGGCCAATCCGCCCCCGCCTCGCCGGCGCAGCCCCCTGCGATCTGTCACAGGTAGAGGGTTCAATGGACTCGCGGACACGGCCGGGGGCGATCGGTCGCTCCCGGGTGTCCGCACCGTGCCGGTCCGCGGAGGGAGCAGTGAGCGCGCCGTGAGCATCGCGCTGTATCGCAAGTACCGCCCTGCGACGTTCGGCGAGGTCCGCGGGCAGGAGCACGTCACCGAACCGCTGCGCCAGGCGCTGCGCAACGGCCGCATCAACCACGCCTACCTCTTCAGCGGTCCGCGGGGCTGCGGCAAGACCTCAAGCGCGCGCATCCTGGCCCGCTCCCTCAACTGCGACCAGGGGCCCACCCCCGATCCCTGCGGCGAATGCGAGTCCTGCGTCGCGCTGGCGCCCGACGGCCCCGGCAGCATCGACGTCATCGAGATCGACGCCGCCTCGCACGGCGGCGTCGACGACGCCCGCGACCTGCGCGAACGCGCGTTCTTCGCGCCGGTGAACTCGCGTTACAAGGTCTACGTCATCGACGAGGCGCACATGGTGACCCGCGAGGGCTTCAACGCGCTGCTCAAGCTTGTCGAGGAGCCCCCGCCGCACCTGAAGTTCGTCTTCGCCACCACCGAGCCGGACAAGGTCATCGGCACCATCCGCTCGCGCACCCACCACTACCCGTTCCGGCTGATCCCGCCGAGCACGCTGCGCGAACTCATGGAGGAGATCCTCACCGACGAGGGCGTCCCCTTCGATCCCGCCGCGCTGCCGCTGGTGGTGCGCGCGGGCGCGGGGTCGGCGCGCGACTCGCTGTCCATCCTGGACCAGCTGCGGGCCGGCTCCGACGAGAGCGGCATCACTCGCGACGGTGCCGTGGCGCTGCTCGGCTACACCGACTCCAGCCTGCTCGGCGACATGGTCGACGCCCTCGGCGACGCCGACGGCGCCGCGGTATTCGGCCTCATCGACCGGGTGATGGAGGGCGGCCACGACCCCCGCCGCTTCACCGCCGACCTGCTGGAGCGCACCCGCGACCTGGTCGTGCTGGCCGCCGTGCCCGACGCCCTGGAGAAGGGCCTGATCAACGTCGCGCCCGACGCCGTCGAGCGCATGCGCGAGCAGGCCGAACGCCTCGGCCCGGCCCGGCTCACCCGGGCGGCCGACATCCTCAACCAGGGCCTGACCGAGATGCGCGGCGCCACCTCGCCGCGGCTGCTGCTGGAGCTGATGAGCGCGCGGATCCTGCTGCCGGGGGCCGCTCCAGGCGGGGGCGACTCCGGCGCGCTGCTGGCCCGCCTGGAGCAGTTGGAGCAGCGGATGGCGTCCGGACAGGCGTCCGCGTCCGCGGCTCCGGCCGCACCGGCACCGGCACCTCCCGCGGGACCGGCTCCCGCCGCGCAGCCGGCCACCGAGGAGCCCTCGGCGGCCCCGGCGGCGTCGCCTCCGCCGCGCTCCGAGCCCCGGCCCGCTCCCACACCGCAGAATCCGGCTGCCCCGGCCGCCGACTCCGGCCCGCAGCGGCAGGGATCGGGGCCCGCGGCCGACGACTGGGGCACTCCCGGCGGCGACGGAGCGCAGGCGCCCGCCCGCGCCGCCGCAGCGGGGCCGCGGCGGGGAAGTAACGGCTCCCTGGATCTGAACGCGGTTCAGACGTCCTGGGACCAGGTGATGGCGGCGGTCTACGGTCTGAAGAAGGCCGTCTGGATCTGGCTAAGCGGTATGGACGTGCGTCCGGTCGTGGTCGACGGTAGCCACGTTCAGCTCGGGTTCGCCCGCCCCAATGACGCCAAGGCACTCACGAGCAGCGGCAACGACCAGATCGTCGTCCAGGCGATCCGCCGAGTACTGGGCGCCGATGTGCGCGTGAGCGGCGTGGCGATGTCGAATCAAGGGCCGCGCCCGTCGGCCGCGCCATCAGCCGCCGAACCGGCGCGATGGGACCCACCGCCGGATCCTCCGTCGCCGGGTGCCCCGGAGCCGTCGCCGGAGCCGCCGCCGGGCGGCGAGCCCGAGGCTTCGGCCGCGGCCGAGCCGCCCGCACCTGCGGAGGAGGCCGACTCAGGTCCGCCGGCTGAGCCGGGGCCGCCCGCGCTGCCGCACCAGCAGGAACCTCCGCCCGACCCCTACGAGGACGCGGTGGCGGCTCCTCCTCCCGACCCTGACACGGCGCAGGCGCCCCCACCCGATCCCGTGTCCACGCCCGCGCCGCAGCCCGCCACGCAATCGCAACCGGACCCCGCTGCCGATGCCCGGCAGCAGACCCCGGGACCGAGCACCGCTGCCGGCGGGGGCGGGCCCCGGACGTCATCGGGGTTCGCGCTCATAGAGGCCGAACTCGGCGGCAAGATCATCAGCGAGATCGACCACTCCGAGGACTGAGCCCCGGAAAGCCGAGCCGAGTCTGTCTGTGGGAACGCTTTCGGCGCCGAATCCGTCCTCATGGACACCCTCGGCGCGCAAGCCGAGTGGCCCTGACGCGCACGGATCGAAGCGCGTGGAGCGGATACGCTCGCAGGCACGGACAGCGCAGGCAAGGAGAGATGCAGTGAACTCTGGCGGCGGAATGGACATGCAGGCCCTCCTCCAGCAGGCTCAGCAGATGCAGCAGCAGCTGATGGAGGCCCAGCAGCAGCTCGACGAAGCCAAGGTCGAGGGCACCTCGGGCGGCGGGCTGGTGAAGGTCACGGTGAACGGCCGCGGTTCGGTGGAGGAGATCAACATCGATTCCCAGGCCATCGACACCGACGACGCCGAGGAGACCGCGCAGACGGTCGCGGACATGGTGCTGGCCGCCATCCGCGACGCCGAGTCCTCGGTGGAGGAGCTGCAGCAGGAGAAGATGGGTCCGCTCGCCGAAGGGCTGGGCGGCGGCATGCCCGGCGGCGGCATGCCGGGGCTTCCGGGATTCTGATCCGGTTCCGCCCGCGGTGCGCTCGCGGGCGGAACCGGGCACCGGCTCCCGAGCGGGGCGGCACACGGGCGCACCCCGTTCCGCCGTCCCTTCAGCCCGCGGAGCCGGAGTTGCCGAAGGAGAGGTCGGCGAGCCTCCCGTGCTCGTCGAATGCGGCGCGCAACGTGCAGTCGGGCCGGACGCCGCGCAGCGACGCCGCGTCGGGCTCCTCGACCTCGAAGCCGTGCCGCGTCAGGTAGCCGCCGACCGTGGCGCGGTGGTCGTGCGGGAACACCTCGATGCCCTGCATGATCCGGCGGGGCACGGTCGTCATGTCGAACTGCGGACGCGGGATGGCGTCGTCGACCATCAGCATGGCGAAGCGCGCGCCGGTGTCGACCGTGACGCTGCCGTACCCGCGGCCCGCGAGCACCCCGGTCGCCGCCACGAGCAATCGCTCCGCGACCATCCGCGCGTCGGCGAACTCGGACAGTTCCAGCCGCGGTGTGACCAGCTCGGGTACGTCGTACTGCTCGCCGATGCGCCGCAGCTCCAGCGACGCCGCGAGGCGCTGCGAACCGGGCGGGTTCATGTGCGTATTCGCCCACGCCCACATCCAGCTTCCGTCGGTGCCGAAGGTCCCCAGCGGAGCCATTCGCACGGTCACCGAGCCCTGCCGGAAGGTGGAAGCTTCGACGTCGACATGCCAGTCATCGACGGGGTGGTGTTCGTTGTAGAGCTCGATCTGCTCCAGCGCCCAGGCCGCATAGGTGGCCCCCATCCGCTCCAGTGCCACGCTGAACCACTGGCGCGGCTCGGGTGCCGTCTCCGTCGTCTCGCTCATGGCCGCCGCTGTCCCTTCTCCTCGCTGCCGTCCCCGGTGTCCGGCCAACCTAGCGGCCCACGGTGTCAATCGGCCCTCGGCATCGAGCCCGCCGGTGGCGGCAGCGGGCCGGGGTCTCGGCTACGGTAGTGGGCGTAGGAATGACACACGTGGGTGGGCGATGTACGAGGGCGCTGTTCAGAACCTGATCGACGAGCTCGGGCGGCTGCCCGGCGTCGGTCCGAAGAGCGCGCAGCGTATCGCCTTCCACCTGCTCGCCTCCGAGACCGCCGACGTCAAGCGCCTCGCCGACGCGCTGGTCGAGGTCAAGGACCGGGTGCGGTTCTGCGCCGTGTGCGGCAACGTCTCCGAGGAGGACGAGTGCCGCATCTGCCGTGACGCCCGGCGCGACTCCGCTGTCATCTGCGTCGTCGAGGAGTCCAAGGACGTCGTGGCCATAGAGCGCACCCGCGAGTTCCGCGGCCGCTACCACGTCCTCGGCGGCGCCATCAGCCCGATCGAGGGCGTCGGACCCGACGACCTGCGCATCAAGGAGCTGATGTCCCGGCTCTCCGACGGCCAGATCACCGAGCTGATCCTGGCCACCGACCCCAATCTGGAAGGGGAGGCCACCGCGACCTACCTGGCGCGGCTGGTCAAACCCCTGGGGCTGAAAGTCACCCGGCTGGCCAGCGGCCTGCCCGTCGGCGGCGACTTGGAGTACGCCGACGAGGTGACTCTGGGCCGGGCCTTCGAGGGCCGGCGGAGTTTGGAGTTCTAGGGTGTGTTCGGTGGGTCCGTCCGTAGCGAGCGGCGCACTCGTGTGCGCCTCGCGGACGAGTGCGCGAAGCGCCTTTCTGCCGCGAGGCGCTGCGATAGGGACCAGTGCCACTCTCGCAAGGCCGAGGAGGGAGTCAGGGTGGTTCCCTGTCGACTGACGAGAACGCGGCGAGAGTGGTGCTGGGGCGCCGCGCAGTAGGACAGCGGCCCACCGAACATGCCCTCGCTCACACTCCGCGGCCGGGTGTCTGGCGGGCGTGCTGCGTGGCCGGGACGGCGTTTGCCGAGCTGGCGGCGCAACTTGTCGGAAACACGAGTATTCGCCCGCCTATGGGGTACATCCCGGCGCCGGTACTCTGCCGCCTGCGACCTGCCGATCCGGCGGTTCCGCAGGTGAGACGGCGTCCGGAACATTGCGCTAGCTACAATTTCCAGTTGATTACCGTGATCCCGAACTCCCAGGAGCAACGACCGTGGCTCTGATCGTGCAGAAGTACGGTGGGTCTTCCGTCGCCGATGCGGAAGCCATCAAGCGAGTGGCCCAGCGGATCGTCGCTCAGAAAAAGGCGGGATACGACGTCGTCGTCGTGGTCTCGGCCATGGGCGACACCACAGACGAGCTCCTCGACCTGGCCGAACAGGTATCGCCGCTGCCTCCCGGGCGCGAGCTGGACATGCTGCTGACCTCCGGTGAGCGCATGTCCATGGCGCTGGTCGCCATGGCGATCGGCAACCTCGGCTACGAGGCCCGCTCGTTCACCGGTTCGCAGGCCGGCGTCATCACCACGTCCCTCCATGGCAACGCCAAGATCATCGATGTCACCCCGGGCCGTATCCAGGAGGCCCTCGACGAGGGCTCCATCTGCATCGTCGCGGGCTTCCAAGGCGTGTCGGAGGACAGCAAGGACATCACCACACTCGGCCGCGGGGGTTCCGACACCACGGCCGTCGCACTCGCCGCGGCACTGAACGCCGACGCCTGCGAGATCTACAGCGACGTCGACGGCGTCTTCACCGCCGACCCCAGGATCGCGCCCTCCGCCCAGCGCATTCCCCGGATCTCCTACGAGGAGATGCTGGAGATGGCCGCCTGCGGCACCAAGATCCTGCACCTGCGCTGCGTGGAGTACGCCCGGCGGTACGGAATCCCGCTGCACGTGCGCTCGTCGTTCAGTCAGAAGCCCGGTACCTGGGTCGTCACAGAAGTTGAGGAATCCGAAGGCATGGAACAACCGATCATCTCCGGGGTGGCACACGACCGGAGCGAGGCCAAGATCACGGTGGTGGGCGTCCCCGACAGGATCGGTGAGGCGGCGACGCTCTTCTCGGTCCTCTCCGACGCCGAGATCAACATCGACATGATCGTGCAGAACGTGTCGGCCGCCTCGACGTCGCGCACCGACATCTCCTTCACCGTGCCGATGGAGGCCGGGCAGACGGCGCTGACCGCCCTGAAGAAGGTGCAGGAGAAGGTCGGCTTCGAGTCGCTGCGCTATGACGACCAGATCGGCAAGGTCTCGCTGATCGGCGCGGGCATGCGCTCCTACCCCGGTGTCACCGCGCGCTTCTTCGACGCCCTGGCCAAGTCGGGCACCAACATCGAGATGATCTCGACCTCGGAGATCCGCATCTCCGTGGTCGTCGAACAGGACCAGGTCGACACGGCCGTAGCGGCGGCCCACTCCGAGTTCCAGCTCGACGCCGCGCAGGTCGAAGCCGTTGTGTACGGAGGTACCGGACGATGAGTGCACGCCGCCCCACCCTTGCCGTCGTCGGTGCCACCGGCGCCGTCGGCACCGTCATGCTGGACATCCTCTCCACCCGCGAGAATGTCTGGGGTGAGATCCGCCTGGTGGCCTCCCCGCGTTCGGCCGGCAAGCGGCTCACCGTCCGCGGCGAGGAGGTCGAGGTCCAGGCCCTGGCACCTGAGGTCTTCGACGACGTCGACGTCGCCATGTTCGACGTGCCCGACGAGGTCTCCAAGCAGTGGGCCCCGGTCGCGGCCGAGCGCGGGGCGATCGCGGTGGACAATTCCGGCGCGTACCGGATGGACCCCGAGGTGCCGCTGGTGGTGCCCGAGGTCAACGCCGAGCAGACCCGCAACCGCCCGCGCGGCATCATCAGCAACCCCAACTGCACGACGCTGTCGATGATCGTCGCCATGGGCGCGCTGCACCGCGCCTACGGCCTGAGCGGGCTGGTGGTGGCCTCCTACCAGGCGGCCTCCGGCGCCGGCCAGGAGGGCATCGACACCCTGCACGACCAGATCGAGAAGGCGGCCACCGACCGCACGCTGGGCACCCGCGCCGGCGACGTGCGCGCCGCGGTGGGCGAGCTGGGCCCGTTCCCGGCGCCGCTGGCGATGAACGTGGTCCCCTGGGCCGGCTCGCTGAAGGAGGACGGCTACGCCTCCGAGGAGCTGAAGGTCCGCAACGAGTCCCGCAAGATCCTGGGTATGCCCGAGCTGCCGGTCTCGGCGACCTGCGTGCGGGTCCCGGTTGTCACCACGCACTCGCTGGTGGTGCACGCCACCTTCGAGACCGAGGTCGCCGCCGACGACGCCCGCAAGGTGCTGTCCTCGGCCCCGGGCGTCGTCGTCCAGGACGACCCGGCCCGCGGTGAGTACCCGACCCCGGCCGACGTCGTGGGCACCGACCCCACCTGGGTCGGCCGGATCCGCCGGTCGCTGGACGACCCGCGGTCGCTGGAGCTGTTCATGTGCGGCGACAACCTGCGCAAGGGCGCCGCGCTGAACACCGCCCAGATCGCCGAGGTCGTGGCGGAGGAGTTCTCCACGGCCTGACGCGTTCGACGCGTTCGACGCAGCACGGCCGGCCGGTCCGCGCGGACCGGCCGGCCGTTCGCGCTTTCGGCGGCGCCCGGCGCCGGGCAACCGATGCGGACGCCGACACCGTCGCCGCCTCAGCGGCCCTCCCGCTTCGGCGAGCGGGCCAGGCTGAGCCGGTACAGCAGCCGGCAGTGGTCTATCGACCCGACCAGGTCGGAGGTCTCCACCGGGCGCCGCCCCTGGTAATGGGTGCGTTCGACGACGAGAACGGGCAGTCCCGGTGCCAGCTTCAGCAGGCTCGACTCGGGTTCGCGCAGCGGGCGCACGCCGACCTCCTCCACCACGCGGTCGATCGCGACGCCTGCCGCGCCGAGCCGCTGCAGGACGCTGGTGCCCGCCTCGGCGTCGGCGGGTGTGCGCAGCGTGCCCTGGGTGAGCGCCGCCGGCTCCCAGGCGGTGTGCAGCGCGACCGGCATGTCGTCGGCCATCCCCAGGCAGCTGGTGCGGAAGACCCGCACGCCGTCGCGCAGCTCCAGCCGCCGCGCGACGATCCCGCACACGGTCTCGGTCCGGGTGCCCAGGTCGGCGCGCTGGAGCGGGTCGACGCCCGCCCCCGAGGAGCGGTCGGTGCGGGAGAAGCGGTGGATCTGCGGCACGGTGCGCACGTAGTACCCCGACCCCGGCCGCGCCTCCACCAGACCTTCGCTGACCAGCAGCCGCAGCGCGTGGCGCGACACCTGTTCACTTACTCCGTAGGTGCGGGCGAGCCGGGAGCGCGAGGGCAGTCGGGACCCCGGCTCCAGTTCGCCGTCCAGGATGGGCCTGCGCAGCAGGTCGGCCACCCACAGGTAGCGCGGTTGCCCGTCCATGGCTACAACGATCCCGGCCGCGCGCCCTCCCGTTGCCCGGTGACTCTCAGCGCGAAGTCGAGCTCGGCCGCCATCTGGCGGATGCGCTCGTCCACCACGAAGGAGCCGTGGCCGGCGTCGAAGCGGTAGACCTCGTGGGGCTTGCCGAGCTCGGTGAGGCGGGCGAGGTAGTTGTCGACCTGCCGGATCGGGCAGCGCGGGTCGTTCTCGCCGGCCAGCACCAGCAGCGGCGCCAGCACGTCGGCCGCATAGGTGATGGGGGAGGAGGCCCGGTACCGTTCGGGCACCTCTTCGGGGGAGCCGCCGAACATCGACCGGTCGAAAGCGCGCAGCGCCTCCATCTGGTCGGCGTAGGAGGCCTCGTAGTCGGCGATGGGCACCGCCGCGATCCCGGCGCTCCAGTCGCCGGGCCGGAGCCCCAGCGCGAGCAGCACGAGGTAGCCGCCCCACGAGCCGCCCTCGATGAGCAGCCGCTCGGGGTCGGCCAGTCCGGTCTGCACCGCCCAGTCGCGCACCGCCGTGATGTCCTCCAATTCGGTGATGCCCACGCGGCCTTCCAGCGCGTCCCGCCACGCCGCGCCGTAGCCGGTGGAGCCGCGGTAGTTGACGCGCACGACCGCGAAGCCGTGGTCGACCCAGGCCGCGACGTCGGGCAGGAAGGCGTCGTAGTCCTGGGCCTGCGGGCCGCCGTGCACGACGAAGACCGCCGGATAGGGCCGCTCGCCCTCCTCCGGCAGCGACACGAGTACGTGGATCGCGCCGCCGGGGCCCTCGACTGCGGCGTCGTGGACGGGCACCGACGGCGGCGCCGACGGGCCTTGCGGGCGCAGTACCGTCGCGCCGGAGGTGTCGCGCACGGCCGGCGGGTGCGCGGAGTCGGACCACCGGTACTCGACGGTGCCGTCGGGACGGGCCGAGGCGGCCGCGGCCACGCCCGGCGGGACGTCGAGGGCGGTGAGCGCGCCCGTCGCCAGGGTGTAGCGGTGCAGCAGGATGCGGCCCCGGTGCTCCTGGGAGATCAGCAGGGCGGCCGCGTCGGGTGTCCAGTCGGCGCCCAGCTCGCCGGGCAGACCGGTGTCGATCTCCTGCTCGGCGCCGGTGAACGGGTCCCATACCAGGGGTGCGCGGACGCCGCGGCGCTCGTGCAGGACCAGCAGGCGGTGGCCGCCGGGTTCGAAGGCGACGGGGACGAGGTCGAGGCCGGGGCCGTCCCACAGGTCGGTCACGGTGGCGGCGGCCTCCGTGCGGGTGCCCGCGGCGGCCGGATCGGGGGCGCCGGCCTGTTGTGCGGCGGCCGCCGAGGGAGCGGGCGCCGGGGCCAGGCGCAGCACCCGCACGGCCATGTGCCGGCTGTCGCCGTGCTCGCTGTGCGCGATCGCCAGGAGCGAGCCGTCGTCGGAGAGATCGGCCACCCAGCCCTCGCAGCGGTGCGCGTAGACCGTGCGGGACGGCCCCGGGGCCGTCCCGGCGTGCGCGCTGAAGCCTTCGTCGGTGGAGCGCCCCACCACCGCGAACCCGCCGGTGCCCAGCGCCAGACCGCTGTCGTAGGAGGGGGCGAGGTCGGGCAGCGGCGTGGAGTCGGGGCCGCCGGCGAACGGCTGGCGCCGCCACACGCCGAACTCGTCGCCGTCGGTGTCGTCGAACCACCACACGAACTCGCCCGCGGGGTCGAGCGCGCCGGTCTCGGTGCCGTGGGGGCGCTTGGTCAGCTGCCGCCGATGCCCCGTCGTCCGGTCCCAGGTATGCAGCTCCCAGGTACCGCTGGTGTTGCTGCGGAACAGCGAGTGGTCCGGTGCCTCCCGGGCCCAGGAGGGGAGGCTGACACTGCCCGCGCGGAACCGATCCTGCCAACGCTCACGCATGATCTCCAGTAAAGCAGCCGCGATGCCTCTGATGTGCGCGAATCGTCCAGTGGACCGGACTCGCCGGCGAGGAGCACGGTCCCGCGGCGTCCGGCGGCGATCAGGACGGCAGAGCGCTGTCGAGGGGAGCCATCACGACGCCGTCGGCCGACAGCAGGCGGCGGACCAGCGCGGGGTCGTAGTCCGCGAGTCCGGCGTCGTTCAGAATGACCATGTCCGTCGGGTGCGGCAGGATGTCGCGCGGATGCACCTGGCAGACGCCGGCCACTTCGGCGGGGTCGGGGGCGAACCCCTCCGGCACGGCGCTCGTCTGCAGCGCCCGGTAGACGTGCATGCGGAACCAGTAGGGCTCGCCGTCCTCGGAACCGCCGCGGATGTCGTAGATCCCGGTGGGCGCGAGCGGGCCCAGGCGCACGCCCGACTCCTCGGCGGCCTCGCGCCGCGCCGCCTGCTCCGCACTCTCGTCCGGGCGGATCCGGCCGCCCGGCAGCAGCCAGTGGCCCGCGTAGACGCCTCGGCTCTGCATCACGAAGGTGAGGGTCCACTCGGGCCCGGGGGCGATGGCCGCCGCGGCCATCAGGGGTGCGGGGTCGGCGGACGGCGAGGGGGTCGTCATGCGGGCTTCTCCTGGTCGAGGCTGGGGGTCCGCTCGGTGCTGTCGGGCTCTCCGGGCGGCGCACGACTCGGCGGTGCCTGCGGGAGCGGCACCGTATCCGGGGCATCCGGGACGTGCCGCCGGAGGTCGGGCCGACAGCGCCCGAGGCGGCCGACCGTGTGCGGACGTCCAGCCTGGCGTATCCGCCGTGGTCGCCGCCACCGCCGGTGCGGATTCGAGTGCGGCCACCGCCCCGCGCGGGGTGCGTCCGCGCCCGGCCGCAGCCCGCGTCTGCCCCGACCGACCTGCGCGGTTTCACGTGGAACAACTCGGCCGCCCGCCGGTACGGCACGGCGGTCGGAGCCGGACGCCGCCGCCCGGCCGGATGACACCACGGTGGGCATCGGCTCCTGGGACGCCGAGATCGGGCTCCTCGGCGGCCCGATCGTCCTCGGCGCGATAGTCGCGGCGGTCTGGGCCGACTTCAAGTAGTACGGGGGGCGGAACGACCCCGCCCCCCGTCCCGTGCCCGGAAAGCGGCCGGCAGGCTCAGTGCACGTCGGCGTCCACGACCCAGGCGCCGTCTTGGTAGGGAAGTTGGAGGCCGTCCACCGTCATGCCGTCGGCGGTGTCAGCGCCGTCGGGGTAGCCGATCTCCGCGTGGGCGACCGGTTCGGCGCCGGAGTCGGCCTCCTGCCACGGGCCGATCTCGACCTCGCCGACAGCCATACCGCCCACGCCGGGCTGCTCGGCGGCGAACAGGGCGAAGCCCGCGGCGCACCCTCCCTCGCCGCCCTCGTCGGCAGCCAGTTCCGTCAGCTGGGCCCGCATCGCGGTGGAGGCCACGCTGCACCCCGCCTCGCCGTTACCGTCCTCCAGCGCGGCGACGTAGGTCTTCGCGGTCTCCGTCGCGGACGCCACCGCTTCGGGGCCCGACGTCGGCTGCGCGCTTGCGGACGGCGGCTGCGACGGCCGGCCTCCCGCATCCTGCGTTTCGGCCGGGGCCGAAGCGGAGCACCCCGCTTGGGCGGCGAGGAGGAGGGCGAGGGGTAGTACAGCTTTAGGGAGCGATCGCACGTGGGGACTGCCTTTCCATGACCATCGTCGGGGGATGCCGGATCTGGTTCCGGCGGATCATCGATTCGTATGATGCGCATCCGAAACGTCCGGTTCGCCGGTTCCGCCGTTTGTGATCATCATCCGTTCGCGGTCCCGACCGCCCCGCGCCGTCCGCGGCGGCGGCTGGCGCCGGGCAGCGCGGGACGGCATCATCGGTGCCGTGAAGCAGATGCGATCCGACGGCGAAGGCGTCAGCGTCGGGTTCGCCGGCGGACCGCTCGACGGCAGGACCTACACGGTGGACGAGGCGCCGGAGGCCGTCGTGGTCGTCGAGCGGCACGCGGAGCCCGACACGCTGCCCGGCGAGGGCCCCGCCGACCGCGCCTTGCGGTTGAGCACCGCCGAACCGGGACTGCACCGCTACCGCCGCACGGGCGTCGCGCGCGGCGTGCGGATGTACGGCTACGGCGGCACCGTCGAGCGTGCCGACGCCGCGCTGCTGTTCGCGCCGCACACCCGGTGAGCAGTCGCGCGGCCGCCGACCGAGCGGTCTGCGCTCGGAGGGCGGCCGCGTGGTCACATCAGGGGCCGGGTGCGGCGCGCGGAGGCCGCACTTGCCGCACGTCGGCTGTCACCCGTTCTCGGCCTGCAGGCGCTGCAGCAGCATGCGCTTGCCCTGCTCCCCGGCCTTCTGGTTGTTCTCCTGGATGCGGCGCAACCAGGTGGCGACCTCCTGGTCGCCTTCGCGCTCGGCGTCCTCGATGAAGGTCTGCAGCCGGTACACATTCTCCAGCGACTGCTGCACGGCCCACACCAGGTTGTAGTTCTTGTCCTTGAGCGCACTGCTCGGCGTCGTCTCAGCCATCGTGCCTCCTCCACATCGGAGCGGAGTCGTTCGACTACGGGCCCGCTGCCCGCGACGCCGGGGAACATGTTCGAACAGACGCCCCGGCCGGGGGGACAGAGGGCGCGGTTGGCCGATCGAACCCTTTCACCCGGTTGCGGTGGCGGGTGCGCAGGGCCGGTGCGGCCGACGGCCGGTGTGAGCCACGCCGTGGCGGCGATCGGCGGCCGTGATTAGTGTCGACGCGATCTTCGCCGACACCTATGGGCAGCTTGGGGGGAAGCGCCGTGACCGGCGTCGTCATCGGGTTCGGCGTCATCGCCAGCATCGTCGCTCTCGGCTATGTGCTCGGCCGACTCGACCTTCTGGGCTCCAACGGCCGCCAGGTGCTGACCAACCTGGCCTTCTACGTGGCCACGCCGGCGCTGCTGTTCGAGATCCTGTCCGGCGCCGACCTGTCCGTGCTGGTGGACGCCCCGCTGCTGGTGAGCGCGCTCAGTATGGCGTTCGTCGGCGTGCTGTTCGCCGCAGTTGGAGCGCTGCGCCGCTGGGGCGTGGGCACCACCACGATGGGCGCCCTGTGCGCGACCTACGTCAACTCCGGCAACCTGGGCATCCCCGTGTCGGTCTACGTGCTGGGAGACGCGTCCCTGATCGCGCCGGTGCTGCTGTTCCAGCTGATCGTGCTGGGCCCGATCGGCCTGACGATCCTGGACCTGCGGGGGCGCGAGCCCGGCACGCGCAACGGGCCGCTGCGGATCCTGGCCGCGCCGCTGCGCAATCCGGTGGTGATCGGCTGTCTGGCGGGCGTCGCGGTCGCGGCGACCGGCTGGGCGGTGCCCGACCCGCTGATGCAGCCGTTCGAGCTGGTGGGATCGATGTCGGTGCCTGCGGTGCTGCTGGCCTTCGGTATCTCGCTGCACGGCAGCCCCGTGCCCGGCCGCGGCCCCGAGCGGGGCGCCGTCGTGCTGGCGGTCCTGCTGAAGTGCCTGGTGCAACCCGCCGTGGCCTGGGCGCTGGGCGCGTTCGTGTTCGGCCTGCAGGGCACCGGACTGTTCGCGGTCGTGGTGATCGCCGCGTTGCCCACGGCGCAGAACATGTACACCTACGCGGTGCTGTACCGCACCGCGCAGGAGATGACCCGTGAGACGGTGCTGCTGACGACGTTTCTGACACTGCCGGTGCTGGTGGCGATCGCCTACCTGCTGGGCTGATCGGGCCCGGCTCCGGTCGCGGGCCCTGGCGGCGGCTGACCTTCGGCGGCCGCGCTCGGCGCGGGCGTGTTGTCGGCGCACCAGTCGCGCATCGCGGGCGCGGCCGCTTCGCTGTCGCCGAGGTGTTCCTCGGCGATCGCGTGCAATCCGGGGTCGACGCCCTCTTCGAGGCTGCGCGTGTGGGCGTCGGTCTCCAGGGTGAACGCGGCGGCCGCCTCGGCCGGGGTGTCGCTGTCCTTGCGCACCTCCTCGGCCTTGGTCAGCGCCGCACAGACCTCTTGCGTGGCGGCCTGCTGCGCCTCGGGGGAGATCGACGCGGCCTGGGTCGGCGCCGTCGGCGATGGGGCGGCGGTCGGCGAGGGCGTGCCTGCCGCGCCTCCGCCGCAGGCGGCGGTCAGGGCGGCCAGGACGGCGGTTGTGCCGGCGATGACGGCGGCTCGGCGCATGGGGGTGCCTCTCTCCTGGGGGAATCGGGCGCGTGAGGGGCGACGCGGTCCCGTGGGCCCCCAGTCTGCTCCGCGCCGGCGGCCGAGCGCGACGGGTGGGCAAAATTTCCCGGGGGCGCCCGCCGGGTTGTGGCGGGCGCCCCCGGCGATCAGCCGCGGGCGACCGTGCGGAAGCCGCAGTTGCCGCTGCTGGAGTCGGGGGTGTTCCGGGTGCGGGCGGCCACGCGGTAGCGGTGGCAGTAGGAGTCGTGGCACAGGTAGGAGCCGCCGCGCATCACGCGTGGCGCATGCTCGTCGGCGCCGGGACCGCCCGGATCGCGGCGCGGCGAGCGGGCGTAGTAGCCCGGGTCGAACGCGTCGGCGCACCACTCCCACACGTTGCCGGCCGTCTCGAAGAGGCCGAAACCGTTGGGCGGATAGAAGCGCACCGGCGCCGTGCACAGCCAGCCGTCCTCGGCGGTGTTGTCGTGCGGGAACCGGCCCTGCCAGATGTTGCAGCGCCAGCGGCCGCCCGGCGCCAGGTCGTCGCCCCAGGCGAACCGGCGCCCGTCCAGGCCCCCGCGCGCCGCGTACTCCCATTCGGCCTCGGTGGGCAACCGCCGGTCGGCCCACGCGCAGTAGGCCTGCGCGTCGGCCCAGGAGACGTGCACGACCGGATGGTCGGTGAGGCCGTCCAGGCCGCTCAGCGGGCCGAACGGGTGGCGCCAATCCGCCCCGGCGACCTCCAGCCACCAGGGCGCGGAGGGAGGGGAGCCGAGCACGTCGGTGCGGCGCGCCCGCACTGCGAGGTGGAAGACGGCCGAGGAGCCGAAGCGCTCGGCGTCGGTGCGGTACCCGGTCGCGTCGGCGAACAGGGCGAAGGCGCGGTTGGTGACGGCGGTCGCGTCGATCCGCAGCGGGGACACCTCGACCTCGTGGACCGGGCGCTCGCCGTCGGCGGTGTAGCCCTCGCCGAAGGAGTCGCCCATGGCGAAGGCACCGCCGGGCAGGGCGACGTCGCTGTGCGGGAGAGCGCGGACCGACCGACCGCGCGCCACCGCGCCGCCGACCGCCTCCTGCTCCGCCCGACGACCCGGCCCCGCATCGGCCGCATCCGCCGCGCCGGCCCGCCGCGCCGCCGCGCAGCACGGCGCCGGACCCGCCGTCGTGCCCGTTTCGTCCGGCACGGTTCCCCCATCGCGACCTCGGGTTCTTCACCTCAGGGCCCTTAGACGCCCCGGTGTCCCGACCCATGAAACCAGCTGCCCGAGCGCCGCGATCCGTCCGGCTCGCTGCCGCCTGCGGAGGCGACTGCGCTGCGCTGTGCGGTCCCGGCACCGGACGGGACCGGTCCCCGGCCTTGCGGCGCCAGGACGCGAAACGGCCCCCACCGCGGTCGCGGCGGGGGCCGGGCCGGACTGGCCGGAATGGGGGATGCGGTCCGGCCGGTCCGGCGGTCACCCTCCCCGGCCGGTGCCTGTGGCGTCCGGCCGGGGCCCGGAGGCTCCGGGAAGGGTGGTTGCCGGAATCAGGAGACGCTGCAGGACTGTCCGTTGAGGGTGAAGGAGTCCGGCTCGGAGTTGGCGCCGCTGTGCGTGGCGTTGAACCCGACGCTCACCGAGCCGCCGGCCGGAACGGACGCGTTCCACGAGGCGTTGGACACGGTCACGGTGGATCCGGACTGCGACCACTCGGCGGACCATCCGTTGTTGACCTGCTGGCCGTCGGCGAAGTCGAACTGCAGGTCCCAGCCGTTCAGCGCGGAGCTGCCGTTGTTGGTGAAGGTCAGCTGGCCGGTGAACCCGCTGTTCCACTCGTTGGCCACGGAGTAGGAGACCGCGCAGGGACCCGAGGGGTCGGGCGGCGGATCGTCGTCCCCGTCATCGCCGTCGTCGCCGTCGTCGTTCTGCCCGCCCAGGGCCGCGTGGACGGCGTCGTAGGCCGGCTTGGGCTGGTAGTTGTCGTTGTAGAGCAGCGGAGCGCCCTCGCCCTCGAAGGTGTCGGGCACCCAGGAGTACTTGTCGACGATGCCCCACACGGTCACGCCGATGCAGCCGTCCACCGCCAGGCAGGCGTCCATCACCGCGCGGTAGTCCTGCGCCTGCTGCTGCAGTTCGCTGTCGCTGGCGGGCATCTGGATGCGGACGTCCAGCTCGGTGATCGCGACGTCGATGCCGAGGTCGGCGAAGCGCTGGATGTTCTGCTGCAGGCTGCTGGGCACCTGGCCGTTGATCAGGTGCGCCTGCAGGCCGATGCCGTCGATCGGGACGCCCTGGGCCAGCAGGTCCTGGATCAGGTTGTAGTACGCGTCGCTCTTGGCGTTGATCCCGTCGATGCTGTAGTCGTTCAGCCACAGCTCGGCGCTGGGGTCGGCCTCGGCGGCCATACGCAGCGCCTCGGCCACGAAGTCCGGGCCGATCGTCTCGTAGAAGACCGAGTTCCGCCAGGAACCGTCGCCCAGGAAGATCTCGTTGGCGACGTCCCAGTAGGCGATCTCACCGGCGTAGCGGCCGGCCACCTCGTCGATGTGGTTCTCCATGATCGAGAGCAGCTCGCTCTCGCTGAAGTTGCCGTTCTCCACCCAGGACGGCAGCTGGCTGTGCCACACCAGCGTGTGGCCGCGCACCTTCTGGTTGTTCGCCTGGGCGAAGTCCATGTACGCGTCGGCCTGGCTGAAGTCGAACTGGCCGCGGGACGGCTCGGTGACGGACCACTTCATGGAGTTCTCGGGCGTCGAGGCGTTGAACTCGGTGGCCGCCAGGTCGGCGAACTGGCTGTCGTTCTGCAGATGGTCGGCGCCCAGCGCCGCGCCGATCTCGAAACCCTGCTGAGCGGCGTGGTCACGGAGCGGAGAGTCGGCGGCGGCGGGGGCGGCCGGAGCCAGTACCGCCGCGCCGAGAAACGTCGCGAGCGCCGCACCGGTCAGCCGCCGGGCACGGCTCGCCCGGCTGCGGCGGGGGGTCTCGCGACTCCCGCGTATTGCGAGTCTCACTGCAGCACCTCCAGGTGCGCGATCCGGGGGATTGGAATCGTGGGAATCATGAAAACGGGAGCGCTCCCGCTCATGAGCGTGATGAACGTAACACCGTCTACGACAGCTCGTGAAGAACAAATTACGGACCTATCTGCACATGCTGCGGACGTGAGTCTCACACCAGGCATTTCATTCGCTGTCGGAGTGAAATTCGAAACTATCGGGACGAGGAGGCGGGATGAGGACTGTCCGAAACCAAGCGCAGTGACAGTCCCTTAACCGCGAACTGGCGGAGGGTGCGTGAGCGAACGCCATGCGGGAGTGATGTCGCGGATGCTGTTCCCCGATAGTTTCGAGCTAGATTTCGGGTTAAGGACACGAATGAAAGGGGCCTAAATGTGGGCCGTAACTCGTGCAACTTCATCACTGTGACGACCAGCCCGATGCGGCCCGACCCGTGCCGCGGCGGAACGTCGTCCGGCGCTAGGGCCGTATTTAAGAACGCCCGTCTGCGCGGCCTAATGGGAGTTGCCGGGTCTTGTCGGTCTGCCGGGCGGCGGGTGGTCTTACGGAAATGCGGCGGCGACGGTGGCGGATGGTTGGGCCTGCGCCCATCGGTTCGGTGGCTCGGCGGTGGCCCGTCCGGCGGGGCGGGTCGGGTCCGCTGCGCGGTCTTGTCGGTCTGCCGGGTGGCGGGTGGTCTTACGGAAATGCGGCGGCGACGGTGGCGGATGGTTGGGCCTGCGCCCATCGGTTCGGTGGCTCGGCGGTGGCCCGTCCGGCGGGGCGGGTCGGGTCCGCTGCGCGGTCTTGTCGGTCTGCCGGGCGGCGGGTGGTCTTCACCGGAAAGCCGCAGCGAGGGCGGCGGATGGCTGGGCCTGCGCCCATCGGTTCGGGTGCTCGGCGGTGGCGCGCGCGGCGGGGCGGCGACGGCGCCGGCGGGGCCGGGCCTGCGGTGATCGGGGTGTCGGCGTGCGGGCGCCCGCGACCGCGCCCCGCCGCGCTGCCTCCACCCTGTGCGGGCCCGGTAGGGGGCACGGCGACACCCAGCCGGCCCGCCGGCGCCGGTAGGTCCCCTATGCCGGTCCATCCGGCGATGATCGCGAACTTATGGCCGCGGAATACGCTTACCTGCGACTATAAGTTCGCGATAGACGGGTCAAGCCGCGCCGAGTCTACGGCGGCCGAACGCCGCCCCCGCCGGGCGCGCCACCGGCGAGCACCCGGCCCGTCGACCGCGGGCCGGACCCACCGCCGTCCTCGCCGCCCGTCGTTCCCCGGCAAACGACCCGCTGCCCGGCAGACCAACAAGGCCGCCCAGCGGACCCGAGCCGCCCCTCCGCCACGCGCCGCCACCGGCGAGCACCCTGCCCGTTGGGAGCGGGCGTCACCCCGCGGCCCGTTGAAAGCGGGCGTCACCCCGCGGTTTCACAGCAGACCGGCGTTCATGAACACGGCTTAGGAGTTGGCTTAGGGGCGTCCGCTCATCGTGGCGGCCGGGGGCCGCGCACCTGGGCGGTGAGGAGTTCCAGCGCGTCGACGTGGCGCATCAGTGCCGCGCTGCCTTCCCGGGTCAACCGGATCCAGGTGCGGCGGCGGTGGCGCCGGGTCATCTTGCACACCTCGGCGTAGCCCGCCGCCTGGAGCGCACTGACCTGTTTGGACAGCGCGGACTCGCTGCAGCCGACGCTTTCCCGTACCTGGGTGAACTCGACCCAGCCCGCACGGGCGAGGCGGACCAGGATCGCCAGCCGCGGCCGGACGTGGATGAAGTCGTCGAACAGGGTGTCGTTCGCCGGCATCTATTGGCCTCCCCTGGGCGTCGGATCCGCCTACCCGCCGCCGGGATGGGCGGGACCGACCCTGTCGCGCCGGATAGTGCGGCCCGGGCCGGGGCGAGGTGGGCTCGGTGCGGCCGGACGGTGCCCCGGCCTGCCCGGACTCCAGTCGAACACGCGCGTGGGTACCGGTGTCGGTGCCACGCCGGAACGGTCGGCGGGACCCGGCGGCCGCCGGGTCCCGCCGCCGTGGTCACCGATCGGCGGTCGCCGGCGGCTCCTCGGGCCGCCCGTCCTCACCCGGTTGGCCCCAAACCAGGCAGAACGGGTGCCCCGCGGGGTCGGTGTAGACACGGAAGTACGGGGCTTCGCCGATCTTGGCGGCGCCGAGCGCCAGCACCTTCGGCTCGGCCTCCTCGATGTCGCCGACGACGACGTCCAGGTGGATTTGCTGCGGATACGCGGGATCGGGCCAGCGGGGCGGGACGTGGTCCGGCGCGTGCTGGAAGCTCACCGCGGTACCGCCGGGTTCGCCGATGTCGATCCAATCGCCGTCGACGCGGGTGATCGGCAGTCCCAGCACCGCCGAGTAGAACTCCGCCAATGCTCTTGGGTCGGGGCAGTCGAGGACGACAGTGGACAGGCGACCGATCATCGTGCGCTCCTCGTCGAGTCGGCTTGGCGGCCTTGCGGGATCGCAGGCTCGGGGCCATCCTCTCCCGCCCCTGCGACATCGTGGCGCGGCTCGCCCGCAGCGCCGCCTGCCCGCACCACCGCCTTCGCACGTCAGGGCCGCAGCAGCACCCGCTCCCAATTCCCGTCGCCCACGGCGTTGTAGCGCAGCCGGATGTGGTTGCGGTCTTTGTCGCCCTGCCAGAACTCCACGTATGCGGGTGCGAGCGTGTAGAGCGTCCACTCCGGCGCGACGAGCGAGGGTTCCCGGGCGACCCGTTCGCGCGCCTCGACGAGCTCGCGCTCGTGCTGGGCCGGCGACTCCATCGGGCGGCTCTGCCCGCCGACCAGCGCCTCTGCGCGCGCCTCCGGCGAACGGGCGAGGAAGTCGGCTGCGTTAGTCTGCGGATCCTCGGGGGCCACCGTGCCGCTCACCCGGATCTGGCGGCCCACCCGCGGCCAGTAGCAGGCCAGGGCCGCATGCGGGTTCGCGTCGAGGTCGAGGCCCTTGGGGCTCGTCGAGCCCGACGCGAACGACCAACCGTGCGGCCCGACGTCCTTGAGGATCAGGAAGCGCGAGGCGACCCGCCCGGCCGCGTCGGCGGTGGCCAGGTTCACCACGTGCGGCTCGGGGACACCGGCCTCGACCGCGTGGTCCAACCACCGCACGAACAACTCGGCCGGATCGTCGGGCGCCGACGCGGGGTCGAAGCCGGGGAGTTCGGCGGCGAAAACGGGAATGGCGCGCAACCGATCGCGCATGGCACCGCCCACCGATGCGTTTCCGCCTGCCTCCGCCGATTCGCCGCCGGGATGACGCTGCACCTCGAACCGCCCTTCTGCGCCGGTCGCCGCCGCTTCCGCGGCATCGTCGAAATCGTCGAATCCTCGGCATACCCGCCGGCAAGGGGAGTCGTGCGCGGGCGCCCGGGCGAATCGCCGGAAGCCGCCGCCGGTGTCCGCCCGCCGAGGGAGCACTTCGGCCGAGGGTACGCGGCTGTGCGCAGAGCACGGCCGCGCCTGAAAACCTCGGGCGCGCCGAAGTGGGTGCTGCGCAGGAGCGCACTCGTCTACCTCTGGTCTCGCCGAACACGCGGGCGTGCCCGCCCTGCGACCGGCCGACCGGATGCGGACAGGTGGGAAACGGAGTTGTTTGGGAGCGCTCCCAAACAACACGCTAAATAGCAATTCGGCCAGAGTCAACAGTCTCTTGCCGTAATTGCTCCCGCTCAGTATCTTCCTGGCGAACCGGTGAATTCACCGATTGCGGACCGAGCCTGCCCCGTTCATTCCGCCGCCGCGGCACCTGCCCGCGGCCCTCCCGTCCCTGGAGGCCCCATGGCCGATTCCGTCTCGATCCCCGCGTTCCCCGTGTCCATGCACTGGACCAATCCGCCCGAGTTCTACGAGGTCGACGGCTACGACACGCTGGTTCTGCGCGCCGCAGGGGGTACGGACCTGTTCACCGACCCCGACGGCAGCGCGCGCTTCGACAACGCGCCGGCGCTCGTGGGCGGTCTCAACGGCGACTTCTCGGTCAGCGCGCTGGTGGACACCGATCTCGCCGCCACCTTCGACGCCGGCGTGCTGCTGCTGTACTCGGCCCCCGACACCTGGGCCAAGTTCTGCCTGGAGGCGTCGCCGCAGGGCCGCCCCACCATCGTCTCGGTGGTCAACCGCGGCGTCAGCGACGACTGCAACTCCTTCGCGGTCGACCCCGCCGGGGGCGTCCGACTGCGCATCAGCCGGCTCGGCTCCGCCTACGCCTTCCACGTCCGCCTCGGCGACGGCCCGTGGGACCTGGTGCGCTATTTCGCGCTCAGCGACGAGGCCGAGGTCGGCTTCCTCGCCCAGAGCCCCACCGGTACGGGCAGCACCGTCCGCTTCGCCGAGATCAGCTACTCCGCCGAGCGCCCCGCCGACGTGCGCGACGGCAGTTGAGCCCCTCCCCTCCGCCCGCCGAGCGCGCCGCGCGACCGTGCGCACCCCGCTTGCGCGTGGCACGGCCCACCCCGGACCCGTGCGGCGCATACCGCCTGATGAGCAGGGGTAGCGGCAGGCCGAACACGGACGTCACCGATCCGCGGGAGGGCGTCGGCGGCCGTGCGGGGCCGGTGGGCTGCGGGGGCGGCCGCCGGTGCGCGCCGCGCGCCCGGCCGGGGGTGGAGGAAGCATGCAGATCGGCTACAAGCTGTTCGCCGAGGGCTACTCGCCGCAGGAGATGGTGCGCCAAGCGGAGCGCGCCGAGGAGGTCGGCTTCGACTTCGTCGAGATCAGCGACCACTACCACCCGTGGCTGGAGAGCCACGGTCATTCCGGCTTCGCCTGGTCGATCCTGGCCGCGATCGCCGCACGTACCCGGAGCATCGGTCTGGCCACCGGCGTGACCTGCCCGTTCATCCGCTACCACCCCGCTCTGGTCGCCCAGGCCGCGGCGACTACGGCGCTGCTGTCCGACGGCCGGTTCGTGCTGGGTCTGGGCGCGGGCGAACAGCTCAACGAGCATGTGGTCGGCCGTCCGTGGCCGGGTGCCGTCGAGCGGCACGAGATGCTGCGGGAGTCGCTGGAGATCATCCGGCTGCTGTGGCAGGGCGGGTACCAGTCCTACGAGGGGCGCCACTTGCGGTTGGTCGACGCCCAAGTCTTCGACCTGCCTGAAACTCCGCCGCAGATCGCCGTGGCCATGGGCGGGGAGTCGGCGGCGCAGGTCGCCGCCGAGCTGGGCGACGCGGCCTTCGCGACCGAGCCCAGACCCGAGCTGGTGCGCGCCTACCGCCAGGCGGGCGGCACCGGTCCCCGCTACGCCGAAGTTCCGCTGGCGTGGGCGCCCGATGAGGAGACCGCGGTGAAGTCCGCGCACCGCATGTTCCGCTTCGGTGTCACCGGGTGGAAGGTGCAGGCCGAACTGCCCAACGTGGTGAACTTCGAGGCGGCGACGTCTTTCGTGCGCGAGGACGATATGCGCTCGGTGTTCGGCTGCGGCCCCGATCCGGAACGCCACGTCGCGGTCGCCCAGCAGTTCGCCGACGCCGGATTCGACCGCTTGGCGCTGGTCAACGCCGGCCCCGACCCCGACGGCTTCTTCGACTTCTACGCCAAGGAGCTGCGCGGGCGCTTGGGCGAGATCGCGCCCGCCGGATGACGCGGTCCCGGGCCCGCCGCAAGCGGCTTCAGCGCCGCTCGGCGGGCTCGCGGTCCTGGTCGCGGTCCTCGCCGTTCCACAGGTTCCGGCCGAACCAGGGCCACCAGTAGGCGGTGCGCCCCTCGGGAATCAACCGGTCCAGGCGGATGGTCAGCACCAGGGCGAGCCCGCCGGCGACCATTCCGGTCAGCAGGTCGGTGAACCAGTGGAAGTGCAGGTAGACCGAGACCACCGACTGCAGTACGGCGATGCCGACGATGCAGTAGCCCAGCCGGCGCACGATGTGCGGCCGCGCCGCCCGGTAGCGGACGATCAGAAACAGCACCAGCCCGTAGATCAGAATCGCGTTGGCGCCGTGCCCGGAGGGGAAGGAGACGCCGTCGGCGAAGAACGCCGGGTCCCCGGTACGCGGGTGGCTGCGCGCGATGATCAGCTTCATCGACGCCACCAGGCACATCATGCCGAGGACGCCCACCGCTCCCAGGATGATCGGCCGCCAGGAGCGGTGCCAGTAGGCGAGCTGCAGTGCGGTAACCCCTAGAACCGGCAGCGCCACGAACCGCGATGCGACCGTGTCGGGCCAGAGGATCATGGGCACACGGATCTGGTCCCACAACGGCCGAGGTGCGTTGTTGATCAGATTGTCGATAGGGTGGAGTGGACCGGCTGAGAGCACGGTCATGATGATCAGCGCGACGGCCATCATGATCGCCGACTTGTCGGAGGCCAGTCCCCACGCGATCTCGCTCACACTCGGCCAGGTGACCTGAGGTGTGCCGGGTCGGCGGCCCTTGGCGTCGTCGTCCGAGGTCCGGGGTACGGTGCCGAGCCACCGTCGGCTCCGCAGCAGGGGTATCGAGATCTCGGCTCGCAACGGCGGGTTCGACCGGATCCGCAAAGTATGCATCATGTGCTCAGTGCTGTCTCACGAATTGTGGGCTGGCCTGCGGCACGTTTGTGCGTTGGGGGGACGGGCTCGCCGCTCGGGTCTGGGTCGCTTGGGATCGGTTGGGCCGAATCGCCGGGAAGGCAGTGGTCAGAGCCTCCCCGAGAGGACCGGAGCCGCCGTCGGAGCCGACAGCGGAACGGGCAGCGCGGGGTCGCCCCGCCACCCGGTCGGCCGCGCCGCCGGGACGGTCCCTCACGCCACGCTACCCAGCTTTGATGGAACATTTCCGACAGCCGAGCATAGCGTCCCGTCACCCGACGTGGCACTCACACTCGCAGAGGGCGACGCCACAGCCTCGGGATTTGCCTGCTGGTCAGCACGGTATGCGGCAGTGTTCATCCACGCGCCGCCCGCAGGTGGGCCGTCGGTCGACCGACCGCCACCGCGCTCCGGCGCCGCGGCGGTCGTATGGCACTCTTCGTAGTGGACCCGCACATGTGAAATCGCGCAGTGCCCTGTCCAGGGCCCCGATCAGAAAGGCCGTCGATGGTCGACCTCCCGGAGTGGCCGGACGACCCCGCCCGCCTGGCCCGCAACCCGCTGCGGGAGCAGATCCGGCGCATGCTGGTCGAGGGCCTGCTGTCGGGTCGCTGGCAGCCGGGCGAGCGCATCGTCGAGCGCCGCGTGGCCACCGAGTTCAACGTCAGCCAGGCGCCCGTGCGCGAGGCGCTGCGCGAGCTGGAGACACTGCGGCTCATCGAGTCGGTGCCGAACAAGGGCGCCCGCGTACGGGACTTCGGCGTGGCCGACATGGCCGAGATCTACCCGGTGCGCGCGGGCCTGGAGCTGGTCGCCGCGGAGTTGGCCGCGCCCCGGCTGTCGGCCGATCCGCGCCCGCTGGAACGCGAGGTCGAGGCGCTGCGGCGCGCCACGGCCGCCGGCGACGTCGAGGAGCAGATCAAGCACAGCGTGGAGTTCCACCGGGAGATCGTGCGGGCGGCAGGCAACAGTGTCCTCTCCCACACTTGGGAGTCGCTGGGCGTGGAGGTCTGGACGCGGCTCTCCGTGCGCTGGCTGAACATGGAACTGCACGCCAAGGCCGCCGACCACGCCCAGATCACCGAGGCGTTCCGCGGCGCGGACCCCGATGTGGGGCGGATGGTGCGCGAGCACGTGCTGAACTACGTCGAGGCCGCGGTGCAGACGTCGGGCCGCACCGGCTGACCCGCCGGTCGCGACGTGCCTTTCGGCCGCGACCCGCCTGCCCGATTCGCCGCGGACCTGCCCTAAAGTCGTATTGATCGATCATCGATCAGTACGTAGAGTGTGCCACGGCACACATCACACGGTATGTGGGCCGAATGAGCTACGCGAGCCGACCGAAACGGGTGACCCGAACCCGCAACCGGGGAAGGGTGACACGGTAGGCGGGCGGACCGCGGGTTGCGGTCATGAACAGCTGAACCAGCCACTTGCGCCCCGCCGATGAGCCCGGCGCCGGCGCACCACCCTCTTCCCGGGAGCGGTCGCCTCCGCGTCCCGGGTAGCGGCCTTTCCGGGTCTACCGACCTGAGGGGCCGCCTCCGCACGTAGAAAGGCACCAGCATGGCTGACACGGCCAAGGCGAAGGGCGGCGGCTCCGCCAAGAGCACGGGGGGCCGCCGGCGGAGCCGGAAGGACACCACACAGGGGGCCCCATCGGGCACCACCTCGGCTGTGGCCGACGAGAAGCCCGACGCACTCCTCGACTACTACCGGCGAATGCTGCTGGTCCGCCGGTTCGAGGAGCGGACGGGTCAGGCGTACACCCAGGCCCGCATCGGCGGCTACTGCCACCTGAACCTGGGCGAGGAGGCCACGGTCGTGGGGCTCATGGAGTCGCTCCAGGAGCGCGACTACCTCTACACCAACTACCGCGACCACGGTTACGCGATCCACAAGGGCATGAGCCCCCGCCGGGTGATGGCCGAGCTCTACGGCCGCACCGACGGCGTGGCCAAGGGCTGGGGCGGCTCCATGCACATGTACGACACCGAGACCCGCATGCTCGGCGGTTACGGCATCGTCGGCGGTCAGATGCCCATGGCCACCGGCGCGGCGCTGGCCGTCTCCTACCGCGGCGGTGACGAGATCGTCATGTGCCAGCTGGGCGACGGCACCACCAACATCGGCGCCTGGCACGAGTCGCTCAACCTCGCCTCGCTGTGGAACCTGCCGATCGTCTACGCCATCGTGAACAACTTCACGGGCATGGGCACCGCGGTGGACAAGTCCTCTGCGGAACCCGACCTGTACAAGCGCGGCTCCGCCTTCCGCATCGAGGGCGTGCGCGTCGACGGGCGCGACGTCCTCGCGGTGCGCGACGCCGCCACGGAGCTGGTCGAGAAGGCCCGATCCGAGCAGCGGCCCTACATCCTGGAGTGCACCAGCTACCGGCTCAAGGGCCACTCGGTGGTCGACCCGGCCAAGTACCGCACCGAGGAGCAGACCGCCGAGGCCCGGTCCAACGACCCGGTCGCCGCCTTCGAGGACCAGTTGGAGAAGGCGGGCGTCCTCACCGAGGACAAGAAGAAGGAGATCGCGGACTCGGTCAAGGACGAGGTCGCCGACGCCGCCGACTTCGCGGAGAACAGCCCCAGTCCCGATGTATCGACATTGTTCGACTACACCTACGCCACCCCCGTGGCGAACGAGTCGCGCCGCATGCCCGCCGACCCGGTGTTCGCCGAGTAGACAAGGAGCGGGTACATGTCTGTGATCACTTACCGCCAGGCCCTGCGCGACACCCTGCGCGACGAGATGGCGCGCGACGAGAACGTCATGCTCCTCGGCGAGGAGATCGGCCTCTTCGAGGGCTCCTACAAGATCACCGAGGGGATGCTCAAGGAGTTCGGCGAGCGCCGCGTCCGCGACACCCCCATCTCCGAGGAGGGCTTCGTCGGTGCCGCGGTGGGCGCCGCGATGCTGGGGCTGCGCCCCGTCGTCGAGGTCATGACGATCAACTTCTCCATGATCGCCATCGACCAGATCATCAACCACGCCGCCAAGGTCTACGGCATGTTCGGCGGCCAGACCAGCGTGCCGATGGTCATCCGCACCCCCGGCGGCGGCGGTCAGCAGCTCGGCGCGACGCACTCCCAGAACATCGAGCTGTTCTACGCCTTCGTTCCCGGGCTCAAGGTCATCGCCCCCAGTTCCCCCGCCGACGCCGCCGCCATGCTGCGTGCCGCGGTCCGCGACGACGACCCGGTGCTGCTGCTGGAGAACCTGGGCCTTTACAACTCCAAGGGCGAGGTCCCCGACGGTGACGAGTCGGTCGCCGAGATCGGCCGCGCCGCCGTCACCCGCGAGGGCAGCGACATCACCCTGATCGGCTACTCGCGCATGGCGTCGGCGAGCCTGCAGGTCGCCGAGCAGCTGGCCGAGCAGGACATCAGCGTCGAGGTCGTCGACCTGCGCAGTCTGCGCCCCCTCGACCGGCAGACCGTCGTGGACTCGGTCCGCAAGACCGGCTGCGCGGTGATGGCCGAGGACGACTGGCTCACCTACGGCATCGGCGCCGAGATCGCCGCCTCCATCCAGGAGGGCGCCTTCGACTACCTCGACGCCCCGGTGCGCCGGGTCGCCATGGCCGAGGTGCCGCTGCCGTACGCCAAGCCGCTGGAGACCGCGGCGCTGCCGTCGGCCGAGTCGATCACCACCGCCGTCAAGGAGACCCTGAGCGCTGTCGGCAAGCGAGTCGGGTGAAGGGGACCACACGATGACTGAGATCTACATGCCGCGCCTCTCCGACACCATGGAGGAAGGCGTCATCAGCTCCTGGGTCAAGAACGTCGGCGACGAGGTCAGCACGGGCGACGTCCTGGTCGAGATCGAGACCGACAAGGCCGTCATGGAGCATGAGGCCTACGCGGACGGCTACCTCATCAAACAGGCGGTCTCCGAAGGCGACACCGTCCCGATCGGCGCGGTGATCGCCTATGTGGGCGAGAGCCCCGACGAGGCGCCGCCGGAGGGGGAGTCCGCCTCCGGCGGCGCCGCGCCCGCGCAGGAGGAGTCCGCCGAGCAGCCCGCGGCGCAAGCCGAGGAGCAGCCGGCGCGGGAGACCGCGCCCCAGCAGACCGAGGCACCGCAGCAGCCCGCTTCCTCCGGACCCGACGGCAGCCCCGGTACGCGCCCGCGCAGTTCCCCGCTGGCGCGCAGGCTCGCCCGCGAGTACGGGCTCGACATCGAGTCCATCAACGGTTCGGGCCCCAAGGGCCGGATCGTGCGCGCCGACATCGAGGCCGCCGCGCAGCAGCGCCCGGCCGAGCCGGCCCCGGCGGCGGCCGCCCCGCAGGCCGCGGCGTCGGGCGTGGGAGCTCCCGCACAGGAGTCCTACGACGACGGCCGCGACTCCGCCGAGCTGTCGGTGAGCAACGTCCGCAAGGTGATCGCGCGCCGCCTCGTGCAGAGCAAGCAGGAGGCTCCGCACTTCTACCTGCGGCGCACGATCGACGCCGAGGGGCTCAAGGACTTCCGGTCGCAGATCAACGCGCAGTTGGAGGAGACCGGAAACAAGGTCAGCTTCAACGACCTGATCGTCAAGGCGTGCGCGACGACGCTGCGCACCCACCCCGAGGTGAACCGCTCGTGGGTGAACGAGAAGCTGCTGCAGCACAACCGCATCAACGTCGGCGTCGCGGTGGCCGTCGAGGCCGGGCTCATCGTGCCGGTGCTGCACGACACCGACAGGATGCCGCTGTCGGAGATCGGCGAGCGCAGCCGCGAACTGGCCGGCCGCGCGCGCGACGGCAAGCTGAAGCCGCAGGAGATGAGCGGCGGAACCTTCAGCGTCAGCAACCTCGGCATGTACGGGATGGACAGTTTCTCGGCGGTCATCAACCCGCCGGAGGCGGCGATCCTGGCCGTGGGGGCGATGAAGCAGCAGCCGGTCGTCCGCGACGGCGAGGTCGTCGCGCGCAACACCATGTCCCTGGAGCTGTCGGTCGACCACCGCGCCGTCGACGGCGCCGTCGGCGCGGCCTTCCTCAAGGACCTCGCCGAGGTACTGGAGAACCCCGTGCGGATCGTGGTGTAGGCGGAGCCGACACCTGCGCGCAGACCCTTCGCGGGCACCGGCCACACCGGTCGCGGTGCCCGCGAGGGGTGATCAGGGGAGTGACGAGGCCGCTACCGCCGTTCGGATCCGCTGCGCGGTCGGAGGCGGTGCCGCGTTGGCCGCGCGAACATCCGCCGACCAGCGCGGCGCCGGTGCGGGCACCGGCGCCGCGGCGGCCGGGCGACGACTCAGCCGGGGGGTAGCCGAGGACCTGAGCGGCGACCAGGTGTTCCAGCGCCTCGGCCGTAGGCGCCTCCAGCAGGCGGTAAGAGCCCGGAAGCAGCGCCCACCAGCTCCGCGTATGGGTGCCGTACCAGGCGGTGACGCCGGGGAAGATCCGGCACAGCCGCCGGGCGGAGGGGTGGACGGTCGCGGACTGGCGGCGCGGGCGTAGCCCTGCTGTCTGCGCTGCGGTCCTCATCGGGCGTCCTCCTCGGCCGTGTCCCAGCTCCGGCCGCAGGCGTCCAGGTGGTATCCCTCGTGGTCCGCCGGACGCAGGCAGGAAGTGCGGTCGGGCCGCTCCTCCGGGGCCATCGCGGTAGCGCGCAGGCCGCAAGCCTCCCCGAGCACCGCGGCGAGGCGGGTGAGCATCTCCAGCGCGGTTTCCCGCACTTCGGATGTCCAATAGGTGTGCCCATGCGCGCTCGCGGTGAGGTCGTCGGCCATCTGATGGAGGCATCGGACGTCGCGCGGGTCGATGGTCCGCGCGGTCTCGGTCGTGGCGCGGTCCGGGTGCGCAGTCGCGCCGGATCGGTGCAGATAGGGGCGCGTGCGCGGCGGCGGAGGAGTGAACTGCGCCAGGGCGAATTCGAGCGTGTCCAGATCGCCGGCTGCGAGCGTGATGCCGTCGGAGTGGCGACTGTGCGCTCGATAAGGCGCCGGTTGACCGGCCGAGTAGGTCATCCGCCAGAGTGCGCGGTGCCGAGTGTGAATCTCGCAGAAGCGCTCGTAGTCGGGTGGCACGCAGGGTTGCGCCTGGACGTAGTGACGGGTGCGTTCTGCGGTGCGCGGCAGGGGCGTATGGGGCGTCTGCGTGCTGAGCGGGACGTTAGGGTTGCTCATGGGTCTCCACCTGGTGTCTGCAGGTTGGGGGCAAGGCCCTGGTTCGTGCCAGTACACGATCCAGGGCCGTTTTATTGGAACAATCCTGCGCTCCCGCCGGACAGAAATCGACCGATGGTACGGCACTGGCGTTGAATCGGAGAATCCGTAGCGCGTTGGCACATCGCTGTAGCAAAATGGCACCATGAGCGAGACGCCGAATAAGGTGTGGTCACGTTGGGGCGATGAACTTCGGAAGAACCGTCAGCGAGCTGGAAAGACGCAGGCCGAACTGGCGA
This sequence comes from Streptomonospora litoralis, assembly GCF_004323735.1. GTDB lineage: Bacteria > Actinomycetota > Actinomycetes > Streptosporangiales > Streptosporangiaceae > Streptomonospora > Streptomonospora litoralis. The sequence continues at coordinate 5,624,243 of NZ_CP036455.1, read as the reverse complement.
GTTGCGTAAAAATAAGCCGCCCCCAGCTGGGTAAGTTAGAGGCGGGAACTCGTACCCCATCGCTCGACATTTCGGGCGCCCTTGACGATTCCCTTGCTACAGGAGGCGTCCTCCAGCATCTGTGGGGCGAGCTTCATGCTCGTGAAGAAATACCCCGAGAGTGGCGGGACTTCGTGATCTTGGAGCGGCAAGCGACGGAGATACGGGAGTACCAGCCGCTCATGGTTCCTGGCTTGCTCCAGACAGAGGGTTACGCGCGAACGCTTCTGCAGCAGGGCAGCGTGGATGACGACGACGAGCATGTCGAGCGGCTAGTGCAAGCTCGGATGGAGCGCCTTGGCGCGTTGCAACGGACCCCCTTGACCTTCGTGGTGGACCAACCGGCTTTGGAACGAGTGGTTGGAACGAAAGACATCATGCGCGCGCAGTTGAGCTCCATCCTCCGGCTCAGCAGTCGACGAATCCGCGTTTCGGTTGTCCCGAATCACTCTCCACAGCGGCCGCTTGTAGGGGGGAGCTTCCGGATCATGGCTTTGCCGTCGGGTGGCATGGTTGCCCACTGCGAGCACCTGTTGGGTCAGGTTGTCGTGAACAGCCCTAAGGATGTGGGGAAGATGCTGCGCTACTTCGACCATCTACAATCGGAGGCGTTGTCACCTGGCGCGTCGCGAGACCTGATACAGCGGATGAGAGGCGACCTCGGATGAGTGAACTTGCTTGGCACACCAGTAGTTTCAGCGCGCCCGATAACGCCAACTGCGTAGAGGTCGCGGAGTCGTGGGATGAGGTGAAGGTTCGCGATACCCAGAACCGGGCCGCCGGTCACCTGGTGGTTCCGGTCTCCGAGTGGTCCGCGTTCCTCGCTGACGTCAAGGGCGATCACCTGTAGGTACGGCGGCCTTGCTCCTGCGCCGACGGTATTGGGCCAAGGCCGCGCCGGTGATGACGATCAGTGCGCCGAGCGGCTCGTTCCAGGCCAGGTGCTCGTCGAGCAGCAGCACGCCCGCGCCGATCGCCACGACCGGGACGAGGTAGGTCACCGTGGACGCGACCGTGGCTCCCGCCTCGCGGATAACCGCGTACTGCAGGACGTAGGCGACCCCGGTGCCCAGTGCGCCCAGGGAGGCGACGGCGGCGATCACCGGCAGCGGCAGCGCCGCCGGGGCGTCCGTGAAGAGCAGGGCCGCGATCGAGATCTGCACCGTTCCGGTGAGCAGTTGCGCGGTGGCCAACTCCAGCGACGAGTGGCCGGCGCCCGCGACGAAGCGGCGCAGGTAGGGCGTGCCGACGCCGTAGCAGACGGTCGCGCCGACGGCCATCAGCATGCCCCCCGCGCCCGCCCCGGCGAAGCCCGTCCACACGCCGAAGACGACCAGGACGCCCGCGAACCCGACGAGCAGTCCTGCCAGCCGCATGCGGGTGGGGCGCTCGTCGGGGAGCAGCAGCAGCGAGAACAGCAGGACGAACAGCGGGGTGGCCGCATTGCAGATCCCGTTCAGCGCGGAGGGGATCAGCTGACCCGCGTAGCCGAACAGAGTGAACGGCACGACGTTGAGGAAGAACGCCGTGACCGACAGATGCAGCCAGCTGCGCGGGTCGCGCGGCAGGCTGCCGCCGCGCAGCAGCAGGAACCCGGCGAGCGGGATCAGGCCGGTGAGCATCCGCCCCAGCGTGATCTGGATCGGCGGGAGGTACTCGCCGGCCAGACCGATGAACATGAAGCTGGTGCCCCAGACCACCGCCAGCAGCAGGAACTTCAGCCGCCAGTCGATGACGGGGTGCGGGCGGGTGGCCGCGGGGGCCTCGGCCTGTTCTGCGGGCGCGGGGGTGGCGGGGGGTTCGGCGGCGGTTCCGGCAGCGCGCGGCCGCGCGGGGTGGAGGCTCATGAGTCCAGGGATATCGCCGCCGCTTTATTAGGTCTACTTCATTCTGCTAAACCTAGGAATTAGCGATGCTTATATAATGGGCGAATTCCCTTCGGAGTGCCTGCGTGACGGCGGACGCCCGGTCGTCGAGTCCGTGCCCGGCGGCGCGTTGACCTGGGGCGGTGTCGTTCCTCAGGCTCCGTAGGCGGTCTGCACCATACGGGGCTGGCCGTCCTCGCCCTCCTCTATGCGGTAATCGCCGTCACCCGACGCCGTGTCGATGATCTCCTGCAGGTAGCGCCGCACCGTGCGCGGACTCAAACCGAGGTGCCCGGCGATCTCGTCCGCGCTGATGTCGGGGACGGTCTCCAGTAGATTGCGCACCTGCTGGCGCCGTTCCTGCGAGCTGATGCGGGGGACGGGGGGCCGTCGCGGAGCGGGTTCGGCGATTTCCTCTTCGGCTTGCGCATCGGGCGCGGCTTGCGCTTCGGCCTCCGGCGCGGGTTGGGGCTCGGGCGCGTAATCGGCCTCCGGCGTGGGTTCCGGCTCAAGGCCGGACCGGGCGGGGGCCGCCGGTTCGGTACGGGGCTCCCGCGCGGGCGCGGCCGCCGGCTCCGGTTCTGCCGGCGGCTCCGCTTCCGCGGCCGGTTCGCTTTCGTCGCGCCGCGGCGGCCCCGTCTGCGCCTCCGCTGCTCGTATCGCCGCATCGGATGGGACGGTGCGCTCCGGGGCGGCGGTGTTCCCGGTTCGCTCGTGCGCTGCGCCGTTGGCCGCGACCCGCGCCGCAACGTCCGGCGCGGCGGCGGCCTCCTCGCCGCGCGGCGGCCACGGCGCAGGTCCCGGCTCCTGGAACAGCACCGGCGTGTAACCGCGGTCGCCCTGGTCGCTTCGATCGTCCCGCGGCTGTTCCCGGGTGGTTCCGCGCGCCGCACCTTCCGCCGGACCGCCGTCGGCCGGACCGGCGTCGGCGGCTGTGCGCCGTCCGCGGGCCGCGCGCCTTGCGGGCGCGGCGGCGTAGGACTCGGAGATCTCCGCGGCCCGCCACACGGGCCGGTCGGCGGCCTGCGGAGCAGGAGCCGGTGCGTCGGCCGGTTCGCCCAGGAGGGAGCGGGCCTCCGCGGCGGTCATGGCCACCCGGGAGGCGGTCATTGCGCGGATGATGGTGAAAGCCGTGGGCAGGTCGTAACCGTTGTCGAGCATCCACTTGAGGTGGCGCGGGGTGGCACGGCGCCAGCGGCGCGCGTACTGCTCGCGCAGCATCGCATAGGCCAGTTGGCGCTGCTGCTCGCGCTCCAGGGCATCCGGGTAGGACGTGATGCCCGAGCCCAGCATCAGCCGCGCGACCTTGAGCGTGGAGAGGGGGTGGGCGAGCCAGCGTCCGAAGGGAATGCGGTCGGACGCGCCGCCGTGGGCGAGCCCGGCCAGGTGGCGCACCCAGGCGGCCACGCCCTCGGCGATCAGGATGATGACGACCGGCGGCCCGGCGTGGCCCAGGTAGGAGGAGGTGGTGCCCTCGCCTTGGGCGACGTTGAGCACGATGGTGATGGCCGAGAGCCCGTAGGCCGACCACCGGTTGAGCGGGTGGCGCCGCCCCTGCCACTCCATGACCAGGTCCATGGCCAGGAAGTAGACGATGACGGCGTCGATGCCCAGCGGGAACAGGAACCGCAGGTCGCCGCCGTTGATGGCGGTCAACTGGGTGTCGGCCAGCCAGGTCGCCGATTCGTACAGCGCGGCGTAGCTCATCGTGAACGCGACGAGGATGAGCATCAGCGCGGCAGAGGCGATCAGGACGGTGGCCACGAGGTAGCCGCTGTGCAGGCCGGAGCCGCCGGCGGTGGGGCGGGTGGCGCGCCGGGCGAGCAGGGCGCGCAGCCCGGCGATGACGGCCACCACCAGGACAACCGCGGCCGCGGCGATCACCCACCAGGGCACGTGGGACATCCACGCAGGCATCAGGTCTCAACTCCCGTATCAGGGCACACAGCACTGAACCCACGCGAGTCTGGCAGAGTCGCATCTCATTCACGTGACCAGACGGCCACGGTGGGCCGCGCGTACTGTGAGCGCGAGCGTGCGGCGGGGCGGTCGGTGTTCGGCGCCGTTCCCGCTCAAGAGGGGTGCGGGGCTGGTGCACCGCCGTGGCCGCTGACGACGGTGCCGCGTCCGCGCGCGGAGCAGCGGGGGAGGGCGAGTCCGCGGGGCCGGTCGACGGATCCCCGGCACCGGCGGGCGGTCGGTTTGTCGGCTTTCGCGACAGCATAGTCACCACGGCGCGGGCGAGGGCTCGCGGGTTGCGCCGTGCGGCGGGGCGGCGGAGCTTCACTGGGCGGTCTTGTGGTCTGCCGGGCGGCGGGTTGTTCGACGGGGAACGGCGGGCACCGAGGACGGCGAAGGGCTGGGCCCGCGGTCACCGGTTCGCGTGCTCGCCGGTGGCGCGTCCGGCGGGGCGGGTCGGGTCTGCTGGGCGGCCTTGTTGGTCTGCCGGGTGGCGGGTGGTCTTACGGAAATGCGGCGGCGACGGTGGCGGATGGTTGGGCCTGCGGTCACCGGTTCGGGTGCTCGGCGGTGGCGCGTCCGGCGGGGCGGGTCGGGTCTGCTGGGCGGCCTTGTTGGTCTGCCGGGTGGCGGGTGGTCTTACGGAAATGCGGCGGCGACGGTGGCGGATGGTTGGGCCTGCGGTTGACGGGTCGGGTGCTCGGCGGTGGCCCGTCCGGCGGGGCGGCGAGGACGGTGGGTGGTGGCGCCCGTGCCCATCGGTTCGGGTGCCCGCCGGTGGCGGCGTCCGATGCCGGTTCTTCCGGCGTCTATCGTGAACTTATGGCCGCGGAATGCACTTTCCTGCGACCATAAGTTCACGATAGACGGGCCAAGCCGCGCCGAGTCTGTCTCTGGGGCTGGATTCGGCGCCGAATCCAGCCCCAGAGACAGACTCGATGGGACCGGTGCCGCCCAACGCAGGGTTTCGACCGGACAGCGGCCGGAATTCGGTGACAACCGCGCGTTTGATGCGCCGACCGGCCTGCGGCGGCCCAACGCCGCCCCGTCGGGCGCGTCACCGGCGGGCACCCGACTCGATGACCGCGGGGGCAGCCCACCGCCGCCCTCGGTGCCGCTTTTCCGGAGGACCACCCGTTCCCGGCAGACCAGCAAGGCCGCCCAGCGGACCCGACCCCCGCTGGCCGCCGCCACCGGCGAGCACCCGAACCGATAACCGCGGGCCCGACCCCGCCGCCGCCGCGGCCGGGGCGCGGCCGCGCTGGTCGGAGGGGGCGGCGTTCGAGCAGGCGGCGACGGGTGCGGACCCGTTTCCGCCCTGAACCCCCGGGTAGCCGACGCGCAACGACAGCTTCCGCGTCGTCCACAACGAGGAGCGAGCCATGTCCGAAGGTCAGCGGCCGGAGCCCTACCCGAGGTTCGACCGGATGCCGCTCGGCGGCGAATGGCGGCCGGGCGGCTCGGAACACACGCTCACCGACGTCGCCCCCTACGACGACAAGCCCCTCGCCGAGATCCGCCTCGCCGACGCCCGCGACGTCGACCGCGCGTTCCGCGCCGCGAAGCAGGCCCAGCGCTCCTGGGCCGACACCCCGGCCGGCGAGCGCGCCGAGGTGTTCCTGCGGGCGATGGCGGTCATGGACGCGCGCAAGGACGAGATCGTCGACTGGCTCGTCGCCGAGACCGGTGGAATCCGCGAGCGCGCCGAGTTCGAGTGGAGCCTGGTCCGCGCGGGCATGGCCGAGGTCGTCTCCTATCCCACGCGGGTCGCGGGGCGCATCCTCCCCGGCACGCTGCCCGGCAAGGAGAACCGGGTCTACCGGCAGCCGCTCGGCGTCGTCTCGGTGATCAGTCCGTGGAACTTCCCGCTGCAGCTCTCGAACCGGTCGGTGGCACCCGCCCTAGCGCTGGGCAATGCGGTCGTGCTCAAACCCGCCGGAGACACACCCGTAACCGGCGGCCTGCTGCTCGCCCGCATCTACGAGGAGGCGGGCCTGCCGCCCGGACTGCTCAACGTGGCCATTGGCAGGAGCAGCGAGATCGGCGACGCCCTCGTCACCCACGAGATACCGCAGCTGGTCTCGTTCACCGGCTCGACGGCCGTCGGTGAAGGCATCGCGAAGAAGGCGCCGTTGAAGCGGCGCGCCCTGGAACTGGGCGGCAACGGTCCGCTGGTCGTGCTCGGCGACGCCGACGTGGAGCGCGCGGTCGACGCCGCCGTCTTCGGCTCCTACTACCACCAGGGCCAGATCTGCATGGCCACCAACCGGGTGATCGCCGACGCGGCGGTGCACGACGACCTGGTCGAGCGCATGAGGGAGCGCGTCCGCGCGCTGCGCACCGGGGACCCCGCCGATCCGCGGACGCAGATCGGCCCCGTCGTCAACGACAGCCAGCGCGACGGCATCCTCGACAAAGTCGCCCGCGCCGTCGACGACGGTGCCGAGCTGCTGCTGTCGGGGGAACCCGCCGGCCCGGCCGGCCGCGTCGTGCCTCCCCACCTGCTGGTGGGCGGCAACGGTGTAGCCACCGCGGCCGAGGAGGTGTTCGGTCCGGTGGCGACCGTGGTGCGGGCGCGCGACGAGGAGGACGCGCTGGCTCTGGCCAACGCCACCGAGTACGGTCTCTCCAGCGCTGTCTACACCGGCGACGCCGAGCGGGGCGTGCGTTTCGCGCAGCGCGTCGAAGCCGGTATGACCCACGTGAACGACACCACGGTCAACGACGAGCCCAACACGGCGTTCGGCGGCGAGAAGGCGTCGGGCATCGGCCGCTTCGGCGGCGAATGGGCGATCGACGAGTTCACCCGCGACCACTGGATCAGCGTCCAGCACACCTTCCGCGACCTGCCGCTGCGCACCGGGTAGGGGTCGGCGCTGGCCGGGCGGGCAGTCCCGCTTACCCCCGTGCCTACCGCGAGGCGGGGGCGGGGTCCTCGCCGGTGCCCGGCGCCGGGTCGCCGCCCCCGACGCCGGCGTCGGCGAGCAGCGCCCGTTCGACCGGCCCCTGCGCGGCCTCCGCGAGGGTGGTGCGGCTGCGGGTGAACTGCGCGGCCGCGGTGGGTCCGGTGGCCAGGCGGCCTGGGCTCACCGCGTCGACGAGGATCCCGTCCGCCCGCAGCGCGTCCGCGTAGACGAGGGTGATCGCGTTCACCGCGGCCTTGGACGAGGTGTAGGCCTGCAGACCGCGCTGCGCGATCGGGTTGTCGGCGTCGGCGAGGAACGTCATCGAGCCGAGCAGGCTCGACAGGTTCACCACCCGCCCGGCCCGCGACCGGCGCAGCAGCGGAACGCAGGCCGAGGTCACCTCGACCACGCCGACCACGTTCACCTCGTAGGAGGCGAGCAGCAGCGCCGCGGAGATCTCGTCGGTGGGCACGCCCCACTCGACGACCACGCCCGCGTTGTTGACGAGGACGTCGAGGCGGCCGGACTCGTCTTCGATCCGCCGCGCCGCGGCGGCGACCTCGGCGTCGTCGGTGACGTCCAGGGCCACCACGCGCACGTCGCCGCGCATCGCCGCGGCCGCCGCCCGGCCCCGCTCGACGTCGTCGGTACCCAGGTAGACGGTCAGTCCCGCCGCGGCCAGGCTGCGCACGATTTCCCGGCCGACACCCGTATCACCGTCCGTCACGAGCGCCACTTCGGCCGCACCGCCGCCCTTGTCCATCGGTCCCCCCACTCGCGCCGCATGGAATCCGGATACCGACATATCACCACGCGAAGCAGGCGAAGGGAACGGGAATCGGCGGATCCGCACCAGGTGAACCGGTTCGAACGCGCTCGGCGGTTGGGCCCGCGGGTACCGGATCGATCGTCGTCGGCGATTCTTGAAGTAAGTGCAGCTGTATCCGAGGAATCGGAGCGCGTTAGGCTTGCTTACATGCTCAGCGTCGACCGACTGCGCATTCTGCACGCCATCGCCGCCAACGGCTCCCTCAACGGTGCCGCCGACGCCCTGCACGTCACCAGCTCCGCAGTGTCCCAGCAGCTTTCGAAACTGGAACGCGAAGTCGGGCAGGCGCTGGTGGAGCGCAACGGGCGCGGGGTGCGGCTGACCGAGGCGGCTCAGATCCTGGTGGAGCACACCGGCCAGATCCTCTCCCTGGTCCAGCAGGCCGAAGCCGCTCTGGAGTCGCACCGCGGTGAAATCAGCGGGACGCTGGAGTTGTCCTCCTTCGCATCGGGCGCGCGCGGCCTGGTCACCCCTGCCCTGGGGGTGCTGGCCCAGGCGCACCCGAAGCTGGACGTGCAGCTGAGCGAGCTGGAGCCCGACCAGAGCATCCCGGCGGTGGCGCGCGGCGACTCCGACATGGCGCTGTGCGTCGACTGGGAGGGTTCGCCCGTCGAGCTGCCCAAGTCGATGGCCAGGACGCCGGTCATGGTCGACGTCGCCGATGTGGCGCTGCCGGTGAACCACCCGCTGGCACACCGCGAACTGCTGGGTCTGGACGAGGTCGTGGGTGAGCCCTGGATCAGCTGGGGCAAGGGGTCCATCTGCCACGACTGGCTGCACGGCATGCTGCGGGCTCGCGGCATCGAGCCGCGGATCGCCCACACCGTCGACGAGCACCAGACCAAGCTGACCATGATCGGCGCGGGCCTGGGCGCGGCCGTCATGCCGCGGCTGGGTCTGGGGCCGGTGCCCGAAGGGGTGCGGCTCGTCCCCGTCCAGCCGGCGCTGGTCCGCCAGGTCTTCGCGTTCTGGCGCAAGGACGCGGCCCGTCGGCCCGCCATCAGCGCCGCCGTTCGCACGCTGCGCGAGGTCGCCGCGAACCACGCGTGAGGGGGCCGCGGCCCCGCCACCGCCCCGCCGCGATCGCGCACTCGCGCGCCGCATCGTCCGCACCGGCGCGGGCCCCCGGTTATCGCCGATCCCCCGTGTACCGGTCTTCCCCGGCGACCCACCCGGCTGCTGGAATGTCGGCCATGAGAACTCTGGCCAAGGCCGCGGCGTTCGCAGGGCGCTGGTTCGGTCTGCTCATCCTGGCAAGCGCGCTGCTGGGCCTGCTCATCCCCGAGCAGGCCGCCCGGCTGACCCCGTGGATCAGCGTGCTGCTCGGGGTGATCATGTTCGGCATGGGCCTCACGCTCAGGCCCGCCGATTTCAAGATCGCCCTCACCCGCCCGCAGGCCGTCGTCGTCGGCGTGATCGCCCAGTTTCTGATCATGCCGATCGTGGGCTGGGGGCTGGCCGAACTGCTGCAGCTCCCGCCGCTGCTGGTGGTCGGCATGGTGCTGGTCGGCGCAGCACCCGGGGGCACGGCGTCCAACGTCATCGTCTACCTGGCGCGCGGCGACGTAGCGCTGTCGGTCGCCATGACGTCGATCTCCACTCTCCTCGCGCCGTTCCTCACCCCGCTGCTGGTGCTGTGGCTGGCCGGCTCGACACTGCCGGTCGACGCGGGCGACCTGTTCCTCTCCATCCTGCAGGTCGTCCTGATCCCGGTGCTGCTCGGCATCGTGGCCCGCGCGCTGTTCTCCCGGGCGGTGCAGAAGGTGCTGCCGCTGCTCCCGCTCGTCTCGGTGGTCGGCATCATGATCGTGGTCTTCGCGGTCGTGGGCGCCAACGCCGACGCGCTGCTGTCCACAGGGGCGCTGGTGATCGTCGCCGTGATCCTGCACAACCTGATCGGCCTGGCCCTGGGCTACGGGGCCGGCAAGGCCGTGCGGCTCCCGGAGTCTTCGCGGCGTACCGTGTCCGTCGAGGTCGGCATGCAGAACTCCGGCCTCGCCGCGGCGCTGGCCACGACCCACTTCGAGCCGCTGGCCGCACTGCCCGCGGCGCTCTTCTCCGTATGGCACAACATCTCCGGCGCCCTGCTGGCGACCTACTGGTCCCGCCGCGGAGGCACCGGGGGAGCCGGGCGCGCGGGCGGCGGGAAGGGCCGCAAGCGCACCGCGGGGCGCGGCCCGCGCAAGCGCAAGCGGTAGTGCTCCGTGCGGCGCGCGGTCCCGCGCGCCGCACACGCCGGAGCGCCGTGCCACCCGCCGGGCGGCGGCCGGTCCGGGCCGGCGGCAGCGGCCCACGGCGGCTGAGTAGCATACGCACGTGGGTCGCCGTCGACGGCGACCCGACCCGACTGCTCGGAGGTGGCGGCATGGCGCAGCAGCGATCGGCTTCGCCCTATCTGTGGGCACTGCGCGTGACCGCGCTGGTCCAGCTGGCACTGCTGGCGGTGGAGTTCGCCACGGCGGGGCAGTTGGTGATGCAGGACATGTCGGTGCTGGGCGTGCACGCCGGAACGGCGATCGCGGTGCACGTCACAGCGGGCGCGCAGCTGATCGCGGCCGCTCTGCTGGTGCGTCCCGGCGGCGGCCCCGTCTGGCCGGCGGTCGTCAGCGCCGCAGCCTTCGGGCTCGGTTTCGCCCAGGCGTATTTCGGCAGCCATATGATGCTCGGGCTGCACGTGCCCACAGCGCTCCTGCTGGTCGTCCTGGTGATGGCGGTCTTGGCCGCGTCGTGGCTTCCGGCACTGCGGAACTCCGGCAGTCGGGACTCCCGCGCCGGATCCGGTATCCGGTAGCGGTTCGGCCGATTTCCCACTGTCGGGCCGCCGATAAGCCGATCGGTCCGGGCGGACGCTCCGGTGCCGTCCGGGGCGCCGCCCGGCCGCGCCGTCGCGCCGCCGCTCAGGACCGCCGACGTGCGGCGGCGCAGCCCGGCAGCAGGAAGCCGCTGTCACGGGCGTAGGCGAACAGTTCGGCCCGGGTCCGCAGGCCGAGCTTGCTGCGCAGTGCCGCGCGGTCGCCCTCGACGGTGCGCGAGCTGACGTGCAGCATCGAAGCGGCCTCTTCGATGGTGTGCCCGCTGGCCAGCAGCCGGATCACGTCGCGCTCGCGGTCGGTGGTGCGGTCGGTGGGTCCGGAGGCGAGCTTGCAGCCGATGCTCGGGTGCAGGTAGTGGTCGTCGGAGGCAACCGTGCGCAGTGCTGAGAACAGTTCGTCGACGCTGGACGACTTGGGCAGATATCCGTGCACGCCGCAGCGCACGGCCTCGCGGACAACCTCGGCCTCCTCGTGCCCGCTGATCACGACGACCCGGGTGTGCGCGCTCGCCCGGGAGATCTCCTCGAAGGCGTGCACGCCGTGGAAGCACAGGTCGGTCAGCAGGATGTCCTGTTCGACGCCGCTGGCCGTCCGGATGATGCCCGCTGGGCAGCTGGCCTCGGCGACGACCTCGAATCCGGCGTCCGGCACGAGAATGCCGCGCCAGGCGGCGCGGCCCAGTGAATAGTGGTCGGCCACGGTGAGGGTAATGGGAGCGGGGGATTCGCGCATGGGCGTCAATTCGCGGGTGCGGCCGAATCATCCCCGCCGCCTGCGGAGAGTAAGCGCCGTTCGTTCGGCCGATTCGAATCGGCATTCGAGGCACCGGTTACTGCATCCGCCCGCGTCACGCACACGCCAGGACCCTTTCGCTCGCTCGATATCCGCCCTGGACTTTCGGGACCGAAGTCCGTGGGCGATCGGGTTTGCGGTCACCACAGGTGACAGTGCAAGCCTTTGCGCAGGTGATTCCCGCCGCACTGGCGCTGTTAGACTGCGCGGCAGTTCGGCCGGGGGTCACCGCACACCGGTACATCCGGGGCGTCTGATGTACCGAATTAAATTGTTTCTCAGGAAAATATTCGGGCGGGTGGTCCACTCCATCTCTGCTTAACGCGGCTTTCATGGGACGTTCGTTCTGTGGAAACGGTTTGCTTCTGGCGAGAGGCGAAACCGCCGTACAGGTGCCTACGGTACGTCCCGAATGGGGCAAATGCAATAAGAGGGACGAATGTGGCTCTCTGTAGGCGATGATGGGAGTTCTTCATGTATGTCGGCGCGCCTGCTCAGCCGAAGGCGGTGCGCTCCTTCCGCGCACGTAAGCGCGGCCGCGGCGCAGCGGCCCGTCAAGCGAAGCACCCCCTCAGCGGAAGCGCCGCCCCTCGTCGCGGCGGTAAGCCCACACCGCCGGCACCGCGGTGACCAGCGTCCACCCCGCGAGCACTGCGAACGCCGCAACCGGCAGGGCGATGCCGTCGGTGACCGCCCACACCGACAGCTCCCTGGCGGCCCGTGTAGGCAGCGCTTGGGAGGCGGTGTCCAGCCAGCCGGGGAAGGTCTCGGGCGGCAGGAACAGCCCGCCCGCGAACGCCATGGGGAACATGATCGCCTGCGCCGCCGGCAGCGCGCCCTTGATCGACATGCTGAAGCCGATCGCGAATCCGCCGAAGAGGAAGGGCAGGCAGGACAGCAGGAGCAGGGGCAGCGCCAGCGCAGCCGAGGAGGGCGGGAGCTCCGCCTCGGTCAGCAGCGGCGCGAGCACGGCGACCGGGATCACCGCCAGCAGGATGTAGGCGAAGCCGTTCAGCAACCGACCGGCCATGCGCGGCATCGGCCCGGCGGGCAGCGTGCGCAGGTAGGGGTCCCAGGCGCGGGCGCGCTCCTCGGCCACGCCCACACCGAAGTTCAGCAGGCAGGCGTTCATCACGGCGAACACGGTGATCTGTGCCGTCGCCAGGGTGGCCGCCCGCGGGTCGTCGGCGATGGCCCCGTTGGGCACCACGAAGAACATCATCAGCACCGTGGGGAAGGCGACGTTGAAGCCCAGAGCGACGGGCACGCGGGCGGTCTCCACGAACAGCAGGCGGGCGTGCTGCACGGCGAGCGTCATTTGGACACCTCCGCGGTTCCGTTAGCGGGCTCGGGGGCGGGTGCCGCGTCCGGGGCGGCGTCGGCGGTGGACTCCGCCTCGATCTCCAGGAACGCCTCCTCCAGGCTCGGCCGGTGGATGTCCAACCCGCTGAAGGGGGTTCCGCTGGCCACCAGCGCGCGGACGAGGGAATCGGTGTCGTCGGTGTAGAGGATCTGCCGGTCGCCGCGGCGCTCGCGGTCGACGATCCCCGTCAGGTGGGGGGCCTGCTCGGCGTGGAAGCTGATGGACTGGCGCGAGGCCGCCTCGACGACCTCCTGCGGGGTGCCGTCGGCGACCACGCGCCCCCGCTTGAGCACCGTGATGCGCTCCGAGAGCGCCTCCATCTCCTCCAGGTAGTGGCTGGTCAGCAGGATTGTGCCGCCGGAGCCGATGTAGGCGCGGATGCCCTCCCACACGGCGCGGCGCGCCGAGACGTCCAGGCCGGTCGTGGGTTCGTCCAGCAGCACGAGCCGGGGCCTGCCCAGAAACGCCAGGCCGACGGCGAGGCGGCGCTGCTGGCCGCCGGAGAGGCTGCCGGTCTGGCGCTTCTCCAGGCCCATCAACCCGAAGCGCTCCAGCAGGTCGCCGGGCGGCATCGGATCGGGATAGTGGCGGGAGACGAAGTCGACGACCTCGCGTACCCGCAGGGACTCCGGCAGGCCGGTCTGCTGCGGAGTCATGCCCAGCTCACGGCGGCGCCGGGGATCCTGCGGGGACCCGCCGAACAGTTCGACCTTCCCCTCGGTGGGTCGGCGCAGCCCGCAGACCAGGTTGATCAGGGTGGACTTGCCCGCGCCGTTGCGGCCGAGCAGGCCCAGGACGGCACCGGGTTCGACGTCGAGGCTGACCCGGTCGAGCGCCTGCGCGGTCCCGTATCTGCGGGACACGTCGTGCAGCCGGGCGATGGGAGGTGTCACAGAGCGCCCCCCGGGGGTTCGTCGGCGGTCGCGGTTTCGGCGCCGCCGGTGTTCAGCAGGGTCTGCAGCGTCTGGACGTAGTCCTCCAGGGCGTGCCGCCCCTTGGTGGTCAGAGAGAAGTAGGTGATCGGGCTGCGGCGCTCGTAGGTCTTGACGCTGTGCACGTACTCCGCCGCTTCCAGCTTGCGCACGTGCACCGAGAGGTTGCCCGAGGTCATCGCGAGGATCTCGCGCAACCGGGAGAACGAGAGCTGGTCGCCGTCCGGCAGCGCCTGCAGGGTGACCATCACCCGCAGGCGCCCCTGGGCGTGGATGACGGGGTTGAGTTCCGGGAGCGGGTTCATTGCTGTATCCCCGATGGACACGGCTACGGCCGCCGTGCGCGGGCGGCGCGGCGGACGGTGAGCAGCGTCGCGGCGGCGAGGAATCCGCCGCCGCCGCCGAGGGAGAGCACCAGGTAGGCGTGCGGCATGCCGATCGCCAGCGCCAGCGCGTCGGCCGCCAGGATCCACGCACCCAGCCCGAAGCGCAGCCGCTCGTGCTCCCATGCGGCCGAGACCATCGCGACCATCCCGATGACGAGCAGCGACAACCCCGCGAAGGCAAGCCAGACGAGCTGTTCGGGAACGCCGCCGCGGTACAGGCTCAGCGCCACGACCCCGACGACGGCGAACCCGCCCACATACGCCCAGCCGATCCGTGCTCCGGCCAGCGCGGACGGGCCGCGCAGGCCGCGGTTGAGCCGGATGTCGTGGCGCGTCGTGACGGTCAGCGCCGCGAGCAGTGCCAGGAACATGGCGAAGCCGGCGACGGCGGGCGGTATGCCCGAGAGCGCCGTCCGCTGCAGGTAGAGGCAGCCGTATCCGGCGAGCAGGGCCAGGCCCCAGACGCCGTAGAGCAGCCGCCAGTCAGGGGCGAGTTCATGGGCGGCCAGGTCGCGCTGCCGCTCGATGAGCTCGCGTGACGCGGCCGGATCGAACACCGCGTCCTCGGCGGGTCGCCCGTCGTCCTCCGCTGTCATCACGCCGTCTCCCGCACTCGTTGTTCTGAAATGTCAAGTAGTTTGTAACACAAACTCCTCTGTTGCGCCAGGTCTGCTGGCACGCGCCGGGGCGCTCCGGGGACGAGGCGCCCCGGCAGGCGGGTATTCGGGCCGCTGACCTGTGTGAGCGGCGGTGGGCGGGGTAGCGGGGGCGCGATCGCATCAGACCGAGGAGAGACCGCATGACCATGCCCGAGGAGTCCGGCAAGAAGACTCCGGAGACCGACCAGCTGCTGCCCGACCAGCGGGACGAGAGCGCACGGGAGCCCGACACCCGCCGCGAGATGGAGGCCGAGCTCCAGGACGCGATGGACGAGGCCGGCACCGACCGCGAGGACTTCGAGGAGAGTTGAGGCGCGGCCCGGCCGTCGCCGGGAACGCGCCCCTGCGCGGCGCCCGTGGGCCGCCGCGCACGAAGAAGGGGGAGGGCGCGTGCCCTCCCCCTCGGCGAACGGGTACCGGCCCGGGCCGGTACCCGATTCGATGCGCTAGCCCGCGGTGCAGGTCAGCTCGGGGTCGCCGTTGGCGCCGCTGTGGGTGCCGGTGAAGCCGAAGTCGGTGCTCTCACCGGCGCCGAGGCCGCCGTTGTAGCCCGCGTCGGTCAGCGTGAACTGACCGCCGCTGCCGGACACCTCGGCATTCCACGCCTGGCTGATGCCCTGGCCGTCCGGGAAGTCCGCGGTCACCGTCCAGCCGTCGATCGCGGACCCCGCGGTCACCGTCACGCTGGCCTGGAAGCCGTTGGACCACTCGTTGGTCACCGTGTACGCGGCGTCGCAGCCCTGACCCGGCTCGGGGTCGGGTGTGGGCTCGGGGTCCGGAGTCGGCTCGGGATCGGGCGTGGGGTCCGGGTCCGGCTCGGGCTCGCCTGCGGCCACCGCCATGTCGTAGGCGCGCTGCGGGACGAATTCGCCGGCGTTGGCGATGCAGCCGTCGGCCTCGCCCGGCAGCTTGACCCACAGGAAGGCGTCGATCGTCGCGTTGCCCGTGTTGGTCGTGCTCTCGGTGCCGATAGCCCGGCCCTCGGGGTCGCACCACTCCGAGCCCAGCGGGCCGTTGCCGTTGCGGCTGGTGTCGATGACCGCGCGCAGATCGGAGTGCCCGGTGGCGGAGATGATCTGCTCGGCGTAGGCCACCTCGTCGTCGGTCCAGTTGTAGTTGGACACGTTGGTGGAGATGCCGTGCGCGCTGTTGGCGATGTCGGCGCCGTTCAGCCGCGAGGCGATCTCACCGGGGGAGTGCCAGCCGGAGTGGCCGGCGTCCATGTAAACGCGCGCCTGCGAGGAGCCCTGCATGAGCGTCTTGCCCGCATAGGCCATCGAGTCCATGACCTCGTTCTGCTGGCTCTGGTCCATGCAGTTGCTCATCAGCGACAGCACGTCCGGCTCCAGGACGATGGAGGCCGGGCGGCCGTTGAGGCCCGCGGCGACCTGGTCGACCCAGGAGCGGTAGGCGGAGTGGCTGGGCGCGCCGCCGCCGCTGTGGTTGCTGCAGTCGCGGTTGGGGATGTTGTAGACGACGATGATCGGGGTCTTGCCCGCGGACTCGGCCGCCCTCGTCAGCGCGTCCACCTGGCCTTGGACCTCGTTGGGGTTGTACTGGGTGAACCAGGTCCCCTGCGGCACGTCGGCGACGCGGTTGGCGATGACGTCGGCGCGCGAGTCCTGCGGATTGTTGCGGGCCCACTCGGCCGAGGCCATGTCCGGATTGACGTAGAACTCCGACTCGGCGGCCGAAGCGGGGGTTGGACCGGCTGCCACCGCAGCCGCCAGCACGAGCGCGGCGCCGATCATCGGGCGCACGGATTGTCGGAACATGCACGAAGTCCTTTGTCGTTGCAGCGGCCCCCGTGGACAGCGGAGCGCTCGCGCCACTGGGAGCGCTCCCACATACCGCTGGACCCTAAAGGAGGAGGAGCGTTCTGTAAAGAGCCGGAAACATGGAGTCAATGCGCCCGTAGCCTGTCCGGCCAGCGCACAGCCTTGCCCCGACGTCCGGGACTTCGTTGCAACCCCCGTCCCGTTCTCGGGAACGGGTTACACCGGAGAGTCGCGCCGGTACTCGCCGATCCACAGGTGGGGCGCGGACCGGTGCAGGTGCCGGGCCATTTCGCGGTAGTCGCCGATGGCGCCGACGTGGAACCGCAGGCGCCGCGACGGAAGACCCGGCGCAGGCGGCGCCTCGTGCCGGGTGTGCCGCTGGTGGACGGCGAACGGGTGCCGATCGGCGACCGAGTCCGGATCGTGCAGGAAGACGTCCACCGCGTACAGGTAGCGGCCCCTGTCGGTGAGCAGGCGGCGCATGATCTCCTGGCCGATCCGCGCACCCAGGCTGCTCTTGTAGACCCGCCGCTTCTCTTTCCAGCTCCCGCCGATTGCGCTGATCTGCTGCCAGGAGACCGGTTCGGCCCGCACGCGGGTGACGAACCAGATCCCGTGGCGATCCACGGCCAGGCCGTGCGGGCTCAGCGCTGCGACGACGCCGGCGCTCAGGAGCAGCGTCAGCAGCCCCAGAACGACGGCGATGACGATCGCGATCGTGCGCTCCCCGCCGGCCCCGCCGTTGGCGAGGAACCGTTCCGGCCAGACTGCGGCGAGGACCGCGCAGCAGGTCAGGAACAGGGTCACCGCTGTGCCCGCCAGCGCGAGCCCGAGTCCGCTGCGCGCGAGACTCAGGTAGGCCGCATCGGCGGCGGGCCAGGGGCCCTCCCTGGTCGCGGGTTCGGGCAACCGGTCCACAGCTCGCTCCTTCCGCCGGTACAGACTGACCGCCCCCTGGGACTCGGCGCGGCCGTCTCCGGTTCCGGCGGGTTCAGCGAAGCCGTTCGGCCTCGTCGAGGCGGACGACGCGGGAGCAGTTCTCCCGGGTGGATTTGACGATCTCCCCGTTGGCGCGGTCGCTGCGCCGTACCCACTCCACCGCTTCGGCGCGGTCGCGTCCGCCGGCGAGTTGGCGCTCGACGAGCCGCTCCTCCCGGGTCTCGTCGTCGGCCTCCACGTACCAGAGGTCGTGCAGCAGCGCGCGGACCTCGCGCCACAGCGGTGCGTCCTCGGCGAGGTAGTTGCCCTCGGTCACCACCAGTCGCACGCTCGGCTCGATCGCCAGCCGCGCGGCGACGGGCTCGTCCAGCGTGCGGTCGAAGTCCGGAGCGAACACCGCGTCCTCGCCGCCGATGTGCAGCCGCCGCAGCAGCGCGACGTAGCCGCGCACGTCGAAGGTGTCCGGCGCCCCCTTGCGATCGCGGCGCCCGAGCCGCTCCAGTTGGGCATTGGACAGGTGGAACCCGTCCATGGGCAGGTAGGCGGCGGCCCCCGTCCCGAGCCCGGCGCACACCTCGTCCACCAGGTACCGCGCCAGCGCCGACTTCCCCGCCCCGGGCGGGCCCGCGAGCCCGAGGAACACCCGCGACGCGGCCTTGCCGGCCAGCGCCTGCGCCTCAGTCGCCAACTCCTCCAGCATGGTGGCCACTTTAGATCGTGTTGCGCGGGGCGTCGGCCCGCCCGCATCAGGCCGGGGGCGGTGGATGGCCCGGCCCGCGCCCACCGCACCGTGTTCCCGCCGGTGGCGGCGGTCGGCGGAGGTGCGGGCGCCGGTTCTGTCCGCGAGCGGTGGCGTGTGCGACGGCGGCCCGGCGCCGATATGTCCGAACTGCCGGGTCATTCGGCGTCTACGTGAACTTATGGTCATCGGAAAACCCTTTCCTTAGCCATAAGTTCACGGTACTCGGGAGAGCCGCGCCGAATCCGCCCAGATGTCCGTCCCGCCGCCCTGGCGGCCTCACCGAACGCGTGGTTATCGCCAAAGAACGGCCCGGATCTGGTGATTTCCACGCGTTGGACGAGTGCAGCCGCACCCTAAAGAGCGGGCGCTGCCGCCTCCGGTACGGCCCACCACCGCCCCTCGTCGGCCGCTGCCACCGGCCAGCATCCGAACCGATACCCGCGGGTCGGACCTTGCTGCCACCGTCGCCGCTGCATTCCAGTGAAGACCACCCGCCGCCCGGGAGGCCAGAAGGCCGTCCAGTGAACCGCTGCCGTCCCGCGGGCGGCCCACCGGCCGGCACCCGGACCGTCGACCGCAGGCCCGGCCCTACGGGGTCTTCGGTGCCGCTTGTCGGTCGGTCGGCCCGGCTCCCGCCTGCGTCCGGGAGCTATCGGCCGGACATGTAGTACCGGCGTGAGGGCTTCACCAGGAGCAGCGCGGTGATCATCAGGAAGGGCAGGGCGAGCGCGGCAGTCAGGCCGTTCCAGGTCAGCAGCGCGACGATCAGGTACGGCGCAGCCGCGCTCCAGATGCCGCGGACGATCCGGCGCGGGGTATGCGGCGAGCGCCGTCCGGCGGTGCTCCCGTAGAAGACGAGGAGCGATCCGTACCCGGCGGCGAGGAGGCCGGGCACGAGGAGGAAGATCCATCCCGGACCGTCGCCCGCTTCACTGGTGACGGCGAGGCGGGTCCAGAAGAACACGGTCAGAAAACCGCCCACCAGGCCGGTCGCACCGAGCCCGAACAGCAGTATCCGCGCGAGGATCAGCGCGGCGGGCTGTCGGACTCGGGTCGGAGCCGCCGCCCGGGGGTGGGTGGCGATGGGTGGCATTTCCGCGAAAGGGGCCGCTGGTCCGCTCACGGTCCCGGGTCCTGCGAGCCGGGCGCCGGCGTGTTCGCGGGCGGGCGTGTCGGCGCGGCGCCCGGCGGTGCCGCCCGGCCACGCGGGGCCGCCCCAGTGGCCCGGCCACTGGTCCACTTCCGAAGACGAGTGCGGCCAACAGGACGGGATATACGGCAGGGGATGCACGGGACGGTCCTTCACAGCGGTTGGGGGAGCGGACGGCCGTAACCCGGCGAATCCACCGAAGGCGTCGGCTCCCGCCTGCGTCCGGGAGCTATCGGCCGGACATGTAGTACCGGCGTGCGGACTTCACCTGGAGAAGCACGGTGGCCGCCGCGAAAGGCAGGGCGACCAGGGCGGGCGCGGGACTGCCCATCAGCACCGCGTTGGCCAGGTACAGCGTGGCCAGACCCGATGTAGCCCAGACCGTCGGGCGCAGCACCCACGGAGTGCGCAGGCCGCCGATGCTTCCGAAGAGGATCAGGAGCAGGCCCAGACCGACGAAGAGGACGGTGGACACGCCCGCGGCGACGGGACCGGCAGGGAGGCCGCCTGCTTCCGGTGTCATTGCGACGAGGACCCGGCTCAACCCCAGCACGAGCCCGAACAGCAATTCCGCCGCCCCGAGTGTGAACAGCAGGACGCGCGCCGCGATCACCGTGGCGGGCTGCCGGACGCGGATCGGCTGGGGCGGGTGGGCGGGAGGCGATGGTGCTGCAAGGGGTGGATGTCCGTTCCCGGTCCCGGTAGCGCCTGGCGGGCCCGTGGACTGGCCGGGCCGGGGCGCGCCGCCGTGGCCCGGATCGACCACGCCCGGCCATGCGGGTGTGCCCCAGTGGCCCGGCCACTCCGAGACCGGTGCGTCCGCAACGGCGGCGGGCTCGGCGAGGCGGGGCTCTGCGGGGTTCTGCTCAGGGGAATGCATACGTGGTTCCGTTCAAGATCCTTCGGGGGATCAGGACACCGTATCCGCAGCGTGTCGGCGGGATCGGACCGGCTCCCGCGAATCGCGCACGCGGATCCGCGCACAGCGGGGAACGAAAGAGGCGTCCGCGAACCTTCCGCCTCGGGGCGCGGCGTCCGCATTCCGGGGCCGGTGGCGGGTAGCGGCGCCGTTGGGAGGAGGCGAATCATGCGACGTCGTCGAGAACCGCGGCCCCCGCGCGGCAGCCACGACCGCCCCTACAGCGCGTTGAACCTGCGGCTGGTGCTGGCCTCGCTGGGCATCGTCGTCTGCCTCGCCCTCGGGTGGGCCGCGTGGGCGGACGACCTGCCCGTTCTGGCTGCGGTCCTCTGGGCGCTCGTGGCCGTCGGCGTGATCGACATCCTGGTCGTGCTCCGGCGCCGCCGGCAGCGGGGGTCGCGGTCCCACTCGCTGTTCGAGTGAGCCCGTTCCCGCGCCGCGCGAGGTGCGGTTCGCATACCCCGCGGTGCCAGAGCCGCCCCCGCCGCCGGCAGGCGGAGGCGGCCCGCAGCCTCACTGCGGCGGTCGAGCGAAAACAAGCCCGTGCCCGGGCGGTGTGTCGCTGGTGGCGCCCTGGGCCCCCACGGTCACGCCGCAGGGCCGGGCGAGAGCGCCGAGGTCGGCGAAGGAGGCCCGCTCGATGTCCTCGACCATGGCCGTCGCCGGCACGCACTGCGCCAGCTGCGCGGACAACTCCGGCAGCAGGTGCGGGGCGACGGGGACGCTGAACGCGGCCGCGAGGTCCGCGATCCGCAGGAACGGCGTGATCCCGCCGACGCGCACGACGTTGGGCTGGGCGACGTCGCACACACCGCCCACCAGCGCGTCGCGGAAGGCCCGCACGGTGCGCAGGTTCTCGCCGATCGCGAAGGGCACGCCGGTGGCCGCGCGCAGCCGTGCGTGCGCCTCCAGGTCGTCGGCGGGCAGCGGCTCCTCGATCCAGTGCGGATCGAAGCGGTCCAGGGCCCGCAGCGCGCGCATGGCCCCCGGCAGATCCCAGCGCTGGTTCGCGTCGATCATCAGCCTGCCCCGCGGCCCCAGCAACTCGCGGACGCGGGCGACGCGCTCCACATCGCGGTCCAGCTCGGCCGAACCCACCTTCATCTTGACGGCGGTGTGGCCCTCGGCCGTGAAGCGGCGGACCTGCTCGACCAGTTCCTCCAGGCTCCGGTCCAGGTTGACGCCGCTGCCGTAGCAGGCGACGCGGTCCCGGCGCCGCCCGATCAACTCGACCAGGCTGAGCCCCAGGCTGCGCCCGCGCAGGTCCCACAGCGCGATGTCGACGGCCGCCAGCGCCATGGCGCTGACGCCGCCCGGCCCGGCCTCGTGCAGGTGGGCGTACAGCTCCTCCCAGCGCGGCGCCGGTGCGGCCTCGCGCCCCTCCAGCAGGGGTGCGCAGTCGTGCTCGACCGCCGCCCGAACGGCGGCGCCGCCCACCCGCGGGGTCCAGCCGAAGCCGACTCCGGCATCGCCGGTGTCGGTGGTGACCGTGACGACGACGAGGTCGTGGTAGGAGACGCCGCCGTCCCAGGTGTCGTGCAGCGGGTAGCGGCGCAGTTCGGCCCCGACTGCGGCGATCCTCACGCGCCGCCCTCCGCACCGGCAAGCGACAGTCCGTGCTGTAGGACCCGGTCCAATTCGGCACTGTCGGCGGGAGACGCGTCGACGAACGGCGGCCGCACCGGGCCCGGGTCGGCGCCCCGGAGCCGCAATCCCTCCTTGATCAGCGCGACCGCGTATCCGGGGGTGCGGTCGCGGATGGCGGCCAGCGGCCGGTAGAACTCGTCCAGCAGGCGTTCGGCGAGCGCGTCGCCGCCGCGCCACGCGCGGTAGAACGCGGTCGCCACCTCCGGGGCGAAGGCGAACGCCGCCGAGGAGTACAGCTCCACCCCGATCCCCTGGTAGGCGTGGACGGTCAGCTCGGCGGTCGGCAGCCCGTTGAAGAACGTGAACGCGTCGCCGACCCGCGCGCGAACGGCAAGCACGTTCTGCCGCATGCGGTCGAGGTCGCCGATCCCGTCCTTGATACCGACGACCCCGGAAAGCGCGGCGATCTCCGCGGCGGAGGCCGGGGTGAGCGCCATGGTGGAGCGCTGGTAGACGATCACCGGGATGTCGACGGCGGCGGTGACCGCGCGCACGTAGTCGATCAGCCCCTGCTGCGACGCGCCCACCAGGTAGGGCGGCAGCAGCAGCACGCCCTCGGCGCCCGCCTCGCGGGCGGCCTCGGCCTGCTCGACCGCCGTCGCCAGGCTGCCGCCTGCCCCTGCGACGACCGGGACGGCGCCGCCGGCCTCCGCGACGGCGGTGCGCGCGACCGCGGCCTGCTCGGCGCTGGACAGGGCGTGGATCTCCCCGGTGCCGCAGGCGGCGAAGACTCCGCCGGGACCGTAGGGGAGGCGGTCGCGGATGTGGGCCGCGAGCGCGGCGTGGTCGACGGCCCCGCCCGTGTCGAACGGGGTGACCGGGAAGAACAGGATGCCCTCTAGGTTCATGGTGCTCCCTCGTGTGGTGCGTCGTAGCGGCGATCAGCCGAGTTCGGTCCGCCAGGTGCGGTGCGGGCGCCACCCCAGCAGCTCGCGGGCCTTGCGGTTGGAGAAGGCGGGTGCGGTCCCGTCGAGGGCGGCCGCGGCCTCCGGCGTTATCCGCGTGTGGCGCGGCAGCAGGTCGCTCAGCGGGGCGTCGGCCAGCGCGTCGTCGGCGCCGACGAAGAACGTCTCTCCGTTGGGGATCTCGTGTGCGCGCTCGATGAGCACTCCGGTGAACTCCGCGGCGTCGCGCGCGTCGACGTAATTGAACAGCGATATCGCCGCGGAGGCCGGGTCCGCCAACCGGTCGGCGATCGTGCCGCCTCCCTGGACGGGAGCGCCTCGCCAGTCCTCCTGGGCCACCACGAAGCAGGGCCGGAACGCGTGGAAGCGCCCGCGGCCGCGGGAGGCGAAGCCGGTGACCACCTGTTCGGCGGTGGCCTTGGACAGGGTGTAGGCGTCCCAGGGGCCGACGGGGTGCTCCTCGTCCAGCGGCAGGTACACGGGGCTCCACCCGGCGGGGTTGGTGTAGCCCATGACGGTGGGGCTGCTCGCGGCGAGGACGGTACCGACGCCCAGGTCGAAGGCCGCCTGGCAGACGTTGAACACCACCCGGGTGTTCGTCGCGAAGGTGGCGGTGTGCGTGCGGTCGAAGGGGGTGGGAATCGCCGCCAGGTGCACGATCGCCTCGGGGCGGAAGTGGGCGAGCACGGAGTAGCACTCGCCCGCGTCGGCCAGATCGGCGGGCAGGGCGGTGAAGCCCTCGGTATCGCGGGGGACGGCGGTGTCGGTGCAGCTGACCTCGTGGCCGCGCTGGGCGAGGCCGCGCAGGACGCTGCGGCCCAGGCGGCCGAATCCGCCGGTCACGAGCACGCGCATCGGGCTGACTCCTCGTCTGTGTGGTCGGGCGGATACGTCGAAGGACGGGGACAGGGACAGGGGCGGGCCGGGGCGGGTCCGGTCACACGGGCGGTGGCGACCGTGTGGCGCGAGCCGAAGGGGTCGGCGAACGTGCTCCGGCCCCTGGCGTGCGCGTCCGGCGGCGGGTCGGCGACGGTGACGGGGCGATGGCTCGCTGACACCGGTTTCCGGGCCGTCGGGCACCGAGTCGGCCCGCGGGCGCCGCCGTGCCGCCGGGTACTCCGGGCGATCCGTGGTCGGCAGCCGCGCCTGACCCGCGCATGCCGCATACGCGCAGGTCGGAAGATCGACGAGGAGCCCGTCGGCGGGTGCGCGCCGCCGCGGAAGCGGGCGCGTGCGCATCCGGCATGTCGACTCCGATCACGGTTCGTCGCGCATCGCGCTGCACGGCGGGGGCATGGTGGGAAACCGGTTTCTAAGCTAGTTCACCTGACCGGGTTGTCAACCCCGCAGCCGAGGGACCGAACCGGCGCCCACAGCGGTCCGCCCGCGGTCTGCGCAGGTCAGTGCGGTGCGGGCCCGGTGGTTTCGCGCACCTCCAGTCGCGGCGTGAAGCACACGTCGGCCGGCGGGGACTCGTTTCGCAGCATGGCCGCCAACCGCTGCCACGCCTCGCGGCCCAGCTCCTCCTGGGGAACGGCGACGGTGGTCAGACGCGGCGCGGTGTAGCGGGACAGCGGGATGTCGTCGAAACCCACGACGCTGATCCGGTCGGGGACGCGCACGCCGATCTCGTTCAGCTTGCCCTGCGCACCCAGCGCCACCAGGTCGTTGTAGCCGATCATCGCGGTGGCGCCGGTGGACAGCGCCCCCTCCGCCGCCTCGAAGCCGTCCTCCAGCATCGAGCCGCCCTCGATCACGTGCAGTTCGAAGCGGCCCGCGGCGGCCCTCCGCAGCGTCTCCAGGCGTTCGCGGTTGGAGACGCTGGCGCGCGGACCCGACAGGTACGCCACCCGGGTGTGGCCCAGCCAGCCGAGATGGGCGCACACGGCGCGCACGCCAGAGGCGTAGTCGACCGAGACGGTGGGCGCGGACAGCCCCTCGACACTCCTGTTGACCAGCACGAACGGCTCGATCGCGGACGCGAGATCGACGAGGTCCCGGTCGTGGCTGCGCGGCGAGCACAGCACGAGGCCGTCGGCGCGCAGCCTGCTCTCCTGTGCCAGCACCGGTTCCTCCATGGGCAGTTCGTGGCTGTCGGTCACCAGCAGCCGGTACCCGTCGCGCCCGGCGGCCCTGCTGAGCCCGCGCAGCACCGCTTGGAACATGGGATTGCCCAGGTCGGGGACTGTTATCGCGACCAACCCGGTCCGCCCGCGCGCGAGCCCCTGGGCGACGGCGCTCGGCCGGTAGCCCAGGCTGGCAGCGGTCTGCTGCACACGCCGTGCGAGTTCCGGCGCCACCGATTCGCGGTTGTTGATGACCCGCGAGACCGTCGCCGGGGAAACGCCGGCGGCCTTCGCGACGTCGCGGATCGTCACACCCTGGCCGCGCCCGCGGTGCGGAACAACCCCGCCCACCGGCTCGGCGACCGGTTCCCCACTCCCGCCCGCATCCACCCGGACCTGCCTCCATCGCCGAGAAACCGATTTCTGAGCGTCAGCGTACCGGACTGCCCCGCACCGCGGTCTCCGCGCGGAACGCCGCGCCCCGGTGGCCGAGCCGGTCGCGCAGTCCGAGGGTGTCCACGACCCGGTCGTGCCAGGCCGGATCGGGGGCGCGCCGGCCGGCGATGTCCAGCGGGAGGGTGATGTTCTGTCCCGCGGTGAGCGTGGGCAGCAGGTTGAACGTCTGGAACACGAAGCCCACCCGCTGCCGTCGCAGCAGGGTGAGCTGCTTGTCGCCCAACCCGACCAGTTCGGTGCCGCCGATGACCACCGAGCCCGAGCTGACGGTGTCGAGCCCGGCGAGGAGGTGCATCAGCGTCGACTTGCCGGAACCGGACGGCCCCATGATCGCGGTGAAGGTGCCGGAGTCGAACGCGACCGACACCCCTTCAAGCGCGGTCACCGCGGCGTCCCCCGCGCCGTACACCTTCCTCACGTCCTCGGCCGTCACCGCTCGTCCGTGCAGATCACCGGGTTCGGGGGGTGCTGTGGCTGTCACCGTTCCTCCTTTTCGAGAATCCGTCGGCAACAGCCTGGATCGCGCGGGGGCGCAGCCGCGTCGCGCTGTGGATTGGTCTTCACCGGGCGACGTGCGCGCGCGGGCGTACGACCCGGGTCGCACATCGACGGCGCGGCGCTGCGCGGCGGCAGCGTGGCCGGAGGCGGCCAACGCGCCGGTGGGAGGCGATCGCGCGGCCGGACGTGCAGCGGCGGGGGAGCGGACCCGGCTAATCTCGTGGCGTCGGACCCCCGCCACGTCCGAGGAGACCGGTGTCCAATCCAACGCCGCTGCCGCCCCTGCACAGCAGCGACCCACGCGCCATCGCCGGATACGAGCTCCTGGGCCGCATCGGCGCCGGCGGCATGGGCGTCGTCTACGCCGCGCTGGCGCCTGAAGGCGGCCGCGCCGCGCTGAAGGTCATCCGCGGCGAGTTCGACGCCGACCCGGAGTTCCGTGAGCGCTTCGCGCGCGAGATCGCGCTGATGCGGCGGGTGCGTGCGGCCAGCACGGTGCCGGTACTCGCGGCGGGGACGACCGGCGACAAGCTCTGGTACGCGACCCCGTACGTCTCCGGCGCGACCCTGGCCGGACACGTCGACCGGAGCGGACCGCTGGACCCCGCCCGGCTGCGGGCCCTGGCGCTGGGCCTCGCCGAGGCCGTGGCCGCCATCCACGCCGCGGGTGTCGTCCACCGCGACTTGAAACCGGCCAACGTCATCCTCGCGCCGGACGGGCCCAAGGTGCTGGACTTCGGCATCGCCCGCGCCGTCGACGAGAGCGCGATCACCCGCACCGGCGGCCTGGTCGGCTCGCCCGGCTGGATCGCGCCGGAGGGGTACCGGGGCGTCGTCGGCCCGGAGGCGGACGTCTTCGCCTGGGGCGCGCTCGTCGCCTTCGCCGCGACGGGCCGCCGTCCCTTCGGCACCGGCTCCGTCGAGGCCCTCACCTACCGGGTGCTCAACGAGGCGCCCGACATCGCGGGAGTAGCACCCGAACTCGCCGGCATCGTCGAGCGTGCCCTGGCCAAGGACCCTGCGCAGCGGCCGGACGGCGCCGCCCTGCTGCGCGAGATCGCCGCCGGAGCCGGCGCCGCCGCGCCCGCCGGGGACGACCCGGCGACCGCCGTCACCGGCGTGCTGCACCGCGACTGGACCGCGGTGGAGAACACCCCCGGACTCGACTGGTCGCGTGCCGAGCGCACCGCACGGCGGCGCCGCCGCACCCGCAACGCTCTGCTGGCGGGGGCGGCGGCCTGCGCACTCGTACTGGCCGTCGGCGCCGGGACCGTGGCGGGCACCTCCTACCGCGAGAACGGCACACCTCTCCCGTGGGCGGCTGACGGCGTGGTGGAGGGCACCGCCTCCCAGGGGGCCGGGCAGGCCGGGCAGCGGGGTGGCGCGCCGGATCGGAACGACATCCAACGCGACAACCGCATCATCCGCGAGGTCGTCGGATGCGAGGAGTGCACGTTCCCCGTCGATATCGTCCCGGGCCTGCGCCGCGACGGCGAGCCGGTGCGGCTCGTCTTCGCCGAGTCACCCCGGGGGACGACGGCCGACGGCGGCGCCGACCTCTTCCATCTCACCGTTGCGCTGGTCCGCGACAGCGACGACGAGGTCCTGGCGCACAACTACGACCGGCCGCAGCCCAATATGCTCACCTTCAGCCGGAACGGCGACATCGCCGATCTCATGGGCACCGACGATGCGGGCTGGTTCTACGTCAACCTCATTCACGCCCCTGTGGAGCAGGGGGCGCAGGTGCCAGCCGGGCGTATCGTCAAGGTCGACCCGAACCGCCTCGACGACGTCGAGGAGTTCGGCGGCTCCCTGCGCAACACGGCGTTTCCGAGCAACAACACGCACCAGCTCGCCGCGCGCGACCTCGACGGCGACGGCGTCTACGAGATCCCCTTCGACCTCACCGAGTCGGCGGCGGACGGCGTGCTGCGGGTCTGGCACAGCTGGGACCCGCGGGCACGGACCTACGCGCCCGCCTACTGCTCGGTGGGCGATTTCGACGGCGGCAGCGAGATGCAGTGGAGCGAGCCGGCCAACGTGAACGAGGAGCCGTGCTCCGATCTCGGCAACGTCGGGGTGTTCTGACCCCGCGGCGAGACGGTGCTCGGTGTTAACCGGACGGCCCCTGCCGCGACCGGGCGGGCGGAGCCAACGCCTGTGTGCGGGTGCCCACCGGTGCCGGTGGCCCTCAGGTGTCGGATCGGCCGCGGCGCGCGGGCGGCCGCCGCAGGCCGTCCTCGACGGGCCGCCACGCCGCGAGCAGGGAGCCGCCCACCAGGCCGGACAGCATGCCCGCGCCGAGGCCGCCGAAGTCGGAGGTCACGAAGGACACCAGCGACAGCAGGACCGCCGCGATGCCGTAGAAGACGCGCTGGGCGGGCTGCAGCCAGCTCAGCATCCCCAGTGCGACGAGCAGGAGGCCG
Organism: Streptomonospora litoralis; assembly: GCF_004323735.1. GTDB lineage: Bacteria > Actinomycetota > Actinomycetes > Streptosporangiales > Streptosporangiaceae > Streptomonospora > Streptomonospora litoralis. The sequence continues at coordinate 5,596,171 of NZ_CP036455.1, read as the reverse complement.
ACGGTGTAGCCCGCGACACCGGCGATCCCCTGATGGACGAGCAGCGGCAGCGGGGCGAGCGGCGCGACCGCGACGGCGGCCCCGCCGCAGGCGACGAACAAACCGCCCCAGAACGGGCGGGTGCGGCGCCAGCGTGTGAAGCCGCTGTGCCTGCGGGCGCTCCTGCGGTGCCGGTTCACCGCTCAGCCGCCCGTTCCGCCGCCGCGCGCGGATTCGGCGCGCCGTTGGGCGGCGTTCGCGGGCAGCTGCGGGTGGGTGCCCAGCCTCGGAAGGAAGCGGCCGACGTGGGAGGTGTAGTCGCGGTAGGCGTCGCCGTGGAGCCGGGCGAGGTAAGGTTCCTCCACCCGGCGGACCAGCACCTGGAGCGCGCCGGTCATGACCGCCAGTCCGGTCAGCGACACCGCGCTCGGGCAGGCCAGCGTCTGACCGGTCGCCCAGATCAGGGCGGCGGTATAGACCGGGTTGCGCACGAGCGCGAACGGCCCACCGGTCACCAGGGGCGTGTGGCGGGACGGATCGACGTCGATGCGCCACGAGGCGCCCATCGCCGACTGCGCGGCCGATGTGGACACGACCCCCGCCACGGCCAGAGCGAGTCCGACCAGGCGCAGCCCCGCCGGGACGGGCAGCGTGGCCAGGAGGAACTCCGGGACCCCACGGGGGACCGCGGCACCGGCCGGGGCGGCCAGTTCGGCTACGGGAGCGAGGACGCCGGTGAGGCCGCCGCCCGCGACGACCGCCGCCCAGGCCCAGCGCTGCGCGGCCCCCGCCGCGCGCGTGAAGCGGACGCCGAGTTCGCCGGTACGCCGGCGGTTCACGACGATGCGGGCCGCCAGCGGCACCGCTACGAACGAGGCGGTCAGTACCAGTACGGCGACAGACACGTGTCGTCTCCAGCTCTACCGGGTTCGGATGACGTGCCGGGCCGCCTTCGCGGCCGGGTCAGAAGCATTCGCGGTCTCCGGGCTCGATACCCAGGCGCAAACCGTTCAGCTTGAGCGTTCCCGCGTTCACCGCGTAGGCGTGCTGGCGCAGGCCGGTGATCCGCACGGTGCCGCCGCTCTGTGAAAAGCCGCCGATCGGGGCCGTCGCGTCGGCGCCGAGGCTCAGCGTGCCCGCGTCCCGGCCGATCTCCATGTCCGTGAAGTGTGCGTCCCCGGAGAGTTGCCGCATGTCGATGACCAGATTCCGCGCGGTGACCGGCTGCCCGTCCCGGCCTGCCCGGACCAGCAGGGTGACCTCGCCCACGGGCGTGTCCACCAGCACGGATTGGCACAGGTCGCTCAGCCGGGCTTCGTCGATGACGGCGACCGCCGCCGCATGGTCGCCGTCGGCGGTGGTGGCGACGCCGACGTACTGACTGAACCCCGTCCCCTCCAGCCGGTCGGCGGAGAGCTTGAAGCTCTGTCCCGAGACCGCGAAGGACGCCGCGATACCGCCTTGGGCGGTCATCGCCACCAGGACCGCAGCGGCCGCCAGCGAGGGCAGCAGCACCAGCAGGAACCTGGCGATGCCGGTCCGACCGGCCGGTATCCGTAGATCCGGTTCGGTGAATGCTGGATCGGCGTCCGGCGCCGGATCAGACGGTCTCGCGGCGCGCTCGTCAGCCGCGGGGCCTCGACGCGCCGCCGACACCGCGTGGGCGGTCGGTGTGTGCATGGCGGCTCGGCTCTCTAGCACCGCACGGCCGGGTGCGGGAGGGCTCGACCGAGAGAATGCAAAGAGTAAATAGATTACTACATGAAGCTATCATCGTAGGTGAGGCGATACGCCCATGAGTCGGATCGCGGCTGACACAGGGGCCGCCCCCGGCAGTCCGGCAGAGCCTCGGCAAGGCCCAACGCCGATCAAGGGTTGCCCCGTCCCGCCCCGCCCGAGGGACCCCAGCTGAACCATGTGCGGCGCCACACTTTCTCTGGTTTTTCCCACCCTGCGCCCCGCCACGGCGGGCCGTGGCGGGGCGCAGGCAACGGTGGAACCCCTCGGGGCACGCCCGCAGGTACTCCGGAACATGTCGTTCCTAGGACTCGGCGGCTTGTGCCGTGCCCGCTTCTCCGGTCCCTCCCGCGCCGATGCGCAGCAGGATGGTGTCGGCGATGTCGGAGATGGTTCCGCCGCTGCGCATCATCTCCAGCGGTGAGATCTCCAGCCGGTAGTTCTCGTTGATCGTCGTGAGCAGGTCGGCGGCCATCAACGAGTCGACTCCGTACTCGTCCAGCCGCCTGTGGTGGTCCAACCGCCCGGCGTCGGTCTGCAGGACCTCCGCCAAAGCCTCCGCCAGGTGCGCGGCGAGAATCTCGCGCGCCTCCTCGGTCTCCAGTGTGCGCAGCCTGGCGATCAGTTCCTGGCGGGCCGCAGCGCCTTCGCCACCGACCACCCCGGGGATGCGGCTCATCCGAGCGGAGTGCGCGGTGGCCGGCACCGTCAAGCGGAGTCGGCCCCAGTCGAGCCTGGACACGCCGGCCACCTCCCAGCGGTCGGCGTGGCGGTGGAGGAGGTCGATGGTCGCGAGCGCCTCGGTCGCGGGGACCGGGTCGAGACCCAGCTTGCTCAGGAGGTCGCCCATTCCGCTGCGCTCGACATAGCCGGTGCCGTCGATGCGCCCCCACGCCACCGCGACGCCGGCCTCCCCGCGTCGGCGCCGGTTGCGGACCACCGCCTCGGTGTACAGGTTGGCGGCGTTGTAGCTGGACTGGCGAACGTTGCCGACGTGGGCCGAGATCGAGGAGTAGACCCAGAACAGGTCCAGGTCCATGCCGCGGGTGGCTGCGTCGACGACCGCGAGGCCGCCCATCTTCGGCCGGAGGGAGGTGGCGAAGCGTTCGTCGGTCAGGTCGGCGAAGTCGTCGTCGTCCAGTGCCATGGCGGCGTGCACCACACCGCGCAGCGGGTGTCCGCCGGTCCGGATCGACCGGAACACCGCGTCCATCGCGGCGGGGTCGGCGCAGTCGGCCGCGTAGGCGGTCGCGGTGACGCCCTGGTCGGCCAGGTCGGCCAGCAGCGCCGCTGCTTCGGGGGCCTGCCCGCCGCGGCGCGAGACCAGGGCCAGGTGGCGCGCACCCTGTCCGGCCAGGTGCCGGGCTGTCGCCGCGCCGAGCCCGCTCAGACCTCCGGTGACGAGGTAGGTGCCCTCGCCGTCCGGCACAGGCGGCGCGCCGTACCGCGCGGCCCGCACGGTCCCGGGCGCGCTCAGGCCGTCGATCGCGACGACGACCTTCCCGATGTGCCGCGAGTGCTGGAGCATCGCGAACGCGTTCTGCACCTGCGAGGCCGGGAACACGGTATGCGGCAGCGGGCGGTAGACGCCGTCGCGCAGCCGCCGCACGACCCGCGCCCAGTGCTCGGCGAGCACCTCCTTGCCGAGCATCGAACTCAGGTCGACCGCGGAGAAGCTGATGTTGTCGGCGAACGGCCGCAGCGGCAGCGCACCGTTCTCCATGATGTCGCGCTTGCCCAGTTCGACGAATCGTCCGCCGGGCGCGAGCACCTCCAGGCTGCGGGTCAGGGCCTCGCCCGCCAGAGAGTTGAGGACGACGTCGACCCCCCGCCCACCGGTCAGCTCCATCACCTCGGAGGCGAACTCCAAGCTGCGCGAATCCAGCACGTGCTCGACGCCGAGTACCCGCAGGACCTCGCGCTTGGCCTCGGTCCCGGCGGTCGCGATCACCTCGGCGCCGCACATGCGGGCGTGCTGCAGCGCGGCGAGCCCCACCGCCCCGGCGCCGCCGTGCACGAGCACGGTCTCGCCCCTGCGCAGACGGGCCACCTCCTCCAGCGAATACTGGACGGTGGTGAAGGCGATCGGCACAGTGGCGGCTTCGGCGAAGGACATGTGCTCGGGGATGCGCGCCGCGGCGTGGGCGTGGGTGACGGTGTGGGACGCGAGCGCCGGCGCCGCCGTAGCGAGTACCCGGTCGCCCACCGCGAGTCCGTCGACCCCGGCCCCCACGGCCGTGACGACGCCCGCACACTCCAGCCCCGGCTCCATCCCAGCGAAGCTGGACTCCGCGGCCTCGGCCGGCAGCAGGCCGGTCGCCTGCATGACGTCGCGGTAGTTCAGCGCCGCGGCGCGCACCTCGATACCGACCATGCCGGGGCCCGGCACCGGAGGGGGCGTCTGCTCCCACTGCACGCGGAAGTTCAGCCCCTGATCGAGGACGACCAGGCCGTAGCCCCCGGACTCGGCGGCGTCCAGCGCCGGGGTGTCCGCGACCATCCGCGGCACGAACCGTCCCTCGGACGTCAGCACGATCTCGTCCTCGGGGGAGTCCGAGAGGACCTCGCGGGCCAGGCGCCGGGCGTCCGCTGTGATGTCGGCGCCGCGCTGCAGGCTGATGCGGGTCAGCGCGATTTCGCCGTACTCGTTGGCCAGCGTCCGCGCCATCCCCCACACCGCGGCGTCGGCGGGCACGTCGCACCCTTCCGGCGCCGGGTGCACACCGCTGGGCCGGGTGACCAGCCTCAGGTCGAGCTGCCGCGACTCGTCGTGCGGCAGCGCGGCACCCAGCAGCGAACGCAGCATGGCGGCGCGGCGCGTGGTCGCGGCGACCACGTCGTCGGGGTCCGGCTCGGCATAGACGATGGTGACGGAGTGCCGGCCGTGCACCGGGGCTGCCGGCAAGTCGGCCCACTGGGCGGTGCCGTCCGCAGCGACTGCGACCGCGGCGTCGTCGCACGCCTCGGCCACGGCCTGGGCCAGCGGAAGCTCGGCGGCGGATTCCGCGACCACCACGCGGACGACCTCCGGCTCCTGAGGTTCGGCCGGGGCCGGTACCGCGGGGACCGGCCCCGCGGCGCGGTGCTCCGCGGTCGCCAGCAGCACCGACAGGTCGCGCGCGGACGCCCCCCGGTCGTCGCCGGTCTGCACCACGTCGCCGAATCCGCCGCGGCGCAGCAGCCCGGGCCACCGGTCGCGGGCGATGAAGGCGCCGTCGGGGCGCAGGTCGGTGTCGGCCGAGTTCCAGAACGACTCCAGTAGCCCGAATACCCCGCTGGCGGCGTCGTTGTCGTGGTTCTCGACCGCGAGCAGCCGGCCGCCCGGGGACAGCAGGGAGGCGACGCGCGGCAGCGCCGCGGCCATCTCGCGGGCCGTGTGCAGGGCGTTGGCGGCGACGACGAGGTCGTATTCGCCTTCAGTGAACCCCTGCTCCGCCGGGTCGGCGTCGAGATCGAGTGTGCGGTACTCGACGAAGTCGTACTCGGCCAGCTGCTTCTGCGCGGGAGCGAAGAAGAACGGGGAGACGTCGGTGAACGTGTACTGCGTGCGGTCGGGCGGCAGCAGGGGAACGAGAGCGGTCGAGAATCCGGCTGTTCCGGCGCCGATCTCCAGTACGCGCAGCGGCCGGTCGGCCGGCCACTCTTCGACGGCCGCGGCCAGCAGCGCGGCCGCCACCCGGTAGCCGAAGACCAGTTGCGGACTCGTGGCGAACAGGTGCCGGTAGAGCTCTGCAGTACCGGGCTCGGTCAGCATCTCGACGGCTTCGCGCTCGCCCAGCATCACCGACGGCATTCTCCCCAGGCCGATGGCGGCGAGGCAGAGTTCGACCGCGGAGGCCGGGGCGCTGTCGAGGCAGGTGCGAAACGCCGCGCGGGCGCGCTCGTCATCGGTCGCCAGCCGCCATGTGGACTCCCCCGTCTTCTGCAGTGCGCCGGCCGCCTCCGCGAGCGGGATCATCGCCGCGACCGCCCGGCGGTACGCGGCGGGCAGTCCAAGCGCGTCGACGTCGGCCCACCCGGCCTCGCCGCTGCGGAGCTTGGGCACCAACCGGGCCAGCCCCAGTGCGATCGCGTGTCCGAGGCTGTCCCGGCGACTGGCGGCGGCGTCGTCGTAGTCGGTCTCGTGCCACGCCCGGCGCACCCGGTCGATGCGGTCGGCCGCTGCCGCCTCGATGCGGTCGTTCTGCGGCAGCGGTGAGGGCGCCGCCGCGAGCCCGGCGCGCGGAGCCGCGCGCAGCACGGTGCGGTGCGTCTCCAACGGGCGCCGCGTGTGGGAGGCGACGCGCCTGCACCGCAGGCCCAGGGCTTCGACGGCGACGTCGCCGCGCTCGTCGGTGAGGACGATGTCCCAGCAGGATTCGCTACTGCTCCGGGTGCGGTCGAGCACGCGGATCCAGCCCTGCGGCGCGGGAGTCCGCCAGACGCGCAGCGCACCCGCCTTGGCCGGGAGGAAGGCGCCTTCTTCGTGGCCCACCAGCAGCGGCGCCCCGCTGTGGAACGCACCGTCCAGCAGGGCAGGGTGGACGGTGTACTCCTCGGAGGAGGCGTCGAGTCGGTAAGCGGCGAGAACCTCGCCCTCGCCGCTGTACACCTCGCGCAGAACCTGGAACGCGGGGCCGTACTGCAAGCCCTTCTCCGCAAGCTCCGCGTACAGTCGGCCCGCGTCGATGTGCTGCGGGCACCGCGAGCGCGCGGCGGCCACGTCCAGCGGTGCGGGGACGCCTTGGACCAGTCGCCGCACCCGGCCGCGGGCGTGCAGGCGGGGCTCGGCGCCGCCGCGCTCGACACTGGTGATGCGGGTGGCTCCGTCCTGCGGAGTCAGCAGTGTCTGCATGCGCACCGCTTCGGGGTCCTCCCACGGGATCACCAGCGGCCTGGTGAACTCCCAGCCGTCGGCCTCCACCGGTCCGTCCAGTACGCGCCTGCCCGCCCCCAGCGCCATCTCCAGATAGCCGGCCGCCGGGAAGACCACGCCTCCGGCGAGCTTGTGGTCGACCAGCCACGGCGCGCGCACCGGCTCGACCGCGGCCGTCCACGACGGCTCGGCCGCGACGGCGCGTTCGCCCAGCAGCGGATGGTCGACCGGACCGGCGCTCGCACGCGCCCAGTCCTCCCTCGTGCCGCTCCAGTGGCGCTCGCGCTGCCATGGGTACGCGGGCAGGTCGACGACCTGGCCCGGCGCGGGGAAGTAGCGCCGCGCCCAGTCGATGTCGGCGCCGGCGGCGATCAGCGACTCCACCGCCCGCTTGGCGGCCCGCACGCCGCAGCCGCCGCGGTCGAGTGTCGAGGTCACGGCGCGGCGCCGCGCCGGTGAATCGAGGCAGCGGCGCAGGTAGGACCGCAGCACGGGGTGCGGCCCGATCTCGGTGAACACGCCGATGCCGCTGTCGCGCAGCCGGTCGGCGGCCGCTCCGAACATGACGGGTTCGCGGATTCCCGTCCACCAGTGCTCGGCGCCGAGTTCCGTGCCCTCCACCAGGCCGCCCGTAGCGGTGGAGGCCAGCGGGATGCGGGCCGCGCAAGGTGTGAGCCCGTCCAGGTCGGCGAGCAGGGTTTCGCGCACCGGGTCCATGGCCGAGCTGTGGAAGGCGTAGTCCAGGTCGAGTTGCCGGAAGAACACACCGCGCCGCTCCAGCTCGTCGCCGATCTGCTTGATGCGGCCTTCGGAACCGGCGAGGGTGACGTCGCACTCGCTGTTCACCCCGGCGATCTCCACCCCCGGGAATCCGGTCAGCAGCTCCTCCGCCTGTTCGCGGGAGAGGCCGGCCGCGGCCATGCGGCCGCTGCCGGCGGTGGGCGCCTGCGCTCGGCCGCGGGCGGCGACCACGCGCGCGGCCTGGTCGAGGGTAAGCGCCCCGGCGGCCCAGGCCGCGGCGGCTTCGCCGACGCTGTGCCCCACCGCGGCGGCGGGGGTGGCGCCGCGGTCGGCGAGCCAGCGCGTGAGGGCTACCTGGACGGTGAACAGCAGGGGCTGGGCGACCTCGGTCAGCTGCAGTCGCCACTCGGCGGGCGGAAGCGCCATCTCCTCGGCCACCGACCAGCCGAGATAGGGGGCGAGGCAGCCGTCGACCTCGGCCACGCTCCGCGCGAAGTCCGCGTCGGCGGCGAGCAGGTCGGCGCCCATACCGGCCCACTGGGAACCGTTGCCGCAGTAGACGAAGGCGATACGACCGTCCTCGGCGGTCGGCGAGGAACCGGCTCCGTCGGCGCGCAGCCGCTCCGCCGCCTGGTGCGGGCCGCCGGCCAGCACGGCCCGCCGGTACGGGTGCGCGCCGCGCCGCCTGCAGGAGGTGTAGGCGAGGTCGTAGAAGGCGTCGCCGGGAGTCTCGTCCAGCCACTCCGCCATCTGCGCGACCGCCGCCGTGAGGGCCTCGGGCGTGCGCGCCGAGACGACGACGGGCAGTGAAGCGGGCCCCTCCTGCTCGGGCGCGGCGCCGCGCGCCGCGCCGCTGCCGGACGGGGCGGCCGCGGCGACCGCCGACCGCGTCGCGGCGGCGCGCTCCCGAGGCCCCCCGTCGGCGTCCGCGCCCCGCCCAGCGGGCTCGGGCGCGGCGGCCACGATGACGTGGGCGTTGGCTCCGCCGAATCCGAAGGAGTTGACGCCGACGGCGCGGCGTTCCGCGACGAGCGGTCGGACGTCGCTCGCCTCGACAGCGGGGGCCAGTCCGAGGCCGTCGAAGTCGATGCGGGGGTTGAGGGGTGCGGCGTGCAGCGATGCCGGGATACGCCCGTGCCGCAGCACCGTCAGGGCTTTGAACACGCCGGCCATCCCCGAGGCGGGCTCCAGGTGGCCGACGTTGGACTTGACCGAGCCGACCGGCAGCGGGCGGGAGCGCCCGCGTGCCAGCGCCCGGCCGACGGCCTCGCACTCGGCGGGGTCCCCGACGAGCGTGCCGGTGCCGTGCGCCTCCATGTACACCAGTTCGTCGGGCTCCACACCGGCGTCGGCGTAGACCCTGTGCAGCAGTTCCTCCTGCGCATCGGAGTTGGGCAGTGCGAGCCCGGCGGTGCGGCCGTCGCTGTTGGAGCCCCATCCGGCGAGCACGCCGTGGATCCGATCGCCGTCGGCCAGTGCGTCGCCCAGCCGTTTGAGCACGACCACCCCGCCGCCCTCGGAGCGCACGAAGCCGTCCGCGTCCGCGGAGAACGCCGCACAGCGGCCCTTGGCCGAGAGCATGGCCGCCTGCGCGAAGGCGACATAGGCGTAGGGTGCGAGCAGCACGTTCACGCCGCCGGCCAGCACCACGCCGCCGCAGGACGCCACCTGGCAGCAGGCCCGTTCCAGCGCGACCAGCGATGAGGAGCAGGCCGTGTCCACGGCCATGGACGGTCCTCGCAGGTCGAACGCGTGCGAGACGCGGTTCGCCGCGATCGAATGGGCACCGCCCGAGGCGGTGTAGGGGCCGATCCGATCGCGTGACATCATTTGCAGCGCGCCGTAGGAGGCGTCGGAGATACCCACGAAGACGCCCGAGGGAGTCCCCGCCAGGCGGGCGGGGTCGATGGCGGCGTCGTCCAGCGCTTCGGCGGTCATCTCCAGCAGCAGCCGATGCTGGGGGTCCATGTGTGCGGCCTCCTTCGGCGAGATACCGAAGAAGTCGGCGTCGAATCCGGCGACGTCGGTGAGGAAGCCGCCCGCCGCGGTGTAGCTCTTGCCCGTCCGCGGGCGCGATTCGTCCACGAACCGCGCGCTCTCGAAGCGGTCCTCCGGCACGCGCCCCACCAGGTCGCGGCCCTCGTCGAGGGCCTCCCACAGGGAGCCCAGATCGTCGATGCCTCCCGGCAGCCGGCACCCCACGCCGACCACCGCGACCGCGTCCGTCCCGCGATCATCCGTTACTGCGCCCAAGCTCGTCCTCTCCCGCGTCCCGGCGCGGACGACGCGCCGGGCAATTTCGGTTACACAAAGCGACGAGATCATTGCACAGAATGATTGCCCCAGTGAAACCGCGGTCGGCTCGGATCCCGCGAGCTGCCGGGACTTATGGGACTACGGCCGCCGCACCGGGCTCGGACCGCCGGTACTCCGGGAAGAGCCGAGGCCACCTCCGGCGTCTGCCGATCCGGATCGGCAGCTCAAGCGGATCGGAAACGAGCTCGCGCGGATACGACACAAAAGGAAGCGTCGCCAAAAAGGTGCGTATTAACATGCGGATCGCATAACCAGGCATCCCCGCGAGCCCGCGAAAGTGTCACACACAGTCCCTACGCTACGTACCGTGATCTGCGCGTCCCCTTCCTCGTCATCTCCGGGCCCCGGGCGCAAGACTGGGGAACGCCGCGCCCCCCAGCGACCGAGGCACCGGCCGAACAGGCGAACCGACCAGCATCAGGAGAGCTGATGGGTTTTCAAACCCCCCAACCCACCCTCAGCGAACTACTGCGCCGTATCTCCAGAGGCGAGATCCAGCTTCCCGACTTCCAGCGCGGCTACGTCTGGGACGAGGAGCGGATCCGATCGCTACTGGTCACCATCGCCCAAGGGCACCCGCTCGGCGTGGTGATGACCCTGCAGACCGGAAACGACCAGGTCCGCTTCAAGCCCAAGCCGATCGAGGGGACAGACCTCGCGCAAGGCGCGGTCGAGCCGACCCTGCTCGTCCTCGACGGCCAGCAGAGGCTCACATCGTTGAGCCAGGCGCTCTCGGGGGGCGGAGTGGTGAAAACCCACGACGCTCGCAAGAAAGTCGTCGAGCGCCGGTTCTTCATCGACATCGAGCAGGCGGTGAAGGACCCCCGCAACCTCGACGCCGCGGTCAAATCCCTGCCGGGCGACGGCATGGTGCGGGAGAACTTCGGCAAGGACGTCGTCCTAGACGTGTCGACCCAGGAGAAGCAGCTCGAACACGGCTACTTCCCCGTCAATCTCGGCTACGACGACAAGGGCACAGCGTGGCTCTTCGAGTACGCGGACCCCGAGGTGTCCAAGGCGTTCCTCAACGCGATCCTGACCCCGATGAAGTCCTATGCGATCCCCTCCATCGAACTTGACAAGCAGACCTCCAAGGAGGCCGTCGCCACGGTCTTCGAGAAGGTCAACCAGGGCGGCATGAAGCTCACCGTCTTCGAGCTGCTGACAGCCAAGTTCGCCGGCGACGCCGATTACTACAGCGCAGCGGGAACCGACTTCCGGCTCAAGGACGACTGGGCGCAGACCGAGCGCGTCATCCGCAAGCATCCCGTTCTGGAGAGCATCGAGGAGACCGAGTTCCTGCAGGCGGTGATGCTGCTGGCCAGCCACCGGGGCGAGTCCGCCACGACCGCGCGCAAGGACGACATCCTCGGGTTGCAGCTGCCCGACTACCGCGCCTGGGCGGGCGAGGTGCGTGAGGCCATGGCCTGGGTCGCCCACTTCCTGGAGGATCAGCATGTGCACGCGGCCCGCGATGTCCCCTATCCGCCGCAGCTGGTGGCCCTCGCCGCGCTGCGGGTGCTCATGGGCGAGGAGATCGACGTCCACGGCATCAATGCCCGGATCCGGCAGTGGTACTGGTGCGGAGTGCTGGGCGAACTGTACAGCTCGTCGACCGAGAGCAGACTCGCGCGCGACATCGATCAGGTCCCGGAATGGGCCCGCGGCGCCGAAGGCGCGACGGTGCCCCGGACAGTCGAGGACGCCAATTTCGTGGAGTCCCGCCTGCACTCCCTTAAGACTCGCAACGCGGCGGCCTACAAAGGTATCCATGCGCTGCTTATGGCCAACGGCACGAAGGACTGGCTGCACAACCAGCCGTTCGACCGGGCGCACTACCGCGAGTTGGCCGTCGACATTCACCACGTCTTCCCCAAGGCGTGGTGTATGAAGAACGAAGTCGATCCCGAGTTGCGCGAGAGCATCGTCAACAAGACCCCGCTTGCTCGCAAGACCAACCAGCTCGTCGGGGGCGCCTCACCGGCCGAGTACATGAGCAAGCTTGACAGCAGGGCGCAGCTCTCCGCCGCGGAGCTCGACGCCATCGTCGCCGCCCATCAGATCGACGTGGCCGCTCTGCGTACGGGTTCGTTCGCCGCGTTCTTCACCCGGCGCCGCGAGGCCCTGCTGGGGCTCGTCGAGGCGGCGATGGGCAAACGCGCCGCGCGCGACGTGGACCGCGACGCGCTGGGCGGCGGCATGGAGTCCGGCGACGCTTTCGCAGACGAGCCCGACGACCCGCAGGATGTGGAAGAAGCCGAATCGACCGAGGCGATCTGACCGCGGCCCGGAGCCGGTCGCCGCCCGGGGCCAGTGCGTTCCGGGTTTCCCGGCGGACCCGAACCCCTGGGCCGGGCTGCGGGGTACTGCGCCGGGTGTGCGCGGATGAGCACGCCCGGCGCAGTCGGTGGCGAGGCGGTCCGGGCGGCGCGAGGTGCTCCTCCGCCGGGTCTCCGGGGGCGGACCGCTCGCATCTCGGCGCCTCTCACCGCGGCGTCAGGCGGACCACCGGGTACTGGCGCTCGGACTTGCTCTGGTACTTGGCGTAGCGCGGCTGCGCGGCGGCGATGCGCTGCCACGCCTGCTCGCGCTCGGTGCCCTGGAGTTCCTGCGGCGCCACCCGCACGGCGTCGTGGCCGGGCATCTCGATCGTCACCCGGTCCGGGTGCGCCATCAGGTTGGCGTGCCAGTCCGGGTTCCGGCTCCCGCCGCCGGAGGCGACGACCAGCCAGGCGTCCTCCCCGTCCGGGAACCACGCCAGGGGAGTCTCCCGCGGCTGCCCGCTGCGGCGCCCCGCCGTGTTCAAAAGCAGGACGTCCATGCCCATGAAGTTGCCGCGGCCACCGCGGATCTTGCGGCCCATCCGGGCGTTCATCTTCTGCTGCATCCACCGCGAGAACGGGCCCGGTGTACCGGGCTTGCGCTCTCCGGAGCCTTGCGTCCACTGATTCCGTGCCATGGTGATCTCCCATCCGTCCGTCTGTATCCCGGCGCCCTGCCGGGCCTTACGCCGCCGTCTCCTGCTGGATCCGCACCGTGTTGCCCCAGGGGTCGCGAAACGCCGAGTCGCGCACGCCCCACGGGCGGTCGACGGGTTCCTGCAGTACCTCGGCGCCGGATTCCCGCACGCGCTCGAACGCGGCGTCGAGGTCGTCGGTGCCGAAGACGATCATCGGCAGTGCGCCGTCGCCCAGCAGCCCGCGCAACACGCCGGCGTCGCCCTCGGGGCGTCCGGCCTCCGGCACCGCCAGCACGAATTCGAGTCCGGGGCGGGACTCGCTGCCGAGGGTGACCCAGCGGGACACCCCGTTCCCGGCGTCCTTGTGTACCTTCAGCCCGAGCGCGTCGCGGTAGAAGGGAAGCGATTCGTCCACGTCGTGGACGGTGATCTGGCAGTACCGAAGTGTGATGTCCATGCCACCGACGCTAGATCGCGGAAGGCCGGCCCGGCTTCTCGATTCCTGACCACTCCGGCGGCGGAGCCGCGGCCGCCGCGCACCCGGAGCCGGATCGCTGGTCAGGGGCGTTGCGGCCGGAAGGGCACCCGAGTAGGTATCGCCATGCCGCCCTCGGGGCAGCGGTAGGTGACGAGTGGTCGAAGGCCGTCCCGGCTTCGGGGACCTCGCCGTCGACTACGCGGGCATCGCCTTCCGGTCTTGGAGCCGCGAGCCGCCGAGGACCGGCGCGGGGATGACCGCATCCCGCACCGCACCGACCCGGAGGTGGTCACGATGAGTGACAGCCGTGACGGCAGCGACCTCGAACTGTTCTTCGACCCCGTCTGCCCCTTCTGCTGGATGACGGCGCAGTGGGTGCGCAACGTCGCCCGCGAGCGCCCCCTGAACGTGGCGTGGCGGCCGCTGTCCCTGCGCATCCTCAACGAGCCCATCGGCTACGCCGATCGCCCGGCGGCCTACCCCGACGCCCACCAGCGCGGCTTGGAGCTGCTGCGCGTGGTGGTCGCGGCGCGCGAGCAGCAGGGGGCCGATGTGGTCGGCCCGCTGTACGCCGAGATGGGTGAGGCCGTGTGGAACGCCCCCGCCCCCGAGGAGCCCACATTCGAGGCGGTCCTGGCCAGCACCGCCCAACCCCGGGACCTTTCCGCGATCCTGACCCGAGCGGGGCTGCCGACCGAGCTCGCGGCGGCGGCGCAGGACTCCGGCCGAGACGCCGAGCTGCGCGCCGAAACCGAGGAGGCGGTTCGGCGCGCCGGCGGCGGTGTCGGCACCCCGGTCCTGTCGTTCGAACCGCCCGACGGCCCCGCGTTCTTCGGTCCGGTCATCGACGAGGCCCCGGAGGGCCGAGCGGCGGTCGAACTCTGGGACGCGGTAGCCACCCTCGCCCGCTGGCGCGGCTTCGCCGAGCTGAAACGCGGTCTCCGCTCGTTCCCGGACACCCCGCTCAGCGCCCGCATCTCCCGCCACGGAACCCAGGTGGGCTGACTCCCGAGCGAAACCAGCGCCGCCGCCCCTGTCACCACCGGGCCGGGAAGCCCTCGTGACCCAGGACGGCGAGCAGGCGGATCTTCTCTTCGGCTTCGCTGCCCGGAGCGGGCGTGAGGACCAGCAGCGCCTGCGACTGGTCCTCGGTGAACAGCGCCTGGCAGTCCACGTCGATCCGCCCCACCTCCGGGTGCACCAGGGTCTTGTGGTCTTCGAACCGGCGCGCGACCTCGTGCCGCTCCCACATGTCGCGGAACTGCGCGGACTCCGCCAGGAGCACCCGGACCAGCTCGGCCGCCGGCGAATGCTCCCCGGCCGCGCCGTACGCCGCTCGCAGCCCGGCGACCATGCTGCGGGCCTGCCGATCGTGGTCCTCGGCCGGGTACACCGCCCGGGAGGCGGGATCGGTGAACCACCGGTAGACGTCGCTGCGCGCCCACCCGGTGAGGTGCGAACGGTCGCCGAAGATGGCGGTCGCCAGCCGGTTGGCGACGAGCACCTCGCTCAGGTAGGACAGGATCAGCGCCGGGCTGTCCTCCAGCCGGTCCAGGACCCGCAGCAGGGCGGGGGCGATGTGCGTGTCGCCGGCTGTGCGCCGGGGGACGTTGTGGCCCGCGATCCGGTACACGTAGTCGCGCTCGTCGGCCGTCAGCCGCAGCGCCCGGGCCAGTGCGGCCAGCATCTGCTCCGAGGGCTGCGGACCGCGCTGCTGCTCCAGTCGCACGTAGTAGTCGGTGGACATTCCGGTCAGCCCCGCGACCTCCTCCCGCCGCAGCCCGGGGGTGCGGCGGCGGGGCCCGGGCACCAGCCCGACGTCGGACGGGCGGAGCACCTCGCGGCGGCGGCGCAGGAAATCGGCGAGAGCGGCGCGGTTCACGAGTCCCATAGTGCGTCACCGCCGGCGACTCAGCCAGGGACCGCCACTCCTCCGATCGGCGGGTCTCTCCCGCAATCGGGCCGGGCCGCCCAGGGTGGAGGCATGCACATCAACGGCAACACCGTCTTCATCCCCGGCGCCACCTCAGGTATCGGCCTCGCACTCGCCCTGCGTTTGCAGGCCAAGGGCAACACCGTCGTCATCGGCGGGCGGCGCACCGAACTGCTGGAGAAGCTGGCCGCCGAGCACGGATTCGGCACCGCCCGCATCGACATCACCGACCCGGCGTCGATCTCCTCGGCGGCGCGGGACGTGGTGGACCGCTACCCCGACCTGAACGTGCTTGTCGCCATGGCCGGCATCATGCGGGTCGAGGACTGGCACGCGCCCGGCTTCCTCGCCGACGCCGAGGAGGTCGTCACCACCAATGTGCTCGGCCCGATCCGGATGATCGCCGCGCTCGTCGAACACCTGCAGACGCGGACCGGCGCCGCGATCGTCACGGTCTCGTCCGGCTTGGCCCACGCCCCGCTGCGTGTCACGCCGTCCTACAACGCGTCCAAGGCCGCGATCCACATGCTCAGCGAAACCCTGCGCCTCCAACTCGCCGACACCGGCGTTCAGGTCGTCGAGATCGTCCCGCCCGCGGTCCGCACCGCACTCCTGCCCGGCCAGGAGACTTCGGATGTCGCCATGCCGCTCGACGAATTCGCCGACGAGGCCATGGAGCTGCTCGAAAGCGATCCCGAGGCCCACGAGGTCCTCGTCGAGCGGGTGAAGTTCCTCCGCCATGGCGAGGCGCGCGGCGACTACGACCAGGTCGTCGCCACGCTCAACGCCGCGGACCCGCACACCCGCTGAAACCGGCTTCACGGGAAGGAGACAGACACCATGCCGTTCGCCAACCTCAAGGTACCCGCCGACACGCTCACCCCGGAGTCGAGGAAGAAGCTCCAGGACGCGGTCACCGACGCCTTCGCGCACGTGTACGGAGAACGTGCACGGCCCAACACCCTGGTGGTCCTCGAAGAGGTCCCCGACGGAGGGTGGAGCCTGGGCGGCGCCATCCTGAACGCGGAGGTCCTCGGCCGCAGCTGACCGGCGGCGCAAGCGGGCACGCCGGTTCCCCGGCGGGGGAACCGGCCGTGCGGCGGGGACGGATTCCGACCGGCGTCCGGGCTCACCGCGCCCGCACACCACGGCAGCCGGCCGCTCTGAGGAGCGCGAACCCACGGCTGGCAGCCGCATCCGGGAGCCGCTACGCTCAACAGCGTCCCGGTTCGCCCGTGATGTCGGGAGTGCCGGGTACTCTTCACCTTTCCATCGCCCCACCGCACTCCCGCGAGGCCCTCATGACTGAAGGCAGCCCTCCCGCCGCTCCCGCGATGCCCGCGGGCGTGGACCCGACGGTGCCCAGCTCCGCTCGGCTCTACGACTACTTCTTGGCCGGGAAGAACAACTACGCCGCCGACCGCGAAGCCGCCGAGAAGATGCTCGCCGTCGTCCCCGAGATCCGCATGTGGGCCCGTGCCGACCGGGCGTTCATGCGCCGGGCCGTGGATCTGATGTGTGCACAGGGCATCGACCAGTTCCTCGACATCGGCGCCGGCCTGCCCGCCGAAGGCCCGGTGCACGAGGTCGCCCGGCACCACTACCCCGAGGCCCGGGTGGTCTATGTCGACCACGACCCGGTGGTGCGGGTCCACGCCGAGGCGCTGCTGGCCGACCGCCCCGATGTCACCGGCGTCGTCGAGGCCGACATGCGCGATCCGGAGGCGGTCTTCGCCCACCCGGAGCTGACGCGGCGCCTGGACCTCTCGCGTCCGGTGGGGCTGCTGCTGGTGGCGATGCTGCACTTCCTCAGGGACGAGCAGGAGCCCTACGCCCTGGTGCGGCGCTACCTGGAGCATCTGCCCCCCGGGTCGTATGTGGCCATCAGCCACGGCGAGAACGACACCCACCCCGACCGTGCCCGGTTCCTGGAGGAGCTCTACGCCGCCACCAGTTCGCCCGGTCAGATCCGCTCGATCGCCGAGATCCGCCGCTTCTTCGACGACCTCGCACTCCTGGAGCCCGGCGTGGTCCACCTGGCGGACTGGCGCCCCACAGACGACGAACCGCACTACGACCCCGACCAGGTCTGGGCCGTCGGCGGTGTCGGCCGCTGGGACGGCCCCGCCGCCTCCCGAAAGAGTGCCGACGCCCCGTCCTGATACAGACCGCACACGCCCCCATCCGCAACCGAGCGCTCCCCGCGTGGCAGCACTCTGGCCAGCGGTAGGTGAGCACGAACACGTCGACCCCGTCCGCGGTGATCGCGGTAACCTGGGGATCCGCTGCCGCGGTGTCCGAGGGGGAAACAACCGCCCCCTCGGGTGACCTGCACATCGCGGCCGTGGATCCGGCATCCGGCCCCGGCACGCGGCGCCCCCTGCGCACGAAGACCGGCAGCCTGCGTGCGCATTCGTTGTTATGGGTCCGCATCCAGCGCGCCGGGCGCGCTCATTCTCGCGGCCGAATCCCGCAGTTTCACGTTGGTCGCCTGCGAGGCCGCCATGAGCCGGTCCACGGCCTCCTCGGCGGTGATGCGGTCGCGCTCCATCAGGATGCCCTTGGCCTGGCCGATCACGAGCTGCGACCGAGGGGCGTTGAACCGCTGGGCACCCGACGAACAGGGCGCCGCTGTCACCCGCGGCTCCTACAGTCCCCTCCATGACAGAGGCGACTTGTACCGCTAGCTACGACGCCGACAAGAGCGGGGGGACCCCTCACCGATCTCCGGATCCGGGGATGCCCGAGCATCGCAGACCCGACCCCGGTCGGTCGGCTCACCCGGCTCACCCGGCTCACCCGGCTCGATCTGGACGGATGCGGAGCCGTCGAGGACACCGGGCCGCTGCTGAACCTCGGCAACCTGCGCGAGTTGAAACTGAACCGGACCAAGGTGCGCTCCGCCGCCGGTTTCGGACTTGCGGCCGCTGCTCGACATGCCGTCGCTGACCCGCCTCCGGGTGCCCGACGGCGACTGGACCTTTGCGGCGTCGGGAACCCTCGACCCCGTGTTGGCCGAGCTCACGGCACGCGGGGCGGCCCTCGACTTCGCCGACTGAGCTCGCACGGGCCGCTGCGCTCACCCGAGGCGGCATCCGCCGCCCGACCGCCCTTTCGATCTGAAGGAGTGTGCCATGAATCCGACCTCCGAAATGCTGGACAAGCTGGGCCGACTGCGTGAAGAGATCCGCGAAGTGGACATCCCTTCGGAAGACGTCGAACAGTGGATCGCCACCGCCCGCCCGTGCGCGCGACTGGACGCGATGGCGGACGGGCCGGTCGTAGGCCGGCTCGGCGGCCCCCTGATGCTCCCCGCCGATGCCCCCGATCCCTGGTGCCGGCTCGCCGCCACCCTCGATCTCGCCGCACTGCCCGCCTACGCGACTAATCTGCCCCTGCCGCCCGACGGGCACCTGCTGCTGTTCGCCAGGCCCAACCCCGAAATGATCGGCCGGGGAACGCTGGGCAGCGCGCTCCACATCCCCGCGGGTACACGCGTCGAGGAACGCCGGGTGGATCTCGACCCGGGACCGGGCAACGAGCTTTACGGGGTCGAGTTCCCGGAAGGCCGACTGCGCCTGAGGTCCACCGGCGTCTCCCTCCCCGAGCACTCCGAGGTCCACGACCCCGGTCCCCCTCCCGCAACGAAACGGTTCCCGGACGACGACTGCACCAGCGCCCAGATGCAGGCATGGGAGGAGGTACGCGAAGCCTGGGGGGAGATCGAGAACGAGATCGTCCACCCCGGGCTCCAGCTCGGCGGATACGCCTTAGACGAATTCTGCGAGGAGGACCCCGCTGTACGGGCCGGACGGGAGGCGGCACAGGCGGAGGCCAAAGGCGAGCTGCCGAAAGCCGACACGGACATACGCCCCGAGGACTGGGTATGCCTCGCCCAGTGGTGGCACGGGCTCAAGGGCCTGGAGATGGCGCTGTACTCCTGGTCGATCGCCCGGCAGGACCTCGCCGCCGGACGCTTCGACCGGGTCTACGCCACCATGACCTGGAACCCGTAACACCAGCCTGAGGCCGACCCGTCACGCAGAGGCGACCGCATTCGCGAACGCGTACCTTGCCTCGCTACCGCGCCGACGGGGGCATTCGGTGTGAGGCTGAGATCTGGCGACGCTATCCCCTGCCTTGCGTCTTCAGGCGCAGTTGCTCACTAGGTTGCTCGCGAGAAGGGAGTGAGCAACCTAGTGAGCAACCGAAGACTCCGAGAGTAGAGCCCGTGCGTGGACAGTGACGACTTCCTGACCCTGGTCGAAGCCTTAGGCCGTGTTTAAGAACGCCGGTCTGCTGGGCGGCCTTGTTGGTCTGCCGGCAAACGGGCGGCCTGACGGAGAACGGCGGCGGCGACGGTTGCGGATGGCCCAGCCCGCGCCCAACGGGCCGAGTGCTCGCCGGTGGCGGCGGCCGGCGAGGACGGCGACGACGCCGGCGGGGCCGGGCCTGCACTCCCCGCCCCCGCGCCCGCTATGTCCGACGTTCCCGAGCCGGCCGCGGCGATCGTGGCCGAATTCCCAAAGAACGCCGCTGGATTTCGTCATACGGGCACGACCGTCCCCCGCTTTCCCGTACGACCACCCGCATCCCGGCAGACCAACCAGGCCGCACAGCCAACCCGAGCCGCCCCGGCCCGGCGCACCGCCACCGGCGGGTCCCGCTCGGTGACGGCCCCCGCACCGCGTGGCCCTACCCGTCGCCGGTATGGCGGAGGCCTGCGGACGCGTCGCCGTGGTCGGGTGACCTGGGAGTCTCGGCCTCCTGCGAGGGGGGCGGCTGCCTTGCCGGCGCGGCTACCCGTCCTTCGAGTCGGCAGCCGGGCTCCACCCCGCCAGGTCGTCGATGAGCGCGGCCCCCACAGCCTCTTCATAGACGGCCCGGCCGTGGCGCTGCATAGCGGCCGACAGGCCGGGGTCCCACGGCGTCGGTTGCGCCGTGCCGTCGAGGACCACCTGCTCCTCGTCGGCGCGCAGCCCGGCCAGGTAGTCGGCGGTGGACATGCGCCAGGGCCCGGCGCCGTGCCGGGCGAGGACGTCGGCGGCGATGGAGATCCCCGGCCAGTCGAAATCCCCGTGGTAGCGCAGCCGCCCCCCGCCCTCGGCGACGGCGCGGGCGAGGCGGCGGAACGCCGTCGAGGGACGTCCTTCGGTGCACACCAGCGGCGGGCACGCCGGTCCGAGCTCGCCGGCCGCGCGGCGCAGGATCGCGGGGTTCTCGCATACGTGGACCATGGGGTCGGCGACGGCGACAGGCAGCGTGAGCAGTTGGTGCAGAGTCGCGTAGAAGGGAGTCCCGGTCCTCGCCGCGCCGGTGAGCCACTCCCCGAGCCCGGACCCCTCCGCGGCCAGGTTGAGCACCAGCACCCTGCTGGAGAGGTCGTCGACGACCACGTCGAAGCGGTCCCACAGATCCCGCAGCTCCTGGGCGTTGCGGGGCCGAGGCGTGTCGGCACGCAGCGCGAGGGCGCGCACCACGAGCCCGGCCAGTGGTGTGCCCTCGTTGAGGGCTTTGGTGTCATGGACGACTTCGGCGGCCAACGCGGGCAGCATGATCGGCGCCCGGTCGGCCGGCCGGGACTCCAGGAACTCCAGCGTCCGTACCGCCGCGGCGACGAGGGCGGCGTCGCCGCGGCGCACCAGGCGGGTGAGGGTTCCGTCCCCCTCGATGCCGTTCAGCCAATCGCGGTACCACGCGGACGACGTGTACAGGCGGCTCACGTAGGCCGGTTCGAGGGCCTGCCTGCGCGCGTCGGCCTCGCGTGCGGCCGTGTCGGGGCGGTTGGCCAGCGGGGGACCGATCTTCTCCAGCAGTTCGGTCAGGGACAGGCCCGAGGAGCTGTGCACCGCGGAGTTCAGCTCCCGCAGAGCGACGGTGATCCGCTTGGCGCCAGGGGCCCGGTATCGGCCGGTGATGCCGATGATCGCGTCGCGTTCGGCCTCGTCGGGACCGCTGACGCCGACGGAACGACTCAGGTCGCCGCCGGTGCGTTCCAACGACCTCCGCGCCGCGGTGAGCAGCCGGCGGTATTCCGCGCCGCGGAACCGCTCCACATCGTCCGCACTCACTCGCCGTCCCCGTCGGACTCGTCGTCGTCCTGGACGGCCGCCTGCAGCAGGGTTCCCTCGGTGTTCGCGGGTGCGTGCCGACTGGGGGCGATGCCGAGCAGGCTCGCCACGAGTTCGTCGTTGCCGGAGAACCCGGCGTCGGCGTCGACGGTCTGCTCGCCGTCCCAGAGCATCAGCATGGCCGACACGGCGTGCGCCGCCTTGTCGTGGTGCATGTCGTAGTGGGCGGCCATGGGCACCGAGTCGTAGTGGACCCAGAGATCGTGGCCGGTCATGAACATGTCCAGGTCGAATTTGACCGTCAGGCCGAGCAGGTCCGGCTTGTAGCGGTCGTCGATGCCGGCGAAGGCCTCGTCGAGGGCGATCATGCGCGGACAGGTCGGGTAGGCCGAGGAGTACAGGGCGTTGGCCGCGGCGAACAGCGGAAGGTGGATCGCCGCCGACTTCTCCCCGCCCGACATCACGGTGTGCCGGGCGCGGGTCAGCTTCACGTCCTTCTCGCCCGGTTCGGCGAGCATCAGCTCGAACGTGTACCAGGTGCGGTAGTCCACGACGTGCGCGACCGCCTGCCGGTAGGTGGCGCGCGCATGGTCGGCCCGGTAGTCGCGGATCATCTCCCGCAGCAGCCCGCGCAACTCGGCCAGCCCTTCCGACCCGAGCGTGCGCGAATCGCGCTCCAGGACACCGGCCACCCGCGCCTGGCGCTCGTCCAGGTGGTCCGCCCGGACCCAGCGGATGCCCACCTTGGTGCCCGAGGACATCGGCCGCGACCGGGTGTCGCGGTCCATGCCGCGCACCAGGTCCCGGGCGGTGCGCACACGTTCGTGGATCTGCTGGGCGAGTTCGGTGAGCAGTTCGTCCTCCAGCACGCTGCGCTCCCGGTCCTCAAGCAGGGCGCCCTGCTCGGCGACCAGATCGGCCATACGGTGCGCGAAGACGGAAACAGGGTTGCGACCGGCCTCGTCGCTCACGTGCACCAGGACTACGCCGGTGGACTCGTGGTCGACCCGGTAGTCCTCGCTGCACGAGGCCAAGGCGCCCTCGAACTCGCGCAGCGCCGCCGACAACCGGCCGTCGGCCTCCTTGACCGCGGCCTCGCCCGCTCCCGCCGACTCTCCGACGGCGGCGTAGACGTCCAGCAGGTCCGCGATCCGGCTCGGCAACTGCGCGCGCACCAGCGCCGCCGGCTCGGCGGACTCCGGCGCCTGCGACAACGCGTCGGCCGCGGCGCGGGCCGCCTGCTCCGCGGACGGCCAGTCGACGCCCTGGGGCCAGGGGTCGGCGGTGCCGACACCGGTGAGCGGCCGCAGGTCGCCGTGCGCGTAGGGGCCGAACTCGGCGACGTTCTCGAAGTAGCCGCCGAAGGACTCGGCCAGGGGCCCGGCCGTGCTGTCGATGACCGCCTGCGCGCGCACCTTGGCGTGGTCCGCCTCGTGGGCCGCCCGCTCGCGCCCCTCGTGCTCGCCGCTGAGAGCGCGGATCCGCTGCTCGGTCTCGCCGACCTCGGCGAGCACCTCCTGCACCGGAGCCGCCATGGCCTCCTCTCTGGCCTGCAACTCGGCGCGCTCGGCGGCCGTGGAGTCCTGTTTGGCCTGGAGTGCTTCGGCGCGCTCCTCGGCCCCGTCCCGCTGTTGGGCGATCGTCTCCCGGCGGCCTTCGACGTCGCGGTGCACGGTGGCCACCTGGGCGCGCGTGGCGTGCAGGTGCTCGGCGGCCTCGGCGAACTCGGTGACGGCCTGGTCGACCGCGGCGATGCCGTCGGCCGCGGTGGGCATGCTGCGCTCCGCGCCCGCTTGGCGCAGCCGCCGGCGTTCGGTGTCGACGGTCGCCACGGCGGTGTCGTAGGTCTGCTGCTGCTCGTCGAGGTGGATCCGCGCCTGGACCAGCAGCGTGGCCTGGTGGGAGGCCTGTTCGCCGGCCTTGAGCACCGGGCCGGGTTGCGGCAGGGCGGTGCGGGCGCGGGCGAAGGCGTCCACATGATCGTCCGCAACGGCCAGTTCCTCGGCGGCACCCTCGTGCCGCTGCCGGGTCTGGCCGATGGCCTCGTCGCAGGCCGCCAGGCGGGCCTTGCGGCGGTTCTCCCGGTTGGTCGCCCCGATGTACTCCGGTTCCGGCTTGGGGAAAGCGCCCGCGTGGACGCCGTAGCCGAACCGGGCCGCGGCCGAGACCGCAGGCGTCGGTGCGCCCTCGGCGAGCGCGTCGTGCACCGCGATCGACCGCAGGACCGCGGTGATCGCCGCGGCGGGTACCGCGTCCTGGTCCTCGGGGACGAGCACGTCGGCGAGGGTACGCCCGTCGGGGCGGTCCTCCTCGGCCAAGGCCAGCAGGTAGCCGTCGGCCTCGGCGGCGGCGATCGCCTCGCGGGTGAGCGCGGGTGCGGGGTGGAGCCAGGCGGTGAGCAGTCCGGCTCCGTACAGCGCGCCTTCGACACCGGCCGCCTCGCCGGCGTCGACGCCGTCGGCGAAGCGGACCAGGCGCCACAGCGGGGCGCCCGGGCGCCCGTCCCGGTCGGCGGGTCGCCGGGAGTCGGCCGGTGGGGCGTCGTCGCGTTCCGCGGCGATCTCTTCGCGCTCGCCCCGCAGCCGCTCCGCCTCGCGCTCCAGTTCGGCGACGCGGGCGCGGCACCGCTCGGCCGCCTGCACGGCGCGGCGATGGCGCTGCTCGGTGCGTTCGGTGAAGATCTCGGCCGGTGTGGGCGCGCCGGCCTCGCCGAGCCGTTCCAGCGCCTCGGCCAGCGCCGACGCGTCGTCGCCGTCGGCGACCGCGGACACACCCGCGGTCCAGTGCCCCGTCCACGCCTCAAGCTGCGTGCGGGCTTCGCCCCTGGCCTTCTCCAGCTCCGCCTCGGCGGTGCGGCACTCCTCCTCCCGCGTGGTGGCGGCCTGATCGGCCCGGTCGCGGGCGGCCTCCGCCTTCCCGCGGTCCTTCTCGGCGGCCGCCACGGTCGAGAGGTGGCTGCGCAGGTGTTCGACGTCGGACCGCCGCGCCGCGCTGCGGGCGCGGGCGGTCGTGGGCAGGTCGTCTCCGGTGTCGGGCGGGCCGTCGCCGTCGTAGGCGATCCCGGAGCGCTCCGCTGCGTCACCCAGCGCCGTGGCATGCCCGGTCACCTGTTCGCGGAGCCGCTCCAGGTGCTCGGCCTGCTGCTGGGCCTCGTGCTCCAGCGACGCGACGTGCCGCCGGGTCTGCTGGAGGCGCCGCTGCTCCTGTTCGATCTCCTCGGCCGCCTGCGTGAGGTAGGTGCGCTGGCGCTCGATGTCGCCGTGGGCGAGATAGTTCTCGTCCTGCTTGAGCCCGTCCAGGCGCCGGCGCAGATCGGCCAGTTCGCCGGCCAGCCGGTCCCGCTCCGCGACCGCGGCGCCGTGGTCGGCCTCGGCACGGCCCCGCGTCGCCATGGCCTCGGCCAGGTTCGTCAGGTGCCCCGTCGCCGTCTCCCGCGCCCGCTCGATCCGGTCCAGTTTGGCCTTGGTGCGCGTCCGCAGGTAGCGGGTGTAGTCGTCGAGGAACGCGCGGGCGGCCGCGTCGGCGGTGGTGGCGTCGTCGAAGCGCCGCTGCACCGCGGCCAGGTTCTCGAAGTCCCGGGCGGCCTGGCCGACCAGATCGTCCTCCACCGGGCTGAGACCGGCGGTCAGCGTCTCGGACACCTTCACCGGGTCCAGGTCCTTGGCCAGCAGCGGTCGGCGCAGTGCCAGCAGCAGGTCCAGCAACTGCGTATAGCGCCGGCGTCCCAGGCCGAAGAGCCGGGCGTCGACGGCCGCGCGGTAGGCCGTCGCGCCGTCGCAGGCGGCCTCCGCGCCGAGAACGCCTCTGAGCTGCTTCTCGGTGAAGGGGCGCGAGTCGGAGGTGAGCAGCCCGAAGTCCACCCCCATGCGCTTGTCGGTGACGAAGAACGACGGCCGCACACCGTCGAGGTTCTTCTGGGCGCGCATCCCGACGATGAGGGTGGCGGTCTCGCCGCCGGGGCGGGCGAACTCCATCCACACGTATCCGTACTCGGCGTCCTGACCGCGGTAGAGCAGGTTGGACTTCATGGTGCGGTTCTCGCCGCTGAAGGGGTCGAGCCGCCGCGCGTCCAGGAAACCGTCGAGGACGAAGGGGAACAGCACCTCCAGGGCTTTCGTCTTGCCGGACCCGTTGTGGCCGCGCAGCACCAGTCGGCCGTCGGCGAAGACGAACTCCTCGTCGGAGTAGTCCCAGATGTTGACGATGCCGGCCCGGGTGGGGTGGAACCGGTCAGGAGGCGGCGCCATCGTTCTCCTCAGCGTCGGTGGCCGGGTCGGTGATGTCCAGGGACAGCTGCGCGCGCGACGACTGGGCATGCAGAGCCGCGGTGATGTTGCGGTAGCGCAGGGCCGCCGGGAGGACGAGCACCCCGCCGGGGACATGCCGCAGCAGCATCAGGTCGGCCAGGAACGCCAGCGCCTCGGCCAGCAGCCCGTGCGGGTCGTTGCGCCAGGCGGTCGTGAACGACGCGGCGCCGAACTCCTCGTACAGTTCGTCGATGAGGACCCGCAGCCGGCTCTCGGCGACGAACGGGGCGTCGGCCCGCTCGCGCTCGCGTGGTTCACCGGGGTCGCGGTCCTGTTCGGCGGCCGTCCAGGCCAGCTCTGTGACGACCCCCTCGTGCGGCAGCCCTGCGTCGGCCCGGTCCAGCAGGCCGGTGTGGTCCTCGGCGAGCGTGGGCAGCGGCATGCCCGGTGTGGTCTGGCCGTGCTCCTCCAGCAGGTCGGCGATCTTGGCCAGCAGGAGGCCGGCGGCGCGGCTCACGACGTCGCGGCCGGGGAACGGCCGGTCGGTGCACGCGCCGGCGGGGTCGGCGAGCATGACGCCTTCGGCGCGCCGCTCCACCACCAGACCGGTCAGCCGCGCCATGTCCTCGGCCAACTCCGGTGCGCGCAGCGCCTCGGCCACGTCCGGTTCCGCGGCGGCGTAGTAGGCCGCGGGCCGCTCCACCAGCAGCCGCCGCGCGCGGCGCGCGGCGTCGCCGCGCCCGGACGGCGACTCCGGCCCCGGCGGTTCGTGCAGCAAGCCGGCGGCGCTGGTCAGGTGCTGGGGCTGTCGGGCGGGTTTGAACAGCAGCGCGCAGGTGTCGTGCTCGATGTCGAACAGGGCGTCGCCGCGGTCGCTGTCGCGCAGCCACGACTCCAGCGAACCGTCGGACAGGCGCAGCGCGCCGCGGTCGACCAGCCAGTTCAGCACGTCCACCACCGCGGCCTTGTGCGTGTTGACGGTGGGATCGAAACCCAGCCCGGCGATGGCGTTGGCGGCGGGCGCGAAAGAGCGGATCAAATCGCCCAGGCTGATCTCCACGCGCGAGCGCTGGAACGAGCCCAGCACCAGGCACAGGTAAGCCAGGCGCCGCCGGTCGAACCGCCGTCGCCGGTAGGAGAAGACGGAGCGCTGGGTGCCGTCCAGGTGGTCGAGGCGGCGGACCAGGCGCACCTGGTGGGTGGTGGCGATCAGGGAGTAGTCCAGTAGCTCACGCAGGTCGGCGCTGATCTCGTCGGCCCAGCGCAGCACCTGCTCCAGCACGCCGCGCCGCGGACGCTGGGCCGTGATCAAGTCGCAGGTGAGCACGTGGCGCACCGCGTTCTGGTAGTCGGCGAGGTCGCCGGGCGCGACGCCGTGAGCCGCCTTCCTGCGCGCCATCAGGGCTTCCTCCGGCCGGTGCGGGGGTTCACTTCCACACGGAGTCCCGGCAGGTGCAGCGTACCGTGCGCGGTGCGCACCGTGCTTCCGACGTCGGCGGGCACCAGGCGGATCAGCAGCGCGTCGTCGGAGCCCACCCCGCCGGTCAACCTGCCGGCGACCACGGTGCGGCCCTCCAACGCCTTGGTCATCAGTTTCAGCAGCACCCGCGTCTGCGTCTCGTCCAGAACGCGACCGTGAATGCCGTCCTCGGCGAGATCGCCGGCGGCACGGCGTTCGTCCGCCCGCGCGGCGGCCTGCCGCTTGCGCAGCTCGTGCTGTGCGCCGCGGTTGCCCCGCAGCGGTGCGGGGACACCGGGCGTCGGTTGCCTGCCGCTGCGGAACAGCGGAACCGACACCTCCACACCGGGCGCGTCCCACCAGCTGGCGCGGGGCGAGATGTCCTCAGCGTCGTCGTGCGCGACACCGAGGTGGCGCGCCGAACGCAGGTTGAACGCCGCCCCCATCAGGGCGTGCGCGGCGTCCTCGTCGGGGGCGTCCCACACCCAGTGCGCCAGGTGCCGCAGCTGGCTCGCGTGGTTCACACCGCCGCGCTGGAACTCGGTGATCTGGCGCAGCAGCGCGATCACCGCCGAAACCGCCACGCGGGTGGCCGACCGCAACTCGTCGGCACGCGAGGGGCCGTCGTCGTCGCGGGTGAACCAGGCGCGCAGCACCGCCCAGCGCCGGCGCCACTCCTCCAACCGGCCCTCATGGTCGATGAACGGGCGATCGTCGGCCCGGGCGGCGCGGTCGAGAAGCGTGGCGAGACCCGTCGCCTCGACCTCCTGCACGGCCTCGCTGAGCCGCGGGAGATAGCGGTCGAGTTCGGCGGTGAACTCGGTCATGTGGGTCAGCAGCGCGTTCTTGTGCTGGAGGAAGACCTCGGGCGAGGTTTCGGTGGTCTGCATGATCTCGCCGAGAGTGACGTGGAAACGTGCCGAGCGGCGGCCCATGTCCTCCAGCACCGAGTCCAGCCGGGTGAGCCGTCGGTAGATCTGCTCGCCGTCCCCGGCGCGGTTGGCCGCGGTCAGCCCGCGCAGGTCTTCGAGGATGTCGGAGAAGACCAGCCGGGAGAGGTTGGCGTCCTGCACCCGGGCGGCCAGCACGCCCTCGACCGAGACGTAGGCCCAGTAGCCGAGTTCGCTGAACTGGTAGACCGACTGCCGGTTGCGGTAGCGGACCAGGCTGCCCGCGCGGGAGGGATCGTCGAAGCGGAGCAGCACGCCGTCGTCGTGCAGCCGGTCCAACCGGTCGCGCAGGCCGCCGTCGAGCTCGGGAACGTCGGCGTACTCGCGCGACAGCTCGTCCAGCGCGCCGGCCACCTGCTCGGCGTCGACCTGGACCTGGTGCACCTCCCGCAGCCGGTCCACCGCGCGCAGCACCCACAGGTAGACGACGTGGTCGTCCCGCCGGGTGAAATTGAACAGCAGGAAGCGGTCGCCGACTGCCAGCGGATCCAGTTCCAGCGCCCTGCGCTCGGCCATAGCGCGCTCCATCCCGGCGTTGCAGGCCTGTCAGCCACCGCCCCGGACCAGCGAAAAAGCCCGGCCTGTCTGTGCAGGTCGGGCGTTGTCTCTGCGGTGTCAGCGCTGCGCGCTCGCAAGGATTCGAATCCGCCAACCTGTTGCCCGCGCGGCTGGGGTGTTCGAGCAGCGGAGGGGCGGCGCGACCGGTGCTGACGCGTGCCGGGAGTGCACGGCGGTTCTCGACGTTTCCGCCTGCATCCTAGCGCCGTGCACGGCGAACGCGCGACGCGGACCAGCGGCCGCCCCGTTCGTCGGCGGCCTTCGCGGCGGTAATCCCGGAGGCCCCGGCCGTCGGCGGAGACGTCCGGGCTGCCTTGGCAACCGCTCGGCGCGGCGCGGCGTACGTGTCACCGTCCGCGCGGCATGGGTACCGCGCTCGCCGAGGTCCACTGCTACTCCTCGGTCGCGTCGCCGAGCTGCGGTGGACACTCCCCTCCCGGTTCGGTCGCCAACTCGTAGTGCCAGATCTCGTTCGTGTAGGTCTGGCACAACCCGTAGCGGGAGCCGTAGCGGCTCATCCAGTAGGCGGCGTCGGTCGGCCCCACGTCCACTGCCTCCCCGGTGACGTGCGCCGACGTCTCGGGGGTGGCCACCCACCGGCGGGCCTTCTCCATGCCGCCGTACTTCTCTACGGCGTCCTCCAGGAGCACCGCCTGGTAGTCGGCGCTGCGCCATCCCGAGGTCACGGTGACTTCGATGTTCTCGTCCGCCGCATCCCGTGCCGCCTGGCGCAGGGCGTTGCGCAGATCCGCGTCGAGACCGCTGACGGCGGGAACGTCGGAGAACGGTGAGACCGGCTCGGACAGGTCGCCGTCCGCCGCGGTGACAGGATCGGCTTGGGACCCGAACTCCGGGGCGGCGGCCTTCGGGACGCCGACGGCGACCGCCGCGAACCCCAGGACCACCAGCGCGGCACTCGCGGCCAGGACGGAGCCGATGATCCGATGACGTGTCATTCGATGCTTCCCCTTCCGCACACGGCGCGGTCTGTGCCGCGTGCGGAGCCAGTCCATCGGCCGAGCTGTTGCAGCGGTGCTAAGCGTTCGCCATACGAATCTGCAACATCGGAGGTCCTAGGCTTACGCTGGCGCCGGAGGCACCGGAAATACGCAGGCAGACGCGGGAGGGCGAGCTGATGCGTGTACTCATCGTCGAGGACGAGCTGTATCTCGCCGAGGCGGTGCAAGAGGGGCTGCGGCGCGAAGCGATCGCGGCCGATCTCGCGCTGAACGGCGACGCGGCGCTGGAGAGCATCGGTGTCAACGACTACGACGCGGTGGTGCTCGACCGCGACGTCCCCGGCACCCACGGCGACGACGTGTGCCGCATCATCACCCGCGACCACCCGTCGGTGCGCGTGATCATGCTCACGGCCGCCAAGCGCCTGGACGACAAGGTCACCGGTTTCGAACTCGGCGCCGACGACTACCTGACCAAGCCCTTCGCCGTGAGCGAGCTCGTCGTTCGGCTGCGCGCGCTCGCGCGGCGCCCGACCGCGACCGTCCCCCCGGTCCTACAGGCAGGCGACCTGCGGTTGGACCCCTATCGCCGGGAGGCCTACCGCAACGGCCGGTTCCTGCGCCTCACCCGCAAGCAGTTCGCGGTCCTGGAGGTTCTGATGAGGGCCGAAGGCGGAGTGGTCAGCGCCGAGACACTGCTGGAGAAGGCCTGGGACGACAACGCCGACCCGTTCACCAGCGCGCCGCGGGTGACCATGTCGACGCTGCGCAAGGTCCTCGGCGAGCCCGACCCGATCGAGACCGTATCGGGCGCCGGGTACCGCCTGCGGGTAGCGCCGTGACCGGGTGGCGCCCCCGCTCGGCCGGGGTCGGGGCTGCCGGGGGCGATCGGCCGCGGCCGCCGTCCAGCGCGCGGCTCCGGCTGGCCCTCAGCTACGCCGCGTTCCTGGTGGCCGCCGGCGGGGTCGTGCTCGTCGGCGTCTACATCGTCCTGCACGAGGTGCCCAACTACCCGCTGACCGCGGCCAACCCGCGAAACAGGCCCGTCGCCCCCACCCGCGACGAGATCCTCGGCTCGCTGCTCAGCGCATCGGGCTACCTGCTCGGCGCACTGGCGCTCGTCGGGACGGTGGGCGGCTGGATACTGGCCGGTCGGGTGCTGCGGCCGCTCCGCCACATCAACGAGGCCGCGCGGATCGCCGCCGCGGGCAAGCTCGACCACCGCATTCGGCTGCGCGGCCCCAACGACGAGTTCCGCCAGGTCGCGGACTCCTTCGACGCGATGCTGGACCGCCTCCAGGAAAGCTTCGCCGTCCGGGAGCGGTTCGCCGCCAACGCCTCGCACGAACTGAGGACTCCGCTCGCGGTGACGGCGACCATGCTCGACGTCGCGGCCCACGACCCCGGGAAGCAGACCGACGCACGGTTGCTGGAACGGCTCACCGAAACGAACCAGCGGTCACTCTCCCTCATCGACGAGTTGCTGCACCTGTCGCAGGTCGACCACGTGACGGACCCCGAACCGGTCGACCTCGCCGAGATCGCGCGTGCCGCGCTCGCCGAAAAGGCCGAGGACGCGGCGCGGGCCGGCATCGCAGTGGAGAGCCGCCTCGATCCCGCGCAGACGACCGGGAACGGCACTCTGCTGGCGCAAGTGGCCGCGAACCTCGTGCAGAACTCCATCCGACACAACCTTGAGGAAGCGGGGCTGGTCCGGGTTACCACCGGACGCGCCGCTGCGGCGGAACGAGTCGTCCTCGCCGTCGAGAACACCGGCGCCGTGTACGACGGCGGCGGCGTCCAGCGCCTGCGCGAACCGTTCCTGCGGGGAGCGGGCCGCGTCTCCACCGACCGGTCCGGGGGGCCCGGCCAACGCGGGCACGGCCTGGGACTGGCCCTCGTCGACCGCATCGTCCGCGTGCACGGCGGCGAACTCGACATCTCCCCGCGCCCCGGCGGCGGACTCGTCATCACCGTGGCACTCCCCGAGCCCGAGCCCCGGCCATGCCGCCCCTCCCGAACACGCCGCGCCCTGCGGTCGCCGCTCAACGGCTGAAGGAGAGTAGCGAACGAGCTCTCGCGTCGCCGTTTCGCCGGAGGTCCGGCGGTTAGCAGCCATCGTGACAAGCACGCGGAGAAGGGGGTGGCCCGCCATGTCCGACGCAGGCAAGGAGCCTCCGATCCCGGGCTACGAGGGCCTGCCGATCGGATCGCTGCAGCACCGTATCCGAGCACTTCCCGAGGATCGGTTGCGCGATCTGATCGCCTACGAGTCCAGTCACGCCGACCGGACCAATGTGCTGGAGCTCCTCAGGTCGCGGCTGAGCGAACTCGAGAACGGCGCCGAACCCACCGGCGGTGACCAGACCTTCCATCCCGAGACTCCGGAAGCGCCCCGCGGCGGCTCCGCTGTCAGCGAAGGCGGCCAAGGACCGCGGCCCAAGGGCGATTACCAGCCCGGAAGCGCATAGGTCGAAGGTGTTCTGGCACGCCCGTCAGTGGCTGCGGGAGTTGAGGCGGGCGGCCTGGCGCACCAGGTGGTCGCGCTCGGCGAGGGTGGATGCCTTGCGGGCCGCCTCGGCGTAGAGCTGCGCCGCGGTCGCCGGGTCGCCGCCCCGCTCGTGCAGGTGGGCCGCAACCGCCGTGTGGCGGGGGAGTGTCGCGTCCACCTCCGCGAGCGCCGCCAGGCCGGCGCGGGGTCCGTCGGCTTCACCGACGGCCACGGCGCGGTTGAGGCGGACGATCGGGCTGTCGGTCAGGCGCGCGAGCTCGTCGTACCACTCGACGATCTGCACCCAGTCGGTCTCCTCGGCGGTGGGCGCATCGGCGTGCAGTGCCGCGACGGCGGCCTGGGCCTGGAACTCACCCAACCGGTCACGGGCCAGGGCCGCCTGCAGAATGCGGACGCCTTCGGCGATCGCGTCGGTGTCCCACCGGGTGCGGTCCTGCTCGGCGAGCGGTACCAAGCTGCCGTCGGGCGCGGTCCGGGCGCTGCGTCGGGCGTGGTGGAGCAGCATGAGGGCGAGCAGCCCTGCCGCCTCGGGGTGGTCGATCGCGGCCGCGAGCCGGCGGGTGAGGCGGATGGCCTCGGCGGCGAGATCGACGTCGCCGGAGTAGCCCTCGTTGAAGACCAGGTAGAGGGTGCGCAGGACGGTGGCGACGTCGCCGGGCCGGTCGAAGCGCACGCCGGATACGGTGCGCTTGGCCCGGCTGATGCGCTGGGCCATGGTCGCCTCGGGCACCAGGTAAGCCTGGGCGATCTGGCGGGTGGTCAGCCCGCCGACGGCGCGCAGCGTGAGCGCGACCGCCGACGACGGTGTCAACGACGGGTGGGCGCACAGGAAGTACAGCTGGAGCGTGTCGTCCTCCGCAGGCGCCGGTCCGGGCGCCGGCTCTTCGTCGGCGAGGTCCTCACGCCGGCGGCGGGCCGCCTCGGCCCGGGTGGCGTCGAGGTACCGGCGCCAGGCCACCGTGACCAGCCAGCCCTTGGCATCGCGCGGGGGATCGCGCGGCCAGGCGCGGACCGCCTCGACCAGCGCGTCCTGTACGGCGTCCTCGGCCGCCGCGAAATCGGCTCCGCGGCGGACGAGGATCGCGAGCACACTCGGCGCAAGCCCTCGCAGCAGGGCTTCGTTCATCGCAGGATCACTCCGTGATGGTGGGCGGCGAGGCCAGGAACGGACGCACCTCCAGCCATTCGTGGATCGGCCGCCCGCCCGCCCCGGGGGCGGCCGACAGCTCCCCGGCCAGTTCGACGGCGCGCTCGTAGCTGTCGACGTCGATCACCATCCATCCCGCGATGAGGTCCTTCGTCTCGGCGAACGGCCCGTCGGTGACCGGTGGGCGCCCCTCGCCGTCGTAGCGGACGAACGTCCCCTCCGGGGCGAGCGCCTGGCTGTCGACGAACTCGCCGGTCTGCTCCAGCCGGGCCGCGAAGTCCTCCATGTACTGCACATGCGCCGAGACCTCCTCCGGCGCCCACCGGTCCATGGGAACGTCGTTCACCGGAGCCGGAGCGCCGCGGTAGTGCTTGAGCAGCAAGTACTTGGCCATCGTGTTTCCCCTCAGTGCCGGTGCGACCCATTCTGGTCGCTTTCACAGCGGGGACGGAGCCGGCCACGGGTTCTCGACATCGGCGCCGGGATTTTTTCGGCTTCTCCGGCGGGGCCCGGACGACGGCGACCCCGCGGCCGATGCGGTGGCGGCCGCAGCGGGGACACCGGTCGGCCCGGTCGGACCCTCCCGGCTCGCCCTGCCTCCGTCTCCTTCGGCTGCACGGCGACGCGCGACAGCCCGCGCTATCGACGCGCGTGCAACGCAGCCGCGACGAAGCAGGGGACCGGGGACTGACACGGCGCCCGGTAGGTACTGGTAAGACTGATGGCAGTCGACTTCGGGGCGGAGGCTGGGAAACTAGGCCGGTGCCCGACTAGGAAAACTCCTATGGAGAACGAGCCGATACAGCTCGCCCGGACCTTTGCCCGACTGGCTGGGGAACTGGTGCAGAAGCCCTCGGTTGAGGAAACGTTGGAGGGAATTACGGCCAGTGCCGCGCGAGAGATCGCCGGGACGGACTTTGCGGGTGTATCGCTCTTGCACAAGGGCGGCAGGTTCACCACGGAGGCGGCCACGGCCCCGCTGGTCCGGGAAATCGACGACATCCAGTACGCAACGCGGCAGGGGCCGTGTGTGGATGCGATCTGGGAGCGGGGCATATTCGCCATCGACGACATGGCGCATGAGCAGCGTTGGCCCGAGTTCGTGGGGAAGGTGCGCGGACTGGGTGTGGAGAGCATGGTGTCGTTCCAGCTGGCCACGCCCCGCGGCACGCTCGGCGGGTTGAACCTGTATGCGAAAAAGGCCGGTGCTTTCGACACGCAGTCGCGGGATATGGGCGATGTGCTGGCCGATCATGCTGCGATCGCGTTGTTCAGCGCTCGGAAAGTGTGGGATCTGCAGCAGGGGATGCACACGCGTCAGCGTATCGGTGAGGCCACGGGGATTCTGATGGAACGGTTCAAGGTGGATGACCGGCAGGCGTTCATGCTGCTCTCCAAGGCATCTCAAGATCTCAACACCAAGCTCCGCGATCTTGCCCAGGAACTGGTCTATACAGGTGTGTTGCCGGATTCGGGAATTCCGCCCAGGGCGGATGGACAAGCGTGAGGGACACCTCCGCACGGGCGGTGGCGGCCCCGTCCGTGCGGAGAGCGGTCCGCAGGCGTCGAGCAAGTGCGGGCCGCAGTCGCCGACGATGACGGCGGCGGCGTATGAACCCGCGCTTTCTCGGATGCGCCGTCCTCCTCCGCGGGTGGGCGCAGGCGCCTGGAGGCCGCTGCGGGGCAGTGCTCAACTGCCGCGCTGCTGCCGACCGTGCTCACAGTGCTCGGCCCCCCGATACGGTGGCCCGGTTGCGCGAGGGTACGACGCGGGAAGCCGGATACATGCGGCCTGACGTCAGTCTTCCAGCGCCGTCAGCCGGTCGCCGAAGCCTCCTGGGGCGCGCGGATCCGGGCGGGCCGAGGTGGCCACCGGCAGGTCGGCGGGGCGCCGGATGCGGTGACCGCGGGTGCGCAGGGCGGTGACCAGGGCGTGGTCCTCGGCACGAGCCAGCGCGCAGAAGCCGCCCGAGTCGAGGTAGGCCGAGGCGCGCACGCCGAGGTTGGCGCCGTGGACGTGGGGGTGCTCGCCGTCGGCGAAGCGGTAGGTGTCGGTAAACGCGGCCGCTAACCCGGGCGGGCGCTGAGACCAGTCCTGGACGGTGATCGTGCCCGCCACCGCGTCCCATCCGGCCTCGGCATAACGGAGTTGCTCGGCGAGCCAACGCAGCGGGACGGTGCTGTCGGCATCGGTCGTGGCCAGCCACACCTTGTGGGCCGGGTGCGCGCGTGTGCGGTGCAATGCCAGACGCATCCCGGCGGCCCGCGCCGCTCCCGCGCTGCGGTGGCCGGTTTCCACGACGAGCGCGCCCGCGCGGCGAGCGAGAGCGGCCGTGGCGTCGGCGCAAGCGTCGGCGACCACGATCAGATGCCGCCGCGCAGCGGGGATGCCGCACGCCGCCGACGACGCGGCGGCGGCGTGCACGCACGCCTCGATCGTGGCGGCCTCGTCGTTGGCGGGGATGACCACGGCCGCGGCGCGGATCACACCAGGCCTTCCCGCCGGGCGACGGAGGATGAGGCCGCGGGACCGCGTGTGTGGACGTCGATGCGGAAGTCCGCCTCTGCGTGGCAGGACAGCGGCGCGAATCCGTCGTGCGCGGCGAGCACCTCGTGCGCATCGTCGCCGAGGCGGGCGTGGTCGGGGGCCGGGTGGCGCCAGTGCACCGCTACGACGGTCCCGCCGGGGCGCAGCGACGCGGCCGTCAGTTCGAGGAGATCGCCGAGGTCGGCGTCGCCGAAGTAGTACAGCAGTTCCGAGAGCACGATCAGATCGAAGGTGCCCCGCGGCCACTGCCAGGGGACGCCGGCCCGGCCGACCCGCACGTGGGCGAAGCCGGTCAGGTCGCGTTCCGCCTGCTGCGCCGTGGAGGCGACCCGTTCCCAGGCCAGCAGCGCGTCACAGCGCACAGCGAGTTCCCGGGTCAGCGCACCGATCGCGCAACCCGGTTCGAAGGCCCGCTCGTAGCGTTCGTGGGGCAACGAGGCGAGGGTCAGTGCGCGTTTCCGGCGCTCGTACCAGCGCGTGCGAAACCCCCACGGATCCGTCGATTCGGCGTACACCGCCTCGAAGTAGGCGTCCTCGACACTCATCCGAACACCACTTCGCAGTCCCGGCTGAAGTGGGCGAGCATTTCCGGCTTGAGCACGGCGGCGTCGGCCGGGTCGGTGCTCAGCGGCGCGGTCTGGGTGGTGAAGCAGTCCAGGGCGGCGGCTTTGCGGCGCTGTGCCCACGGGGGCAGTTCGAGGCGGCGCGCGGCCGGCCAGGGCACGTCGGGATGGTCGGGACGGGCCCAGTGCCACATCCACACGGGATAGAGCAGCGGCCGCGTCCCGTTCGCCACGGCCGCCAGGGCGGCGGCACCCGCCGCTTCGTGGTCGGGGTGCAGATCTCCCGGCCACGGGGCTGCGCACACGTCGAACGCCGAGCACAGACCGCTCAACCGCTCGGTCAGCTCGTCCCGGGCGCGGGTACTGTCACCGTCACCCACGCCCAGCCGCACCACCTCCGCGCTTTCGGCTCCTAGACGCCGCAGCGCCTGTGCCCGCTCGTCTCGGCGACGCTCGGCCAGCAGTGGCGGCGACAGGGTGGGACTGTTCGGGTGGGAGCCCTCGCCGTCGGTGACGGCGACGATCCGCAGCCGGGCCCCCTGCTGGGCGAGCAGGGCCAGCGCCCCGCCGACGCCCAGCACCTCGTCGTCGGGGTGTGGTGCGACGACCACGGCGCTGGAGATACCGGACACATCGAGGGGAGCGGCACGTTCGAGGCCGTCCCACGCCCGCCAGGTGGCCTCTGCGGTGCCCTCGGTGTCGATGGGGTGGGTGGCGGCGCTTTCATTAGCTTGGGCCATGGCCGTCCTCGACGTGTGGGGTGTGCGGGGCCGCGCTGGTTCCGAGTTCGGCCAGGTCGCGGTCGCCGTGATGCTGGTGGAGGTAGGCGGCCAGGTCCTCGCTCGCGCGGGCGTAGCTGATGTCGGCGGCCAGCGGCCCGGCGCCGAGCGCTTCGCGCGTACCGCGCAGCACGTTCGCGCAGGTCTCGGCGACGACGGCGCGCGCCCGCATCGCCCGCAGGCGCGCGCCGCCGAGCCGGTCGCCCGGGTCGGCGTCGACCTCGCGGGCTGCGGCGATGAGTACCGCTTCGGCGGCGTGCAGGTCCCGGTCGAGGCCGCCGAAGTAGGCGCGCGCGTGCGCATCGGCTCGGTCGGCGGCCACCCGTTCGGCCAGCGGCGCGGCGATGGCGAGCGCGCCGCCGTACCAGCAGGCCGCGACGCCGATGCCGCCGTGGTGGAAGCCCGGGCGCGCGGTGTAGGCGCCGGCAGGGCCCACGGGGGTGGCCGCGACGTCGTCGAAGGTGAGTGTGAGCGTGTCGCTGGCCGTCATCCCGGCCGCGGCCCAACTGCCGCGCTCGGCCTGGGCCGTGGCGGTGGCAACGGCGAACAGGCGCCGTTGGTCGTCGCCGATACGCGCGCTGACGAGCCCGTGGGTGCACACGCGGGCGCCGGAGCAGAACCGCTTGGTGCCGCTCAGCCGCCACTCGCCGCCGCTGTCCGGCTGGGCATCCAGGTCCGGGCCCGGCGGGTGGGCGGCCCAGACGCCCCACACAGTGTGCGGTTCGGGCGCGGGACCGCCGAGTTCGGCGAGGATCGCCACGGCGTCGCAATGCCCCTCGGCCAACCGTGCCAGCGACAGGTCACGGCGGGCCAGGTCGCGCAGCGCCGCCCAGCGCCGCCACGTATCACCGCTCCCGGGAAGCGGCAGGTCGAGGCGCCCTTCGCCGACCTCGCGCACGAGCGCGGCGGCGACCTCCAGCCGGTGTTCCGCCGCGTGGTTCGGCTCATCGGCCGGCGCCGCGGGCGCGGGAGACTCTTGTGGCGCGGTGACCGCCGTGCCCAGGTGGTCTGCGTGGTTCACTGGGCACCTGCTGCCCTCCGGGCCCGAGGGCAAACGCCGCGAGACCGGGGCGCGGTGGCACCGCAGTCCCGAGACCCTGCGGCGCAGGCCGGGTGTTCGAGCGAGGGCCTCCATGGCTGGGCCGTCTTTGGGGACGGTCCCCGCGCCACCCGGTCTAACCCGTAGGACGCGGCAATGCGGCTCGCCAATCGTTGTATTTCGCGGATTATTCTACAAAATGTTTTTAAAGCTTCTCCGGATGCTATAATGGAAATTTTGGAAATGGGTTCTGCGGGTGTCTGTCAGTGGAAAAACGGAGCGCGGAAGAGTTCTGGGTGTAGAGTCTATGGGCGCCAGGCCGATCTATGTTGTCCGAAATTGGTATACGGCAACTTTTTCAGTTGCTATAGCTGTCTTGCAGACACCGCTTGCTGTTACAGCGGGACGGGTGCCTAGTACAGCGGACTCTCCAGTCCTGAACAGGCTGCTTTTCGCGGGGTTATGCACCATATTTCTTTGGTTTACTCTCAAGGTTGGGTTATTCACGAACGTCGAAGTGCGCAAAAACAAGATCGTTTTGAAGGGGGTATTCGTCAAGTATCACATTCCCTATGTTGACTTAAAGAGTATTGGGCCTCCCCGGGACCTCTGTTTCCGTACCAGTCAAGCAGAGTATTATTGCTTCAACCTTGGATCTTCCGTCGTCGGCGATCTTTTCGGAAACAAATCGAACAGGCGAGCCAAAGAGGTGATAGAAAAATTTTGGAGGTCCGAGCATGGGGTGGATCGAGGTGGTGTGCAAAGAAGTTTGCATTTAAATATATGGACCGCAATGGCGATCTATACTTGTTTTTCGTTGATATTCGTCCAATCTCTTGGTGTTATCTGAGGTTGGCTCCGATCTTTCGTGAGGCTGCGCCGTCGGGGATGAAGGGGCGGGCCGTTGTTCTCATGAGCGCGAAAAGCCTGGTCCGGGCGTGACGACCACCCGATGCGCTCGGCCGGAGCGTCGGAGTTCACGGCCCCGAGCGCTATGCGGGCCGACAGTGGGTGCAGGTGCCCAGCACGCGGGACTCGTTATCGCGCTCCGGCTGGACGAAACAAGCCAGGTGGACATGGTCCTCGGCGAAGGTGGTCGCGACCCACGGCTGATTCAAAGTCGTCTGGTGAGAGCGATGAAGCAGGTCACGGCCTCGATCTCATCGGATTCGCCTGACCAGCGAGACCTGAGACGATCAATGAATTTGAATCACCCCTGGTCGGGCCGGGGCTCACCTCTTCCTCTCCGGGGTGACGCGGCAGCATCGCCGACCGATGTGATGTCTCGACTCGCGGTATTCCGGAATGTTTCCGAATGTTGCTTGACGTCGAGTGCGTTATCGCTCACATTCAGTGGTAAGGGCAGCGATGCCCCCGACCTTCCGGGTGGGTCTGTCGCATCGGAGTCACGTCCAGGCATGCGCCAGGCCGCCCGGCGAAATGTTAGCGCTAACAATTACGAGCGCTGGCCTGGGTTCGCGCTGGCCCCTCCGGGGAAATCGTGCACCTCCAGGCCCCGAGAGGAAGGACCATGTCTACGTTGACTAGGTTTCCGATCGCGCCCTTGCGACAGCGAGGGGGCCTGCGAGCCATCATCGCCGGCGTGATGGTCATGGTGGTCGCCAGTGCCGGCACCGTGGTCGAACCGGCACCCGCCGCGGCCGCGACAGTCGACACGAACGCGTCATACGTCCTGGTGAACCGCGAGAGCGGCAAAGCGTTGGATGTGTACAACCGGGCCACCGACAACGGGGCGCGGATCACCCAGTGGACCCGGAACGACCAGCACCAGCAGCAGTGGCGGTTCGTCGACTCCGGCGACGGTTACTACCGCTTGCAATCACGGATCTCGGACAAGGTGCTTGACGTCTACAACTGGTCGACCGCGAACGGTGCCGACATCGTCCAGTGGACCGACTACAACCAGGCCAACCAACAGTTCCGGTTGGAAGACTCACCCGGCGGCTACGTCCGGTTGATCAACCGGCACAGCGGTAAGGCCTTAGAGGTACAGGGCGCCTCGCA
This sequence comes from Streptomonospora litoralis, assembly GCF_004323735.1. Lineage (GTDB taxonomy): Bacteria > Actinomycetota > Actinomycetes > Streptosporangiales > Streptosporangiaceae > Streptomonospora > Streptomonospora litoralis. Next base: position 5,556,316 of record NZ_CP036455.1, on the reverse strand, counting down.
CGCGGACGGTGCCGACATCGTGCAGGCCGACGACTCGGGTGGCGACCACCAGCAGTGGCGACTCGTCCGGGTCGACGGCGAGGGGGCGGACGACACGTGCGCTCTTCCCTCGACGTACGACTGGACTTCGACCGGCCCGCTGGCGCAGCCGAGTCAGGGATGGGTTTCGCTCAAGGACTTCACCCACGCCCCCTACAACGGCCAGCATCTCGTCTATGCGACGAACCACGACACCGGATCGACATGGGGCTCGATGAACTTCGACCTCTTCAACGACTGGTCCGGCATGGACTCGGCCGGCCAGAACCCGATGCCCTTCGCCGCCGTCGCGCCGACCCTCTTCTACTTCGCCCCCGGGGACGTCTGGGTGCTCGCCTACCAGTGGGCCGGACCCGCCTTCTCCTACCGGACATCAACCGATCCCGCCGACGTGAACAGCTGGTCGCAGGCGCAGACCCTCTTCGACGGCAGCATCGCCGACTCCTCCACAGGGCCCATCGATCAGGCGCTCATCGGCGACAGCACGGACATGTACCTGTTCTTCGCCGGAGACAACGGCAGGATCTACCGGGACAGTATGCCTATCGGCGACTTCCCTGGCAGCTTCGGTTCGACCTCGACGACCATCATGTCCGAAAGCACCAACGACCTGTTTGAAGCGGTCCAGGTCTACAACGTCGAGGGCCAGGACCAATACCTCATGATCGTCGAAGCGATCGGCGCGCAAGGAGACCGCTACTTCCGCTCGTTCACAGCCGACAGCCTGGACGGCACGTGGACACCGCAGGCCACTACCGAAAGCAACCCCTTCGCCGGCCAGGCCAACAGCGGCGCTACCTGGACCGACGACATCAGCCACGGCGAGCTGATCCGCACCGACCCCGATCAGACCATGACCGTCGATCCCTGCAACATGCAGTTCCTCTACCAGGGGCGCTCCCCCGAGTCCGGCGGCGACTACGGTCTCCTGCCGTACCGGCCGGGTCTGCTGACACTGCAGCGCTGACAGGCAGCGTCGGACTGCGGGGGCCGATTCGTCGCCGGCGGCGACATTGCGTGCCTCCCAACACGACAGGATGCGGCGGCGTGGGTCGATTCCGGAGCGTCGCCCTGCGAAAGCAGGGTCTCGGCGGACCCCCGGGTGGAACCGTCGTTCGGCGGTCGATCCGACCGGCGCCGCCGCACACGCACAGCGCTAGGCGGTGGCTCCGCTTAGGGTCTGTTCTCTGGAATCGCAAGTGAGGCAGGGCCCGCCCAGGCACACTCGGTGCTCGTGTTCGGTCGTTCGAACTCACCGATGCCGAGTGGGCCCTGCTCGCCTCGCCCATGCGTGAGCAGCATTGAGGTTACGCTGACCTCGATGGCGTTGGGGCCGCTTCGGTCCGCCACCGCCCGGACACAGCCGTCGGCGGCCGGACGCACAAGTAAGGCCCTGCAGCTGACTTTCACCAGCTCAGGGCCTCAACGATGCTCGTCGGAGCAGCGCGCTCGGGAGGATTCGAACCCCCAACCTTCTGATCCGTAGTCAGATGCTCTATCCATTGAGCTACGAGCGCTGGTTCGGTTGTGCATCTTCCGTATGGTCCGCCGAGCGGCGGTGGCTCGGTGTCCCTGCGGAAGACGTGTATGACTCTACCACGGGCGACGGAGCGGTTCCGACGGATTATCCGGGGGGTGGCGGCGGGATGTGATGGAGGTGACAGGCGCCCCCGGGTGCTCGTGTGGCCGGGAGGCGCCTGTCGGGCCTGGTCAGGCTGTCAGGCCGTGGCCTCCTTCATGGCTGCGGACCACAGGGTGACCGCCTCGTCGACCTGGTCGGCGGTGACGATGAGCGGGGGGATCATCCGGACGACGTTGCCGTGCGGGCCGCAGGTGAGCAGGAGGAGACCCTTGTCGGCGGCCGCCTTGTGCGCCCGGGTGGCGGTGGCGGTGTCGGGGGAGCCGTCGGGTGCGGTGAACTCGTTGCCGATCATCAGGCCCAGGCCGCGCACGTCGCCGATCACCGGGTGGTCGGCCGCCACGCCCGCCAGGCCCTCCCGGAGGCGCTCGCCCATCCGGGCGGCGTTGGCGACCAGCCCTTCGTCCTCGATGACGTCCAGGGTGGCCAGGGCCGCGGCACACGAGACCGCGTTGCCGCCGTAGGTGCCGCCCTGGGAGCCCGGCCACGCCTTCTCCATGAGGGAGTCGGGCGCCGCGATCGCCGACAGCGGGAACCCGCTGGCCAACCCCTTGGCCGTGATGACGATGTCGGGCCGTACGCCCGCGTGGTCGTGACCCCAGAACTCGCCGGTGCGCCCGAACCCGGTCTGCACCTCGTCGGCCACCAGCAGGATGCCGTGCTCGTCGGCGCGCTCGCGCAGGCCGCGCAGGAACGCCGGCGGCGCCGGGATGTACCCGCCCTCTCCCAAGACCGGCTCGATGAAGATCGCCGCGGTGTCCTTGGGCGAACTGACCGTGGCCAGCTGGTAGTCCAGCTCCCGCAGCGCGTGCTCGGTGGCCTCCTCCTCGCTCATGCCCAGCCGGTAGGCGTAGGGGAACGGGGAGACCACCACGCCGGGCATCAGCGGCCCGATACCCGCGCGGATCTTGGTGCCCGACGTGGTCAGCGACGCCGCCGCCATCGTGCGCCCGTGGAAGCCGCCCTGGAAGACGATCGCGTTCTGCCGCCCGGTCGCCTGCCGCGCGAGCCGCAGCGCCGCCTCCACGGCCTCGCTGCCGGAGTTGACGTAGAAGAGCCGGTCGATGCCCTCGGGCAGCACGCTGCCGAGGCGTTCAGTGAGCCTGAGGAGGGGCCGGTGCATGACCGTGGTGTACTGGCCGTGCACGAGCGTGGCCACCTGGCGCTGCGCAGCCTCGACGACGCGGGGGTGGCAGTGGCCGGTGCTGGTGACCCCGATGCCGGCGGTGAAGTCGAGATAGCGGCGGTCGTCCTCGTCGTAGATGTAGACGCCTTCGCCCCGCGCAGCGAGCACCGGTGTCGCCTGCTTGAGCAAGGGGGAAAGCGCGGCCGACTGCTCAGCCATTCTCTGACCCTCTTCCGTAGGATTGTTGACAATCGACAGAGCTATGCAATCATCCCGCATGAGGCGGTGTCCAGGTCCATGCCTACCCCCGCATGGATCCGGGCATCGCCGCTGCGTGAACACCCGGCCGGCGGCGGTTAGGCCGCGCGCGGTGCTGGGAAGGCGTACCCGTCGAGGCGCCTTCGCACCTTTGGCGGACGCACCGTTACCCACCAGCCCAGAAGGGGATGTACCGCAATGACCTTGGCCGAATGGGAGACGAAGGTCGTCGAGCGCGTGCCGAAGCAGCTCTTCATCGGCGGCGCGTGGCGCGACGCGCGCAGTGGCGCGACGTTCAAGGTCGAGGACCCCTCGACCGGGTCGGCGCTGTGCGAGATCTCCGACGCCGGAACCGACGACGGCCTCGCCGCCCTCGATGCGGCGGCCGCCGCCCAGCCGTCGTGGGGCAAGACCCCGCCGCGCGAGCGTGCCGAGATCCTGCGACGCTCCTTCGAGCTGCTGATGGAGCGGCAGGACGACCTCGCGCTGCTGATGACGCTGGAGATGGGCAAGCCCTTCGCCGAGGCCAAGGGCGAGATCGCCTACGCCGCCGACTTCCTGCGCTGGTTCTCCGAGGAGGCGGTGCGCATCGAGGGCGGCTACTCGATCGCGCCCAACGGTTCGGCGCGCTTTTTGATCATGCGCCAGCCGGTTGGCCCGTCCATGCTCATCACGCCGTGGAACTTCCCCATGGCCATGGGCACGCGCAAGATCGGCCCCGCCATCGCCGCCGGCTGCACCATGATCCTCAAGCCCGCGCAGCAGACTCCGCTGTCCGCCCTGGCGCTGGCCGACATCCTGCGCGAGGCCGGACTGCCCGAAGGTGTGCTGAGCCTGCTGCCCACCTCCGACGCCGGCGGCGTCACCGAGCCGCTGCTGCGCGACGGCCGCATCCGCAAGGTCTCGTTCACCGGCTCCACCGGTGTCGGCCGCAAGCTGCTGGAGCAGAGCTCCGAGCAGGTACTGCGTACCTCCATGGAACTGGGCGGCAACGCGCCCTTCCTGGTCTTCGACGACGCCGACCTCGACGCCGCCGTCGAAGGCGCCATGCAGGCCAAGATGCGCAACATCGGCGAGGCGTGCACGGCCGCCAACCGCCTCTACGTGCAGTCGGGCATCGCCACCGAGTTCGCCCGCAAGCTCAGTGAGCGCATGGGCGCCCTCAAGCTCGGCCGCGGCACCGAGGACGGCGTCCAGGTGGGCCCGCTCATCGACGCCAAGGCGCGGGAGAAGGTGCAGAGCCTGGTGGACGACGCCGTGAACCGCGGCGCCCGCGTACTCGTGGGCGGCGCCTCGGGCGCCGGCGACGGCTACTTCTACCAGCCCACCGTGCTCGCCGACGTGCCGCAGTCCAGCGAACTCTCGACGACGGAGATCTTCGGCCCGGTCGCGCCCATCATCCCCTTCGACACCGAGGAGGAGGCGCTGGCCGCGGCCAACGACACCGAATACGGCCTGGTCAGTTACCTCTACACGAGGGATCTGAACCGCGGGCTCCGCGTGTCCGAGGCGCTGGAGGCGGGCATGGTCGGCCTGAACCAGGGCATCGTCTCCAACCCCGCCGCGCCGTTCGGCGGCATCAAGCACTCGGGACTGGGTCGTGAGGGCGGCCGCGTCGGTATCGACGAGTTCCTGGAGACGAAGTACGTGGGTATCGGGGGAGTGTGACCCGGTAAGGAGGCATAGGCGGCCCCCGACCGCTTGCCGCAAGCGGTCGGGGGCCGCCTATGTCTGGTCCCAGGACGTCTCAGGTGGGAGGCGGGGTTAGAGCGCCTCCAGGTCCGACAGGAACGCCGACCACTCTGCTGAGGGGAAGCTGAGGTGGCCGTGCTCGCGGTGCTGCGTGTCGCGCATGAGGGTCTGGGCGCCTGCCGCGACTTCGACGCAGTTATCTGCTCCCCCGCTGCTGTAGCTGCTCTTGTGCCAGACTCTCGATTCACTCATGGCTGAACTCCTGTTGGATCTTGTACATCAGGTCTCTTGACGCGTGCGGGGGGAGCGCCACACCTCGAAGCTCGGCGAAGACGGCCATGTAGTCCTCGACCGCTTCCGGGTCTTCGTCGGCGTTCCCATGGCGTCGTGTCTCTGTGTAGGCCATGGGCGCCTTACCCGGCACCGTGAATATGTGGAAAGCCCCATCCGATCCGGGATGTTGAGCCGTGGTCATGGGCACCACTTGGAGGGACAGTCGAGACGACCGAGACACGTCCGTCAGGCGCACAAGCTGTTCGCGCATGATCTCATAGCTTCCAACGGGGCGACGAAGTACGTGTTCCTCCAGTACGACGCGCACCATGGGGCCGTCTGGATCGTCGAGGATGGCTTGCCGGTCGGCGCGTGCTGACACGCGCTCATCGAGCTGAGATCGCGTTAGCTCAGGATGTCCGTGCTGGGTGATTGCCCGCGCATACTTCTGTGTCTGGAGCAGCCCGGGAATGCTTAGTGGCTGGTAGACCCTGATCTCAGATGATTCGCGCTCGACCGTGACGACATCCAGGAACCACGACGCAAGACCACGGCTGTGGTCGTCGAGTTCGTCCCATCTCCGCACCAGTGCTCCACCGGCGGTAAGGGCGTTGTCGATGCGCCGAATATGATCCGCACTTGTGCCCTTTTCTCCGGTTTCAATCGAGCTCACCTGAGATTGGGACGTCTGTGCCGCCTTGGCAAGCTCGATTTGCGTCATGCCTGCGGCTTCGCGCCAACGGCGGACTGCTTGACCAAAACTCCGGTAGGCAGGGTTTTTAGTCTTCACCATGTAATCAGTATCTACCGCTACTCTACCGCTGGCAATCACTTCTTATCTAAAGATTGACCTCTTCAGCGGTATCCATGGACGGGTGATAAGTCAGCGGTCATGCTGGGGCGCATAGAAAGACCCCCGCGACGCTGCCGGGCGTCCGGGGGCACGGCCCACAGCTAAATAGGAGCTGCGAACGATGCCGATCATAGTTGCCCTACTCGCTCCACTGGCACTGATTGTCCGATTGGTGCGTCCCGCGCGCGGGTTGCACGCCGCACCCCGATGGGTCGTCGCCGCCGACCGACCCGTTGCCCCCGCACCCGAGCAGCAGCGGAAACCGCTCGCTTCGGTGCACTACCTCGACGACTACGCGCGTCGCTTCGCACGGGGGAGGGCCGCCGCATGATCCTCGCCCGGCTCTCCGCCCTCGGAACGCGCACCGACATCGCCCTGCGCGACGCCGTGGAGGTCTCCTACGACCCCGCCGCCCCACCGGAGCGCGCCTACACGGCCGGCCGCCTCCTGGAGCCCGGACGGCGCTTCGAGGCCGACGAACGCACCCTGCGAGCGTGGCTGTCGCTGAACGGCATCTCGGATGACTGGATAGACCGGGCGATCGCTTCGCTCGCCCGCGGACACCTGGGATACGACACATGAGCGCCATTACGCCCGGTGACACACCCGTGATCGATCCACTGCGCTCCTGGACGCAGATACCCGAGTCCGGCGTCGTGTTCCGGTGCGACGGGCACGGAACCAGGCTCCTCTTCGAGTGGTACCCCGTCGGCTACCAGGAACTACAGACCAATGTCCGCGAAGTCGGCTTGCCCCGCTGCTCCAGCGCCGGGAACCGGCTGCCGCGCCGCTCGGCCCAGCGCGTGCTGTTCCGGACGGTCATGGACCGGTGGGAGCCCAGCGTCTACGCGCTCGACTCGCCGCTATCGCTCCCGTTCAACGGAAGGGGGACACCGTGAGCCCCGCCCTTTGGCGCTGCCGCCTGTGCACGCGCCCCAACCTCGCGGCGCTGTGCGGTTACTGCGGATACCCGTTCTCGGAGCAGTGGCGGCTTCCGCCGCTGCCGGGCAGGACCATGCGGCGCCGTCGGTGGGGAGCGGGAGCCGGAGCGCCGCGGGTGCGTCCCTATGTCGGTGTCGGTGTCGGTGTCCCCTGTGCCCACCCGGCCGCCGTCCGCTGACGCCGGTCGGATCGGCACACCAAACCGGTCCACTCGCGGGTGGTGCCCGTAAGAGCGCCGAGTGTCCCTGGGGTCGATCCTGGCGTCGGGATCGACCCCGGCGACCCCTCGGCGGAGCGCCGCAGGCCGCGCCGCGCCCGCTCAGTTCTGCGCGCTTGTCGAACGCCGGATCGCCGCGGGGCCGGTGGTGTTGATGCGGTCCACAGTGTCCAGCATGTGGGATTCGATGAGGTTCAGCAGCTGCTTCTCGTCGCCCTCGGTTATGGCGTCGAGCAGCTTGCGGTGCTCGTCGACGAGCTCGGCGGCCTCGGGGTAGACGTCCTGCATCACGGTCAGGCACATCCGGGTCTCCACCAGCAGCGTCTGCGCCATGCGTTCCAGCCGCCGGTTGCCCGAGCAGCTCACCAGGGTCTGGTGGAACGCCTGGTCGGCGTCGCTCATGGCGGTGCGGTCGCCGGTCTCGGCCGCTTGGACGAGTTCCTCCAGCGAGGCCGTCAGGCGCGCCAGCGCCTCTCCCCGGTTGCCGCGCATGACCAGCTCACAGGAGGCGCGCTCGACCGCCAGCCGCGCCACGTAGATGTCGCGGACGTCCTCGGCTTCGAGTTCGCGGACGAACAGGCCGCGGTGCCGTTCACTGCGCAGCAGCCCTTCCTGGACCAGCCGCTGCATGGCTTCGCGCAAGGGGCCGCGGCTGACCCCCAGCTGTGCCGCGAGGTCGGTTTCGCCCAGCTGGTCGCCCGGTGCCAGGTGGCCGTACATGATCGCCGAGCGCAGCTGGTCGGCGATCAGCGCGGCCGTGGATCTCCGCGGCACCGGTTCGAGTCCGCCGTGGGAGTTCATAGCATCCGTTCTCCTCTCTTTCTGCTGCACACACGTGCCCCGCTCCGACGCGTCCCCGGCGCGGCGCTGCGCCGGGGACGCGCACGCGGGCTCAAGCCTCGGCTGCGGCCGCCGCCTGTGCCCCTGCCCGGAAGAGACTGCCCAATCCTTCGCGGGGGGCGGTGACCCCGGCCAGGCGCAGCCCCTCCCAGATGCTGACCTGGTTGGCGGTCAGCACGGTCTTGCCCAGCCGCGCCTCCAGGTCCTCCAGTACGGCGGCGCTGTGCAGGGCGGTGTCGGGCACCAGCACCGCCTCCGCCCCGGGGTCGTCTCCGGCCGCCACCCAGTCCAGCACATCGGCGGGTTGCAGGGTGCCGACCTCGGCGGCCGTGACGATGCCGCGGCCCGCCCACGCGACCACCTCGGTCCCGGCCGCGCCGAGGAACTCCACGAAGCGCTCGGCGACGTCGTCGGGATAGCTGGCGGCGATCGCGACCCGGCCGATCCCCAGCGCCCGCACGGCGTTGACGAAGGCGAACGACGTGCTGGACGCCGGCGCGCCGACCTCCTCGGCCACCGCGTCGGCCTGGGTGCGGGCACCCTCCCAGCCGAAGACGAAGCTGCCGCTGGTGCATGCCCACACCGCGGCGTCGACCCCGCGGGCGCGCAGCTCCCGGGCACCTTCGCCCAGCACGTCCGAGCCGCCCACGTCGAGCAGCGCGTCGATGCGGTGCGCGTCCTCGCGCATCAGCGTGTGCACCAGGTGCAGCCGGACGTCGCCGCCCAGCATCCGCTCGAACACCGGGTAGTCGTCCTCGGCGCTGTAGCCCGGGTAAAGGAATCCGACGCTGGTCATGTGCGCGTACCACCCCTTCTGGGAGTTCGGGGGCCGTTCGGTCCGGTGGCAGTCCTGGCTGTCCTGGCCCTGCCGGCCGGACCGACCGTGCCGAAAGAGTCGGTCATGTCCTTCGTGGGGGTCATGCCGCGGTGCTCTGCGCCGTGGCGTCGACGAGGTACTGGCCGTGGGCGACGGCCCGGCGCCCCATGGCCTGCAGTGCGGACCACATGGTCACCTGGTTGGCGGCGATCACCGGCTTGCCGAGCATGCGCTCCAGCGGCGCGATGATGTCGTAGGTGAGCACGTTGGTGCAGCTGATGAACACGGCCTCGGCCTCGGGCCGGTCGGCGTCGCGCACGGCCTGGACGACCTCGGAGTAGGTCGTCTTCCAGATGTGGCCGAGCAGCCCCAGGCCGACGCTGGAGGTGGCCTCCACGCCGTGCTCGCCCAGGTAGTCCAGCAGCCGGTCGGTGACGCTGTCGACGTAGGGCGTGACGACGGCGATGCGGCGCGCGTCGAGGGCCTGCAGCGCCTGGATCAGCGCCCCGGAGGTGGTGACCGCCGCGGGGGCGCCGGCGTCGAGGATCGACTGGCGGAGCATGCGCTGGCCGTCGGCGCCGTGCACGAAGCTGCCCGATGCGCATGCGTAGCCCACCACGAGGGGTTCGGGAGCCAGCAGGTCGCGCGTGGCCCGTGCGACGTTGTCGCCGTCGCTCAGCGCGGAAGCCTGGTCGACGGTCACCGGCACGGGGACGAACGGCAGCCGGGTGACGTAGAGCGAGACGTCGTCGGGCGCCCAGCGCCACAGCTCGCGGTCCAGCGCGAAGTCGTAGGGCGCGACGATGCCCACCCCCGACTGCCACGGAGTCTCGGCCAGAGCGGAGAGCTCCACCACGCCGGCGGACGCCGAGGGGGACTCCTCCGGGCCGGCCGCGCCGGTGGCGCGCGCCGCGCCGGGGTGTTCCAGGAGGACCCGCTCCTCCTTCTCGCCGCCGTTCGCCGGTGCTCCGTCGGTCTCGGTTCGATCGGTCCGCATTGGTCACTCACCTCCTTCTCTTCGTGTTCTCGGGTTGGCGGGCCGCGGGAAGTGCGGCCCTCGGTGGATTGCGGGCGCTAGCCTTCGAGCCGCTGGTAGACGAGGCGCTCGCCGACGGCGCCGGCGCGCCAGACGTCGTTGCACGCCTCGGCCATGGGGGCCAGCCCCTCCACGATCGAGGCGTAGACGTTGCCCGGCACCCAGCCGACGTCGCCGTTGAGCAGCAGGTTGTTGCGGCCGTAGAAGATCGCCAGGTCGATGACGCCCGGCAGGTGGTCGATGCCCTTCTCCTCTTTGAAGCGGCGGTCGAGCATGCCCCCGGGAAAGGAGAAGTAGACGACGTCACCGGGGATGGGGGTGACCGTCGGGTTCTCCTGGCCGGGCTCCTCGGCGGCGAACCGGGGCAACATCGCGTAGACCTCGTTGCGGGCGTACTTGGCGTGGTAAACGTCGCCGCCCTGGGGGAGGGCCTCCCAGACGGCGTCGCAGGTGCGGGGAGCGTCCTCGTCGAGCAGCTCGGCCACACAGGAGACGCCGCGCTTCTCCAGGCTGATGGTCATGTACCTGGGCATCGTCGTGTTGGGCCTTTCTAATGCGGGCACCGTGATGCGCCGCCGCGGACACGGATCGGTCGTCTCCGGGCGGGAGTGGGACGTGTGACGGGGCGGCCGACGCCGATCCGGGGCGAGGTCTCCCCGCAAGAGTCGGTTCGGCCGATGGCGGGACGTGGCGTGCAGGAGGTGCGGTAACGGGCTGTTGTCGCAGCCGCCCCGCTCGGGCGCCGCCGGTCCGTGAGCCCTGTCGACTTGTCAACGCTCAGCACCGCGGTGTCCAGCGCCGCGGGGGCGGAGCGGAACAGCAGGCTCGACGGTGCTGATTGTCGACAATCATACAAGTTCAGTGCCGGGTGCGGCAACGCAGGAGGGCAGCGACGTGTTATTTATTCGTGACATGTCGCTCGCCGACGCGGCGGCCGCCACGGGGAACCCGGCGGCGGTTGTCGGTCGGCAAGGCGCGCCGGCATCGCCCACGGCGCCCCCGCGCCGCCGCCGTGCCGATCCGGCCCGATCAAGCTGCATCGCCGACTTCGCCGGATATTGTTGACAATCCTACGGAGGCTCCCTAGCGTTTCAACCGCTTCGCAACGACGGCGCCTGTTCCCGGGCCGACCGGCCGCGCGTGCGGCGGTCGCCGGTCGCGGCGGCCGAGGATCGCGACGCGGCGGCCGACAACCGCGACGACGGCAGTGATCGAGGGTAGACAGAGCAACGACACCATCAGGCCGCCCACGTCTGTGAACCGGGAGCCGCCCGCAGTGACATCCGCAAACCCGCCGCACACCGACCCGGTCAACCTGGTCGTCCTGCACGGCGACGACCTGCCGCCCGGCGGTGAGCGCTTCGACGCCGACCCGCGGCTGGCCTCGGTGCGCCACGCCACCGCCGACACCCTCGGCGAGGTCCTGCCCGGGGCGCAGGCGCTCTTCGTCTGGGACCTCTTCTCCGAGGCGCTTAAGGCCGCCTGGCCCAAGGCCGACAGCCTGCGCTGGGTGCACGCCGCCACCGCCGGGGTCGACAACCTCATGTTCGACGCGATGGTCGGCGGCGACGTCGTAGTAACCAACTCCCGCGGCGTATTCGACCAGCCGATGGCCGAGTACGTCCTCGGCCTCGTGATCTCCTTCGCTAAAGACCTGCCCACCACCCTCGACCTCCAGCGCCGCCGCGAATGGCACCACCGCGAGACCGAGCGCGTCGGCGGCAGGCACGCCCTGGTGATCGGCACCGGGCCCATCGGACGCGCCATCGCCCGCCAGCTGCGGGCCGTCGGCATGAGCGTCGAGGGCGCGGGCCGCACCGCGCGCCCCGAGGACCCCGACTTCGGCACCGTGGTCGAGGCGTCCCTGGACACCGCGGCACCCGGACTGGCCGAGGCGCTGCCGCGCGCCGACTACGTCGTGCTGGCCGCCCCGCTCACCGCAGCCACCCGCAACCTCGCCGACGCCGCGTTCTTCGCGCACATGCGCGACACCGCCCGGCTGATCAACGTCGGCCGCGGCCGGCTGGTCGACGAGGACGCGCTGGTGCCGGCGTTGCGCGCGCAGGAGCTGCGCGGCGCGGCGCTCGACGTGGCCGTCACCGAGCCCCTGCCCGCCGACTCCCCACTGTGGGACATGCCCGGAGTCGTCGTCTCCCCGCACATGTCCGGCGACGTGGTCGGCTGGCGCGACGAGCTGGTCGACCTGTTCGCCGACAACCTCGACCGCTTCCTGAACGAGGGGCCGCTGCTCAACGTCGTCGACAAGACCCGCGGCTACGTCTCCGGCCCCTGACACCCGCCCCGGCCCCCGCCTCCGCCCCCGTCGGCGGGCGCGGCGACCGGGGAGATCCGCGCTCCGCCCACCCACGCGCAACGCACAGGAAGGACGCTAGATTGACTACCAGGTTCGAGGGGCTGAACCAGGGTTCGCAGGGCGACCCGGAGGCGGAGGCGCCGCGGGGCGAAGAGACCCCCGCGAGCGCGGCCCCCGCGAGCGCGGAGCCGGCCGACTCCCCGGCGCGGCTCTCGGCCACCGAGCTGCTCGACCGCTACGCCCGCGGCGAACTCTCCCCGGTCGAGGCCACCGACGCCGTGCTGGAGCGCATCGACCGCGACAACCCCGCGCTGAACGCTTTCTGCCTGGTCAAGCCGGACGAGGCACGCGCCGCGGCGCGTGAGTCGCAAGAGCGCTGGCGGCGCGGCGAGCCGATCGGCCGGCTCGACGGCGTGCCCACGTCGATCAAGGACATCATGTTCACCCGCGGCTGGCCCACGCTGCGCGGCTCGCTCACCACCGACCAGAACCAGACCTGGGCGGAGGACTCCCCGGTGGTTGCGCGCCTGCGCGAGGACGGGGCGGTGTTCGTCGGCAAGACCACTACGCCCGAGATCGCCTGGAAGGGCGTCACCGACAGCCCGCTGACCGGAATCACCCGCAACCCCTGGGACCTCGCCAAGACGCCGGGCGGCTCCAGCGGCGGCGCGGCGGCCGCCCTCGCGTCCGGCATGGGCCCGCTGGCCACCGGCACCGACGGCGGCGGGTCGGTGCGCATCCCCGCCAGCTTCACCGGCGTCTTCGCCATCAAGCCCACGTGGGGGCTCGTGCCGCACTACCCGGCCAGCGCGTTCGGCAGCCTCGCGCACTCCGGTCCGATGACGCGCACGGTCGCCGACGCGGCGCTCATGCTCGACGTCATCACCGGGCCCGACGCCCGCGACTGGGCGCGGCTGGCCCAGCCCGCGGTGTCCTTCGCCGAGTCGCTGGACACGCCGATGCGCGGGCTGCGGATCGCCTACAGCCCGGCGCTGGGCCACCTGTCGGTCGACCCGGAGGTGGCCCGCATCGTCGCCGATGCGGTCACGGCCTTCGAGGAGATGGGCGCCGTGGTCGAGGAGACGGACCCGCCGATTCCGGAATCGCGGGAACACTTCCAGATCCTCTGGTACACGGGCGCCGCCAAGGCGACCGACAAGCTCACCGGAACCCAGCGCGAACTGCTCGACCCCGGCCTGCGCGAGATCATCGAGGAGGGTTTGACCTACTCCGCGCAGGACTACCTGACCGCCATGTCCACCCGCATGGCGATGGGGGAGGCGATGGGGCGCTTCCACCGGGACTACGACATGCTGCTGACCCCCGCCATGCCCATCACCGCCTTCGACGCCGGTCTGGAGGCGCCGGCCGACTCCGCCGACCGGCGCTGGACCGCGTATGCGGGGTTCAGCTACCCCTTCAACATGACCCAGCAGCCCGCCGCCAGCGTCCCCTGCGGGTTCACCGACGCGGGCCTGCCGGTCGGCCTGCAGGTCGTGGGGCCGCGCCACGGCGACGCGCTGGTGATGGCGGCCTGCCACGCGTTCGAGACCGCCCGCCCGTGGGAGCACGCGCGCCCCTGAGGAGCGCTCGTGCGCGGACGTCCACGAGGCGGCGCGCGCACCGACCCGGGCGGCGCACGCCGCAGCGGCTCGCCGCCCGGGTTCCGCGCGCGCCGCACGCACGTCGGGACCTTCGTCCCGCGCGATTCGTGGCTTTCGACGGTGCTTGTGCGGCCGCGGGCGGCTAACGTCGTAGCCGGGCAGGTATGGCGAGCGAAACGAGGCGTCGATGACGGCGGCAGGCGAGCCGGGCGCGGAGCCCGGGTCCGACTCCATCCGCGTCTTCCTGGTCGACGACCACGAGGTGGTCCGGCGGGGTGTGGCCGCGATGCTGGAGGGCGAGCCGGACATGCGCGTCGTCGGCGAGGCCGGTACCGCCGAGCAGGCGCTCTCCCGCATCCCGCTGGCCTCGCCCGACGTGGCGGTGCTCGACGTGCGGCTGCCCGGCGGCTCGGGCGTGAGCGTGTGCCGCGAGATCCGCTCGGACCACCCCGGCATCGCCTGCCTGATGCTGACCTCCTTCGCCGACGACGACGCCCTATACGACGCGGTCATGGCGGGCGCAGCGGGCTACGTGCTGAAGCAGATCCACGGAGCCGACCTGGTCGGCGCGGTGCGCACCGTCGCCGCGGGCGGGTCCCTGCTCGACCCCGCCAGCGCCGGGCGGATGCTCGACCGGCTGCGCGAGGGGCCGCCCGACCCCGACCCGCTGGCCGAACTCAGCCCCCAGGAGCGCCAAATCCTCGACCTGATCGGGGAAGGGCTGACGAACCGGCAGATCGGCGAGCGGCTGTACCTGGCGGAGAAGACCGTGAAGAACTACGTGTCCAGCCTGCTGTCCAAGCTGGACCTCAAGCGCCGCACCCAGGCGGCGATCCTAGTCGCGGAGCTGCGCAACAAGCGCCGCTGACGCCGCCGAGGCGCTTCCTGCGGGGCGAGGGCGGGCAGCCTCAGGCGGGCACGCGTGCCGCGCCCTCGCGGCGGCTGCGCAGCGGCACGCTCCAACGCAGTCCGGTCCCGCCGGCGGGAGGCGCGTCGACGCTGAACTCGCCGCCCAGGGAGGACGCCCGCTCGGCCAGGTTGCGCAGGCCGCTGCGGCGCCCGTTCTCGGGGATGCCGCGGCCGTTGTCGTCGACGTGCAGTGTCAGCCGGTCGTCCGCCTGCACCGACACGTGCACCTCGGAGGCGTCGGCGTGCCGGGCGACGTTGGACAGCGCCTCGCCCAGCACCGCGAGCAGCTGTTCGCCGACCTCCTCGGGCACCGATGTGTCGATGGATCCCTCCAGCCGTACGCCGGGCTGGCAGCCAAGTGACCGTGCGGCGCTCTCGGCGGCGGTCAGGATGCGGTCGCGCAGCGACGACTGCTGTGGTTGGGAGGGCAGTTGCAGCGCGAAGACGGTGGAGCGGATCTCGCGGATGGTCTCGTCGAGGTCGTCGATGGTCCGCTGGACTCGTCCGCCCGCCTCGCCGTCGCCGATCAGCCGCACCGTGCTCATCAGCGTCATGGCCGACGCGAACAGCCGCTGGATGACGACGTCGTGCAGATCCTTGGCGATGCGGTCGCGCTCCTCCAGCACCACCAGCCGCTCGGCGTCCCGGCGCGCTTCGGCCAATTCCAGCGCCACGGCGGCCTGCGCGGAGAACGCGTCGATCATCCGCCGCGTGGCTTCGTTGAAGGGGGAGCGCGGGCTCATCTTGCCCAGCAGCAGCACCCCGCGGGTGTGGTCGGGGGTGCCGATGGGGACGAGCAGTCCCGGGCCGAACCCGCGGTGGGTCAGCATCGGGCATTTGGCCTGGCGCAGGTCGTCGATGGTGGCGGGTGCGCCGTTGCGGTAGACCCAGCCGCACTTGGTGTCGGACATGGTGACGGGGCTGCCGATGATCTGGTCGGCTACGGGGCCGTCGGCGATCTCGGCGATGAGGTCGCGCTCGCGCGGCTCGGGCAGGAGCACCACCGCGACGTCGGCGTCGGACATCTCGCGCGACTGCTGGGCGAGGTAGCCGAGCACCTCGTCGCTGTCGGCGCCGGAGAGCAGCCGCGTGGTGATCTCGGTGGAGGCGGCCAACCAGCGCTCACGCAGCCGGGTCTCCTCGTACAGCCGGGCGTTCTCGATGGCCACACCGGCGGCGGTGGCCAGCGCGGTGACGATCGCCTCGTCCTCCTCGTCGAACTCCCCGCCGTTGCGCTTCTCGGTGAGGTAGAGGTTGCCGAAGACCTCCTCGCGCACCTGGACGGGCACACCGAGGAAGGAGTGCATATGCGGGTGGCCCTCGGGGAACCCGTGGAAGTCGGGGTGATCGGCCAGGTCGCGCAGCCGCAGCGCGGCGCGGTCGCGCGTGGGGACGGCGAGAATGCCCTTGCCGAAGGGGAACACGTGCATCCCCTCGGCCTGTTCGGAGCTGAGCCCGACCGGGATGAACTCGGCGAAGCGGCCGTCGTCGTCAAGTACGCCCAACCCCGCGTAGCGGGCGTCGACCAGGGTCGCGGCCGCCTCGGTCAGCCGGCGCAGCACGGTGGCGAGGTCCAGGTCGCTGCCGATGGACAGCACCGCCTCAAGCAGCGAGTGCACGCGGTCGCGAGTGGAGAGCGCCGATTCGAGCCGCACGTGGAGCTCGGAGATGAGCTCGTCGAGTCGCATCTTGGGGAGCAGCGAGCGTTCCGGGATGTCAGACATCGGATGCACACCTCCGGGTGCATACGTTATCGCGGAGCGCGATCGTCGTTGCCGGAATGAGCGGATACGGGCCAGAGGGGCAGGCCCAGTCACCGCAACCGGGCGGAGGCGATCGACCGCAATGCCGGTCCAGCGGGGGGAGCGGAAGCCCGGTCCTCGGCAGGATACGGCACGCGCACCGGAGAATCATGTGCCGCCGAACCGATTGGGGAATCACCGGTATGAGGGCGATCACGGTCGTCGGCGGCGCGGTTTCGGTTGGCCGTGCGGTGTTGGCGGATCTTGGCGGGTCGGGCCGGGTGCTCGCCGGTGGCGCGCCGGGCGGGGGCGGCGTTGGGCCGCCGTAGACTCGGCGCGGCTTGACCCGTCTATCGTGAACTTATGGTCGCAGGAAAGCGCATCCCGCGGCCATAAGTTCGCGATCATCGCCGGATGGACCGGCATAGGGGACCTACCGGCGCCGGTGCTCGGGTATCCGTGGGCAAAACAACGCGTTGTTCCGTATCGCGGAATGGTGGTGTGAGGGTGGCGCCGAGGCGGTTGCCGCCGCACACACGTGCAACTCGTGACCCCGATCGGGCTGCATGGCCGCCGCCGACTGCCCCGTGTCGGGCCCTGACTGGCAACCTGGCCGCGGCTCCCGGGGCTCAACCAACCGCGGCCAGGGGCGGTGATTGCCGCCGACCACCGCGGGCCCGGCCCCGCCGGCTCGTCGCCGTACTCGTCGGCCGCCGCTACCGTCGGGCACCCGGTCCGTTGGGCAGGGGCTGGGCCATCCGCCCCCGTCGCCGCCGTCGTTCTCCGTCAGGTTGCCCGTTTCCCGGCAGGCCGGCAAGGCCGCCCAGCGGACCGGGGCCGCTTTCGTCGGTCGCCGCCACCGGCGGGCACCCGACCCGATGGGCGCAGGCCCGACCGTCCGCCGTCCTCGCTGCCGCCTTCCTATGAGGTCGTCCGCTTCCCGGCAGACCAACAAGGCCGCACAGCGAAGCCGAGCCGCCCCGCCGCATGCTCAACCGGCGAGCACCCTGCCCGTTGGGCACGGGCCCAGCCCTTCGCCGTCGTCGCCGCCTCGTCGGCCGCCGCCACCGTCGGGCACCCGGTCCGTTGGGCGCGGGCTGGGCCATCCGCCACTGTCGCCGCCGCTTTTCAGCCAAGTCCACCTGCCGCCCGGCAGACCGAGAGGGCCGCACAGCACACCCGAGCCGCCCGGCGCAGACTCCTCGGGCCCAGATTCCGCCCGCCCCCGAACCCCGCTCCCAACCCCATCCCCGAAGGCCGCCCGTGGGGCAACACGCCGGCCATTGCCAGGTCGCCGCTCTCCTACCTCACGGGGATGCCTCCCGCCGGATCCCGCCGGATCCCGCCGGATCCCGCCGGTCGTAGTTCAGCATTCGATTGCCGCGACGAGCAGGAGGAGAAAGCACTCACCCACGCCCATACACGGCATCCCCGCCGGCAATTCTGCCGTTAGTCGGTTGCGCGGCGTAGTGATCGTGCTACGGTCACGTACTGTCGGGATCGAGCCCGGATTCGGACATCCGTCTGGCGTTCTCTGTTGCGTCCGTAATTGCGGAAGCGATCGAGCTGCGCCGCACCTCCCCTTTGGACTTCGCCGACTCCTGCGGTCTTTTGCAGGCTTCGGCAGCGCACCGCCCTGGAAGGGAACCCATGCCGCGCATACACCGTTCGGGACGCGGAGCACGCGTCGCCGCCGGTGTGTGTGCGCTGCAGCGGTCCTGGACGGCGCGCCCGTCGGCTCGTCGGTGGCTGGTCGTGGCGGGATTGCTCTCGGGGGCCTGGTTCGTCGGCGCCGCGGGTGCCGCGGCGGAGGAGTCCCCGGACGTCTCCGCGTCCGGCTCCGCGATCACCGGTTCCGCCGTCGTCTGGGAGAACCGGGAGGGACGGGAGCCCCAGCAGGACGCGGAGGACCTCGGCGTCACCAGCGGAGGTTCGACCGCCGACCTCGGCGCCGTCGCCGGCTCCACCAAGGGCACGCCGGCCGCCACAGCCACCGAGTCGGCCGACGGCGCCTCGGCTGCGGCGGAAGGCGGCGCCTCCGGCGTTGCGACCGACGACGGCGGCGGTTCCACCAACGACTCCGATTCCAGTAACTTCCAGGACACGGTCGGTGAAGCCGCAGGCGAGCCGATCGGCTCCGCGACTTCCGCCGTCACCGGCAGCTCGGGCGGGGACGCTCCCGAGGCCGGGTCGCAGCAGCGTGGCTCCGCCGCCTCCGAGGGGATCGGCGGCACCGTGGCGGCCGTCCGGGAAGTCGGTCGCGGTGCCGGGCACACCGTGCCCATCTCCATCTCCGCCGCGAGCGCGTCCGACGCCGCCGCGGCCGTGTCCGAGGCAGCCGTAACCGGTAGCAGCCCCGACGGCCTCCCGGGCCTCGGCATGGACGGGTTCGGCCCCGCCGGCATGCGCGGCGCGGTCACGCTGCCCGCATTCGATCCCCCCTTCGACTTCGGCCGTTCGGCCGGTCCCTCCGCCGACGCGGAGAACGCGCCGCCCTCCGGCGCCCGATCGGCTCCGGCCGAAACCCGCACTCCGTCCACGACCGGCGCTCAGGTGCCCGTGCACGCCGGTACAGCGGCGGCCTTCGCCGAATACGACGGCCCCGCCGCGCCCGGCGCCGCTGCCGACACCACCGGTGACGACGCCGCGGAACCGCGCTCCTCCGGTGCCGACCGCCCCGACGCGGCTGCCGTGGGATCCGCGGTGAACACATCTCAGTCCGGCGGCGGCACGTGCGCCGGATACATCCCCGCAGGGACCTCCACCGTCCCGGCGGCGGGCTCGCTCCAGTGCCCCCGCCCGGCGCTCGCCGACGTTCCGCAGGACCTCGGCGAGCAGCCCACCTTCTCTCCCGACTAGGACCCTCCGCCTGGGACGCGCCGACCGCCGCCTTCTCCGGCTCGGCGGCAGCGTGCACCTCTTCTGGCACCCGGCCCGCGGTCCAGCGGCGAATCCGTCCACTGGGGGCTGACGTGAGCCCCGTGCCCGTGATCGGAAGCGACTCCACGCGTCTCCGGCACGAGGCTCACGTCAGCCCGAGGTCCGCCAGATCCTCAGGTTGATCCCGGCATCCACCGTCCGCGCCAGCCACGCGCGGACGCGGAGCCGCCGGGAGGAATTCCCGAAGTCATCCCAGAAGACCGCGGTCGGCGCCCCCGGCCAGGGCGTCACCGCGGAAACGGACCGCATCCGAGTCCATCCCCAACTGCAATCGACACTCCTACGATCCGGAAGGACGTTCCATGTTCCAGTTCGCTCGCCAGTCCGCCAAGGCCGTTCTCGTGGCGGCCGGTGCCGCAGGCGTCGCCGCTCTCGGCGCGGGATCCGCCGGAGCCGACGACCTCGGCGCGCTGAGCGCAACTGACTCCCTGGCGCCGCAGTCGTCCCCCGTCCAGACCAGCCTGCCCGCGGGGCTGGGCGGTGGCGCCTCGTCGCTGGTCGCCAAGGCGAAGGAGGCCGACCTGCGCAACGCCCAGCCCGCGCCGAGCACCGTGAACCTGGGCACCCCGGCCGGCGACATGTCCCCCGTGGGCCCGCAGGCCCAAGCCCAGCTCGACACCGTCCACGACGCGCTCGACCGGGCCCGGCACACCGTGGGTCTGGGCAGCGGCGTGGTGCCGCAGGCGGCTCCGGTGGACGGTGTGGGGACCACTCTGCCCGCGGGGATGCCGAGCACGGAGGCGCTGCCGCTGGGGCAGCTGACGAACCTGCTGGGCGGCGGCCAGACCCTGCCGCTGCGTGAGGGCACCGTCCCGCAGGCGGCTCCGGTGGACGGTGTGGGGACCACTCTGCCCGCGGGGATGCCGAGCACGGAGGCGCTGCCGCTGGGGCAGCTGACGAACCTGCTGGGCGGCGGCCAGACCCTGCCGCTGCGTGAGGGCACCGTCCCGCAGGCGGCTCCGGTGGACGGTGTGGGGACCACTCTGCCCGCGGGGATGCCGAGCACGGAGGCGCTGCCGCTGGGGCAGCTGACGAACCTGCTGGGCGGCGGCCAGACCCTGCCGCTGCGTGAGGGCACCGTCCCGCAGGCGGCTCCCGTGGACGGCGTGGGGACCACCCTGCCCGCGCAGGGCGTCGTGCCCAGCCAGGGCGGTCCCGCCGGCATGCTGCCCACCAGCGGGGTGACCGACCTGCTCGGTGGCGGCGGCCTGCTGCCCGGCATGCCCGGCGGTGCCACCGAGACGCTGCCGCTGCGCAACGAGCTGCCGACCCCCGCGTCCGTCGAGGGCAGCCCCTCGGAGATCGCCGGTGAGGCCGTGGGCACCGCGGTCGAGCAGTCCGCCGGCGCGGTCCTGCCCAACACCACCGAGGAGACCGGCCGCCTCGCCGGCGAGCTGCCCGCGCCCTCCACCGGGAGCGTCGAGGAGCAGCTGCCCGAGGCCCCGATCTCGGTGGAGGGCGCCGACACCGAGGCCGTGGAGTCCGCCGTTCCCGGCGCCGAGCAAGTCGGCGGTGCCGCGGACGCGGACACTGTGAAGCAGGAGGCCCCCTCGCTGGACGAGGTGACCGAGCAGGTCGACACCGGCGAGGCCGCGGGTGACGTCGCCGAGGCCGCGGCCGGTGGCGCAGGGGCGACCGGCGTCGTCGACGTCGTCCAGGGTGTGGGCACGCCCGCGCTCTGATCGCGCCTTCGCCTGATCGGCTCGGGCACGAGCCGTCCCGATCGTGCGCTGCCCGACCCGTCCGGGGCGCGGCGCACACCGGCCCCGGGCGCTCGGCGGTCGGCCGGACGCGACGCCCTGGGAACTGTGGGGGTTCCCAGGGCGGATTCCCGGTCCGGCCCCGGCGCTCGGGGCCCTTGCGCCACCGCGGCGGAAACCATCGCCGGCAAGGGGCGCGCGGTATCGAATCGGGCAGTGGTCCGATCCACCCGAAGGACTTTCGAACGTGAGGCCAACCGGTATTCGGGCAGTCGCATTCGCGGCAGGGGGTAGCCCGGACCGGTGACGGGTGGTCCGGCGGTCGCCCCACGGGACACCCCCATGAAGGCGGGGGCCTTGGGGACGTTCCGGAGGCGGCCGCCGTCCGCTCGGAGCCGGGCGCCGGTGCGGCGGCGTTCAAGGGGCCGACTGCGGCACCCGCCCGGCGGGGACCCGTGGCCGAGCCGCGCCGCGGGCCCCGCTCCGACACGAAACGGGGCCCGTCCCACCGCTTCGGCGGGTGGGACGGGCCCCGTTCTCATGCCGGCCTCACGGCCGGTCCGGACCGGCCGGGCGCATCACGTCCGCGGGTCGGCCTCGCTCCGGCGGACGGTGCCGATCACTGCTGGTGGTGCGGCGAGCCCGGGGTGCCGGGCTCGGTCGTGTCGTCGGCCTCGCCGGTCGCGCTCTGGGAGATCCACTCCTGGGCGGAGCGCTGCCAGAAGCCCCAGCCGTTGTCGACCGGCAGTTCGCGGTCGGTGCCGGTGATGTCGACGGGGTCGCCGCGCAGGCTCTCCTCGTAGAACCAGCGGGAGTCGGCGACGCTCATGTTGATGCAGCCGTGGCTGGTGTTGGCCTCGCCGAGCTGGTAGTTCCAGTCGGCGGTGTGCAGGAACTCGCCCGAGTTGGAGATGCGGACCGCGTAGTCCACGTACTCCTCGTAGTACTCGGGGTCGTCCTTGGAGACGCCCAGGGTGTCGTTGCTCATCCGGTAGTCGGTGTGGAACGCCATGGTCAGGTGCGTACCGGAGGTGGTGGTGTACTTCCGGACGTTGGCCTTGCCCAGGCTGACCGGGAACTCCTTGATGGTCTGGCCGTCGCGTTCGACGGTCATGTGGTGGGCGTTCTCGTCGATCGTGGTGATCTGGGAGCGCCCGACCTCGAACTCGAATTCGCGGTTCTCGATGCCCCACACACCCTCGGAGGCCGCCACACCGGCGAGGTTCAGGTTCACGGTGACCTTCTGGTGCGGCTCCCAGTACTCCTCGGGCCGGAACACGGCCCGCTTGTCGCCGAACCAGTTCCAGGCGCCCTGCGCGGGCTTCTCGGAGGAGACCTCCATGGCGGCCTCGACCTGCGCCTTGTTCTGCACAGGCATGTCGAAGTCCACGATCACCGGCATGCCGACGCCGACGGTGCTGTCGGGTTCGACGTTGATGCTCTTGATCTCCAGCCGCTGTCCCTCGACCGGCGGGACCGTCGAGAACTCGCTGATGACCTCGGTGCTCGTGCCTTCCTTGTTCTCGGCCACCGCCGTCACCGTGACGTCGCTACCGGGGTGCAGCGTCCATTCGCTGACCCATTCGGTCTTGTCGTCGTTGTAGGCGCCGGTCATGCTCTCGTCGGTCTCGCCCTGGGCGGCCTCATCCTGGGCGGCCTCACTCTGGCCGGTTTCGCCCTCGGACAGCGACTGCTCGACCTGCACGTCGGTGATCGTGCCGTTGTCCGCGCTGACGACGATCGGGGAATCGGGTCGGACCTCGGTGCCGCCGTCCTCAGGGGTGATCGTCACTTGGGCTTTGGCGACGGTGGGCTCCTCGTTGGCCAGGTCGCCTTCGCTGGGGGCGGTACTGCATGCGGAGGCCGCGACCATGACCGCGGCACTCGCGATGCACAGCGCGGCCGTGCGCCGGCGTGGAAAGCGGGATGTCACTTCGGGGGTCCTCCAGGTCGTCGGTTTGCGGGCACGGTCCCGGATGTGGCGGGGAGGTGGTGCCACCGCGACTCGGCGGCGGAGGCTTGTCGGCCACTGTGTGGTGCGGGGACGGTGATACCCGATAGGTCGGACGCGCGAACCGGGGGGATCGGTTCGCACAAAACGCAGAATTACTCGCAAAGTACTCGCGCAACTACCAGCAGTGGCCCGGGGGTGGCGATGGGCCTTCGATGGGAGCCGGCGCTGCTGCGGGGATCGGTCACATCCGCGACTCCTCGGCGCTCTCCGTGCCGCGGCCGAGGCCGTTGGCGCACGGATTGGACGTCGCGTCGCGGCCCTCGATGGGTGCGGCGGACGCGGTGGGTCCGGCGCTCGGGTCGTCGGCGCTCGGCTCCGGGGTGGCGGCGGCGTCCGATCCGCCCCCGGCGTCGTCCGACGCGGCCGGATCGTCGGAACCGGAGCCGCCGGTGTCCTCCTCGCCGGTGACGAGCAGCCGGTCCTCCACCGGCCGGTCGTGCCGGACGGCGGAGAACAGGCGGGACGCGGCGGCCTCGTCCCAGACCACCCGGTTGGGGTCGAGGGGCGCGCGGTTCCACGGCACCGTGTAGAAGGCGATGTCGGAGAGGTCGGTTCCGGCGAGCGTCGAGGCGATGGAGACCATCGTCGGCAGGGTGAACTCGTCGTCGGTCCCGGTGTGCTCGGTGACGGCGCGCAGCATTCCGGTGGCCTGGCCGGGGCGGGTGAGCAGGTCGCTGTCGGTCACCTCGTCGGCGAGTGCTCCGAGGAACATCTGCTGGCGGTCGATGCGCCCGATGTCGCCGCCGTTGCCGATCTCGTAGCGGGCCCGGACGAAGGACAGCGCCTCCTCACCGCTGAGCCGCTGATCGCCCGCCTCCAGGTCGAGCTGGGCGCGCTCGTCGTGCATGGGCTGCGGAATGCACATCCGCACGCCGCCGATCGCATCGATCATCTCCCGGAAGCCGACGAAGCTCAGGTGGGCGAAGTGGTCGATGCGGATGTCGGTGAGCGACTCGACGGTCTTCACCACGCACGGAGGGCCGCCGTGGAACAGCGCGGCGTTGATCATGCCGTGGTATCCGGCGGTCCCCTCGGTCTCGCCGTAGGGGGCGCATTCGGGCAGCTGGACGAGCGAGTCGCGCGGGAAGTTGACGACTGTGGCGCGGCCGTCGGGGGAGATGTGGGCGAGCATCAGCGCGTCGGAGCGCTCGCCGACGAAGTCGCGCCCGCCGTAGGCGGCGTTGCCGCCTTCCCTGCCGTCGGAGCCGATGAAGAGGATGTTGACGTCGTCGCCGATCTTCTCCGGCCGGTCCTCCTCGTCCAGGGCGGCGTCCAGATCGTGGCGGACGATGTCGTTCTGCAGGGAGTGGTAGTAGCCGTAGGCGGTCCCGGCAGCTGCGACCAGTACGACCGCGGCGAGCGCCGCCGTCCATGCGGCCAGGCGCGGCAGTCGGCGGCGCTTCGCGGACCGCGGGGCGGTGGCGGTCGGCTTGCGGGAATGGGAGTCGTCGGCGGCGTCCCCGTTCTCCGCGGTCTCCGTCCGCTCCTCGTTCCGTGCCCTGCCCGTGGAGGCGGCCGACTCGGCGGACACGCCGGGGCGCCCCGCGGCGCCGGCCGCCTCGCTACCTCCGGACTCCTGGGCGCCGGGCTCGCCGGTCGCGGGATCTGGCCGGTCCTCCTTCGCGGCGGACTCCGCCTGGTCGCCGACAGTCCCGCTCTCGCCTCGGCGCGCTCCGCCCTCCGCCTCGGACTCGGTGGAGGCGCCGCCGACCTCCCGGGCCGCCGATGCGCCGGACTCGCGGGTCTGCTCGGGGGCTTGCGGGCGGTTGGGGTCGGCGGAACCGGAGTCGGCGCCGCGAGCGTCGTCGGGCATACGGAGTCTCTTCATGCAGGGGGCGGGAGCGGTCGGGAGCAGGCGCGCTGAGGTGGATGCGCCGGGCCGCGACAGGGGAGCGGGCGGAGCGGCGGGTGCGGCGTGCGGCCGCGACGGCCCGTGGCGGGCCGACTCCGGCGATGCAGGGCGATCCTACGAGATCGATTCCACGGACGCGCGGGCGACTCGCGGGGGTTTGTCGCCTGTGCCCCGATCTGTGGCGGGCAATTTCCGGCTGATCATTCCCCCGAATAAGCATGACCGAAACCCGGGCGGCGGTAGGGCGCCCGGGCTGCGGTCGGTCCGTGAACCGGTCGGTCCGCTACCGGGACGGCAGTCTGGTCGGCTCCGCGGTCGCGGAAGGCCGCCTAGAAGTCACCTAGAAGGCCCTCGCAGCGTCCCGGTGCGCCGCGGTTCGCAGCGCCGGCTGCCGGCGATCAGTCGCGCTCGCGCCCGCCCATGCCCGAGACGAGCCCGACACCGACCACGGCCAGTGCCAGCTGGGTGATCAGCTCCCACCAGTCGATGCCCGGGGTGTCGGCGTATCCGGCGAAGCCCGCGATCGCCGTGCCGATCAGGGCCGCGACGGCGCCCACGGCGATCGTCATCCAGATGGAGATGTTCTGCTTGCCGGGCAGGATGATCCGCGCCAGGACACCGATGACGAGTCCGATGATCAGCGCGGAGATGATGCTGAAGACGATCTCCATGACGGTCCCCCTCCGAATCGGTAGTCCGTCACAGATAGTTGTTTCCCGGATGCGGTACCCGATGCACGCTGCCCGCCCGCGATATACGGAGCGGACCCGGCGCCGGGCACGGCCGAAGGGGCCGCCGGGCCCACTGCGACGTGCGTCGACGGCTTGCCAGGCGGCGGTGGCGCGGCAGTGGAGGGGCTGCGGCGTGCACGTGCGCAAGTCTCTTTCTGTCTGGTTCTTCGGCCTGTTCGGTGCGTAACCGTCTCGTTGGTGCGCTTGTACGTCCTCTTCCGTCTTAGGAGTTGTGGATAAATTGGCCGCATCTGGCCAAGATCATCCCTTGTGTCGCCAATCGCGAGTCGGTCGAGCGTTGTTTCGTGTTCGTGAAATCCGACGTCAGGCGGGCCTGCTGAGGTCGCCGGTCTAGAGGTGACTCGCGGCATCGGTCCCGAGTGGTCCGGTATCCCGTTCCGTGTCGGGTCTGTTGCTCGCCGTGAACTTCACTTATCGTTTCAACCCATTCACCGAACGTTCGGTGAATGCGGCGGGCACCGGGCCCACAAGGTCCACCCCGCCGGGGATTCGCGTCCGGTCCCGACACCGGGCGTAGCTGTCCTTTTCCACCCCCGCTCAAGGAGTAAGGCACGTGCGAAAATCCCCCCGATTCATGGCACTCGGCGGCGTCGTCCTGTCCATGGGACTGATGGCGGCGGCTACCACCGCCGCGGCGGCAGACCCCGCACCGACGGCGGCGCCCGAACAGCTCGATGCCATGCAGCGCGACCTCGGGCTGACCGAGTCCGAGGCGAAGCAACTGATCCAGCAGGAGAGCCGGGCCCGTTCCCTCCAGGACGAGCTGCGCGCCGACCTCGGCTCCGACTTCGGCGGAGCCGTGTTCGACACCGAGACCGGTGAGCTGACGGTCTCGGTCACCGACGCCGACGCGGCCGACACGGTCGAAGACGCCGGCGCCGATGCGGAGGTCGTCACCTACGGCCGGAAGGCCCTCGACAAGGTCGTGGCCGACCTCAACGCCAGTTCCGAGGAGGCCGCCTCCGGTGTGACCGGCTGGTACGCCGACGTCGAGGCCGACACCGTGGTCATGACGGTCGAGCAGGGCGCCGCGAAGGCCGGCAGGAAGCTGGTCGCCGAGGCGGGCGTCGCCAAGGGCGCCGTCAAGGTCGAGGAAAGCACCGAGCAGCCCGAGACCTTCGCCGACATCGTCGGCGGCGACGCCTACTACATCAACGGCAGTTCGCGGTGCTCCGTGGGCTTCGCGGTCACCACCGGGTTCGTCACCGCCGGCCACTGCGGCGGCGCGGGAGACTCCGTCTCCGGCGCGAACGGCGGCAGCGGATCGTTCGCCGGCTCCGTGTTCCCCAGCCGGGACATGGGCTACGTGCGGGCCAACGCCGGATGGAACCCGACCCCGCGGGTGAACGACTACTCCGGAGGCACGGTCAACGTCGCCGGGTCCGCGCGGGCCCCCATCGGCTCGTCCATCTGCCGTTCGGGGTCGACCACCGGCTGGCACTGCGGCACCATCCAGGCCCGCAACCAGACGGTCCGCTACCCGCAGGGCACGGTGTACGGGCTCACGCGGACCAACGTCTGCGCCGAGCCGGGCGACTCCGGCGGCTCCTGGGTCAGCGGCAACCAGGCCCAGGGCGTCACCTCCGGCGGCTCCGGCAACTGCAGCTGGGGCGGCACCACCTACTACCAGGAGGTCAACCCGATCCTGCAGCGGTGGGGCCTGACGCTGGCCTGACCCCCCCCACCCTTCCCACTCTGTCCCCGAAAGATGAACGGGCGGCCCCGGTGCACCTGCCTGCGCCGGGGCCGCCCCATGTCTCGGCCGGAATCGCCTCAGGCGTCGTCGTTCCAGAAGGCGCTGTGCACCTCGTCGTCGGCGTCGTCGTCCTTGCCGCCGGCGCCCTTGCCCGCCTTGGTGCGGCGCGCGGACTTGGCCGAATCCTCCGCCGTGTCCTGCTGCTTGCGGCGGATGCGCCCGCGCGGTGCCGGCGCCTCACTCGACGAGGAGTCGGATGCGGAACCGGCACCCGAGCCGGAGGCGGCGGAGCCGGACTTGGCCGTCGGCTTCGAGCCCGACGACGAGCCCGAGCCCGAGCCCGAGGAGGAGCCCGACGAGCGGGAGGCCGAACCCGACGGCGCCGACG
This sequence comes from Streptomonospora litoralis, assembly GCF_004323735.1. Lineage (GTDB taxonomy): Bacteria > Actinomycetota > Actinomycetes > Streptosporangiales > Streptosporangiaceae > Streptomonospora > Streptomonospora litoralis. The sequence continues at coordinate 5,528,673 of NZ_CP036455.1, read as the reverse complement.
CCTCGGCCGCGGCCGAGGTCTTGATCGCGGACGCGGCGTTGCGGGGAGCGCCCCCGGCGTGGATGCTCAGCGCCTCGTCCTCGACGTCGAGCATCTTCTGCACGTGCTGCGGCAGCGCGGGCAGCCGCTCGTTGCGGAAGTGGGCGCCCAGCACCTCCAGGGCGTGGTCGCACAGCAGGGGGCGCATGACGGCCGGCTTCGCGCCGCTGAGCTCCTGCAGCTCGGGCAACCGGAGTTCGCGCAGCAGCCGGATGACCGCCCGCATCCGCTCGCGCGTGCGGCGGTCGGAGATCGCGACCGACATCATCTCGGCCTCGGCGAGGGCGGCGGTCGGTTCGGCGTCCTGGGCGTCCAGCGCGCCCTCGCGCTCGGCGATGAACAGGCCGGTGAGCTGGCGCGTCGACTCTCGCGTGGCGACGCGGATCTCGCTCTTGCGGACGTGGCGGGACTGGACCCAGGTCACCACAACGCTGGTCACCAGGCTTATGGCTGCGCCCGTCAGGACGAACAGCATGTCGTACACAGGGACCTCCGATGGGGGAAGCGGGGAGCGGGCCGTTCCTCGCGGCGTCGTGTGATCCGTGAGCATTCGCGAACGCGGGGCGGATTGTCAAGTTCGTCCCGAAGCCACCCGGCTCGTCGGCGCGCGGTGCGCACGGTTTCCGCCATCGCGGTGATTCCCGCTCCAGCGCAGAGATGCGCGACGGCGGTACGCCGCGGTGCTTCGGGGCCTTGACACATCCGCGGCCGCGAATATGAACTTTGCTGCGACGTCGCTCCGGCCGCCCGCTCCCGCTCGGCCGGAGCCGCAACGACGGGGAGTTGGACGGACCGGAGCCACCGGCCGCTGATGAGGGGAGAGCGTGCCGCACTCCGGTCTCGTGGCCGGTCCCGGACCGCGGTGGTCCGGGACCGGTTCTCGTGCACCGTGCCCCAGGGGCGGTTGAATGCTGCCGGATCCGGCGCCGGAGGGGTGCCCGGCGACTGCGCCTACCGCAGTTCGCGCTTGAGGATCTTGCCGGTGGCGTTCATCGGCAGCGTCTCGCGCAGCTCCACCGAACGCGGGTACTTGAACGAGGCCAGGCGCTCGCGACACCACTCGACCAGCTCCTCCTCGGTGGGCTCGGTGCCCGCCTCGGCCACGACGAACGCCTTGACCTCTTCGCCGTGGGTCTGGTGGGGGACGCCGACCACGGCGGCCAGCGACACCGCCTTGTGGGTCATCAGCACCTCCTCGACCTCCCGCGGGTAGACGTTGAAGCCGCCGCGGATGATCAGGTCCTTGGCGCGGTCGACGATGAAGTAGTAGCCGTCCTCGTCGCGGCGGGCGATGTCGCCGGTCCGGAACCAGCCGTCACGCATGACCTCGGCGGTGGCCTCGGGGCGGTTGTAGTAGCCCTTCATGACGTTGTGGCCGCGGATGGCGATCTCGCCGGGGCCTTCGCCCTCGATCGTGTTCCAGTCGGGGTCCACCAGCTTCATCTGCACGCCCCAGATGGGGAAACCGATCGAGCCGGGCTTGGTCGGGCGGTGCAGCTGGTTGAAGCTGGCCGTGGGCGCGGTCTCGGAAAGGCCGTAGCCCTCCAGGATCTGCACGCCGAAGGTCTCGTGGAACTCTCGGAGCACCTCCAGCGGCAGGGCCGAACCGCCCGAGACGGCCGACCGCAGGGTCTCGGGCGGCTGGGCGCCGCCGGCGCGGATCGTCGCCAGCAGTGCCCAGTACATGGTCGGCACGCCGGCGAACAGGGTGACGCTCTCGCTGCGCATCAGGGACAGCGCCTCGGCCGGCTCGAACCGGGGCATCAGCACCAGCTTCGCGCCCCGGCGCAGGCCGGCGTTCATCACCGAGGACTGGCCGAAGGAGTGGAACAGCGGCAGCACCGCCATGGTGGAGTCCTCGCCGTCGTAGCGGGGCACCATCTCGTCGGAGACGACCGCGTTCATCAGCATGTTCTGGTGGCTCAGCTCGGCGCCCTTGGGGTGGCCGGTGGTGCCGCTGGTGTAGAGGATGACGGCCGTGTCGTCGGCGGCGGTCTGCACCGACTCGAACCGGTCGGAGACGCCGTCCAGCGCGCCCCACAGTGTTTCGGCGCCCTCGATGGAGGACTCGGTGGCCAGCGGTTGGGCGGGCAGGACGATGAAGTGCTCGGTGCCGGGGGCCGCGTCGAAGGCCGCTTTGCCGCGTTCGCCCAGCGGCAGTTCCGGGGTGCCCTCGAAGCAGAAGAGCGCCTTGGCGTCGGAGTCCTCCAGGTAGTAGGCGATCTCGCGGGACGCGGAGAGCACGTTCAGCGGCACCACCACCGCCCCGGCCTTCAGTGCGCCGAAGTAGACGAAGGGGAAGTAGGGGAGGTTGGGGCAGGCCAGGGCCACCTTGTCGCCGGGGCGGATGCCGCGCGCCGCGAGCAGTCCGGCCACCTGGTTGGCGAGGCCGTCGACCATGGCGTAGGTCATGCGGATGTCGCCGTAGACCAGTGCCGTGCGGTCGGGGGTCTTCTCTGCGCTGTCCTCCAGCACGATCGCCAGGTTGAGCAAGGGGGTCCTCCTTGGGGCGGGGCACGGGTGTGTCCGATGCCATATTCGCAGAGAAGAATACCGACTGGTAGGTATGAATCCGCCAGGGGAGCACCCGCAGCCCTCGCCCGCTCCCGCCGGGAGGCGGTCGCGGCCCTGCGCGTCAATCGATGTCGGGTCGTCCGACGAGCTCCAGGCTGCGCCGCCACAGCTGTGCTCGCGCGGCGCGATCGTAGGCCTGGGCTTCGGCGAGAGCCGGGCTGGTCCGGTCGAAGAAGGCGCCCGTCACGCCGGTGAGTTCGGGCGAGGCGACCATCCGGTGCGTGGCTTCTACGCCGGTCTCCAAGCTGTCGGTGTGCGTGCCCCGTTCGGCGAGCACCATCTTGGTCGGCATGAAGGTGCCCGGGTGCAGGCTGTTCACGGTCACCTCCGCGGCGGGGAGCCGTTCGGCGAGTTCGAGACCCGCCATGATCTGCGCGAGCTTGCTCTGGCCGTAGGCCCGCCAACCGTCGTAGCCGTGCTGCAGCATCAGGTCGTCGAAGTCGAGCGGGTGCATGCCCAGCGAGGCGACGTAGACGACGCGGGCCGGTGCACCGGCGCGCAGCAGCGGCAGCAGGTCGAGCGTCAGCGCGAAACCGGCGAGGTGGTTGACGGCGAAGCGCAGTTCGTAGCCGTCGGCGCTGGTGCGCCGGTCGCGGCCGTCGGGCTCGCCGGCGCCGATCCCGGCGTTGCTGACGAAGACGTCGAGGCGGTCCGTGCCCTCGCGTACCTGCTCGGCCAGCCGACTCACCTGGGCGAGGTCGGCGAGGTCGGCGGTCGCCGTGACGGGGGCGTCGGGGGTCCCGGCGGAGGAGGCTTCGTCAGCGATGCGCGCGAGCCGCTCGGGATCGCGTCCGTGCAGGATCAGGCGGTAGCCGTCCTGCGCTAGCCGGTGGGCCAGCGCCCGGCCGAGGCCGTCGGTGGCGCCGGTGATGAAGACGGTGGGCGCGTCGCTCATGGGTCTCCTCGGTGATCGGTCTGCGGTTGCGTGCACTGCGTGCGCGGTCCGGGTTCCGTCCGACGCCGCTGCCCGGTTGCGCGGCAGTGTATCCACTGCCTTGTTTGTCCCCTTGGAAAGTACTTGCAAAACAGGAAAGTGCATGCGAATCTGGAAAGCGATCCGCTCGACCTGCTGGAGGTCCCATGCAGCGTGAGGAAGCGCTGGAAGCGTTGGTCGCCGCGCAGGACATCACCTCGCGGGTGCGCAGCCGCGGTCGCTGGTACGCCGTCTACGCGTCGGGGTTCGCGGGAGTCGCCTTCTCCTTCCCCCTGGCGCTGGGGCTCGCACCCGCGCCAGCCACCGTGGCGGTCGGCATGCCGCTCGTGCTCGCCGCGATCCTCGGGCTGTCCGTCTACGCCTACCGCCAGCCCATGGCGCCTTATCGCTACGGCCGACTGCACGTCGGGATGATCGCCTGCTGGGGGGTGTTGCATTCGATCACCATGGTCGTGGGCATGACAGCGTTCAAGGACGTGCTGTGGTGGTGGGCGGCCATGGCGCTGCTGTGCGCCGTGCCTCCGCTGACCGCCGCGGTCTACGCCCGTGCGCACTCCGAGGAGCCGCGGGCATGAAGCATCCCCGTTCCCAGCTCGACGACGCCATCCACGCGCCGGTGCGATTCTCGATCGCCGCGGCACTGGCCGCTGCGGACCAGGCCGACTTCAAGTTCGTCCGCGACACGGTCGAGGTCAGCGACTCCGCCCTCTCCAAACAGATCGCCGTCCTGGAGAACGCCGGGTACGTGAAGGTCCGCAAGACCTTCGTCGGCCGACGGCCCCGGACCTATCTCTCCCTGACCCCCGAGGGGCGCGAAGCATTCGAGCGCCACGTGCAAGCCCTACGCGACATCGCCGCCGGAGCGGGGGTGACCGTGGCCGAAACCGAGGCCGAGTGATCCCCGGCGCCGCCGGAGCGGCCGCGCAGCAGCGATGGCCCACATGTCGACTTGTGCTCAAGGCGACCTGCTCCAGCGGAGAGGGAGCGCCATCGGGCGCTAGTAGATGAGTGAGTCCGATGTCTTCGGTCGCCGGAGGCGGCTCAGGTCCGCTGGGCGGCCTTGCGGGTCTGCCGGGCGGCGGGCGGCCTGGAGGAAAAGCGGCGGCGACGGCGGCAGGGGGGGCCCGCGCCCAGCGGACCGGGTGCCCGCCGGTGACCGGGGGCGGCGGCGCGCCGAGCCTGGCTCCAGGGACAGTCTCGGCGCCGAAAGTGTCCCTAAAGCAAGACTCGGTGAGGATCGCTGCGTGCTCGATGCAACGGAAACCGGCATAACCCACATTCCGACACCTGTTCCGTCGTCGGGCGCACCACCGGCGCCCACCGGCACCGGTGGGCGCGGGCCCGGCCGTCCGCCGCCGTCGCCGCTTTTCAGTTCAGGCAGCCCGACACCCGCCCGGTGCCAAGGCCGCACAGCAGACCCGAGGCGCTCCCAAGCGGTACCGAGCCGACCGTCTGGGCAACCTGCTCAGACATCGGAGTCACTCATCTACTAGGCGGTCAGCGCCGACTCCGGGGCCGCCGCATCGGGGGCCGATGCCGCGGCGAGCTCGTCCAGGGAGATCCCGAGCTCCGCGGCGAGTGCCGCCACTGTGAAGAAGGCGGGCGTCGGCGCCCTCCCGGACTCGATCTTGCGCAGAGTCTCCACCGAGACCCCGGCCGCCGCGGCGACCTCCACCATGCTGCGCTCGCCCCGCGCGCGGCGCAGTAAGGTGCCGAACCGCTCTCCGCGCTTGCGCTCCCAGGGCGTCAACGGTGTTCTGACCATGACTGCTATTGTAATACCGGTATTATAATTGGCTGCAAGGTGAGGAGAGCATCTTGGTCGAACTCAAGAGCGACAAAGATGTGGAGGCCATGCGCAAGGCGGGCCGGGTGGTGGCCGAGGCGCTGGCGGCGGTACAGCGTGCGGCGGCGGTCGGCGTCAGCCTGCGTGAACTGGACGACGCCGCCCGTGCAGTCCTGGACGGGGCGGGCGCGGGTTCACCGTTCCTGGACTACCAGCCCGCCTGGGCTCCGCGGCCCTTCCCCGGCGTGATCTGCACATCGGTCAACGACGCGGTGGTGCACGGCATCCCCACGGACTACCGGCTGCGCGACGGCGACCTGGTCGGCGTCGACTGCGGCGCGGAGGTCGACGGGTGGACCGGCGACGCCGCCGTGACCTTCCCCGTGGGCAACGTTCGCCCTGCCGATCTCGACCTGCTGGATGCCGGCCGCCGGGCATTGGAATCCGGTATCGCAGCCGCTGTCGAAGGAAACCGAATCGGCGACATCTCCGACGCCATCGAGAAAAGCGTGCGCGGTTCCGGTTGCGGCATACCCGAGGGCCTCGGCGGCCACGGGATCGGCCGCAGCATGCACGAGGCCCCGGACGTCCCCAACGCCGGCCGCCCGGGGCGCGGCTATCGGCTGCGGCCGGGCCTCGTGCTGGCGCTGGAACCGATGCTCGCGGCGGGCGGCGACGACGAGCACGTCACCTCCGGCGACGGGTGGACGGTGCACACCGCCGACGGCACCCGCGCGGTCCACTTCGAGCACACGGTCGCCATCACCAGCGCGGGTCCCCGGATACTCACGCTGCCGTGAACGAGCATTCGCCCTCTCGGCGATACGGGTTCCCGGTGTCCGGAACCGGCAGGCCGCTCGATGATCGGACGCGCGTCCTCGGGGTACGGGAACCGGTGCGGGCGGGCCGCACACGTCGGCGGCCGCCGAAACCGAACCGGTGAGGAGACCTGTCCCCATGAGCGAGCGCGAGCGCACCGGCGTCGAGTTCCACTGGCGTCCGGGCTGCATGTTCTGCTTCATGCTCCGCATCCGCCTGCGTAGGCGCGGCATCCCGCTGACGGAGACGAACATCTGGCAGGACCCCGAAGCCGCCGCCCGCGTACGCGCCACCACCGGCGGCGACGAGACCGTCCCCACCGTCTTCGTCGGCCCCGCCGCCATGGTCAACCCGCACCCCGACGAGGTCGTGGCCGCCGTCCGCACCCACGCTCCCCACCTCCTCGAAGCCGAAGGCGAGCGCGGCACCTAGGTTCGTATCGCGCGGAGCGCCTTTCGCCGCGCCGCCTCCCGCCGCGAAACGCCGTGTCGACACAAGCGGACCGGTCGGCACCCGGCCGGTGTAGGCGGGAAGCGCAGCGCGATGGATTTCGGTGGACCTCAACCGTGCTTCATGGAGGAGAGTGAGACGGTGCGCCGGCCCCGCGGGTCGGCCGATCGGGCCGCAGAGCTTTCGAAGGAGCAGGCGATGACCACACCGTCGGAATCCGTCTTCGATGCCGCATACGAGAACAACACCGCTCCCTGGGTTATCGGCGAACCCCAGCCGGAGGTGGCGGCCCTGGAGAGGGACGGCTGGATCACCGGGGCGGTACTCGACCCCGGGTGCGGCACCGGAGAGCACACCATCCACCTCGCTCGCTCGGGCTATGACGTGGTGGGCATCGACTATTCGGAGCGCGCGGTCGGACTTGCGCGCGCCAACGCCGCCGAGCACGGTGTGGAGGCGCATTTCGCGGTGGCGGACGCGTTCGACCTGGCGCAGGGCGGGCGGAGCTACGACACCGTCGTCGACAGCGCCCTGTTCCACATCTTCGAGGGCGCTGACCGGAGCGCCTACGTCGCGTCCTTGCACGAGGTCTCCCGCCCCGGCGGCCTGGTGCACGTGCTCGCCCTATCCGACGCCGAACCCGGTTTCGGGCCGCGCATCAGCGACACCGCCATTCGCGACGCGTTCGGCGCGGGCTGGCGCCTGGAGAACCTCCGCCCCGCCCGCTACCGCTGCGTCGTCCGCGGCGAGGAGGACGCAGCGCTGGTGGGTGTCGAGCCGGGAGCGACCGTGGACCAGGCCGCCTGGCTGGCCCGCATCCGCCGGATCTGACCCTGTGGCGGGGGCGGCATGTCCGTGGCGGGCTGCTCCTCGGAGACGGACGTGGTGCGGTCCGCCGCAGCGACCCGGCCGCCCGAAGGTGCCCCAGGGCGCCGGGCGGCCCGGCGCAGCGGCCACAGCACGAGCGCACCAGGCAGACTCGACACCAGTGCCAGCACGCCGTACACCACAGCGGTGCCCAGCCCGGCCTCGGCGCCGAGCCCGACGGCGGCGAACCCCAGCGCGGCCGCCGACTCGCGCGGTCCCCACCCGCCTACCCCCACCGGCACGCTCATCGCCAGTAGGGCCACCAGCATCGGAGGAAGCAGGTCCGCCGTCGGCGCTTCGACGTCCGCCACCCGCGCGGCGACGACGAACAACGCCAGGTGCCCGGCCAGCCCGGCTGCCGACAACGCCCCGACCGCAGCCCACCGGCCGCGGGCGAGCACGGCCGAGCGCGCCTCCGCCGCCCAGGCCCGCGCCCGGGCCCTCCGGCGCCGCCCACTGTGTGAGCCCAGCAGCCATAGCGCCGCCGCGCCGCCGAGGACCACAACTCCGGCGCCGGTCGCCGCCGCTGCAGAAGGCGAGGGGAACAACCGCCCCGTCGCGGTGACGAGTTCCGGCCGGGCGGCGAGCACGAGTATCGCGCTCGATATCAGCACCGTCTGCCCGGCTGCGCGCTCCAGGACGACAGCGCGCACGGCCCGGCCGCCCGCCGCGGCGCAGCCGTCGGCCGCGGCCCGGCGCCGGTGGGCGAACGCCCGGTGCACGTCGCCGAGGACACCGGCCGGCAGCACCGCGTTGAGCAGGAGCGCGCGATAGTAGTCGGCGACGGCGCGCGGCAGCCCCAGCCGCAGGCCGAGCCCGCGTGCCACGACGGCCCAGCGCCAGGCCGTGGCGATGGTCGTGGCCATGCCGATGCCCAAAGCCGCGAGCAGCGCGGCGGCGTCGATCTCCGCCACCCCGCGCACGAACGCCTCGGCACCCAGGGTCCGCGCCAGCAGCACCAGCACCGCCGCACCCAGCAGTGCCCGCAGCCATGGCCGGAACGCGCGCATCCCACTCCCCCCCTACGAGCACCCGCGGCGATCGCCCGGCCGCTCTGCAGCAGCGGGCCGCGGGTATGCCTGCCCCCCTTCTACCCGCCCCGTGTACGCCTGCCCACCACCGCGACCGAGGTGTGTGGAGGCGCCGCTCGAAGGACTTCGTTCGGTGGTCGGGCGCGCCTCGGCTTGGACGTCGGGGTCGGCGACCGCCTCGCCGCGACGGCACCGCGGCTCGTCGGCCCGCCTCCCCCGACTATGGCCTACCGTCCCCGGCTCGGCGGTACCGCGAGCAGATCGCGGTGGTCCACGAGGACGCGGAAACGGCCCGCGGCGCATTGGGCCAGGCGTTCGTGCAGGTAGGCCTCCGCTTCGGCGGCGAGTTCGGGGCGCTGCTCGACGGCGGCGGCGACCCACCCGCGCAGCCACTCGGCTGCCAGCGCGGCGTCGGCGGGCCCCAAGCTCCACGGGGAGGGGGCCTCGTGCACGCGTGCGCGACAGCGCCGGAAGGCGTCGGCGGCGGTGCCGGGCGCGTCCGGGCCGAGTAGGCGCCGACCGCCGACAGGGCGCCGCTGGTGGGCGTCGAAGGCGGCGCCCAGCGCGCCGTCGAGGGAGCGGGCGGGCGCGGGCTCCACCCGGCCCGCCACCGACAACGTCAGCAGTGCCGGGCACCCGGCGGCCGCGCACATCTGCGCGAGGCCGACGGCCTCCGGAGCGGTCAGCAGGTCCAGCAGAGCGGAGGCGGTGACCAGGTCTGCTCCCCTCACATCGGCTGCGCGCAGCCGGACGAGGTCGCCCGTGCGCGTCTCGGCGGTGACACGGCCGCCGTCCGCCGACCGGGCGGGCAGACCGGCGCGGGCGCGGGCGAGCAGTGCGGGGTCCCGGTCGTGCAGCACCCAGTGCTGGGGCCCCGGCAGGCGCGGCACGAGCCAGCGGCCCATCGATCCCGTTCCGCAGCCGAGGTCGTGCACGACGAGTGGTGGTCCGCCCGGGTTCCGGCCGCGCGGCAGCGCCGCACGCAGCGGTGTGAGCAACCGCGTCGACCGCGCGGCGGCGTCGGCGCCTTCCCGCAGCGCGAGCCAGTCGGGCGTGAACGACGCCTCTCCCTCCGGCCCGCTCATCGCGGCACTCGCGCCAGGTCGCGCAGCACGGCGTCCATCCGTGCTGCCGCCGCACTCCAGGGCCGCAGTTCCCGGCGGCGGCGCCGGGCGGCACCGCGCAGCCGTTCGCGCAGTGCGGGATCGTCGAACCAGTCCCGCAGTGCCGCCGCGAGCGCCGACGCGTCGTCGGCGGGTACCACCACCCCCGGTACGGCGCCGTCGGGCAGGGTGCCCACGGTCTGCGGCAGTGCCCCGGCGTCGCTCGCCATGACGGGGATGCCGCGCGCCAGAGCTTCGGCGACCGCCATGCCGTAGGTCTCGTCGCGTGACGGCAGGACGAACAGGTCGGCCGCGGCGTAGGCCGCCGCCAGCGCCGCCCCGCGGAGCGGCCCGGCCAGCTGGACGCGGTCGGCCATGCCGCGGCTCGCGATCGAACCCCGGATTGCGGCGACGTGGTCGGGACTCCGTGCCGAAGGGCCGGCGCACACGCACGTCCAGTCGCGGTCGGCGAGCCCGGCCAGCGCGTCGACGAGCACGTCGTGGCCCTTGCGGGGGGTCAGGGAGGCTACGCACAGCAGCCGTGCGGCCCCGTCTGTGCCGGACGCGAGCGGCGCGGGGTCGACCCCCGGTTCCACGGTGCCGGTGCGCGCAGGGTCCAAGCCGTGCCGCTCGACGAGCCGCCGCGCCGCCCCGGGGCTGGTCGCGACGACCGCGGCCGCCGCCCGCAGGGTGGCGCCTTCACGGGCGTCGAGGTCGGCGGCGTCGGGCGGGGACAGGCCCGTTTCGGCGGCCAGCGGCAGGTGGACCAGCACGGCCAGCCGGAGGCGGCGGGCGTGCGGGACGACGATCTCGGGGACGCCGCAGCACACCAGGCCGTCGGCGAGCACCAGGGTCCCGTAGGGCAGTCGCGCCAGCTGCGCATCCAGGTCGGCGCGGGCGGCGGGACCCGGGCTGGGCCATTCCCCGGCGACGGCGATCTCGGCAACGGGACGGCCCGCTTCGGTGAGCGAGCGGCACATGCGCCGGTCGTAGACGTTGCCGCCGCTGGGCGATCCGGCTTCGTCGATCCCGCCCGGCAGGACGACGTGGACCGCGGGCGGCTCGGGGCCGCCGACGGGGACGGCGCTCACAGCGCCCGCTCGTAGGTCGCCCATGCGACGTGCGACTCGTGCAGGGTGACCGCAAGGCGTTCCAGCCCGCGGGCGCCCTCGCCGAGCCCGCCGGCGGCGACTCGGTCGGCGAGCCGGTCGGCGACGAACCCGGCCAGGAACTCGGTGGTGGTGTTCGCGCCGGCGAAGGCGGGCTCGGCGTCGAGGTTGCGGTGGTTCAGCCCGCCGAGCACGTCGCCGAGTTCGCGGGTTGCCAGGGCGATGTCGACCACGATGTTGTCGGCGTCGAGTTCGGCGCGGTAGAAGGCGGCGTCCACGGTGAAGGTGGCACCGTGCAGGCGCTGCGCCGGTCCGAAGACCGCGCCGCGGAAGCTGTGGGCGACCATGATGTGGTCGCGGACGGTGACGCTGAACATGTTCGAGCTCCCAGGTCGTCGAGGCCGGGCCCGTCGCGCTGCGACAATGAGGTTGTGGATCTGCGCCGGGCATGTCGTGCGGAAGGCATCGGTGTCGTCGCCGCCAGCGAGCACGTCGGCCGGCCACGCGTGCACAGGGCCCTCCCGGCATTGTCCGCGCGACTGGTCGTCAGCCTGGGTACGCCCCTCGAACTCCGATACGACGGGCGGGCCCGACACGAGCAAGCCGTGGTTGCGGGGCTGATGCGGCCCGCGGTGGCGACTCCGACACTCATTCTGCGTTCGCAACAGCCGGTTGTGTACGTCGACATGTCTCTCTCGGCCTTGCAGCGCCTCACCGGGGTGCCGCCCCGCGAGGTGGACGCGGGCGGTGTCAGTGCCGACGCGCTGCTGCCGTGGGTCACTCGGTTGAGCGAGGAGCTGGCCGGCACCCCCGCGGGCGTCCGGGAGCCGCTGATGCGGGTCCGCCTCCTGGAGCGCCTGCAATGCTCGGGCCCGGCCGACGGGCCCGAGGACGCTCTCGAAGCGCTGCGGATCATCGGGGCCGGTGGCGGGCAGGTTCCGGTCGAGGAAGTGGCCCGGCGCGCCCACCTGAGCCCGCGCCGCCTGCGGCACACCATGCGCAGTTCCCTGGGGATCACTCCGAAGCTGGCGTCGCGTGTCGCGCGCCTGGCGGCCGCCGCCGATCGGGTCCGCGAAGGGGCCGACTCGTGGGCCCGGGTCGCGGCCGACTGCGCCTATCACGACCAGAGCCACCTCGTGCACGACTTCACCGACCTCATGCAGACGACGCCGACCGGATGGCTCGCGGAAGAGGGCCGAAATCTACAAGGCCGACGGCCCCCTGCCCCGTGATCATCGAGTCATGGACATTGAGTTTTACCCGAAGCTGCTCGTGTCGGACGCCGACGCGGCGATCGACTTCTACACCGAGGCGCTGGGGGCCGCGCTGACCTTCCGGGCGGCCGATGACGACGACGTCGTGAACCACGCCGAACTCACGCTGGGATCGGCCGTGTTCGCATTGGCGCAGAGCGTCGCGGAGTGGGGATGGCACGATCCCGCGTCGCTGGGCGGCACCCCCGTCCTCATGACGGCCGTCGTGCCCGACCCGGATGCGACCGCGGATCGCATGGTACGGCTGGGCGCCCGGCTCGTGATTCCCGTCGAGAACCGCCCGTACGGCAAGCGGCAGGGCAGGGTGCAGGACCCCTTCGGACACCTGTGGGTGGTCAGCGGGGATCTCCGGTAGTGGGGCAGTGGCCGGTCGCCGGCGGCGCCCGATAGACGACCGCGCGCGGCCGGGCGCCACCGGAGCGCCCGGGGGCGCGCCACCGCCCGCGGCCGGACGCTCGACGAAGTACCCGGCTAAGCCGTGTTTAAGGCACTGTGCGGCCCTCGGCGCGGCTTGGCCCGTCTATCGTGAACTTATGGTCGCAGGAAAGCGTATTCCGCGGCCATTAGTTCGCGATCATCGCCGGATGGACCGGCATACCGGAGATACCGGCGCCGGTGGGCCGGCTGGGTGCCGCCGTGTTTTGACCGGGACCGCCCCGGCAGGGGGCCGCACGGCCGGGCGGGGTGCGGGTGCCCGCACGACCCTTCGTCGCGCGCGCCACCGGCGAGCACCCGGCCCGTTGGGCGCGGGCCCGGCCTTCCGCCGTCCTCGGCGCCGCTTTTCCCTACGATCACCCGTCCACCCGACAGACCAACAAGGCCGCACAGCAGACCGGCGTTCTTGAACACGGCCTAGTCCGCGGGGTAGGTGATGCGGCGGCACAAGGCCGGAAGGTCGCCGGAGGCCAGCCGCGGTAGCACCTCCGGCAGGTCCGCGAAGGCGCTTTCGCCGGTGATGAGGGCGTCGAAGCGGGCGTCGGCGAGCAGGCGCAGCGCCAGCTCCATCCGCTCGGCGTGTCCCCGCCGGCCGCGCGTCGCGGGGGAGACCGTCCCCACCTGGCTCGCCCGCACGCTCAACCGCCGGGAGTGGAAGTGCTCGCCCAGCGGCAGGCTGACGCGGTGGTCGCCGTACCAGCTCAGCTCGACCACCGTGCCCTCCGGCGCCGCCAGTTCCAGCGACCGCGCCAATCCGGCCTCCGTCGCGCTCGCGTGCACCACGACGTCGCAGTCGGCCGCGGCCTCCTCTGGCGGGGCGAACCCGGCGCCGAGCGCGGCCGCGGTCTCCGCGCGTTCGGCGGCGGTGTCGACCAGCTGCACTCGCGCACCGGGCAGTCCGGCCAGCACCCCGGCCACCGCGCAGCCGACCATGCCGCCGCCCACCACCGCGATCCGGTCGCCGATCAGCGGCTCGGCGTCCCAGACGGCGTTCACGGCGGTCTCCAGCGTTCCCGCGAGCACCGCCCGCTCCGCGGGGACGGTGTCGGGCACCGGGACGACAGCGCGGGCCGGCACCGTGTAGTGCGTCTGGTGCGGGTAGAGGCAGAACACCGTCCGCCCGAGCAGGTGCCGCGGGCCCTCCTCGACGCGTCCGACGTTGAGGTAGCCGTACTTCACCGGCCCCGGGAACCGGCCCTCCTGGAAGGGGGCCCGCATGACCTCGGACTGGCTCTCGGGCACACCGCCGCGGAAGACCAGGGCCTCGGTGCCGCGGCTGACCGCGGAGTAGCGGGTGCGCACCAGCACGTCGTCGGGCCCGGGTGCCGCCGGCTCGGCCGGCCGGATCTCGCCGGCGCCCGGCTCACGGATCCAGAAGGCGGATGCGGAACGGGGCACGTTGCCTCTCCTGTGGCGTCGGCGACGCGGGGTACGATACCCGGTGCGCGGTGCCCCGCTCCGGTGGCGGCGCGGGGCCCGGCGATGAAGCGGGAGCTGCGCTGATGGGGACTGCGGGGGATACCGGAGGCGGCGGGGACCGGGACGGCCTCGGTGCGGTGCGCCCTTCGCGCTGCCGCGGGAGCACCACGGTGAGTCGGCCCCCTGCGGCCGCCGCGGCACGCGCCGCGCTGCGGGACGCACAGACGCCCGCCGCGCTGGGAGCGCTGGCCCTGCTCGCCGCCCTTACTCCGGCCGCCGGACTGGGCGCGGCGGGGTGGACGACCGGTGCGGTCTGCGTCGCGGGCACCTGGACGGCCTACACCGCTGCGCGGGGGCGCCGGGGGCAGAGCCCGGTGCGGCCGGCTGACGCGGTGACGCTGGCGCGCGCGGCGCTGATCGCCTCCGTTGCTGCGCTGGTGGCCGAGGGGCTGACCGCCGGCGAGCCGGTGTCCAGCGGCATCCTGGTGGTCTTGGCGGTACTCGCCTTGGTGCTGGATGCGGTGGACGGCGCGGTGGCGCGTCGCACCGGCACGGCTTCGGAATTGGGCGCGCGGCTCGACATGGAGGCCGACGCGCTGCTCATCCTGGTCCTCAGCCTGCACGTGGGCGCAGCGCTGGGCTGGTGGGCGGTGGCGATCGGGGCGATGCGCTACGTGTTCGCTGCGGCGGGGCGTTTCGTTCCGCGGCTGCGCGCGCCGCTGCCCCCGTCCGACGCGCGCAGGTTCGTGGCCGCGCTGCAGGGGATCGCGCTGACCGCCGCGGCGTCGACCCTGCTGCCCGTTCCCGTCGCCACGGCGGCCGTGGCTGCGGCTCTGGGGTTGCTGGTGTGGTCCTTCGGCCGCGACACCCTCTGGCTGCTGCGGGACGGCGGTTCCGGTCGGCACTACGGGCACCGGGCGGACCGGCGCACTGCCCGCGACGACCGGGCGACAGGCGGTTGAAGGCGCCGGAACGAGTGCGGCGGGTCTGCGGCAGGCCGGTATAGAACCGGCGGACGCCCGCGTCCGATCAGCTCCGGTCGCCGCCGCGCCGCTCATGGGCGTCGGTGAGGTGCTCGGACTCCTCGTTCACCTCCGGCGCCTCCAGCTCCGAGCGGGTCTCCGTGGCGTCGCGGTCGGCGCTCTCTTGCGGGTCCCGTTCGGCGGGCACCGACGTCGCGACCCCGGTACCGGTCACCTTGCGGCCCTGCTCGGCGGCCTCCTCCCGGCTGAGGGCCTCCTCGTCCTCCCGCAGCACGGGCGCGAACTCGCGGTCACGCGTCTCTTCCGGCTCATGGCCGAGCGGCTCGGACACGGCGCCTCCCCCTTTCCTCCACACGGCTGTGGACCAGGTGCCGCGGTTCGTCACTGCTACCCGCGACGGTGCCCCCGGATGCGGGAGCGCGACTTATCGCCCGCCGGACACCGGGTGGAGGCCGCGCCCGGTCGCCGCGTTCCTCCGGAGAGCCCGCCGCCCGATGGGGCCTTGCGCGGCGGACCGAGCACGGCGCCCGCGACCGCAAGGGCCGCCGCGGCGGCGAAGGCGGCCGTCGGGCCGAACGCCTCCTTGAGCATGCCGATGACCGGGGATGCGGCGGCTTGCCCGGCGGCGATCAGCAGGAACGCGGCACCGACCCCGAACGCGGGCGCGTCGGAGTAGACGTAGGTGCCCCAGAGCAGCAGCAGTCCGCTCAGTGCGATGTAGACGGCGCCGAACAGGCCGCCCGCGACGTAGATGGCGGGGACACCGCCCGAGGCCAGCGCCAGGCCGAAGGTCGCCGCCGCCAGGCCCGCCATGCCGATCGCCCAGGCGCGGCCGAGGCCGATGCGGGCGCCGGCGTCGCCGGTCAGCGCGCCGAGGAGGCCGGCGCCGCCGAGCACGATCCACATGACCGTGGACGCCGAAGCGCTCGCGCCCTGGCTGACGGCGACGTCGCGGCCGAAAGTCCACACCGCCGAGCTGGCCGCGCCCATCGCGGCCGCGGCGGCGAGCAGCCGCACGGCCCCGGGCGCGAGGCGCGGCACGGAGAACCGCCGCGGCACCGGGGCGCGCACGGTTCTCGGATCGCCGCGGGGCCCGCCGCGCCCGACCGGGCCGCCGAAGCGGTGCGACGGGATCACGGCGGCCGTCCACACCGCGGCGGCGGCCGACGCGACCGCGAACGCCGCCCACGACAGCCGCCACTCCTCGGCGAAGAGCAGCGCGAGCGGACCGGAGACCATGACGCCCAGTCCGGTCCCGGAGTTGACGACGCTCTGCACCCGGTCGGACCGCTCCGCCGCCACCCAGCGCGCCACCGCTTGGGCCAGCGGCGGCGACGCCGCACCGCTGCTCACGCCCGCGAGCACCACCCCCGCGCAGAGCACCCCGGCACCCGGCGCGGCGGCGATCAGCGCCGTTCCCGCCGTGGCCGCCGCCCCTGCCGCGGCGGCCACGGCGCGCGGACCCAGGCGCGCGGTGGCGATCGACGCGGTGACGACGGCGGCGCAGTAGCCCGTGTAGCCGGCGGACGCGATGGCGCCCGCCTGGGCGGCTCCGAGACCGAATTCGATGCTGAACGCGGGCACGAACAGCCCGTAGGCGAACCGCGCGAGCCCGTAGCAGGCGGCGATGAGCGCGAGGCCGGCGGCGGCCAGCCCGGCCGCGGGCACGCCCGCCGCTCCGGTGCTTGCTGCTGTCGGCGAGGCGCCGCCGTCCGTCCGCTGCCCGACCATGGTCGACCCCCTTCTGTATACCGATCGGTATACTTTCCAGCGTGCTCGCTGAATAGGGCACAGTCAACCCACCGGTAGGTATAGTGACCTGTATGACGAAACGAGCGGACATGACACCCGCGGGGCGGCGCATCCTCGACGCCGCGGGCGGGTTGTTCTACCGCGAGGGCATCAACGCGGTGGGTGTGGCACTGGTCGCCGACACGGCGGGGGTGACGAAGAAGACCCTCTACGACCGCTTCGGCTCCAAGGACGAGCTGGTGGTGCACTACCTGCGCCGGCGCCACGAGAGCTGGTGGGCCTACCTCGAAGAGCGCCTGGCCGAGGCGCCGCCGCCGCGCACGCTCACCCTGGTCGACGCCTACATCGCACACCCGCGGCTGGAGGCCGGCCGCGGCTGCGCGTTCCTCAACGCCGCCGCCGAGCTGCCGCCGGACCACGCCGGGTGGTCGGTCATCAGGGAGCACAAGCGCGCGGTGCGCGCCCGCCTGGCGGAGCTGATCAGGGCGGACGTTCCGCGCGCCGACGCCGAAGACCTGGCCGAGCACGTGTTCCTGCTGCTCGAGGGCGCGATCTCGCACACCGCGGTCGACGAGGGCGGCACACGCATGCAGCGGGTGCGCGCCCTCACCAGCCGCCTGCTGCAGGAGGGGGCGAAGGGCGGATAGCCGCCGCCCGGCCGCCCTGCCGCTCGGCCCGCGCGGCCGCCTCCCGACGCCGGCGGTCCGGAGGCGGCCGGCGTGCCCCGCCCCCTCCACCCGCCGACTCAGGGGCAGAGGCAGAAACCTTCGCGTCCGCGGCTCCCGAACGGCGACCGACCCACTATCGTCGTGCCACGACGGAACCCGTCCGCATCCCCGGCGGCGGCGTCGGCGGCGATCCTCGATGGGAGTCACACGTGACGCACCTGAACGCGGGCGAACACGCCGCACGCGTGATGCAGCGCGAAGCCGAGCGGCGCGGAATCGCGCTGGAACCGGAGACCGACGCCGCGCGGCCCGGCGACATGCCCGCCGAACTCCTCCCCTGGTCCTGCAGGGTCGCCGGCAAGGGCTGGTGCGTCTTCGCCGCCCTGGATCCCGTCGGCGAGATCACCACCCCCGCCGAACGCGACTTCCTCCCGCTACCGCAGGTCCTCGCCAATTCCTGGCAGATCCTCGGCGGAACCGGCTCGGTCCGCGTGTCGACCGCCCCGCGGTGAGGCGGCGGGCACGCCGTGCAACGGCGATGCTGTCCGCCGGGGCCGCCCGGGGTCCGTTCGGCCATCGCACGGCGCGAGCTGAGGCATCCTGGCGAGCTCGGCCCGGGGCGCGCTCGGCCGGGGCGGACCGGATACCGCGCCCCGTCAGTCCTGATGACGGGCGACCGCCTGGATCAGTTGGGCGTAGGCGTAGCCGGTGACCCTGTCGCCGTAGCCCTCCGCCGCTTCCGAGCCCACCGACTTGCGCACCTGGCGCAGGGCCTCGGCGGTCTCCTCGCCGTATCGGCTATCGACACCGTAGCGGGGCAGTTCACCGCCGGCGTAGAGGATGAGGGCCTGCAGCGCCTCGACCCCCTCGCCCCTGTCGCCCATCTGCAGACCGATCACGTCGTGACCTCCGTTTCTGAAACCGTTCGCGGGCATGCCGTCGTGCACCCAGGCGTACAGTTCGTCGCCGGGGCAGGTCGTCTCGTTGACATCGCGGTGCCCCTTGGCCGCCAACCTCCGGCCGGCCCGCTCGCACGCCTCCTCGTACAGGGCGCGGATGGCGGCCTTCGCCGCCGACGTGGGGTTGTTTCGGCCGATGTAGCAGACTCCGATCCCGGAGACGTTGTGGCCGACCGCGTGTGCGCCGACAACGAGCCAGCCGCGGCCTTCGTAGGCGTTTCCGGCGTCGTCCACGAGGAGGTTGTAGCCGATGTCCGCCCACCCGCGCTCGTCGAGGTGGAAATCCTGGATGGAGCGGACAGACTGGTCGGTGGGGCCGGCGGAGTGGTGCACGATGAACTCGACCCGGGCGTCCCACGAGACGTACTGCCGGTTCCGCGGGGGCCTGGCGCCCCACTCGGACCGGTCGATGACATGGACCTCGTTTCGTCCTCCCGACATGGGACGACCGTCGCATCCGATCCGGGCCCCGCGCCGCCGTCGAGCGGAATGTCCAGGTGGCGCCGACTGCAGCCAGGCCACCAGGTCGCGACCTGGCCACCAGGCGCAGGAGGGCGGTGGGAGCCCTCCGTCCGCGCGCGCATCGGCTTCGAGTTTGCGACGCGGACCCGTCGGAGGCGCGTCTGCCTCGCCCGGCCGCCGTCGGCCCACGAAAAAGGCCCGCCGCTTGCGCGACGGGCCTTCTCTCACCTGCGGAGGCTCGGGGATTTGAACCCCGGAAGGGCGTGAACCCTAACCGCATTAGCAGTGCGGCGCCATAGACCGGACTAGGCGAAGCCTCCTGGCTGGGATAAGAGTACCGAGCGCGTGCCCCTTGGTGCAAAACGAGCGCCTGGTGGCGCGGTGGGCGGGCGCGGGGGTCAGGACGTGGCGCGGTCGATGGTGAGGTCGGCGTCCTGGCGGAGCTTGGTGACGGCGCGCGAGAGGGTGCTCTTGACGGTGCCGAGCGTGACCCCCAGCCGGGCGGCGATCTGCGCCTCGGTCATGTCCTCGTAGTACCGCAGCACCACCACGGTCCGCTGGCGATCGGGCAGGCGGCCGATGGCGCGGTGGACGGTGTCGGCCAGGTCGGTCTTCCAGGTGGGGTCGTCGACGCGCTGGTCGGGGATTTCGTCCGTCGGGTAGACGGCCACGCGCTGGCGGCGCCACTCGGAGATCTGCGTGTTGACCATCGCACGGCGCACATAGCCGTCGCGGGCGTTGGGGCTGGAGATCCTGTCCCAGGCGAAGAAGGTCTTGATGAGCGCGGCCTGCAGCAGGTCCTCGGCGTCGGAGCGGTTGTTGGCCAGCGACCGTGCCATGCGCAGCAGAGCCGGACCGCGGTCGCTGACGTAGGCGGAGAATTCCTCGTACCTGGTCTTCCGTGCTGTTCCCGTCACGCGATCACCGACCCGGATCCGCTGGAGCGCGCCCCGTCGCCCGGCCCGGCGCGCATCCCCGACGCACATCGCCCTCGTGATCTCACTGTGTCACGGTGGCGGTAATCGCCAGCTCTTTCCGACCCCATCTCTGCACAAATGGGGTGTTCGACGCCTGTGTGGCACGGCGTGTCGGAACGAGGGGGATGTGGTGCTTCGGGCGTTTCGCGACGAGGAGCTTCCGAACCACGGCTGAGCGGGGAAAACGCCGCCCGACTGCACCCCGCCTCGGCGTGTGGCGCGGTGAGCGGACCGCGGAGGGCGACAATGGTCGGGTACCCGGTGGGAGGAGGGCCCGTGCCGGCCGATACGCGTGCGCGGCGGCGCTATACCGCCGCTGTGCTGGGAGAACACGCCGCACCCGAGCCCACTGCGGTGCCGGACCCGGACCCGGTCGCCCGCGGTGTGATCACCGACGTCTCACCCCACGTGATCGGCGTCGCCACCGACCGCGGCGAAGAGAAGTTCCTCTTCGAGGCGGCGACGACGTTCTGGCGCGGCCGCGAGGTCGGCCTGTCGGGGCTGCGCATCGGCGACGACGTGGTCGTGAAGTGCCGCGCGGGCCGCTGGGTCGCCGAGCGGATCTGGGTGCGCATAGCCCGCGTGACCGGCGTGATCGCCTCCCGTTCCGGGGACACGCTGGAGATCGACACCGGCCACACGGGCGCGCGCCGCCCCGTGGTGATCCCGTACCGCTCCTCCGGGCGGATGGGCGTCCGGCTGCCCGCTCTGCGACCCGGCTACCTGTTCGACGCCATCGGTATGTGGGAGGACGGCGTCGTCCACGCCTCGCTCCCGGCGGCGACTCAGCCGCCGTTCCCGGTGTGGGACGCGGCGCCGCCGCAGGTGCCGCGCAACGTCGGCAACCGGGTACACGGGTCGGTCGCCTGGTACGACCCCGCCGTCGGCGATACCGCGCTTTCCGGTCTGCGCGGGGCGGCCTACCCGGCGCTGGACGGCGGGAGCGACTGCGGCGACGCGTGCGACCGCGTGCGAAGTTGCCGACCGCTGCCGCTGCTGTCCCGGGGGACCGCGGTCACCCTGGACAACGACTGCACCGGCGATTCCGCCGTTCTGCCGGTGGTCGACTGCGCCTCGGTGACCGCGCATTTCTGCGACCGCTGCGCGACCTGCGACTCCGGCGGGGACGGCCGCATCGCGCAACTGACGCTGGCGAGCTTTCTGGCGCTCGGCGGGCGGCCGGAGTCCGGCTGCTTCAACGCGACCTTGACCGTGGGGTGATGACCCGTGCTCGATGTAGTCCGCGAATCCCAACTGCCCGTTCTGGCGGTGATGCTGCTGCTGGGCGCGGCGGCGAAACTCGCCGACCGCTCACCGCGCGGCCAGGGACCGGCGGTGCTCCTGCCCGTCCGGTGGCGCCGCGTGGCCACGCCGGTTCAGGGCACCGCCGAAGCGGTGATCGCGCTCGCGCTGATCGGCGCCGCGGGGGCGGTGGGCGGGGCCGCCCGGATCGCGGCCGCCGTGCTGTTCGCCGGCGGAGTCGCGGCGCTGGCGGCACTGCGGCGCACGGCGCCGGAGACCGGGTGCGGCTGCTTCGGCGGCCTCAGTACGACTCCCGTCGACTGGCGGAGCATCGCCCGCAGCGCGCTGCTCGGTGCGGCCGCCCTCGCGACTGTGGGACTGCCGACGACGGCGGTCGGCGTGGTTTCCGGGGCGACGCCCGGCCACGCGGCGGTAATCGCGGTCGAGGCGCTGCTCATCGGCGCGCTCTCCCCGGAACTGGTAGAACTGGCCCGCCGCGCCACGCGCCGCGTCCCCTGCGCCGTGCGGGAGGTACCGGTGAAGCGGACCTTGTCGCGGCTGCGGGCCAGCGACGTCTGGCGCGCCAACACCGCGGTCGTGACCCGGGCCGAACCCGTCGACGTGTGGCGCCAGGGCTGCTGGAGGTTCGCGCTGTTCACCGGGCACCGCAACGGCCGGGTGGTCGACGTGGTGTTCGGTGTCCCGCTGGAGGGCCGACACCCGGCTGTCCGTGCGGTGATCACCGCCCCCGACACGGGCGCGGTGCTGTCGGTGCTGGGCGGTCCCGCCGACACCGGCCGCCGCGGTGGAGCCGGTGGAAGCGGCGTGAAGGTGTCCCTCCCGTCCGACGGTTGGCAGGTTGGCGGCACCCGCAAACAGGGCCGCGGTACGGCGGCCGACTCCCAGGTTCCCACGTCAACTTGACCCGGCCCTAGAGGCCCTAAAGGACCGGGCTTGGAGGTAGCCGCCCGCCTGGCTGGCGGGTGCGCTCCTCTCCGTCCAGCCACCGTTTCCCATACCGCGTGATGCCCGTGGACAGTGGACTATGGTTCCGTATAGCAGTTTCTAGATGATTTTCTAGACGTCCATAGAGAGCGCGAGTCCGGCGCCTGTCTCGCGTTGTCTAGCTGTTTATAGTGAAAATGTTAGATGTGTTGATACGGGGCAAGAGCGACCTCACCTGAC
This sequence comes from Streptomonospora litoralis, assembly GCF_004323735.1. Taxonomy (GTDB): domain Bacteria; phylum Actinomycetota; class Actinomycetes; order Streptosporangiales; family Streptosporangiaceae; genus Streptomonospora; species Streptomonospora litoralis. The sequence goes on along the minus strand of NZ_CP036455.1, from coordinate 5,506,605 downwards.
CTCTGTCAGTCCGGCTGACGGCGCAGGAACCTGCCGAAGTGGGGAACGGTGAACGCGATCGTGCCGCGTTCGGCGCTGTAGACGAGCCCCTTCTTGATCAGGCTGTCGCGGGCGGGGGAAAGGCTCGACGGGCGGCGGCCCAGTGAGGTGGCGACGTCTGTGGTCTGCACCGGCTCGTCGCCGAGCGAGGCCATGGCACGCATGTAGTCGCGTTCCGCCGGGGTGGCGCGCTCGTAGCGGCTGCCGAAGAAGCCGACGGCGAGTTCCTCCTCCGCCTCGGGGGCGGCGATCTCGACGTCTTCGGCGGTTATGGGGCTGCGCAGCGCGTGGTCCCAGGTGACCTTGCCGTAGGCCTGCACGAAGAACGGAAAGCCGTCGGAGACCCGGTAGAGCGCCTCAAGCGCCTCCGGTCCGAAGTCGACCCCCTCCTCGTCGGCCGGTGCGGTGAGCGCGTAGTCGGCGGCGCTGCGGCTCAGCCGGTCGATGCGGGTGTAGCTGAAGAGGCGCTCGGAGTAGCTTTTGCCGGCCGACAGCACCGCGGGCAGGTGCGGCAGTCCGGCGCCGACCACGATCAGCGGGCCGCCGTTCTGCGAGAGTTCATGGCAGGCCGTGCACAGCGCCGAGATGTCGTCGGGCGTGATGTCCTGCATCTCGTCGATGAACAGCGCGATCCCCACCCCGAGGTCGGTGGCGATCGAGGCGGCGTCGACGAACAGCTCCATCAGGTCGATTTCGAGGTCGCCGGAGTCCGCCCGGCCGCGTACCGCGGGGACGTCGATGCCCGGCTGCCAGCGCGGGCCGCCCTTGGCGGCCTTCGCCCCCGCGCCGTCGTCGGACTTGGCCTGCGCGAACGCCTTCAGCACGCCAAGTACGTGCTCGATGCGGTCGGGCGCGCGGTGGCGGGGTGCGAGCTCGCGCAGGGCCATGTGCAGCGCGGCCGCCACCGGGCGCCGGATGGACTGCTCGGGGCGTGCCTCGATTTTGCCGGTGCCCCAGAGGCGCTGGATGGCCATCGACCGGAAGGCGTTCAGCAGGACCGTCTTCCCGACGCCGCGCAGGCCGGTCAGCACCGTGCTGCGCTCCGGGCGCCCCCGCGCCACGCGTTCGAGCACGACCTCGAACTGGCGGAGTTCGCGCTCGCGGCCCGCGAGTTCGGGGGGACGCTGGCCGGCGCCGGGGGCGTAAGGGTTGCGCACGGGGTCCATGCCATCGGACTCTATACGCGGTTCTAGCGCGGCTTCTAGAGAGCGGTAGAAAGCCGCAGACGACGGGGCGTCCCAGTCGACACGGCGCAGCGCCATGCGGTCGTCGAAAGGGGAGTGGGGGGCGCGCCCGACCCCGCCGGGCCGAGGCGCGGTCCGACCTGGGACGTGCGCTGCCGTGGTCATGCCCCCCACTCCTTTCTCGAACTTGTGTTCGATCAACCGGTACTCTAGTGGATGGGTGGACGCGTGCGCCACCCGTCTCACGGCGGGTTGTGTACAACCGCCCCGCGCGCTCCGGGGCCGGGGCCGCAAGCGTTCGCTTTCGCCCCTCGTGTCCCTGTGCCCGACGTGCCGGTCTCGCCCCCGCACCGCCGCGCCGCGACTACGCCAGCACCTCTTCCTCGCGTTCCACGGCCTTCTCCGTGAAGGCGGTGATGGTCTCGCGGTAGTCGTCCTCGGCGTTGGGCCCCAGCATCGACGTGGTGCCCAGCAGGCCGCCGTTGCGGTAGACCAGGCTGTAGAGCCATACGGTCTCGCCGCCGAGCGCGGTCTCGACGGCGAACGCGCGCGAGCCGTCGGCGACCTCCTGCTCCAGTTCGACCTCCTGCAGCGAGTACGAGGTCGTCGACCCGTCCTCCATGGTTGCCGAGTATTCGTCGCACCCCTCAGGGGGCGCGGCGCCGACGACCTCTGCAGCCGTCTCCTCGGACACCTTGATCAGGGTGTGGGTGATGGTGTCGTCGCCGCGCGCGTAGGTGGCCAGCGAGGTCGGCGCCTTGCGCACCTCGGGCAGCTCCGCCCACTGGTTGGCCGCCTCCATGCACCGGGGCTTGTCGAGCTCCGCGGTCTTGCGCAGCTTGTCGGTCTGGCGGGTGGTGCTCAGCTGGGAGTAGGTGCCCGTCTCGCTGCGGTCGGGGGCCACCTTGGCGTCGCCGAACTGCGCCAGTTGGGCGCTGTGCAGCCGCTGGGCCTCCTCGGCGTTGGGGTCCTGCTGTGCGGCCTCGTCGCCTTGGGCGCCGCCGCAGGCGGTCGCCGCGGCGACGGCGCATACGGCCAGTGCCGAAAGCGCCACCCTTCGTGCGGTCAGGGGGTACTCCATGGTGCCGTTTCCTCTTCTGTGCGATATTGCCGCTGAGGTCCGCAGGCGCTCCTCCCGGGCGTTTGTCGCCGAAAGTAGCCTGGATCTTGCACAGAGTATCGAGGAAGGACGGCGGTGTTGGTGTCCGAGCCGAATTCGCCATATCTGCGGGACGTGCTCGGCACGATCCCCGCCTACAAGCCGGGGCGCAAGGTCGTCGCGCCGAGCGGCAGGTCGGTCAAGCTTTCGTCGAACGAAAGCCCCTACGGCCCTCTGCCGTCCGTGCTGGAGGCGGTGGCGGCCGCGGCGGCCGATCTGAACCGCTACCCCGACGCGGCGGCGGCCGAGCTCACCTCGGCGCTGGCCGGTCGGTTCGGCGTGGACGAGGACCGCATCGCCCTGGGCGCCGGCTCGGTCGGCCTGCTGCAGCAGGTGCTGGAGGCCGTCGCCGAACCCGGTACCGAGGTCGTCTACGCGTGGCGGTCCTTCGAGGCGTACCCCCTCCTGGTGGAGCTGTCCGGCGCGACCGCGGTGACCGTCCCGCTGCGCGGCGAGACCCACGACCTCGACGCCCTGGCCGAGGCCGTCACCGACCGGACCCGGGCCGTATTCGTGTGCAACCCGAACAACCCCACCGGCACCGCCGTGCGCGAGTCCGAGCTGGCCGCGTTCCTGGACCGGGTGCCCGAGCACGTGCTGGTGGTGCTCGACGAGGCCTACCGCGAATACGTCCGCGACCCGCAGGTGCCCGACGGCATCACCCGCTTCGGCGACCGGCCCAACGTCGCGGTGCTGCGCACGTTCTCCAAGGCCTACGGTCTGGCCGCGCTGCGCGTGGGCTTCCTCGTCGCCCGGCCGCACATCGCCGCCGCGGTGCGCAAGACCATGGTCCCCTTCGCGGTCAACCACGTCGCCCAGGCCGCGGCCGTGGCCTCGCTGGCCGCCGAGGACGAGCTGCTGGAGCGCGTGGCCACGACCGCCAAGGAGCGCGAGCGGGTGCGCGACGCGCTGCTCGCCGACGGCTGGGAAGTGCCGCCGACCGAGGCCAACTTCGTGTGGCTGCGGATGGGCGAGGACACCGCCGCCTTCGCCGCGGCGGCCGAGGACGCCGGGGTGGCCGTGCGCGCGTTCCCGGGGGAGGGCCTGCGGATCAGCGTCGGCGCGCCCGACGAGAACGACGCCTTCCTCGACGTCGCCCGCGAGTTCCCGCGCCGCAACCGCGACTGAGCGGCGCGTCGGTCTCGTACCCGTGCTCGCCGGCCTCCGACCTGGCAACGGGTACGAGATCGACGACGGGGGACCGGCCGCCGGCCGGTCCCCCGCTACTTGCCGGCCTTGTCCTTGTCCAGCTTCTCCAGGATGAGCCGGTAGAGCTGGCGCGGGCGCCCCGGCTGCAGCGTGCGGTTGGGCGGCAGGGGCCACGCCAGCCCCTCCTCGACCAGCGTGCGCAGCAGCCTGCGCGCCGTGCGCGGCGTGACACCGAGCATCCGCCCGGCGTTCTCCGCGTCGACCACGAGCGGGCCGTCCTCCTCGGCGATCTTCTCCGAGAGCCGCAGCAGGGTCTCGCGGCCCTTCGTGCGCAGCGGCTCCGGCGACTGGCGCTGAGGCGCCCGCTGCGCGGGAACCAGCGATCGGCCCTCGCGGTCGACCGCGAAGCTCTGCCGCGTGGCCTGAGCGCGGCTCAGCGCGGCGCGCGCGTGGGTCTCGGCGTCCTGAGTGGTGCGGCCCATGCCGATCCCCACCTCGATCGCGATGCCCAGCTCGGCCTTGATCCGCTCCACGAACGGCGGCTGGCGGAACCCCTCGGTCGCGCTCACCAGCGACCCGCGGGTAGCGGTGACCATGAACGTGTGGTCGTCGACCGGGTGCGCTGTGGCGTTGATGCGGTGCGCCTCCTGCAGCAGCAGCCGCTGCAGCGACAGGCGCAGCTCGTCGCGCCAGTAGCGGGGCGTCGAGCGCCGCGTGGAGTCGCGGAGGGTGGGCACGTCGACGATGACCACACCCAGCTGCGCCTCCTCCAGCCTGTGGTGGGCACCCAGCAGCCCGGCGGTCTGCAGCGCGCTGCGCACACCCGCGTTGGTGGGCCGCAGCCGGGTCACCGGCACGCCCATGGCCTCCAGCCGCTCGGCGACCCCGCGCACGCAGGTGATGGCCATGCGTGTGGACTTGCGCCGCCAGAGTCCTTCGTGGAAGGAAGTGAGCTGGGCCGTGCTGGTGAGTTCCTCGTGGACGTGGATGCCGTCGACGGGCAGGTCCACCTCGGAGTACGCCTCGACGACATCGGTGCGGCTGAGGACGTCGAGGCTCGCGCGGGTGGGGTCGAGCCGCTCGTCCAGCGTGGCCCGCAGCAGGGCCTCGTGCAGGCTGGCGCCGCCGAGAGGCACGTAAGTGGCAGGCATGGTCAGCACGCCCGCTTTCCGTGCGAACTCATAAGGGACGGGGCTGGCGAACAGATACGCGTCGATCGCCGACCCCAGGCGCAGCACCTTGTCGGTCGCCTCTTGCTCGTCTCGATACGCGGCGGCGATCAGTCTGGCGTTGAGTGGTCCCGTGGACCCCGGTCCCATGAGCATGACGCGCTCCACCACCTCATGGGGCCCGATGACGCCAATCGTCAGATCGCCAGTACGCTGCGCACTCACCTCGGGCTGCTCCCCGCTACCATTCCACGCTCTTCACTATGTGCGCCCACTGGTTTTCCCGAACCTGTTCCCTGTCACGGCATGGTTGCCGAGATCGTACCCATTGTGCGGGGCCAATGAAGATCGTTTCACACAGAACGCTGAAAGGCCGGGGTGGGAGGCGGTGCTCCCACCCCGGCTCGAACTGGGAATTCAGTCTGTAATCAGGCGTTTTCGCGCACGACGTCCGCGCCCAGCGCGAGCAGGCGCTTCTCGAACTGCGCGTGCCCGCGGTCGACCAGGTAGCCAGGTGCCACCTCGGTCTCGCCTTCGGCGACGAGTGCGGCGAGCACCAGCGCGGCTCCGGTGCGCAGGTCGTGGGCGACGACCGGGGTGCCGCGCAGGGCGGTGTGGCCGTGGACGATGGCCCGGGTGCCGTCGACCTCGATCTTCGCGCCCATCTTGATCAGCTCGTCGGCCAGCGCGAAGCGGCCGTCGTAGATGGCCTCGTGCAGGTAGCTCTCGCCCTCGGCCATGGTTGCCAGCGCCATCAGCGGCGACTGCAGGTCGGTGGCGAAACCCGGGTAGGGCGAGGTCACGGCGTTGATCGGGCGCAGCGGGGACCCGGCGTCGCGCCGCACGTGCAGCACGGCGCCCTGCTGGGCGAACTCCACGCCCATCTGCTCCAGCTTCCACCGGGCGACGCCCAGGTGCTCCAGGTGCGCCCCGACGAGGCTGACCTCGCCGCCGGTGGCCGCCGCCATCATCGCGAACACGCCGGAGTCGATGCGGTCGGACATGATGGTGTGCTCGACCGCCGTGAGCTCATCGACGCCCTCGACGGTGATGAAGCCGGTGCCGCCGCCGCGGATCTTCGCGCCCATGCGGGTCAGGAACTCGATGACGTCGAGCACCTCGGGCTCCAGCGCCGCGTGCTCGATGACCGTGGTGCCCGGAGCCAGGACCGCGGCCATGATGAGGTTCTCGGTGCCGGTGTGCGAGGGGGTGTCCAGGTAGAGGTGGCCGCCGCGGAGGTTGTCCGCCTTGATGTTGATGTGGTTGCGGGCGTCGTCCTCGGTGACCTCGGCGCCGAGGCGGGCGAAGCCGCGGTAGTGGAAGTCGAGTTTCCGGCTGCCGAGATTGCAGCCGCCGACGCCCTCGATCCGAGCCTGCCTCATGCGGTGCATGAGCGCGGGGACGAACAGCACCGAGCCGCGGAAGCGCGAGGCGATGTCGGCCGGCAGGACGGCGCGCTCGGGATCGTTGAGCCGGGAGGCGTCGATCACCACCGTGCGCTCGGCCTCGTGGAACTCCACTTTGGCCCCGATGTGCTCGGCGAGTTCCAGGGCGCGCTTCACGTCCTCGATTATCGGGACGTTGCGCAGCACCGTGCGTCCCTTGGCCGCGAGCAGGGCGGCGCCGATCATCGGCAGCACGGCGTTCTTCGCGCCCTGGATGAACGCCGTCCCGTTGAGGGGGCGGCCGCCACGGACGCGGTAACGAACCTCCTGGCCCATGCTCTGTGCTCCTTCGTGAGGCAGTTTAGGTGTAGGTGTCGGGCTTGGTTCTCGTCGGACGTTCTGTGCGTTCTCAGACGCGGATAGCAGGCGGAGTGTTCCGACGAGGCGGGCTCAACCTGGTAGCCATCGCAGGGTGTCCGAAATCGGGTTCATGGCGCGCAAGTGGCACTACGGGTCGTGTGCCCGCTGAGGCCACCATCATGCCGATCGCGGCGATGCGGGCGTTTCGCCAGGTCGCCGTGCCGGTTTCGGAGATGGCGGATTGTTGAGGCGCCCTTTGCGGGGTGCTGGGCTTCCAGGGGGCCGGGCAAAGGACGGGTACCACTGTATGTCCTGCGCGTGGCGTTCGCCGACAAGGTGGGCGGGATCACCTGCCGATCCGCTGCGGATCGCGGCGGGCCGCGCCCGCGCCGCGGCTGTGACCGGCGCCGACGCGGGCCCGGCGGCGGTCGCTTCGCGCCGTCCGCCGGGGAGTGTGCGACGTGCCGCATCCGCGCACCCCGGGCGTGTCACGCCGACCGGGCGGCCACGGCGGGTCAAGGCGGCGCGAACAAAAAGTTGCGCCGCTGAGCGGGGACGGGCGGACCGGGCGGGCAGGAGCCGCCGAGCCCGGCCCGCCCGGTCTCAGCTCAGCTTCGCCAGGCGGTCGAAGACGGGATCGAGCCGCCGCACGAACCGCTCGGGACGGCACACTTCGTCCAGGCGTCCCTCGTCGAGCGCGACGCCGCGCTGCGCGGCCTCCTCACGCAGCGTCTCGCGGAACGGCGTGCCCGAGTCCCAGGTGCGCATCGCGGCGGCCTGTACGAGCGCGTACACGTCCTCGCGCGAGGCCCCGGTCTCGATCAGCTCCGAGACAACGGTGGAGGAGTAGATCAGGCCGTGGGTGGAGTCGAGGTTGGCGCGCATCCGGTCCGTATCCACCACCAGGCCGGTCACCAGCCGCGTGGTCAGATGCAGCAGGTAATCCGTGCCGACGGCGGCGTCGGGCAGCGAGATCCGCTCGGTGGACGAGTGGGAGATGTCGCGCTCGTGCCACAGCGGGATGCCCTCCATCACCGGCACGATCTGGGCCCGCACGTTGCGCGCCATGCCGCAGATGCGCTCCGAGAGGATGGGGTTCTTCTTGTGCGGCATCGCGCTGGAGCCCTTCTGCCCCTTGCCGAAGGGCTCCCACAGCTCGCGCACCTCCGTGCGCTGGCCGTGGCGCACCTCCAGGGCGATCGCCTCGCACACGGTGGCCGTGATCGCCAGGCACGAGACCCACTCGGATATGCCGTCGCGCAGCACCACCTGCGTCGATACCTCAGCCGGGCGCAGCCCCATGTGCTCGGCGACGTAGGACTCCACGCGCGGGTCGATGTTGGAGTAGGTGCCCACCGGCCCGGAGATCGCCATCACCCCCACGGCCTCGCGGGCGCGGCGCAGCCGGTCGCGCGAGCGGGCCAGCCCGAACGCGAAGTCGGCGACGCGGTGGCCCCACACGTCGGGCTCGCCGTGGATGCCGTGCGTGCGGCCGACGCGCAGCGTGCCCCGGTGCTCCAGGGCGTGGTCGCGCAGCGCGGCCACCAGGGTGTCGGCCTTGGCCAGCAGGATGTCGGTGGCCTCGACCAGCTGCGCGGCCAGAGCGGTGTCCAGCAGATCCGAGGAGGTCATCCCGAAGTGCACCCAGGCCGCCGCCTCGCGCGGCTCGGTGTTGTCGGCCCACGCGGTCAAGAACGCGATGACGTCGTGCTGGGTGACGGCCTCGATCTCGGCGACCCGCTCCGCGGTGGGCGGCGGCGCGGCGCGTACCGGATCGACCGCGTCGGCGGGCACCGTGCCGTCGGCGGCGTGGGCCTGTAGCACCAGGGTCTCGACCCGGCACCAGAGTTCGTACTTGTGGGCGTCGGAGAAGACCCGGCCCATCTCCGGAAGGGTATAGCGCTCGATCACCCGCCCATCTTCGCAGGTGTCGGGGAACGGGCGCCTCCGCGGTCCACAGGCGCCCGCCTCCGGAGCGCGGGGGTCGGTCAGTCGGCCTCGGCCGCCGCCCGCTCGGCGATGTCGGTGCGGTGGAAGGAGCCGCGCAGTTCGATGCGTCCCACGGCCTGGTAGGCGCGCTCGCGGGCGCGCGCGAGCGTGTCGCCGGTACCCACGACGTCGAGCACCCGGCCGCCCGCGGAGACGAGGTCGCGCGCTCCGCTCCAGGCGGTGCCGGCGTGCAGCACGTAGGCGCCGTCCAGCGCGGAGGCGGCGCCGATGCCGCCGACGACGTCGCCCTTGGCAGGTTCGCCCGGGTAGTTCTCGGCGGCGACCACGACCGTCACCGCCGCCCCGCCGCGCCACTCCAGCTTGGCGTTGGCGCCCATGCCGCCGGTGTCGGCCGCTTGCAGCAGACCGCCGATGGGTGTGGCCAGCCGGTCCAGCAGCACCTGGCATTCCGGGTCGCCGAAGCGCGCGTTGAACTCGACCACGCGCGGGCCCTGCGAGGTCAGCGCCAGACCCACGTACAGCAGCCCCTGGTAGCGGATTCCGCGCCGGGCCATCTCGGTGAGGGTGGGGCGCACCACCGACTCCATGACCTCGTCGACCATCCCGGCCGGGGCCCACGCGAGCGGGGTGTAGGCGCCCATGCCGCCGGTGTTGGGCCCGCGGTCGCCGTCGTAGGCGCGCTTGAAGTCCTGGGCCGGCAGCATCGGCAGCGCATGGATGCCGTCGCTCATCACGAACAGCGACACCTCGGGGCCGTCCAGGTACTCCTCGACGACGACCCGGCCGCATTCGCGCGCGTGGCGCTCGGCCTCGCCGCGGTCCTCGGTGACCACGACCCCCTTGCCGGCCGCCAGCCCGTCGTCCTTGACCACGTACGGCGGTCCCAGCGCGTCGAGAGCCTCGGCGGCCTGCCCGGGTGAGCGGCACAGCCGGGAGCGGGCGGTGGGTACGCCGGCCGCCTCCATGACCTCCTTGGCGAAGCCCTTCGAGCCCTCCAGGCGGGCGGCCTGCTGGTCGGGGCCGAAGACGGGGATACCGCGGTCGCGCAGAGCGTCGGCGACGCCGGCCACCAGCGGCGCCTCGGGGCCGATCACCACGAGCTCGGCGCCGATGCGCGAGGCGAGCTCGGTCACCGCGAGGCCGTCGACGGGGTTGATCACGTGGTTGTCGGCGTGCTCGGAGGTGCCGGGGTTGCCCGGCGCGCAGTGCAGGTCGGTCACCCCGGGGTCGAGGGACAGCGCGCGGACCAGGGCATGCTCGCGGCCACCGCCGCCGAGGACCAGGGCTTTCACTTCAGGCGACCCTTTGTTTGTCGTGGGGAGGACAGGGGACTTTCGCGGTGGTCAGACCAGGGAGCGCAGTTCGAGGGTCTGGTCGCGCCCGGGTCCGACCCCGATCGCCGAGATCGGGGCTCCGGCCATCTCCTCAAGGGTACGCACGTAGGCCTGGGCGGTCTTGGGAAGCTCCTCGAAGCTGCGGGCGTGGGAGATGTCCTCGTTCCAGCCGTCAAGGTACTCGTAGACGGGCACGGCGTGGTGGAACTCCGTCTGCGTCATCGGGATCTCGTCGTAGCGGGTGCCGTTGGCCTGGTAGCCGACGCACACCGGGATGCGCTCCAGTCCCGAGAGCACGTCGAGCTTGGTCAGGAAGAAGTCGGTGATGCCGTTGACGCGGGTGGAGTAGCGGGCGATGGGCGCGTCGAACCAACCGCAGCGCCGGTTGCGGCCCGTGGTGACGCCGTACTCGCCGCCCTTCTGGCGCAGCCAGTCCCCCCACTCGTCGTGCAGCTCGGTGGGGAAGGGGCCCGAACCCACGCGGGTGGTGTAGGCCTTCACGATGCCCACGACCTTGGTGATGCGTGTCGGGCCGAGCCCCGCGCCCGCGCAGGCGCCGCCCGCGGTGGGCGAGGAGGAGGTCACGAACGGGTAGGTGCCGTGGTCGATGTCCAGCAGGGTGCCCTGTGAGCCCTCCAGGTAGACGGTCTTGCCGGCGTCCAGCGCGCGGTTCAGCTCCAACGAGGTGTCGGCGACGAAGGGGCGCAACTCCTCGGCGTAGCCCGTGTACTCGTCGAAGACCTGCTCGACGTCCAACCCGCGCCGGTTGAAGACCTTGGTCAGCACCTGGTTCTTGTCGTGCAGCGCGAGTTCGAGCTTCTGCCGCAGGATCTTGGCGTCGAACATGTCCTGCACGCGGATGCCGGTGCGGGAGATCTTGTCGGCGTAGGTGGGGCCGATGCCGCGTCCGGTGGTGCCGATGCGGCCCTTGCCCAGGAAGCGCTCGGTCACCTTGTCCAACGCCCGGTGATAGGGCATGATCATGTGGGCGTTGGCCGAGACGAGCAGCCGCTCGGTGCTCACACCTCGCTCGCGCAGGCCGCGCAGCTCCTCGAACAGCACCGCCGGGTCGATCACCACCCCGTTGGCGATAACCGGCACCACGTCGGGGGAGAGGATGCCGGAGGGCAGCAGGTGCAGCGCGTACTTCTGGTCGCCGATCACCACGGTGTGCCCGGCGTTGTTGCCGCCCTGGTAGCGCACCACGTAGTCGACGCGGTTGCCGACCAGGTCGGTGGCCTTCCCCTTGCCCTCGTCTCCCCACTGGGCTCCAACGAGCGTGATCGCCGGCATCCGGGTCTACCTCTTCATTCGTTCGATCCGACCGTGGATGGTCGCGGTGCGCCGCACATGAGCAAGCCCCTGGCGCAAGCAAGCGACAGGGGCCCTTGCGCATTGAGCGTACACGACGCGGTTGCGGGCGTTAAGCGGACGATTCCCCGCCGGTGCCGCTGAGCTGCGGTGTTGCAGCGCGGCTGGTCCGGCGGGGTACCGGCCCCGCGTGAAGCCTCAGGCGTTCAGCTCCTCGGCCGCCGTCGGGCTGCTGTCGCGCAGGAACGTCGAGCAGCGCTCCGCCTCGTCGGTCTCGCCGATGGCGGCGGCCGCGGTGGCGAGCATGTGCAGGCAGCGCAGGAAGCCGCGGTTGGGCGCGTGCTCCCAGGGGACGGGCCCGTGTCCCTTCCAGCCGGAGCGGCGCAGCTGGTCCAGGCCGCGGTGGTAGCCGGTGCGCGCGTAGGCGTAGGCGGCGACGGCGTCGCCGGATGCGAAGGCGCGCTCGGCCAGCGCGGCCCACGCCGCCGAATGGGCGGGGAAGCGGGCGGCGGCCTCGGCCGGGTCGCCGGCCTCGGCCAGCGCCCCGTCGGCCTGGGGGGCCTCGGGCAGGTGGGTGGCGGGCGGTTCGCCGAGCAGGTTCTGATGCGGATCCATGCCCCCATCCTGCCAGCGGCGCGCCCGCGCCACCGGGGGGTGCCGGGGCGTGCCCGGCCGCCGCGTCCGCCCAAGGATGTTCGGCGACCGGGCACGCGCAGGCCCCCGGTTCGTGGGGAACCGGGGACCGGCATGGCGTGCGGGACTACTTGATCTTGTTGCCCGCGCACTTCAGCTGGCGGCAGCCCTCGACCACGCGCGCGGCCATGCCGGCCTCGGCCGCCTTGCCGTAGGCGCGCGGGTCGTAGGCCTTCTTGTTGCCGACGTCGCCGTCGATCTTCAGCACACCGTCGTAGTTGCTGAACATGTGGTCGGCGATGGGCCGGGTGAAGGCGTACTGGGTGTCGGTGTCGATGTTCATCTTCACGACGCCGTAGTCGATGGCCGCGTGGATCTCCTCCAGCGTGGACCCCGAACCGCCGTGGAAGACGAAGTCGAACGGCTTGGTCTTGCCGTGCTTCTCGGCCACCGCCTCCTGGGCCTCCTTGAGGACCTCGGGGCGCAGCTTGACGTGGCCCGGCTTGTAGACGCCGTGCACGTTGCCGAAGGTCAGCGCGGTCATGTAGTAGCCCTTGTCGCCGGTGCCGAGCACCTCGGCGGTGCGCAGCGCGTCACCCGGCGTGGTGTAGAGCTTCTCGTTGATCTCGCCGACGACGCCGTCCTCTTCGCCGCCGACGACGCCGACCTCGATCTCCAGGATGGTGCGGGCGGCGTTGGAGGCGGCGAGCAGCTCTTCCGCGATCTGCAGGTTCTCCTCCAGCTCCACGGCCGAACCGTCCCACATGTGCGACTGGAAGAGCGGCTGCTGCCCCTTGGCGACGCGCTCGGAGGACTCGCGCAGCAGAGGGCGCACGAAGCCGTCGAGCTTGTCCTTGGGGCAGTGGTCGGTGTGCAGGGCGATGTTGACCGAGTACTTCTCGGCGACGACCTTGGCGTACTCGGCGAAGGCGATCGAACCGGTGACCATGTCCTTGACGGTCGCACCGGAGAGGAACTCCGCGCCGCCGGTGGAGACCTGGATGATGCCGTCGCTCTCGGCCTCCGCGAAACCGCGCAGCGCGGCGTGGAGGGTCTGGCTGGAGGTCACGTTGATGGCCGGGTAGGCGAAGCCCTGGGACTTCGCGCGGTCCAGCATCTCCGTGTAGACCTCTGGGGTAGCGATAGGCATGGTGATGACTCCCTGGTTGGCCTGGAGTGTCTTGCGGCGGTCCCGCCGGTCTCCGCGGAACCGCTTCTCTTATGCGGAAATACCCATTGGGGTGCCCGAGCAAGTATCGCGAAGTCCGCGGCGGAACGAAAGGTCTAGACCAAATCGGGGGAGCGGTGCCCCCGCACCGCGGGCCGGATGCGCCCGGGCGGGCGCGGTCTGTCGCCCGACGTCACTCCTTGTGCTTTTACCAGGCCGAAACGGCCGGAAGGGCCGGGTTCGGTCAGGTATGTGGGCTCCTACCGTCGAATGTCGCCCGTGATACACGCTACATTCGCATCGTGGGACGACATCGCAACGATCCGCGGGGCATCGGCCAGATGCTGGCCATCGGCGGAGTGATCGTGCTCTTCATCACCCTGGTGGTCCTCGGCGGCTACTTCCTCTACAGGTCGCTGCCCTCCGACGGGGCGGCCGCCGTACCCGAGAACGCCGGTACCTCCGCGGACCAGCAGGCCGACGACGTGCGGACGGGCACCCTCTACATCCGGGTGATCGGGGACGCGAGCGACGTGGTCGTCCGGGTGCCCGGCGGAGACGTGCTGGCGGACACCACCCTCAGGACCGACGAGTACGTCAGCTTCGACGAGTCCCAGACGCTCAACGTCACGATCGGCAGCCCGGGAGAGGTCGAGGTCTACGTCCACGGAGACCGCCAGGACGTCTCCGGTGAGAACCCCGGATACAGCTTCACCGTCGAGCCCTGACCCCCCTGCCGCGGGGCCCCGCGGCCCCTGGCCGCCCGTACTCCGTTCCCGTCGCGCGGTCAGATCCGCAGTTCCTCCGGCTGGAACACCGCGCGGTAGTCCAGGCCTTCCGCGGCCACCTGCTCCCCGGCTCCGCGGTCCAGGATGACGGCGACCCCCGCCACCTCCGCGCCGGCCTCGCGCAGCGCCGCCACCGCGGTCATCACCGAACCACCCGTCGTCGAGGTGTCCTCCACCGCCAGCACCCGGCGCCCGGCCACGTCCGGCCCCTCGATCCGCCGCTGCAGACCGTGCGCCTTGCCCTCCTTGCGCACCACGAACGCGTCCATCCGACGGCCCTGTGCGGCCGCGGAGTGCAGCACGGCCGCCGCCACCGGGTCCGCGCCCAGGGTCAGCCCGCCCACCGCCTCGTAGTCCAGATCCGCGGTGGCCTCCAGCACCGCCCGGCCCACCAGCGGCGCGGCGGCGCCGTCCAGGGTCACCCGCCGCAGGTCCACGTAGTAGTCGGCCTCCCGGCCCGAGGAGAGGGTCACCCGGCCGCGGACGACGGCCTTATCGTTGATGTGTCGAAGGAGTTCGTCGCGGTCGCTCATGATCACCGAGCCTAGAGCGCTCCGGCCACCGCTCGGAGCGTGCGGGCCGTGCGGAACCGACGCGGCGGAGGCGGTGTGCCGAGCAGCAGATCGGAGTTGGGCCGAGATGGCCGATGAGCGCGACGACGCGGGCGCGCACGTGCGCGTCGAGACCACCAGCGACACCCGCGAGTCCGCCGACGACCTCGCGCGCTCGGTCGTCGACCGGCGCCTGGTCGCCTGCGCCCAGGTCGAGGCGGCCGTCACCAGCTACTACCGCTGGGAGGGCGAGATCTGTGCCGACCAGGAGTGGCGGGTGGTGATGAAGACCGCCCGCGACCGCCTCGGCGACCTGGTCGAGCACCTGCGGTCCGTGCACTCCTACGACGTGCCCGAGATCATCGCCGTGCCCGTCGACGGCGGAAACCCCGCCTACCTCGACTGGCTCGTCGAGGAGACCCGGCCCTGATCCCGCGGCAGCCCGGCCTGGTCCTGCTGCACAGCCCTCTGCAAGAGCCGGGGGAATACGCCGGTCTGCGCGACGAACTGCGCAGCCGCGGCACGCAAACGGACCTGGCCGAGATCACCGACGACGACGGCCCGCCGTACGCGGCGCGCTACATCGCCCGCGCCGCGCTGGAGATACGCCGCCACGACCCGCCCGATCCCGTCGTGCTGGCCGCTTGGGGCGCGGCCGGGCCGCTACTGCCCCAGATCGGCGCCGCCCGGCGGGCGGCGCACCGGCCGGTGGCCGGGTACCTGCTGGTGGACTCGCTGCTGCCCCAGCCGGGTTCACGCACCCGCGAGGACCTGCGCGCCGCTCAACTCGGCGACGAAGCGGCGGAGCGCGACGCGGCACCGCCCGCACGTGAGAGCCCCCCGGAGTTCTACACCGAGCAGTTGCCCATGGCCGCGGACTGGCCGGACGCCCCCTGCGGCTACCTGAACACCGGCGCCGGACCGGCGGCGTGCGCGCGCCTGGCACGGATGCGCGGCTGGCCCGTGCTCGACCGCTCGGAGGCAGCCCCCCGCACCGGCGGTGCGGGAGCCGCCGCGCTGGCGGACGACCTGCTGGAGCTGGTCGGCATGCTGTGAGCGCAGGCGAAGCGGAACCACCAGCCTGCGGAAACACCAGCCTGCGGGCCACCGCGTCCACGGCGGGCGGCCGTCTCGCGGCGGGGGCGGGGGTGGCGACGAGGGCGGATGGATGGGCCCGTGCCCCGTGCCCATCGGTTCGGGTGCTCGCCGGTGGCGGTTGCGGCGGGGGCGGCGGCTCGGGTTTGCTGGGCGGCCTTGTTGGGCTGCCGTGGTGGGGGTGGTCTTCGGGAAAAGCGGCGGCGAGGTCGGCGGTGGGCGGGGCCTGCGGTGATCGGGTCAGGTGCTCGCCGGTGGCGGCGGCTCGGGTTGGCTGGGCGGCCTTGTTGGTCTGCCGGGGTGCGGGTGGTCTTCGGGAAAAGCGGCGGCGAGGTCGGCGGTGGGTCGGGCCTGTGGTTGTCGGTTCGGGTGCCCGCGGGTGGCGCGCGCGACGGGGGCGGCGGAGGGCGGCCTTCGGCCGCCGCAGGCCGGTCGGTGCATCGAACACGTGGTTTTTGCCAAACTCCGGGGCCGCTGTCTGGTTAAAACCCTGCGTTGGGCGGCACCGGTCCCGCCGAGTCTGTCTATCGTGAACTTATGGTCGCCGGAAAGCGCATTCCGCGGCCATAAGTTCACGATCATCGCCGGATGAACCGGCATACCGGACATACCGGCGCCGGTTCGCCGGCTGGGTGTCGCCGTGGTCCGACCCGGCCCGAACCGGCAGAGGCCGCACGGCGGGGCGCGGTTGCGGGTGCTCGCACGGCGCGGTGGCGACGCCGAGGCGGATACCGTCGCACATGCGTGCATCTCGTGGCCGCGACCCGGCTCCATGACCGCCGCCGACCGCCCGGCGTCGACAATCGGGCGGCCCTCGGGGCTTGACTACCCGCGGCCGGGGCCGGTGACCGCCGCCCCGACCACCGCAGGCCCGGCCCCGCCGGCGCCGCTGCCCCGCCGGCCGCCGTCACCGGCGAGCACCCGGCCCGTTGGGCGCAGGCGCCATCCCCGCGGTGCCCTCGCCGCCTCGCCGACTGCCGTCACCGGCGGGCACCCGGCCTGTTGGGCACGGGCCCAGCCCTTCGCTGTCCTCGCCGCCCCTCGTCGGCCGCCGCCACCGGCGGGCACCCGGTCCGGTGGGCGCGGGCCCGGCCATCCGCCGCCGTCGCCGCCGCCGTTCCTCGTGCGGTCGCCCGTTACCCGGTAGACCAACAAGGCCGCTCAGCGGACCCGAGCCGTCCGGATGCCTCCCCCGCTGCATCCCCCGCCTGATGCGCGTTCCGGAGCAGTCGCGGCGCCTCATGAGAAGGCGGAGGCGCGCCCGCCTCCCCATGCGGACGCGCCTCCCGGGGCGCCGTAGCGCCCGTGCCACCGGCCGGTGCCTGCGGCCGCCCACTCGGGGCCAGAAGGCCGCGCCTGGCCGGTGGTTGCGCCGGAGCAGGGCTCCGGCGGCCGGTCGAGCGCGCCCGCCCCTCAACGGGCTCCGCCGACCGGCGAGCCGCCTGCACCGGGCCCAGCCCCCTCTGCTGGGCGCCACGGTGCGGGCGGCGTCGCAAAGCCTCTACTCGCCGGACATCGGCGCCCTCCCCGGGTCGTCGATAAGGGCCAGCGCCTCGGCGCAGCTCGACGGCAGCGCCCGGCTCCGCACGCAGGCGCCGTGTTCGGCGCACACGTCGTCCTCCAGCCGCCGCAGCCGCTCCTGCAGATTCGTGGCGGCGGGCGCCAGCACTGCCAGTCGGCTGCGGCTCAGCAGCGCCAGTGTCTCGCCGCGGGAGAAGAACCGGCCCAGCTCGTGGCCGAGGACGATGAGCCGGGCGGTGCGCCGCCACGGGTCCAGGCCCGCGGGCAGCGCGACGACGACGAACCGATGGCCGAGCGCGCCACCGTGCGGGCCGCCCGGACCGCCGCCGCGGTACAGCTCGGTGAGCCGGGTGCGCAGGTAGGCCGCCGTGGTCAGGCCGGTCAGCGGGTCGCGGCAGTCCTCGCGGCAGCGGCCGCCGTCAACCCACCCTTCGGCCAAAGCCGTCACCAGTTCGATCGGAGGCTGCGGGCGGCCCAGCGCGTCGCACAGCGCCGCGAGGTCGTCCAGCGCCTCGCCGACGGGCATGCCGGCGCGGGCCCGCGCCTGGCCGAGCCGCCCACACGCCTCGGCCAGGCCGCTTCCGCGCACGGCAGCGGTGCACACGGCGTCGACCGCCGGACTCCACCAGTCCTCCTGCAGCCCGCCGCGCCGCCCGCGGCTGCGTCGGCCCCACGTCTCCCGCAGCCGGCGTTGCGCAGCAACGCTGTCTGCGAGCTCGGAGCCGCCGGTGTCGCGTCCCCACATGTCCACTCGGCTCCCGTCGTCGGCGGTGTCCGGCGCCGCGGCGCCTCCACCCTTATTCACGGACTCCGGTGGCGGTCATGACGCGAGTACGGGAACATTTTTCTGCGGGCGGTGTCCCGCCCCTGCTGCGGCACGATCCGGCCGCCGAGCGGCACCGGCTGCGGGGACACCGAACCGGCCGCGGCCCCCGTCACGCAGTAGGCCCCGGCACGCAGGCGTACTCGCCCCATCGGAAAGGCGGCGCATGACCGAACCCCATGTCGACTACGAAGAGCGACTCGTCGGTGACAACGAGCTGCTCGCGCGGGTCCGCGAAGGCGACAGCGGAGCATTCGCCGAGCTCTACACCCGCCACGCCGGCTCGGCCCGCGGGCTGGCCCGCCAGCTGGTCCGCAGCGAGAGCGAGGTGGACGACGCCGTCGCCGAGACGTTCGCGCGCGTGCTCGGGGTGCTAGGCCGCGGCGGCGGTCCCGTGGACGGTTTCCGTCCCTATCTGCTGACCGCGCTGCGCCACGTCGTCTACGACCGGTACCGCGGCGAGAAGCGTCAGGTCGTCACCGACGACATGGAGAGTTTCGACTCCGGCGAACCCTTCGTCGACCCGGCCTTGGCCGGCCTGGAGCGCTCGCTCATCGCGCGCGCCTACCTCTCTCTGCCCGAGCGCTGGCAGGCGGTGCTCTGGTACACCGAGATCGAAGGGGCCAAGCCCGCCGAGGCGGCGCCCGGCCTGGGGATGAATCCCAACAGCGTGGCGGCGCTGGCCTACCGGGCTCGCGAGGGACTTCGCCAGGCGTATCTGCAGATGCACCTGGCCGACGGCGCGGCGGAGTCCTGCCGTCCGGCTGTGAGCAGGCTCGGCGCCTACATCCGCGGCGGTCTGGCCAAGCGCGACACCGCGGCCGTCGACCGCCACCTCGACCAGTGCGGCGACTGCCGCGAGGTCTGCGCCGAGCTGACGGACGTCAACGCCGGGCTGCGCGGGATCGTGCTCCCGCTGGTCGCGGGTCCGGCCGCGGCGGCCTACCTCGCAGCGGCCGGGGCCGTGCCGTTCGGCATCGGCGGCTGGTGGCAGCGGCTGCCCAAGCGCGGCCAGCAGGCCGCGGCGGGCGGCACCGCGGCTGCGGCGGTCGCGGCGGCCGTCGCGTTCGCGCTGGTGAGCAACGAGACACCGGCACCGCCGCGGCCGGAGGCGCCTCCGGCGGCTGCCGCCCAGCCCGCCCAGCCCCCTCCTCCCGCCGCCCCCGAACAGCCGCCCTCCGAGCCGGAACCGCCCGCTCCCGCCGCTCCGCCTGCCGTCGAACGGGCGGCATCAGCACCGGCCCCGGAGCCGGAGCCGCGCTCAGACGAGCCCGCACCCGAGGCACCCCCGCCGCCCGAGCGGCAGTCGGCCTCGCCGTCTGAGCCACCGCCGTCGCCCCGCCCTCCGGAGCCGCCCACTGAACCGCCGCCTGAACCGCGGCCCGAACCCGAGGTGGAGATCAGCGTCGGTCCGCAAGGCGTGTCGGTGCGGGGACCGAGCACAGACGTCCGGGTCGGCGCCGGCGGGGTGTCGGTGCGGGACGCGGACGGTGGTGTCCAGGTCGGCCACGGCGGCGTCTCGGTGCGGGGACCGGGCGCAGACGTTCAGGTCGGCGCCGGCGGGGTGTCGGTGCCCCTCCCGAGCGAGGCCGGGGGCGCCGGCGCGTCCCCGCAACCGACGCCCGAGCTAGCGACTGATGCGCCCGGCGGCGGCGCCGCGGCCGCGGAAGTCCGCTCGCGGCCGGGTTCCGCGCCGCCCTCCCGCGGCCGCCGGCGCCGCCGTATCCGTTCGTCCGCGGGCGGCCCGGTCCGAGCCCGCGGCCGCCGCGCACACGCCGCGTCTGCGCGTCCCTCCGCGGCCCTGCCGGGGCCCGCCCGGCGGTTCGGCGCAGCGCTTGTGGCCTGGCGCGATTCGTATTCGCCGAGCGACCGCGGGTGGCGAGGCGGCATACAAACCCCGGCAGACTTGGTTAGGCTGTGGCGCGTCCTGTCTACAGGCCCAGTGCCGAACACCGGCAGGACCCGGTGCGTGATTCTCGCCCCGGGCTACGAACCAACGGGAAGGGGCGGTGTCGCGTGGATCGCTGCGCGCTATTCGTAGACGCCGGCTACCTCCTCGCCGACGGTGCGATGGCAGTGCACGGAACCCGCAACCGCGATTCCGTGTCATGGGACTACGCCGGTCTCGTGCAACTCCTCAACGAAGTGGCGCGTGACCGCACACGACTCCCGCTGTTGCGCTGCTACTGGTACGAGGCGACCTCCGACGGCCGCCGCACCCAGGAGCAGGACGGAATCGCGGACATTCCCGGCATCAAGTTCAGAGCCGCGCGCATTCGTCCCGGCAGACGGGAGGGTGTCGAGAGTTATGTCCAGCGGGACCTGACCACCCTGGCGCGCACTGGCGTGCTCTGCGAGGCGGTGCTCGTCAGCGGCGACGAGGACATGGCTCAGGTCGTGTCCGACGTCCAGGACCTCGGTGTCCGCGTGACCGTCGTGCACATCTCGGTCGAGGGGAACTGGACCATCTCGCGGGCCCTGCGCCGCGAGTGCGACGACCTGATCGAGATCGGGGCGGGCCACCTGCGCCCGCATGTCACCCTGCTGTCGGGGGTGGGCGACGAAGACGCGGTCGAGACCACCACGCCGTTGAGCAACGGCCGCTCGCACAGCGCGCCGGAGATGCCGCGAAGGCCGGTTGCCGCCAACCCCGCGCCGGGCCGCGTCGAACCGGCGGCCGCCCCCTCGGGCGGCTACGAGCCGGTCTTCGCCAACACCGGCGGGCAGTCGGCGATGAGCGGCAGCGCGATGGACCAGTTGCGCGCGATGCAGCAGAGCATCGCCCAGCAGCGGGGCGGCGACGCACTGGCCCCGCAGGGCGGCGGCGACCCGCAGCGCGGATCGCCGTCCGGCCCCATCGACGCCAACGGCTTCCCCTCCGGCGGGCAGACTCCTCCGCCCGTCAGCGGCACCGGTGCCCACACCGGGATGTCCGGAGCCCAGCCGCCGGCCGAGCCCGGCTACGGCATGACGGGCAACACCGGGCCGCACCCGGGCATGCGCGGTGTGCAGAACCCCTACGGCCAGCAGCAGGGCCCCCAGGCGGCTCCGCAGCCCCAGCCGGGCCACCACACCGGCGGCCACCCCGCGCAGGGTCCCCCGAGTGGCGGTTATCCGGCGCAGGGTCCCCCGAGTGGCGGTTATCCGGCGCAGGGCCACCCCAGCGGCGGGTACCCCGCGCCCGGGCACCACACCGGTGGCCATCCGGCACAGGGCCACCCCGCGGGCGGACACCCGGCGCCGGGCGGGCACCAGTACGAGCGCGAGAACCCACCATCCCGGAACACGCCACCTCCCGGACCGGACCCCCGGTACGGGACGAATACCGGCGAGAACCCGGGGTTCGGAGGTAATACCGGGCCAAACCCTACTTTTGGGGCCAGTACGGAAGATGACTCCCCCTTCGGGAGTCACGGCGGAGGCCGGTCAGGTTCCGCCGTTGGTACTGGCCCCCAGCCCGAACACCGCCTACAGCACGGTCCCTACACAGATCCCACCCCCAGCGTGGGACCTCACGGTGCCGCCGGTGCAGTGCCGGCGGGCACCGTCGACGACGCGGTGCATGTCGCGCGCCGAGAGGGGAACGATTTCGCCGAGTCGATCGCCCGCGACGCCCCCGCGCTGTGGATGGAGGCGGTTCTGGTGCGCCGCCCGCGCATGCCCTCCGACCTGGAGGCACGCCTTCTACAGGGGTCGGCGCTGCCGATCGACTACCTGCTCCGCGACGAGGTCCGCGAGGCCCTGCGGCAGGGTTTCTGGGGCGCGTTGGAACGCGCGGCCAGAGGGTGAGCGGAGCATGCGGCCGGAGGGAGAGGGGCGCAGGCGCCTACCGCGGAGCGACGATGTTGGGGAGTGAGGGAGGGTGGCAGTGACCCGCGTGACGACGGCCGATCTCGACCGGCTGGAATTCCGTGCCGTCCAGTCCGGCGACCATGTCGCCGTCGCCGTGGAACTCCTCGGCCTGGCCAACGCCGTCGACGCCGACAGCGAGATCTCTCGCGCGGAGATCTTCGTACGCGCCGGCGAGCAGTGGGAGATGGCCCAGGAGTTCGAGCGGGCGTCGGCCGCCTACCAGCGCGCCATCGACGACGGCGGCGTCACCATCGTCGACGCCCGCGCACTGCAGGCCGGAGCCCTGCTGGAGCTGGATCTGATCGACGCGGCCTACGGCCGGCTGGAGCGCCTGCGCGCCGAGGGCCCGCGCAACCTGCCGACGTTCATCCACATCGCCGAGACCCTCCAGGCCCACGGCGACCTGCGGGGCGCGCACACCTGGGCCACCCTCGGCATCGAGTGCTTCCGCCACCAGGACGTCTCGCCCTACGTGCACGACCTGCTCCTGGAGCTACTGCGCGCCCGATTCCGCATCCGCATGGATCTGGGTCTGGGCGAGGACGAGTTCGACCGCCTGCTCGACGACTGGAACCAGCACGGCCACCCGAACGGACCCTGACGCCCCGCCCGTAAGGCCCGATACAGCGGGTGCGCTGCTCGTCGGGCGCCGGAACGGGTCAGCTCACCCCGCCTCGTCGGCGAGCAGCGCACGGCCGCGCTCGTAGGCCGCCATCAGGCTGGGGCCGCGGTACTCCGCCCGTGCGATCCCGGCCAGGTGGTGGTCGGCGTTGACCGCCACGCTGTGGTCGAGGTGGCGGAACAGCGGTGCGTCCGACATCGAGTCGCCGTAGGCCACGCACTTCCGCAGCGCGATGCCGGCGTGCTCGCGGGCGTCTTCGACGATGCGCACCTTGTCCTCGGGTACCAGGACGGCGGCGGGGTCGAGCGAATGCGCCGGGAAGGGGAGTGAGGGGAACCGGGAGGCGACGACGTCGTCGAAGCCGAAGTCGAGCAGCCGCCGGGCGAAGAAGTCCGCGGACATGGTGACGACGAGCGAGAGCTCCCCGCGGGCGCGGATGTCGGCGCAGACCTCGGCGATCTCCTCCAGGAAGGGGCACGCGGCGAACGCCCGGTCGATGTGCTCCTCGGTCAGCTCCGTCCACAGGGCGTGCAGCGTCGCGGAGAACGTCTTCGTGTCGATCTCGCCGACGCTGAACGCCCGCTCCAAATCCAGTAGTTCCGCCTCGGTCCCGCAGGTGCGGGCGATCTCCACCGCCGCGCTGGTGCCGTTGATGAGGGTGCCGTCCATGTCGAAGACGTGTAGGAGGCTCATGCCACCGGTCCTACCACCGGCGGCCCTGCGGCGTCGCGGGATTTTCCTGCGCCCGGCGAGCGTCCCGGCGCTTTCGCGGCCGCCGGTCGAACGGTGGGGCCGGTCGTCGCTTACCAGGTGAGCAGGCCGCAGGGCAGGGTGGCCGGGAGCTTCGACGGTCCGCCGGGCTTCCGGGCGGCGCCTCGGTCGGTGCCGGGCTCGACTATGTCCGATCCGACAAGCAGCGGTGACCCGGGTGCGGCGATCGGACAAGTGTCGCGGCCGAACAACTCGGCGAGGTATCGAAGGCGGCCTCACTTGTGTATCGGACATTGCCCCGGGGCTGGGGCGGGCGTCAGTATCCATGCATCGCACGACGACCGACCAGCTCGGAAAGGGGAGCCGATTGGATACGTCGACACTGGCGTCGATCGCCACCTTCGCCGCTTACTTCATCGTCATGATCGCGATCGGTATCGGCGTATACAACCGCACGAAGTCGCTATCGGACTTCGTCCTGGGCGGCCGGAGGCTGAACAGCTGGGTGGCCGCGCTCAGTGCCAACGCCAGTGACTTCAGCGCGTGGCTGCTGCTGGGCCTGCCCGGCGCGATCTACCTCTCCGGTCTGGGCGAAGCGTGGATCGCCGTCGGCCTTGGCATCGGATTCGCGGCGAGCTGGTGGCTGGTCGCCGGGCGGCTGCGGGTCTACACCGAGCGGGTCACCGACGCCCGCAGCGGGGGCGACTCCGACTCGCTGACGCTCTCCTCCTACCTGGAGAACCGCTTCGCCGACCGCAGCGGCGTGCTGCGCCTGGTGTCGGCGGTGCTGATCCTGCTGTTCTACCTGTTCTACGTGGCCTCCGGTCTGGTCGCCATGGGCGGGCTGTTCAACCAGGTGTTCGGCATGCCCAGCTCCGCCGCCATCCTCGTCGGGGTCTCCATCGTGGTCCTCTACACCTTCCTCGGCGGCTTCCTCGCAGTGAGCCTGACCGACGTCCTGCAGGCCGCGATGATGTGGATCGCGCTGCTCATCGTTCCGGTCGTGGGCATCCTCGCCATCAACGCCGACCCCGACCGCAACGCCGCCGGCCTCTCCGACATCCTGGGCGGCGTCGAGGGCAGCGTGGGCGACGCGCTCGCGCCGATGGTCGTCATCTCCGGCCTGGCCTGGGGTATCGGCTACCTCGGCCAGCCGCACATCCTCGCCCGGTTCATGGGCATCCGCTCGGCCACCGACGTGCGGCAGGCCGGCGCCATCAGCGTCACCTGGGCCATCACCGCGATGGTCATGGCGGTGGTGCTCGGATTCACCGGCGCCGTCTACTTCCAGTCCCCCCTCGACAACCCCGAGCAGGTCTTCGCCCAGCTGATCCAGGCGGTGCTCAGCCCGTGGGTGGCCGGACTGCTGCTGGCGGCGATCCTCGCCGCGGTGATGAGCACCGCGGACTCCCAGCTGCTGGTGGGCGCCTCCGCCATCACCGAGGACGGCTACCGCGCGTTCGTCAAGCGCGACGCCTCGGCGACGTCGCTGGTGTGGATCAGCCGCGGCGCCGTCATCGCGATCGCGGTGGTGGCCGCCTGGATCGCGCTGTCGGGCAACAACACCATCATGGGTCTGGTCGGCTACGCCTGGGCCGGTTTCGGCGCTGGGTTCGGCCCGGTAATCCTGCTGTCCCTCTACTGGCGCAACATGAACCGGGCCGCCGCGCTCGCCGGCATGGTCGGCGGCGGCGCGACCGCCGTCCTCTGGGACATCCTGGACAACACCGGTATCAGCCTCGGCCCGATCGCCGTCGGGCCGTTGGAGACCGGCCTCTACGCGATGGTGCCGGCGGTCGCGGTCAGCCTGCTGGGCATCGTCGTCTTCCGGTTCGCGGGCCGCGCGACGCTGCAGATGCATGACGACTTCGACCGCGTGGAGCGCGAGTTCACCGGTTCGCCGGGCGTGCTGAAACGCTGACCCGCCCGCGCCGCGCGGAAGGCGGCCGCACGCGCCCGGACGGTGCGTGCGGCCGCCTTCGCTTCAGCACTGCGTCCGCTGAGTCCATTGCGTCCGCTGCGGGCGGTGTGGGTGAATCGTTGTAGAGTCCCGAGCCGGCTACGGGAAACCGCCGTGCCCCGGGGGCCTCGATGCACTTGTCCGTGCTGACGTCGGCCCGCGTGCACGGATCCCGGCGCCGGGCGGGCTGTGTACCGCGCGGCGGTCGCCCGATGATCACACGCAGCCTCTGGCGTGTAACCGGACGTACCGGTAAAACGGTTCCATGTCCTCCTCGCCCGCGGATCCCATCGCCTGGTCGCGGATCGACGTCTCGGCCGGACTGGGGGTGGGCGCCCTGCTCGCCGAGCCGGGCGGGGTCCGCCTGGAGGCGAGCGAGACGGTCGCCGACGCCCGCGGCCGCTTCTCCAGCCGCACCACCGTCCGCGCCGATCTCGCCTGGGCCAGCATCCAGGCGCGGGTGGAGGTGCTCGCCGCCGCGGGGTCGAGCGCGGTCGCACTGGACCGGGAAGCCGGCGGCTGGCTGGTCGGCGGCCTGCGCCTGCCCGAGCTGGACGGCTGTCTGGACGTGGAGGTCGCCGCCACTCCGCTGACCAACACCCTGCCGATCCGCCGGCTCGGGCTGAGGACGGGGGAGTACCGCGACATTTCCGTGGTGCGCGTCGATGTGCCGAGCCTGCGCGTGCAGCGGGCGAGTCGGCGTTACACCCGCATGTGCGCGGCGGACGGCCGGGAGCGCTACGAGTACAGCGGCTGCCCGGACGGGCCCTACGTGCTCACGGTGGACCGTGACGGCCTGGTGGTCGACTACGAGGGCCTGGCGGTGCGGGTGCACTGAGGACACCACCGACGCGGGCACAGGGCGGCCGGGGTGGCTTAGGCCGTGTTCAAGAACGCCGGTCTGCTGTGCGGCCTTGTTGGGGCCTTGTTGGTCTACCGGGCGACGGGTGGACTTGACTGAGAAGCGGCGGCGAGGAGGGCGGATGGCCGGGCCCGCGCCCAACGGGCCGGGTGCCCGCCGGTGGCGCGTGCGACGGGGCGGGTCGGGTCCGCTGGGCGGCCTTGTTGGTCTGCCGGGCGACGGGTGGACTTGACTGAAAAGCGGCGGCGACGGTGGCGGATGGCTGGGCCTGCGGTTGACGGGTCGGGTGCTCGCCGGTGGCGCGCGCGACGGGGCGGCGAGGATGGTGGGTGGTGGCGCCTGTGCCCATCGGTTCGGGTGCCCGCCGGTGGCGGCGACTCTGGCGGGGCCGGGCACGGCGTGGTCGGGGCGGCGGTCACCGGCCCCGGCGGCGGGTGGTCAAGCCCCGGGGGTCGCCGCCCGGTTGTCGGCGGGCCCCGGCGCGGGGCGGTCGGCGGCGGTCATGGAGCCGGGTCGGGGGCACGAGATGCACGTATGTGCGGCGGTATCGGCCTCGGCGCCACCCCGAGGCGCCACCCGCGCACCGCCATTCCGCGATACGGAAACAAACGGGGTGTTTTGCCCACCAATGCCCGAGTTGCCGGTGGGTCCGCGGCCGCGCCGCCGCGGCGGTGGCGCACGAGGCGCACCGAATGGCGCGAAAACAGCCCCGGGGGTCAACTTTTCGTGCGTCTCGTGACCACGGCGCCCGCCGAGGCCGCCCGCAAAACGGGCATAGGCCCCCAAAAGTCCACCCCATCGGGCGGTGGAGCTCCCGGCGGCGACGCCCGGGCACCACGAGCGACGTGTCGTCGCCCCCGGCCCCCGAGTCGGCGCACCACCGGGCCGTGCGGGCACCCGCAACCGCGCCACACCGCGCGGCCTGCGGCCGGTGCGGGCCCGGCCGGAACACGGCGGCGGTGCCTGTCCACCCGCGCCCGCTATGTCCGACGTGCCGGAGCCGGCCGCGGAGGTCGTGGCGATCGTGGCCGAATTCCCAAGAAACGCCGCTGGATCTCGTCATACGGGCACGATCGCCGCGCCGCCCTGCGACATAACGGGCCCGCGAGCGCCTCCCGGCTCCCCGGCGTCCTCGCCGCCCTTCGTCGGCCGCCGTCACCGGCGGGCACCCGACCCGATGGGCACGAGCCCGGCCCTCCACCGCCCTCGGCGCCGCTCCGCTTTTCAGTCAAGACCACCCGCACCCCGGCAGACCAACAAGGCCGCCCAGCAGACCGGGGCCGCCCTCCGCCGACCACCGCCACCGGCGGGCACCCGACCCGATGGGCACGAGCCCGGCCCTCCACCGCCCTCGGCGCCGCTTTTCCAGTGAAGACCACCCACCGCCCGGCAGACCAACAAGGCCGCCCAGCGGTCCCGACCCGCCGCCCCCGCCGCCCGCCGCCACCGGCGAGCACCCGACCCGATGGGCGCGGGCCCGGCCATCCGCCGACCCCGCCGGGTGGTGGGCGGCCCTGTCGAGTTTCCGTTACGGAAAACGGCGAAAGGATTGCATGTCCGACATCAGGTAAATCTTGCTGTCATGGTCTGCCGTATGGGAGCGCTCCCGCGTACACTGGAAGGTGTCCGGAAGACGATTGACGCCAATCTCGACGAAGATCGTTAACCGATGCAATTCTGTATACAATCGGGGGAGAAGGTTGTCGAAGGGCCGCTGTTGCGGCAGAATTCGGCGATGGATGGTGGTTCCTCTGGGGCGGGTGCGGCCGGTTCGCAGCCGTGGTGGGAGCGGGTGGAGACCTGTTGCCGGCGCGGCGGTCGCGGTGTCCTGATCGCACGTGGTGCGGCTACCCGGCCCGGGGATCGACAGGCACTAAGGCGGTGGCCCGACATGGCCCAGTGCGACGGAGTGGACGACGACGTCGGAATCTACACGCTGCAGGCGTTCCGTACTTTCCCCGGCACGCCTGACGAATGCCGTGAAGCCCGGCTGTGGGCGCGAGTGCATATGCGCCCCTTTCCCGATGTCGCCGACGCTGTCGAACTCGTCGTGAGTGAGTTCTTCGGCAACGCCATCCGCCACAGCGCATCCGGCGAGTCCGGCGGAATGGTCTTCGTGAGCCTCGTGGGCCTGGTCTCCGGGGCACTGCACCTGGAGGTGCACGACGACGGCCCCCGCACCGACGCGCCGCGCACCGCGGCGCGCGTGGTCACCCCCGACCTTGAGCGGCCGGACGGACGCGGGCTTTTCCTGGCCGCGGCCCTGACCAAGGAGTGGGGACGGCTGCCCGGTAAGGGCGGTCCCGGCTACGCCGAGCGCGGCTACACCAGCATCTTCGACGCCGTCTGCGAGCAGGACGACGGCGAGTACTGCGGTCCCATGGTGACCTGGGCCGACTTCACTACCGCGGTGCGGGAGCACCGCTGGTCGGCCTGACACCGGCCGTGGCGGCGCACCGCCACCGCCGCGCACGCCGCCTACGCGCGCCCACCCGCCGGCGGCCGTGCTTCCTCACGTGGTGATCTCCGGGCTCCGCGGCTGACGGCAGTCGGCCGTCAGCGCGCGCACCAGCGCGACCATCATCAAAAAGCCGAATACGAAGAACGGCAGCCCCACTACGATGATCACTTCGGTGAGGGCGTCCAGCCCGCTCTGCCCGGTGGCCGCCAGCAGGGTAGCCGCCACCACGCCTTCGGTCACGGCCCAGAACACGCGCTGGCGCACCGGCCCGGCCTCCTCGGTGCCCGAGCAGAGCATGTCGACCACAAGCGACGCCGAGTCCGACGACGTCGTGAAGAAGATCGCCACGATCACCACGGCGAGGCCGGAGATCAGCGTGGTGAGCGGGTAGTTCTCCAGGAACGCGAAGAGGGCGCCGGGGATGTCGTTCTGCTCGACCACCGCCCGCACCAGTCCGCCGGGGCCGTTCAGTTGGATGTTCATGGCCGACAGCCCGAAGACGCTGAACCAGATGATGGTGAAGGCCGTGGGCAAGCCGAGGACACCCAGGATGAACTGCCGGATGGTGCGTCCCTTGGAGATGCGGGCGATGAAGATGCCCACGAACGGCGACCAGGTGATGGTCCAGGCCCAGTAGAACACGGTCCAGTTGCCCTGCCAGCCGGTGTGGCCGAAGGTGTCGTTCCAGAAGGACAGCGGGACCAGCCAACTGGCGTAGGTGCCGACGCTCTCGATGATGCCCCGGACCAGGAACAGCGGCGACCCGGTGAACATGATGAACAGCAGCAGGCCGATGGCCATGACGATGTTGATGTTGGACAGCCGGCGCACACCCCGGTCGAGGCCCAGGGCCACCGAGGTCACCGCGACGGCGGTGATGACGGCGATGATCACCACCTGGGCGGTCTTCGACTCGGTAATGCCGAAGAGGGCGGACAGGCCGCTGTTGATCTGCAGCGTGCCCAGGCCGAGCGAGACGGCGACGCCGAACAGCGTGCCCATGACCGCGGTGATGTCGATGATCCTGCCGATGGGACCGTTGATGCGGTCGCCGAGGAACGGTTGGAAGATCGAGCTGACCCGCACGGGCAGCCCGCGCTTGTAGATGAAGTAGGCGAACGCCAGTGCCGGCAGGCAGAAGATGGTCCAGGTGTGCAGTCCGAAGTGGTACAGCGTGTAGCCCATGGCCTGCTCTGCCGCCTGGACCGACTGCGGCTCGACGTCGCCCTGCGGCGGGTTCGCGAAGTGGCTGATGGGCTCGGCCACGCCCCAGAACATCAGGATCGTGCCGATGCCGGCGGCGAACAGCATGGCGAACCACGACATGGTGCCGTACTCGGGGCGCTCGTCCTGGCCGCCCAGCCGCACACGCCCGTACCGGGTGCACGCCAGGCCGAGCAGGAAGATGAGGAACGTCGTCACGCCCAGGATGTAGAACCAGCCGAGATTGACGAGAATCCAGGCCGATGCGGCACCGAAAAGGGCGTCGATGGTGTCGGTGAAGAGGATCGAGGCGGCGACGAAGAGCACGGTCAAACCCGCCGACACCGAAAAGATGACCGGGTTGGTGACGAGCCCGAGCCTGCGGCTTAGTTGCTGCACCATCGGATTGTCCTTTCAACGGGCCGCCGGTGGGCGCCGCCCCGTCTGTGCCGCACGGCCGGGGCGAACGGAGGGATCGCGCTGGACTCCGCCGGCCTGTTTCAGCCTGCTCGCACCGATCCTCGCTGGCATCCGTTGAGATCATGGCATATCAGCAGCGGACCGGGTCGGGCCTTTCCACACCCGCGCGTCGGAGCGAGGGGAGCATATGCCGTGGGTGCGCCGAAAGGACGAATGAACGCGCGTAGCCTCGACCCGCGGACCCATCCGACGCGAGGTCTTTTCGTCCCGTATATGTGGTTCTCTTGCTGAGGACAAGTGCCCGGGAGAAGCCGCGGAAAACGTGGCACGGGTCGGCGGGACGACCGGATTCGCGGGTTATTAGGGCACATGCGGACGAATCGGTCGGCGGATCGCGGGGCTTGAGGGTGACGGCATAACCCGGTTCGTCCGACGGTGCCTGGCGTCTCCGGTCGGCGGGGGCGGGCTCGCCCGGATACGGCATCCCCGTTCGTGTTCCAGGTTCGTGTGCGAGCGGTATCGCCGACTCGTTCGGCCCTACCCGCCGTGGGTGGCAGCCGGTCGGCCGGTCGGCTGCCGCTGCTGCGGTGACGGTGTGTATCCGGCGTCGTCTTCGGCCGGGTCGGCCGGCTCGCCTGGATCGGGGGAGTCGGTGCCGTGCGGGTCGGCAGTCTGGTGGCCAGTGGGTTCGGGATGGCCGGTCGGCGCGGGTTCGGAGGCCCAGCCTGGAGTTTCGCCGGGCGGCGCGGCGGTGGCGGGAGCGGTCTCGCCGGTGTCCGCGGGTGTCCACTCCGGCACGGGATCCGTACCGGAGGACGCGGAAACCCGAAGGAGAGACCGTCGGTGCCACCTCGCCCGCCGGATCCGCGGTTTCCGGGCCCGGGCCGGACAGCGTGTCCCAGGCGAGCCTGCCGCCCAGGACGAGCGCGAACAGCAGCAGTGCGGCGGCGACGCTCCACTCGGCCCGGCGGCGGCCGGGTCCGTGCCTCGCCGAGGAGTCGCGGCGGGTGCCGCCGTATGGAGGGCCGTCCGCGGAGCGCGTCCCCCGATGCGGTGTCCCCGGTTCGCCTGCAGCGGTGCCCGCGATCGGGTGACCGCCGCCGCCCCCGGAGCCGCCGCCGTCGGTCGCGCCGCGATGGGCGGTGCTGTCTCCGCCGGTCGCCTGACCGTGTTCGGCCGGCCCGCTTGCCGCTCGGACTCCGGCCGCGGGGTCGGGGAACCCCGGCTCCGCCGGTCCCGCGCCCGAGCGGGCCGCTCCGCGATCGCCGCGGGCACCTTCCGCCGCACGCGTGCCGGAATCGCCGGGCCCCGACGCTTCGCGAGCGGCGTCCGTCGCGTCCGCCGCACGCACCTGCCGGTTTTGGCCCTGGGACGCCCCGGCATCGGACCGCGCCGCGGCCTCCATCCGGCCGGGCGGGGCCGCGGACGGCTCGCCCGCCGCACCGGCGCCGTCCGACGGCGCCTCCCCGCCGCCGAGCGCCGTCGCCCCCGCTCCACCTGCCGCGGCGCCGGCCCCCGCACCCGGCAGTGCCGCCAGCGCCGCGGTGTCGGCGATGCGGGGCTGCGCCCGCGTGGCCGCTGTATAGCCGTCCCGAAGGACCGCGGTGGCCTCGGTTCCGCCGTGCGCCGCGACGTCGCGGCCGATCAGGGCGCCCAGCACCTCCAGTGCAGTCGGCCGCCGGTCGGGGGCCTTGTCCAGGCACACCTCCAGCAGCGGGCGCAGCCGCTCGTTCACGCCCTCCAGTCCGGGAGGGGCGTGCAGCACGCTGTGGATGACTTCCGAGACGCTTCCGCCGCCGAACGGTGACGCCCCGGTCGCCGCGTAGACCATCACCCCCGCCCACGCGAACACGTCGGTGGCGGCCTCGACCCGGCGGCCGCGGATCTGCTCGGGAGCCATGTAGGCCGGGGTCCCCGATATCGAACCGGTCTGAGTGAGGGTGGCGTCGGTGGAGCGCGCTATGCCGAAGTCGATGACCCGCGGGCCGTCGGGTCCCAGCAGGATGTTGGCCGGTTTGAAGTCGCGGTGGACGACGCCGGCCTCGTGGACGGCCACCAGGGCGGTGGCCGACGCGATGGCGAGTCGGTCCAGGGCGCTGCCGCGGTGCGGGCCGTCGCGTTTGACGGACTGGCGCAGGGTCGGCCCTGCCACGTACTCGCTGGCGACGTAGGGCGGGTCGGAGTCGAGGTCGCAGGCCAGCACCGCCGCGGTGCAGAACGCCGCGACCTTGCGGGTGGCCGCGACCTCTTTCGCCAGACGGGCGCGCACGCGGTGGTCGGCCGCGGCCCACTCGCCGCTGAGGACTTTGACGGCCGCCCGGTCGCCGTCGGGGGACTCGCCCAGGTAGACCACTCCCTGGCCGCCTTGGCCGAGGCGCTCGCGCAGGGTGTAGTCGCCGATGCGGTCGGGGTCGTCGGGACGCAGTGGACTGGTCAAGCGCGTGCTCCCCTCCACGCGGCGCGGCGGTGCCGCGCATTCGCCGGAACCGCGCCGGGACGGCGACGCCGGGCTCGCGGCCCTGCTGACAGAGAACCACACCGCGCCCTGACCTGCCCGCCACACAACCCTTGCCCGTGAGCGGACGGGCCTTGCTCCCTACCGCGCCGTCGGCGCCGCGGGGAACCGGGACGGGCGGCCCCTGCCGCGGCCCGTGCCCTGCCCGGATGCCCTCCTTGCACGTTCACCGGCTAGGACGTCGGTCGGGACTTCCCGGTTCGACGTTTCACGGGGCGCTCGGCGGTGGCGGCCGCAACCGGCCAGCCCGGTTGTCGTTTCCACCGGTCATCGCCGTGCGTACGCTGTCCACCCCTGCCGTGTTGCGGTGTGCGATGCGACGATGGAGGCATGCGCGCGCTCGGAGAGCTGATCGATGTCCCGGAGTCGGCCTGGCCCGCTCTCGAAGCGGAGATCGCGAGCAGTTCCGTGCCCGTGCGGGTCCTGCCTGCCGACCGGCCGCGGCGCGGGCGCTCGTGCCTGCTTCAGCTGCAGGTCACCGTGCGCTCGGCGCTCGGCGCCATCGCGCTGCACTCCGGCGGACTGCTGGTGGACTGCGGTTGGCTGCGCGTCTTCGGCGGCGCCGGCGCGCACTCCGACGAAGCTGACCAAGGTCTACCCGGCCTGGCCCAGGTCAACGGCTTCCCCGCCGAAGCGGAATCCGGCTGGCGGCCCGAGGGCGGGCTCGTCGTCGCCCACGATGTGCTCGGCGGCGTGTTCGCCATCAACGGCCCCGACGCCGAGGACGTCGGACGCCCCGGAGATCCGGGCGAGATGTCCTACTTCGCCCCTGACACCCTGGAGTGGGAGCCGTTGAAGATGGGCCACGGCGCCTGGCTGTCGTGGGCGCTCTCCGGTGGCCTGGAGCGGTTCTACAGCGGACTGCGCTGGCCCGGCTGGCGCGAAGAGGTCGGCGGACTGTCACCTTCCCACGGGATCTCCGTGTACCCCTATCTCTGGTCGGCCCAAGCGCAGGAGGACATCGCCGCGACGTCGCGGCGCCCGGTCCCGATGGCCGAGCTGATCGGCCTGAACAGCGAGTCCACCGCCCGGATCGGGGTGGCCCCGCCGGGCTTCCTCGGTTGCCATCAGGGCCACACCCGCGAGCCGGCCGACCGCTTCGCGGACGGTGGCTAGCGTATGCCGCATCCCGCCGGCCCAGGGTGACTGGTGGCCGTAGGGGGAACGCCGGTCGGCACCGGCACCGGAGCGGCCACGCGCCTGCGACGGCCCGCACCGAGTCGGAGGTCCGACCGTCGGATGTCAGATAAGTCGCTGATACGGCAATGAGGTGCTGTGTCTGTGTCTGTGATGTCGATATCGCCTTCTGATTCGACATCCGGGCCCTCCGCCGTCTCCACCGCCACCCTTGCAACCCGATGTGTCCGACATTCCGGACTAATCCCATTCGCATGTCGAGCCCACTGCCGTGCGGACACCCAATGCCGCATTTCCGGGCAAAGTGCCGCGCTCTGCGCCCCGTCACACGCCCCCGCAGCCGCCTGCTGCCACGGCGCCGACGACGGGGTGAGGTGGGATAAGACCTAAGGTCCCGAAAGCACCAGACGCCCCCAAGTCGTCAGTCTGCGCCAGGTATACGTGCAAACGCATGTACTCCCGAGAAGGTGCTTTGAACACCGAAAACGCTCACAATCCCCCCAGGTTTTGACGATTCGGTAACGGCGTCTGTAGTGTTCCCCACCGAGTTCTCTCGCGCATCTCCCTTCCCTCCCCCCTCTCCTGTTGAGGTGCCTAACGTGACGAACGATTCCGTCAGCATTTACGAACGCATTGGCGGCCACGACGCCCTTACCGTCGTCGTCGACGACCTTTACGTGCGCATCATGGACGACCCGAAACTCGCCGGTTTCTTTACAGGAACGAACCTGGCCAAGCTCAAGGGCCGGCAGGTCGAGTTCTTCAGCGCCGCGCTCGGCGGCCCGGACGTCTACGACGGCGGCCCCATGGGCGCCGTGCACCGCGGCCGCGGCATCGAGCAGGCCCACTTCGACCTGGTGGCGGCCCACCTCATCGACGCGCTCAAGGCGGCCGGCGTGCCCGGCGAGACCGTCGACGAGATCGTCGGGGTCGTGGCGCCGCTCTCCGACGACATCGTCGGCGGCTCCGACACCGCCCGCTCCGCAGCGGACTGACCCCCGCACGGACCCTCCGGGCGGCGACCGCCCGCGGTGCGCTCAGCGGCGCCGCCCTCCCGCAGAGGTCCCGACGCACCACCGCGCGAGCACCGCGACGCCGTCCGCGCCCGCGGCCCTGCTCGCCTCGCGGCGCCTGCGTGCCGCGACCGCGCGGTGCGCTGACCACTCCTGCCACATGCCCGGGCACATACGGTGCGCCGCCGGCGAGGCACCGCAAAGCCCCGCAGCGCCCGGAGCACTCCGTAAGGATCTGATACGTGGATGTCACGCGGCTGAAGGACAGCTGGAAGAAGGTCGCGGCCTACGGTGACGAGGTACCGCTGTTCTTCTACTCCACACTGTTCCTGACCCACCCCGAGACCAGACGGCTGTTCCCGGTGAGCATGTCCGCCCAGCGCGACCGGCTCGTCGGGGCGCTCGGCCGGATCGTCTCCGACGTCGACCGGGTCGACGAGCTCGCGCCCTTCCTCCAGCAGTTGGGGCGCGACCACCGCAAGTTCGCCGTCGTAGCGGAGCATTACCCCGCTGTCGGCCAGGCCCTCCTGCACACGCTGGCGCATTTCCTTGGCCCCGACTGGAAACCGGAACTGGCCGAGGACTGGAGCGAAGCCTACGGCCTGGTCGCCAAGGTCATGACCGAGGCCGCCGACGAGGCGGCGCAGACCACCCCGCCCTGGTGGGACGCGCGCATCATCAAGCACGAGCGGCGCACAGCCGACGTCGCGGTGCTCAGCGTGCAGCCGGAGTACGAGCTCGACTTCATCCCGGGCCAGAGTGTGGCCGTGGAGTCGCGCCTGCGGCCCAACGTGTGGCGCTACTACACCCCCGCCAACGCACCGCGCCGCAACGGCACCCTCGACTTCCACGTCCGCCTGGTCGGCGGCGGCCCGCTCAGCACAGCCCTGGTCCAGGGCGTGCAGCCCGGCGACGTGCTGCGGCTGGGCTCCCCGGTGGGTGACCGGCTCACCCCCGGCCGCGACCGCGACGTGCTCATGGTCGCCGGCGGAACCGGGCTGGCGCCGTTCAAGGCCGTCTTGGAGCGCATGCGCACCGAGGCGGCCGAGGGCGGACCGCGCCGCCGGGCGCACCTGTTCGTCGGCGCCCCCTACGCCCGCGACCACTACGATTACCCTGCGCTGCACGAGATGACCAGGGAGTGCCCGTGGCTGCGCGTCGTGCCGTGCGTGTCACGGGAGGCGGCGCGGCCTGGAGCCGAGGCCGGCGACGCCGTCGACGTCGCCGTGCGCTACGGCCCCTGGTCGGCGGAGGACGTCTACGTCTGCGGTTCGCCCGAGATGGTCTCCGGCAGCCTGCAGCGCCTCGCCGAGGCGGGCGTCGCCCGGGACCGCATCCGTTACGAGGACTTCGACAGCACCAGCACGAGCGGAGGAAATCCGTGACCGCACGCGAGGACACGGGCCCGATGAACCGGTCCCACCAACGGCTGAGTCCCGAACGCATCCGTGCCCAGGAGTTCTCGCGGACCTCGCTGGGGCGGCGCGGGTACAACGAGGAGGAGGTGCGCGGGTTCATCGGCCGAGTCGCCGAGGACATCGCAGCCAGCGACGCCGAGAAGGCCAGCCTGCGCGCCGAGATCGACCGGCTGCGCAGGCGCTACCGCGAGCAGAACAACTCCGCCGCCGCCACCGAGGGCCCTCCGGCCGACGCGGTCAACCTTCTCTCGGCCGCCCAGCAGCAGGCCGACGCCTACGTCGCACAGGCGCAGGAGTACTGCCGCCAGCTCACCGACCAGGCCCGCCAGCAGGCCGACGACATCCTGGTGGAGGCCCGCGACCAGGCCGGCGCCGCCGCCGAGGAGGCCGCGCGCGGCTACCGGGCGAGGTCGGGCTCCTCCTATGACGCGGACCTGGAGGAGATGGAGCGCCGCGTCGCCTGGATCCAGACGTTCTGCCGCGCGGTGCAGATCCAGATGCAGGCGGCCAGCGACGCCTTCTCCAAGGAGATCGCGCGGCTCAGCGACTTCTCCGCCGAGACCGCGGCCCGCGACGACGGCGACGCGGGCGCCGGCCAAGCGCGCCACGGCCGTCGGCAGGAGCCCCAGCCCCACGGCGGGATCGGGCCGGAGGCCGACGCCGTCTACCAGCAGCGCCACGGGGCGCCCGCCGGGCAGGAGCGTCGCAGCGGCGCCGAGGGCACCACCTACGCCGCCTGGCCGCAGCACTGATACCGGGGCTTCCGGCCTCTCCGCCAGGTCTTAGGGAGGAACCCTCCGCGTGATCGCGAGGGTTCCTCCCCGACGCCGCGTGTACGAGGGGGCTCGCACTGAGCAGGCTCGCTTGGCGGCGAGCCGGCGTCGGCGCTGCGCGCCCGCCCCGTAGCGCGACTTTCGTGGTGGTCCCGCCGTGCACATGAAAACGCCGTGCCCCCGGGTGGCACCACCCGGGGGCACGGCTCGCTGTGCGAACAGCGGGTTTTGCTAGTTACGCGTCATCCTCTCACTGGACGGGCGGGTGGGCGTTGGCCAGCAGCTCCTGGAACTGCGCGGAGAACCAGTGGCCGGCGATCGGGGCGTTCGGCAGCGCGCCGGAGGCGCTGTTGCCGTTGCGGACGTTGCCCTCGTAGGTGGGGTCGCACATCCGGTCGAAGCCCTTGCCCTCGTCGTTCGGGATCTCCTCGCTGGAGCCGTCGGACTCGCCGGGCGGCTTGATCCAGGTGTAGGCGTCGATGCCCGAAGCGGGAGCAGCCTGCGGACGCTCGCCCAGGCCCGCGCCGGACTGGTTGCACCAGTTGCCGGCGTGGATGCGCCGGTCGATCCGGCTCTCCTCGATGAACGTGTTCAGGTCGCTCGACGAGCTGGGCGCGGTCGGCCGCTGGTCGCCGCCCCAGCCGTTGCGGGAGGTGTCGATGAGCATGCCGATGTCGGAGTTGAAGCCCTGCGACACCGCCTCGGAGCGCAGCCCCTGCGCGAAGGACTGCTCGTCGACGTACTGGTTCCAGTCCACCCAGTCGGACTGGCGCACCTGCTGGCCGCCGACCGTGTCGCCGACGTCGAAGTGCTCCTCGACCAGCGCCGAGTAGTTGGCGGTGTTGACGGCGAAGCCGTGGACGTCGTCCACCGTGGCGCCGGCCGTGGTCGCCGCGTCCATGAACACCTCGACGGAGGCGCCCAGGTTGTTGTCCCAGCCGATCCAGCCGTGGTGGCCGGCGTCGACGTAGTTGTACACGTTGGGGATCTCGCCCAGCTCGCTCAGCGCGTAGCCGACGCCCTCGACGTAGTTGCCGTTCTCCTTCATGATGTCGCAGTTCTCGGTGGCCGTCTCGCGGCTGCCGACGTTGGTCACCAGGTTCGGCAGCGAGTCCGGCTCGATGATGGTGGCGATCCGCAGGTTGGAGTACTTCTCGTCATCCATGATGTTTGCGATGACGTCGATGTAGTCCGACTTGTACTTGCCGATCTCCTCCTGGCCGAGCGTGCCGTTGGAGGCCAGGGCGGCGCAGTCGCGGCCGGGCAGGTTGTAGATGACCACCTGGATGGTCATCGGCTGGTCGCCGGCCTGGGCGACGGCCTCGTCGAGGTGGTCGCGCAGACCGTAGCTACCGGTGGTCTCGCTGTTGTTGCCCTCGATCGCGCTGATCCGGTCCAGCCAGACGGCGGTGGACTCGTCGGCGATGGCTTCGCCGCCGGGCTCGCTGGCCGCGTTGTCCGACCACACCGGGTTGACGTACAGGTCGGCACCCACGAACGGGTTGTCGACCCGCTCACCCGGATCCGGGTCCGGGGTGGGGTCCGGGTCCGGGGTGGGATCCGGGTCCGGGGTGGGATCCGGGTCCGGAGTGGGGTCCGGGTCGGGGTCGCCGCCGCCGGTGCTGCCGTCACAGGTCACACCGTTGAGCGTGAACTCCGCGGGGGCGTCGCCGCTACCGGATCCGTTGAATCCGAACTGGGCGGTGCCGTCGGTGCCGATGGAACCGTTCCACCCGGAGCCCGTCGCCGTGACGGTCTGCCCCGACTGGCTGAGATCGGCGTTCCAGCCGTTGGTGACCTGCTGGTCTCCGGGGAAGTCCCACTCCAGATCCCAGCCGCCCTCGATCGGGTCACCGAGGTTGGTGATCGTGACGTTGGCCGTGAATCCGGAGTTCCACTCGTTGGCCACCGAGTAGTCCACCTCGCAGCCTTCGGCCGCATAGGCGGGGGCAGCCACGCCGAGCAGTCCCGCGCTCATCGCGAGCGCGGATACGCCCGCCACGGTCTTGGCCGAGAGCCATCGGGAACGCCCGCTGGGGGGCTGTGGACTCATTGATCCTCCTTGTTCGTGACCCCCGACCGGAGCGGGCCGGAACGGCGGGCCGTATGGGGATGGGGAGGTGGTGCACCGGGGCCCGGGTGGACCCCGGCACGGTGGCCGCCGGGACTTCGGCGCCCGGCGGCCGGTCCGGGTCGGCGTTCAATGCTCAGCGCCGTTGTGACGCGGAACACGAGGCCCCGCCGATCCGGAGGTCATCGGACCGGGTGCCGCGGAGGCGTGGGCCGCCGCGGCACCCGCCTGCCGGCGTCAGCCGAACAGGTTGTCGTGCGTGGCGAAGGCGGTTGCGATCTCCGCCTGCGACCAGAACCGGTGATAGGTGAACGTGGGCGCTTCCCCGTCAGGGTTCTCCAGGTATTCCTGGACCTTGGGCCACTGCGGGTCGTCCCGGTAGAAGGAGCGGATGGAGGTGAAGGTGGCGCCCGGCTCGACCGCGTCGCCGTTGGGCATCGTGCCCGAGAAGCCCTCGGGAACGTAGACCTCGTCGTCGAAGCGTTCGTAGTCGCCCCGCTGCTCGGGGACGGTGATGCCGATGTCGTCCTCGTTGGCGATCAGGGCGTCCAGCAGGCCCTCACCGGTGGTGCGGGCATCGGTGTCGCCCGACGCCGCCGCGTAGTACAGCAGCGTCTTGGACAGCGAGGCCGCGACGCCGACGTCCTGGTTCTGGCTGACCACCTCGACGTGCAGGTCGGGGTTGCCGGTGTAGCTGCCGTCCCAGGTGTCGGGCTGGCCGGACCACTCCATGTCGCCGGGGACAGCGAACTCGCCGCCCGAACCGACGTCGGTGTGCTCGATGGCCCAGGGCACCCATTTTTCCAGGATCTGCCCGGCGCGCTCGTTGCCGGTCTCGTAGTAGAGCTGGGCGACGCGCTCCATGCCCCACACCTGGAAGCCGAACCAGTTGTTGGACGGCGGGTCGTGCCAGACCGGCTGCCAGTCGTAGTACATGCCGTAGAACTGCGACTGCTGGACGTCGGACGGCGGCTGCTCGTAGCTGCCCGCCCAGCTGTTGGTCGCGCCGCCGGCGAGACCGCCTTCGGAGGACTGCAGCCACTGCATGAACTCCAGCTGCCGGTCCATGCTGGTCGACCAGTCCTCGGCTGCCGTGGGCGAGTCCGGTTGCAGCGCCTCGCTCTCCGAGAGCGCGTAGGCCGCCATCGGGTTCTGATAGCCCTGGTGGGAGGAGCTGCCGCCGATGCGCCAGGCCCACGGGTACTCCGCGGACTCCATCGCGCCGCCCCACGCGTAGTACCAGGACATCAGGTAGTGGGCGCTGTTCTTGCCCTGACCGGCGGCGCAGTCCTGGGCGCCGACGCAGTCCCCGATCTCCTTGAAGTACTTGTCGTACATGGAGTAGCGCAGGTAGTCGCCCATCTTGGCGGCGTCGTCGACGACACCGGAAATGGCGTCGGCGTTGCCCTGCTCCTCGGCCCACTTGTTGGCCAGGTAGGCCACCTGCACCGCGCGCGCGTCGGCGTCGGGTGCGTTGGTGTAGCGCCACTGCTGAGCGTAGGAGTCGTCGTCGGTGTACAGGTCGAGGAACCCGTTCTCACCGCCGTGGTCGAACGTCTCGCACGAGGGGTGCGGCACGGTCTCCCACACCGACTCCTGCGACCCGCGCTGGAAGGTGTTGATGTAGGCGGGGGCGTCGTCGGTGCCGTCGCCGCAGAAGCCGTAGCCGTAGGTGTTGTCGACGTCGAGCAGCCAGTGCATGCCGTAGACCTCGTCGGTCCCGTACGTGCTGCTCAGCTCCTCGGCCAGCGGGTCCTCACCGACCGGCACGCTGTCGTCCAGCGGCGAGGGGTAGCCCTGCGGCGTGTCCTGCTCGGGGATGTAGGTCGCCGGCGACGACGGGTCGTAGGAGCCGTTGGTGGGCTGGTCCTCCGTGCCCGGGATGATGTACTCCTCCAGCGACGTCCAGGCGTCGTTGAAGGGGCCCCACTCGCCGGTGACGCGCCCGTAGCTGGCCTCCAGCCACAGGTAGTAGCTGAACGCCTCGGAGGTGGTGTTGTGCCCGTGGTCGGGCGCCTCCACGATCAGGGTCTCCACCGAGTGGTAGGGCACCAGCCCGTTCTCGAACTCGCGGAAGTAGCCGCTGGCGGGGTCCTTGATCTTCTCGTACTGCTCCAGGAACGCCGCCTCGTAGTCCGAGGTGGAGGCGTCGATCTCGGTGACCTCGACCTCGGTCGAGCCGTAGCCGTCGCCGGAGGCGGTGAAGACCGCGGAGGCCAGCGAGCCGCCGTTGTCGGCCGAGGAGACGGTGACCTCCTGCTCGGTGTCATAGTTGTCGGCGGTGAAGGTCAGCGAACCGCCGGAGGAGACACTGAGGTCGGAGCTGCCGCCGGTGCGCGAGACGCCGACGTCCACCGCGGAGTCGGGCGCGTTGGACAGCGTGACGTCGAAGGTGACCTCGCCGCCCTGGCGGACGCTCACGTTGGCGGGGGTGGCCACGATCTCGGGCTCGTCGATGACCTCGACGGCGGTCGGGTCGGAGGTGGTCTCCGCACCGGCGTCGTCGACCGCGGTGGCCGTCACCGAGTAGGGGCCGGTCTCGGCACCCGACCAGGTGGCGGTGTAAGGCGCGGAGGAGTCGGTGCCGATCTCGGTGCCGTCGGCCTCGAAGACCACCTGCTCCACGGAGCCGTCGCCGTCCGAGGCGTCGGCCGCGAGTTCGATGTCCTCGCCGGACAGGAACGTCGAGCCGTCCGCGGGCGAGGTCAGACTCACCTCGGGAGGCTGGTTCTCCGGGGTGCCGCCTCCGCCGCAGACGGAGCCGTTGAGGGTGAACTCCGCGGGCTCCCCGTTACCGCCGCTGAGGCTGCCCTGGAAGCCGACCGTCACGGACTCGCCGCTCTCCAGGTCGGGATTCCAGCCGGGGCCGGTGACGGTGACGTCGGCGCCGCTCTGGCTGAAGTCGCCGCTCCAGCCGTTGGTGACCTGCTGGCCGTCGGGGAACGCCCAGCCCAGCGTCCAGCCGGGGACGGGGTCGCCCTCGTTGTTGAGCGTGACGTTCGCGGTGAACCCGCTGCCCCACTCGTTGGTGATCTCGTAGTCGACGGAACACTCCGTCGCCGCGAACGCGGGTGAGGTGGGCGCCAGGGCCGCTACGAGCCCTGCCGCCAGCCCGCCCGCTAACAGCCGCCCGAGCGGCCATCGGGTCAAGAGCCGGGAACCCATGGTGATGGAGTACCTCCAGTTTCTTTGCAAGACCCCGCCGGGGCGGCGGGGACGTGGGGGATGCGCCCGGGGAGGGCGGTCGAACCTGGCGGTGGGCATGGTGCGTAGGCGCGGCGACGCTGCGTAGTCGCCTCAGCCGACGCGTGTGGTCCGTGCTGTCGGTCGCCGGGGGCCGGCGGTGCAGACGGATCGGGCGGAATTATGGCGCGGTGCGGTCCGCGGGGCGGGCGCCGCGCCCGGGATGGGGGATGCCGGGGACGGATGCCGGGACGGGGACAGGGGGATGGCGAAAGGGGGTCGCGGGGGATGTCGTATGGGGGATGTTGTATGGGCTGGGAGCGCTCCCAAAGTACCTGGATACCGTGGGAATACGCCCGGCCGGGTCTGGTTGTCGTCGATCGCCATGATCTGAGTCACTCTTGGGAGCGCTCCCAATTACAGTAGCCAGATCAATTCGGCATGTAAACCGTCCGTGTCGTTTTTCCCGTGTCGATCGCCCGCAACCGCCGCGCCGCCGGGTGTTTGCCGTGGTCGCGGGGTTGCGCGGTGAATCGGTTCGATCGGGCTCGGCGGCCTGGCACGGTGCCGCGGGGCGTCACACCAGGCGGGCGAAGGCGGCGTCGACGTCGGCGGCGAGGCGGGCGGGATCGCCGCCGGCGGTGGCGTGGCCCGCGTAGTAGCAGGCCAGGGCGGTTTCGGCGGCCAGCCGTGCGGTGCGTACGTCGGCCCCTCGCTCGACGAGCAGGGTGGTCATGGCCTCCGCGTAGCGGCGCTGCTTGAGCAGGCTGCGGGCCCGCAGTTCCGGTGTCTCGGCGACGATGCGCTCGTGCAACCGGTAGGCGGCCGGGTTCTCGGTCATCCGTGCGACCAGCAGTGCCGCGAACCGCCGCAGGTACGCCAGCGCGTCGGGCAGTGAGTCTCCGATCGGATCCGGGGCGGGGAGACGGCGCGCCTCCTCGGCGACCGCGGTCTCGATGTCGGGGTCGTCGCCGAAGACCACCTCCTGCTTGTCGCCGAAGTGGCGGAAGAACGTCGCCCGCCCGACCTCGGCGCGTTCGGCGATGTCGGCGACGGTCACGCCCTCGAAGCCGTGTTCGGTGAACAGCTCGAAGGCGGCCTCGACGATCGACTCGCGCGCACGCCGCCGCTTGCGCTCGCGCAGCGAGTCCTCCACAGGGCTGGGCCGGTCCATGAAGCCATTCTAGACACCGGGCACTCCGTCTCTTATGATACTAAGCATCAAACGATACGCAGTATCATATTCACGACGGAGGTCCGGTTATGACGGACAGCAGCGCCCACCCGGTCGCGGACGGTTCGGCCCTCGGCGGTGCGCACGCGGCAGAGGCCCGCACTCGGGCGTTCCTCGCAGCGCTTGAACGCAAGGACGTCGCGGAGCTGGAGCGCTCCCTCCACCCGC
Organism: Streptomonospora litoralis; assembly: GCF_004323735.1. Taxonomy (GTDB): domain Bacteria; phylum Actinomycetota; class Actinomycetes; order Streptosporangiales; family Streptosporangiaceae; genus Streptomonospora; species Streptomonospora litoralis. Next base: position 5,463,383 of record NZ_CP036455.1, on the reverse strand, counting down.
AGGCCACGCTCACCATCGCGCTCTCCCTCACGGGCGCGCCGGAGGCCGCCGGGCACTTCGCGGGCAAGGCGGAGGTCTTGGGCTATCTGCGGGGGATCACCGAGGGCATGGACCGCATCGCCTTCACGGACGTCCGCGTCAGCGCCACCGCGGCAGGCGACACGACGTTCGTGCAGACCACGGGCGCTTTCACCACTGCGGACGGGCGGCCCTACAACAACGTCTACGTCATGCGCCTGGACTGGCGGGAGGGGCTCCTCGCGCACGTCGACGAGTACGGCAACCCCGTCACCTACACCAGCGTCTTCGGCGAACCCGCCGCCTGACCGCCACGCGCCCCGTCGGCGTCAGAAGTCCTGCGACGACTCCGGCGAGGCGGCCGGGCCGACCGTGCTGCCCGCGGCCGTCCGCGAGCGCACTCCCTGTACGTGCATGTGCCGCGACATGCGGATGAGCGGGCGGATGAGCAACTCCACACTGCCCGCGACGAAGCACCAGGTGCCCCAGTACTCCCAGGCGGGGGAAAAGAACATGACGCTGCCGACGATGAACCACAGTGCGATCAGAGCGTCGTTGACGATGCTGACCGCCTCGTACCGGCGGCGGACCACCAGTTCCTCGCGTCCGATCCGGAGCACGAGATCCGCGCCCGGCTTGGACTCCGCCATCGCGTCCACCTCCCCCGATTCCCGGTATAGCCACTACTGCCCGCCCGCCGAGGTGGCGATACGTGCCGGGCCGCGGCTCGGCGGGTGGTGCGCGCAGTGGTCGGCGGTTTCGGCGCGTGGCGAAGGGCCTGCGCCCTGACCGAATCTTTCGCCCCGGCTGAGAGCGACGCCATACGGACACCGGTTCGGCCGGGGCCGCGGACCGCGGCTAATCTCTGCGTGAAACCGGATAAGCCGGATCGGCCGGGATATCACAGGGGTCCTATGAACAACGGCACGTCTTCGCCCGCCGCGGCCGATCCGCAGCCGCCCTGGCGCACGACGGTAGGGCGCCTGCTGATGGTGGCGGCGGCCGTGAGCGCACTGGTCGCCGCCGCGGGCGCGCTGCCGACCGTGCTGGCGGCCGGCCCCGAGCAGCTGATGGCCCAGACCTGGCGCCTCTACGGCTTCCTCGTCTTCGCAGCGCTCTTCGGCCTGCTGGCGCTGCGTCCGCTGCACTACCGCTGGGTGTGGGAGATCGTCATCGCCAACAAGGTGCTGCTGTCCGTCACCGCCGGGGCGTTCGTCCTCGGCGGGCAGGGCGTGGTCGGCGCGGCGGCGGCCGCGATCGCCGACGGCGTGCTCTCGGTGGTCGTCGTGGCCGCCTACATCCTCTGCCGGGGATGGCGTGCCGGGCCGCGGCGAGCAGACCGGACCGGTCCCGGATCCGCCGCGGCCGCCGCATGAGGGCACCGGCCCTTTCGCGATCCGGTCAGGCGTAGCCCCACAGCTCGGCGTAGCGTGCCAGCTCGGGCGGCAGCTCCTGAGTGCTGTCGAGCTCGCGCGGCGCCTGGATGCGGCCGGTTTTGATGTTGGTGCTGCGGTCGCCGAGGTTGGGGGCGATCTTCCCGTGGTCGTGCTCGCCGTAGTCGAGCATGCCCGGTTCCCAGTCCACGTCCAGGTACATGCAGAGCTTCTGCATGGCCGCCTCGGGGTCCGCGGTGAGGTCCTCGTACCGCATGAAGTGGCCCTCCAGCGTTGTGCGGGCCTTCTCCAGCGGCTCCAGGTACTTCAGGACGTTGGCCTCCAGTTGCTCCCTGGCGCTCTTGTTGGATTTGCGGTCGGCCAGCGAGGCGATGATCCCCTCGGGGTGGCGCACCAGGAAGATGAACCGGGCCTGCGGCCAGGCGTGGCGCAGCCGCTCCCAGACCCAGACGTTGCCGGGCGTCTTGTCGACGATGACGTCCTTGCCGCTGCGGCCCATCTCCAGATGCAGCAGCCGGTCCCACAGCACGTGTTCGAGCTCCAGCCTGTCCAGGCCGAGTTCGCGCATCGACGTGGTGGAGAAGCCTTCGAGGAGCTGCACCTCCAACGTGCGCAGATGCAACTCGTGCGGGGCGCGGATCCGGGAGTGGCTGTTCAGCAGCATCCGCAGCAGCGTGGAACCCGAGCGGATCGGACTGAGCACGAAGACCGGCGAGGTGACGTGCCGCGCCACGATCGGCACGCCGAACTCGAACTCGACGGTCTCCTTCGGCGGTCGCTTTGCCGCTTTGGCGGCGGTCGGCTTCGCGGGGACCGGCTTCGCCGCGGTCGCAGTCGGCTCGCCCGGCGCCTCGGCCTTCGCGTGCGGCGCCGCCACCCGCTCGGCCTTGCCGCGCTCGGGCAGGACGGACCTGGGCGGTCGCAGAGCCTCGCCGAGAAGTCGCGCCCTGCGCTTGAAACCCGTGTGCATGCCGTTCATCAGCCCTCGCCACCCTTTCTCGACCGGGTCGGAAACACTCAGCGGCCCGGCCGCACGGGGGAGCGTGACAGGCGCGGGGGATTCGCCAACGCAGGAAGATATGTCTCAGGGATGAGAGGAAAGTAAATATTAAATAAAAAGATCATAACGGGCGTAAACGCGCGACTTACTCAAAAGGCATATAGCGGTACGCGCGGTGACGGGCGCCCGGTGCTTCGATCACTCCGGCGGCGCCACCGCGTACGCAGGCGGGGCGCCAGGCCGGTGGCCGAGCCCGGTACTGAGGAACGCGGAGCGATGCACCCGCCGGCGACGCCGGCTCAGCTCTCCTCGTCGGCCTGTTCGCTGTCCGCGCCGCTGCGCCGATGCAGGCGGTGCAGGCGCACCGACGCCGTGAGGACGAAGGCCAGCGCGAACACCGCCGCCGCCGCCCCGGCCGCGCCCAGTCCTGCCTCCGACCGCGTCACCGCGGTGGCCAGGGCAGCGAGGCCGAACACACCGAGGGACAGGCCGGCGATGAGCTGCACCCGCATCTCCGAATCCGCGTCCCTGCCGCTCGCACGCATCCCGCTCCCTTCAACCGACCTGTCTAGGGCGTACCGAGGTGGCGGCTGGGCAAACGCGGTGATGGCAGGCGTTTCGCCGCGGCCGCCGGCGACCCGCCCGCGCCGTCGAGGCGATGGAGCACCACCTCCAGGTCACCCTGCACGAGATCCGGACCCGGCCCGACCCGGAGAACCCGGATTCGCCGGGAGCCTGAATCCTGCGGCCGACCGTCGCGCGACCGCGCGTCGATCGCCGGCACCGCCATGATCGGCATGGTGGGCGGCGCGACGCCCGGGGACACCTCGGAGGCGACGATGCGCCGCGCCCGGCGCATGAGCCAGGTTGCCCTCCTCGAACCGGAGGGCTGGACGGCCGGTCGCCGCCGACGCCGCGCCGCCGCTGTGGGTCACGGGCACCGTGCCCGAGGGGTGGCGCGGGGAGATGTCGCGCCGCCTGCCGGCCGCCTCCGCCGCGCCGTGCGCCGATTGGATGCCGACAGCGGATGGCGTGCCCCGGCGGCTACGTCTGGATCAACATGATCGGCGTCGCCGACGGCTGCATCGAGCTGGACGGCAAGCCGTCCACCGCCGACGGCGTCGTCGGGCGGTGCCGCCGGAACCGTCGATGGCGGCCGCACGTCGTAGGTTCCATGCCCGGATTGATGATCGCCCTCAGCACAGGAGTGCTGTTGATGTGCGCGCTTTTCGTGTTCACCCCGCGCCGAGCGTTGGCGCGCTATGTCTCCGCACGTTTCGAGGACCCCGAGGCGGTCCCGACCTCCCGGGACTGGGTGATCATCCGTATCTGCTTCGCGGCGCTGGGTCTGTCGATCGTGTACCTGATGGCGACGTTCTGACGGTGCGGCGCCGCGGCCGCGTTCAAGAAGGTGCTGCTCGACGTGTTCGCGGAGCGGGCGGTCCTGCGCCTCGCCCCGGAATTGCCGACGGTGCTGTGCGCGGCGCCCGCCGGAGCACCGCTGTACCGCTCACTGGGTTTCCAAACGGTCGCGGATTCCTACTGGTGGAGCCTCTGAGCGGTCGCGGCGCCGGCCCGTCCCGGCGCCCGAGGAGGCGGGGAGGCCCCGTCGCCCCTCCTCCTCGGGCCGCCGGTCCGCGCCGGCGGGCCGACGGCCGCGCGGCTCAGCGCGCCGTGCTCGCCTCGCCCGCGTCGTCGGCCGCGGCGCGCCCGTCGTCCGCGGCGTCCGCGGCGTCCCCCTTTGGCTCCCGCTCGATTCGGCGGATGCCGAAGTCCCGGGTCAGCGGCGCCAGGAAGGCCAGCAGCGCCGAGAACAGGAAGCCGCTCCAGTTGAAGACCGCCCACGGCAGGAAGTCGAAGTTGCCGACGCCCAGCGTGGTCGCGAAGAACACGCCGGAGACCGTCCACGGCATCAGCACCTCGGTGATCGTCACCGAGTCCTCCATGCTGCGCGACAGGTTGACGGGGTGGAGCCGCTGCCGTCGGTAGGGCTCCCGGTACAGGTCGTTGACCAGGAAGAACGTAACCAGGGCGTTGGACGTGCCGTTGATGATGGCGAATCCGGACAGCAGGGTCGTCGCCACCAGGCCGCCGGTGGACCTGAGCTTGCGGATCAGGCGCCCGAGCAGGATGCGCAGCACGTTGGAGTTCTCCAGCGCCGAGGCGAAGAAGAACGCGCAGAAGACGAAGAAGGCCGAGGAGTACATCGAGTACAGCCCGCCCCGCTCCAGCAGGCTCGTCAGCGTCTCCGACACGTCGCCGCCCGGCAGCATGTCGGTCGTGAACCCGGAGGTGGCGGCGGCGAACAGGTTGCCGAGGCTGAACCCCTGCACCAGCACACCCAGCAGCAGCGCGCTGATCGACGACACGAACAGCACGACGAGCGGCGGCTTTTTCATGATCGAACCGATCAGCACGACCGCCGGCGGGAGCAGCAGCAGCGGGTTCAGGGTGAACAGCCTGTTCAGCTCGGCGCTCGTCTGATCGAGGACGTTCAGATCGACCGAGGAGGCGCCGATCGACGACCCGGCGATGAGGAACACGGTGATCGCCAGCAGCGAGGAGGGCACGGCCGTGTAGAGCATGTGGCGGATGTGCTCGTACAGGTTGGCGCCGGCAGCCAGGGCGCTCATGTTGGTGGTGTCGGAGAGCGGCGAGAGCTTGTCGCCGAAGTAGGCCCCGGAGACCACCGCGCCGGCCGTGATCGCCAGTGATACGTCCATGGTTTCGGCGACACCGATCAGGGCGACGCCGATCGTCCCGCCGGCGCCCCACGAGGTCCCCGTGAAAGTCGCGACGATCGCGGTGACGATGAACGCGAGGACGTACAGGTAGGCCGGATCGATCAGCTCCAGGCCGTAGTGCACCATCAGCGGGATCGTTCCGGAGATCATCCACGTCCCGATGAGCATGCCGATGCTGAGCAGGATCAGGATGGCGGGCAGGGCGCGCTTGATCTTCTCGCCCATGCCGGTGACGATCTGGCCCATGCTCCGGCCGTGCCAGACGGCGAACAGCGCGAACACCACCCCCGCGAAGATGAGCATCAGCTCCGCGGGGTACTCCATGATGCCGATCCCGCCGACGAAGATCGCCACGGTGGCCACCACCGGGACCAAGGCGGTCGCCACGTTGGGTTGCGGCAGGTCCGCGGCCGCTGTGCCGTCGGCGGTCCCGGTGTCGGTCTCGGCTTCGGGACCGGCTTGCTCGTGGGGGGCGGTCATGCGATTCCTTTCGTCTTCGACCGGATGACCAGTCGGCTACAACTTGTCGAAGGCCCTTTCGAGGTCGTCGATCTGGTTCTCCGCGCCTTCCAGCCCCACGGAGAGGCGGATCAGGCCGGTGGAGAAGCCCTTGGCGCGCAGGTCGTCCTCGTTGCCCGGCCGCAGCGGCGAGGTGGCGAGGCTTTCGTAACCGCCCCAGCTGACCCCGATCCGGAAAAGCGACAGGCTGTCGAGGAAGCGGGCGACGCGGTCGAACGTGCCGTCCTTCAGGTCGAAGCTGAGCAGTCCGGAGAACCCGCTGAACTGATCGCGGACGACCGGTTCATCCGGCCGGTGATCGTGGTACGGGTGGTGCACCGCCTCCACCTCGGGCCGCGTGGTCAGAAAGTCGATCACCTGTTCCGCGCTGCGCTGATGCTCGGCCATCCGCACCGGCAGCGTCCGCAGCCCGCGCAGCACCATCGACGCCTCCAGTGCCGACATCACCGCGCCCAGCAGTTGGTGCCCCTTGTAGAACAGGTCCCGGACGACGGGCTTCGAGGCGACGACCACCCCGCCGACGACGTCGCTGTGCCCGCCGATGTACTTGGTCAGCGAATGGACGACGATGTCGATCCCGGCCGCCATCGGCTTCTGGAAGAGCGGAGTCGACCACGTATTGTCGACCGCGGTCGCGATGCCGTGCCGCCGCGCGATGCGCGCGATCGCGGCGAGGTCCAGTACCTGCATCCGCATGGTCCCCGGGCTCTCGGCGTAGATCAGTGCCGTGTTCGCGCGGATGTGCTCCTCGATCCCGGAGGCGTCGGCCCCGATCGCCTCGCCCGTGACGACGGAGTGCTCGATGCCGAAACCGCCCAGGTGTTCCGCGAGCTCCAGCGTCGGGCCGTAGACGTGGTTGACGAACAGCACGTGGTCGCCCTGCCGCAGCCGGCTCGTCAGCAGCGCGCTGATCGCGCCCATCCCCGACGCGAAACACTTTGCGGCCGCCCCGCCCTCCAGCAGCGCGAGCCGCTCCTCCAGGAACGCGACCGTGGGATTGGTGCCGCGGCTGTAGACGAAGTACTCGTCCTCCTGCGCCTGCTGCTCCACGAACGAGCGGAAGGACGGCTTGGCGAACAGGCTGGTCTGGAACACGGGGGGAGAGATCGACCCGTGCCCGCTCTCGGGGCCGTCCCACGCGCCCATGCAGATTTCCCTGTCGGACCTGTTCACCCCGAGCGCTCCCTTTCGGCGGAGATACGGGCTAAGCCGCGCCGCCGACGCGACCGTAACCCCTGCGACCTGGCACGACGCGCAGCCCGCGACTGATCGGTCTATCCTGTAATACAAGCTGCTAAGCAGTCAATAGTCCTGTTTGTCCAGATCTGTCGGTTCGTCGGCGTCGTTCTTGTCCCTGTAGTCAATGGAAATCGCATTGCGTGACTACCGGGGCACAATCAACGGGAAGGGGCGCCGCGCGGGCGTCTGTAGGCTGATGGCGCCGGAACATCCACTCAGCGAAGGGCGAGGCGAAGCAGAATGGGAGCAGCGTCCCCGGAGCCGTCGGAGCCGCAGCCAACGGGCGCCGCGGACCGCTCCGCGGAGACGGCCCGCCCCCAGCGCGCACGGCCGCACTCGCTGACCGCGCAGGTCGTCGCCTTCGTCGAGGAGTTGTGCGTCGGCCCCGACGCCAAGCCCGGCCGCCAACTGCCCTCTGAGAAGGAGCTGGCCGAGCGCTTCGGCGTCAGCCGGGTCGTGCTCCGCGAGGCCATGAAGACCCTGGAGACCAAGGGTCTGGTGCACCGCCGCCAGGGCAAGCCCGCGGTCATCGCCTCGCCGAACGCGCTGCCCGTGGAGAGCTTCGTGGCGCTGTCGGTGCTGCGCGACCGCCGGGCGCTGATGGAGTTCACCGAGATCCGCAAGGCACTGGAGGTGCACGGCGCCCGTCTGGCCGCGCAGCGGATCGCCGGTCCCGACGAGGAGGGCACCCGCCCGCACATCGAGCGGGCCCGCCGGTCCATCGCCGAGATGCGCGCCGACCCGCTCGACATGCCCACGCGGGTGCGCACCGACTTCGACTTCCACCAGGCCCTCGCCGAAGCCTCCGGCAACCGCAGCCTCGCGCAGATCCTCGGCGCGCTCGAACAGTCCCTCGCCGCCAGCCGCGAGGAGAGCCACCGCCGCTTCCTCACCACCGCCGAGGACCCCGCCGTCTCCGCCACCGAGCACGAGGTGGTGCTGGACGCCGTCCTCACCGGCGAGCCCGCCCGCGCCGTCGAGGCGATGGAGCACCACCTCCAGGTCACCCTGCACGAGATCCGGACCCGGCCCGACCCGGAGAACCCGGATTCACCGGGAGCCTGAATCCTGCGGACGGCCGTCGCGCGGCGCCGGCCGTTCATCCGTGCGACCGGCGGCCGGCCTGTCCCGCGGCGCCCACACCCGCCTCACTCCCTGCGGGACATCCCCGCCTCATGCGCCAGGATGGCCGCCTGCACCCTGTTCTGCAGGTCCAGTCGGGTGAGGATGGCGCTGACGTGGGCCTTGACGGTGTCCTCCGCCAGGTGCAGGTCCCGTGCGATCTCCGCGTTGGAGCGGCCCGTCCCCAGCGAGGCCAGGACGTCCTTCTCCCGGCGGCTGAGCGCGGCGACGCGCTCGCGTGCGGCGTGGGCCGGGGACGCCGGGCGGTCCCTGAGGTGGGAGATCACCCGCCGGGCCACCTTCGGCGAGAGGAACGCGCCGCCGTCGGCGACCGCGCGCACCCCGGCCATCAGCTCCTGCGGTTCGGCGGTCTTGAGCAGGAAGCCGCTCGCGCCGCCGTCCAGCGCGCGGGTGATGTAGTCGTCCTGACCGAACGTCGTCAGCATCGCGACCGCCGTTCGCGGCGACGCCTCCAGAATCCCCCCGATGGCGGTCAACCCGTCGGTGTCGGGCATCTGGATGTCGACGAGCGCGACGTCGGGGCGGTACCGCCGGGCCAGGTCGACGGTTTCGCGTCCTGTCCCGGCCTCGGCGACCACCTCGATACCGGAGTCGGCGGAGAGGATCGTGCGGATGCCGACCCGCATCAGGGGTTCGTCGTCGGCCAGCAGGATCCGGATCACCGGGTCCCCCTTTCTGCTCAGGTGCCGACGGGCACGGCCTCCTTGGCGACGAGCCGGCCTTCGGAGAAGCACAACCGGTACGCGGTGGCGGCCGCACCCGGCAGTGTGACTTCGGAGCGGTAGTACCGGCACCGCGCCTCACCGCCGGGCGCGCCGCCGCGCTCGGACGGCGGGTCGAGCATCCGCATCGCCGGGAGGACCGCCTCGACTCGGCGCTGCTCCTGGCCGACGTGCAGCCGTGCGAACTCCTCGGGCTCCAGCACCGACCGCGCGGAGACGTAGCCGTAATATCCCAGCCATGCCGCCGCCAGCACGGCGAGCAGCGCGACCGGCGCCGCGAGGGCCGCGCCCAGCGCGCGCCGCTGCGAAGCGGCGAAGCGGGACGCCTGCTCCGCCGACCGCCCGCCGCCCGCGCCGCCCGCCGCGGGCGCGGCGGCGCCCGGTGGCAGCTGTGCGACCACCTCGAATCCGCCGTCGTCGCGGGCCCCGGCCTCGACCTCGCCACCCAGCTGCCGCAGCCGCTCCGCCAGCCCGCACAATCCGCGTCCTCCGGAGACCGCCGCCGGCACCGTCGGCCCGGCCCGCCGCGCCGGTCCGTTGCGCACCCGCACCACGCGACCGCCGTGCGCGCCGTCCTCGGCGCGGACGGCCACCGCCGCGCCCGGCGCGTGCTTGGCCGCGTTGGTCAGCGCCTCCTGTACCACGCGGTACAGCGTCCGCTGCACCGCCTCGGGCTGCCCGTCGAGCAGTCCGGCGCCGTGCACCTCGACGTCCATGCCCGCGCCGCGCGCCCGTTCGACCAGTTCGCCGGGGCTCTGGCCCAGCGGTTCCCCGGCCAGCGGGTCGCCGGTCTTCCGCAGTATCCCGATGACCTCCTGCAGCCGCTCGACCGCACCGGCGGCGCCGTCCCGCACCTCTCCGGCGGCGCGGCGCAGCTCGTCCTCGCCGTAGTCCGGCGCGACCTGCATCGCACCGGCGCGCACCACGACCAGGCTGAGTTCGTGGCCGAGGGAGTCGTGCATCTCCTCGGCGATGCGGGCGCGTTCGCGCAGCCGCTCGCGCTCGGCCACCAGGTCGCGCTCGCGTTCAAGCAGTTCGGCGCGCCGCCAGCCGAAGGAGGCGGCCTCGGCGCGGCGCCGCAGGTAGCGGCCGAGCAGCCACGGCAGGACGGCGCAGACCACGACGGCCGCCGCAGCGAGGAAGGCGTGTGTCACCGTGCCCCCGCCGAGCGCCGCTGCCGCGGAGTGAGCCCCCATCAGCACCGCGAGCGCGCCCACCATGGCCGGCTCCCGGCCCTCCGCGCGGCCGATCACGAACGCCGCCGCGCCCATGGCGGGCGCGAGGACCGACACGGCACCCGCGCTGCCGACCGGCACGGCGACGGACACCGCGGACAGGGTCCCGAAAAGCGCGAACGCCGCCCACAGCGCGGCGCCGCGTACGACGGCGCCGTCGGCCCGCGGGCCGACGGACGAGCGGCGGGATGTTTCGTCGAGCGGCTGCACGGCCCAACGCTACAGAACCGGGGCGACCCTATCTTCGCCCGTCAGTGGGGGGTCGGCCGCTGCCGGGCGCCACGAAAGGGGGGGTGGTGCCGTGCACGCGGCCACGAAGGCGGCACCCGGGCGGGCACCGACGCGCGATGCCCGGCCGGGCGCCCGCTCCCTAGCGTTTTCCGGCAGTACATCCCGACGATCTGGGAGGCGACCGATGCGGGCTGTTGGACCCTCACCGCCACCGCACACACTCTCTCCGCGCCGCCGCGGGGCCCTGGGCGCCCTCGCGGCGTGCGCGGTCACCGCGCTCACCGTCCTGACGGGGCTCTGCCCGGCCGCCGTCGCGGACGAGACGGGCGCGACTGCCGCCGAGCTGGACCGCTTCGCCGAGCGCTACGTGGAACGCACCGGCCTGCCGGGCGCGACCGTCGCGGTCACCAAGGGTCAGGAGGTGGTGCTCACCGCCGGCTACGGCCATGCCGGCGACGGCGAGGCGCTGACGGCCCGCTCGCCGATGCGGATCGCCTCGCTGAGCAAGTCGTTCACCGCCCTGGCCGTTATGCAGCTGGTGGAGGCGGGCGAGGTCGAGCTGAATCGGCCGGTGCGGCGCTACCTCCCCGGGTTCCGCATCGACGACCCGCGCGGCGCACGGATCACCGTGCGCCAGCTGCTCGACCAGAGTTCGGGGATGTCGGACCGGACGTTTCCGGACGCCTCCCGGCCCGAGCAGCCGGACTCCCTGAAGGAGGCCGTCGCGCAGCTGCGCACCGCCGGGCTCGCCGCCGAGCCGGGGACCGACTGGAACTACCACAACCCCAACTACCACGTCGCGGCGCGGCTGGTGGAGGTGGTCAGCGGGCAGTCGTTCGGCACCTACCTGCGGCGAAAGGTCTTCGCGCCGGCCGGGATGGACGACACGGTCGCTGCCGAGGCGGCGGGCACGCCCGCCCCCGACAGCCTCGCCGACGGCCACATACGCGCCTACGGGATGAACATCCCCATGCCCGAACCCGACCACTTCAGCGCCGGTTCCGGAGGGATCGTGTCCACGGCCGAGGACATGGCGAAGTGGCTGATCCTGCAGCAGAGCGGCGGACGCGCGGCGAACCGGGAGCGCGTGGTCTCCGCGGGCAGCGTCGCCGAGATGCACACGCCCTCGGCGAACGAGGGCCGCTACGCGCTGGGCTGGATGCGGCGCGTGCCCGACGGGGCCGACCGCGCCCGGCAACCGCAGATCTGGCACGGCGGTTCGCTGTCCACCTACTCCGCCTACCAGTTCCTCGTGCCCGACACCGGCTACGGCGTCGCGGTGCTGTACAACAGCGGGATCACGCTCACCGAAGAGGACCTCTGGGGCCTGGCCGACGGCCTACTCGCGCTGACCGAGGGGCGCACACCTCCCCAGGGCGGCTCCTCGCTGTGGAAGATCGACGCCGTATTCGGCGCCCTCACCGCCGCAACCGCGGCTCTGGGTATCCGCGGGCTGCTGCGCAGCGGCACTTGGGCGACGCGCCGCCGCCGGCGCCCGATGTGGCGGGCCGCCGTCCGGCTGCTGCCCTATTCGTTCCCCCCGGCCCTGCTGGCGGTCTTCCAACCCGGCGTGGACTTCCTCATGGGAGGCCGCGACGCCACGTGGCTCCAGCGCTTCTACGCCGTCCCGGCGGAGCTGTCCTTCCTCGGCATCGCCGCCCTTACCTGCCTGGCGGTCGTCGCCGCCCGTATCGCGGCACTCGTCCGCGCGGCGCGGCGCTCAGCCCATGCAACCTCCGCACAGCGGGAAGCCGCAGATCCGTCCCACAGCACCTGACGCGGTGCCCGCCGATGACGTCCGCCTCTCGAAGGTGTCAGAAGCGGAAGCCGAAGAGGCCGCCTTCGGGACGATCGTTCAATCGGGGGGCGATCTCGTACGGCGCCGGGTCGAAGCCGAGGCGCACGGCCTTGTCGAGGTCGTCGGAGTTGATGGTCACGATGTACTGCATCCCCTCTTCGGCCATGACTTCCGCCGCGAGTGACAGCGCTTCCTTCACCTGGCGCTCGTCCACACCGTCGTAGATCTTGCTGTCGTGGACGAGGAAGTCCGGCCCTCGGCCGGCCCGATGCGCAACGACCGCCCATGTGAGGTCGAAGCAGAACGTCTTCATGTTGGAGATGCCGCTGCTGCTGTCGCTGTCGAGCTGCAGGACGATGTCCAGCGAACTCCGTTTCGCTTCGAAGTTCAGATAGGGGTTGCGGTCGTTGCCGTAGAGCCGTCGGGCGAACCGCGTGAACAACGAGCTCGCCTGCTGCACCAACTTTCGGCGCTCGGCGATGTCCGCGGCCATATCGCCTTCGAGCTGCAGTTTCTCCTGTGTGATCTCGCGCCGGCTCTGTTCCAGAGCCTCCGCCGCCTCCGCGCGGTGCTGAAGCGCTTCGCGCTCAGCCACCTCTTTCGCGAGCACACGCTGCATCATCGTAAGGGTGTCCAGCGCACCGCCGTCGTGCAGGATGCGGAGCAGTTCGGCCTGACGATCACCGAGGCGGCCCCGCTCCCGCTCGCTCTCCTGTAGCTGCCGCCGGAGGCGGTCGATCTCCTCGTCGAGGTAGTGGCGGCGGTTGCGTACTACAGCCTGGTGGAACTCCTTCACCTGGTCGAAGCGTGCTCGGACCTCCCGGCCGAGGACGACACCCAGTTCGGAGTAGGCGCCTTCCAGATAGGCGTCGTCGGGCTCGGTCGCCTCGGTTACGGCCCGCTCCATGTCTTCCAGATTGCGGCGGTCCACCACCTCGCTGCTGCGCAACTCCCGGATTCGCGCGTCGACCTGGTCGGCTTCCCTGCGGATCTCCTCATACTCGGGGACTACCTGGAAACCCTCGATCTGCCGTTCCAGACCGCTGATGCGCTCGTCGACAGCCTGAATCCGGCCGCGCAGTTTCGCTGAACTCCCGACGATCTTTCCCAACGTCGGATTGTCTTTCGCTGCGCCTGCAAGTTTCTTTCTGGTCTGGTCCTTTTCGGAGACGTCGTTGTAGCGCTTCGCCAGCGCCCAGTCCATGCCCAGCAGGTAGCACAGGTTCGCTGTGGCGACATGCCGCGACACTTTGGTGTTGGGGCGCAGCGCATCGCTGAACCCGCCCGCCTCGGCGCGACGGATGTAGAACGATATGAGTGTCCTGCCGCTCAGTCCCGAATCCTCCGCACGTATGCCGAAAAGGGAACGCTCTAGTTCCGATCGCCAGTCCGATATCGGCACGGTAGTGCCCGCTCTATCGACTCTGAAAAGGGTGGGGTCGACAGCGCTGGTGCCCGTGATGTCCGGAGTCAGGAACACATAGCCGGGTTTCGCTCCGCTTCTTCGTACTCGGAGAGTGTCCCCGATTCCCGGCCAATCGAGATCGAGATGGAACCCCATGCTCTTGATCGAACTGTTTCGCGTGAGCTTCGTCTGGTCGGCACCCAGAAGGAACTGGAGAAGTTCTGCGGCGCTCGTCTTCCCGACGGCATTACGACTTTCCTGTTCCGTCGATGCGGCTGTTCGGTCGGCGATGAGGAGGTTGAGCCCTTCGGTGAACCGCACGGTACGGAACCGCTCGTCGCCGGCCCCGAGTTCACGAAGCATCGGAGCGCTCTCGGAAAACCAGGATCTCATTCCTGAGTTCGACGACCCCGAGTGCATAGAGGACGTCGAGTCCCAGGACAAACCACCAGAATGGAATCGGGGCGTTGTGTTTGTGCTCCGCTCGCCATTCCTGGAATCGCCGCCACGCCTGACTCACGGTGACAGGCCGGCCCTCGGTGGCGAGCAGGACCTGGGCCCCGACCGTGAGCAGCGCCCGTTGCGGTGCGATTCCCTTGGTCGGGGTGATCATCCCGCTCCCTCCATGCCCACCCGCTCAGTCTGCCACCCGGAAGGTGGTATTCGGAAGATCTCACACTCGCCGAAGAAGTACATCAACACCGTCAGCGCAGCCGATTGGACGCGCAGGGAGGCGGACTTGTTGCCCAGGATGTACTGCAGGAGTTGATCCAGCATGTCATCGGGATCGCTGCACCCGTCGCGCACCGCAGAGTACTCGTCGCGGAACGCGCCCGCCGTCTCATCCCGCTCGGAGGGGTCGGTGCGCTGCTGGTAGTAAGCCTCGACCAGCGGCACGTACGGCAATTGCCGGACCAGCAGTTGCCGGTAATCCGCGGAGAATCCGTTATATTCGAGTTTGTCCTGGGGCGGTATAGGGATTCCGTCCGGTGGGGCGGTCCGCGTCCGGCTCTGGGCGAGATGATCCAGTAGTGGGGCAACGTCCTCCATACCCACTCCGGTTACCACCTCCCGTACTGGAAGAGGGCCGAGAAGCTCCTCGATGTCGTCGAGGTCGAGCCGTCTGATCTCTCGGAAGAGCCTGTTCGCGCCCATCGCCTCGAACCGCAACTGCGGATGGTCGGCCTTGGCGTGGCTGATAGCCGACGTCACGGCCGGAAGGATTCCACGAAGATCATTGTGCACGAACACGAACGTGTCGAACTCGTCGGAACGCTTCTCCAAGGCGCCGCTTAGATCCCGCCTGAATTTGCTTTTGACGCTGGTCTGACGCACCGACTGTGGGGCGTAGCACGCGTACAGGCGGCGAGCGTTCACCGTGAGCCCGTCCGCGCCGAGGTCGCCATAGTCTCCGTAAGTGCGCACTCCCAGGAAGCCCGGATCGCGGAGCTCCATCAGCTTGTGGAAGAAAGTTTCGAACTCCTCGCCGTGAAGCTCGTTCAGTCTCGACCGCAGCGCTGCGCGTACGAAGTTCCGCTGCCACAACTCCATAAGATCCCGGCCCTGAGTCGATGGTCCTGGACGGATCTGCGGTACCTGCTTATCAGGGCCGAGCTGCCGTAGGAAGGGCTCCCGATATCCGAATGCGGCCATAGGGTAGCGGCCGACCTTTCGCCGGTACGCTGGTGCAGGTGTCAGAATGCATGATCGCATGCATTGCCACCCGTTGTCCGGACAATGGTGAAACCGCGGCGGCGCCACCGCCTCGCGCTTCACTGCCGCCGTTCGGGTTACAGCGGGTTGGAGTAGACCTTGTCCTTGACCACGTGGCCGTCGGCGTCCCATGCGCGGTCGGCGAGCATCCGGCCGTCGTCGTCGAACGTGCGCTCGGCGGCCAGGGTTCCGTCCTTGTGCCAGGTCTTCCAGACCCCCACGGCCCCCTTGACCATGTCCACGCGGCCTTCTTCCATGAGCTGCCCGTTCGGGTACCACTCCAGCGAGGGGCCGTGCTCCAGGCCGCGCTCGTAGGTGGTCAGCGCGATCACTTGGCCGTTCTTGCCGAGTTCGACAGCTTCGCCGGTGTAAGCCTCGCCGTCGACCCCCGCCGGCCTCATCGAGGCCGGCGACGCCGACACCCTCCTCCTCACTCTCTGGGGAGGGCCGCCCCACGCCACTCGGCGTTCCGGGAACTGTCTGTAGACGATCGTGCTGAAAAGCCGAAATTCGGCCTCGAAACATGGGAAAACGTCCACGGAGGATGGCGGTCCGGCGCTCCACAGCCGTGGAATCCGGCTGGAGGCGGCCGCGTCGCCGCGGCGATGCTCGAAGGTATGGATTCTCTTCAGGTGGCGCACGGTGTCGCAGCGGGACAGTACGGGGTGATCAGCAGAGCCCAGGCGCTCCGATGCGGGATCGACCGGCTTCAACTGCGGCGCTTGCTGTACCGGGGAACATGGGTAAGGGCTTATCACGGGGTCTACCGCGTTCCCGGCATCGAGCGCGGCACGGGCCGGGGGCGGTTGCTTTCGGCGACGGCAGCCGCGCAACTCGCGCTGGGGCCGGCCGCATTCGTCAGCGCTGAAACCGCCGCACGGCTGTGGGGCATGCAGGGGCTGCCGCCCTGGGACGGGGTGGTGCATATGACCGTCCCCGGGGCGGACAGGCGGAGCGGTGTCTCCGGGATCACTGTGCACACGTGGGCCACCGACCGGGCCGAGATCACCGGCAGGGGAGGTGTGCGGGCCACCTCCCCCGGTCGGACGCTGCGCGACACCGTGCTCCAGGTGGACCGCGCCACGGCGCTGTGCCTGCTCGACTCCGCGCTCAACCGGCAGCTCGTCGCGGCCGATGCGCTGCCGGGGCTGGCCGCCGCCAACAGCCGCCGCCCCGGTGCCACCCGCACGCGGCCGTGGTGGGGGCTGGCGGACGGCCGGGCGCAGTCTCCGCTGGAGACCCGGATCCGGTTGCTGTGCGCCGACGGCGGCCTGCCGCCCGACGCTCTCCAGTATCCGTTCTACGACGTAAGGGGGCGCCTCATCGCCGTCGGCGACCTGTGGTGGGAGGACCTCCGGCTCCTGGTCGAGGCCGACGGCCGCGGACCCCATGAGCTACCCGGGGCGCTGCTGCACGACCGGCGCAGGCAGAACGCCCTCCAACTCGCATGTCCCGGTATCCGCATCGCCCGCTTCACCTGGGCCGACCTCGAACATCCGAGCTACATTCCGGGCGCCGTACGCGGCGCTGCCGGTACCCACCTGATGCCCGTAGAACCCGGAATGCAGCACGGAGCACCATGACCGCGGGCCGACCTCGGCCGGTTAGACTCCCCGGACGTCCGATTCGCCGTGTTGCGGCAGCCCCGGGGGGATTTGCACATGCCGGAATCCAACGACTTCATGCTGCGGGCCCAGGCCGAGCCCGACGCGGCCTCGTCCTCGTTCGACGTTCCCACCGACCAGCCTTCCCCGGCCCGCAGCTACGGCCTGCACCTGGGCAGCAAGGACAACTACGAGGCCGATCGCCAGGCCATCGGCGGGCTGCTGGAACGCTTCCCCGAAGGGGTCGACGTCGCTCGGCAGAACCGGCGATTCCTCTACCGGGCGGTGCGCTACCTCGCGCGCGAGGAGGGCATCGACCAGTTCCTGGACCTGGGCAGCGGGCTTCCGACGGAGAACAACGTGCACCAGGTGGTCCGGGAGTTCCGGCCCGGGTCGCGGGTGGTCTACGTGGACATCGACCCGGTCGTGATGGTGCACGGCCGCGCGCTGATGGTCGAGGACACCTCCACCGGTTTCGTGCACGCCGACCTCACCGATCCGGAGTCGGTGCTCAACGCCCCGCAGACGCGCGAACTGATCGACTTCTCCCGGCCGGTGGCGGTGCTGCTGTTCTCGATCCCGCACTGCATCCCCGACGACGAGGCGGCCTACCGCGCGGTGCGGGGCTGTCTGGAACCGGCCGTGTCGGGCAGCTTCTTGGCGCTGTCCCACGCCTGTGCAGACACGCCCGAGGCCGTCGAGGAGGCCGACCGGCTGATCGGCGGAACCGGCCTGCCGTGGAAGACCCGGCCCCCGGCCGAGGTCGACGCGCTGGTGGAGGGCCTGGAGCCGGTGGAGCCGGGGCTCGGCGACATCGACGCCTGGCGCCCCGACCCGGACCAGCCCCCGCTGTCCCCGCCGCACCCGCTGGTGGAGCCCTACGTGGGCTCCTCCAAACTGCGCCGGCGTATCTACGAGTACGGCGGGGTACTGCGCAAGCCGTAACGCGCCGCCGGGCCTGCGCGCCGCCTCACCCGTAGGACGGTTCCTGAAGCCCAAGCACCCGCAGCAGTTCGAGCCGCTCGTGCGACTCGCTGCCGGGGCGGGCGGTGAAGATGACGAGCCGCTGGTCGTGCTCCGGGCTCAGCAGCACCTCGCAAGCCACCTCCACCAGGCCGACGACCGGGTGCAGGAAGCCTTTGGTGTCCGCACGGCGCACGGCGACGTCGTGGGTCTCCCACAGCGCCGCGAACTCCGCGCTTCGTGCGCGCAGCCCGCGGACCAGCGCCGCCAGCCGCGCGTCGTCCGGGCGGCGGGCGAGCGCGGCGCGCAGATCCGCCACCGCCGCGCGGGCGCCGTGCGCCCGGTCCCCTTCAGGGAACAGTTCACGCGCAGCCGGGTCGGTGAAGTAGCGCCAGATGATGTTGCGCTCCGCTTCGGGGCGGGCGGACGCGTCGCCGGTGAGCGCCTTGGCCAGCGCGTTCTGCGCGAGAAGGTCCCCGCGGTCGTCGACCACCTGGGCCGGGGCGTCGGTCAGCCGGTCCAGCACGAGCAGCAGACCGGGCCGGACATGCTGCGTGGCCGACCGGTCCCGCGGGGGCTCTTCGCCGGCCAGGTGGAACAGGTGGTCCCGTTCGTCGCCGGTCAGGCGCAGCGCGCGGGCGGCGGCGGCGAGCATCTGCCGGGACGGGCGCGACCCCCTGGCCTGCTCCAGCCGCGTGTAGTGGTCGGTCGACATCCCCGCCAGCTGGGCCACCTCTTCGCGGCGCAGCCCCGGTGTGCGGCGCCGCGGGCCCCGCGGCAGCCCTACGGCGGCAGGGGAGACACGGGTGCGGCAGTGGCGCAGGAAGTCGGCGAGTTCGGATCGGTCCACGCCTCCATGCTGCCCCCGCGCGCCGCACGCAGCCAGGGACCACCTGTCCCCGGATAAGCGCGTCTCTACCGTCCGGCGCGGCACCGCAGCACGCTGGATGCCGCACCCGCTCAGCGGCGAGTGCCCCGCGGGTGCGACGGGCGGCCGCGGGAGCGGTGTGCCCGGTGCCGCGCGGCGCCCCGTCGGCAGCCGCATCCGAACGTCCCGGGTGGGCGGGGCCCTGCACAGGAACCCCCACCCCGCGAAGAAAGGCGTGGACCGCATGCAGTACCGCACACTCGGCCGAACCGGTATCAGGGTCAGCCCCTACGCGCTCGGCGCGCTGATGTTCGCCACGTCCGTCGGCAACCCCGACCCCGACGACTCGGCCCGCATCATCCACCGGGCGCTGGACGCGGGGATCAACTTCATCGATACCGCCGACGTCTACGGCGATTCCGAAGAGGTCGTGGGCAGGGCGCTCAAGGGGCGGCGCGACGACGTGGTCCTGGCGACCAAGGTGAGTCTGCCGATGGGCGAGGGCCCCAATCAGCGCGGCGCTTCGCGGCGCTGGATCACCAAAGCGGTGGAGGACTCGCTGCGCCGCCTGGAGACGGACTACATCGACGTCTACCAGTTGCAGCGCCCGGACCCCGACACGGATGTCGAGGAGACGCTCTCCGTGCTCTCCGATTTGATCCGCAGCGGAAAGGTCCGCGCGATCGGGTCCTCCACGACGCCCGCCTCCGACATCGTCGAGGCCCAATGGGCGGCCGAGCGGCGCGGCCTGGAGCGGTTCCGCACCGAGCAGCCGCCGTACTCGCTGCTCAACCGCGGCATCGAGCGGGACGTGCTCCCGGTCGCCCAGCAGTACGGGGTCGGCACGCTGGTGTGGGGCCCGCTCGGGCAGGGGATCCTCACCGGGCGGGTCCGCCGGGGGCGGAGCAGCGACCTGCGCCGCGCCGCCTTCGTCCGCCACGTCAGCGACGAGCGCCGGATCGACGCCGTGGAGCGGCTGATCTCGCTGGCGGAGGAGGCGGGTATGCCGCTGACCCACCTCGCGATGGCGTTCACCACCGCCCACCCCGGCGTGACCAGCGCGATCGTCGGGCCGCGCACCATGGAGCACCTCGAAGACCTGCTCGCCGGGGCCGAGGTCTCGCTCAGCGATGACATCCTCGACCGGATCGACGCGATCGTCCCGCCCGGCACCGACGTCGGCGCGCTCGACCAGGGCTACGTGCCCCCGGCGCTGCGGGCACCGGGCCTGCGCCGGCGTCCCGCCGGGGAGCGTGCCGCGGCCTGACCGCCGGACCACGTCGAAGGCGGACTCGCGCTCGGGCCCGTCCCCCGCGAGAGGTGCACCGGGGCGGCGGCCGCGGCTGAGTGGTCCGGCCGTTCCGCCGATGCCGTTTCCGGCGATCGCGCCGGTGGCGATGGCTTCAGGGACGGTATTTCGGTGCCGAGCCGCCGGAACCGTACCCCCCGTTTCGGTTGTGCGGACTGCCGTGCCCCGGGCGGCCGCTCTGCTTGTCGAGGTACCGCGACGCCATGCCGGTGGCTTTGTCGATGTGGCGGTTGTACCGGCCGCCCGTGCGTTGCTTCACGGTCTCGCCGGCGGAGTGAAGCCGGCGCTGCGCCTTGCCGGGGTTCTTGCGGATGTAACTGAGGACCTGCCGGAGCAGGCGCTGCATGTTGGCCATCGTGCTCACCTCGTACTCGAAGACTCGCGGGGAGCGCGCCTTCCATGACACGTCCTGGGACGCGACATGTCGCGTCTCTCCTCTGAGTCTAGGTAACGACCGAGGCCGCGTGCGTGTTCCGCGGCGGCGAGCCGTGCGGTGCGCGGGCGCGGTGCGGACGATGGGAACCGCCGGAGACAGTCGCTTGGGACTGCGCTTCCGGCGGCTCGTGTGCGGGGGTGGCGTGTCCGCGGACTCAGCGCGGCGAGGAGCCGTCGTCCACCTGCAGCTGTTCTGAGTCCGCTCCCGCCGTGGAGCGGTCGACGGCGACACGAAGCAGCCCTCGGGAGAGCGTGACTTCGATGTCGGCCTGGCGGACACCGTCGGGCAGGGTGATGTCGCGGCGGAACCGACCCCAGCACAGCTCCTCGGCGTCGCGTCCACTCGGGTGGGATTCGCCGTCGCGGAGCCGACGCACACCGGAGATCACGAGATCGGGCGCGCTGAACGTGACGTCCACGTCCTCCCAGTCCACGCCCGCAAGGTCCGCGTACACGACCAGCTGGTCGTCGCTCGCCGCGATGTCCACCGGAAGCGTCCCCGCGGTGGCGTGCGCCCACGCCCGGGTGTCCTCATGGCGCCTGCTGTGCATGTCGTCCGACATCCGGTTCATGTCGTTCACGAAGGCGACAAGCCCGGAGAACGGATTCCTTCCCGTTCGCTGTGTGACCATCATTTCTCCCTCGAACTCTGTCGTCGTCGACAATTGCTCCGGCGTCCGTGCGCCGGAGGATGATTCGGGTGATCTTCAGCGGAGGCCGCGACGGGGAGCAGCGGTCCGCATTGTTTCGTCGCCGCGGAACCGGGAGTCACTGTTCCGGGTTCCGGGCGAGACCTCGGAGCGGATCCGACTGTGGGGAATCGGCTGGCCGAGCCGGTCGGCGCCCGTCCGGCTCGACCATCGGTTCCGGGGTTCGGCGGGGCCGCTGGTTGGACCCTTTCTGCCGGAACCCGGTGCTCGACCGGCGCCCGAAAGGGCCTGGTCGAAGAGCCCGGTCCGCGGTAGGCCTCCCGCGGGCCGAGCCCGGATTTTCAACCTGCCTCGCTTTCGGACAAGTACCTGGTGCAACCGCTGCCCGCACGCGAAGACCTTCATGCGCACTCGGGCCGATTTGGCGGGATGTCTGTCCGCCCGCGTCCCGAGGCCCCGGGAACCGCCGGCGCCCCGCGATCCGGGGACCGATCGCTCGTCGGCACCGATGCCCGCGACGACGGCTGCGCACCGCCCGACTCCGGGGTGTCCGGCCGGTCGGCGATGCGCGCACACCGGCGGCGCACACGAAGAAGCCCGGGCGCTGTGCCGTCACCTCGCCCGGGCCCGGTTCCACTTACGCATTGCGATATGGCAGAAGAGGAAACCGGCTCCTGAGGTTAACGCCCTCCGGCTTCCGCCGCAGCGTTTCGGTGAATCCGGTTCACCCGATCGGCCACCGGTCCTGCTCGCGACCCGTCGCGCGTCCGCCCGGCCGCAGGTCACCGGTACCGGTCGGGCGCGTCCGGGCGCGCTTCTCCGGTGCTGCCGGTGTCTTGTGGAAACGTGGTGCGCGAGACCGTGGCCTGCCCGAGTCGGCGCATGGCGGAGAACAGGGCCTCGCCGAGCACGGTCCCGACGATCATCGCCTCCGCGGTGCTCTCCCGGTCGGCGAAGCCGGAGATGGAGTCCAGGTCCACCTCGGCCACCCGCATGGCGGCGGCCGCATAGGTGTCCATGAACGATTCGAGCTGGTCGCCGTGCCCCAGCCGGCGGAACGTTGCCATGACATCGGCGACGTCGCGGACGTAGGCGCTTTCAGGGGCGTGTGCGTAGCCGTGCCGCCGCAGCAGGCCGCTCGCGTCGTCGAGGGTCTGCTCATCGACAGGGCCCGCGGCCGTGTCGGTGCGGTCGGCGAAGGTGCGCGACAGGATTCCGAGGAGTCCGTTCAGGTCGCGGTCGGGGGAGTCGACTTCGGCCATCATCTCCCGGACCGTGCTGATGGGCAGCTTGCCGACGTCGATCATCGCGCGGACCAGGCGCAGCCGCCGCAGGTGCGCCTCGGAGTAGCGCACCTGGTTGGCGTGGGTGCGTTCGCCCGCAGGCAGCAGACCTTGCCGAACGTAGTACTTCACCGTCGGCACCGGGACGCCGGACTGCCTGCTCAGCTCGCCGATACGCACGCGACTTTTCTACCGCAGCGCGCGGCGGAGTCGCCAACCCGGCTCCAGTATTGATAGTTGCACTATCGATAGCTACATTATCCATATGGTCTCGGCAAACCGCCCGGCACAGGCGGAACCCTCGAATCCGAACGGTGGCGCCCGCCGCACCCGGCGGCGCGTCGCACTCTGGGGCGTCACGGTGCTCAGCGTCGGCACGCTCGCCGTCATCGTCCTGCCCTACCTCGGGTTCGACCCGAACGCCTCCCAGGTGGGCATCCGGCCCGACGTGCCGTTCCACTTCCCGCTGCTGCTGGTGCACATCTTCACCGGCGGCATCGCCCTGCTCCTCGGTCCGCTGCAGTTCTTCGCCGCCATCCGGCGGCGGGCACCGCGCGTCCACCAGGTGGTCGGACGGGCCTACCTGCTGGCCGGCGTGCTGCCGTCCGGGATCGCCGGGTTCGGCGTCGCGGTACTCAGCACCGGCGGGCCGGTGGCGGCCTGGGGGTTCGCGATGCTCAGTGTCTTCTGGCTGGTCAGCGCCGGGTACGGCGTTGCGGCCGCGCGCCGCCGCGACTTCCGCGCCCACGAGCGCTGGATGCGCCGCAACTTCGCCGCCACCTTCGCCGGGTTCACGCTGCGGGCCTGGCTCGGCCTGCTGGTGGCCGCGCAGCTGTTCCTGCTCGAACCGGTCTACGGCGGCGACTTCGACGCTCTCTTCGCCGTGGCTTACGGAGCGGCGGCCTGGCTGTGCTGGGTGCCCAACGTGCTGTTCGTCGAGTGGTGGATGCAAGCCCGCGCGAGCGCGCCGGTCGGTCGGCGGCCGCTTCCTGGTTGACCGTGCCGGAACCGCGGACCGGGAGAACGCGCCGCCGTGCGAAAGGGGGTGGGCGCGCGCCCAGCCCCGGGCGCGCGCCCACCTGGGGCCGCGCTCCCACCCCGCGCGGCCTCTCGCACCGGCGCCGTTGTCCCCCTCAACGCCCCCGCGCCGGTGCAACCCCCGACACCGTCCCCCCTGGCCGGTGCCGGTCCACGTGCGGCGCTGGACGGTATGCCGGTGCCCAATGGCCCCGCCCCCGCGTGAGCCAGTGGACACGAGTCGTGACCATTCCCGGCCCGCCCGCCCATGCGCCGAATCGCACGCATCGACCCTGAGGCGCCCGCCGCTCGACCGGAGGAACCCGTTGTCCGGGTGTGCCGCCGACTCCGCTGCTGAGCACCGCAAGTTCGTATTAATCCAAGCACAACACGGGAACTTGGGTGCCCGCTTCGGCGAAGCTACTCGGCCGTATGGTGCCGCAACTCCGATCGCACCCGCCGAGGCCCGTCATCGGCGCCCGCATTCGCACCCTTTGGGGGAGAAACGTGATTTGGTGCGCTGGGTCCGGGTGGCTCGGTGATGCGGGAAAAGCCGGATACGTCGATTACGCCGGAATGACCGCAATAGTCGAGTCGGATAGCGCCGGCGACCGCGCGTAAGGAGGTTCCGGTACGCACTTTTCCCAGGGGCGGGACGTGCACCTTGCTTGTCCTTAGGAGAATCGTGCTACCCGGCGGAAGGTGTGACAAGGGACAATGCCCCATGAATGCTCCGGGCTGCCCGTGCTCAGCCGATTCTGTGAACTGGATTACCGGTTCTGCGTAGCCTCGTCTCGCCGGTCGCGGCGATCAAAAACCTTCCGGGGTGAATAAAACAGGACCGAAATCCCCGCGTAGCGCCGGGGAGGTGCGGAAGAGGGTGTGTCCCGCACCTAAGCCGTGTTTAAGAACGCCGGTGTGCTGTGCGGCCTTGTTGGTCTGCCGGGTGGCGGGTGGACTTGGCTGAAAAGCGGCGGCGACGGCGGCGGATGGCTGGGCCTGTGCCCATCGGGTCGGGTGCTCGCCGGTGGCGGCTGCCGGCGAGCACGGCGACGACGGCGGCGGGGCCGGGGCCGCGATGGTCGAGCCCCAGGGGGCGCCGCCCGGTCGTCGGCGCAGGCGCGGGCGCGACGCGGGGCGGTCGGCGGCCGGGTCGGGGTCATGAGATGCACGTACGTGCGGCGGCACCCGCCTCGGCGTCGCCCCGAGGTGCCGTCCTGGCACCGTGATTCCGCGATACGAAACAACACGGGGTGTTTTTGCCATGAATGCCCGGTTTCCCGGCGGGCCCACACCCGCGCCGCGGCGGCGACGGCCCACGAGGCGCGCCGAATGGCGCGAAAACAGCCCCGACATCAACTTTTCGTGCGTCTCGTGGCCGCCGCGTCCGCCGAGGCCGCCCGCAAAACGGGCATAGGCCCCCAAAAGTCCACCTCACCGGGGGGTGGAGCGCCCGGCGGCCGCGCCCGGGCGCCACGAGCGACGTGTCGTCGCCCCCCCGGCCCCCGATCCGGCGCACCCCAGGGGCGCGCGAAAGCCCGCGACCGCGCCCCGCTGCGCGGCCTCCGGCCTGGGCGGGCCCGGTCGGAACACGGCGGCGGCCCCAGTCCCCGCGCCCGCTATGTCCGATGTGCCGGAGTCGGCCGCGGCGATCGTGGCCGGATTCCCAAAGGACGCGGCTGGATTTCGTCATACGGGCACGATCGCCGCGCTGCCCTGCGACATAACGGGCCCGCGAGCGCCTCCCGGCTCCCCGGACTCCTCGCCGCCTCGTCGGTTGCCGCCACCGGCGGGCACCCGACCCGATGACCGCGGAGCCCGGCCATCCGCCGCCCTCGGCGCCGCTTTTCCGCAAGACCACCCGTCGCCCGGCAGACCAACAAGGCCGCACAGCAGACCCGAGTCGCAGGGCCCGGACGCCCATGGGAGCCGGACCGATCCAGCACTTCTAAAACACGGCTTAATTAAGCGCCCGAGTGGTGGTCCAGCACTCGGGCGAGCAGATCGGTCAACTGCTCGCGCTCATCGGGGGACAGCGCCGCGAAGATCTCGTCCTGGGTGCGGCGTACCCGCTCGTCCAGTTCGTGCAGTGTCCTGCAGCCCTCGGCGGTGAGGGTGATGACGTTGCTGCGGCGATCGTGCGGGGCGGGCTCGCGCCGCACAAGTCCTTTCTCGGCGAGGTGGTTGACGGCGGCCACCACGTCGCTGCGGTCCATCCCGCAGGCGCGCCCGAGCGCGGCCTGGCTGGAGGGGCCGCGCTCTTCGACAGCCGCCAAAAGCGCGAAGTGGTGCGTGCGGAACTCGCCGAGCGCCCGCGCCACCGCGCGGTGCGCGTGTGCCGCGTTCTGGTTGAGCAGGCGGCTGGGCAGGCGCCGCAGCCGGGCGGGCGGGTTCTCCGCGGGATCCATGCGCATGCGTACGACCCTATGGGTTGTTGGTCCGACCAACGACCGGCTAGGGTTAGAATCCGTTGGTCATACCAACATTGTCCGAACACGGCACGCCTAAACAGGGAGCGACGCCATGACGACCGGGATGTCCGTCGACGACACACAGGAGCTGCAGCGGCAGGTGAGCGAGCTGACCGACCGGGCCGAACTCGCCGACCTGCTGGCCCGCCACGGCAGATGGCTCGACGAGCGGCGCTTCGACGAGGTGCGCAGCGTTTTCACCGACGACGCCACGGTGGTCGTCGGATCGGGCACGGTCACCGGCGCCGAGGACGTGGCGGACCTCGCCGACCGCAGCCACGGCGGTTTCGCGCTGACGCACCACCTGACCACGAACCCGCAGATCCGGACGGACGGCGACAGCGCGGCGGTGACCGCACAGCAGATCGCCGTCTTCTGCCGTGAGGGCGAGGATCCGGAGTTCACGGTCGGCGAGCGGTACCGCTTCGAAGCGGTGCGCACCGAACGGGGATGGCGGATCTCCCGGATGGAGGCGGAACGGCTCTGGCGGCTCGACCACGCTGTCGAGGAGGAGGAACCGGCCGCTTAGAGCGCAACGGTTCAGGGTTCCGGGTGGGCCCGTCAGGTGTCGGGGATGTCCGGCTTCGCTGCCGTGAGGATGCTGCGGGGGATCACCACGAGCCGCTCGTCGTCGCTCATGCTGACTCCCGGCGGAAGGCGGTCGCGATAGGCGTCGGTGGCCTCGCGGCCGATCACGGCGAAGTCGCCGTTGTCGAGTTCCCAGATGTCCGGGCAGTCCGGCCCGGCGGTGTCGACGCCGAGGGAAAGGGGTGCCCTGCCGACACGGCGCCGCATTTCGGCGCTCGCATCGGCCTCCCAGGGACGGGGCATGGAAGGCTCCTCGAAATGGGCCAAACGGAATAATAGGAATTCCCCCCGCAGGCCGGGAGCAAACACCACCGCCGATTCCGGCCACCGTACCCTGCGGCGCAGCGGACGGCCGGGTGTCACGCGCCGCCGCTTCGCCGCAGGGCCCACGGGGATCGGTAGACCGCCAGCGACACGACCATCGCGCCGGCCAGCAGCAGCGCGCCGCCGTCGGTCACGAGGATGGGCAGCAGGCCCAGCGGGCCGTGCACCTCCAGGACGGCCTGGAACACCTCCGGCGGGATCGCGAACACGATGCCCATGCCCTGGCTGAGGTTGACAGCGAGCGCCAGCCAGAACACCCATCGCCAACCGCTCAGCGCCAGCACGCCCAGCGCGTTGCCCGCCAGCCAAGGCAGCCCGCCGAGGAAGAGCATGTCGGGCATGTCCGGCGCGGCCCGGAGGGCGGGTCGCCGACGCATGCCGGGGCGGCGCCCGACGAGTGCCCGGGAGCGGCTCTGCTCTACCCGCCGACCCCGGAGCGGACCGTCGCGTAGCGATTGCGGGCGGAGTCGGCGCGGGTGATGTAGCCGTCGCGGACGTTGCGGATCTCCGTGCGTGTGACGTCCGCTACGTAGCCGCCGCGGGTGGGGTACAGCTCCGCGAGTCTTTGCTCGCGTGCCTCGCGTCCGGCCCAGCCGGAGTGCGCGGTTCCGGCGACCTCCCAGAGCCGGAAACCGTCGGTGTCCTGCGTGGTCGCGGGCATCCAGGCGGCGTCGGTCTCGGAGAGCACCTGGAACACCGGCTCGGGGCGGTCGCCCTGGGGAGCGGGGCCGACCATGTAGCTGTAGCCGTCGAACACCGGCTCGATGAGGGGCAGCACCTCGTCGTAGTAGGCGGTCATGCGTCCCGCCGACTGCGAGGCGCCGATGGCCAGCACCTTCTCGATGTCGATGCCGCCCGTGACTCCGCCCTCGCCCGGGCCGCCGCTGCGCACGGCCTGCGCCGCCTGGGAGAAGATGTCGTAGGAGAGTCCGTCGTCGCCCACGGTCCCGCCGTCGGTGACGTCGAGGTCTCCGTAGCGCGCCGGGCTCCACCCGGTGAGGTGCGAGACGCCGACGTGCTGCGCGGACACGCCGACCCATTCGGGACGGGAGCGGATGGTTCATCCCGTGTGCGAAATGTAGGGAAAAGTCGAATCCCGTTCAATATCGGAATGGCCGATGGGGTATCGGTACTTTCACCGGACCGCGTTTCTCCTGGCGGTTCGGCCATGTCCGCGGAAGCGGCGGAAAAGCGGATTCACCTGCAACGGGGGCGGAGCCCGCATGAAACGGATCGGCGCCCGGCCGACCGCGGTCGACCGGGCGCCGATCCGTGTTCCGCTGCGGCGCGGCCCGGTATCAGGGGCGGATCGCCGAGTGGAAGTTGTTGCGGTAGTAGCCGTCCAGCGAGACCTGCTGCACCGGCGCGCTCGGCTTGGACCCGTGCACCATGTTGCCGTTGCCGACGTACATGCCGACGTGGCTGGGGCCGTCGTAGAAGAAGATCAGGTCGCCGGGCTGCATGGCGTCCCACGAGACGGGGGTTCCGGCGTTGACCTGGTCGTAGGTGGTACGCGGCAGGCTGACGCCGGCCTCGGCCCAGGCGGCCTGGACCAGGCTGGAGCAGTCCCAGGTGTCCGGGCCGTTGGCGCCCATGCTGTAGGAATCGCCGACCTGGGCGTAGACGAAGTCCACGGCCACACCGGCGCTGCCCGAGGCGTTGCTGGTGTTGGTGGCGTTCGCGTTTCCGCCGCCGGGGGTGACGGCGTCCTGCTGCTCGGCCGTGAGGTCGGAGAGGATGTCCTCCTGCTCGGCGAGTTTCTCCTCGGCCTTGTCCTTGGCCTCCTCGGCCTCGTCGAGCTTGTCCTTGGCCGTGTCTTCGGTGTCGGCTGCCTCGGCCGTGAGGTCGGCGAGCTTCTCCTTCTCCTCGTTGTAGTCGAGGACGGTCTGGCGCTGGTTCTCCGAGAGGTAACCGAGGTCGGCGGCCTGCTCCAAGGCGTCCTCGGGGCCGCTGGAGCCGAGCAGGTAGGCGGGCGAGCCGTAATCGGCGTCGGTGTAAGCCGCGTTGGCCAGCTCGCGGATGTCCGCCTGCATGCCGTCGATCTTGTCTTGAGTCTCCTGCTTGTCCTGCTTCAGGTTGTCAAGCTTCTTCTTCGCGGCCTCGTGGTCCTGCTTCGCCTGGTTGTACTTGTCGGCGAGCTCCGCGTAGTCCTCTTCGAGCTTCTCGACCTTGTCCCGCACCTCGTCGATGGTCGGCTCGGCGACCGCCGCGCCGGAGGAGAGGACCAGAGCGCTTGCGGCGACGAAGCCGACGGCCGCGAGGCGCCGGCCGAGAGAGCCGCGTTCAAGGCGTTCGTCCAGGATGGTGGCACACCTTTCTCCCAGGGGCCGCCGACCGGAAGAGGTCCTTCGATCCGGGCCTGCCGGCGGTAGCTGCAGGTTGCGGGAGCGGGCAGCGCCGCCTGCTGCTGATGGCGCCCGGGAAGGCCGCGTGCGGCGAACAGGGGACACGCGGAGTTGGGGCCTCGGGTCTCCGTCGGACCTGGGGGCGGCGCTGACGGAGGTCGGCGGGAGTCGGCCGCTGCCACCCTTGTGGCGGCACGTACAGACGACCGGACCCGCGGGGACCCTAGTGCATCGCCGACACCAGGCTCAACCTTTTCGTTACGAATACCTTCCATTTACGGATAGTCCGCATTGCAGTGTCGGTGTCCGCACCCGTAGTTGCGGCCGTCGCACCACGCCCGCTCGCCGCCCGGGTGTCAGGAGTCCTACGACTGCCCCTTCCCCGATACGCTGACTCCGCGACAACCTCCGTACTCGCCCGGTTGCACACCGATCGCGGGCGCGATACCGGGCCGGTCGCAGTGGTCCGACGGCGCCCTCCTCGATCGCGCAGACGGGCGCGGCGGGCCATCACCGGCCGAGGAGCGAGAGGACGGTTCCCGTGAGCCCGAGCGAAACCCCCGACCGCCCGCCGCGCCGGCGCAGCCTTCCGCTGACCGTCGTCCTGTGGGTCGTGCAGATCCTGCTGGCCGCGTTCTTCCTCTTCCAGGGCGCCACCAAGCTGCTGGGCTCGCCGAGCGCGGTCCGGCTGTTCGAGGACATCGGCCTCGGCCAGTGGCTGCGCTACGTCACGGGCGTATGCGAGGTCGCCGGCGCCGTCGGCCTGCTGATCGCACCCCTGTCCGGCCTGGCCGCCCTGGGCCTGCTGGGCGTCATGATCGGCGCCACCGCCGGCAACCTGCTCACTCCCGGCTATGCGTCCTTCGCGATCCAGACGGTGGCCCTCGGCGTCGTCTTCGCCCTGCTCGCCTGGGCCCGCTGGCCCGAAACCCGCAGTCTGCCCGAGCGCCTGCGCAAGTCGGGGAAGCCCCGGAGCGGTACCTGAGCCGCCGTGTTCGCGGCGCCGGACGCTTCCAGGGCCCCCGAAAGCTCGGTGCGGGCCTTTCGCATCGTGGTCAGAAAAGAACCGGCCCGGACGGCAGGTAGCGATCCAGCGCGCCGAATTCGGACGTGGTCAGAAAATGGTTGAACCGCGTGAATCGCAAGCCGGAGTCGAAGGCGAAGTCCAATGCTTTCCGGTTGCTGCCGGGGACGGCGAAGCTGACACCCGCACCGCCGGACGTCGCGTCGCGGAAAGCCAGCGCCAGAACCGCATCGGCGTGCCTGGGACCGGTCCACGCCAATGGGCCGACATTCCCCTCGGCGGTGACGTAGTAGTAGCCTGCCGGCTCGCCGTCGAACCGCACCTGCCTGCCCCGCGTGTCCGGCTTGCCGAGAAAATACGCGTGGTCGGATTCGCGGGTGCAGCCGCGGATATCGTGGTCTATCTTCGCGGCGTGGGAGAGGTCCAGGTCGGTTGATTCGTATCCGCGATGCATTCCGGTGTCCGAAGAGGGCCCCGCCGGTTCGCCCGTGAAGTGCAGTATCTGGTAACCGGGGCGCATGCCCAGCTTCATGTAGCTCGCCATCGCCGCCGGGTCGGACGACGACCAGGTGAAGAAGACCTCGGCGCCCGCGGACACCCCGGAGTTCCAAGCTTGCCGCAGCAGCGGCATACCGATTCCGGACCGCTGGTGCTCCGGATGCGTCCAGAAAGTACTCAAGTACCAAAGGCGGCCGCGTACGATCGACCCGGCGACGGAGACGATCTCTCCCCGCCGCTCGGCGACCAGCAGAGTGCCCGTGTCGAGGACGTGTTCGTGACTGGCTCGGGCGAATTCCCTCGACCATGGCGCCTCACTTGTCGTGAGAAAAAGATCGGCGATCGATAGGAGGTCCGACTGAGCGGCGGGACGATAATGCACATCCGTTGCGCGTGTGTTCTCGATCGACATATTCGCAGCGTAGAATCTGAACCGCGGTTGAGGTCAACGACCTCCGCGCTCCACTTCCTATAGCCGGTTCTCCATCGCCGCGCGTTCCGTGAACGGCAGCACCAGCCGGGACGGGTGCGCGGCGCCGCGGTGGATCTTGTGGGTAGCGGGCGGCCCACCGGCAGGTGGAAGGCGTCCGGCGGCAGCAGCGCGTTGTGCGCGTCGGCGAGCGGTTCGTCGTTCGGGGCGGACGTCGGGGATGGCGACAGCTCGTGGCGGGGTCCGCCGCCGGCGGCGGACCCCGCCACGAGCTGCCGATAGGTGACGCCTACGGGAAGCCGCCCCTCAAACCCGCTTCCAGTTCTTCAAGCTGTCGATGGCCACCGCCAGGACGATGACCGCACCCTTGATGATCAGCTGGTAGAAGTAGGGAACGTTCATCAGCAGCAGGCCGTTGCTGAGCACGCCCATGATCATGGCGCCGATCAGCGTGCGTTGGACGCTGCCGATGCCGCCCATGAGGCTGGTTCCGCCCAGGACGACGGCGGCGATGGCGTCCAGTTCGTAGGTCTCGCCCGCCGTCGGCTGGCCCGACATCACGCGGGCGGAGAAGATGACACCGGCCAGACCGGCGCACGCCCCGGCGATGACATAGACCCGCACCAGTGTCCATTTGACCTTGATGCCCGCAAGCCGCGCCGCTTCGGGGTTGCCGCCGATCGCATAGACCTGGGTGCCGAACCGGGTGCGGCTCAGCACGAACCACAGCACGGCGAACACCGCCAGCATCAGCAGCACGGGTACGGGGACGCCGGCGAAGAACCCGCTGCCCATCAGGCGGAATCCCAGGTCGTCGGCGATGAGCGGCTGGCCGTCGGTGAGCAGGTAGGCCGTGCCGCGCAGATAGGTCAGTCCGCCGAGGGTGACGATGAACGCCGGCAGTGCGAGGTAGGCGATGAGCGCACCGCTGAGCAGGCCGAACAGCGCCCCTACGGCGATGCCGCCGAGAACGCACACGGCCGCGGGCATCCCCGATGTCCACAGCAGCACCGACACGATGCCGCACACCGCCAGGTTGGAGCCCACTGACAGATCGATGCCGCGCGTCAGGATCACCAGCGTCATCCCGGCGGCCAGGATCGCGTTGATCGAGGCCGCCCGCGCGACGTTGAAGACGTTGTCGAACGAGAGGAAGTTGGGTGCGAGCACCGCCATCAGCGCGGTCATCAGCACCAGAACGCCGAGGATGCCGTAGCGGTCCCACAGCTTGGCGAAACGCGGCCGCCCCGCCCGCGGCGGGGCTATCGCACCCGCGTCGGCGACCGGTGCCGACTCATCGGCACGGCTGGTCTCAGTCATAGTGGTCCTTGGTTCTCGAGGAGGGTCGGTGGCTGGCAAGGGGATACGGCGGATCAGCCGTTGCCGCCGGCGCGCAGCCGATCGCCGGCGGCCGACGGCATCGGCCGCCCTACGCGCTCCCGGCTGCGACACCGGTGGCGTGCAGCATGACGGCTTCCTCGGTCGCCTCCTCGCGGGAAAGTTCGGCGGCGATCGACCCGTTGCGCATAACCAGCACCCGGTCGCTGACGCCCAGCAGTTCCGGCAGGTCGGAGGAGACGATCAGGACGGCCACGCCGTCGCGGGACAGCCGGTCGATGATCCGGTAGATCTCCTGCTTCGCGCCGATATCGACGCCGCGGGTGGGTTCGTCCAGCAGCAGCACGCGCGGGGCGATGGCCAGCCACCGGCCCAGCACGACCTTCTGCTGGTTGCCGCCCGACAGCTCCGCCACCCGCTGCAGCACCGACGAACAGCGCACCCGCAGCGCGTCGACCTGCGCGGACACCCGCTGGGAGATACGGCCGCTCCGCAGTACCCCGAAGTCGCTGACCCGGTCCAGTCCCACGCCTGTCGTGACGACGTTGTCACGGATGGACATGTCTAGGAAAAGCGCCTGCTCCTTGCGGCTCTCGGGCACATAGCCGACACCGTTGCGGATGGCGTCGAGCGGGCTGCGGTGGTCGACGACCCGCCCGCCGATGCGCAGCCGCCCGGTCCTGATGCGCGCGGCGCCGAAGATCAACTGGGCCGCTTCGGTGCGGCCGGCCCCGATGAGACCGCCCAATCCGACGACCTCGCCTGCGCGCAACGTCAAGTCGAAGGGGCCGATACCGGCTCCGTCGCCGATGGCCTCGGCCTCCAGCACCGCCTCGCCCGGCTCGTGCCGCTCGTGGACGTACAGGTCGGTCAGCGTTCGCCCGACCATGCGCGCGACGATGTCCTCGGGATCCAGCTCCGAGCGCGGCGAGGTGCCTACCCACTGCCCGTCGCGGAAGACCGTGATCCGGTTTGCGAGGCGGTACACCTCCTCCATGCGGTGACTGATGTAGAGCAGGCCCATGCCCCGCTCGCGCATCTCCTCCACCAGGGAGAAAAGGCGCTGGGCCTCGGTCTCGGAGAGCGCCGCGGTGGGCTCGTCGAGGACCAGCACCCGGGCGTTCTGGGCCACGGCCCGCGCGATCTCGACGAGCTGCTGCATGCCCACGCTGAGCGTGCCCAGCGTCGCGTCGGGATCGATGCCTCCCCCGACGCGGTCGAGCTTGGCCGCGGCCTCCCGACGGATCCGCTTGCGGTCCAGCGTCCCCAGACGGGTGCGGGGCTCACGGCCCAGCGCGAGGTTCTGCGCCACCGTGAGGTTGGGTGCGAGGTTGAGCTCCTGGTGGATGACGGCGATGCCGTGGTCGACGGCGCTCTGCGGCGTGCTGACCGCCACCCCCCGCCCGTCGATCTCGATGCTTCCGGCGTCGGGCGTGTGCACGCCGGCCAGCATTTTGATCAATGTGGACTTGCCGGCGCCGTTCTCGCCCATCAGCGCGTGCACCTCGCCCGCGCGCAGTTCGAACCCGACGTCGGTGAGCGCCTGCACACCGGGGAACGCTTTGCTCACACCGGTCATGCGCAGCAGCGGCGGCGTGCTCACTCCCAGCCCTCGTACTCGTCGAGGTTGTCGCGCGTGATCAGCTCGGTCTCCACGAGCTGCTCGGTGTTCTCCACCTGCTCGCCGTTGAACAGCTTCGTGGCGATCTCCAGGCCGGAGACACCGAGCTGCTTGGGATCCTGCGCTGCGGTGGCCTGGAACATGGAGTCGGGCTTGGCCATCTCCTTCTCGGCGGCGGGGGAGCCGTCCACACCGACGATCACCAGGTCGTCGACGCCGGTCTGCTTGGCGGCCAGGTTGGCGCCGAGCGCCGTGGGGTCGTTGACGGCGAAGATCCCGTCGACCTCGGAGTTCGCGGTGAGCATGTCGGTGGCGACCGTCAGCGCCTCCTCGCGGTTGTTGTCACCGTGCTGGTGGCCCGCCACCTCGATGTCGGGGTAGTCCTCCATGACCTCCTCGCAGCCGGTGACCCGGTCCTGGATCGAGGAGATCGGGGTGCCGTCGAGCATGAGGATGCTGCCCTCGCCGCCGATGGCCTCGAACAGGTGCTCGCAGGCCAGCCGACCGGCCTGGACGTTGTCGGAGGTGATGAAGGCGTCGGCGTTCTTGGCGGTGACGTCGACGGCGACGACGGTGATCCCCGCGTCGACCGCACGCTGCACGGCCGGGCCGATGCCCTCGGAGTCCACGGCGTTGATCAGCAGGATGTCGATCTGCTGCTGGATGAAGGCGTCGATCTGCTCGTTCTGCGCGCCCAGGTCCTGGCGGCCGTCCTCGGTGACGACTTCGGCGCCCATGTCCTCGGCGGCGTTCTCGACGCCGGTCTGCATCGCGGTGAAGAACGGGTTGCTCAGGTCTTGGACCATGAGGCCGATCGTCTCGATCTCTTCGCCGCTCTGGCCGCCGTCCCCGCCGCTCTGGAGAGGACTCTGCTCGCTGCAGCCGGACACGGCTAGGGTTCCGGCGGCCAGAGCGGCGAGGACGGACGTGGTCTTGGGAAGGCGGTACATGAGACTCCTCAACGGGTCGGGTGCGCCGGAGGTCGGGGTTCCGACGCGGAAGGGATTCGACGACTGGAGGGACGGACGGGGTGGGGTTGGAGCAGGTGTCGGGTGTGTGGCGAGTCCGCCGCGGGTGCGGGGGACGCGGGTCAGGTGGGGGCGGTGGTGGACGGCGCCCCGGCGTCCGGCGCGCCCGGGTCGGCGGGTTCCGGAGGGCGGCACAGCACGGCGGTGGCCCCGCCGCTCAACCGCAGGTGGCCGGCGGAGTACGGCAGGGCGACCACGTCGCCGCGAGCGAGCGCGTGCATCTCGCCGCCCGAATCGGCGAGGGCGCCGAAGCCGTCGAGGACGACGAGTACGCCGTAGCCAACAGGGATCTCCGTGCTCGACGCCTCGGGCGCCCGCAGCAGGTCGGCGCGGAAGAAGGGCGCCGCTTCGGGTGACAGCAGCGGCCGCGGCTGCTCCGCAGGCTCGGCGGACAATGCGGCGGGCACACGCAGCGCCGCCACCTCCTCGGCGCTCAGCGGGGTGCGGCGCACCGCCTCCAGGGCGACGTCGAAGCCCAGCCCGAGGTGCCCCTCCCGCGGGCCGTCGAGGGCGTAGCCGTCCCAATCGAGCAGGATGGAGAAGTCCGTGGGCTCCTGGACCTCCAGCACGAACGCGCCGGCGCCCAGGACGTGCGGCACGCCCGCCGGTACCACGACCGTGTCGCCGCGGCGCAGGGGGATCTCGTGCATCCGCGCCAGCAGCCCGCCGGTGTCTTGGCGCTCGACCAGGCCGGCGAGTTCCGTTCGACCCACGGGTACCGAGAATCCGAGGTGGGCGGTGGTGTCCTCGCTCGCGTCCAGCACCACCCACGCTTCGGTCTTGCCGTGGCCGCAGGAGAGGTGGCGTTCCGCGAAGGGCCGGTCGGGGTGCAGGTGGACGGGGAGGCGCTCTCCGGCGTCGAGGAGCTTGACCAGCAGTTCGGGCTGGGGGCCGAAGCGTGCGAGGTGGTCTTGGCCTAGCCAGGCGGGGGGATCGGCGGCGACGGCGTCGCGCAGCAGCGTGCCGTCGGCCATGCGGCTCAGGCCGTCGGATGTGGTGCCGAAACGCGGTGTCACCGACGCGAGCCACTCCTCAGGTGAGCGCTCACATCGGACCGGACCGCCCCGCAGGGCGGCGATCGCCGCACCGCCGCGGTAGAAGTGGTCCATCACCGCGACAGGCATCCACTGTGGCCCCATGCTGCCCTCCCGGTAGACAACGTTGTCCCGAGTACAGTGATCTGGAGCACATGAGGATGTCAAGACATCGTCGGACATTCATGCAGCTTGAGACGGTTTCGAAACATTTCGGGTTTTCGGTGTTCAGGCGGCACCGAGCACCGGAAGACAACGTTGTCTCCCCCTTGTGCTTCGAGTATCTTGGCCCCACCGACGCCGTTGCAGTCGGCGAATCAGCGCGCCGGTGCCCGCCCCGCCGGCCCCACCGAGGGAGCCCATGACCGACCAGGCCGACGGATCGGCCACCGGGCGCCGGCCCACCATGATCGACGTCGCCCGGGCCGCCGGTGTCAGCCTCAAAACCGTCTCGCGGGTGGCCAACGATGTGCCGACGGTGCGCCCCGCCCTCGCCGAGCGTGTCCGCACGGCGATGTCCGATCTGGGCTTCCAGCGCAACAGCGTCGCCGCCAACCTGCGCAGCGGGCGCACGACCGGAACGATCGGGCTGATCATCCTCGATCTGGCCAACCCGTTCTACTCGACGATCGCCGCGGCGGCCGCGGAGGTCGCCGAGCGCTTCGACACGCAGCTGATCACGGCCAGCTCCGGATGGGACACCGCCCGCGAGCGCGAACTGGTCCTCGACCTGTGCGAGCGCCGGGTCGACGGGTTGATCATCGCGTGCACCGGCGGCGACCAGTCCTACCTCGACGAGATCGCCCGCGGCACCCCCGTCGTCTTCATCGACAGTCCGCCCAGCGGCCCCCGGTCCGACATGGTCCTGCTCGACAACCGCACCGGCACCCGCGACCTCTTCCGCCGCCTAATCGCCGAGGGCCACCGGGAGATCGGGACGATCACCGACACGCTCAACGACTTCACAATGCGCGAGCGCCTGGCCGGGGCGCGGGAGGCGCTGCGAGAGGCGGGGCTGGAGTCCGGCAGGCACGCGGCGCGAATCTACTCCGACCGCCCGCGCAGCGCGGGCGACGCCGTCGGCGCCATGCTCGACGGCCCCCACCCCCCTACCGCACTTTTCTGCGGCAACAACCGCATCCTCCTCGGCGCGGTCGAGGAACTGGTACGGCGCCGCAGCCGCCTGCGCCTGGCCGCCTTCGACGACTTCGAGTTCGCCCCGCTGCTGCCGCACCCGGTGACCGTGGTCAGCTACGACACCCGTGCTCTGGGGCGGCTGGCGGCGGAGATGCTCTTCCAACGAATCGGCTCGCCGCGCACCGATCCGTCCACCTACGTCATCCCGACCTACTTGATAGACCGCGGAACGATGATCGCTGACACCGGGTGAAGTGTTCAGGGGCGATTGTGGAGACCGGCGGGATGGAACAGCGCCGCTGCTGCAAAGCAGCATCATATCCGGAGGGTTAATGAGCGCTGGCAGCTATTTGACCGTGTCGGCTTTATCGCTTCTCCTGCTGGGCG
Organism: Streptomonospora litoralis; assembly: GCF_004323735.1. Taxonomy (GTDB): domain Bacteria; phylum Actinomycetota; class Actinomycetes; order Streptosporangiales; family Streptosporangiaceae; genus Streptomonospora; species Streptomonospora litoralis. Next base: position 5,425,868 of record NZ_CP036455.1, on the reverse strand, counting down.
CCTCATATTTGAACTACAGGAAGTGGGATGCGCTCCATAAGATCTCTGTCTCATGGGTTCCCTTTTTTGGCCGCAGGTATGAAGAGAAAAAAAGGAAGAGAGCTCGATAACGCAACCAGAGTACTTGCCACTATATTTCTGGTGTCTGTTTCCGTGCTGATGTTCTTCAACGCCAGTAGTCATTATTTCGACTGGTGAAGTAGGTTGGACTTTCGACCGGCCCGGCCCTGGTTCGAGGCGGCCGCCGCTCCGCCCGGCGCTGCCGCCTTACCCCCCCGTCCGACAGGAAGGTGCCCCGTGGAAGACCTCGCTCCCGCCGACCCCCGTTCTCTGGGCGGCATCACGCTGCGCGGTCGGCTCGGCAAAGGCGGCATGGGCCGCGTCTACGCCGGTGTCACCGAGGACGGTGAGTACGTCGCGGTGAAAGTACTGCTCGACGAGTACGCCGAACGGGAAGACCTCCGCGGGCGGTTCGCACGTGAGATCGCCGCCATGCAGATGGTGCAGGGACCCGGTACGGCGGCGCTGCTCGACGCGGCCCCGCCCGGGGAGGATCCGCCGTGGCTGGCGATGGAGTTCGTGCGCGGCCTGTCCTTGAAGGACTACGTGCAGGGGTACGGCCCGCTCGGCGCGGAGCAGGGCGCCGCCCTCGGCCTGATTCTCGCCGAGGCGCTCGACGAGATCCACGCCGTCGGCCTACTGCACCGCGACCTGAAACCGAGCAACGTGCTGCTGGGCCCGGAGGGGCCCCGCGTCATCGACTTCGGCCTCGTCGCCCTCGGCGGTCCCGGCAGCGAGCTCACGGCCACGGGAGCCACCGTGGGCACTCCGGCGTGCATGGCGCCCGAGCAGGTCGACTCTCCCGACGACGTCGCGGCGGCCGCCGACGTCTACGGGCTCGGCGCGACCCTGCTCTATGCCGTCACCGGGCACTACCCCTATCAGCGCCCCGCCATACCGGCCGTCCTCGCCGCGTTGACGAGCGAGGACGTCCTCCCCGACCTCGGCGGCGCCCCGGAGGAACTGTCCCCGCTGATCGGCCGGATGCTCGCGCACGCCCCCGCGGCCCGCCCCCCGCTGACCGAGGTGCGCAAGCTGCTCGTCGAGCGGCTGGCCGTTTCCGGCCGCTCGCCCGCCGCGGCCCGCACCGCTCTGGCCCGCGAAACCTATGTACGCGGCGCGGACGAGTCCGACGACCGGGTGATCGCCCGGCCCGTGCGGCGGCCGCGCCACACCGGTCGCAGCAGGCCGCGCGCAGCGAACACGCCCGTCGTCGCACGGACCGCCGAACGGCTCCGCCGCGCCTACGCGTGAGCCCGCCCGCCGCGCCCCGGCCCGCCTGTCCGCCGCCGCACGCATAACGGTTCGGCCCAAACCGCCTGATACACAGCCGCGGGTGACAACCTGATCCCAGGCACGGGCGACCAACGACGCGGTCGGGATCCGCGCCCGGTGTGCGCGGCAGGGCCGCGGACCGGACGGCGACCCGCCGTGCGTCCATCGCCGCCCCCGGCGGACGCACGACCCGCACGACACACGCGCACGGGCCCGCAGCAGGCCCGGAGCAAGCCCGCATACACGATTGGGGAGCGGAATGGCCGAAGGCGCGAGCGCCGCAGCCGCCCCGGAGGCGACCCCGTTCGCCCCCGGCGCGCGCATCGAAGTCCGCGACGCCGAGTGGATGGTGCGCACCTGCGTCCCCGCCGACGCCGCCGAGGACGGCTACATGGTGCGGGCCGTCGGCCTCTCCGAGTTCGTCCGCGGCGAGGACGCCGTCTTCTTCACCGGTCTGGAGAAGCGCGCCGACCCCTCCGATCTCGGCGTACGCCAGTTGCGCCCCGAGGAGACCGAGCTCGTCGCCGACGACACCCCCCGTTTCGCCCGCAGCCGCCTGTTCCTGGAGTCGGTGCTGCGCCGCACGCCCCTGCCGCAGTCCGAGCGCCGCCTCGCCATGACCGGCAAGTTCCTCCTGGACGACCACGTCTACCAGCAGCGCCCCGCCGAGCTGGCGCTGAAGGGCCTGCGCCCCCGCATCCTGCTCGCCGACGTCGTGGGCCTCGGCAAGACCTTGGAGATCGGGCTGACCCTGGCCGAGCTGATCCGCCGCGGCCGCGGCGAGCGCATCCTGGTCGTCACCCCGCAGCAGGTGCTGGAGCAGTTCCAGCAGGAGCTGTGGACCCGGTTCGCCATCCCCCTCGTGCGCCTCGACTCGGTCGGGCTGGAACGGGTCCAGCGTGACATCCCCGCCGGCCGCAACCCCTTCCTCTACTACAAGCGCGCCATCATCTCCGTGGACACCCTGAAGAACCAGGGCAAGTACGGCCGCCACCTGCGCAGCATGCACTGGGACGCGGTCGTCATCGACGAGTCGCACAACCTCATCAACGAGGGCAACCTGCGCAACGAGCTGGCGAAGCTGCTGGCGGCGCACACCGACGCGCTGCTGCTGGCCAGCGCCACCCCGCACAACGGGGACGCGGCCTCCTTCGCCCAGCTCATCCGGCTGCTCGACCCCGCCGCCATCGCCGACCCGGGAAACTACAGCGCATCCGACATCGACCACCTCTACATCCGGCGCACCAAGGTCAACCCCGAGGTGCAGAGCGAGATGGGCGACAGGTGGCCCGAGCGCGGACCTTCGGAGCCGGTGCACTGCACCGCCACCCCCGCCGAGGAGCGCGTCTTCGCCGAGCTGGCCCGGACCTGGTTCGGCGCGCGCCCTCTCGACGGCGGCCCCGTCGTCGGCAAGGAGCGGCGCCTGTTCCCCTACACCCTGCTCAAAGCCTTCCTCTCGTCGCACAAGGCGCTGGCCTCCACGGTGGACCGACGGCTGGCGACCATCACCGACCGCGCCACCGGCACCGTCACGGATCCCGCCGACCAGCGGGAGCACACGGCGCTGCGGGAACTCGCCCGCCTCGCCGGCGCCATGTCCGATGAGGACTCCGCCAAGCTCGCCAAGCTCGTCGAGCAGCTGAGCGGCATCGGAGTCGGCAAGCGCAGCCCCACCCGCGCCGTCGTCTTCTCCGAGTCGGTGCCCACCCTGAAGTGGCTGCGCGACACCGTCCCCGCCCTGCTCGGGCTGGGCCCCGACCAGGTCTCCCTGCTGCACGGCGGCATGTCCGACCAGCAGCAGCAGCACATCATCGACGACTTCTCACTCGCCGACTCCCCGGTGCGGCTCTTCCTCACCGGCGACCTCGCCTCCGAGGGCGTCAACCTGCACCGCCAGTGCCACCACCTGGTGCACTACGACCTGCCGTGGAGCCTCATCCGCATCGAGCAGCGCAACGGCCGCATCGACCGCTACGGCCAGCAGCACAACCCGCGGTTCAAGGCGCTCGTGCTCACCTCCGCGACCGAGGGGGCCTACGACGACACGACGGTCTCCGAGAAGCTCCTGGCGCGCGAGGAGCAGGCGCACCGCAGCATGGGCAGCGCCGAGGCCGTCGCCGGCGAGTACACCGCCAAGAAGGAGGAGGACCGCCTGGTCCACGACCTCCTTTCCGGCAAAACGGTCGAGGAGTCGCTGGAGTCGGCGGCGGACGACCCGATGGCGGACTTCTTCGGCGGTGACGTGGGCGTGCCCGAACACGCCGCCGCCCCCGAGCCGGCGCCGGTTCCCCGCCTGTTCGACTCCACCGAGGCGTTCGTGCGTACCGCCCTCGACACCGTCTGCCCCGAGCTGCACGTGGACGACGACGGCAAGCTGCTGGCGTTCGAACCGCCCAAGGACCTCGCCAACCGCCTTTCCGTGCTGCCCGCGTCCTACCTGCGCGCGCACCAGGTCACCAAGCGCATGCGCGTCACATTCGACGCCGCGCTGGCCGACGCCAAGCGCGAGGAGGCCCGCAGCACCAAGACCAGCTGGCCCGAGATCGCCTACGTCAGCGACCTGCATCCCATGGTGGAGTGGCTGGTCGACAAGGTCCAGGTGGAGGTGCACCGCCGCCAGGCGCCCGTCGTCGCCGCCGACGTCGCCGAACCTGTGTTGCTGGTGCAGGGCATCTACTCCAACGAGCTGGGCCGCCCCACGGTCGTGCGGTGGATGGCCGTCACCGGCCTGCCGGACGAGCCCCGAGTGGAGGACATGTTCGACGTCCTCGACCGTGCGGGTGTCGGCCCCAACATGAACAACACCGGCGGCATCGGCGACCTGGAGCCGCTGCGTAAGCTGGTCGATCCGGCCGTGCGGACGGCCCGGGAGCACTTGGACGGCCACCGCGCCGACTACGACAGCGCCATCGCCGCCGACCTCGCCGAACCCGAGCGCAAGCTGGAGGAGTGGCGACAGCTCAGCCTGGAGGGCTTGGAGAACAGCGGCTCCGAGTGGCGCGCCCGCCGCAGGCGGGGCGAGGTCGAGGAGACCGTCGACGAGCGGCAGCGGCTGATGCGGAGCATGCGCACCGTCGGCGAGCCGCTGCTGCGCGTCCTGGCGGTGCTGAAGCCGCTGAAACCGAGCGGGTAGCAGCCGTCCCTGTTCTTGTGCAGGCACCCTCCGGGAAAAACCCGAGAACCCTCCACACCCCCGTCACCACCCAGGTTGCGGCAATAGGGCACGAAAGCGTGAAGCACCGTGCGCCGGCTTGCCGCCGAGCGGACCCGACCCTTCGCAGGAAAGCCCGGCCACTGAAAGGGGCATCGTGAGCTACGACTCACTGGTCAACCGCGGCGACTACTTCTCCGCCCACTACCTCGCCGAGGTCCTGCCCAAGTCCCTCAAGGGCAAGAGCGGCCTGTGGAAGGAGTGGGACGAGCGCGAGCGCGCCGAACGCGAGGGCGCGCGCGACCGCACCACCCGCCGCGCACCCCGCGGCGAGATGCCGACCGCCGCCACCCCGCGCGTCGGCCTGCGCGCGCTGAAGTCCCGCTACTTCGACGAGCGCGAGGACTTCGCCGAATACCTGGAGAACCAGCGCGAGGGCACCACGCCCCTCCCCGACGACGCCGCCGCGCACCGCAAGCGCCTGCACGAGCTGCACCGCGACGTACTCGCCGCCCTCGGATTCACCCCGCAGCCCGAGCCGGTCGAGCGCGAGTTCGCCCTCGGCGGCAGCGGCGACGACCCTGTCCGCGTGCGCCTCGCCCACGCCGAGCCCACCCTTGTCGCGATCGAGTGCGGCTGGGCGCCCGACACCGACGCCGCCCTGGACACCGACCAGGCGGGCCGCCTGCTGGACCCGGTCCAACTCAGCCCGCAGAAGACCCTGCAAACCGGCAGCGAGCTGGCCTCCTGGCTGCTGAACAACGACCCCGAGCTGCGCTACGTGCTCATCCTGGCCGGCGGCGTCGTCGTCCTCGCCGACCAGGCCGTCTGGGGCGAGGGCCGCTACCTGGCCGCGAGCCTGGACATCGCCTTGGGCCGCGGCGGCAGCGGCGGGGCGGCCAAGGACGAGGCCGAGCTGGGCACCATCGCCGCACTGTTCGGCGCCGACACCCTCCTGCCGCCCGAGGAGGGCGGCGCCGAACGGCTCACCACCCTGCTCGACGAGTCCCGCCAGCACGCCGTCGGGGTTTCCGAGGGCCTGCGCGATGGCCTGCGCGAGTCCGTCGAGATCATCGCCAACGAGGTGCTGGCCCGCCTGGCCGAGCAGGGGGTGCGCCCCGAGCGGATCCCCGGACCCGACCAAGGCGCGAGCGGCACCGAGGACGCCCCCACCGACTTCGCCGGTGAGCTGGCCCGCGAGGCGCTGCGCTACCTGTACCGCATCCTGTTCCTGCTGTATGCGGAGGCGCGGCCGGAGCTGGGCGTGGTGCCCGCCGACGACGAGTCCTATATGCAGGGCTACAGCATGGCGCGGCTCGGTGAGCTGGTCTGGTACGACCTCAGGGGCGAGGAGGCGCGGAACAGCACACACCTGTACCAGTCGCTGGACCTGTTGTTCCAAATGGTCAACGAGGGGCACCGGCCGCGCGGCGCTGGGCCGACGGAGGACATGGCCGGACTGTCGGAGGGCGAGGGGCTGCGTTTCGAGGCGCTGCGCGCCGACCTGTTCGACCCCGAGCGCACGCGGCTGATCGGCGACACGAAGCTCGTCCACCCGGATTTCGACCTGGACGACCCCGCTTCGCCGACTCTGGACACCCGCCTGCGCAACGAGGCGCTGTACAAGGTGCTGCGGCTGCTGATGCTCGCGCGCGGGCGGCGCCACGAGCGCGGCGGGTTCATCTCGTACGCGCAGCTCGGCATCAACCAGCTCGGTGCGGTGTACGAGGGGCTGATGTCCTACACCGGGTTCATCGCCGAGGAGGAGCTGTACGAGGTCGCCAAGAACGGCGACCCGAAGGACGGCTCGTGGCTGGTGCCGCACTCCGCCGCCGACGACTACCCGGACGACGTGTGGGTCCACCGGCGCGATGAAGAGGGCCACAAGACGGACGAGCGGGTGCGGTACCGGCCGGGCGCGTTCGTGTACCGGCTGGCGGGGCGGGACCGGGAGACGAGCGCCTCCTACTACACGCCGGAGTCGCTGACGCGGACGACGGTGCAGCTGACGCTGCGCGAGCGGCTGGACCAGAACGGCGAGACGACGCCCGCGCGCGAGCTGCTGGACTGGACGATCTGCGAGCCGGCGCTGGGCTCGGGCGCGTTCCTGAACGAGGCCATCAACCAGGTGGCGGAGGAGTACCTGCGGCGGCGCCGGAAGGAAGTCGACCAGGAAGCCGAGGAGGCGGGGGAGGCCGAGGTAGCGGGGTCGAGTGGCGGCGGCCGCTACGAGCCGCTCACCCCGGAGAACTACAAGGAGAAATTGCAGGCGGTGAAGGCGTACATCGCCCTGCACAACAGCTACGGCGTCGACCTGAACACGACGGCGGTGGAACTGGCCGAGGTGTCGCTGTGGCTCAACGTCATGCATCCGGGCATGCGGGCGCCGTGGTTCGGGCTGCACCTGCGGCGCGGGAATTCGCTGGTGGGGTGCGGGCGGAAGAGCTACGCGCCGGCGGCGCTGGAGAAGTCGGGATGGCTGGGGCGCGCGCCGGAGGATGTCGACAAGTCGCCGAGCGAGCTGAAGGCGGCGCGGCGGGCCGTTGCGGCGGCGGAGGAGCGGATCGCGGGTGCGCGGGAGGGCCTGCGCAAGCTGCGGCAGCGGCGGGTGAAGGAAGCGGAGAAGGCCAAGCACGCCGATAAGCGGGAGATGCTGGAGCGCTCGGCGGAGTCGTTGGACGGGCTGCTTGAGGAGTTGGACCTTGGAGCGGCGGGGCTGGACCTGCTGCGGCCGCAGTTGGCGACGCTGAAGAAGGCGGCGGAGTCCCGGCAGGCGCCCGAAGACCTCGCCGCGAGCGTGTCGCAGATCCGCGACGAGGCCGGCGGCCCGGCCGACGTCCTGGCCGACACCGTCCACAGGCTGGGGGCGGCGGTCGGCAAGCTGAACGAGCGCCTAGCCGACGTCGACAGCGCGCGGGAGGCGTGCGAGCGGGGCGCGGCGGCGCTGGACGAGCTGGGGCGCGCCGAGTGGTTGCGGGCCGAGCCCTACGACTGGCCGGTCACCGAAGGGGAGTTCCCCGAGGGGAACATCCACCAGTTCCTGCTGCCCGCGGCGGGGTGGGGCGCGGTCGCGAGCGAGAAGGACGCGAAGGCGCTGGCGCCGGACGACGCGAAGCGGCTGGCGGACTGGCGCAAGGCGATGCGCAAGGCGCCGTCCGCGAAAGGCAAGCAGGGACAGCGTGGGAAGAACGGGCAGAAGTCGCAGGTGGCGCGGCTTCAGGACCTCGCCCGGCGCGCGGAGTTCCTGTGGCGGGCGGTCACCAAGCGGCTGGAGATCTCCGAGTGGGAGATCAGTCGGCGGGTGGACGTGTGGGGCGCCGACGACCTGCGCCACCCGGAGGACGCCGTGCCGCGGGAGAAGGTGCTGGCGGACCTGACCACGCAGGGGACGCCGTACTGGCGGCTGAAGACCTTGATGGACGCGTGGTGCGCACTGTGGTTCTGGCCGGTGCAGAAGGCCGGGCTGCTGGACGGCAGCGACGAGGAGTACGAGCGGCTGGAGGCCACGCCAGAGGTGAGCCAGCCGGGGGGCGGCTCACTGTTCGCGGAGTCGGGGGAACGGCATGTCCCGCTGGCGGACCTGGATGCTTGGCTGGAGTTCGCGGAGGCGCTCCTGGGGAAGGCGGACATTCCGGCGGATTCGTTGTTCGACGAGCTGGACACGCTTGCTGAGCTGAGCGACAGCGAAGAGCAGTTGCCCCGAATGATGGGGATGGTCGATGAGCTGGATTTGGGCACCCGGTTTCCTTGGTTGAAGGAAGCTGAAGGTATTGCGCAGCGGCACGGGTTCTTCCATTGGGAGTTGCAGTTCGCGCATGTGTTTGCGCGGGGCGGGTTTGATCTGCAGGTGGGGAACCCGCCTTGGGTGAGGCCCCGGTGGAATGAAGATACGGTGTTGGCGGAGGTGGATCCGTGGTTTGCGCTGGCGGAGAAGGTGCCGGCCGATGTTAAACGGGGGCGCAAGGACAAGATATTGGAGTCACCCGACGTACGGGGTTACTTTCTTGGGGATCTCGCTAATACGGCGGGGATGCGCGACTTTCTTTCAGATGACGTCACATACTCACTTCTATCGGGTACACAGCCAGATTTGTACCGAGCTTTCATGTGTCGGGTCTGGGTGAACCTGAGTCGGAGCGGGAACGCCGGCTTGATTCATCCCGATACGCACTTTGGTGGGACTAAGGAAGAGCGCCTGAGGGAATCGGCGTATGGCCATTTGCGCATCCATGGGCATTTTAGAAACGAAAGAAAAATATTCTCGGATGTCCATAACAATGTTTCCTTTAGTGTGAATGTCTATGGCTCGATTGGTAAAATTGGGTTTTTGCACGCGAGCTATCTTTATGGCGCGGAAACGCTTTTAACATCTCTTGACCATGACGGTTCAGGGGTCCGGCCGGGGGTTAGGGTGGACGGGGAATGGGATCTTCGTCCGCATAAATCTAGGGTTATTTTTGTGGATATTAGGTCGCTGGAGGAATGGGCGAAACTTACAGGCTCACCTGGAGATGCGAGCAGGGCTCCGCTGCTGTACCCAGTTACCACTGCAGAAACAGGTGCAATTAATGCGCTTGCTAGCTATAGTCATCGCCTCGGGGAAAAGTCACCGTTTATAACACGTGGTTATGATGAGGCGAATGCGAAAAAAGTTGGTCTAATTCGATGGGATACGGGGCTTCCTGGCTCCCTGAATGATGCGGTCCTGCAAGGTCCGCATATTTCACAGCAAAATTCTTTTGCGAAGCAACCAAAGAACCCTTGCAAGAGTCAAAACGATTGGTTGTCCTGGGATCTTGTAGCGCTCCCATCTGACGCGGTCCCTGTAACGAATTACCAGCGGGCGTGCGATTTGAAGAAATACCAGTCGGCTCAGGATGTGTGGAATGGTCGTCGTTATACTGAATTTTTCCGCCTTGCGTGGCGTGTAATGATTCCTTTTGATACCGAACGGTCTTTGTTTTCCGCTCTCTTGCCACCTGGGCCGGCTCATGTCCATACAGTGCACTCGCTTGCTTTGGATAATAATCGAGAAACGGTGCTCAGTGCCGGTTTCTGGGCGTCCTTGCCCCTTGACTATCTACTCCGAATCACCGGACGTTCGCATTTGCAGGTAGCCGAGGCGAACAGTATGATTGCTCCCTTTCCCGGTCACTCTCTCGCAGCGCCACTTCTCTTGCGTACACTCCGCCTGAACTGCCTGACCACTGCTTATGCGCCACTATGGGCGGAATTGTACGCCTCCCACTGGCGAGAGGAATCGTGGGCTGTGGGCTGGCCAGAGCTCGCGCCTCTTGGCGGGGTCGGTGCGGAGTGGGACTACGGCACTCCCCTGCGAACTGAGCGAGAGCGCCGAGCAGCTTTGGTGGAGCTGGACGCTTTGGTTTCAGCTTGGTTCGGCATCGGTGCCGAGGAGTTGGTCGCGGTGTACCGCTCGCGGTATCCGGTGCTAGCTGAACGCGAGAAGGAAATCTGGTTCGATGCAAAGGGGCGTAAGATCGCCGCTAGCCACCACACCTACGGCCACGGCCAGACGAAGGAGCACTACCTCCAGCTTCAGAAGTATTTGAACTCATCGGGCACAGAGCCCGTGCCAGAGGGGTACGAAGCGCCGTTCTACAAGGCGGACCGCGAGGGGGAGTACCGCCAGGCGCACGCGGTCTTCTCTGAGCGCCTGCGTGCCGCCGAGTCCTGACGGTCGCCGATCTCGACGCCAGCGGGGCCACACCGGCAGGTGAGGCCCCTCAGAATCGTGAACCGCGCACTACAGCTCAGCAGCGCGGGCGGCGGTGAGGAAGGCGTCCCACTCGGCGGCGGGGAAGGTCAGGTGTCCGGCGTCGGGGTGCTTCGAGTCCCGCAGCGCCGCGCCGGCAGGGAGGTCGGCCACTTCGACGCAGTTCACCCGGTCACTGCTGTAACTGGACTTGAAGAACACCAGTCGCTCAGTCGTCGTCATGCTGATCGTCGGACTCCATGATGTGTCGGATGAACTTCACAGTATGCGGTGCCCGAAGCGCGGCCGAGTTGAGGTTGGCGAAAATCGTCACGAACCGCTGTACAGACGGAGCATCCTGGACAAAGAGGCTATCTGTGGCGGTCTCTGTGTAGACGATGCTGGGGTCCAGTTCCGCCGGGAAATCCAAGATCAGAAACGATCCGGAGAGGCCAGCGTGCATACCAGCAGTAAAGGGCAGGACCTGGATGTCCACGTTGTGACGAGTAGCGATGTTGAGCAGATGCTGTAGCTGTTCGTGCATGACGCCGGGGTTATCGATCTTCCGCCGCAGCGCGGCCTCATCGATGACGGCCCAGATCTGGGGTGGGTCGTGGCGGCTGAGGATCTGCTGCCGCTGAAGTCGTGCGTCGACGTGCCGCTGAACCTCACTCTCGGTGTAAGCGCGGCCACCTCGAAAGACTGCCTCGCTGTACGCAGGAGTCTGCAAGAGGCCCGGGATGACCTGGGCCTCGTATGTCCGGATCATGGAGGCTTCTACCTCGAAGTCAGGTAGTGCATTGCCTCCGAAGACATCCTTGTACTTGGACCACCAGCCCTGCTCTTTGGACTCGCGCGCCAGCTCGTGAAGTGCCTCCCTGGCATCGGCTGGAGCTTGGTAGAGGTCAGCGAGCGCGTCGATGTCGCGGGGCTTGATGCGCCTCGCTTCAGCCGTCTCGATATTGCTGAGCGTCGATGCTGGCACGTTGGCCTGCTTGGCTGCGGTGGACAGCTTCAGCTCGCAGGATTCGCGGAGTCGCCGCAGCTCCGTGGCCAACCGGCGGCGTCGCACTGTGGGGCTCAGGGGACGGTGCATGGCCATGATCCTAGACGATCGTTACTCGAAATTCGAATCATGGTGTTGACAGCTCGAATTTCGAGTTCCACTATGAGTGTGTAGATGGTCACTGATGCATCACTCCCAGTGTCCACCGGCCACGCTACTACCCGCCCGCCGCCCTGTCCGAAAAATGAGCTGCCCGCGGGTACCGCCACATCCGCTCGACCTCTTCTCGCGCCACCCGAGACCTCAAGGAGCAGCCATGCCCTCCACCCGCCCTGCCCTCAACCAGCTACCGCCCGTAACCGTCCCGCTCACCCTCCTCATCCCCTGGCAGAAGAAGCACTACTTCGACCCCCACGCTCCCCGCGCGCCCTTCCGCTCCCGCGCCTTCACCTTCTGGGGCGACACGGCCCTCTTCCCCCTGGTCCACGCCTTCCTCACCGGCTGCGCCGCCGACCAGGACCCCGACTACCGCCACGTTTTCGACCTCCTCGGCACCGAACTCGCGGCCAACGCCATCAAGCACTCCCGCTCCGGCGGCCCCGGCGGCAACTACACGCTCCGTGTCGACCGCTTCGCCGACGGGCTCACGCTCACCTGCCGTGACGGCGGCGAGCCCGGTACCGGGGTCTGGGATTGCCGTGACCGCAGCTACCTCGCGCCGAACCCGGCCGGTCTGGACTCCGACTCCACCGGCGGGCGCGGGCTCGCTCTCGTGGACGCCCTGGCCACCAGGTGGGGCGACAACGGTCTACCGACCCACCGTCACGTGTGGTTCCACCTGGCCTACGACTTCTCCGGCAGCGCGTGGGCCGTCGCCTGACCAGACGGCCCAGCCACCGAGTCACCGCCGCCCGACGGCAAGCGGCCCGGGACGGTGCACCACCACCTCCCGGGCCCTGATCCCAGAACGCATCCACAGCTCAAGCGAAGGAACGGAATCAATGCCTGAGATTACCGCCGCCCGCCGCGCCTTCACCTTCTCCATCCCCAGGCGCCGCGACGTTGCCATCCCCGCCCCCGCGCCCGCGCCCACTCCCGATCGTGCACCCGCGCCCGCCCCCACTCCGCCCCCGGCGCCCACACCCGCACCCGCACCCGCGCCCCCGCCCCAGCGCGAGCCCGCGGACACGGCCACTCCCACAAGCGGCACCCCCACAAGCATCACCCCCACCACCACCCGCCCCTGCAAGACCTGCGCGCACCCGCCGTGCCGCGCCCGCCGCTCCGCGAAGCAGGACCGCATGTACGGCCGCACCCGCGAGTTCACCGCCGAACACCGCACGGCCGCCGCGATCCAAGCCCAGCACCGCCACACCGTCATCTGGTTCGGCGAGTCGACCCAGTCCTACTGGGCCGCCACCCCCACCGCCCTCATCGAGGCCCCCGACCCCGACACCCTCCTCCTCACCCTCTGGGCCAGGACCGCACCTTGCCCACCCACCCCAAGCACTGCACCCGCCCCAAGCACTCCACCAACCCCACCAACCCCACCCACCCCGCCGCGCCCATCGATCCGGAATGATCCCGCTGAAATGCCCAATCGAGTGGCGAAAAGCGGCCATAACTTCACGGCAGATGGCTTTTGACGCCCTGGAGTTGCACCATCCCGCCGCCCCGCAACCCCCGCCCCCGCCCCCGACACCCCGGTGCCGGTAGGCGCGTTGTCCACAGGCGCACAATCGGCGGGGACGCGGCCGCATCCCGGCGGCGATGCTCGTACTCATGGATCCTTCCCAAGAGGCCCAGCGCATCGCGGCAAGCCAGTACGGGGTGATCAGCAGTGAGCAGGTGCGCCGGTGCGGTCTCAGCCGGCGCACCCTGCGCAGCCTGCTGAACCGGGGCAGGTGGGTGCGGATGCACCACGGGGTCTACCTGGATCGCGGCACCGGGGGCGGCACCGCTCGGGGCCGGTTCCTCTCCGCGGCGATGGCGGCTCAGCTGGCGCTGGGTCCCGCCGCGTTCGCCAGCGCCGAGACCGCCGCACGGTTGTGGGGAATGCAGGGTCTGCCGCCCTGGGACGGCGCGGTGCACATGACGATCCCCGGCCGGGGCAGCCGGCGTAGGGTCCCCGGGATCACCCTGCACACCTGGGCCACCGACCGCGGCGAGTTCACGACCAGAGGAGGTATGCGCGCGACCGTCCCGGGCCGGACGCTGCGGGACACCGTGCTGCGGGTCGACCGGGTCACGGCGGTGTGCCTGCTCGACTCCGCGCTCAACCGGCAGCTCGTCGCGGCCGACGAGCTGCCGGGCCTCGCCGCCGCCAACAGCGACCGCGCAGGCTGTGCCCGGTCCCTGCCGTGGTGGGGCATGGCCGACGGCCGTGCGCAGAGTCCCCTGGAGACCAGGATCCGGCTCATATGCGGCGACGGCGGGCTACCCCCCGACGACCTCCAGCACCCGTTCTACGATGCGCGCGGGCACCTGATCGCCGTCGGCGACCTGTGGTGGGCGGAACGCCGGCTGCTCGTCGAAGCCGACGGCCGCGGACCGCACGAACTGCCCGAGGCGCTGCTGCACGACCGGCGCAGGCAGAACGCCCTCGCCGCCGCACATCCCGATGTCCGTATCGTCCGCTTCACCTGGGCCGACCTGCGGCACCCCGGCTACATTCTGGACGTCGTAGGCAGTGCCGGCAGGCAGGCCGCCGGCTCACGGCAGAGCAGTTCGTGAACCCGAGCCCGGGTCCGATGGTTATCGCCGCGATCGGTTCACGCTGCTCGCCGCCGCAGCCTCTTCAGTAACCGGGCAACCAGCGCGCCGGCCCCGAACCCGACGAGTCCCGTTAGCACTGACGCGGCCGCAGGAGCTCCGCTGACCCGGTTGCTGCGCTCTCCGCGCCCGCCGCCCAAGCGCCTGCGCCCTGACCCCGCGGCGGGAGCGGCGGGCGGTTCCGGAGCCCGCTGGAACTCCTCATCGAGGATGCGATGGAACCGGCGCGACCTGCGTGTCCCGGCGGTGTGCAACCGCACTTCGCGTACACGATTCCAGTACTCCCAACCGACCGGGCCGACGAACAGATTGCGCGCGAGCGTCCGCACATGCTCATCGTTGACGGCGCGCGAGTCGAAGGCCATCTCCCACTGGGAGACGATCATGTTGGTGTACATGCTCTGCCGCTGCGCCTTGCTGCCGGTCGCGGACATGTTCGCGCCCCAGCACTCGGCGTACTCTTCGTTTTCCATGGCCATGCGCAGCAGCTCGCTGTTGGAATCCCGCAGCGCGAGTTCTCGCGCCATCCGCGTCTCGCGCGCCTGCACCACGAGTGTGGCGACGACACCGACCAGTGCGAGCCCTGCCAGTAGCGCTGAGGCCGCGCCGTAGGTCTGACCGACGACGCTCAGCCCCTCCCAGTCGCCGCTGATACCGCGGACCAGCCCCAAGGCGAGCGGTGACAGGCCGACGAGCCCGACGACCGCTACCACGACGAGTACGAGCACCACGGGCGCAAACATAACGCCGCCGAGACGCCACCTGCGGTGTGTGCCGCGCGGTGACGCCCCGGCGGAGGACTCGGCAGTTCCGCTCATGCAGGAACGGCCGGAGGCGGCAGCGGCGCGATCTCCCGGTGGAAGTACTCCAGCAGCGGCTCACCCCACCCGAACACCTCGGCCAGTTCCGCTGCGGTGTCGGCGATCGCGCGGGGATCATCGACCCGCCAAGCACCCCGCGCCCGGCCCGCGGCGTCGTAGCGGACCAGGAACAGCACCCGGTCACCGAGCAGCACGACCTCGGGCAGCGTGCGCTGCCCCTCCAGATGGGCCACCCGCTCGGCGGTGAGCACACGCAGCGACTGCCCCGACTCGGCCAGCAGCCGCAGAAACTGCATCTCCCACTGCAAGTACGGGCTCACCGGATGCTCCACGACGCGTATGCGCCGGGTCTGCATGCCGACCTCGCGGTCCTTGGCGGCCATGGCCTCGGCTTCGGACCGGTCCGCCTCGTTCAGTTCCACCGCCCGCGCCCAGTCTCCCTTGGCGAAAGCCTCCCAACTGGGGTCGCCGGGCTCCTGGAACGTCTGGGCGCGCTCCAGCTTCCAGAACACCCCGCCGGCTGCGTACTCGCGCCGGTATTCGGCGTGGTAGGCGCTGCGCTCCAGCGGTATGGCGGGCAGGTCGCGCAAGCCCTCAAGCATCGGGGATCTCCGGCTTGGCGGCCGCCAGCGTGACGCGGGGGATGACCACCAGCCGTTCGTCGGTGCCCACGCTGACTCCGGACGGAAGGCGGCCGCGGTAGGCGTCGGTGGCGTCGCGGCCGATGACGGCGATGTCGCCGTTGTCGAGTTCCCAGATCTCCGGGCAGTCCGGCCCGGCCTTGGTGACACCGAGGTCGAGAGGAGGGGGGCCGATCCGGCGCCGCATCCCGGCGCGCGTATCGGCTTCCCAGGTGCGAGTCATCGCAAGTACCTCCGGTGGGTACGGAACGGGGTCCTAGAAGTCCCCGCGCTGTTTCACCGGCAAACCACGCATGGTTTTCCGGCCTGCAGCCACGGCACGCCCCCGGACAGTTACCGGTGCAACCGAGACGCACGCGGCCGGACGCGGCCGGACGCGGCCACGGGAAAAGTGTTGCGATCACACCGAATCGCCTGCCGCAGGGGTCTTTAGGCTCTTAGGGTTGAGGGCGGACCGAAGGCGGGAGGAAGTCGGGCGGCGCCGATCCCGAAGCCGGTTCGGCCGATCCGATGCGTGCGTGCCCGAAGCGAGGACCCCCACTATGGCGCTACCGGACGAGACCACCGCTCCGAACATCCTGGAAGAGCATTTCCAGGACATCGGCACCGACGTCGAGGTAGAGCAGCTTCCCGACGACGCCGAACTGAGTTCCGGTAAGCCGTGGAATCCCGACGACATCAGAGTGAGCACCAAGCAGTTCTCGCTGCGCAACGTGATGGACATGATCGAGGACGGCTCGCTGGAGCTGGCCCCCGAATTCCAGCGCAACCGGGTGTGGAAGGTCCCGCAGAAGTCCCGGCTGATCGAGTCGGTCCTGTTGCAGATCCCGCTGCCGGCGTTCTACTTCGCGGAGGACGCGGACGGCCTGCTGCGCGTCGTGGACGGTCTGCAACGGCTCTCCACCATCAACGCCTTCGTGCGCGGCGGCGAAGACACCGGTTTCGCGCTGAAGGGCCTGGAGTACCTGACCGAAGAGGGCAAGCGTTTCTCCGACCTGGGCACGGCGCTGCAGCGCCGTATCAACAACGCGCAGATCGTCGTGCACGTCATCGACCCCACCACCCCGCGCGAAGTCACCTACGACATCTTCAAGCGGATCAACACGGGCGGCACCCCGCTCAACGCACAAGAGATCCGCCACTCCATGAGCAAGGACCGCAGCCGCGACATCCTGCGCGACCTGGCCGCCACCGAGGAGTTCAACGCCGCAACCAACAACCTGTACAACCAGGTGCGCATGACCGACCGAGAGATGGCGCTGCGCTTCTGCGCCTTCTGGATCTTCGGTGTGGACGAGTACCTCAAGCTGCGGGCGATGGAGCCCTTCCTGGAACGCACCACCGCCGCTCTCGACGACCCGGCGGAAGTCCCCGACGACAAGGTCGCCGATCTGAGGGCCGCTTTCACGAGGGCCATGCACAACTCCTACCTGGTATTCGGCAAGCATGCATTCCGCAAGTGGCCATACGGCACGGAGTCGCTGAATCCGGTGAACCGCGCGCTGTTCGAAGCCTGGTCGATCTCTCTCACCGACTTCGGTCCGGACGACCTGACCCGGCGCCGCGAACTGATCGTCGCCGAAGCGCGCCGGCTCATGACCGACGATGTCACATACCTGTACGCGATCACCGCTTCCACCGGTGACGCTCAGCGCGTCCGCTACCGCTTCTCGACCACGCGCGACGCGGCTCGGGCCGGCCTGTGATCACCGCACTGGAGATCCGCAACTTCAAGCGCTTCACCCGGGCGTCCTTCGACCTGGGCCGTCTCACGGTGCTCAGCGGCCTCAACGGCGCCGGCAAGAGCACGGTGATCCAGTCGCTGCTGCTCGCCCGGCAGATCTCCGAGCTGCAGAGCGGCAACACCATCCAGCTCAACGGCCCCTACGGTTTGGCGCTCGGCGAGGCGCAGGAGCTGCTGCGCCTGGACGCCGAAGGGTCCAGCATCGAGCTGATCCTGCGCAGCGGTGCCCAACAGCGGCACTACCGGATGAGCGTGCCCGATGAGCGGGCGCTCTATGTGCTGCTGGAGAACGTCTTCGAGTCGCCGCTGCCGGAGCTGACGCGGCACGGTTTCGGTTTCACCTACCTCGGCGCCGAACGTCTCGGGCCGCGGGACCAGCTCGATGTCTCCGCCGCGGACATCGCCCGGATCGGAGTCGGCCACCAGGGCGAATTCACGGCTCAGGTGCTGGCTATGAACGCGACCCGGCAGGTGCCCGAAGCCGTTCAGCACCCGGCGACGAATGAGCAGTACGCGGTGACGACCTTGCGCACCCATGTCGAAGGGTGGGTCGGCGACATCGTCCGCCCGCTGCGCATCGACGCGCAGTGGCCCTCGGGCCTGACGGCCAGCACGATCCGCTTCCGCGAGCCCGGAGTCTTCAGCGAGCCCATCCGGCCCACGAACATGGGGTTCGGCGTCTCCTACGCGCTGCCGGTCATCGTGGCGGGACTGCTCGCCGAGCCCGGCGGCATGTTGATCGTGGAAAACCCCGAGGCGCACCTGCACCCGGCCGGCCAGTCGCGCATCGGCCGCTTCCTCGGCCGGGTCGCCGGCGCGGGTGTGCAGGTACTCGTGGAGACCCACAGCGACCACGTCCTCAACGGCGTCCGGATCGCGGCGGCCGAGGAGGGCACGGTGCCCGCCGAGGAGGTGGCGATGCTGTTCTTCGGCGGCGAGGCGGACGCGAACGCCGCCGCGGACGCGAATACCCCCGCCGACGAGGGCGCGCCCGCGGCGGTGCGGATCGGCCTCAAGGACGACGGTCAGGTCGCCGCATGGCCCGCGGGCTTCTTCGACCAGCTCGAACACGACCTGGGGAGGTTGGCACGTGCCCGACGCCGCCGCCGATGAGCCGTTCCGCTACGTGGTGGACGAGTCGAGCCTGGACTTCCGCGGGCTAAGCGACGAAGAACTGGGCGACTGGTTGGACGTGTTCAACGACACGCTGCTGGCCCTGCGCAGCGACGACCCGGTCGCGGTGTGCAGCCTGGTCTTCTCCCAGGAGTGCGACGACGGACAAGAGCTGTGGGAGTTCCTGTACGGGGTGGATGCACCTCCGATACCGGCTGACACCCGGCGGCTGCTCGGCCAGCTCCTCGACCGCTGTCGCAGTTGGGACGACGACGAGACCGGCGCCCTGCCGGACGCCGTCAAGGTCGGCGACGACGACGTCGACCCCGCCTGGTCGCTCGGCTACGCGCTCGACAACGCCTACCGCAGGCACGGCACCGGCTGCGTCGCGTTCACCGACCGCCGCCGGTCGTGGCTCCCCGTCTCCGCGGGAGGGCAGGAGGCGGAGTTGTGCTTCCTCGTCAGTCCCGAGGACCGGCCCGGATTCTGGCAGGGTCTCTACTCCCGCGAGAACGTGCCCGAGCAGCGGTTCTTCGACTACGCGCCCAACGCCTTCCCCAACCTCGTCTGCGCCCCGACGCTGAGATTCGGCGCCTTCGACGGCACGTACGCGGAACTGCGCGACTGGGTGGTGCGGGCGCTCGCGGCGATCGACGCCCACTTCGCCGACGCGGTCGCCGCCTGCAAAGGCCAGCCGGACCGGATAGAGGCGCATCTCGGAGCCAAGGGCATCGACGCCTCCCCGGAAAGCCCCAACACCAGGAGCAATCCGAAGGCCATCGCGCAGCGGGACGTCGAGTACCGCGGCGAGACCTACCACTGCGCCTGGCACGCGAAGAAGGAGCGCCACCGCAACCGGGTCCACTTCAGCCTGCCCGACGAGCGGCTGGACGGCCGGATTCTCGTCGGCATCTTCACCGACCACCTGGACACCTGACGCGGTGCCGCCGATCGCGCACCACCGGAACCCGCCGCAGACAGGCCAACCGATCCGATAGCAACCGCGTCCAACTGCGGCCGGTGAATCCAGAGTTGCCGGACCACGGGGGGATGACACCGGGCCGGTTCCACGGAGCCGGCCCCGCGAGGCGTGCCCGCAGCACCCCTGCGGCCAGTGACGAACTAGGGAGTGTGACGTAGCCGGTGCAGCCGACTCTGGCCGCCGCGGAAGTGCGGCGCAACCTCACCCAGTACCTCTCCACCACGTTCGCCCTGGCCGACGAACCCGTCCGCGAATCCCTGGAAAGCTTCCTGAACGATCCGCAGCAGGGCATCTTCCGCGGCCCCTACCTGCGGATCCGAACCCCCTTCCGGCACGCCGGCGACGACTGGCGGCGCCACCTGGAATGGGCGCCCGCCGGATTCGCGCCCTACCTCCACCAGGCCGCGGCCTTCGAGCGGTTGTCAACGCGGAACGGCCCCGCCGAGCCGACGCTGATCACCACGGGCACCGGATCCGGCAAGACCGAGTCGTTCCTGCTCCCGGTGCTCGACCACTGCCGCCGCGAGCGGGCCCGCGGCCACGCCGGAGTGAAAGCGGTCGTGCTATACCCCATGAACGCGCTGGCCACCGACCAGGCGAAGCGGCTCAACGGCTACCTGTCCCAGCCCGGCCTGGAGCGGGTCACCGCCGGCCTCTACATCGGCGACACCCCCGAGGGCGGCTACGACCGCGTCATGACCCAGCGGGGTGAGATCCGGCGCAATCCGCCCGACATCCTCATCACCAACTACAAGATGCTCGACCTGCTGCTCCAGCGCGATGCCGATGTGCCACTCTGGGACGGCTGCCGACCGGCCTACATCGTGGTCGACGAGTTCCACACCTACGACGGCGCGCAGGGCACCGACGTGGCGATGCTGCTGCGCCGCCTGGCCGCAGCCACCGGCAACAGCGAGCCCGGCAGGCCGCTCGGCGGGATCTGCCCGGTCGCCACCAGCGCCACCCTCGGCGCCAACGATCCCCGCGACGATGCCGGGGAAGACGGGGCCGCAGCCGTGCGCCGCGTCGCAGCCACCGTCTTCGGCACCGAATTCGCCCCCGGCTCCGTGGTGACTGAGGACCGCCTCGGTGTCGAAGAGTTCATGGACACCATCGAGTACCGGTTGCCCATCCCGAGTCCGCTCGCCGTCGCCAACATCCCCGACCCCCACCACGACGACGACGCGATGCGCCGGATCAGGCTCGTGTTCACCGACGAGGACGAGACCGATCCTGCGAAACTGGGCGCCGTCCTGCGCACCCACATCCTCACCGAGGCGCTGCTGAAGACCCTCGGAGGGGGCGTGGCCACCCTCGACGCCCTGTTGGAGCGCCTTCCCCGCGAAGGCGCCTACCAGTGGGGCGCCGCGCTGCGCACGGGCCGGGCGCAGGCGGCCGAGGCGCTTTCGCGCTACGTGGCGCTGCTGTCCACCGCGAGGGATCCGGACCACCCCGACCGCCCCTTCGTGCACATCGAGACACACCTGTGGGTGCGGTCGGTCAGCCGGCTGCTGCGCGACATCTCCCAGACGAGGCCCGCGTTCAGCTGGCACGGCGAAGCTCCCCCGGCACTCGACGGCGAGACCACCGCATCAGTGATCGGCCGCGGGCGGCTACCTGCCGCCTACTGCCGCCACTGCGGCCGCTCCGGGTGGGCGGCGATCTCGCCCGAGCGCAATCCCGCCGACCTCGACACCGACCCCGACCACATCTACCGTGCCGCGATCTCCGGTAAGAAGGCCGTGCGCCCCCTCATCCACGCCACCGCGGCCGAAGCCAAGAACCGCGCGAACGGGCGGGGCGTGCAGGTCCTCGAATCCTCCGGCGCCCACGTGCGGCCGGTGACCGACACCGACGTGGACGCCGCCGTCCACGGAGAGCTCGACGGTGTGCTCGTGCTCGCCGACCTGGTCCACAGCCAGGAGTCCTTCCGCGCCGCCGAGAAGGACCGCTGCCCGGCGTGCGACGCGGACCAGGGCACCCGGTTCCTCGGCGCCGGCCTGGCCGCCCTGGCCTCCGTCGCCGTCACCGAGCTGTTCACCGGCGGCCAGCTCGCCCACGGCGGCGAGCAGCCCAAGACCCTGATCTTCAACGACGCCGTGCAGGACGCCGCCCATCGGGCCGGATTCGTGTCCAACCGGTCCTACACGTTCTCCCTGCGCGTGCTGCTGGCCGCACAGTTGCCCGCCGACGGCAGCCCCGCTGCCCTCAACGACCTGATCGCCGACACCGTCACCACCGCCGGCGATCCGAAGTACCTGCCCTGCGTCGTCCCGCCCGACCTGCACGAGCACGACGGCATCGACACCGTCCTCGCCGGTGAGTGGGAGGGCGACGACCGGGTGTGGCAGACCATCGGCGAACGACTCGCCTTCTCGGCCGTCATGGAGTTCGGACTGCGGTCCCGCCAGGGGCGCACTCTGGAGCTGACCCGCACCGCCGCCGCCGAAGTCGACATCGGCGACGCGGACCGGCTCGCAAGTCTGGCCCGCGACCTGCTACTGCACCACGCCAACCGGCTCGGCGCCCTGCCCGGCCCCGACGTGTTCCGCGGCTTCCTGCGCGGCCTGCTGGAACGTGTACGCACCCGCGGCGGTATCAGCCACCACTGGCTCGACGCCTGGGTGGAGAAGGCCGGAACCCGCCGCTACGGCACTATCTGGGGAAAACGTCCGGACGGGATGCCGGCCTTTCCCGAAGGGCTGCCGGCTCCGCGCTTCGTCCTGACCGAACCCCGCAACAAAAGCGAGTTCGACACGGTCGCCGGGAGGCGCACCTGGTACCAGGACTGGACGATGCGCAGCCTGGGAGTCGACGACACCACGGCCGCCCGCTACCTCGCCGCTCTACTCGAGTGCCTCTGCGACGAAGGGGCGCTCACCCGCTACACCGCCGCCGACTCCTCCACCCGCGTCTACGGTCTGCGCCCGGGCCGCATCCTGGTGCGCCGCCTCGACGCCGAGACCGTCCACCGCGCCGGGGTCCTGTGCCCCGCGTGCAACTGGCGCCAGACTGTCCACCACGACCTGCTCGCCGACTGGGTGGGCGCGGCCTGCCCGCGCTACCGCTGCCCCGGCAGGCTCGGCCCCGACGAGGACCGCCGCTTCACCGACGACTACTACCGCCAGCTCTACCTCTCCGCCGAGCCGTTCCGCGTCGCCACCGCCGAGCACACGGGCCTGCTGACCCGCGCGCAGCGCGAGCGCGTCGAAACGGCGTTCGCGCAGCAGGCCCGCTACAGCGACCCCAACGTCCTCTCCTGCACGCCCACCCTCGAACTGGGTATCGACATCGGCGACCTTTCCGCCGTCATCCTGGGCTCGGTCCCGGCGAACCCCGCGAACTACGTGCAGCGGGTCGGGCGCGCCGGGCGGCGCACCGGCAACTCGCTGCTGCTCACCCTCGCCGGACGCCGCGCCCGCGAACGCCACTACCTGGCCGCCCCCGCCGACATGATCGCCGGTCCGATCCAGCCGCCCGGCAGCTACCCCTCGGCCGTGGAGATCCTTCGCCGCCAGTACGCGGCGCATCTGGTCGACCTGGCGGCCCGCGGAGCGATGCCC
Organism: Streptomonospora litoralis; assembly: GCF_004323735.1. Lineage (GTDB taxonomy): Bacteria > Actinomycetota > Actinomycetes > Streptosporangiales > Streptosporangiaceae > Streptomonospora > Streptomonospora litoralis. The sequence goes on along the minus strand of NZ_CP036455.1, from coordinate 5,403,027 downwards.
GGCGTCCTGCCGCTTCCGCGGCGCGCCTCCGCCCTGTTCGGCGAGACCGGCTGGCTGCGATCTTTCGTGGAGGCGGCCCTGGCCGACGGGCCGCGGCTCGCCGAGGACTTCCTCGCGCTGTTCTCCGGGGCCGGCGATTCCGTCAGTCCCGAGGCGGCCGCTCAACTGCGCGAGTACGCCGCCTTGGGGCTGAAGGACGCCGTCGCCGCCGCTCACGCCCGCTGGCAGGACCGGCTGGCCGACCTCCGCCACCGGCTGGAGCTGATCGACAACGCGGCAGCCGCCCTCCTCGACTCGGATCCCGAGCAGCGCACCCGCAAGTGGCAGCTCAACGCCGAGCGCGGCGCGATCGCCCGCCGCATCGGCGAGATCGGCCGCACCAACGCCCACGCGGCCCTCGTCGAACTGGGCCTGCTGCCCAACTACTCGCTGATCGACTCCGCCACCGCACTGGAGGCCACGATCACGTGGTCGGCGCCCGGCGCGGAGGGCGACACCCAGTACCACAGCGAGGTCCGCGAATACGAGCGCTCGGCCCTGACCGCGCTCACCGAGTTCGCCCCGGGCAACCACTTCTACGCCCGCGGCTACCGGCACACCGTCGACGGCCTCGACATCGGCACCGGCAACCGCAGCATCTGGACCCGGTGGCGCGTCTGCCCCCAGTGCGGCTACACCCGCACCACCACCGCGGCGGAGGACACCAGCCCGTGCCCCCGATGCAAAGGCACCCGCATCGGCGATAGCAGCGCACTGCACAACGTGCTGGAGCCGCAGCGGGCCGAGGCGCGCGACCGTCGCGACGACGCCCTCATCCGGGACGACCACGACGAGCGGCAGCGCCGGTACTACGAGGTCGTCACCGCCGTGGACATCGCCCGCGAGGACATCGCCCCGGGGGCCTGGCGCCACCGCAATCGCGCCTTCGGGGTGGACTTCACCCGCCGCGCCGTCATCCGCCGGTTCAACCTCGGAGCGCTGCGGATGGACCGCCAGGCCGACACCGAGTTCGCCGGCGAGCAGGTCCGCCACCACCCCTTCCACGTGTGCACCGAGTGCGGCGGGGCCACGCCGGATGCGCCCGAACGCAACCGCACGGCGCTCACGACCAGCGGCTACGACGCTTCTCCCAGCCACCACCGGCCGTGGTGCCGCCACCGGCGCGGCGACGACGTCGAGCACCTGCCGCTGATCCTGGCGCACACCCTGCAGACCGAGGCGCTGCGCATCCTCGTCCCGGTCGCCACCGTGCAGGTGCGCGAGCGTACCGTCACTTTTCAGGCCGCCGTCATGGCCGGGCTCGCCCGGCTCTACGGAGGCAGGCTCGACCACATCCGGACGACGACCGCCACCATGCCCGATCCGCAGACGGGCATGGTGCGCCGGTTTCTGGTCGTGCACGACACCCTTCCGGGAGGAAGCGGCTACCTCAACCCGCGCTCCGGCCAGGAGGGGGTCCGCGAGATCCTCGGCCACGCGCTCGAAGCCGTGGAGGGCTGCGACTGCAAGGACCAGGAGAACACCGCGGCCTGCCACCGCTGCCTGCTGCCCCACGTCGCCGATCCCGACTTCCCCTACGCCGACCGGGCGCTGGCCGTCGACATGCTGCACGAGCTCCTCGACGGATGGGAGACCGAAAGCGTCGCCGCCACCGACGAGATCTCGTTGTGGGACCAGGTCGAGAGCGAGCTGGAGGCGCGGTTCCTCGCCGCTCTGCGCACCTGGGCGAGCGAGCCCGGAGCGGAGCGGTCGTTCAGCTACGGCGGTCGCGTCAACGACCGCCGCACCGCCGACGTGCGGCTGACCGGTCCGGACAATACGGTGGTCAGCTGGCGCGTCATCCTGCAGAACACCATCAAGCAGACGCGACCCGACGTCGTCTTCCAGCGGCGCGACTCCGGTACCCAGCGCGTCGCCGTCTACCTGGACGGCTACGCCTACCACGCCGCGGCCGACGTCAACCGCCTCGCCGACGACGCGGCCAAGCGGGCCCGGCTCCGCGCCGCCGGGATCACGGTATTCCAGCTCACCTGGGAAGACGTCGCCTACTGGGAGACCGGGGAGGAGCCGCACACGCCGCCTTGGAAACCCTACGGCCACGAGGCGCAGATGGCGGCGCGCCGGTTCTACCAGCAGCAGGGGGGAACCGCCGACGAGCTTGCCGCAACCGTGTGGACGAGCCCGATCGAGACTCTCCTCGCGTTCCTCGCAGACCCCGACCACGAACGCTGGCGCTCCCGGGCCGAAGCCGCTGCCTCGGGCATGCTCCGCACCCCCGGCGCCACCAGGGTCCCACTCCGGCGCGAGCGGCTTCCCGAAGTGCTGCCCGGGGTACTGCGCGGCGAGGAGCTGCCGGCGTCCGCCAAGGTGCGCGCGGGCGAGCTGCCGCTGATCCGCGGCACGGACCTGTCGGGTCTTGCGGTGAGCGTGGTGGTGGACGGCGAAACACGCGGGGTCAGTGCATTCGTCGTCGTCGACGACCGGGACGACACGGTCCGAGCGGACGCCGACGCGCACAAGCGGCGCTGGGCGTCGTGGCTGTACTGGGGCAACCTCGTGCAGTTCCTCTCGGCGGAGAACGGCGACGGGGCGCAACTGGCCCTCAGCGACCTCGACTCCTTCGACCCGGCGGTCCTCGCGGTCGCGGGAGGCGAGGGAATCAGCCGCAGCCTCGCCCAGACGCCCGTCACCGACCCGGAGACGGCCGAAGTCGTCACCGACATGTCCGCTACCGTCCCGGTCGACGCGGCGGCACTGCTCGCATCGGAGTCGGCTGAGGCTCCCGCCGAGGCCGGCGGGCAGGCCGTCGGCGAAGATGGGACGGCTGTGTCGGCTGTGTCGGCCGGGTATCCGGACGCGTCGGCGGAACAGGTGCACGACGTGCCCCAGGAGCAGACCGATCCCTTCTGGGAAGAGGCCATCGCGCTGCTCGACCCGGACGAACCGGGGCTGGCCTCGCTCGCCCGCGCCCTCTACGCCCGCGGCGCCCCCGCTCCCGAAGTCGGCTACGAGCTCGGCAAGGGCCTGTGGCCCGCCGAGCTCGCCTGGCCCGGGGCACGGATCGCAGTCGTGCTGAACGGTGTCGGACACGGCGCCGTGGGCGACGGCGACGCGGAGAAGGCCAAGCGCGATGCCGCATACGCCGAAGCGAAATGGGACGCGCGGGACGCACAGCACTGGGATGCCGCCGAGCTGGCGCATCGCATCAGCGGGACGGAAGGATGAACGTGCAGGGCAGGGCCACACTGAGGCTGCTGGACAAAGCCGACAAGCAGATCCGGAAGCTCCCGCGGTCGGTGAAGGGGGCCGTCTACGAGTTCCAGTACAAGTTCCGCGACAACCCGGAGAACCCGGGCTTGAACCTCAAGATCCTCGAAGGGGTGCAGGGCGGGCGCCTGTATTCGGCGCGGGTGAACAAGGACTACCGGGCGCTGCTGCTGCACGCGGGGGAAAGCGACTACGTCCTGGTGGCGGTGCGCCCCCGCGGAGAGGTCTACGACAACCTCGAACGGTTCAAGCATCAGATCAACCAGGTCACCGGCGGCATCGAGTTCATCGACATGGAGGTCGTGGAGTCGGCTACGGCCTCCGCCGAGCCCGGCACCGGACAGGGGCACACCGACCCGGCCGAGCAGGCCGGGCAGGACGTGCCGGCTGAGCCCGCTGCGCCCGACGTGCCCGCCGAAGCGCCGCGTCCCCTTTTCGCCGATTACACCCGCGATCAGCTGCGCGAGCTGGGCGTCGCCGAGGCACTGCTGCCGCTCGCGCTCAAGGTGACCACCGACGAGGAGCTGTACGGCCTGGTCGAGTACGCCCCCTCGCTCACCGAGGACGTCCTGCTCCGGCTCGCTGACGGGATGGGCTTCGACGAGGTCCTCGAGGAGATCACGCGGCCGGTGGCCACCTCCGAGACGGTCGACACCTCCGACTACTCGGCGGCCCTGGCACGTCCGGCGACCCGTGCCACCAGCGAGGACACAGACATCCAGGCGGCCATCGAGGACCGCTTCAGCCGGTGGAAGGTCTTCCTGCACCCGGCTCAACACAAGCTCGTCCGGCGCGAGTACCGCGGACCCGCCCGCGTCAGCGGCGGCCCGGGTACGGGCAAGACCATCGTCGCCCTGCACAGGGTCGCGCACCTCGCGGCACGCCTCCCGCCGGGCCGCAGCAAGGAGATCCTGTTCACGACGTTCAACAAGAACCTCGCCGCCGATCTGCGCAAACGGCTGCTGGAGCTGGGCGGGCAGGCGGTCGTCGACCGGGTGGAGATCGTCAACATCGACAAGCTCGCCACGCAGATCGTCGCCGAGACCGGCCGCACCGGGCGCCGCCGCTGGATCGACGACCAGAAGGCCCTGCGCGAGTGGTCCGACCTGCTCACCGAGCTCGGCGAGACGCAGTGGGACGCGGAGTTCCTGCACGCGGAGTGGAACCAGGTCATTCTCGGCCAGGCCGTCAACTCGCGAGCGGATTACTTCCGTGCCCGGCGAGCGGGCCGCGGCAAGCGGATCAGCCGCGCGCAACGGGCGGAGATCTGGCAGCTCGTGGAGCGCTTCACCATGCGCCTGGATGAGAAAGGGCTGTGGACCCACCGCCAGGTCGCCGAGCTGGCGGCGCGCATCCAGTCCGAGCAGGCGATGAAGATCGCGACGTTCGAGGAGCGGCAGGATCGCGAGGGCGCCCAGATGCTTCAGCACCTGGAGCAGTCGTGGGCGAACCTCCGTTACCCCTACCGGCACGTCGTCGTCGACGAGGCGCAGGATCTCAGCCCCGCCCACTGGAAGCTGCTGCGGGCACTGGTGCGCGAGGGCGACAACGACTTGTTCCTTGTCGGCGATACCCATCAGCGCATCTACGACAATTACGCGTCGCTGAGCAGCCTCGGCATCAACATCCGCGGCCGCTCGGCGCGACTCACCCTCAGCTATCGCACCACCCGGCAGATCCTCGGCTCGGCGCTCGGGCTGCTGGGGGAGGAGAGCTGGGACAACCTCGACGACAGCACCGAGACCCTGGCCGGCTACCGCTCCGTGCTGAAGGGGCCGCGGCCCGAGATCCGCGGGTTCGACACCTGGCAGGCGGAGTTGGACGCCCTCGCGGAGACGGTGGCGGCCTGGGAACAGGAGGACCGCGAGCGGGCCGCGGCCGCCGCGGAAGCCGAGGGGGAGGACGGTGCGGAGCAGGAGCAGACCTCCATCGGTGTCGCCGTCCCCACCCGCGACATGGTCAGCGAGGTCGAGCGGCGACTAGCTCGGGAAGGCGTCCGCGCGGCGGGCATCGGCCCGGAGGGGCCCCGCCTGGACGACGCCGTCCACGTGGGTACGCTGCACCGGTTCAAGGGCCTGGAATACCGGCGGATGGCCATCGCCGGAGTCACCCGGGGCCTCGTGCCCGGCCGCCACATCGACCAGTTTCGCGAAGATCCCACCCGCCACGAGAGGGAAGTCCAGCGGTCCCGCTCCCTGCTGTTCGTCGCCGCCACCCGCGCCCGCGACACGCTCGGGATCACCTGGCACGGGACCCCGAGCCCGTTCCTGCCGAACACGGCGACGGACTCGGGGCCGCCAGGCGCCGACCAGGTGGACGGCGCCCTCTTCGCCCGAGGGGATGCACTGTTCTGACGCATGCGGGGGCCGCAGAGAGACCCGTCAGTGCGTCCCTTGTGCCGCACGGCGGTGCAAGCAGCGCTTTACCAGAGCTTGTCGACGATGGTCTCGGCGTCGTCGGTCATGGGCTGGTACCGGTCGGGGTAGGCCGAACGCTGCACGGCCTGGCTGACGTCGCCCATCAGGCCGTCCTTCCAGCTGTCTCCGTGGTACATGCGCAACATCTCGTCGAGGAAGGCGTCGGTGGCCCACTCGGGGTCGAGTCGGTCGCCCGCCGAGCCCCAGTGGGCGCGCTGCTGGAACAGGCCGAGGCTGTCGTGGTCCACCTCGATGTTGATGTTCTGCAGGTGGGTCTCGACGATGCTCGTCGTGATGGCGATTTCGGCGGCGTGCTTGCCCAGGTCGCGCTCCTGCACGGCATCGATCACGGCCTTGGCGCAGGTAACGCGGTAGCCGTCCATATGTCCCGCCAGGTCGTCCTCCAACGTTTTGTTGAACTCCTCGGCGAGCTTGTTGTCCTTCTTCGTGGGGCCGCCCTCCACACACGGGTTCACCGAGTACTGGCCGGCTGCGGCGGGGGAGGCGCCGATGGTCGTGATCACAGCGGTAAGGGGGATCGCTGCTGCTGCGATGAGGGTTTTGTACATCTTTCGCATGGGTATGTGCTCCTCGTAAGTCAGAAGTGAGGGCGCAGTCGGCACGGGTTCGCGCTGTGCTCCGGGAAACCGGGCAGTGGTTTATCCGGAGCAGTGCCTAGGCGCATCGTTGCGGTAGCGGGGGCACCGGCCGAACGGGAGCGATGGGTATCAGTGGTGTGGTCGGAAGCCGGTGGGATGACCGGCACCGCTCACACTCCCGTTCCGCTCACTACGGCACACATCCGGCCGATTCCGGCGCCGGCTGGCGCCGGGACGGGCGTAGTGGGAGTGCCCCCTTCGCGTCGACGGTGCGGCTCCGTTGCCGACCGCGTCCGCTGGCGGCGTCGACCTGGGGTTTTGTGCTGCCCAAGTCGGCGCCGCCAGCCAATGTAACCGAGACGTGACCTTCTTTGCCGCGGCGTGACCGTGCTCCGTCGCAGGCCACAGGGTTGACAACGGCGGGAGCTGTTCGTGTGGGCGGCTCCAGGGCGAGATGAGCGAGATGCCCTGAACCGGTATGAGTGCGACGTTCTGAGGTAAATGGGACTAGCCGTTTGCCTCCGTCGCTTGCCCCGGTAAAACCCCTGTTCAGCGGCAGTAAAGGCCGCTTATGTGACATAAATCTCAAGTGAGTCCGAGGCATGCGACTGCGGAGCGGCCGCTATCCGACGCACGGTGCCTTCTCGCTGGAGGTCTTCGATCGCTTGCGGCTCGATGGACGAATGCACCGCCCGTCACCTGACGTGCGTGTGGAGGCGGTGCCTCGGGCGCAGTAGACGGAGTCGGGGCCGGGCGATCTCGCCCGGCTCCGAGGGCAGCGGTAGGTGGCAACCCGGGCACCCGCGCCCCAACGGCACGCGGCGGGTCACCGACTTCGAACGGCGCTGAACAGCCCCGCCGACTCCGGAATAGACCGGTGCCACAGCGCCGACCGCGGAAACGGCGGTGACGAGGGGGCCAGCTCATCGGCCGCCTGCGGCGGCCGCGGGGGAGGTTGTGGGCCAGTCCGAGGATGCTCAAGCCGAGGGTGAACCACAGCACCTCCGAGAACGAGATGCTTATGGCGGCTCCCAGGCCGACTGCGGGGTGCGGGTCGCTACCGCGGGTTGCGGTGGCGCAGCGGGCGTCCGAGGACGGTCTTGCAGTGTTCTGGCTCCGGCCGGAGTCGGTCCTGGACGCCATGCTGCGCGTGGCGATCGAACTCGGAGCTTCCCAAGCCGAGGCAGAGCAGATGAAGGCCACTCCGGTCGCGGCACGGCGGTGGGTGTGGCGGCACCTGCACGGCAGCTCGCAGCGCTGGCTGATCGTGTTCGACAACGTGGACCGGCCGGTGGAGTTCTGCGACGGCCGGCGCCCCGGCGACGAAGACGCCTGGATCCGCGGCAGCCGCGCCGGGTTGACCCTGGTCACCACGCGCATCGACCGGCCCGAACTGTGGCGGCCCGCCCACCTCCTGCGCGTTGTGCCGCTCGGGTACGAGGACAGCATCGCCGTTTTCAACGATCACGCGGCCGGTCCCGATGCCGGTCCATTTCGTCTTCCGGCTGCGGCGGGGGAGGTCGCGCGAAGGGTCGGGGGGATCCCGCTGGCATTGCGGCTGCTCGGCAGTGTTGTGGGTGCCTACCGGACCGGGAACGCGCGTTATGAGGCTGCTCTGGAGCTGTTGAACCGTTCACTGGACGATCTCGACGCGTTGGCGGAGCCGGTACTTGCCGTCCAGGGTGACGCCGGCGAGGCCGAACGCGGGCTTCTGAGTCGCGTCTGGGAGTTCTCGCTGTCTCTACTCGACGACGAGGTTCCGCAAGCGCGCCCATTGCTGCAGGTATTGTCGTTTCTCAGCGTGGATGGCCTGCACGTCGCCTGGGAGCACCTACCGCGTGAGGTTTTGAGGGGCAGCGTCGTCGATGCCGGTCCCCAGGAGCTGACGCCTTGGGTATTGGAGCGGGCGGTCAACAGTCTTCGTGCGCACGGGCTGGTGGAGGTCCACGGAGCGGGAGCCGACGTCACCGTGTCCTTGCATCCACTCGTAAGCGAGGTGGCTCGGACGCGCCTGGGTGAGGGCGCGTTCGGTGTTGCCGCTGCTGTGCACAGGCTCATCGCTGCTCCGGGCGGTGAGGACCTCGCGGTGGAGGCCGCGGCCTATCGCTGCATCTGCGAAGCGCGCGAACGGGAACTGGGCGCGCAGCATGTGCTGACGTTGGCGGCGCGGTTCGGATTGGCCTATGCGGTGCTGGAGCGTGGAGCTACCGATGAGGCCGAGGAGTTGTTCAATGCCGTGCTGCGCGACTGGCAGGAGACCTATGGTGCAGAGGCTTCCGGCGTGCTGCTCACCCGGCATGAACTGGGGCGCATTGCAGTGCGGCGCGACGACTGGGGCGCGGCGGAGCGCGAGTTCCGCCGGGTCAGTGAACTCGAGGAGGCCGGCGTGCGCGGATGGCATCCATGGACCGGACGGCACGGCCTCGCGCTCGTCGCCTTCCAACAAGGCGACTTCGCCGCGGCCGAAGCAGAATTTCGGGAAGTGGTGCGGCTGCGTGAGCAGGCGTGCGGACCGCGGGATGTCGGGACGATGCTCTCACGCCATGAGCTGGGCCGTGTTGCGCTGAGCCAGGGCAATCTCGACGAAGCCGAGCAGTCGTTTCGCGCTGTGCTCGGCGTGCTCGAGGACGTCCCCGGCCCCACAAGCCCGCAGACTCTCGCGACCCGTTATGAGTTGGCCAAGGTACTGCTGGAACGCAGCGGCGACACCCGAACCGCCGAAGACGAATTCGAAGCGGTGCTGGAACTGCAGCAACGGGTGCTAGGGACCGAGCACGTCAGAACGCGCCGAACACTCGACCAGCTCGACGCGCTGCGCCAGCGAGGGAAAAGCTGAAATCGATCCTCATCGAACCTGTTCGGCTGTATACCCCCAGGCGGGCACGCCGAACCCGGAGCGTCAGGCCCTCGCTCCGCGGAGGCGGTCGGCCGCTTGGGCACGGGCGGCGCCACCGCTCAGCGGGGATCGCCGTGCACGGCCCACACCTTCGCACCGTGCCGGCGGAGGTTCTGCGCTTCGAAGTCGGCGTCCAGTTCGGGGATCGCCGGCCACACCCCGGAATCCGCATGGTCCCAGCCCACCCAGCGCTGGTTCGGCGTCGGCGGAGTGACGGCGGACTCACCCAGTGCGGCCAACTCGGCCATTAGCTGGGCGAACACAGCCGCGTAGCGCACCGCGGCGTCCCGCGATCCACCGCGCAGCAGTTCACCGCCGGGGCGGGACTCCTCGGCGTGCACGGCCAGCGCGCCGACATCCGTCACAGTCGTCGAACCGTGGGAGAACGTCGTCTACACCAACCACGACTACGCGCTTCCGGGGTTCGTCGACGATGGACCCTACCCGGGGGTGAGCCGCGCCAAGTACGTCGACCGCGACATGCTGGAAGAGACCTTCCGGCGGCGCAGCGCCTACATGCTGGAGCACGGCCTGCACGTGTGGGTGGGCGAGTTCGGCCCCGTCTACACCGGCGACCCGGCGATGCGGTCCGTCCGCGCTTACGGGTGCGTGTCCGTGATCCCGATGACCTCGTCGAGGCGGTCCAGGGCGTCCTGCAGGCCGTCGACCTTGGCCTGGATGCGAGCGCGTTCGGCGTGCAGCATCGCCCGCTGCTCGGCGTCGGTGTGTCCGGAGTCCCAGCACGGAAGGAGTTCGGCGATCCTTCGGCTGGTCAGGCCGGCGGCGTACATCTGCTGGATGAAGCGCACCAGGGTGACGGCGTCCTGCCGGTAGATGCGCTGGCCGGATGGGCTGCGCTCCGCGGTGAGCAGTCCCTGCTGCTCGTAGTAGCGCAGGGCGCGTACCGAGACGCCGGCGGCACGTGCCACCTCCCCGATGCGGAGCAGTCGCCCGGCCGCGGTCTCCGTGACGGTCATGGTGATGCCTCTCACTCCAGCCCTGACGACCAGCACTTGCCTCTGACGCCGACGTCAGGTTTTAGCGTACCGGGCATGGACATCAACGACTCAGTCGCCCTCGTCACCGGAGCCAACCGCGGCCTGGGCCGCGCCATTGCCCAGCGCCTGCTCGAACGGGGCGCCCGCAAGGTCTACGCCACGGCCCGCCGGCCGGAGACCGTGGACCTGACCGGCGTCGAGGTGCTGGCGCTCGACATCACCGATCCCGCATCCGTGAGCGCCGCCGCCGCGGCCGCTCCGGACGTCTCACTGCTCGTCAACAACGCGGGGATCCAGACGGGGGCCGACCTGGTGGCCGGTTCGCAGGACGCGGTGCGGCGCGAACTGGAGACCAACATGTTCGGGCATTTGGGAATGATCCGGGAGTTCGCGCCGACGCTCGCGACGAACGGCGGGGGCGCGATCGTGAACGTCCTCTCCGCCATGTCGTGGTTCGGGGCCAAGGGCGCAGGCGCCTACCACCTGACCAAGGCCGCCGCGTGGGCCATGAGCAACTCCGTCCGCCTGGAACTCGCCGCACAGAACACGCTCGTCACGGCGGTGCACCTGGGCCTCGCCGATACCGACATGGCCGCGGGCTGGCAGGTGGACAAGATCGCGCCGTCGGACCTGGCCGACGCGGCGCTCGACGGTGTCGAGTCGGGCTCCGCCGAGGTCCTCGCCGACCGGTGGAGCCGGGACGTCAAGTCGCGGCTGCCGCTGACGCCCGAAGAGTTCAACGCCGCGATGGATCGCGCATTGGCGGCGCTGACGGCGGCCTGAGGCGGGCCTTCCCGCACACCGCCGACATACTGGGCCGCGAACCTCTGGACTGCGTCTTTGAGGGCCTTCGGACAGCGCGGCCCCGAGGCGAAGGTCCGGCGACCTCCGCGGGCTTCAGATCCCGCGGCAGTGTCGCCGGATTCGCCGGACCTGCGGACCAGCCACAGGGCTCCGCCTGCCGCCTCAGTACTGTGACTGCGCATGACCGACTCCGATAACGAAATCATCGCAGACCGCGCGACCTGCTGCAGGAGCAACATCCAGACCTCGCAGAACTGGCCATCCGCGAGGTGGAGGGCGGCTGGGGCAATCGAATGTGGCGCCTCGGGGACGAGTCGGCCGTGCGCATGCAGCGCATGGACCCTACCCCGGAGTTCCTACTGAAGGAGCGGCGGTGGCTCATGGCGGACAGCAGGTCGTCGTCCAGGTCGGTGACGAGGTGGCCGTAGCGGTCCATGGTGGTGGTGATGGACTTATGTCCCAGGCGGCGCTGGATCTTGAAGGCGTGGACGTTCTCCTCGATGAGCCAGGAGACGTGAGTGTGGCGCAGGTCGTGGATGCGGGGCCTCTTGGTCAGGCCGGCGGCTTGGGCGCGTTGGACGGCCTTGGTCCAGCGGCGGTTGTAGAAGGAGGAGTGGCGCCACCAGGCGCCCTGCTCGGTGGTGAACACGTAGTCCTCGGGATCCTTGCCCTCCAGACGCGGCTGAATTAGGGCGATGGTGCGCGGTGAGAGGGCGATGCGGCGCCGGGACTGCTTGGTCTTGGGGGCGCCGAGTGTGAAGGTGCCTGGCCCCAGGGCGTGAGGCGCTGTTTCGTCAGTGTGCCCTGGCAGTGGTCGAGCACCTCGGAGGTTCTCGTGGCCGGCGGGGTGGTTCCGTGCACCCTGGTGCACCCTCACCTCGGGCCGGATGACGGGATGGAGTCTGCACCGCAGATCCGCCCGCGCGAGGTGGTGCACCCTAAGCGCAAAAACAGCCCTGCCTGTTCGATGAATCATCGCAGGTCAGGACTGTTTTTCGTACAGAGCGGATGACGGGGATCGAACCCGCGTTATCAGCTTGGGAAGCTGAAGTTCTGCCATTGAACTACATCCGCGTCGCTGCCGACGCCCTCTGGCGTCTTCGCTGACGGGGACAGCATACCGGAACTCGGCGCCCGACGGGTAACCGGTTGGCCGGGTGGTGGCTGGGGAGGGCTGAACCGGTCGGTGCTGGTCGAGGCGGTAGGTTCTGGAGGGTGCTGCTCTCCGATCGCGACATCAGGTCTGAAATCGAGTCCGGGCGGGTCAAGATCCATCCGTACGACCCCGGGCTCGTCCAGCCGTCGAGTGTGGATGTTCGGCTGGACCGGTACTTCCGGGTGTTCGAGAACCACAAGTACCCCCACATCGACCCCGCGGTGGAGCAGCCTGCGCTGACCCGGCTGGTGGAGCCGGACGGGGACGAGCCGTTCATTCTGCATCCCGGGGAGTTCGTGCTGGCATCCACCTATGAGGTCGTGGCGCTGCCCGACGACATCGCCAGCCGGCTGGAGGGCAAGAGTTCGCTGGGGCGGCTCGGGCTGCTGACGCACTCGACGGCCGGGTTCATCGATCCCGGCTTCTCCGGGCACGTGACCCTGGAGCTGTCGAACGTGGCAACCCTGCCGATGAAGCTCTACCCGGGGATGCGCATCGGGCAGCTGTGCATGTTCCGGCTCACCTCGCCCGCGGAATTCCCGTACGGTTCGGCGCGGTACGGGTCGCGCTACCAGGGGCAGCGGGGGCCGACCCCCTCGCGGTCGTTCAAGAACTTCCGCTGGGGGATGGCTGAGGGCGGCCCCGCGCAGGTGTAGCGGCTCGACCGGGCGCTTCTACACCCGCCCCGCCTGCTCGCCCTGCGCTACCGCGCGAACGCGTCCACGCCTGTCAGCTCGGCCGACAGGTTCCACAGGCGGGCCGCCTGGTCCGGGTCGATCGCGTAGGTGCGCACTCCCGACGACGTGTGCTCGTCGCCTTCCTGCACCGGTTCGGCGATGTCGCAGTCCTCGCAGTACACGCCGCCCATGCCGGCCAGCTGCGGGGACGTCGCCGCCCACACCTGGGTGGCCGCGCCCTGCTCGGGTGTCTTGAAGTTGGGGTTGATCTGGTTGCCCTGCTCATCGATCCACCCGGCGGCCACCATCTCCTCTGCAGCGAGGTGCCGCTGCAGCGGCGTCAGGATGCCTCCCGGGTGCAGCGAGAACGCCCGTACTCCCGCGTCCTTCGCCAGGGCGTCGAGGTGGACGGCGAAGAGCACGTTGGCGGTCTTCGCCTGGCCGTAGGCCGCCCACTTGTCGTAGCCCTGCTCGAAGTGGACGTCGTCCCAGCGGATGGGGGAGCGGTGGTGCCCCCGCGACGACACCGAGACGACGCGGCCGCCCCCGCCGCCGGAGATGGCCGGCCAGAGGCGGTTGACCAGGGCGAAGTGGCCGAGGTGGTTGGTCGCGAACTGGGCCTCCCAACCCGGGCCGACGCGAGTCTCCGGGCAGGCCATGATCCCGGCGTTGTCGATGACGATGTCGGCGCTGCGGCCGGAGTCGAGGAAGTCCTCGGCGAAGCGGCGCACGCTGTCGAGGTCGGCGAGGTCGAGCTGCTCCACCTCGACGCGCTCCGCGACCTCGGCACCGGACTGCTCACCGATCCCGGCGGCGGCCTCCTCGGCGGCCGACCGGCGCCGGGCCGGTACGACGACGCGGGCTCCCGCCTCGGCGAGGGCGCGCGTGGTCTCCAGGCCGAGCCCGGAGTAGCCGCCCGTGACGATGGCGAGTCGGCCGCTGAGGTCGACTCCTTGCAAAACTTCCCCGGCGGTGGTCCCGGCGCCGAATCCCGAGCCGAGCTTGTGCTGCGGTGACTGGTTCGTTGTCATGTCGGCGATGCTAGGGACTGGAGTGCACTCCAGCTCAAGTGCGCCGTGCGCGCCGCGCCGGACCGCCTAGCGAGGGTGGCCGCCGTAACCCCCGTAGCTGCCGTATCCGCCGCGACCACCGGCGCCCGGGTAGCCGCCGTAGCCGCGATCGACCGCGCGGGAGCGCTCGCGCTTGGGCAGCACGTAGGCCGCGAACAGGCCGCCCAGGAAACCGAAGAGGTGGGCCTGCCAGGAGACGCCCTCCTGCTGGGGCAGCACTCCCCAGATGAGGGTGCCGTAGAAGATCAGGACGCAGATCATGATCACGATGTCGACCGTGCGCCGCTCGACGATCCCGCGCAGCACCGTGTAGCCGAAGTAGCCGAACACCAGACCGCTGGCACCGACGGTCAGCGCGCCCGGACCTGTCAGCAGCCATACGCCGATCCCGCTGACAGCCATCACGATGAGGGTCGTCCAGACGAATCGGCCTACGCCGCCGAACGCCACGAGCGCCCCCAGCACCAGGAACGGCACCGAATTGCTCATCAGGTGCGCGAGCCCCGCGTGCATGAACGGCGCGGTGACCAGAGTCCAGGCGTTGTCGAAGTTCCAGGCCCGCAGTCCGAACACGAGGTCGAGCCGCCCCCCGAAGAGGAAGGCGTCGATGATCTCGAGGACCCACATCGCGGCGAGCATCGCGGCGACCGTGAGGAACCCGACTATCCGTGAATGCGTCACCCCTCCGACTGTATGCGACGCACTCTCGGCCCTTCCGGAGCGGTGACGCGGCCGCCGACGACGCGTATATCAGATGTTCACGGTACTCACACGTGATCACTCCGAGCGTAGCCGTATTGAGCTGCCAAGACGCCGAAAAAGTGACACCACTCACGTTTCACGGCTATGTGGCGCAAATCACAATCGGCCTGTGTGTGCCTCCCCAAGTCTGGTGCGCACGTCGCTTTTCAGGGTTCCGCCGAAGAGTAAACGTGTTATCTCTCCGTGACGATGTCGGGGCGAGTCTTCGCAGTTCGTCGGTAAGGTTCTTATCGCCATAAATGCGACTTAAAGAGCGGTGAGGACGCGGCTACGCGCGTGGAGCACCCCGGCACGGGATGGGGGCTCCCAAGGTGCGGACAGCGAAGTCCAGTCACTGAAGGTAATCCGAACGCGCATCGCCGGGGGCGGAGAGGGGCGCCGCAGGGCGGCCCTGTTCGTCTTCCCGGAGGAGAAGTCAAAGAGGAGACCGTGCCAGCAGTACGCGCAGACAAGCTTTACAAGATTTTCGGTAGGCGGTCCGCCAGGGCCGTCGAACTGCTGGAGGACGGCCGGCACCGCGACGAGATCAAGTCGCTGAACGTCACCGCCGCTGTGGTCGACGTCTCGTTCGAGGTCCAACCCGGAGAGATCTTCGTGGTCATGGGGCTTTCCGGCTCCGGCAAGTCCACGCTGATCCGGATGCTCAACGGCCTCCTCCCGCAGACCGCCGGCTCGGTCGAGATCGGGGGGACCGACATCACCAAGCTGGGCAAGTCGGGTCTGCGGAAGCTGCGCAGCGAGAAGGTCAGCATGGTCTTCCAGCACTTCGCGCTGTTCCCGCACCGCACCGTGCTCGACAACGCCGCCTACGGCCTGGAGGTCCGCGGCGTGGCCAAGCCCGAGCGCGAGACCAAGGCCCGCGAGGCGCTGGCGATGGTCGGCCTGGACGGCTGGGAGCTGAAGGTTCCCGGCCAGCTCTCCGGCGGCATGCAGCAGCGCGTCGGCCTGGCGCGCGCCCTGGCCGCCGACACCGACCTCATCCTGATGGACGAGGCTTTCAGCGCCCTGGACCCGCTGATCCGGCGCGACATGCAGTCGCAGCTGCTGGAGCTGCAGGAGCGCCTGGGCAAGACCATCGTCTTCATCACCCACGACCTCAACGAGGCCATGCGCCTGGGTGACCGGATCTGCGTGCTGCGCGACGGCCGCGTCGCCCAGATCGGCACCGCCGAGGAGATCCTCAACGACCCGGCCAACGACTACGTGGCCCAGTTCGTCGAGGACGTCGACCGGACCCGCGTGCTCACGGCCTCGTCGGTCATGGAGGCGCCCATTCCGGTCATCGACCCCGGGCAGGGGCCGCGAACCGCGCTGCGCACCATGCGGGAGAACCAGACGACTTCGGCGTTCGTGGTCCACCGCAACCGCAAACTGGTCGGCGCCGTGCGCGAGGACGCCATCGGTGAGGCCGTGCGCAAGGACGCCAAGAACCTCGACGGAATCGTCGAGACCGGCATCGAGCGTGTGCACACCGACACCCCGGTCGCCGACATGTTCGCCCAGGCCGCCCAGAGCTCCTACCCGCTGGCCGTGATCGACGACGACGAGCGGCTCGTGGGCGTCATCCCCCGCGTCACCCTGCTGGCCGCGCTCGCCTCCACGAACGGCGGCGAGGACGGCGGGAGCACCGAGCACGGCTCGGCGGCCGGAAAGACCGGCGACTCCGCCACCGCCGGCTCCGAGCCGGCGATCGGCGCGAGCGGCAAGACCGACGCGGCCGCGGAGGACGCGGAGGCCTCGGGCGGCAAGCCGCGGAGCGCTGCGGAGACCGAGTCCGAACCGGGTGACGACGCCCCGGCCACCGAAGGGAGCCGGCAGTGAACCTCCTGTCCTTCGCGGTTCCCGTGCCGCGCATCCCCGTCGGCGAGACCTTCGACGCCGCCATCGAGTGGCTGCGCGCGAACTTCTCGGCCGTGTTCGACTTCATCGGCATGATCATCGAGACCTGTGTCGACACGCTCTTCCTGCTGTTGAGTGAGCCTTCGGCCACCCAGTTCACGCTGCTGGCCGCCGCGGTGACCGCCGGCGGGCTGCTGGCGCGCAAGCGCCACGTACCCACATTGATTGCGGTGGCGATCTGGGTCGGTTTCTATATCGCCGAATTGACGGCGGGACTGGCGGCGACGGTCGTCGGTTCGCTACCCGCCCCGCTGTTCCTGTGGGCGATGAACCTGTTCGGCTCCAGCTACGTCTATCCGCCGCTGGTGCTTGCGCTGCTGCTGCTCGCCGCGCTGGTGGCCATCAGCTTCACCGACCTGCGCGACCGCAGACAGCAGATTCTCGCCGGGGCGTCGGTCGCTGCGCTGGTGGCGGTCCTCGTCCTGCACTTCATCGTGGGTGTGCAGCTCTCCCTGATCACCGCCGCGCTGCTGGCGGCGCTGGCCTACTTCGTCGCCGGCTGGGGCGTGGCTGTGTTCGGAGTCCTGGGCTTCCTGCTGATCATCAGCATGGATAGCTGGGAGAACGCGATGAGCAGCCTGTCGCTGATCCTCGTGGCGACCCTGGTCGCCGTCGTGGTCTCGCTGCCCATCGGCGTGCTGGCCGCGCAGAGCCGCCACGTGAGCACCGCCGTCAAGCCGGTGCTGGACTTCATGCAGACGCTGCCCGCGTTCGTCTACCTGCTTCCGGCGATCGCGTTCTTCAGCATCGGCACCGTGCCCGGCGTCATCGCGACGGTCATCTTCGCGATGCCCCCCGGCGTCCGGCTGACCGAGCTGGGCATCCGCCAGGTCGACAAGGAGCTGGTGGAGGCCGGCGAAGCCTTCGGGGCGCCCGACTGGCAGATCCTGCAGCGCATCCAGCTGCCGCTGGCGCTGGCCACGATCATGGCCGGCATCAACCAGATCATCATGCTGAGCCTGTCGATGGTCGTCATCGCGGGCATGGTCGGCGCCGGCGGTCTGGGCAACGACGTCTACACCGGCATCGCCCAGGGCGACGTGCCGATCGGCTTCGAAGGCGGCATCGCCGTGGTCGTGCTGGCCATCTTCCTGGACCGGCTGACCGGTGCCGTCACCCGCTTCTCTCCCGCGGCCCGCGCACAGCGCGCGGCCGCCTGAACCCCATCCCCCGCCCTGCCGCGCCCCGCGGCGGCAGGGCCCCTGGTAACACCCGCACAAATGAGGAGGAATCGTGAGCGACCGCAAACGCTCCAGCAAGCTGATCGGAGTCGGTGCAGCGGCCGCGTCGCTGGTGCTGATGGTGAGCGCCTGCGGCGGAGGCAGTGAGGGTGGCGTGTCCACGGGCCCGACAGAAGAAGAGGGCGGCGGTGGCAAGACCATCACCATCGGCCTCATTCCGTGGGAAGAGGACATCGCGGTCACGCACCTGTGGAAGGCCGTTCTGGAGGAGAAGGGCTACACGGTCAAGCTGCAGAACGTCGACGTCGCGCCGGTCTTCGAGGGAACAGCCAACGGTGACATCGACATGTTCATGGACACCTGGCTGCCCAACACCCACGGCGAGTACTGGGAGCAGTACGGCGACAAGCTGGAGGATCTCGGCGCCTGGAACGAGGAAGCGAGCCTGGAGCTGACGGTGCCGTCCTACATGGAGGACATCAACAGCATCGAGGACCTCAAGGGCAACGCCGACACCTTCAACGGCGAGATCATCGGTATCGAGTCCGGCTCCGGTCTGGTGCAGACCACCGAGGAGGACGCGATCCCGACCTACGGTCTCGGCGATGACTACAAGCTGGTCAAGTCCTCCACCCCGGCGATGCTGGAAGAGCTCAACACCGCCATCGAGGAGGAGGAGCCGATCGTCGTGACGCTGTGGCGTCCGCACATCGTCTACTCCCAGCAGGACCTCAAGGACCTGGAGGACCCCGAGGGCGCGATGGGCGAGCCCGAGTCCATGCACACCGTCGGCCGTCCCGGCTTCAGCGAGGACTTCCCGAAGGTGTCCGACTGGATGGGCGACTTCAAGCTGAGCAGTGAGCAGATCCAGTCCCTGGAGACCCAGGTCATCCTGGAGCACGAGGGTGAGGAGACCGAGGGCGCCAAGGCCTGGCTGGCCGAGAACCCCGACTACCTCAACGAGGTCATGGGCAGCGACGCCGAGGGGCTGGACTTCAGCTCCTAAGGCGGCGACGCCTTGCGGCGCCCGCGGGCTTCGGTTTGCGGGACCGCCGCGCCTCGCGAACAACGGGCGGGCCGTGTCCGATGGGCACGGCCCGCCGTGCTGTCTGCGGGAGGCGAGGCCGGCCGCGAAGCGGCGGGCCATCGGGTGAGCCGGAGGGTAGGTGCCCGGTGTGGCCGTCAGCGCGTGCTGCGCCCCGACGTCAGCGACCGGTCGCGGGGCGGGATGCCCGCCGTGCTCATGAACGCGTCCACCTTGGCCGGCGAGGTCATCCCGGTCAGCGGCAGGTAGGGGCGGCTGGCTCGGCGCCCCTGGACCGAGGGGAACTGGCGCGGGCGCCCGGCGACATCGCACAGGCCGAGCGAGCGGGTGCGCCCCGGAAGCACGTAGTAGGAGCCGACGTCGGCGAAGGGGATGCGCACGATGTAGCGCCCGCGTGTGTAGCGGAACTCGCCGTCCTCGACCTCCAGCACGGGTACGCGCAGCCGGATGCCGTGCCCGGCGAGCGCGAGCCCGCCGAGCAGCGCCGCGACGCCCAGCGCCACCGCCGTCCAGCGCGGGGCCCCCTGCGCGGTCAGTCCGGCGACGCCGGCCGCGGCCGCGGCGGCGCCCGCGAGGGCCAGGGCGGCACCGCCCCACGTCTCCGCCCGCTTGCGGCCCATGGGGCAGGTCAACCGAACCTTCTCGGACACGGGCACGCCTCTCTCACTGACCATGGAAACGGGCTGCGGCACCCGAACCATATCGGTTTCGGAGACGCCTCTAGGGCGGTTTGCGGCGATCGCAAGTCTTGGATTCGCGCGTCCCAATCGATGCCGGCAGCCACCTCCCCGACGCCGGCCCCGGCTGTCGATCCTCGCCCTCGCACCCGTCGGCCCGCCCCGCTGCGGATCGGTCGGCGCCGACGACCCCGCCGCCTGCCCGGTGTCCGCACACGCCGATGGCGGCCGCGGGGCGCGGCCGCCATCGATCCCCGGCCCAGCGGATTGCGGCCGCGCCCGCCCGGTCCGGGTGTGCGGGCGGGCGCGGCGGGACAGCCCTAGTGCGGGCAGGTGTCGCGGTATTCGGAGATGTCCGAGCCCCAGCCGGTGCTCGGTGCGGGGCACAGGAACTGCTCGTAGCGGGTGTCGTTGTCCACGAACCGCTTCAGCCAGGAGATGCTGTACTTGGCGATCGTGGTGTTGTCCATGTTCGGCGCGAAGTGGCTCGCGCCGTCCAGTTCCAGGTACGCCTTGTCCAGCGAGCCGGACAGCGACTCGTAGAAGGGGATGGAGTGCGAGGAGACCGAGGCGATCGAGTCGTTCTCCGCACCGATGATCATCGTCGGCACCTGCACGCCGCCCCAGGTCTTGTCCAGGTTCCACGGCGTCAGCGGGATGGCCGCCTGCAGCTCGGGCCGGTCCTCGCTGATCTCCAGGGTGCCGCCGCCGCCCATGGAGTGGCCCATGGCCGCCATCCGGTCGCCGTCGACGATGTCGGAGACGTCGCTGCGGTCGGCCAGGTAATCCAGCGCGGCGCCGATCTGGCGTCCGCGGCTGGAGGGCTGGTCGTAGCGGGAGTTGGTGTCGATGGTGAAGACGACGAAGCCCTGCGAGGCCAGCCGGTCACCGATCCAGGACATGGATGTGGAGCTCGCGGTGTAGCCCGGGGCGACCACCACTCCGCCGTAGGTCTGGCTGTCGTCGGTGGGGTAGTAGATCGTGCCGCCGCCGAAACCGCTCACCAGCGAGGAGACGTCCTCGTCGGCGGTGTCGAACGGGCCGGTGGACGCCTCGATGCTGTCCTCGGTGGGATCGGGGCCGCGCTCGAAGGACTCGGCCTGGGCCGGCGCGCCGACGGCGGCGACACCGCTGAGGGCCAGTGCGAGGGCGGCGGTGACCCGCCCCGCGGTGCGGCCTGCGCTGCGCAGAGGACCGGGGGCGGCGGAGGTGGAGTCGGACGCGGCGGTCGCCTCCGGCTGCTCGGGGGCGGCATGCGAAACGAACATGGGGAATGCTTCCTTTACCTCGGGACGGGGGCGTCGCGCGGCCCGCGAGCACGGGTCCGCTGACACGGGGCCGCCGTCAGCTGCAGGGGGGATCGGGCGGCACGGGCCGGGGCGGGGTTGGGGACAGGGGGATCGGCCCCGGTGTGTCCGCCGACTGTTGGGGGACGTCGGTGCCCGCCGGCGCGGAAAGCGTCTGCGGGGCACGGATGTAACTATCCGCAATCGGGGCGTTACGGCATATCCGTGGAACCACCAGTATCGAGAGGTCCGCAGGTCACGGGCGTGAATCGGGGTGCCGCCGACCGCCGCGCGGCCGGCGACCCGTGGCGGGGACCCGGGTGTGGCGCTGGGAGCCGCGGCATCGCCCAACCCGGCCCCGCGGCCGGGCTCCATGCCGAAAGCCGACCGCGGCGTCAGGATCGGCGCGCGTCCGGTGCGCACCCAGGGGCACCGGATAGCGGCGGGCGCAGGCCCGCACTCCCCCCGCCCCCGGCCCCTGGCGTCCACAGCACTGGCATCGACTGATGCGAAGACCGCTTACAGGCGGCATCATCGGGCTGTACGGGGATCCGGCACGGTGTCGGCACCCGCCACCTACGGAGGAAAACGTGCCCCACAACGACTCCGCGGCCGCGTCCGACCGCGTGCCCGCCCCCGAGACGACGCTGGACACCTCCGTGCCGCACTCGGCGCGCGTGTGGAACTACTGGCTGGGCGGCAAGGACAACTACGCGGCCGATCGCGCGGCCGGCGACCGGTTCCTTGAGGTCTTCCCCGGGATGGCGAAAGGGGCGCGCGCATCACGGGCGTTCCTCGCGCGCACCGTCCGCTACCTGGCGGGCGAGGCCGGAATCCGCCAGTTCCTCGACATCGGCACCGGCCTACCCACCGTCGACAACACCCACGAGGTCGCCCAGTCCGTCGCGCCCGAAACCCGCATCGTCTACGTCGACAACGACCCGCTCGTGCTCGTCCACGCGCGCGCCCTGCTCACCAGCACTCCCGAAGGCGCCACCGACTACGTCGAGGCCGACCTGCGCGACCCCGAGACCATTCTGCGCGCAGCCGACGCGACCCTGGACCTCTCTCAGCCCGTCGCACTCATGCTGATGGGCATCCTCGGCCACATCGCCGACTACGACGAAGCCCGCGGCATCGTCCGCCGCCTCATGGCGGCGCTGCCCTCCGGCAGCCACCTGACCGTAAACGACGGCACCAACGTTCTCAGCGAGGCCAACTCCGAAGCCCACCGGCAGTACAACGAGAGCGGCGCGGTGCCTTACATCCAGCGCACCCCGGAAGAGATCGGCGGCTTCTTCGAAGGACTGGAACTCGTCGAGCCCGGGGTGGTCTCGGTCACCCGCTGGCGCCCTGACCCCACCCCCTTCGGCGAGCCGCCCGAGGTCGACGGATTCGGAGCGGTGGCACGCAAGGCCTGATCCCGCGAACGGGGCCGGACGCCCAGCGCCGAAGCGCTTCGCCCGCGGCCCCCGCCGACCTGCGGGGGCCGCCCGCGCACGCCGCGGCCCCCCGGTGGAGCCGGGCCGATCCAGCGCCTCTCAAACGGGACTCAGCCCACCCCGGCGGGTTCTGCGGCCAGCACCTCCGTCATGTGTGCCCATCCCGCCTGGCCCCTGCCGTCTTCCACGGCGCGCCGGGCGGCGGCCTGGGCGGCCCGCATCAGGGCTGAGTCGATGCCGCGTGCCTCGGCCGCATCTGCGATGTGGGCCATGCTCGCGGCGGCCGAGGCGATCGCGGCGTCGTCGCCGGGTGCCCGGCCGGCGTCGACATCGGCCGCGGTCGCGGGGATGATGTCCTCCATTAGTTCCGAGATTCCCACGGCGAACGGCGCCAGCTCGCTCGCCGCCACCCCCTCGGCTCGGGCGAGGGCGAACGCGTGCGCCATGCCGCTCATCGCGCTCCAGAAGAGGTCCAGCAGCGCAAGGTCGTAGGTGGCCGCGCGTCCGTGGTCGGCGCCCAGGTGCGTGGCGGTGCCGCCGAGCGCCGCCAGCTCGGGCCGGTGTCGGTCGTAGAGATCGCCCGGGCCGCTGTAAAGGTAGACCGCAGAGGGCCCGCCGACGGTCCCGGCGGGGCTCATGACCGCACCGTCCAGGTAGTCGATGCCGCGGGCGGCGGCCCACTCGGCCATCGCGCGGGCGCGCTCGGGGGTATCGGCGGTCAGGTTGAGCAGCGTGCGCCCGCGGAGCGCATCGGCGGCGGGCGCGAGGATCTGCTCGGCGGCGTCGTAGTCGAGCACGCATACCACGACGAGACCTGCGGCCTCGGCGGCCGCGGCCGGTGTGGCGGCGTGCGCGGCGCCGAGGTCGGCGAGGGCCTCGGCCTTGGCCGGGGAGCGGTTCCATACGGTCGTGGGGTGGCCGGCCCGCAGGAACGCGCTCGCCAGGGCCCGGCCCATCGGGCCCAGACCCAGCACCGTTACCGGTGCGGGCGCGGCGAAGTGGGCGGATTCGTCGGATCGCTGAGCTGTCATGCGGTTACGCTAAAGCTTCAGGCCGACCTGAGAGTCAAGCGTTGTGCGGGAGGTCGCGTGCGTATCGGAGAACTTTCACGCCGCACCGGGGTCAGCGGTCCGGCCCTGCGGTACTACGAGGAGCAGGGGCTGCTGCATCCGCGGCGCCGCAGCAGCGGATACCGCGAGTACAGCGAGTCCGACGTCGCTGCGGTGGGGCACATCCGCATGCTGCTCGCGGCTGGGCTGGGAACCGGCGTCATCGCCGAGGTACTGCCCTGCATGGCCTCCGACGGCGGGTATCTGGCGCCGGGGTGTCCGGAGATAACCGAGGTGCTGGTCGCCGAGCGCGAGCGCATCAGCGGCGCGATCACCGCGTTGGACGCCGCACGCCAGGCTCTG
This sequence comes from Streptomonospora litoralis, assembly GCF_004323735.1. Classification (GTDB taxonomy): domain Bacteria; phylum Actinomycetota; class Actinomycetes; order Streptosporangiales; family Streptosporangiaceae; genus Streptomonospora; species Streptomonospora litoralis. Next base: position 5,379,439 of record NZ_CP036455.1, on the reverse strand, counting down.
GAGGGGATCATCACCGCCCCCGTGCCGGAGGACGCGGACGCGCTGTGCGACGCGGACGCAGGAGGCGCGCCCGCCGAGCAGTCGTCCGCCGAACGGGCCGGGGCGGGCTGACGCGGCAGGCGCGGGCGGATGATCGTGCCCTCGTTCCCGGATCGAGTGCCGTGATCCGCAAGACTGCCCGGGCCGTTTCGGCAGCGGCCAGGGCCGCCGCCCCTACCAGTGGTCCGGCCGCTCCAGTGGCGCAGGCAGGCGGGTGGCGGCGTCGCCGCGGGCGGCGTTGGCCTGGGGTTGGGTGAGGAAGAGCGCCCCGGTGAGGTCGGCCCCGGCCAGCCGCGCGTCACGCAGATCCGCCCCGAGCAGGTCCGCGCGGCGCAGGTCGGCGCCGCGCAGGTCGGCCGCGATGAGGTAGGCCCCCCGCAGGTCCGCGCCGCGCAGGTCGGCGCCGCGCAGCTTCGCTCCCATCAGGTCCGCTCCGGCGCGGTCGCGGCCGGGTTCCGGCTCGCGCGCGAGCGCACTGGCGCGCCGCAGCAGCGGCTTCGCGCTCTCCCGCAGCGCCGACGGGTCCGCGGCCGCCAACTCCGCTGCGTCGGCGCGCGCCAGTCGCTCCGCTTCCTGCTGTACCTCCCGCAGGTGGGCGTCGATCGGCGCCGAGGTGGCCAGGCCGCGCGCCTCGTCCAGGTACCACAGCAGCTCGTGCAGTTGGCGCATCACCGCGAAGGCGCCGAACATGGAGCGGGCGGTGCCGGCGTCCTCGCGCCAGGACCGCCCCTCGAACGTCACCTGCGAGACCTGCTGCCCGGCGCCGAAGCAGTCGAACACCGAGCATCCGCGGTATCCCTTGTCGCGCAGCCGGGCGTGGATGCCGCACCCGTAGTCCTGCTGCAGGTGGGTGCAGGGCTGCCCGGCTGCCTTGTCCACCGGGAAGTCCGCCGAGACCGAGAACGGCAGCGCGGCGCAGCACAGCCCGAAGCACGAGGAGCAATCGGCCCGCAGCCGCAACCGCCGACGCCCGTCGGCCGCGGGTGCCTGGGGATCGTGCACCACCGCGCCTGCCGCCTTCCCGTTCGTGGATGGCCTGCCGACCGGTACGCCGCGGGGCGGCGGCCCGGTTCCGCGAACCAGTCTAGGTTCGGCGGCGAGGCCGGCGCGCCGACACGCACTCGGCGCGTGCGCGGGGCGGAGGTCGGACCCGTTGGCGGCGGTGGCACCATGGCAGGAGCGGTGTCCGAATCCGGGTGGGCGGCTCCCGGCGGCACGTGCGTGGCCGACGAAGAAGGAAGAGCAGAGATATGACGGCGCAATCCCCGAACGGCGACGGCCTGCGGCTGACCGCCAAGGTCTTCTCCGACATCGAGCGGCGCGACGCCGACCAGCCCGAGTTCCGCCAGGCTGTGCACGAGGTGCTGGAGTCGTTGGAGCCCGCCCTCGAGCGGCACGCCGACTACATCGACGACCGGGTGCTGGAGCGGTTGTGCGAGCCGGAGCGCCAGATCATCTTCCGGGTGCCCTGGACCGACGACGCCGGGGACATCCGGGTCAACCGCGGGTTCCGGGTGGAGTTCAACTCGGCGCTGGGCCCCTACAAGGGCGGGCTGCGGTTCCACCCGTCGGTGGACTTGGGCATCGTCAAGTTCCTCGGCTTCGAGCAGACGTTCAAGAACGCGCTGACCGGACTGCCGATCGGCGGCGGCAAGGGCGGCTCCGACTTCGATCCCAAGGGCCGCTCCGACGCCGAGGTGATGCGCTTCTGCCAGTCCTTCATGACCGAGCTGCACCGCCACCTCGGCGAGTACACCGACGTGCCCGCGGGCGACGTGGGCGTCGGCCGCCGCGAGATCGGCTACCTGTTCGGCCAGTACAAGCGGATCACCAACCGCTACGAGTCCGGTGTGCTCACCGGCAAGGGGCTGAACTGGGGCGGTTCGCAGGTGCGGACCGAGGCCACCGGCTACGGCACCGTGTACTTCGTCCGCGAGATGCTGCGCTCCCGCGGGGAGGACCTCGACGGCAGGCGCGTCGTCGTTTCCGGCTCCGGCAACGTGGCGATCTACGCCGCGCAGAAGGCCGCCGAACTGGGCGCGACCGTCGTCGCGCTGTCGGACTCCGGGGGCTATGTAGTCGACGATTCCGGTATCGACCTGGACGCGGTCCGCGACATCAAGGAGGCGCGGTCGGGGCGGATCAAGGAATACCTGGACCGGCACAACAGGGCCAGGTACGTCGACGGTGGCAATATCTGGGACGTGCCCTGCGAAATCGCACTGCCCTGCGCCACCCAGAACGAGCTGGACCGGACCGCGGCCGAGACGCTGGTGCGCAACGGCCTCGTGGCGGTCGGCGAGGGCGCGAACATGCCGACCACGCCCGAGGCGGTCAAGGTCTTCAGCGACGCGGGGGTGCGGTTCGGACCGGGCAAGGCGGCCAACGCCGGCGGCGTGGCCACCTCCGGGCTTGAGATGCAGCAGAACGCGTCCCGCGACTCCTGGCACTTCGACTACACCGACAAGCGGCTCTCCGACATCATGGCCGACATCCACACCATGTGCAGCGAGACCGCCGAAGCCTACGGCGCCCCCGGCAACTACGTGCTGGGCGCCAACATCGCCGGCTTCATCAAGGTCGCCGACACCATGCGCGACCTCGGCGTGATCTGAGTTCGCCGCGCGGTCCGCCCGTCTTCGGACCGGCCCTCGCCGCACCTGACCGGATGCGGACACGGAATCGATGCCGCCTCCTGGCCGTCCACCGGGGCACCGGCCCTTTCCCCAGGTGCCCCGCCCGGCGCCGCCGCAGCGGCGCCGGGCGGCGCGGACGCCCGCCGTTATGACAGCAGGCGGAAACTGCGGAAGAATCACCGCGGTCAGCGTGAATCGTCCCGTTTCGGACATTCCACTCGCCTGCGACCCCTGAAAGCTGAACAATGACCCCGGTGACAATTCTCGTGTGCTCGCGCGCCGCCAGGATCTCGGCGCTGGCCGCCGCGTCCCCTCTGCTGCTCGCCGCATGCGGCCCCGACCTCGACTCCATGCGTTCAGGGCCCATCCCCGAGGAGGCGCCGAGGCTGGCCGAGGCCGATCTCGCACCGGAGCCGGGCGACGAATCGCCCTTCGCCGAACGGGTCGAGTGGAGCATCGTCGAATCCACCAGCCGCTTCGCGCGGACCTCCGACCCGGAGGCGAAGGCCCGGTGCCCGGAGTTCAGCACTCGCGAGGACTCCGAGATCGTGTGCACCGTCGTCTTCCACGGGGCCGAGGCGAAATGGGACGTCACCATCGACGGAGGCGAATTCACGGTCTCCTCGCAGATGGTTCCGCGCGGCCGCCAGGTGGTGCGCGAGACCGCCGAGAACCTGCTCCGCCATGAGATGGACACCGAAACCGTGCGCTGCGACATGGACAAGGTGCACGTGGTCCCCGTCGACGGCGGCGAGGACAAGGCGGTCACCTGCGAATGGGGCCGCGACGAGGACAGTTGGAAGACCTCGGAGCGCCAGGGCACCGTTCGGATCCAGACGTCGTCCCCGGCGGCCGGACTCGGCAGCGGCGAGGAGTTCTGGTTCGCCGACGCAGAGGGGTAGAAGCGCGGTGCACGCGGCTTCCGGAGGCCGGCGCCGGGTTCGTCGGCGCGCGCCCCTGCGCGACCCTGTGGCCCGGAAACCGGCGGCCGGACCCCCTCGGGGCGGCCGTGAAGGGCCCGCCGACTCTGTTACTAAGGTAGCGGCTGTGGGTCCGCGACGGCCCGCGGATGGTACTGACAGGCATGTACACGCCCGGCGCAGAGCAGTTGTTCCCCATCCTCCTCCGGTTCGCCGCTCAGCAGGGCCTTCCGGCGAAGCCGCCGAAGCGGTAGGCGTACGACGGCCGGCGGGAGCGGGGACCACGCCCACCGCTCCCGCCCCGCCGAGCGGGGGTCGGTGCCGACGGCGGCGGACCCGCGGTCAGTTCGGGCTGTGGGCGATGTCGACGACCACGGTGCGCACGTCGCGGTCCTCGTCGAGCCGGGCGAAGGCGCGGAACGGCAGCTTCTCCCGCGCGCCGAGGGCGACGGTGGTCTGGCCCTCGAAGGAACCGGCGAAGCGGACGGAGCGCAGCGAACCCCAGTCGGCGAGCCCGTCCTCGGGGACGAAGTGCTCACCGACCGACGCCAGCGGCTCCTGGTCGGTGCCGCCGCCCGGCGTCCCCTGAGCCGGCGAGCGCACGATCATGCGCAGCGCGGCGTTCCCGGCGACCGGAACGGGCTTGCCGGAGCCCTGGGCCTTCACCTCGGGGACATAGCTCACGTCGAAGCCGGTCGCAGCGGTGCCGTGGACGTCGACGACCACCCGGTCGAAGCACTCGTGGCGGCCCGCGCGCACATCGCGGACGGGGGCGCCCGAGCTGCCGGGGTCGACATCGGCGCTCAGCGTCCAGCTTTCGGTGATCCCGCAGGAGGCGGAGGCGCCGTCGTCGTTCCCGTCGCCACCGCCGCCGTCGCCGCTGCCCCCGTTCCCGCCCGGAGCGTCGTCAGCCGGCGTGGTGGGGACCTGCGTGGCGGTGGACGTCGGCGAGGCGCCGGGACCGTCGGCCGTTCCCGTGCCGTCCGGCGAGTCCGGGGCGGCCGCGCCGCCGCAGGACGTCAGAAGCAGCGCGAGCGCGGGGAGACTGGCAAGTGCGGACTTGCGCATCGGGTGGCTCACCCTTTCGCTGTCGGCGCCGTGTGCTCTGGTGAATATGCCGAAGGGCTACCCGACCGCTCCGGGGCGCATGCCCGACAAGACCGTTACCACCGCACCGCGCCGACGCAAGAAGGTGCCGTCCGCGAAGACATGGAACGGACCACTCCGCCGCGCGGCCCGGGACACCTGCGACGCGGCGGAGGCCGGCGGGTGTGATGGCGCGTGGGAAATCCCAGCCTCCGAAGCCGGGAGGGCACCGTCAGCCTTCAGCGGCGCGAGCGGTCTCGGCGCGTGCTTCGGCCTACCCGCTCACGTTCCGACGGGACGCCGCTTACTCATCAGACCGGCCGACCCCGCCAGCCGCGCCGTGACCAGAACAGTGGTCTTCCGGTTGAAGAGCCGTGCCAGCCCTGCGGAAACGGCGGTGCTCGCGCGTGAAACCGTGCTCGGTACGGACCTGCTCCGATCGAGGGCACGTACCAACGCCCGCGCGACCTCGTCCGGGGTCTGGAAATCGCTGCCGTAGCCTTCCGTGCCGATCCTCTGGAAGAACTCCGAGCGGGTGAGACCCGGCGAGAACGCCATGGTGCGCAGCCCGCTCCCGCGCGTCTCCCACCACAGCGCCTCGGTGAAGTTCAGCACGAACGCCTTGCTCGCCGCGTAGACGGCCATGCCCGGGATCGGGCCATAAGCCGCCGCGCTCGCGATGTTCACCAGGTATCCGCCCTCCGCCCGGTTCAGCCGATCGATGAACGCTCGGGTGATGTCCACAAGGGCGGTGACGTTGAGTGCGAGCAGCGTTTCGAGTTCGTCCGGGTCCTGATCGGCGAAGGCTCCGTCCGCACCTATCCCCGCATTGTTGATCAAGCTGGTTACGCGGATGCCTCGGCGGTCCATCTCGGCGGCCAGGTCCCGGCCCGTTCCGGGACGACCGAGGTCGGCGGACACGGTTTCGACCTGAACGCCGTGCGCCCCGCGGAGTTCGGCAGCCACAGCCTCCAGTCGTTCGACGCGGCGTGCAACGAGGACCAGGGCGGTCCCGCGTTCGGCGAGTCGGCGGGCCAGATCGGCCCCGATCCCGGAGCTGGCGCCGGTGATGAGCGTGGTCTGGGAGGAATGATCGATAGTCATGGCAGCACCTTATGCCAACTTGTCACCGAGTGCCACAAACGGCACTAAGCGACTTCTTCTTATAGGCTGAGCCCGTGAACAGTGGAGAAGCCAAGCCCCGTCTGCGAGAACGCACACGCCGTGCGATCCACCGGGAGATCGCCGAGACCGGCATGTCCCTCTTCCTCGAGCACGGCTTCGAGGAGACCACCGTCGATCAGATCGCCGAGGCTGCCGGGATCTCCCGGCGTTCGTTCTTCCGCTACTTCGCCACCAAAGAGGACGTCGTCCTGGGCGGCCTGATCGACCGAGGACACCGCGTCCGTTCCGCACTGGCCGAGCGCCCTCCCGAGGAAGAACCCTGGATCGCGGTCCGTGCCTCGCTTCTGGCGCTGCGCGACGAAGCTTGGGCCGGCACCGAGGTAGACCTGCGCATCGCCCGGATGCTGTTCCAGGCGCCATCCCTGCGCGCACGCCACCTGGAAAAGCACCTCGCTTGGCAGGACATGCTCGTGCCCGAACTCACCCGACGATTGCGCGCCGCGGCCGACATCGACGAAAAGCGCGCCACCCACCACGCCGCCGCGATCATCGCCACCGCCCTGACCTGCCTCGACGTCGCCACCGAGGCATGGGTACAGCGCAACGGCACCGTTTCGCTGGAAGACCTTTGGGACGAGGCCGTCACTGCCGTCAGGTCGTGACACCGGCCCGCAGGCGCGCCCGACGCGTGCCGTCCCCCGCGTGCGCAGGCACACAGGCGACCTATCGGGTGCTGTGTGGCCGCGACGCGCTCGCTGGCTGCCGTCTGCTCATCAGCTGCTCGCCCCGCTGCACCTGAATCTCCGTTCGTTCGCCAAAGCGGTCGCCTAGCGGCCCGGCCGCCGGCCGCGCCTGCTGACAGCGCGTCGGCGCCGCTGCGCTCAGCGATCCTTCCCGGGTCCGGCTTCACGCAGGGGCGGCTCGCGGTCGGACGGAGCGCTGTGGTCCAGCCGCCGGTCGAGGGCGTCGCCGACGTCCGGGCAGTCGGCCCGGATCGTGTCCAAGAACGCCTCCAGCACGCGGGAGCGGTCGTCGGCGCGGAACGACAGGGTCAGGTCGGGCAGCCGGGTACGCGGCGACACGTCGCACATCCAGACGTCCGGCCGCGCGTTCAGCCGCATGCGCGAGGGGCCCAGGCCCACGCCGACTCCGCACGCCGCCAGGCCGGCGATGGTGTGGACATCCCTGGCGACCGTGGCGGCTTCCAGCGTCCAGGAATCGGGGCCGAGCAGCCGGCGCAGCCCGATGGCGATGGCCGGCTCGTCCTCGCCCGGCGCGACGATGAGCTGCTGATTCCGCAACTGCTCCGGCGCGACCGTCCGCTGCCCCGCGTAGGCGTGGGTGCGCGCCACCACGGCCACCAGGTGATCGCGGCCGATGGTGACCGAAACCAGCGACTCCGCACCCGTTCCGCGCGGCGGCCCCAGCCCGACGGCCACGTCCAATTCGCCCGTGACCAGTGCGGCGGTGCTCCGGCTCGTCGCCATCTCGTGCAGCACCAGGCGCACGTCGGGTCGCTGCGTCCCGAACCGGCTCAACACGGCGGGCAGCGGGTCCAGCAGCGCGGAGGCGACGAACCCCAGGCTCAGCCGCCCCGTCTCGCCGCGGTCCGCACGCGCGGCGTCGATCGCGGCGGCCGACGCCTCGGCCAGCGACCGGCGCGCCCTGGCGATGAACGCCTCGCCCGCGGCCGTGGGGACGACGCCCCGCGCGGTGCGGTCGAACAGCCGGGCGCCGACCTCGCGTTCCAGCGCCGCGATCTGCTTGGACAGCGGCGGCTGCGCGATCCCGACGGTCGCCGCGGCGCGGCGGAAACTCCGGTGGTCGGCGAGCGCCACCGCGTAGCGCAGGTGCCGCGCCTCCATGGCGACTCCCCTCCTCCAGCGATACCTCTAAGATATCGTTCGCCGCACAGGTAGATATACACGTACATAGCCGACGCCATCGCCAGTGGAATACGGGCATGCCTTCCACAGCCGCACCGATGGATACGCTGTTCGTTCTCGTCCACGGCGCCTGGCACGGCGCCGCCCACTGGGGACCCGCACAGCGCTCGCTCGCCGCACTCGGCGCGCCCAGCGTCGCCCTCGACCTGCCCGGCCACGGGTTCGCCGCCCCACTGCCCAGCGGCTACTTCGCCGCGAATCAACCGGGAATGCGCACGGAGAGATCACAGGCGGCCGGGGTGTCGATGGACGAGTGCGCCGACACGGTGCTGGAGACGCTGCGGCCGGTGCGCGGGCGCGCTCGCACCGTCGTCCTGGTCGCCCACAGCGCCGGGGGCGGGCCCGCGTCCCTCGCCGCGGAACGCGCCCCCGAACTGGTCGACCGCATCGTCTACCTGTCCGCGTTCGTCCCGGCCGGGCGCCCTCGCTTCTACGACTACCTGTCCGCGCCCGAAAACGCCGGCGCACTCGGCGGCGGCCTGCCGGTCGCCGACCCCGACGAAGTCGGCGCCGTGCGGATCAACCCCGTCTCCACCGACCCCGCCTACGTCGCGGAGCTGCGCCGGACCCATTACCACGACATGCCCGCCGACCGCTTCGACCGGTGGCGGACGACCCTGAGCCCCGACCTGCCCATGGCCATCCCGTCGAGCCCGGTCACCCTGACGCCCCAGGGCTGGGGACGCATCCCGCGCACGTTCCTGCGCTGCGCCGGCGACCGGTCGCTGCCGACCGAAACCCAGGACCTGATGATCGCCGAGGCCGACGCCGGGTTCCCCGCCAACCCGTTCGCGGTCCGGACGCTTGCGGGAAGCCACAGCCCGTTCGCCGCGCGCCCCGGCGAGTTGGCCGCGGCGCTCACCGCCGACCGGTCCGCGTGAACGCCGCACGCCCGCCGGCACCCCGGGCCGCCGGTTCCGCCGAATCGAAGCTCGTGCTGCCCGTCGTGCTCGGTGCCACCTTCGTGCAGCTGCTCAGCGTGACGATCGCGCAGGTGGCCGCCCCGGCGATCCAGCGCGGTCTGGACGCCGGGCCGGGCGAGGTGCAACTCTTGCTCGCCGGCTACACCCTCACCTACGCGTGCCTGCTGATCACCGCCGCGCGGCTCGGCGACCGCTACGGCTACCGCCGCCTGTTCGCCGTCGGCACGGCCGTCTTCGCGCTCGCCTCCGCAGCGTGCGCGTTCGCGCCTACAGCGGCCGCGCTGATCGCGGCTCGCCTCGTGCAGGGCGCGGGCAGCGGGCTCGTCGCCCCCCAGGTCCTCTCCATCATCCAGACGGCCGTTCCCACCGGTCGGCGGGCCCACGCGCTGGGTCTGTACGGGGCGACGATGGGGGTCGCCTCACTCGCCGGCCCACTGCTGGGCGGGCTGCTGCTCGGCGCGGACCTGCTGGGGCTGGGCTGGCGGACGGTCTTTCTGGCGAACGTTCCGGTGGCGCTGGCAGCGCTGGCGGGGGCACGGGCGCTGCCGCGGTCGCGTCCGGCCCCTGGGCTGCGGATCGACGCGGTCGGCGCGATACTCGCTACGGCCGGGTTCGGGATGCTGATCCTCCCGCTCGCTCTCGGTCCGAACGCGGGATGGCCGCCGTGGACCCTGGTCAGCCTCGGCGGCAGCGCGTTGGTGCTGGCGTGCTTCGCCGCGTCGCAGCGCCGCGGCGCGGCCCCGCTGATCCATCCCGCCGCCCTGCGCGCGCGGACCGCGCGATCGGGCATCCTGCTGGTCTTCGTCTTCAACGCCGGGGTGCCGTCGTTCACCTTCCTGCTGCTCCTGCACCTCCAGCAGGCCGCGGGCTATTCCGCACTGGCGGCCGCCGCACTGTCGACGCCCTTCGCCGCCGCGGCCGTCGTCGGCAGCCGGTGCGCCCCGGTCCTGGCCCGTCGCCACGGCTCGCGGCTGCTGACGGCGTCGGCGCTGGTGCTGGCGGCGGTCATGGCCGGTCTCGCCCCTCTGCTCGGCACCGCGTCGGCCCTCGGGGCGGCGCCGCTGCTGGCTGCGGGCGGCGCGGCATTCGGAGTCTTCACCGCCTCGGTGTTCTCCCTGGTGCTGGCGCGCACGAGCGCGGAGACAACCGGGTCGCTCTCCGGGCTGCTGCCCACCGCGCAGCAGCTCGGCGGGTCCATCGGCATCACGCTGGCATCCCTCGCCTACCTCGCGCCCGCCGCGGACTCCGGCGGCGCATTCTGGCACGCGATGCTGTACCAGACCGGGGTCTTCACACTCACGGCCGTGATCAGCCTGCGGTTGGGCCGCGAAAGCTCCTCCCCGACCGGCCCCTGAAGGCCGGTGCCCCAGCGAGAACATCGACTTCGACGCCTTCGACGCGCCCGCCGTCGTGCTCCCGCACGGGGCGGGGTTCAGCTGATTCTAGCGAGGAGCCCCGGCTCTGCAGAGCCGGGAGGAATCGCTTCTCATCACGGCCCTGCCCCGAATACGAGCACGCCTGCGGATTTCGGCGTTCGGCCCCTATCGGGGCGGCGGTGATCGTAGGATCGCCGCTGTGAAGCTCGTCGTGCAGGTCAAACTGGTGCCCGATGCCGCACAGGCGTCCGCGCTGTCAGCGACCCTGCGCACCCTCAACGAGGCCGCCAACCGGGTCTGGGCGGTGGCCTTCGAGCTCGGTGTGCCGCGTGAGTACGAGCTGCGCAAGCACACCTACGCCGGCCTGCGCTCCCAAGGTCTGGGCGCCCAGGCGGCCCAGCACACCATCAAGAAGGTCCGCGACGCCTACACGACGCTGGCGGCCGATATCCGGGCCGGCCACCTCGGCAGACCCGGTTCGAAGCGCCGCCAAAAGGCCGAGTCCGCGCCGGTCGCCTTCCGGCCCGAGGCCGCCCCACCCCTTCGACGACCGGTGTTTGAGCTGGCGCTACGACCAGCGGACCGTCTCCGTCTGGACCACCGCGGGCCGGTTGAAGAACGTGGGCTTCGCCTGCGCACCGGAGGCGCTCAAGATGTTGGTAGAGCACCGGCAGGGCGATTCGGATCTGGTCGAACGCGGCGGCGTGTTCTACCTGATGGCCACCTGCGAGGTGGCCGAGGCCGAGCAGTATTCGCCGGAGGGGTTCATCGGTGTGGATCTGGGCATCGCCAACATCGCGACCACCTCCACCGGCTACCGGGCGGCCGGGCGGGGCCTGAACCGCCACCGCAAGCGCCAGGCCGCCCTGCGGGCCGAACTCCAGGCCAAGAAGACGACATCGGCGAAACGCCGGCTGAAGACGCGGCGGCGCAGGGAAGCGCGCCACGTTGCGAACACCAACCACGTCATCGCCAAGCAGATCGTGACCGAGGCTGAACGCACCTCGGCCGGTATCGCCCTGGAAGACCTGACGGGGATCTGTGACGCCGTGGCGCATGGATCTGGCGTCCGGCCGGCTCCGCGACACCGACGAGCCGGTCGAGTCGATCTCCGGCGCGGTCGGCTATGCCACCCCGCACGCTTTCAGCCGCGCTTTCCGACGTGCCAGAGGAATACCCCCGGGCGAGTACCGTTCTCGGCTCCGAACGTGATGACCGGCAACACGTGAGCCACATGCGGTCCAGGCGGGTGGTTAAGGCCGACGCGCCACATCATCGCTGAAGGCGGGGGCGGGGCCGCACCGGCTTTCTCGCTGCGGCCAGGCTCAGCGACGTCAGTTCCTCGAGAAGGTGCGTGCTGGCCGGACTGGGCGCGGCGCCAAATGGTGCCCAGGGCCTGCTGCAGCAGGGTGCAGACGCGGGTCACCTCGTCGGGGCGGTCGTTGCGGGCGTGGGCGCGCATCAGTTCCTGTAGACGGACTCGTTGTGATCGTCCAACTGGCGGGCGCGCTCCAGCCACGCCAGTGCGGCGGGGCCTCGGCGGCCAAGTGGGACATCGGCGCGGGACTGCCCGCCGAAGGCCCAGTGCACGAGGTCGCCCGGCACCATCACCCCGAGGCCCGGGTGGTCATTGTCGACCACGACCCCGTGGTTCGGGTCCACGCCGAGGCGCTGCTGGCAGACCGCCCCGATATGACGGGAGTGGTCGAGGCCGACATGCGCGAACCGGAGACGGTCTTCGCCCACCCGGAAGTCACCGGGCGCCTCGACCTGCCGCGGCCGGTCGGGCTGCTGCTGGTGGCGGTGCTGCACGTTCTCAAGGACGAGCAGGCGCCCTACGCGCTGGTGCGGCGCTACCTGGAGCACCTACCTCCGGGGCCTATGTGGCCATCCGCCACGTCGAGCGCGACGCGAGAGGGCCTGGACGACATCCTTCCTGATGATCACGCCTGCCCTCCGATGGTGGCAAAGCGCAGGTCGCCGCCCGGCTCCGGCGTGTCGATCTCAGCAGGAATGGGCCGCCCTGGCTCAGGGGCGAGGACGGTTCTGCCGCAGTGTCCCAGTCGCTCCGTTTTGCTCCAGTGGGAATCGGCGGAGCCGGGGTTCTCGGGCTGTCGGCTGGCGGCTCGTCGGCGGGTGACCTGCATAATCGACACGGTGCTGCAATAAGAGCACCGACGGAGCAACACGGCCGTCGATATCCGGCAACCCGCGGAGATATGGTGGGCGTGACCTGGGAAAACGAGTAGGCCGCCCGGGGCTCGAACCCGGAACCTACTGATTAAAAGTCAGCAGCTCTGCCAATTGAGCTAACGGCCCGCGACGAGTATACCCGTCCGAGTTGGTGGATGCTGCACCACAGCAGGCGCCATTTGCAGTCCGCTGACCTGCACAGACAGCGCCTCTGCCCCGTCGGTGCCGCGATAGTCGCGCACGCGCTCCCGGACTGAGCCGGCCGGGTTCGGGCGCAGCCCGGTGTCGGGGAGCCGGCGCGACACCGGGCCAGCGACCTGGCGCTCCTCAACATACGAGCACCGACGGAGCAACGCGCCGCATCCGATGGCCGGAGCTCCAACGAGGGTCGACAGCCGAGCACCGCGCTGTCCGCGGGAGACCGGGAAAGGGCGGAGAAAACTCGGAAGAACACGTTGACCAGGCAATAAGAGGTGCGCCTGGGTGGCGGCTGCACCACACAGCCGCCCGCCGAGTAGGCGCACTCGCCATGCCCTATTGCCCGACAGCGACGCTCACGACGGTGACGCGGCGCACGTATCGCCGTCCGGGGCTATCCGCCGATGCGGCCGAGGTTCCCGCCGCCCGGTCCTGGATCGTCCGCACGCTCGCACCCACCGACCGCGGCGACGGCATCGTTCTGGTGGCCGATGAACTGCTGGCCAACGCCCTGCAGCACGCCCCCGCGCCCGCAGGCGGCGTGGTGGCGGTGCTCGCCGTCGAACAAAGCCCGCACCAGCACGAGGTGCGGGTGCGGAGCCGGCCCGCGCCCACCGTGCCCGCCGCGCGGCGTCCGAACTGCGCTACCTCACGCACTGCGTGGCGAGTGGACCGGCAGGTCGGACGCCAGGATCAGCCTCGGGCGGGGTACCTGATCCGGCGGGCGCCGGCCAGGTTGGCAGCGAGTTGCTCGCGCGTCTGGTGGGAGTGCGAGAGCCAGGCAGGTTGGCCCGGGTCGCTTCGCCAGGACTCGCTGAGTGGACTGTTGTCGACGGTGTCGAATCCGAACTCGTCGTACAGGTGCGTGACCAGCTCCACCGCCTCGGCGTAGTTGCTGGAGACCGAGAGAGCGTGCCGACCGGGAGTGCCCGGGGCGCTGGCGGAGAGGAAAAGGCGCGGAGCCTGGATGTGGGTGAATGCCTTGGCGACCTTTGAGGTGGGCAAGTGCTCCTGCCGCAGCTCGTGCACGGTCTTCTCCCCCGAGTCGATGGGCTGGAAGTGGCCGTCGCGCCAGGGCATGTAGTTGTTGGTGTCGAGCACGATCTTGTCGGCCAGCTGCTGCACAGGCATGTCGTTGACCAGTTTGAGGGGGACGGCGATGATCACGAAGTCGCCCGCTTCGGCGGCGTCGGCCGCCGGCGCGGCTCGGGCCGAGGGTCCGAGATCGTCGGCGAGATGCGTCAGCGTTTCCGGTCCCCGTGAATTGGCGATGACGACCTGGTAATCGTGGGTGACGGCTGCGCGGGCGAGCTGGGTGCCCACTTCACCCGCTCCGATGATGCCGATCGTGGTCACGAGTCGCTCCTTGAAGAAGAGATGATGCCGGCGAGCTGGTGCTTGGAGCCGTCCTCGCTGCCCGGGGCCGCCGTATGGGCGACGGTCTTGAGGTCGGTGTCGCGGCTGTCAGGACGCTGCAGCCGAGGCTCACCCGCCCGATGAGGGGATGTGGGGTGCATTGCACCAGCGCCTCCGCCCAAGTCGGTGGGCGAAAGGTCAGCCCGCCAACTGTCGCTCCAGCGCCGAGCCGTCGTGCAGGGCCGTCATTTGCACGAACCGTCCGTCGCGGATCCGGTAGATGGCGTACTCGACGATCTCGAAGGAGGCACCGGTGGGAGCCACGCCGAGCCACTCCTTCACGGGGGTACCCGTGTTGATCGCACGGACAGCCGCGCGGTCGCCGTCGACGAGGAACTCCTGGACCTCCCAGCGGAAGTCCGGCACCGCATCGATGTCCGCCTGCTGAACCGCGATGACATCGTCCCGGGTGCCCGGCTCGCCGTTCAGGGTGACCTCGTCGTGGATGAACTCGTCCATGCCGTCGAACCTGTGGGCGTTGAGTTCCTCGACGTAACGGCGGTAGAACTCGTGGATGTCGAAGACAGCCATGATGATTACCTCCCTCTGCCCCGACGAGGGGCTGTACTCGGATTCCGATGACTCGGGACGCGCGTCCCGGGCCGGGTGTCGCTGCTGAGTTCCCTTGCGGGTTCCTACGCGCCTACCAGGGCAGTTCCCCGTTCTCGTCCTGAAAGGTTCCCGTCGGGCCGTCGGCGTCGAGGGTCGCCAGGCGCACGACGGCCTTGGCGCTCTCTTCGGGTGCCCTACCGATCCCGAAGGCCGCGGTCATGTCCGTGGCGGTGGTGCCGGGCTCCAGCGCATTGAACTTGATGCCCGGCTGGGACTTGGCGTACTGGACCGTCAGCATGGTGGCCGCCGCCTTGGACGCGGAGTAGAGCGCGGACGACAGGTGGAACTCGGGCCGGTCGGGGCTGGTCACCGCCCAGAACGACCCGGCGCTGCTCGAAACGTTGACGACGGTGGGATTCGAGGACTTGCGCAGCAGGGGGAGCGCCGCCTCCGTGACCCGCACGATTCCCACCGCGTTGGTGTCGAAGGCATGCAGCGCCAAGGGACCGTCGACGTCGCCCGAAGCCAGGACGCCCGCGTTGTTCACCAGGACGTCGAGCCGGCTCTCGGCCGCCTCGATCGTCGCCAGCGCATCGTTCACCGACGCGTCGTCGGTCACGTCGAGTTGAACGAATCGTGTGCCGATCGCGGCCGCGGCTTTCTCACCCCGTTCGACGTCGCGCGCGCCGATGTAGACGACGTGGCCCAACTCCAGAAGCTGTTCGGCTGTCTCGAAACCGATGCCTTTGTTGGCCCCGGTGATGAGTGTGACGGTCATGGATCTCCTCCGAAATGGGTGGCTCGAGTGGTCCGTCGGGAACGCTATGCGGGGCCGCTCGCCGCGCCCAGAGCCCTGTCGAGCCTGGGGTGTGACAGGACCCCCTCTATTCGCTTTACGGCGATTTAGGCTTGGCGCATGAGCGAGAGAACGAACGCCCTCGGTGCGTACCTGCGCGCTCGGCGCGAGCTGGTGACGCCTGAGCAGGCGGGCATCCCCAACATCGGGGTGCGGCGTGCGCCCGGGCTGCGGCGGGAGGAGGTCGCCATGCTCGCCGGCATCAGCGCGGACTACTACCTGCGGTTGGAGCGGGGCCGCGATCGCAACCCGTCCGTGCAGGTGCTTGAGGCGATCGCGCGGGTGCTGCACCTCGACGACGACCACTTCGCCCACCTGCTGACCTTGGTCTCCGAGTCGGGCCGGAAGCGCAGGCGCCGACCGCGCAAGGAGACCGTGCCGCCCGGCGCGCTCAAGCTCCTGGACTCCCTCGTCCAGCCCGCCTTCATCGAAGGCCGGTACTTCGACATCCTGGCCTCGAACTCGCTCGCCAGAGCCCTCGATCCCCGGCTCGCCACGGGCGGCAACCAGTTGAGGGACATGTTCCTGGAGCCGGACCAGCAGAGGTTGTACCCGCAGTGGGAGAACGTCACGGAGTGCTTCGTCGCGAATCTGCGGCAATCCGTGGGCAACGACATCGAGGATCCCCGCTTCGCGGAGCTCGTCGGAGAGCTTTCACTGGCGAGCCCCCGGTTTCGCCGGCTCTGGGCTCGTCATGAAGTACGAGGACAGCGCGGGACGCCGATCCGGCTGGATCACCCGCAGATCGGGGGACTCACGCTCAACAGGGAGCGGCTGAGCGTGGGCGGGGCCGAGGACCTGAAACTCGTCGTGCACCACCCGGACCCCGGATCCGACGACGCGGACAAGCTGGCCCTTCTGGCCTCAGTAGGCTTGCCCGTCCAGACACAGGATGGCAAGGATGCGGCCGCTCCGATACATGAGGCGAACGGCGCGGCTTCCGAGTGAACCCGTGCGGGCGGCAGTAGCCCGCGAGGGTCTTGCACCCTCACTCGGTCACATAACGCCTCGTGGCGCGCTAGATAGTAGTCGTAGAGCCGGGCTGAACTGGGCACGGCGGGGTCAACGCCCTCGGGCGCGAGGGGATCGACTAGGACGGCGTCCCGGCGAATCTGGCCGGGCGCTGTCGAACCGGGTGATCCGGCATACGGCGCGGTGCGGCACAACTTTCTGCGCTCCGGCCCGCCGGGGCTGGTGCTGTACCCGCGCGACCGCGCCGAGGTCGCCGATGCGCTCGCCTTCGCGCGCGGTAGAAGCGGGCCGGGGCGGTCGGGAGTCGCCGGAGCGGGCGGCCTGTCACCGGCGAGCGGACCCTGCGCCGACATGGTCGGGCCGGGTGGTGGCGGCCGGATCCGGCGCCCGGGGCGGTGCGGGGCTGTCCACCGCCCCGGCCGGACTCGGAGCCTGCTGATCAGCACCCGGCCGCACCTCTTGCGCCGAAACACCCGGCGCCGAAGGAAAACCGGCGAGGTCGGGGAGAAATCACCGAAGAACCATCGGCCGGGAAACGGGAGGTGCGCCCGGATAGCGTCCGCGGACGGGACTCAATGCGCGGCTTCGTACTCGGCGACGATCGAGGCCGGGATACGGCCGCGGTCGTTTACCTCCTTGCCCTGCTGTTTCGCCCACGCGCGGATATCGGCGGTGCGCTGCCGGTTCTGGCTGGGGCGATTCCGGCGCCGGTTCCCGGTGCTCTTCGCCGAACGGACTTTCCGGGCCGACTCGACGAACGGCATGATGGCCGCTCTCAGCTCCTCGGCGTTTTCCGCGTTGAGATCGATCTCATACGAGGTTCCGTCGATCGAGAAGGGCACGGTCTCCTCGGCCGTGCCTCCCTGCATGTCGTCGACGAGAAGAACCTGTACCTGCTGTGCCACTGCGACTCCTCGGCTTCCCGTTGAAACACGGCAATTGCGCGGTTGGGCCCGACCGGGACGCCGGACGGGCGGTCGGCAGGGTGCGCGGCCTGGTCGACGGGTGTCCGGGCCGCTGTGGAAGACGAATCCCTACCCCTGTGCGGATGCCGCGACCCCTTTCAATGAATTCACCGCGGGAGTGTGCATCGACTGCCCTGCGCGCTGCTTATAACGCTTTTCTACGGCAGCATGGCATTTCCGTCAAGTCGCGTCGCGGTTCGATGTGCTGTCCTCGGCTGCGGCTGGACACAGGCGCTATCCCCAGAAAATCGGTACTTCGGCGAGTGTGCGAGGTTGCGATTCCCGAAACCCGGTAGGAGACGGTCGCCGGATACTCACGGAGGGTTTGCGCCGGGGGAAACGCGGGCCCTTCCGATGGCTTTCCGGGATGCGCCGGACCGAGTCGGTCCGTCCTCTCCGCCGAGTGCGGTGTACGGCGGCCGCCGGGTTCGTCGGCGGGTTTGGCGGGCGGCGCTGCGGCTAGGCAGGAAGGTGAATCCGCTGGAGTCGGCCGGCATAGGGGCAGATATGCGCGCAGTGACCGTTCGCCCGGACAGCGAGAACCCGCTGGAGGTGCGCGAGATGCCCGACCCCGACCCGCAGCCGGGGGAGATGTTGGTGCAGGGCCTCGCCCTCGGCGTTTGCGGCACCGACCGGGAGATCGTCTCGGGCGGCCACGGGGCGCTGCCGGAGGGGCGGGAGTGGTTCGTCGTCGGCCACGAGTCCCTGGGGCGGGTCCGCCAGGCGCCCGAGGGGAGCGGTTTCGCTGCGGGCGACCTCGCGGTGGGCGTGGTGCGCCGCCCCGACCCGGTGCCGTGCGGCGCCTGCGCGCACGGCGAGTTCGACATGTGCCGCAACGGCCGCTACACCGAGCGAGGCATCAAGGGCGCCGACGGCTACGGCGCGCAGGCGTGGTGCGTGGAGCCGGAGTACGCCGTCAAACTCGATCCCGGCCTGGAGCGGGTGGGCATGCTCATGGAACCCACCACCGTGGTGGCCAAAGCCTGGGAGCAGGTCGAGCGCGTCGGCAACCGCTCCTGGTTCGATCCCCGGCGGGTGCTCGTCACCGGGGCCGGCCCCATCGGCCTGCTCGCCGCCCTGCTGGGGCGGCAGCGGGGCCTGGATGTGCACGTGCTGGACCGCATCACCGAGGGCCCCAAACCCCGGTTGGTGCGCGACCTGGGCGCGGAGTACCACACAGAGGACATCGAGCAGGTGATGTCGAAGCTGGCCCCCGACATCGTCATCGAGGCGACTGGAGCAGGCCGTCTGGTGTTCGAGGCCATGGCGGGGACCTCCGCCTACGGAATCGTCTGCCTTACCGGGGTTTCGCCGGGTGGACGGCGGATCGCCGTGGACGCGGGCAGCCTGAACCGCGACATCGTGATGGAGAACGACGCGGTGGTGGGGTCGGTCAACGCCAACCTGCGCCATTACCGGCAGGCCGCCGACGCACTGGCCGCCGCCGACCAACAGTGGCTTGCGCGCATCGTCACCCGCCGCGTCCCGATCGACCGCGCCGAGGAGGCGTTCACGCCCCAGGACGGCGGCATCAAGTCGGTCGTCGCGCTCGATCCCGCTGCGGAGTGACGTCGGCTCCGCCGCCCGGGACGGCGCCTGCGCGGCCAACGCGGCCCCGCCTGCTGTCCGACGCCGCGGACGGTCCGTTTGCGGTCCTTGCCGGCGGGTCAGGGTCGCGGTCAGGGGAGCGCCAGGGGCGTTCCGGATGGGAAAGCGCGCGCCGGGAGGGCAGGCTGGAAGCATGAACGAGAACACCGGCAACAAGACGCTTCGACGCAGTCGGCGCCAGCGGCTCCTCACCGGCGTATGCGGTGGGATCGGGGAGTTCGTCGGTGCGGACCCGAACATCGTCCGCCTGGCCTTCGTGGCTCTCGCGCTGTTCACCAGCGGGGCGGCGGTCATGCTCTACATCATCGCGTGGCTGGTCATGCCCGAGCAGGACGGCGAGTCGTCCATGCTCGAGCACATCATCCGCAATTTCCAGGGCAAGAAGTCCGACTACTGATGTGGTCGCTTCGTGCCAGGCCGGGCTTCGTCGCCAGGCTCCCCCGCGCTTTCGAACACGGGGCGGGGGAGTCGGCCGAGGGGCCCGAGGTTTCCGCGGACCGCGAGCCCGAGCGGCCGCAGGTCCGAGCGGGCGCGGACGCGGCGCCCCCGGCGGGTGCGTCGGCCTCCGCGTGACGGCGCGGCGCCGCCGAGAGGCACGCGCCGCGCCTGTGCGGCCGCGCGGCGTGCGCGCCGCGACGGCCGGTGGCCGGGCGCCGCGGTCGCGCGGCTACCGCCCGCCCGGCCCGGGCTGTCAGGGCATCAGGCGGCCGCCTGAGACGGCGCGTTCATCATCTCGATCGCGCTGCGCGAGATCTTCGACCAGTGCAGCGCCAACCCGAACGCGCACGCCACGCCCGCGACCCCCGCACCGACGATGACCACCTGGGTGCTGGTGACCTCCACCAGGAGGCTGGCCAGCGCGATCCCGATGCCTTGGGCCGCCTGCAGCCCCGCCGCGACCAACCCGAACGCCAGCCCGCGCCCCTCGGCGGGGACGCACAGCACGAACGCTGCGTTGGCGACGAACTGGTACGACGCCGCAGTCCCGGCGAGGGCCAGCAGCGCGACCATGGCCCACAGCGGGGGATCGGCCAGCCACACGAGCAGCGGTGCCGAGGCGGCGACGGCCAGCGGGCCCAGGAGATGCATGCGGGTGACGGGATTGATCAGCCGCGTCAGGACGAAGCCGCCGACCACTGCGCCCATAGACGGCCCCGCCATGATCAGGCCGGCGGCTGTGGCGCCGCCGCCGGCCGCGTCGGCCAGGGGGTTGGCCAGGCCGTAGGGCATCATGTAGAGCCCGGCCAGCCAGGCGAAGAGCCCGAGCGTGCGCAGGCGGGGATCGCCGAAGACCAGGCGTGTGCCTTCGCGGGTCACCCGCCACAGTGAAGGGCGGCCGTCGCCGTCTTCGCGTACCGCAGGGCGGTGCCGCACGCCGAGGTACACGATCGCCGCCGACACGAGGAACGTCAGGCCGTTGTACATCACCGCGGAGTTGGCGCCGATGGACGCGACGATCCAGCCGCCCGCGGCCAGCCCGACGAGCGTCCCGGCCTGGGAGGTCAGGTTGATGATGGCCGAGCCGGCGACATAGCGCTCGCCTTGGACGATCTCCGCCATCAGCGCGGCGCGGGCGGCGCCGAAGGGCACCATCGGCAGGATGGACACGAAAAGCAGTCCCCAGATGCCCCAGATCGGCAGGCCCGGAATGCCGATCGCGGCCACGAGTAGCGCGCGGATCACGTCGCAGACGATGATCACGCGGCGCCGGGGGAAGAGGTCGGCCAGTCCGGACAGCAGGGGGCCGCCGACGATCTGCGGGATGAACGTCAGCGCGAGGGTGATCCCCGCGGCCAGTGCCGACGATGTCTGCTGGTAGACGAGCACGGTGACCGCGATGTTGAGCAGGAAGTTGCCGGTGATCGAGAGCGCATGGGCCGACCAGAGTGCCCGGAACTCGGGGACGCGCATCACTTCGCGGTAGCCGCTCCGCCAGTCCGGCTCGGGATCCGAAGGGTGGCCGGAGTCGTCGCCGTGGTCGCCGTCGGCGCCCTGCGCGGCAGCCGGGGGGTCGCCGGGGGAGGCGGGCCCGTCCGGTGGTCCGGACGCGGGCGCTGTGTCGTCGGCGTCGGCGACCGCGGCGGGTGCGGAACCTCCCAGCGGCGGCTCGGCGGTTTCGGCGGGAACGGGTTCGCCCGCGTCGGATGGGCCACCCGTCGGGTTCGCCGTCCCTCCGGATCGGGGCGGGACGCTTGCCCTGCGGCTTTCCATGTGCGGATCGCCCACTCGGCGACTCCCTTACTGGATCACAGTGGTGTCACTCTAAGTTGTTGTTCGATGACCAAACGTTCCCCATCTGCGTACTTGTCCGCAAGGCGTACGGGAAGATTCGTTTCTCTTTCGTTGTAGGGATTGGAGGGCAATCGCGTGTTGCGAGTTGAGAGAATGCTGGTGACCTGCGAATTCGTCGCGGTCCTGTGCCGCGATCGGCATGGCGGCCCGGGACGGTCGCCGCCGGCGGTAGCCGGGCCCTGAGCGTCACCCCCAGCCGAGTTCGTGCAGGCGGTCGTCATCGATGCCGAAGTGGTGCGCGATCTCGTGCACCACGGTGACCCGGACCTGCTCGACGACGTCGTCAGGGGTGGCGCAGACCTGGCAGATCTCCCGCCAGTAGATCGAGATCTGGTCGGGCAGTACGCCGAAGTAGCCGTCGCCGCGCTCGGTGAGGGGGACGCCTTCGTAAAGTCCGAGTAGCCCGGGTTCCGGTGGGGACTCCGCGACCGTGATCACGACGTTGTCCATGTAGCCGGTGAGATCCTCGGGGATGGTGTCGAGGGCGTCGGCTACCAGTTCTTCGAATCGTGCGCGCGATAGTTCGACCACGCCTCGTATTGTGCGCTACCGCGGCGGCCGCTGACGAGTCCGTCCACAGGCGCCCGCGGACAGGTCGGAGGCTGCCGCGCGCGTTGGCAGCCCGTACTCGGGGGCATCATGGAGGGGTGTTGTCGCGCGTGAGATCCCGCTTGGCCGCGGTCCTACGGGCCGCCCCCGACCGGTTCTCCCGCATTCGCCGAGGCCGTACCTGGCGTATCGGGGCCGTCGTCGTGGCGGCGCTGCTGGGCGGATGGCTCGGTCTGGCGATCGGCGGCCAGATCGTGACACCCATCGGCCCGGCCGACGTCGAGTTCAGTCTCAGCCCCGACTGGGACGGCAAGACCGTGGTCGACGTCTCTCCTCTGGGCAAGCTGGAGTTCGACACCCACTCGGCGCCGCTGAGCTTCCGCGCCGCCATCTCCGAGATTCGCCTCTCGGCGGCTCAGGAGATGTTTCAGAACCCCGACGCCATCAACCGCATGGCCGAAAGCATCGGCGACCAGTTGCGCAACGGCGTCATCCGGCTGTTCGTGCAGGCCGTGCTCGCCGCGGTGGCGGGGGCGGGCGTCACGGCGCTGGTCGTCTTCCGCAGTTGGCGGCGGGCCGGAATGAGCGCACTGACGGCCCTGCTCGTACTCGCCGGCGCCGGGGGCCTCAGCGCTGCGACGTTCAACCCGGGCGCCATCGCCGAGCCCCGCTATACCGGCCTGCTGGCGGGTGCTCCGCAGGTGGTGGGCAGCGCAGAGGGGGTCGTCAACCGGTTCTCCCGCTACCGCGAGCAGCTCGCCGGTCTGGTGGGAAACGTCTCACAGCTCTACGAGGCGACGTCCACGCTGCCGGTGTATGAGAACGACGCGGACACCATCCGTGTCCTGCACGTCTCCGACCTGCACCTGAATCCGGCCGCGTGGAACGTCATCCGGTCGCTGCGCGAACAGTTCCAAGTCGATCTGATCGTCGACTCCGGTGACATCAGCGACCGGGGCAGCGCGGCGGAGGACATCTTCGTGAACGACATCGAGTCGCTCGAGGTGCCTTATGTGTGGGTGCGCGGCGACCGCGACTCGATGGGCACGCAGCGTGCGGTGGCGGCGCAGGACAACGCCGTCGTGCTGGATGACGAGGTCCGCGAGGTCGGTGGGATCGTCTTCTACGGGGCGGGCGACCCCCGGTTCGCCCCCGACCAGACCCTGGACAACCCCACGGCGGAGGAGGTCGCGGCCATCGGCGCCCAGCAGGCCGCGTCGCTCGAGGACCGCGAACCGGCGCCCGACGTCGCGGTGTTCCACGACCCGGTCCAGGGTCGCGCGTTCAGCGGCAGGGTGCCGCTGGTGCTGGCCGGACACGAGCACAGCCGGCGGACGGAGACCCGGCCCACCGGCACCCGCTACATCGTCCAGGGTTCCACCGGCGGCGCGGGCCTGGGCGCGCTCGACCGCGGCGGTTCCGACGAACCCACGCCCTACGAGGCGTCCGTGCTGTACTTCGACGCCGAGACCAAGCGGCTCCAGGCCTGGGACGGCGTCACACTCGGCGGCCTCGGACTGACATCGGCCCAGATCGAGCGGCACGTCGTCGACGACCCCGACCGCGAGATCACCCCGCCGACGGAAACCCCGCAGCCACCGACCGCGACGCCGCCCGCTTCCACCCCGGCGACGCCGACTCCCACCGCGCGACCTGCACCGTCGCCGACCGCTTCCCCGCAGTGACGCCTGCTGCCCACATGCTGTGGCGCGTCGGCGGCGAACCGCTTTGGCACCGGGGTGGAATCTCCCCTATGCTTGAGCCGTCCCGACGACTGGCGAAGTGGGAGAATGACGACCGCGTTCGTCGTCGAGGCCCCCATCGTCTAGTGGCCTAGGACGCCGCCCTTTCAAGGCGGTAACGCCGGTTCGAATCCGGTTGGGGGTACGGCTCCGGTCAAACCATTGCCGAAGGTCTGGCAGAATGAGACGGAGAGCGAAGAGCGCGAAGATCCCGGTCAACCGGACATTCGCGGTCTGCGTCACACAACAGAACACAGTGTCGAGGTCCTGTGGAGCAGCTAGGAGTGCTCGCCACCCTGTCAAGGTGGAGGCCGCGGGTTCAAATCCCGTCAGGACCGCCTCACACACCGACCGGTGTGCCTGGGGCCAGGTAGCTCAGTTGGTACGAGCGTCCGCCTGAAAAGCGGAAGGTCGGCGGTTCGACCCCGTCCCTGGCCACACAGTCCGACCAGCGAAGAAGCCCGGAGCCGAAGAGGCGCCGGGCTTTTTTGGGTCGCCACCGAGGGTGGTAGGCCAGCCTCCCGCAGCCGCACACCGCATGGCGTCAGCCCTCGCCTTCGGCGAGGTGGGCGGGACGGGCGTCGAAGGCCGATGGCGAACGCGCCCCGGTCGTGGCGTTCGGCGACGGCCCCCGGCTGGCGCGATACGGTCATTCCACGCCTCGCCGACCTGGCGCCGGCGGTCGCCTGCGCGGGTGGCACGATCCGGCCGTCGCGGCCGGGCGGAATCGGGTCTGCGCCGGTTTCGGACCGAACCGGGGCAGGTACACCGAGAGGAACCGGAAGGATGCGCACCCCTCTCCCACGGCGCCTAGCCCGATTCCGCGGGGGCGGCATCGGATCTTCGCGTCGATGAGGAGTCAGCTGCAGTGACGAAAGAAGCGAATGCCGCGTACGATAGTTCATGGACTTTCATCTTCGCGTGGCTGCTTCTCGGTATCAGCCTGCTCATCAGCGGGGTCAGAGACCTCTACGATCCGGCGGCAAGCGCCTGGACGACTTGGCTGGGCTTCATCTCGTCCGCGGTCTTCCTGCTCATGGCCGTGAACGGGATGCGCCTGCGCCGCCGCCGTCGCGAGTCCGCCGAGCCCGCCGGGGCGGCCTCGTAGCAGGAAGCCGTGCGTCCGGGGCGTTAGCCGGGCTGGGGTCGCCTGGAGCCGGTGGCGGGGAGATGCCCACCGATGGCCCGCCCGATGGGCGGCGGCTCGTCCGGGGCGGGTTGCGGCGGGCCCCGCCGAGCGGTGGACTTGGGCGCGGAGGCGGGTCCTCGACGTGCCGAAGTGTTGACCGCTCGTTGCGGGGCGGGCGAGGAGGCTGCGCTGTGATCGGGCGCTGGACGGTGTGGGTGGCGCTGCTCTGCGCGGTGATCGCGGGCTATCTGTGCTTCGCCTCGTGGCGGGCCGACGGGTTGAGCTTCATGACGGTCGTGTGGGGGCTGGTCGTGTTCGCGATGCTCGACGCCGCGTGGATGTTCGGCCGCATCTCCCGCAGGCGCCGCCGCAAGCGCGCCGATGCCCAGGGCACCGAGGCTGACGCCGACGGCGGCGAGTGACGGAGGGCCGTCGGTGCTCCGGGACCGGGGCGGCCGGGTGGACTGGTCAGAACCCCTTGCGGCGCATCTGGTCGATTTGGCGCCGGTCGCGCTTGGTGGGGCGCCCCGCACCGCGCTCGCGCCGCAGGACCGCGCCGGGAGGCTGCGGAGTGGGTTCGGGACTGCGGTCGGTGTAGCAGCGGCGGGCGATCGGCGCGCCGACGCGCTTGTCGATCACCAGGGCCACGTCGACGACGCGCGTGACCCCGTTGAGCCGCACCTGGACCTCGTCGCCGACGCGTACGGTGGTCGCCGGCTTGGCCGTCCGGTCGTTGACGCGCACGTGCCCTCCGCGGCACGCCTGGGCGGCGTCGGCGCGGGTCTTGGCCAGCCGCACCGCCCAGATCCAGCGGTCCACACGCCCGCTGGGGTGCCCCGCAGGCATCTTCGGGTCGGCCCGTGAGTCGGCCCGTGGGGCGGCCTGCGGGTCGGCCTGCGGCGCGGGGCCGCCCTGCTCCGCGGCGGGTGTGCTGCGTTCCGGGTCGTTCACCTGCTCATCCCTCCGGCCGCCGTCCGCGAAACCGGCCCCGGTCGCGGGCGGCGCAGCCTGTGACGCCGACGGTTCGCGAGAGCCGCTGCCGCTGCTACCCGTCGTGGCCCCGCGGCTGTTCGGCCCTCTGCCCGCACTGTAGCGCCGCGTCGCGGGTGCGCGCCGCCTCCCGCGAGGCGCCGACCCGGCTGACGCGTCGAGGCCCTGCGCGCCGCCTGCGCCGAGCGGGGCGGGCGGCGCGCGGGGCACTCACTCAGGCCCCGGTCGTGTGCAGCATGCCGACCAGCGCGGAGAGGTCGTTTCCGGGTGCGCCACCCGCCTCCAGATAGCGGTTCATCAGCGTGCCCAGCGGCGCCATCAGTTCCGTGCTGAGGCCCGCGTCCCGTGCGGCGTCGAGGATGTTGGCGTAGCCGGCGGCCTGCATGCCGAGGTTGGACCCCTCGGTGGCGAAATCGCCGCTGTCGACCTGCTCGGCCAGCGTAGGCAGGATGGCGGTCATCCCGCTCACCCACGGCACGAGTTCCGCCGTGGTGAACTCGCCGGACTTCTCACCCGCCGAGCGCACCATCGCCACCGCGTGCAGGAACCCCGAGATCAGCCCGTACATGCCGCTCAGCAGTGCGAGGTCGTGGAGGGCGGCGAGTCCGGGGTCCGCACCGGCGTAGCGGGCCTCCCCGAAGGCGCCGAGCGTCGGTGCGTGTTCGTCGAAGACCGCCCGCGGCCCGCTGTAGATCACCCGGCAGTCCGCCCCGCCGATCATCGCGGGTACCGCCATGATGCCGCCGTCCAGGTAGTCGGCGCCTTGTTCGGCAGCCCAGGCCGCGGCGACGCGGGCGTGGGCGGGTGTGCCGTTGGTCAGGTTCACCAGGGTGCGCCCGTCGAGGTCGGCCCCGCCGAGGGCCTGGCGCAGCGCCGCGTCGTCCAGCACACACGCGACGACCAGCGGCGCCGCGGCCACCGCCGCAGCCGCTGAGGCCGCGCGCGTGGCCCCCTGTTCCACCAACGGGTCGGCCTTGTGCGGGGTGCGGTTCCACACTGTTGTCGGATGCCCCGCCTTCAGCAGCGCACCGGCCAGCGCAGCGCCCATGTCGCCCAGACCGATGACGGCCACGGGGGCGGTTTCGTTCGAGGTCACCAGGATCCTCCTTGTTTACGACGGTCTACGGCGGCGCCCGGCCGGGTGCGCGGTTCTTCATCCTCGACTGCTACTGCGCTAAGGTCTAGTACCTACTTTTCTGTCAGGTACCTACCGAGAGGTAAGTGTGATGGTGCAGACGCATTCCTTCAGCTGCGGGCTGGACGCGGCACTGGCGGTGGTCGGTGGGAAGTGGAAGGCGCTGATCCTCTGGGAGCTGGGCCAGGGCGCGCGCCGCTTCGGGCAGCTGCGCCGGGCGCTGGAGGGCGTCAGCGAGAAGATGCTCATCCAGCAGCTCCGCGAGATGGAGGCCGACACCCTGGTGCAGCGCGACGTCCACGAGCAGGTGCCGCCCAAGGTGGTCTACTCGCTGACTCCCTTCGGTGTCTCGCTCAACGAGGCGCTCGGCCCGCTGGGCGACTGGGGTGAGGAGCACCAGCGCCGCATCGAGGAGATGCGCTTGGCGCCCGCGCAGCCCTCCGATGCCGCCGGCTCCACTGCCCCCGGCTAGGAAACACCTCGGCCGGGAGTAGGCAGCGCAGCGGCCGGACGGGTGGAGAGGACGGGTGTCCCGGCACGCTGCGGAGATGGGGACAGCTCCGAATCGAGGTGCGGAGCACTCCGCAGGGGCGCTACAGTTGTACGAGTGCGCGGTCGCCCCGGTGGCCGGAAGCACCGAGGTCCTGTGGAGCAGCTAGGAGTGCTCGCCACCCTGTCAAGGTGGAGGCCGCGGGTTCAAATCCCGTCAGGACCGCCCTGTTCTCGCGTCCGCGTCGTCGGCCCGCCGCGCCGCACGGCCGCGAAGGGACCCTGTGGCCTACCGGTACGCGACCGAGCGTCGCGATGATTCCGATCTCGGCGGCGGGAACGTCCTGTATTCGGCGCCGGGCCATCCCGGGTTCCCCGTCCGGCTCGCCGACGAGTTGTTCCAGCGCGCCGCGGCCCGCCTCGGCGCCGCTCCGTTCGTGCTATGGGACCCCTGCTGCGGAAGCGGGCAGCTCGCCGTCGCGGCGGCCATGCTGCACCGCGACCGCCTGTCCCGGCTGCTGGCCACCGACACAGACCCGGCGGCGCTGTCCGTCGCCGAGCGCAACGTGGGCCTGCTCTCCGGCGCCGGCCTGGCCGAGCGCGAGCGCGAGCTGCGGGCCCAAGCCGCGGAGTTCGGCAAACCGGCGATGGTGGAGCGCGCCGACGCCGCTGCGCGGTTGGCCGAACGACTGCGCGGGCTGGGCGGCGACCTCGACGGCGCGGTCCGCCGCGGCGACGTCTTCCACCCCGCTGAGCCGGAGCGCCCCGTCGACCTGGTGCTCACCGACATCCCCTACGGCGACCTGACGCGCTTCTCCGGCGCGCCCCCCGACGCCGACCCCGTACCCGCGCTGGTGCGCGCGCTGGCCGCGGTCCTGCCCGAGCACGCAGTCCTCGCGGTGACCGCGCGCACGCGCAAGGTCGCGCTGCCCGCAGGTGTGGGCGCCCTTGAGCGCGTGCGGGCGGGCAACCGCGCGGCCGTCCTGGTGCGCGCCGGCGACGCGCGCGGCTGACCTGCGAGGTCGGCGCAGCCTTCCGCGCGCACCGGCCGGACCGTGGATCGGCGGCACCGCCCGCTTGCCGGGTGCCCGGAAATTCAGAAAGCGCATCGTGTGGGCAATGGTGCCCTTCTTGGGTACCTTTCCGGCCGAAGGGTCTGTTCCGTCCAGGGGGGTCGCAGTTCACTCTGCCCGGTGTGCAGCGAAGCAAAAGGCGAGTGGTGATTGTGCATAACAACGGTAAAAGCGCAGCTCACAGTGTCGGCGTCGGAGAACCTCTGTTGTTTTTCGATGAATGTTCGGACCGATTTCAGGGAAAGGGAAAGGCCGGTTTCCGGGAGTGGTCCGGCGAAGTCGCCGGGAACAGCGCAAACGGCGATTCCGCGGCCGCCGCGGTGTCCGCCGGGCATTCCGGCCGCGCGTGGACGCCGATCGACGCCTTCCGGGACGAAGCGGCGGTGGAGGCCGCCGTGCGCCGCGCCGCCTCGGTACTGCTCAGTCGGCCCGGCCCGCGCTTCTACGAACGGCTGCCGCTGATCCGCCGCGCACTCCTGGAGCTCCCGGCGATCGACGCGCGCCGCGGGCTCGCCGGGTTCTGCGATCACGCCGCCGCCGAGCCCGAACGCGAGCTGCGGTCCCACTACGCCCTCACCTTCGACACCCGCCGCCGCACCCCGCTCCTGCTCGACCACACCGACGGCGACGCGCTGTGGCGCCGCCGCGCGCGAGCCCGCATCGCCGAGGTGTACGCCGCCCGGGCCCGGCGCACCGGCGCGGACGAGCGGCCCGACCACCTCGCAGTGCTGCTGGAGTTCGCGGCCCGCGTCGACGCCGAACGCGGCGAGCGGCTGCTGGTGCGGCTGCGGCCGGGGCTGGAGCGGCTGCGCGCCGCACTGGCCGAGCGGGGCACCCCCTACGCGGCGGTGCTCGACGCGGTGTGCGCGACCGTGCCCGCGTCTGCCCGCGATACCGGCGGCCGCACGGTCGCCGGCGGCCGCGCGGTCGCGGGCGCGAACGGCCGGGTCGCCGCCGTGCCGAGGCAGGCGGGGGAGCCGCAGGTACCCCCGGCCCGTTCCGGCACCGCGCGGCGCTGAGATCCCAACGGGCACCCGGTGTCCGGGTGAGCCGTTCCAGGAGGCTGCGCTCGGTGCCGACCGGAGGGGCCGTCGGCGCCGAGCGCGGGCGCTTCGGCGGGTGCGGCGCGCTCGGCCCGTCCGGCGCGCCCGCGCCGCGGCGGCAAGAGGCGGGGAGGAGTGGATCAGGGACCTCTACGCTGCCGGATCACGACGGACCGGTGTGGAGGTGAGCGGGCGGTCCGTGATCCGGACGGAGTCGGCGGCGGAGTACGGTAACGGATCGATGGTCATCCGGTAACAGCTCGTGCTGAATCGTGAACAAGTGCCCATATCGGGTACGCAGGACGGGTGCCGTCCCCCGTAGCAAAGGAGCACCACGGGCCGTGGAAGAACTCAACCGAGTAGCCGACGAGGCCGTCACGTCATTCGCGGACGCGTTCTGGGCGTGGCTGCTCATCCCCCTGCTGGCCGTCCTCAGCATCTACTTCACCGCGAGGCTCGGCGTCGTCCAGCTGCGCATGATCCCGGAGATGTTCCGGACACTGCGCAGCAAGCCGGAGGTCGCCCCTGACGGCAAGCGGGCGATCTCGTCGTTCCAGGCGTTCTCGATCTCGGCGGCCGCGCGCATCGGCACCGGCAACGTCGTCGGCGTGGCCGGTGCGATCGCGGTCGGCGGACCCGGGGCCGTGCTGTGGATGTGGGTGATGGGCCTACTCGTCGGGGCGGCGAGCTTCGTGGAGTCCACCCTCGGCCAGCTCTACAAGGTGCGCGACCGGACCGGCTACCGCGGTGGCCCCGCCTACTACATGCAGCACGGGCTCAAGGCGCGGTGGATGGGGATCATCTTCGCCATCACCATCATCGTGACGTTCTCGTTCGTGTTCAACGCCGTGCAGAGCAACACCATCGCCAACGCGGTCGCCAACTCCGCCGAGGCGTTCGGCTACAGCACCACCGGCTGGGTCACGGCGGCAGTCGGGCTGCTGGTGGTCGCGGTGACCGCGCTCGTGGTGTTCGGCGGCGTGCGCCGGATCGCCCACGTGACGCAGACGCTGGTCCCTTTCATGGCCGCGCTCTACGTGCTGATGGGCGCGGTCGTGGTCGTGCTCTACGCCGACCAGATCCCCGTGGTCTTCACCCGGATCGTGCAGGGCGCCTTCGGCCTGCGGGAGTTCGCCGGAGCGGCCGTGGGCACCGTGATCATCCAGGGTGTCCGCCGCGGCATGTTCTCCAACGAGGCCGGCCTGGGCTCGGCCCCCAACGCCGGCGCCACCGCCGCGGTCACCCACCCGGTGAAGCAGGGCCTCGTGCAGACCTTGGGCGTCTACTTCGACACGCTCATCATCTGCTCCATGACGGCGTTCTTGATCCTGGTCACCAACCCCACCTACGGGGAGGAGCGCGGCCCGGTGCTCACCCAGGAGGCCCTGCAGACCGGCCTGGGCCCGTGGGCGCTGCACGCGCTGACGGTGGTGCTGCTGCTCCTGGCGTTCAGCTCGATCCTCGGCAACTTCTACTACGGCCAGTCCAACATCGCGTTCCTCACCGAGAACCGCGGTGTGATGACCACCTTCAAGTTCGTCTTCCTGATCGCGACGTTCCTCGGCTCGATCGGCACCGTGCAGATCGTGTGGAGCCTCGCCGACGCCACCATGGGCTTCATGGCCCTGGTCAACCTGATCGCCCTGGCTCCGCTCGTCGGGGCCGTTGCACTGGTGCTCAAGGACTACATCGCCCAGCGCAAGCAGGGCCTCGACCCGGTCTTCACCCGCGACCGGGTGCCGCAGCTGCGCAACATCCAGTGCTGGGAGTCCGAGCAGGAGCCGGGCACGGCCGGTGTCGCCGGTAGGGCCGACGGCTAGGAGGCCCCGCCGCTCGTTCGCGTGCCCGGTGCCCCCGCCTGATCGGGGCACCGGGCACGCGCCCCTCCCGCTTCGAGCCGGCCTCACAGCCCGCCGGCGAAGGCGGGTCCGCGCCGAGAACCGGCTGCACGGCGGGAAGCGGTGCGGCCCTCGCGCTGCGAGAAGGGCCGCACCGCCTGCGCAACCGGTCCACGCCCTTTCCCCCCACCGCTCTCGAAGAACGGTCGGACGGCGAACCGGTCCGCCCCCTCGCCAACAGAGCCTGCCCGCCCGGGCGGATCGGCGGAAGGGCGGGCTTTTCCAGGGAAGGAACTTCCCCCGGTGGATGATCCACTTCGCTGCCATAATCGGGCGGTATGCAGGTTGACCAGCAATACCGGGGGCCGCTGGCCGAGTTCCTCAGCGCCCGCCGCGCGCTCGTATCCGCCCGCGACGCCGGCATCGCCGACAACGGGCTCGTGCGGCGGGTGCCGGGGCTGCGCCGCGAGGAGGTCGCCCAGTTAGCCGGGATCAGCGTCGACTACTACTCCCGGCTGGAGCAGGGACGCCTGCGCACGGCCTCACGCACCGTGCTGAACGCCATCGGCCAGGCGCTCCGCCTCGATTCCGACCAGCGGCTGCACCTGTTCAAACTCGCCAACCCCGACATGGACATCGGCGCGGCGGAGGAGGAGCAGCATGTCGGCCTCGGCGTGCAGCGGCTGCTGGGCGACCTGGTCGGCATGCCCGCCCTGGTGTTCGGGCGCTACCTGGACATCCTCGCCTGGAACAGCCTGGCCGCGGCTCTGCTGGGCGATCTGGCGGCGATGGGCCGGCGCCGCCGCAACTACGTGCGGATGGTGTTCCTGGAGCCGGCCACCCGCGCGGTGTTCGTCGACTGGCGTGAGCGCGCCCGCGAGGTGGTGTCGTTCCTGCGGATGAACAGCGGTGCGCGCAACGACCAGGCGCGCCTGCGCGAGCTGGTGGGCGAGCTGGCCGTGCACGACGACGACTTCCGCCGGTGGTGGAGCCAGCACCTCGTCTCCCTGCGTCCGTTCGGCACCACCCGCTTCGACCACCCCGTCGTCGGCGAGTTCTCCCTGGAGTGGGAGGTGCTGACCGCCATCGAGGACGACGAGCAGTACATCGGGCTGCTCAGCGCCGCCCCCGGGAGCGACGACCATGACGCGGTGACGCGTCTGGCCGCGTGGGCCGCCGAGTCCGGTCTGCGGTCCTCCGGAGAAGCGATGCGGACTTAACCGGTACAGCGGTATCTTCGGCCGATGGACAGCCTGACGAAGCGCCGGCTGGACCGGCCCATGCTCGACGCCCTGTGCTCCCGGCTGCTCGGCGGCGCGTCGGTCGTCGACGCCGCCGAGCTCACCGGCGGCATGTTCAACGCCGCTTACCGGCTGCGGCTGGACGACGGCCGCGAGGCGGTGCTCAAGGCGTCGCCGCCCGCGGAGGCGCCGCTGCTGTCCTACGAGCAGGGCATCATGCGCACCGAGGCCGAGGTCTTCCGGCGGCTCGCGGCCGCCGCGGAGGTTCCGGCGGCCGAGGTGCTGGCCGCCGGAACCGGCGGCGACCTGCTCGACGCCGACGTGCTCGTCACCGCGGCGCTGCCCGGCCGCCCATGGAACGAGGCCGCCGCCGACCTCGGACCCGGCGACCACCGGGCGCTTCGCCACCGGCTGGGCCGCGTGCTCGCGGCCATGCACACGGTGCGCTCCGATGCGGCGCGCGGCGACGTCGCCTTCGGCTACCCGCAGCGGTCGGCGGGTCTGCACGGCGCCGACTGGGCGTCGGCGTTCACCGCGATGACCGAGGCACTGCTGGCGGACGGCCGGAGGTGGGGCGTGGAGCTGCCGGAGGCGCGCGTGCGCACCGCGCTCGCGCGGCACCGCGCGGCGCTGGACGAGGTCGAGGCGGGGGTGCTCGTCCACTTCGACCTGTGGCCGGGAAACGTGTTCGTGGACGCGGGCGAGAACGCACCCGGCGCGGGCCCGGCGGGCGGGGCCGACCGGCCGCGCATCACCGGGATCATCGACGTCGAGCGCGCGTGGTGGGGCGACCCCCTGGCGGACCTCGTGGGGATGGACCCCTTCGGCTCCGCCGAAGAGGACGCCGACCTGCTCGCCGGCTACCGCGAGGCCGGCACCGGGCTGGACGTCTCCTCGCCCGAGGCCGCGCTGCGCCTGGCGCTGTACCGCGTCTACCTCGGGCTGATCATGGTGGTGGAGATCGCGCCGCGGGGTTACTCGGGCGACTGGGTGGCCGAGTACACCGGCGACTGCCGCGCCCTGCTGGCCCGCGGGCTGGACGCGCTGGAGAGCCCGCGCGGCCCGGAACCGGTCGTACGTTGACAAGCCGGGCGCGGCGGCGGAGGCCGCACGCGGACGCCGCGACCGTTCGTCGGTCCCCCCGGCTAAGGTCGCAGCCATGACCGCAGACAGCAGTGACGGCGTCTTCACCGGAATCGGCCGGATGGTCGTGCTCGTGGACGACCTCGACTCCGCCCTGTCCTTCTACCGCGACGTGCTCGGCTTCGGCGTGCTCTTCGACCAGACCGCGGGCGGGTACCGCTACCTGCACATCGGCGTGCCGGGTCAGCCCACCTCCGGCCTGTGGCTGATGCCGGCCGGCAGTGCGGACGAGCGCGCGCTGGTAGGCCGCCAGAGCGGCGGGCAGCCGCTGCTCGTGCTCTACACCGACGACCTCGACCGCGTGCGCGAGCGCCTGGCGGCCAGCGGGGTGCCGATCTGGGCCGAGCGCGACGACGCGGACCACCGCTCGCTGCACTTCGCCGACCTCTACGGCAACACCATCGTGGCCGCCCAACTGCACGCGGCACCGCTGTAGCCCGCTATAGGCCTGCTATAGGCCGTGTTCAAGAACGCCGGTCTGCTGTGCGGCCTTGTTGGTCTGCCGGGCGGGTGGGTGGTCCTGGGGAAAAGCGGCACCGAGGACGGCGGAAGGCCGGGCCCGCGCCCAACGGGGCGGGTGCTCGCCGGTGGCGGCGGCGGCGACGGATCGGCGGCTCGGCTCTGCTGTGCGGCCTTGTGGTCTGCCGGGAAACGGGTGGACTTGGCTGAAAAGCGGCGGCGACGGTGGCGGACGGCTGGGCCTGCGGTCACCGGGTCAGGTGCTCGCCGGTTGCGGCAGCCGACGAGGCGGCCTCGGTCTGCTGGGCGGCCTTGCGGTCTGCCGGGCGACGGGCGGTCTTCACCGGAACGCCGCAGCGAGGACGCCGGAGGGCCGAGCCCCCGCCCAACGGGTCGGGTGCTCGCCGGTGGCGGCGACTGACGGGGGCAGCGACGGCAGCACCGGGGCCGGGCTCGCGGACGCCGGTTCCGGTGCCCGCCGCTGACCCACTCGACGAAGCGTGCGACGACGTCGGCGGGTCGGGCCCTGCGGTGGTGGGGGCGGCGGTCATGCAGCCGGACCGGGGCCACGAGATGCACGTACGTGCGGCGGCCTCCGCCGCGGCGCCGCCCCGAGGCGCCACCCCCGCGCCGTCATTCCGCGACACGAAACAATGCGGGGTGTTTTGTCCTCCAATGCCCGATTTCCCGATGAGTGCGCCCCGCGCCCCGGTGGCGGTGGCGCACGAGGTGTGCCGAATGGCGCGAAAATGCCCCCGGAGTCAACTTTTCGTGCGTCTCGTGGCCACGGCGCCCGCCGACGCCGCCCGCAAAACGGTCATAGACGCCCAAAAGCCCACCGCATCGGGCGGGGGAGCTCCCGGAGGCGACGCCGGGGCGCAACGAGCGACGCGTCGTCGCCCCCCGGCCCCCGATCCGGCGCACCACCGGGGGCGTGCGAGCGCCCGCGGCCGCGCCCAGGCACGCGGCCCCCGGCCGACGCGGGTCCGGCCGGAACACGGCGGCGCCTCCCAGTCCCCGCGCCCGCTATGTCCGATGTCCCGCAGTCGGCCGCGGCGATCGTGGCCGAACTCCCAAAAAACGCCGCTGGATCTCGTCATACGGGCACAATCGTCGCGCTGCCCTGCGACATAACGGGCACGCGAGCGCCGCTTCGGCTGGGGTGCGCCGTTTCCGGGTGGCGGCCCCATGGTGCTCGGGTGCTCGGCGCCGCACCCTGTGGAAGCCTCGCCTTCCGGCCCGGTGTCCTGCGGCATCGTCGCCATCCACGCTCGGGTCGACAAGTCAATCCCTGTGAGGGTGCCTTCTTGCGACGCGAGTCGCTAGTGTTCTAGGTCACAACCGCCCGTGTTCGAGGGGGCCAGATGACCATCGTCGCGATCGAGCCCGCCACCCCGGAACGGTGGGCAGACCTGGAACGGCTGTTCGGCCCGACCGGGGCCTACGGCCACTGCTGGTGCGTCTACTTCCGCCGCCGCGCCAAGGACTTCACCGCAAGCGTGTCGTGCTCACCCGACGAGCGCGGCGACAGCAACCGCGAGGAGCTGCGTCGGGTGACCCTCGGCGGCAAGGTCCCCGGGCTCATCGCCTACGAGGGAAACGAGCCGTGCGGCTGGGTGTCCGTGGCGCCGCGGGAGGACTTCATCCGCCTGTCCCGCTCGCGTTCGCTGCGGCCGACCGACCCCGCCGAGCCCGACGTCTGGTCGCTGGTGTGCTTCTGGCTGCCCCCGCGCCGCCGCCGCAAGGGGATGGGGTCGCAGTTGCTGGACGGGGCGATCGAGCACGCCCGCGCCAACGGCGGGCGGGTGCTGGAGGCGTACCCGGTCGACACCGCCGGCGGCCGCGCCCCCAGCGCCGAGGTCTACACCGGCACCGTGCGCATGTTCCGGAAGGCGGGCTTCGCCTGCACCACGCACCCCGACAGCGGCCGTCCCATCGCCCGGCTGACGCTCAAGGCCGACTGAGTCCGGCGGGCGGGTGCCACAGATGGCGCGGGCCCAGTCCCGCAGCCTCCTCGCCTCCGCTTCTCCCGAGGCAGCCCGCCGCCCGCCGCCCCCGGTAGGCCGGCAGGACCGCGCAGCGGATCGCTCCGCCCCTCACCAGCCGCACGCCGCGCCTTTCGGGGCTTCCCCTTGCCTGACATATACCCTAGGGGGGTACAGTATCCGTGTGAACGATGTCGTATACCCCGGGCTGGTATCGCGCATAGGCTGGTCGAGCGCCTGCCAGCGGCACGGTCGGTTGCGCCGGTTCGCACTATCGGACATGGAGGAGGGCGTTTCGCGATGAGTAGCGGCACCACGGGCCCGGAACAGGGCCTGCGCCAGGCCGGTGAGCGGATCGAGTTGGCCATCGGCGGGATGACCTGTGCCTCGTGCGCGAACCGGGTGCAGAAGCGGCTGAACAAGCTGGAGGGCGTCACCGCCGAGGTGAACTACGCCACCGAGAAGGCGAGCGTCACCTACGCCGAGGGGGTCACCACCGACGACCTCGTCGCACAGGTGGAGAAAGCGGGCTACACCGCCGCGCTGCCCGAACCGCCCGCCGCGCGCGGCGGCTCCGCCGATGGCACCGCCGGCGAGCCCGATCCGCTGCGGGAGCTGCGCACCCGGACCGTCGTCAGCCTGGCGCTGTCGGTCCCGGTGATCGCCCTGGCCATGATCCCGTTCCTGCAGTTCACCTACTGGCAGTGGGCCTCGCTGGCGCTGGCGGCGCCGGTCGTGGTCTGGGGCGCGCTGCCGTTCCACCGGGCGGCGGCCAAGAACCTGCGATTCGGCCAGGCCACCATGGACACCCTGGTCTCGCTGGGCACCCTGGCGGCCTTCGGCTGGTCGCTGTACGCGCTGTTCCTCGGCACGGCAGGCGAGCCGGGCATGGTGCACCCGTTCTCGTTCACCGTCGAGCGCGGCGGCGGCGCGGGCGACATCTATCTGGAGGTCGCCGCCGGCGTCACCTCCTTCATCCTGCTGGGCCGCTACTTCGAGGCCCGCTCCAAGCGCCGCGCCGGCGACGCGCTGCGTGCCCTGCTCGAACTCGGTGCCAAGGACGTCGCCGTGGTGCGCGGCGGGCGCGAGGAGCGCGTGCCGGTGGACAGCCTCGCCGAGGGCGACCTCTTCGTGGTCCGGCCGGGCGAGAAGATCGCCGCCGACGGCCGCGTGGAGGAGGGCACCTCCGCGGTGGACCGCAGCATGCTCACCGGCGAGTCGGTTCCCCAGGAGGTGGCTCCGGGCACCGAGGTCGCCGGGGCGACCGTCAACGCGGGCGGGCGGCTGCTCGTGCGCGCCACGCGCGTGGGCTCCGACACCCAGCTCGCGCAGATGGCCCGGCTGGTCGAGGAGGCGCAGAGCGGCAAGGCCGAGGTGCAGCGCCTGGCGGACCGTGTCTCCGGCGTCTTCGTGCCCGTCGTCATCCTGCTGGCGGCTGCGACCCTGGTCTTCTGGCTGGTCACCGGCGGCGTGGCCACGGCGTTCACCGCCGCCGTCGCCGTGCTGATCATCGCCTGCCCGTGCGCACTGGGCCTGGCCACGCCCACCGCGCTGCTGGTGGGCACCGGGCGCGGGGCCCAGCTGGGAATCCTGATCAAGGGCCCCGAGGTGCTGGAGAACACCCGCCGGATCGACACGGTCGTGCTGGACAAGACCGGCACCGTGACCACCGGGCGGATGGCGCTGGCCGAGGCGGACACCGCTGCGGGCGAGGACGCGGCCGAGGCGCTGCGGTTGGCGGGGGCGGTCGAGGACGCCTCCGAGCACCCGATCGGCCGGGCCGTCGCCGCGGGTGCCGTGCAGCGGGCGGGCGAGCTGCCCGCGGTCGAGGACTTCGCGGGCATCGGCGGCCGCGGCGCCGAGGGGACCGTGGACGGCCGCCGCGTGCTGGTGGGGCGGGCGTCGCTGCTGGCGGAGCGGGGCATGCCGCTGCCCCGGGAGCTGGAGCGCGCCGCCGAGCGCGAACGCGAGCTGGGCCGCACGGCGGTAGCGGTGGGCTGGGACGGCGCGGCCCGTGCGGTGCTGTCCGTCTCCGACACCCTCAAGCCCACCAGTGCGCAGGCCGTCTCCCGGCTGCGCGAGCTGGGCCTGCACCCGGTGCTGCTCACCGGCGACACCGCGGAGGTCGCGCATGCGGTGGCGGCCGAGGTCGGTATCGACGAGGTCGTCGCCGAGGTGCTGCCGGAGGAGAAGGCCGCCGTGGTGCGCCGGCTGCAGAGCCGGGGCCGCACGGTCGCCATGGTCGGCGACGGGGTGAACGACGCCGCCGCGCTGGCGCAGGCCGACCTGGGGCTGTCCATGGGCACCGGTACCGACGTGGCGATCGAGGCGGGCGACCTCACGTTGGTCCGCGGCGACCTGCGGGTGGCCGCCGACGCCATCCGGCTGTCCCGCCGCACCCTGCGCACCATCCGCGGCAACCTGTTCTGGGCGTTCGGCTACAACGTGCTCGCGCTGCCGCTGGCGGCGGCCGGTCTGCTCAATCCGATGATCGCCGGTGCGGCGATGGCGCTCTCCAGCGTCTTCGTGGTGAGCAACAGCCTGCGGCTGCGCGCGTTCCGCCCGTGGGCGGACGGCTCCGGGACTGCCGAGCGGCCCGCCGGAGCGCGGCGCTCTGATGCCGCAGGCGAGGCGCGGGAGTCGGCCGCGCGGGTGCACTGAACTCCGGAGTGCGCATTCCGGCCGATGCGGAGGGCTTCGGGGCGGCGTCCGTTGCCGCGTGGCGGGCGCCGCCCCGGCGACTGCCGGCGGCCGAAAGCCCGCACGTCCTTCGGGCCGCCCGCCCCTCCTGAACCGCGGCATTTTGGACAGCGCGTCGCTGATCGGTCGCGCTCCGCCTTCCCCTGCACCGCCGATGGCGCTAGGGTGCATCGCCGGAGCCCCTCGACAGGGAGGGTTTCGGCGCGTCGATGCGGCACGCGCCCCCACCGCCGCTCAGCGCGTCACGCCTGCAAGCCCGAGGACGGACCGAGTGACTGACGGATGCCCGTACGCCGAGCTCTACACGCCCGAGTTCCACCGGGATCCGCACCGTGTCTACCAGCGCATGCGCGAGGCGCACGGCCCGGTGATCCCCGCCATGCTGGAGCCGGGCGTCCGCGGCTGGATGGCCGTCGACTACACCACGATCATCGCCTGGTGCCGCGATACCGGCACCTTCAGCCGCGACTCCCGGCGCTGGCGCGACTGGCGCGAAGGGCTCGTCCCCGAGCAGGCCGGTGTGCTGGGCATGATGGAGTACCGTCCCAACGTCCTCTACGCCGACGGAGCCGAGCACCAGCGCCTGCGCCGCGCCGTGACCGACAGCCTCGGGCGGCTCGACGCCGCTGATATCGGCTCCTACACCGCCGCCGTCGCGGAGTCGCTGATCGACGCCTTCTGCGAGCGCGGCGAGGCCGACATCCTCGACGAGTACGCCCGTCTGCTGCCGCTGCTGGTGATGAACCGCATGTTCGGCTTCGACGAGGAGAGCGGCCGCCGGTTCATGACCGCACTCGCCGACATGATGGACGCCGTCGACTCCGAGCGCGCCAACGCCGAACTGGAGCGCGTGGTCTCCGCGGTCATCGCCCGCAAGCGCAAGGAGCCCGGCGCCGACGTGACGACCTGGCTGATGGAGCACCGGGCGGGCCTGAGCGACGAGGAGGTCCTCCAGCATCTCGTGCTGATCGTGGGAGCCGGCAACGAGCCCACCGCCAACCTCATCGGCAACGCCATGCGGCTGGTGCTGACCGACTCCTCCTTCAGCGACGAGATCGCCGGTGCGCGCATCGCCATCGCCGACGCCGTCGACCACGTGCTCTGGCGCGACCCGCCGCTGATCGGCTACCCCGTCATGTATCCCACCGCCGACGTCCCGCTGCGCAACGGCGGCGTGGTGCCGGAGGGCTCGCCCGTCCTGCTCGGGTTCGCGGCCGCCAACCACGCCGTCGCCCAGGAAAACGCCCAGAGCGCGGACGGCGCCGCCAACCGCGCCCACCTCGCGTTCGGGGTCGGCCCGCACCGCTGCCCCGCCCAGGACTTCGCCCTGATGATCGCGACCACCGGGATCAAGACGCTGCTGCACCGACTGCCCGCGCTGCGTCTGGCCGTGGACCCCGATGAGCTGGAGTGGCGTACCTCACCGTTCTCGCGGTCCCTCACCACACTTCCGGTCTCCTTCACTCCCCAAGCCCCCTCGCAGGAAGAGACACCATGGAAGCAGCCCCCCTCACCGCCGGAAACCTCCACGAGCAGGCCCGACGACTCCGCGAGATCGGTCCGATCGTCCCTGTCCGCCTTCCTGGCGATGTTCCGGCGTGGGCGGTGACACGCCACTCCGCCGTCGTCGAAGTGCTGGCCCACCCCTCGGTGAAGAAGAACCCGAAGCACTGGCGCGCCTGGCGTGCAGGTGAGATCCCGCCGGACTGGCAGCTGATCTCCTGGGTGGCCAACGAGAACATGCTCGCCCGTGACGACGCCGACCACACCCGGCTGCGCAAGCTGGTCTCCAAGGCGTTCACCCCGCGCCGGGTGGAGCAGCTGCGCGAGCGGGTGGGCGACCTGGTCGGCTCACTGCTCGACGCGATGGCCGCCTCGGGCGGTGAGGTCGATCTGAAGGAGGCGCTGGCCCGCCCGGTGCCGATGACCGTCACCGCCGACCTGTTCGGGGTGCACAAGCGTGCGGACCGCGACGAGCTGGCGCGGCTCATCGGGCTGATCCTGGACCAGACGATCTCGCCCGAGGTCGCGGGCCGCACGCATCTGGAGGTGCAGGCGTATCTGGCCGGACTGGTGGAGGCCAAGCGTGCCGAGCCCGGTGACGACCTGACCACCGCGCTGATCGAGGCCCGCTCGGAGGACGAGGACCGGCTCAGCGAGTCCGAACTGGTGTGGACGCTGATCCTGATCATCGGCGCCGGCTTCGAGACGACTATGAACCTCATCGTCAACGCGGTGCGGGCGCTGCTGGCCCACCCCGACCAGTTGCGGCTGGTGCGCGGCGGGGCATGCTCCTGGGAGGACGTGATCGAGGAGACCCTGCGCTGGGACACCTCCATCCAGAACATCCCGCTGCGCTACGCCGCCGAGGACTTGGAGATCCAGGGCACCCGCATCGGCGCGGGCGAGGCCATCCTGGTCGGTTACGGCTCGGCCGGGCGCGACCCCGAACGGTACGGCGGCACGGCGCACGCCTTCGACATCACCCGCGAGGACAAGGGGCACCTGGCCTTCTCCCACGGGCCGCACTACTGCCTGGGCGCCAACCTGGCGCGGCTGGAGCTGGGCATCGTCCTGCCCATGCTCTTCGAGCGCTTCCCCGGCCTCGAACTCGCCTCCGACGAGCTGGAGGACCTGCCCTCGATCGTCTCCGGCGGTGTGACGGCGCTTCCCGTCCGGCTGGACAGCAAGGAGCGGGCCGCGGCGCCGGCGGCCGGCTGAGGCGGATGCCCGCGGGCGGGCCCGGCAGCGTCGGCCCGCCCGCACCTCCGCGACACCTGTGCCGCGAAGGCGGCGTGCGCAAGCGGGGCCGCCGGCAGACGCCGACGCGGCCTCAGCGCCGCCCGGCGGCGTTTCCGGCGACCCCGCCGTTCGCCCCGGAGTCCTCCGCCGACGCGCCGAGCACCCACCGGGCCACCCGTTCGGCGGTCGCCTCGGCCGACTCGTCGGTGGTGTCCAGCAGGGTCACGGGCGGGTCCATCTCGTGGGCCGTCTCCTGGATCCACCGGGTGTAGTCCAGCATCTCGGCGATGCGGGGCTCGTCCCACTGCCGCCAGGCCGGACGGGCACGGAGCCGCGCCGCCAGCGCGTCGGGCTCGCACATCAGCGCGAGGTAGCTGATCCGGGAGAACAGCGCCCGCTCGGGCAGGTCCTCGAACTCCGGCGGGACCACCGTGCCGCACAGCACCACGGGCCGGCCGTTCTGCTGGATCATCGCGGCCGTGCGCAGCCACGTGGAGCGGAACAGCGGATGCTCGGTGCCGGAGTCGCGCAGTCCGCCCGTCCACAGCAGATCCTGCTCCAGCACGACGTAGTCCGCCGCGAGCCGATCCAGCAGCCGCCGCGCGACCGTGGACTTGCCCGTGCCGCTGGGGCCGGTCACGCAGAACAGCGGTAGCCGCCGGAACGGCTCGCGGTGGCCGCATCGGGCACAGCACAGCACCGCGCCCGCCGCACCGGACGTGTCGACGCGGGGGTGGTCGGTGTACTCACCGCAGCGCGGACAGATGAGCGGGTTCACACCGGCCCCCCGCGTCCGGCGGCGCACGCGGCGGCGCCCTCTGTGGAGACGGCGGCGCTAGTCGAAGAGGTTCTCCAGGAAGCTCTTCTTGCGGCGCTGTCCGTAGGGGCGCGGCGAGTCGGAGTAGCCATAGGGCCGAGGGGAGTCGCGGTAGCCGCCGTGGTGCCCGCCACCGTGGCCTCCACCGCCGTGGTAGGGGGCGGGGGAGTCGCGGTAGGGAGCGGGCCGGCCGGGCGGGGGTCCGGGCGCGTGGCCGGGCGCCGCGCTGTAGTGGCGCTGCTCGGCGGAGACGATCTGCTCCAGCTCGCCCCGGTCAAGGAAGATTCCCCGGCAGTTCTGGCACTGCTCAAGGTGGATCCCCATACGGTCGAACGTCTGCATGTGGCCTTGGCACTTAGGGCATATCACACGTCAACCATAGCCGCCTCGGCTGTGCCGCGCGTAAAGATCATCTCTCGGTTCCGCCGCTGCGGGGCGGCCGCATCCGGCCGTCGACCCGCAGGACGGCGCCGTCCCAGCTCACGCGTCCTGTTCGGGGGTGTTCCGCCCGCCGGCGGAGAAAAATTGCGGAGGGTCCCGTCCGGCAAGGGGTGCAGGTCCGAATTATGGGTGTATCGACTGCTCTTACACTCGCCTTGACGCCGACCCCGCTCCTCGCGCGCCGCGCGCGTGAAGCCATCCCCGAAGCGAGGAACCGCGATCCATGACGAACGAGAACAGTGAGCCCGACCGCCTGCTCTCCGATCGCTACCGGCTTACGGAGCTGCTCGGCGAGGGCGGCATGGGGCGTGTCTGGGAAGGCGTCGACGAGCTGCTGGACCGGCCGGTCGCGATCAAGGAGCTGATCATCCCGCCGCAGCTCCCCTCGGACGAGGTCGAGGTCATGCGGATCCGGATGCTGCGCGAGGCGCGCAACGCCGCGCAGCTCAGCCACCCCTCGATCGTCACCGTCTTCGACGTGGTCGAGACCGACGAGCGGCCGTGGATCGTCATGGAGCTGGTGCGGGGGCCGTCGCTCG
Source organism: Streptomonospora litoralis (assembly GCF_004323735.1). GTDB lineage: Bacteria > Actinomycetota > Actinomycetes > Streptosporangiales > Streptosporangiaceae > Streptomonospora > Streptomonospora litoralis. Next base: position 5,336,281 of record NZ_CP036455.1, on the reverse strand, counting down.
GCGACATCATCAAGCGCGACGGCGTTCTCGCCCCTGAACGCGTGGCCCGCATCGGCGAGCAGGTGGCCGCGGCGCTGGCGGTGGCCCACGAGCGCGGCATCATGCACCGCGACATCAAACCCGGAAACGTGCTCGTCGCCCGCGGCGACCGCGCGGTGCTGACCGATTTCGGTATCGCCCATCTGGAGGGGTCCACCCACCTGACGGGCACCGGCCTGCTCATGGGATCGCCCAGCTACCTCGCCCCCGAGCAGGCCCACGGTCAGCCGGCGAACCCCGCCAGCGACATCTGGTCGCTGGGGGTGACCCTTTATCAGGCGGTGGAGGGGATCACGCCGTTCCACCGCGACACGCCGATGGCGACACTCACCGCGATCGTCACGGCAGAGGTGCCGCGACCCTCCGCCGGGGTGCTCACCCCGGTACTGGAGCGGCTGCTGCAGAAGGACGCCGAGCTGCGGCCGGGTGTGCACGAAGCGGCCCGCATGCTCCGGGAGGCCGCGGCGGCCGGCGGCACGGAGCAGGACTCCCGCACCGAGGCGACGCGCGAGCACCCGCGGTCCGGCGGCGCGGGAACGGCCGCGGCCTCGGCCGCCGGCGGCGCCGCGGCGGCATCAGCCGCCCGAAGCGCACCGCAGGACGGGGAGCCGGCGACCCTGGTGAACCCGGTGGATGCCGCGGCGGCTGAGGCGCCCTCCGGTGCCGGGGACTCCGGAGGCGCCGGGACCGCCGACGACGATGACGGCGCCGCTGCGGGCGACACCGGAAACCGGGCCGACGCCGGGAGCGGCGGAGACGCCGAACGGGAGTCGGCGATGGCCGCCGGGCCCGCGGGGGCCGGCGGCTCCGGCTCGGGCCTGCCGCCCTTCCACGACGAGTCGATCCCGCCCGGCCCGGGGGATTCCGGCGGCGCGGGGGAAGACCGCGGCGGCCGCCGCCGCAACGCCGCACTCGGAGTACTCGGCGGCCTGGTGGCGCTGGCCGCCGTCGCGACCCTGGTGCTGTGGCTGGGGATGCGCAGCGGCGTCGACGGCGAGCAGGCGGGCACGGCGGGCGCAAGCGCCTCGCCGGGGCTGCGGCCCTCGGCGTCCTCGCCCCAGCAGACGGCCGCGGCGACCCCGCAGGACGAAGGCGGCGGCTCGCCCGACTCCGACCCGGCCGACGGCGGCGACAGCGGCGACGAGCCCGAGTTGCCCGACATGGAGGAGTACGAGGACGAGACCGGGTTCTCCGTCGAGATCCCGGAGACCTGGTCCTACGACCGCCGCGAGGCGACCAGCGTCTTCTTCGACATCCCCGCGGGCGGCTACCTGCAGATCGATCAGACCGACGATCCCGCGAACAACGCCGAAGCCGACTGGCGGAACCAGGAGCCGTCCATCTCGCAGAACTTCCCCGGCTACCAGCTGGTGGGCATCGAGTCGCTGGGCGAGCCCTACACCGACGACTACGTCAGCGCCGCCGACTGGGAGTTCACCTTCGACGGCTCCGGCGGCACCCGCATGCACGCCGTCAACCGCGCCTTCCACACCCAGGAGAAGGGCTACGCGCTGTTCCTGGTCTCGACCGAGGCGGACTTCGCGACGAACCAGGCGATCCTGAAAGAGATGACGCAGTCTTTCGAGCCCGCCGAATAGCCGCGCGCCGGGCGGGAGTGCGCCACGTCCGGCACCGGACGTGGCAGGCTCGGAGGATGCGCTGGAACTCCGAGCAGTGCCGGGACCGCTTCGCCCGCGCGCGGGTGGCTCGCCTGGCCACCGCCGACCCCTCGGCCCGGCCCCACCTGGTGCCGGTGACCTTCGCCCTGGTCACCGGTCCCGGCGACGCGGCCGATACCGTCGCCTTCGCGATCGACCACAAGCCCAAGAGCACCACGGCACTGCGCCGACTGGCCAACATCGCCGACAACCCGCAGGTGTGCCTGCTCGCCGACGAGTATTCCGACGACTGGGAGCACCTTTGGTGGGTCCGGGCCGACGGCCGCGCCCGCATCGTCGAGCCCGGAACCGATACGGAGGGAACACCCCCCGAGCACCGCACCGCCGTCCGCCACCTCCAGGAGCGCTACTCCCAGTACCGCGACACCCCGCCCGCCGGCCCGGTCGTCCTCATCGAGGTCACCCGCTGGTCGGGCTGGTCGTTCAGCTGACGGGGCCCGTCCGGAGCGGACTACCCCTGCAGCAGCTGGCGGGCCATCACCAGGCGCTGGATCTGGTTGGTGCCCTCGTAGATCTGGGTGATCTTCGCGTCGCGCATCATCCGCTCCAGCGGGAAGTCCTTGACGTAGCCGGACCCGCCGAGCAGTTGGACCGCGTCGGTGGTGATCTCCATGGCGGCGTCGGAGGCGTAGCACTTGGCGGCGGCGCCGTAGAACGGCAGGTCGGAGTCGAAGCGCTCGGACTTGGCCGCGGCGACGTAGACCATCTGGCGGGCAGCCTCCAGCTTCATCGCCATGTCGGCGAGCATGAACCGGATGCCCTGGAAGTCGGCGACGGCGCTGCCGAACTGCTTGCGCTCCTTGACGTAGGCCACGGCGTGGTCGAGCGCGCCCTGGGCGATGCCCACAGCCTGGGCGCCGATGGTGACGCGCGTGTGGTCGAGCGTGCGCAGGGCGATCTTCAGGCCCTCGCCGATGCCGCCGACCAGCCGGTCGCCGGGGATGCGCATGTCGTCGAAGTACAGCTCGCGGGTGGGGGAGCCCTTGATGCCGAGCTTGCGCTCGGGCTCGCCCAGGGTGAATCCGGGGTCGTCGGCGTGCACCACGAACGCGCTGACGTTGGCGCCCCGCTTGCCGTCGGGGTCGGTCACGGCCATGACCGTGTAGTACCGGCTGACACCGGCGTTGGTGATCCAGGACTTCTGCCCGTTGAGGATCCAGTCGTCGCCGTCGGCCTCGGCGCGGGTGCGCATGTTCGCGGTGTCGGAGCCGGCCTCGCGCTCGGAGAGGCCGTAGGAGAACATCGCCTCGCCGGAGGCGACAGCGGGCAGGTAGCGCTGCTTGACGTCCTCTGAAGCGCCCAGGATCAGCGGCATGGTGCCGAGCTTGTTCACCGCGGGGATGAGCGAGGACGAGGCGCACGCGCGGGCCACCTCCTCGATGACGATGCAGGTCGCGACCGCGTCGGCGCCCGCACCGCCGTAGGACTCGCCGATGTGCGGCGCGTGGAAGTCGGTGGCGACCAAGGCGTCGTGCGCGGCCTTGGGGAACTCGGAGCGCTCGTCGACCTCGGCCGCGTGCGGCGCGATCTTGTCGTCGGCGAGGGCGCGCACCGCCTCGCGCAGCTCCTTGTGCTCCTCGGTGATGCTGAACAGGTCGAAGTCGCTCATCGCGGTTCCCCGCCCCTTCCTCGGTCCGGTTTCGAATCGACGACCACGCGTCGCGAGCGCAGCGGCGTGGGCGCTGCGGCGGCGGCACGGCAGTATTGGCACTGCGTGTCCTCAAGTGGCATCTAGTGTCATAGTACGGGGCGTGTGCGGAGAACGGAATCACCCCCGATACTCGGTAGCGCCGAAGACGGGCACACAGCGCGACCGACGCGGATTGGGGCCGAGGGGTGGCGGAACGCACGGAAGGTGAGACGGGCCGGGCGGGCGCGCCCGCGCGCGGCGCGGTGGTGGCGGCGGCGGTGCGGCTGTTCACCGAGGCCGGCTACGAGGCCACCACCATGGACGACATCGCCGCGGCCGCGGGCATCAGCCGGCGCAGCCTCTTCCGGCGCTTCGGGTCCAAGGACGACGTCCTCTTCGCCGAGCACGACGATCTGTTCGATACGGTCCAGCGGTTCCTCGACGCCGCACCCGACGACGAGCCGGTAGCCACCGTGCGCTCGGCGGCGCGCATGGTCTTCCAGGAGTACGTGCGCTCGCCCGAGATCACCCTGCCGCGCTTCCGCCTGGTGCGAGCGGTGCCGCGGCTGCGTGACCGTGAGATCGCGATGACCGCCCGCTATCAGGCCGCGTTCAGCCGCTTTCTGTGCCGCGGCGAGACCGCCGGTCCGCGCGCGCTGACGGGCGAAGCGCTCGCCGCCTCCGTCATCGCGGCGCACAACCACGTGCTGCGGTCGTGGCTGCACGCCCCGCAGGAGCCGGTGCCCTGGCGGCGCTTCGACGAGGCGATGGCGTTCGTGACCGACTCGCTGGGGGCGCTGCTGCGCGACTCCGCCACCCCGCCGCGTGCGGGCGCCGCCGGGCGGGACTCGGTCCTGGTCGCCGTCTACCCGGCGGACGCCTCCGGCGAGGACGTGCTGGCCCGCGTCCGCGCGGCGCTGGGAGCGGGCGAGGACTGAGACGGTCCCGCAGCCCCGCCGCATGCCGGACCGGGCGCCGCGGGCGGGGCCTCGGTGACCTGGAGGAGCGCGTCGCGCGGCCGCCGCGGGTTTGCGGGGGCGGCTGCTCTCTCCGCTGTGTAAACAGATACACTCGCCGGCGGGGCAAAAAATGGCGCTTCTTTAGCTGAGGGTAAACTTGGCGCCCGCTTTATGGTGTGTTCCATGTCACCGCTTCGCTAATGCGCGACAATTGTACTGTTTTGCTTCACTGGAGTTTAATAAGAACTGAACTCAAGACATGGTCGAGCCGGGACGGCGGCTTTCCCTGATCCCCCGCATCCCCGCCTGGAAAGGTTGCTCAGGCATGAGCGAAGACGGCAAAGAGCGCGTGGTAGAGCTGCGGTACGAAGGTGGGGCGCACACCCTGCCGCTGCTGACCGGCACCGAGGGCGAGACCGCCTTCGAAGCCAAGACCCTGCTGGCCCAAGCCGGCATGGTCACTCTCGATCCCGGGTTCGCCAACACCGCCGCGTGTCAGTCGAGGATCACCTACATCGACGGCGAGGCGGGAATCCTCCGCTACCGCGGCTATCCCATCCAGGAACTCGCGGAACGCAGCTCCTTCCTGGAGGTCGCCTATCTGCTCATCCACGGCGAGCTTCCCGGCCCCGGCGAGCTGAAGGACTTCTCCGAGCAGCTGCGCGCCAACGCCGCCCTTCCCGCCGAGATGCGGACCATGATCGACGCCCTGCCGCGCGACGGCCACCCCATGGTGCTGCTGGGGACGGCCGTCAACACGATGGCGGCCTTCTACGCCGACACCGCCGACCCCGGCGACTCCGCCCAGGTCGACCGCGCCACGATGCTGCTGCTGGCCCAGCTGCCGACGGTCGCCGCGCGCATCTACCGCCACACCATCGGCGAGGAGCCGCTGGAGCCCGACCACAGCCTCGGCTACGTCGAGGACTTCCTGCGTATGACCTTCGGCGGGCGCAACGGCAGCGCCGAGCTCGACCGCCTCTACGCCCGGGCGATGGACCTGCTGCTCATCCTGCACGCCGACCATGAGCAGAACTGCTCCACCGCCACCGTGCGCGTGGTGGGCTCGTCCCAGGCCGGCCTCTACGGCAGCGTCGCCTCCGGCATCAACGCCCTGTTCGGACCGCTGCACGGCGGCGCCAACCAGGCGGTGCTGGAGATGCTGGAGGAGATCCGCGACGCGGGCGGCGACGTCGACACCTACCTGAGCAAGGTCAAGGACAAGGAGAGCGGCACCCGCCTGATGGGCTTCGGGCACCGCGTCTACAAGAACTTCGATCCCCGCAGCAAGGAGATCAAGGAGTTGGCCGCCGAGATCCTGGACCGCCAGGACCAGCCCGACGAGCTGTTCGAGCTCGCGCTGCGGCTGGAGGGCCGGGCGCTGGCCGACTCCTACTTCACCGACCGCAAGCTCTACCCCAACGTCGACTTCTACAGCGGTGTCATCTACCGCGAGATGGGCTTTCCCACCAGCATGTTCACCGTGCTCTTCGCCCTGGGGCGGCTGCCCGGCTGGATCGCGCACTGGCGCGAGCAGCGCCTGGACCCGGCGGCCCGGATCGCGCGGCCCCGCCAGCTCTACGTGGGTCCGACCCAGCGCTCCTACGCCGGCTGAGCCCACCGGCCGGGGATCGCACCGGGCCCTTCCGGCTCCACCGCGGCGGCGCACCGATCGCGCTGCCGCGGCTTCGTGCTTCCGCGGGCGGTATTGGGACCACCCGCGGGTATCGGCTCGCCCCACGGGGAGTAATAATTTCGACCCCTCGGCCATCAGCGCGCCAGAGCACGGGCAGAGCCTCCTGTGGTCGATCGATCGGGGGAGGCATGCTCGACTACTTGGCGGAGCACTGGTGGGTCCTCGCCGTCCGCGGCGCCGCCGCGATCGTCTTCGGGCTCGTCGCCGTCCTGTGGCCGGCGATCACGGCGGCCGCGCTGGCCACGGTCTTCGGCGTCTACGCCCTGGTCGAGGGGGTCTTCGCGGGCTGGGCGGCGCTGCGGGCCCGCGACGAGGACCGGCCGCCGCTGGTCGGGGAGGCGGTCCTGGGCGCCGTGGTCGGTCTGGTCGTGCTGGCCTGGCCCACGGCCGGTGTCGCGGTGCTGACGGTTCTGCTGGGTCTGTGGGCGGTCGTCACCGGCGTCTTCGAGATCATCACCGCCTACCGCCTGCGCAGGGAGCTCAGCGGCGAGTGGCTCTACATCTTCGCCGGCGCCCTCTCGGTGGCCATCGGCGTCCTGATCTGGATCGCGGTGATCCCCGTCGCCTTCGTCATCGGCATCTACGCCCTGTTCTTCGGCGCGGCCCTGATCGGGCTGAGTCTGCGCATGCGCAGCCTGGGGCAGGGCACCGGCGGCACGTTGCGCAGCGGAGGCTCCCCAGGGGGGCCGCGCGCCGACGGCACTCTCTGAAGCCCGGCCTCCCCTCTCGCCTACATCGCCGGTCGCAGGCCCGGTTGCCTCCGAAGGGGGATGCGCTCGCCGGGGGCCGCTGCGCATCCTGGTGACTGCGGCCCGCCCGCGGGCGGGCGTGGTCGAATGGGGGGATGAGGCATGGTGCGCCTGCCGACGAGCGGCGCGCGGCGGACTGCCGCGCAGACCGGTGCGGAGGCGGCCGATGATCCGCCGCGGTCGGGTGCGTGGGCGCCGGGGTCTGCGCGCCGCGGCGGACGCGGTGCGTGAGCACGTCGGCCCGCGCCCGGGCGAGCCGCCGTCCGACGGGGGCCGCCCCGGGCCCTCGGCACCCGAAGGCAGCCTGCTGGTCGGCCGCCTGCGGATCCCGCCGCGTGTCACCGACGTGATCCTGGCGGTCCTCCTCGCCTGCATCCAGTTCGTCGCGGCGTACTCCGCGGGCGGGCTCGAACCCGGGCTCGCCGCGCTGTCTGCCGGGACGGCCGCCGCCGCCGTGCTGACGCGGCTGCCCCGCACCGCCGCAGTGGTCGTGGGGGTCTCGGTGCCGCTGTACTACATGACCTCCGCCGCCGACTCCTGGGCGGCCTGGTTGCTGTTCGTCGTGGCAGTGGTGCGGCTGGGCTCCACGGGCCACCGCCGGGCCGCCGTGTTCGCCATCGCGGCGCTGCTGGCCGTCTCCGCCGTCGGGGAGGTGATCGCGTTCAGCTTCTGGCGGGCGGTATCGGTGCTGGCCGCGGCGCTGGTGGTGCTGCTCGCCGGCGAGATCGCGCGCAGCCACCGCGCCTATGTGCGCGAGGTGCAGCGGCGCGCCGCCGAGGCCGAGCGCACCCGCGAGGAGGAGGGCCGGCGCCGCGCGATCGAGGAGCGGCTGCGCATCGCCCGCGAGTTGCACGACGTGGTCGCCCACAATATCTCGCTGATCAACGTTCAGGCGGGAGCGGCCGCGCACCGCCGCGACGATCCCGAGGCCGCGTTCGAGGCCCTCGACCACATCAAGTCGGCCAGCCGCCAGACGCTGCGCGAACTCCGGTCGACCCTGGGCGTGCTGCGCCAGGTCGACGAGGGCGGGCCGCCCACCGCGCCCCTCCCCTCGCTGGAGCGGGTGGCCGACCTGGTCGAGCAGACGACGGCCGCCGGGCTACCGGTCCGCTTGGAGGTGGCGGGAGAGCCGGCGGCACTGCCGGCGACGGTGGACGTGGCCGCCTACCGCATCGTCCAGGAGGCGCTCACCAACGCGCTGCGCCACTCGGGCGCAGCGAGCGTGCGGGTGGCGGTCGGCTACGACAGCCGACGCCTGCGCGTGGCCGTGGCCGACGACGGCAGCGGGGCCCCCGAGGGCTCGCAGACCGCGGGCAACGGACTGCGCGGGATGCGCGAACGCGCCGCCGCGGCGGGCGGCACCTGCACCGCCGGACCGCGGGAGGACGGTCCGGGCTTCGCCGTCCGCGCCGAGTTCCCGCTGCCGTCGGCCGCGGTCGAGGGTGCCTCCACCACCTCCGGCTGAGGTGCCGGCAGGTCTTTTGGGGCCGGTGCGGCCGCTCGGCTCCTTCTCCGCCCTTCGCGGCGCCCGCGGGCTGATATGAAAGGGGCGTCGAGTGCGGCCGCGGACCGCGGCCGGGAAGGAGCGGGCGCGCATGACCAGAGTGGTGCTCGCCGACGATCAGAGGCTGGTTCGCGCCGGATTCCGCTCCATGCTCGACGGCGAAGCGGACATCTCCGTCGTCGCCGAGGCCGGCGACGGCGACGAGGCGGTCCGCGCCGCCCGCGCGGAGCTTCCCGACGTCGTGCTCATGGACATCCGCATGCCCGGCGTCGACGGACTGGAGGCCACCCGGCGCATCGCCGCCGACGACCGGCTCCGCGACGTCAAGGTCGTCATTCTGACCACCTTCGACCTGGACGAGTACGTCTACGGCGCCCTCAAAGCGGGCGCCGGAGGCTTCCTGGTCAAGGACACCGAACCGGCCGAGCTGATCCACGGCGTGCGCGTGGTCGCCCGCGGTGACGCGCTGCTGGCGCCGTCGGTCACCCGGCGCCTGATCGGTGAGTTCGCCGGGCGCATCAAGGAACCGCCGCCGGCGCCGCGGCTCAACTCGCTGACCGAGCGCGAACGCGAGGTCATGGCGGCCGTCGCCGAGGGGCTGTCCAACGAGGAGCTGGCCCGCCGCCTGGTCCTCAGCCCGGCCACCGCGAAGACCCATGTGAGCCGGGTACTGACGAAGCTGGGGGCGCGCGACCGGGCACAGCTCGTCGTCATCGCCTACGAGACCGGCATGGTCCGCCCCGGCTGGCTCGGCTGAGGGGCGCGCGACGGCGGAGAGGACGGAGCGGTCCGCACCGTGCCGCGTGGCCGCCACCCCCGCCTCCCCGCTCCCACTTCTCCACAGAAGTCGGGCGGTTAGCACGTGACCGCAACCGCGTGTGCGGGCGGTCCGCTGTCGGCGCGGCGCCGCGGCACGCGTGCCGCACATGCTGCGCCATGCGATTGCGCCGCGCCGACACGACCTATTCGGTCCGACTGAATCGCCGCATGCGGGGAAGCGGACCCGGTACAGGGGCAGCTCACCGCCGAGTGACCCACTCGTTACCGGCCGCAGACGCTCTCCCGAGCCGCGTTCCCTTGTGGTCGGTCCGCAACCGGGTAAGACTCGGTGCGAAGGCCCGTTCCTGCCAATCCGTGGACGAACAGCGATGCGGCCGGTGCCGTGGACGCCCGGATCGGGCGCTGCGCCCACCGGCCGGGCACCGGCTCCGTCGCACCCGTGACACGCGGTGCGCGCGGCGGCGCCGAGCGTGCCCGGCCCCGCACCGGTGCGGCCGCTCCGCCGACCAGCGACCGGAGAGTGCCGATGACCGAGTGCACCGACACCGACTGCACCGGCGTGATCGACGACGGCTACTGCGACCAGTGCGGCATGGCCCCAGTGGTATCCGAAGGGATCGTCCCCGCGCCGCGGGCCGCGCACGCCCCGGAGAACCTGCCCACCGCCCCCGCTCCCGCGCCGCGTTCGCCCGCCCCGTCCAGAGGCGGCGGCCGTGCCGCGGCTCCCGAGCCGGACTCCGGCGCGTCCTCCGACGAGGACGGCCGAAGCGGCGCCGACAGCGCGTTCGACGGCACCGCGTCGTCCTCGGGGCGCTCACCCAGTCTCCGCGCGCCCCGCCTGTCCACCTCGTCGGGTCCCCGCGCGCACTCCGGCCGCGGCTCCTCCGGCGCCGCCCCCAGCCGCACCGGCGTCCCCTCCTCGCGGGGCCTGCTCGGTCTGGGCCTGGTGCAGGTGCCGCCGGTGCCCTACCGCGACCCCGCCAGCGCGGTGCTGAGCGACCCCGTCGTCGCCGAGAAGAACCGGGTGTGCGGCCACTGCGGCGACAGCGTGGGCCGCTCCTTCGACGGCCGCCCCGGCCGCACCGAGGGCTACTGCCGCTCCTGCCGCACCGAGTTCTCCTTCACACCCAAGCTCGCCCCCGGCGACCTGGTCGCCGGCCAGTACGAGGTGCTGGGCTGCCTGGCACACGGCGGGCTCGGCTGGATCTACCTCGCCCGCGACCACAACGTCAACGACCGGTGGGTGGTGCTCAAGGGCCTGCTCAACGTCGGCGACGCCGAGGCGCACAAGACCGCCGCCGCCGAGCGCGGCGTGCTGGCCGAGGTGGAACACCCCAACGTCGTCAAGATCTACAACTTCGTGCAGCACCCCGATCCGCGCACCGGGGTCCCGGCGGGCCACATCGTCATGGAGTACGTGGGCGGCAAGTCGCTGCGCGACCTGCTCGTGGACCACCGCGAACGCGACCCCGGCGCCGACGGGCTGCCCGTCGACCGGGTCATCGCCTTCGGGCTGGAGGCCCTGCGGGCGCTGGGGCACCTGCACAGCAAGGGCCTGCTCTACTGCGACTTCAAACCCGACAACGTCATCCAGAGCGAGGAGCAGATCAAGCTCATCGACCTGGGCGCGGTGCGCCGCATCGACGACATGGTCGCCCCCGTCTACACCACCGCGGGCTACCGGGTCCCCGAGCGCGAGCTGCGCCACCACGGCCCCTCGGTCAGCTCCGATCTGTACTCGGTGGCGCGCTGCCTGGCCGTGCTCAGCTTCCGCTTCGACTTCGCCCGGACCTACGAGCACGACCTGCCCGACGCCGACCAGGTGCCGGTGCTGCGGCGCCACCCCTCCTACGACCGGCTGCTGCGCCGCGCCCTGCAGCCGGAACCGCAGCTCCGATTCCAGGACGCCGCCGAGATGGCCGAGCAGCTCACCGGTGTGCTGCGCGAGGTCCTCTCCGACCTGCACGGCCGCCCCCACCCGGCACCCTCCGGCCTGTTCGGCTCCGAACACCCCCTGTTCACCTCGGGCAACCTCATCCGGGTCATCGACGAGACCGACCGGCTGCTGGGTCCGCCCGACCCCGGCCGAGCGGCCGCCGCGCTGCCGTTCCCGCTGGTCGACCCCGGCGATACGGCGGCGGCCCAGCTCTTCGGGCTCGCCGCCGTACCCGACGAGGAGCTGGTCGCCACCCTGGAGGGCGACGCCGGCCCCACCCCCGAGACCCGGCTGATGCTGGCGCGCGCCCTGATCGGCGTCGGCCGCCGCGAGGAGGCCGCCCACCAGCTGCAGGAGTTCGGCGCCAGGGCCCCCGGCGACTGGCGGCCGTTCTGGTACTGGGCGGTGATGGCGCTGGGCGCGCACGAGTGCCCCGACGCCCGCGACCGGTTCGAGGAGCTTTTCGACCACCTGCCCGGCGAGGCGGCGCCCAAGCTGGGTCTGGCCGCCGCGTGCGAGCTGACCGGCGGCCTCGCCGACGCCGAGCGGCTCTACCGCACCGTGTGGCTGACCGACCGCTCTTACCTCAGCGCCGGGTTCGGGTTGGCCCGGATCCGCCTTGCCCACGGCGACCCGGCCGGGGCGGTGCGGGTGCTGGACATGGTGCCCGAGCTGTCCAGCGTCTACATCGCCGCGCAGATGGCGGCGGTGAGCGTGCTGGTGACCGACCGCGATCCCGGCACCCTGTCCGAGGCCGTGTTCCTGGACGCCGTCGCCCGTCTGCGCCGGCTCGGACTGCGCGGCGAAGCCGCCAACCGGCTCAACGCGCGCGTGCTGCGCACCGCCCTGGACTGGGTGCTGGCCGGTTACGGCCCGAAGAACCGGCACACGAGGCTGCTCGGCGGGCCGCTGACCGAGGTGGGGCTGCGCACCAACCTGGAACGCAGCTACCGCGAGCGGGCTCGGATCACCACCGACAGCGCGCGCCGCCGCGAACTCGTCGACCGCGCCAACGCGGTGCGTCCGAGGACCCTGCTGTGAGCGCGCGGCCCGCCCCGGTTCCCCCGCCCGCGTTAGCGGCACCGCTTTGCGCGGGTATGGCCTCTAACCGGGAGCGGGACGGGATGCGGTGCGGCGGCGAACCGCTGCGCGGCGGTGGCGGGCGCCGCGTCGGCGCGCTCGTCCGCCGGGGCCGCGCGCGTTCAGCGGCCGCGGCGACGCGGCAGAGGGGAGGCGAGGCGCAGCGTGCTGACCTGCCCGATGTGCGGTGACGCGGTAGCCGCGGAGGACTTCTTCTGCGAGCACTGCGGCCACGGCCTGCGTTCCACCGGGCACGGCGCGCACCCCGCGGGCGGCGCGGGCGCCACCGGGCCCGCCGACGGGATGCGCCGCCGCGCCCCCGCGGATCACAGCGAACTCCGAGTGGGCCGCGCCGCAGGCGTGAGCGACCGGGGCCTGCGCCACGAGTACAACGAGGACGCGATGGCGGTGCGGGTGGTGGGCGCGGCTGCGGATGCGGCGGCCGGCCCCGCGGCGACCGTCGCCGCCGTCGTCTGCGACGGCGTGTCCACTTCCCCCCGTCCGGAGGCGGCCGCCGGCACCGCCGCGCAGTCCGGCTGCGCCGCGCTCACCGAGCGGCTGGAGGGCGGTGCCGACACCGCGGCCGCCCTCGGCGCGGCGGTGCGGCGGGCGGACCACGACGTCGCGGCGCTCGCCCCCTCGGCGGCCGCGGCCCCGGCGTGCACCTTCCTCGCGGCGGCGGTGCCGCCGAGGGGGCCGCTGGGGGTGGGCTGGGTCGGGGACAGCCGCGCCTACTGGGTCTCCGCGAGCGCCCGATCAGCACCCTCCGCGCAGCTCACCAGCGACGACTCCTGGAGTGCCGCCATGGTCGCGATGTCGCTGCTCAGCCCCGAAGAGGCCGCCCGCTCTCCGCGCGCCCATGCGCTGACCGCCTGGCTGGGCGCCGACTACGGCGGCACCGCCGGGCGGGTGGCCACCTTCGACCCGGGCGGCGCGGGCAGCCTGGTGCTGTGCAGCGACGGGCTGTGGAACCTCGTGCCCGACCCGGTCGAGTTGGCCGCGCTGGTCCGGGGCGGCGGCCCCGACCCGCTCGCCGCAGCGCGGTCCTGCGTCCGGTTCGCGCTGGAGCGCGGAGGCCACGACAACGTGACCGTGGTCGTGGTCACCGTGCCCGGCGGCACGGCGCAGGGGGTGGCGCCATGAACGCGCGGGCCCCGGGACGGGCGCCGGACTTCGCCGTGCGCGTGGACCAGAATCCGTGGCTCGCTCCCGGCGGGACCGAGGTGCATGCGATCGTGCAGGTCACCGCGCATCCGACCGCCGATTCGGGGCCGGTCCCGCCGGCGGCGGAAGTGGTCGTCGTCGACACGTCGGGTTCGATGCACGGCGAGAAGCTGAGCGCGGCCAAGCGGGCCGCCCGCGCCGCTGTCGACGCGCTGCGCAACGGGGTCGAGTTCGCCGTCGTGGCGGGGCGGGACACCGCCAGGGTGGTCTATCCGGCCACGACCGGCCTGGCTCCCGCCTCGCCCCGCACCCGGGCCGAGGCGCACGCCGCCGTGGACGGCCTCACCGCCGCGGGCGGCACGCGCATGGGTGCCTGGCTGCGCACCGCCGGCGCGCTGTTCGAGCCGCTGGGGCCGGGCGTTCTCAAGCACGCCATCCTGCTCACCGACGGCCGGAACAACGAGCGGCCCGACACCTTCGACCCGGTCCTGGCCGAGCACGCCGGCAGGTTCGTCTGCGACTGCCGCGGCGTTGGCACCGACTGGCATGTGGGCGAGCTGCGCCGCGTCGCCGAAGCCCTGCTCGGCGGCGTCGGGATCATCACCGATCCGGAGCGCCTGGCCGAGGACTTCCGCGCCATGGCACGCGCCGCCATGGACAAGGCCGTCGCCGACGTGGCGCTGCGCCTGTGGACGCCGCGCGGCGCCTCGGTCGCCGCTCTGGTCCAGGTCGCCCCCAGCGTGCACGACCTCACCGCACGGCGCACCGCTTCGGGGCGGCTCAGCGGCGACTACCCGACCGGGTCCTGGGGTGCCGAGACCCGCGCCTACCACCTCCACCTGCGGGTGCCGACCGGCGCCACCGGCCGGCGGATGCGGGCCGGGCGGGTGCGCCCGGTCCCCGCGGGCACCGACGCCTCCCATACCGTCTGCGGCGACGTGCTGGCCGCGTGGACCGCCGACTACGACCGGGCCGCGCGGACCGACCCGGTCGTCGCCCACTACACCGGGCGGACCGAGCTGGCCCGCGCCGTGCAGGAGGGGCTGCACGCGCGTCGGCAAGGCGAAAACGATTCGGCCACCGAACGGCTGGGGCACGCGGTGGCCCTGGCGCACGCCTCGGGCAACGACGCCACCGCGGCTCTGCTGGACCGGGTCGTCGAGGTCGTCGACGCGGCCACGGGCACGGTGCGGCTGCGCCCCGCGGTCTCCCGGGCCGACGAGATGACGCTGGACACCCACTCGACGAGAACCGTTCCCACGCGCGGGGGCGACCGCGAACCGGGGGCCGTGTGAGGGGAGGAAGAGGCCGACCATGCCGACGTGTCCCGCCGGCCACCGCTCGTTGGGCGACGCCTACTGCGACGTGTGCGGGCTGCTCATCCCCACACCGCCGATCGGGCTGCGCACCGGGATGTCGGAGGAGGTGCCCGACGAGCGGTGCCCCGACTGCGCGGCCGAGCGCGCGGGCCGTTTCTGCGAGGCGTGCGGGCACGACTTCGCAGCCGCCGCTAGCACCGAGGCGTCGCCGCTGCCGCTCGCCGACGACCACCCGGTGGCCGGACCGGGCGCAGCGGAAAGCGCGGCACCCGGTGCGCGCACCGGTCGGCCGGACTCCTCCGGTGGTGCGGCGGAGGCCACCTGGTGGGCGATCGTCGCCGCGGACCCGGCCTACTACCAGGCCATGGCCGACAGCGGCGTGCTCGACCCGGGCGCGCTCGTCTTCCCGTCCCACGCTCCGCAGCGCCGCGTTCCGCTCAACCGCGCACGCGTCCGCATCGGGCGGCGCAGCCTGAGCCGCGGCCTCCACCCGGAGATCGATCTGGCCGGTCCGCCGGAGGATCCGGCGGTCTCCCACGCCCACGCGGCTCTGCTCGCCCGGCCTGGTGGCGCGTGGGCACTGGTCGACGAGGGTTCCACGAACGGCACGACGCTGAACGGGACCGGGAACCCGGTCCCGCGCAACACGGAGGTGGCGCTGCATGAGACCGACCGGATCTACGTCGGCGCCTGGACCGTCATCACCCTGCACCGGCAGTGGGGGTGAGGCGGCTTGGTGAAGCGCAGCACCGAGTCCCCCGAGATCGCCGACCGGCTGGCCACCGGTGCCGCCGAGCGGGCGCGCCGGCGGATGGGCGTGCCCGAATGGGCGGGCTGGCCCGGGACACGCGGCGGCGTGTGGCTGCTCAGCGCGCTGTGCCTGGTGCTGGTCGCCGTGCTGTTCGGCGTCACGGGGTCGGCGATCTCCCGGGCGCGCGACGGTCTGGAGGTGATCGGACGCGGCGAAGGCCCCAAAGTGGTGGCCACCGCCGACCTGTACTTCGCGCTGAGCGACATGGACGCCCAGATGGCCAACGTGCTGCTGATGGGCTCCGAGCACTCCTTGGGCGACGGCCGCGAGGCCGCGCTGGTGCGCTACGAGCAGAGCCGAAAGGAGGCCGGCCGCGCGCTGCTGCACGCCGCCCAGCTCGCCGAGGGCGGCCCCGCCGAGGAGCAGAACGTCCGCGCCGTCATGGACGGCATGAACAGCTACGAGAACCTGGTGGCCCAGGCGCGACTGCTCAACGACGAGGCGGGCCGCCCCGCGGGCGAGCCGTCCGACGAGGTCGTCCGGCTCTACCGGCGCGCCGGCGGGCTGATGCGCCGCGACCTGCTGCCCAAGGCTTACAACCTCACCCTCGACAGTGGAGCCACCGTGCGCAGCACGTACCAGCGCAACAGCTCGGCCGCGTCGGTGGGCGTCGCGCTGGTCGCGGGCTCGGTCACCGCCCTGCTCGCGGCGCTGCTCGGGCTGCAGCTGTTCCTGCGCAAGCGGTTCCGGCGCCGCTACAACGTGCCGCTCGCCGCCGCCACCGCCGGCGTCCTGGTGTTCGGCCTCGCCGCCATGGCGATGCTGGAGCAGCAGGCGGCCCTGCTGCGCACGGCCAAGGAGGAGGGGCTCGACTCGGTGCTGGCGCTCTCGCGCGCCCGGGCCATCAGCACCGGGATGAACGCCGACCAGAGCCGTTGGCTGATGGATCCCGGCCGCGCCGGCGCCTACGAGCAGACCTTCCTGGAGGACGCGCAGATGGTGCTGTTCCTGGTCCCCCGGGACTCCGACGTGCCGGGCGACCTGGAATCCTACACCGCCGAGGTCGCCGAGGCGGTGCCCGACCACACCGACTACCCGGGGCGGATGCTCGGCCTGCTGGGCGAGGAGATCCGCGCCGGCGGGGTCGAGGGGCGCGAGGAGGTGCAGCGGCAGACCCTGCGGGACTACAGCGCCTACCTGCAGGCCGACCGGCGGATGCGCGAGCTGGCCGAAAACGGCCGCATCGCGGAGGCGGTCGACGCCCACATGTCGGGGGAGGATTCCGTCGAGGACCTGTTCGACCGCTACGAACGTTCACTGATCCGGCTGACCGCGCTGCACAAGAACACCTTCGACACCGCCGTCGCCGAGGCCGGCGCCGGGTTGCGCGGCTGGGACGCGGCGCTGCTGGGCGCGTGCCTGGGAGTAGCGGCTCTGGTGGTGCTGGGCGTGCGGCCGCGGTTGGCGGAGTACCGCTAGCCCGGCGGTTTGCGGCCGCGCCGCGGCAGGAGAGGAGGCGAGCGCCGATGCCATTGCGCCGGCTGGTCTCCGCCGCCGCTGCGGCGGCGGTCCTGGCCGCGGCCGCCGCGTGCACCGACACCGTCGGCGTGCACACCTCCGTCGCGGACGCGACGGCGCTGCGCATCGGGGTGAAGACCGACCAGCCGGGGCTCGGTCTGCGCACCGACGGCGGGGACTACGAGGGCTTCGACGTCGACGTGGCGCTCTACATCGCCGACGAACTGGGAGTGCCGCGCGAGAGCGTCGAGTTCGTGGGGGTGACCTCGCGTGAGCGTGAGCGCGTGCTCGTCCGCGGCAAGGTGGACCTCGTGCTGGCCACCTACTCCATCACCCAGTTGCGCAAGACGGTCGTCACGTTCGGCGGTCCCTACTACGTGGCCCACCAGGACATCCTGGTCCGAGCCGGAGACACCTCCGTCGACGGGGTCGCCGACCTGGCAGGCAAGCGGCTGTGCCAGGGCGCCGGGTCGAACTCCGCCAACCGGGTGATCGAGGAGCGCGAGGTGGCGGCGGTGCGTGTCGAGCGGCCCGACTACAGCGACTGCATCGACCTGCTCGCGGAAGGCGAGGTGGACGCCGTCTCGACCGACGACCTCATCCTGGCGGGCTACCTGGCCACCGCGCCGGCGTCGTTCCGACTGGTCAACGCGCCCTTCACCAGTGAGAAGTACGGGGTGGGTGTCGCCAAGGAGGACCTCGCCGGCTGCGAGGCGGTGAACCGGGCCATCACCCGCATGTACCAGGACGGCACCGCCGCCTGGCTGCTGCGCAAGTGGTTCGGCGATACCGGGCTGGACCTGAATACCAGTGTGCCCCAGTTCGAGGGCTGCGGGTAGGCGCCCGGCGATCCGGAGCGGATGCCGGGGTTTCCGACGAACCGGTCTTCGCGAGACGATCCCAAGGCTGTCCGGAACATGGGTGGATGCGCGGTGCGCCCGGTGGAACGCGCAGCCGGCGGGGAGCGTCGACAGAGGTCGGACTCCAGCGGAAGGAGTGGAGCAAGGGTGACGATCGTGGAGTTCCTCAACGCGCGCCTGGCGGAGGACGAAAGCGCCGCGCACGCGGCCTCCCCGGGCACCGGGGGGCCCGAACGCGCCCGCGCCGACGTCGGGGCCAAACGCGGGATCGTGGAGGGCTACAACGAGACCTACCGCGAGTGCATGGACACCCTGAACAACGGCGCCCAGTCCGCCTCGGAGGAGGACGGCGCCTGGTCGGCGCTGCACGCCTGGCGCCGGGCCCTTGAGCACCTGGCGGCCGTCTACGCCGCCCATCCCGACTACGACCTCTCTTGGAAAAGATAACGAAAGGCTGACCGACGGCTATGCGCGGGGCCGGCCCGCCTGGTCCCGGAAACGCGCCGGTACCTACTCCTCTTGCTCGGGCCAGTGCCAGCCCCAGGCCCACAGCGCCACCCAGAGGCCCGGTGCGACCAGCACTGTGCCGAGGAGGATCAGGTAGGCGGGGTCGGCGCCGGACATGCCGCGCTGTACCAGCCCGCCGACGAGCAGCACGGCGCTGAACACGGCGGGCCACCAGGAGGCGCGGGCGCCCACCGCGATCGCGGCCGCTGCGGCGGCCTGCGCGGTGCCGGCCGCCGCCACCGGCCACAGCAGCGGATCGCCGAGCGCGCCCGCGGCCGCCGCTTGGCCGGCTGGTGTGGCGCCGACGGTCGCGGACTGCAGGAGCAGCACGCCGACCTGGACGAGGACGGTCAGCCGCAGTGTCCACAGGGCCGCCGACCGCCACGTGCCGCGCAGTGCGGACAGCCGCGACGCGGCGGCGGGCGGCGGAGGCGGCTGCTGCCCGGCGGGCGGCACGGGGGCGCGCTGGGCGGGAATCCGCAGGGCGGGTGCGTCGGTCTCCTCGGCGCGCCCGGTCGGAACCGCCGGAGCGGTCTCCGGTACCGCCGGCCGGGTGGACGCGGCGGCGCGGGCCCAGCGCAGCCGTGCGGCGATCGCGGCGGACAAGGCGGCGAGCCCGCGTCCGGCCGAAGCCGGAGCCGCCGCCGAGAGTCCGCGCAGCACCGGAGAGCACAGGCGCCCGCCATAGGCTGCGGCTGCCGCCGCGGGCCGCCGTGAGGCCGCGACGGCATTCGGCGGCGCGTGCGCACCCGCGCGCCGCGCGGCCCTTCGGCCCCGACGCCCGGGTGTGTCGGCTCCCATGAGGACCGCCCCTCGTGCCGTCGGTTGGTCCCGGCCGAGTCTGCTCGGTGCGCGTGCGGCTGTCGTCGTGCCGCGGGCGGAGGCGTCCCTAACGCGGCGGGCGTAGGACGCCCCTGCTCTCCTGCGCTCCGTCCCCGCCGGCGGTCGGCGGCGACCCGCGCGCCGAGCGGACCCGACCGGAACCGGAGATGTCCCCCTGCCCGACTGTGGCATCGGTTACACGCGCGATTCCAGAGTTCGCGTGCAGGGGAGTCGAAGGGAGGCCGGGTCGCCGGGGCGCCGTTCGGCCCGCTGGCCGCCCCTGCGGCTACAGGTCGAGCGCGTCGACCGCCAGCGTGTAGCCCTCGCTGAAGGTCGGGAACTGGAAGATGCCCTCGCGCAGTCGGTCGACGCCGATCTGCTCCCGCACGGCGAGGGCGGCGGTGTGGATCCACTCGCCCGCCAGGGGTGCCACGGCCCAGGCGCCGATGAGCGTGCCGCGCGACCGGTCCGCCAGCACCCCCACGTGCCCCTTGGGCGACGTCTCATAGGTCCAGGGCCGGGCCAGCCCCGCGGTCAGGTCGACCTCGGCGGACACCGCGTCCACGCCCCGGGCGCGCGCCTGGTCGGCGGTGAGGCCGACACAGGCGATCTCGGGGTCGGAGAAGACGACGCGCGGCACACCGGTGTACTCGGCCGTGCGGGGGCGGCCGAGGATGTTTCCGGCGACGACGCCGCCCTGGTACTTCGCGACGTGGGTGAACAGTGCGACCCCGGTGACGTCGCCGACCGCCCACAGCCCCGGCGCCGCCTGGCAGCGCTCGTCCACGGCCAATCCTTTGGGACCGGTCTCGACCCCGACCCGGTCGAGTTCCAGGTCTTCGACGCGCGCAGCGCGCCCGGTGGCCAGCAGTACGACGTCGCCGACGGCCTCGGAACCGTCGGACAGTTCCAGCACGCTGTCGCGCCCCCGGCGGTACGCCCGGCGCGGCTCGATCCCGGTGCGCACGTCCACGCCGTCGGCGCGCAGCAGTTCGGCGGTCAGTTCGCCCACGCGCGGCTCCTCGCGGTCCATCAGGGCGGGGCCGCGCTGCACCAGCGTCACCGTGCACCCCATGCGGGCGAGGAACTGGCCCATCTCCACGCCCACGGCGCTGCCGCCGACGACCACCGCGCGATCGGGAACCTCCTCGACCGTGGTCGCCTGCCGGTTGGTCCAGACCTCCACCTCCTCCAAGCCCTCGATCGGGGGCCTGGCCGCCGACGACCCGGTCGCCACGATCACGTCGTCGGCGGTCAGCCGGTGCTCGTCGACGGCCACCACCCACGGGTCGCGCCCGGTGATGCGGGCCGTGCCCTTGAAGACCGGAACGCCCTGGGACCGGTAGCCCTCCACCTGCTTGGAGTCGTCCAGATGGCGGATCATGGTGTCGCGGTATGCCCGCATGCCCGCCCAGTCGGGGGTGGGGGCGTCCAACCCCGCCACATCGGCGGCCTCCGCGGCGGCCTCCAGCGGGCGCAGGAGCGTCTTGGAGGGGATACAGGCCCAATACCCGCACTCGCCGCCGATGAGCTCACGCTCGACGACGGCGACCCGCTTCCCGTTCTGGATGAGCTTCGATGCGGCGACCTCGCCGCCGGGACCCATGCCGATCACGACGGCGTCGTACTGCGCGTCCATGCGCACCTGCTCCCTTGAGTCGAATGCGGCCCCGGGCGGAACGCGACGGGGCCGTCGCGGCCGAATCCGGCCCTTACCCGTCATATGCCACGATCGGTGCGCCGGCGGGCTCCGACGCGCCGTACGGCCGGTGCTACCCCTACCCCGACGCGTTCGGGAGGCGACGTGACCGCCGCCGACCGCGCCGGGCCGTGCCGGCGCGGCAGGGCGGCCGGGCGGCGGGACGGGCGAGCGTGCATGATGCCGGGTAGGGGTGTGCTCCGGCGGCGCGCGGCCGCCGCGCCCGCTCGACGCCGGCGGCAAGCCGCACCGATGCGAGAACGGACATGCGAGGAGCGAGACCGATGCCCGACACGACCGCGAACGACCGCACGCGCCCGGACCGGCTGCCGGAATGGGCGGCCCTGGGCGAGCACCGCGCGAAGCTCGGGGAAACGCATCTGCGCGACCTGTTCTCCGCCGATCCCGAGCGCGGCGGCCGGTACACCCTGCAGGTAGGCGATCTGCACCTGGACTACTCCAAGCACCTGGCGACCGACGAGACGCTGCGGCTGCTGGGCGACCTGGCCGCCGCCGCCGACGTCGAAGGGCTGCGCGACGCCATGTTCCGCGGGGAGCGGATCAACGTCACCGAGGACCGCGCCGTGCTGCACACCGCACTGAGGGCGCCGCGCGACGCGGTGGTCGAGGCCGACGGGGAGAACGTGGTACCCGAGGTGCACGAGGTGCTGGACAAGATGTCCGACTTCGCCGAGCGGGTCCGCTCGGGCGCCTGGCAGGGGTACTTCGGCGGCTCCATCACCCACGTCGTGAACATCGGGATCGGCGGTTCCGACCTGGGCCCGGCCATGGCCTACGAGGCGCTGCGGCCCTTCGCCGAGCCCGGGGACGACGGGGAGCACGGCATCGAGGTCCGCTTCGTCTCCAACGTCGACGGCGCCGACATGCACGAGACGCTGCGCGACCTGGACCCCGCCACCACCCTTTTCATCGTCGCGTCCAAGACATTCACCACGGTGGAGACCATCACCAACGCCACTTCGGCGCGCGCGTGGCTGCTGTCGGGGACGGACGGCGACGTCTCGGCCGTCGCCCGGCACTTCGTCGCGGTCTCGACCAACGCCGAGAAGGTCGCCGAGTTCGGCATCGACACCGAGAACATGTTCGGGTTCTGGGACTGGGTGGGCGGCCGCTACTCCCTCGACTCCGCGATCGGGCTCTCGCTGATGGTAGCCATCGGGCCGGAGCGCTTCCGCGAGATGCTGGAGGGCTTCCGCTTGGTCGACGACCACTTCCGCACCGCGCCGATCGAGGCCAACGCGCCGATGCTGATGGGGCTGCTGGGCATCTGGTACGGCGCCTTCCACGGTGCGCAGTCCCACGCGGTGCTGCCCTACAGCCAGTACCTGGCCCGCTTTCCCGATTACCTGCAGCAGTTGGACATGGAGTCCAACGGCAAATCGGTGGACCGCGCGGGCCGACCGGTGACCTACCCCACCGGTCCCGTCGTGTGGGGCACGCCCGGCACCAACGGGCAGCACGCCTACTTCCAGCTGCTGCACCAGGGGACGAAGCTGGTACCGGCCGACCTGATCGGGTTCGCGCGCCCGGTCGCGGGGATGAGTCCGGAGCTGCTGGCCCAGCACGACCTGCTGATGGCGAACATGTTCGCCCAGGGCCAGGCGCTGGCGTTCGGCAAGACCGGCGAGGAGGCCGCGGCCGAGGGAGTACCGCCGGAACAGGTGCCCCACCGCACTTTCGCCGGGGACCGCCCCACCACGACCATCCTGGCGAGTGAGCTCACGCCGTCGGTACTGGGCCAGCTCATCGCCCTCTACGAGCACAAGGTGTTCGTGCAAGGCGCGGTGTGGAACATCGACTCCTTCGACCAGTGGGGCGTCGAGCTGGGCAAGGTGCTGGCGAAGCGCATCGAGCCCGCCCTGACAGAGGGGGCCGACGTGCCCGGGTTGGACTCCTCCACGGCGGCGCTGGTGAGCCGCTACCGGGCGCTGAACGGCTGACGGTCCGGGCGGGCGGGCGCCGGCACCGGCCCGGCGCCCGCCCCCGCCCGCGCCGCGGCGCCGGGGCCGCAGGGGGCCGAGCGCCGCAGGGGAGACGACAGGGAAGGAGAGAACCGCATGGCCGGACTGCTGCTGATCCGCCACGGGCAGACCGAGTGGAGCGTGGCGCGGCGGCACACCGGACGCACCGACGTGCCACTGACAGCCGAGGGCGAGGAGCAGGCGCGCGCCCTGCGGCCGCTGCTGGCGGGGCGCCCGCTGTCGCGGGTCCTGGCCAGCCCGCTGCGGCGGGCCCTGGGCACCGCCGAACTGGCGGGCCTGGAGGGCGTGGAGACCGACCCCGACCTGATGGAGTGGGACTACGGCGGCTACGAGGGCCGCACCACCGCGGCCGTCCAGCAGGAGCGCCCCGGCTGGTACATCTGGCGCGACGGAGTGGCCGCGGGCGACGCGGAGCATCCGGGCGAAAGCGTCGAGCACGTCGGCACCCGGGCCGACCGGGTCCTGGAGCGGCTGCGGCCGGTCCTGGAGGACCCCGGCGCCGCCGACGCCGCCGTCGTCGCCCACGGCCACCTGCTCCGCGTCCTGACGGCACGCCGCCTGGGCCTGCCGCCGGAGTGCGGCGCCCTGTTCCGCCTGGAGACGGCGGCCACGGCGCGCCTGGGGGAGGAGCACGGCAGGCCGGTGCTCACCGACTGGAACGTGCTGCCGGGGCGCGGGTAGGCTCGCTCGTCGCGCGGGTCACTCGTCCCAGGGCAGCCGGGCCTTGAGGTGGAAGCCGCCGGAGTCGTCGGGACCGTGGCTGAGTCGGCCGCCGGCCAGGGAGAGGCGTTCCGCGAGTCCGAGAAGCCCTTGGCCGCCGACCGGAGCCGCGCCGGATCCGGCCTCTCGGGCTCCGTCCCGTGTGCCGCGACCCGGCTCCGGCTCCACGCCGGCGGCGCCGCCGGCGGTGGGGCCGCGCCCGTCCGGCGTCCTCCCCGCCGCCGGAGCGGTGTTGTGTACCTCGACTGCCAACCCCTCGGCCGGAGCGCCGTGCAGGCTCACCCGCACGTGCGCTCCGGGCGCGTGCCGGCGCACGTTGGTCAGCCCTTCCTGCACGATCCGGTAGGCCGTACGCCCGGCGGTCTCCGGCGCTCTGCCCGAGACCTCCTCGACCAGCTCCACCCGCATCCCGGCCGCCGCCGACTCGGCGACCAGGCCGCGGACGTCGGCCAGCGTCGGCTGCGGCAGCTCGCCCACCGGCGCGCGCAGCACGCCGATGACCTCCCGCAGATCCTGCAGGGCCCGGTGCGAACTGACGCGGATCACGGCGGCGGCGCGCTCGACCTCCTCGGCCGGCGCGTCGGGCCGGTACTCCAGCGCGCCCGCGTGCACGCTCAGTAGCGAGAGCCGGTGCCCGAGCACGTCGTGCATCTCGCGGGCGATCTGCTCACGGGCGTGCATCTGGGCGCGCTCGGCGCGCAGCCGCGCCTCGGATTCGGCTCGCGCCGCCCGTTCGCGCAGGCTCAGCACGAGCTGGCGACGATGGCGGACCACCGCTCCCCACCCGAGCGCCGCGACGACCGCGACGGCCGTGAACGCCACGATCCACTGCAGTTCGCCGTCGTCGGGCTGCCGCACGGGCGACGCCAGGAGCGTGAACAGCGCGAAGTAGACGATCTGCCCGGCCACGGTCGCCGTTCCGCACAGGGCGGCCGTGCGGGCGGGCCGGTGCACGGCCACGGTGAACAGGGCCACCAGCTGAGCGCCGTCGGACAGCGCGGCATAGGCGGAAAGCGGGATCAGGCCGAGGGACAGCGCGACCGGCCACCGGCGTCGAAGCCACACCGCCGCGCACGCCGCCGCCCAGACGAGCTGCTCCCGCAGCAGCGCCGCCCCCGTGATATCGGGGTCCTCCGACAGCGCCACCGTCCAGACGAGCCCGTAGCCGACCGCGACGAGGAACAGGGCGAGGTCCGCGGCCCACTCGCGCGGCCCGCGCCTGCCGAGCAGGCCCGCGTCCGCCTGCTCGGCGATCCGGCTGTCGTCTGCGCCCTCCATGACTGTCGAAACTACTCGGCGCCCCAGCTGCGGCGGTGCGCACGGGGCAGCATCGGCGACCCGAGTAGGGGCGGAGAATACTTTCGGATGACGGTTCCCCGCCGATCGACGACCGTCGTCGCGGCATCCGATACCGGCGGTCGACGCGCCCGAATCCCCGCGGGCTCTAGCTTCGAGCCATGACACGGACCGCACGGGTCCAGGGCCCGGTCGTCTGCTCGCAGGCGGCGGCCGGGAGCGCCGACCCACTCCCGCCCGCACGTCCGGCGCGGGACGGCGGTAACGGTCGGCGTCGGGAGGGGCGCTCCCGAACGGAGGGGTATCGGACACGCTATGGCGGAGAAGAGGGGTGGCATGAAACCGGAGGCGTCGGCGCCCGGGGGTGCGACGGTCGTCGCGGCGGGCCGGGGCGAGCGCGTCCTGATGTGGGGCGGGTTCCCACTGGTGGGGACCGTCCTCGGCGCCCTGCTGAAGAGTCTGGCCGACCGGGTGGCGACTTGGCCGTGGGTGCCGTTCGAAGGGCCGGTCCAGCTCCTGGCCGCGCTGCCGGATCTGCCCACCCGCATCGGCGGCGCTGTCGTCGGACTGGCCGCCGGACTGGCGCTGGCCGCGATCGGCGCGAGAGAGTCGGTAACGGTGACCGTGTCCGACGAAGCGGCGACGATCGAGCGCGAGCACCGGCACACCGCCTTCCGCCGCGCCCGGACGAGCGCGGTCTTCAAGGACGGCAAGCGGCTGGTAGCGCTCGGCCCCGCGACCGAGGAGCTCGCCGGGCGGACCACCGACCTCAGCGCCGCCCGCCTGGCAGCCGCGTTCCGCAAGCACGGCTACCCCTGGGTCGACGGCGGCGACCCGCACGCCGCGCAGTACCGCCGCTGGGTGGAGGGCGCGCCGGACCTCTCCGCGAGCGCACACGGGCTCTTCGCCGCGCGGGCGCGAGCGCTGGCCGAGGACGGCTCCAAGGCCGCCGAGGACGCCGAGGCGCTGCGCGCGGAACTGGCGCGGTTGGACCTGGTGGTACGCGACCACGGCAAAAGCCAGTACTGGCGCAGTGTCGTTGCCGAGTGCGGCGACCCCGAAGCCGGGGGCGCGGATGGCGTGTGACGGCGTCCGCGGGAGGCCGACTGCGCACTCGGCTACCGGCGGCCCCAGCCGTGGACGGCGCGGGAGATCCGGCGGCCGAGCAGCACGTAGCCGAGCAGGGCGCCGGTGGTGTTCAGGATGACGTCGTCGATGTCGAAGGCCCGGCCGGTGATCAGCGTACCCTGCACGGTCTCCACCAGCAGCATCACCGTGGCCGTGAGTACGACCGTGCGCACGACGCGGCGGAATCCGGGGTACAGGATCGGCAGCAGGATGCCGAACGGCGCGCCGAGGACGATGTTTCCGCCGACCTGCTGGATCGCGTCGCGGGCGGGAGCGTCGAGGTAGAACCGCAGCGACCAGCCCGGTTCCAGGTTGGTGTGGGTGTGGCCGGCGGCGCCGGGGACCGGTGTCAGCGTGAGCCGGGCCAGCACCGCGGCGAAGGCCACCATCGCGGCGAACGCCGCCAGGATGGCGAGCGCGCGGAGGAGGAAGAACCCCAACCTGCGGAGCCGCCCGGCCGCACCGGTGGCCTCAGGGGGACCGCCGGGGGCGGACCTGTCCTCTCCGCGGTCGGGGCCCTGCGCCATCTCCGTGGTGGCGACCGCTTCGGCCGCTGCCGGGTCCTTCTCGTCGACGGAGGGGTCGTCCCCGGGTTCGTCGGTTCGCTTCGCCACATCACACCCACGAGGTCTCGGAATCGCCCGTCACGCCCATAACGCCCCCTGCTTCCAGGTCAATGGGTACCGCATCTTCCGCACCGGGGGAATGCCCTCGACGGCCACGGTCGGCTTCCGATTCGGACTCGACCGAGCAGGTCGGGGGCCGCGGCGTGCCGACGCGGACAGCCGAGGACCCGGTGACCGGCGATGACGCGAGCGCGAAACCGGTCCGCGGACTGGGCGGCGCGGCGGAGTGCGCTCCGCGAGGCCACCGCGCACCCGGCGAAAGGTGGCAGAGTCCCCGCAATCCGGATCCTCCTAAGCCCCGCACAGAGCACCGCCGGAACGGGTGCCGGCGACGGCGAGCCCTCGCCCGATGGGCGCGGGCCCGGGCCCGCGCCTGAGCCGCCCTCGTCGCCGCGGCTTCTCCTTCGCGGACGCCGCGGCCGCGTCCGCGGCGTACATGACGAGGGGCGCCCGGACAGGAGTCTCGGGCGCGGAGCAGGAGTCGCCGCGACCATGGGGTCATCTCCGTTGGTACAGGAAACTGTGTATCCATCGGATAGTGAACCATAGTGCGGTTCCCGATACAACGTCTGCCGCACGCCCCGCCGCCTGCGCGCGGGTGCCATCGCGCTGCCGCTCGGGTGTGGCGGCATCCGGCCGTATCCGCGGAGGCGTGGCGGGTCCTGTTGCCGGACCTGCGCGTGCTGTGACGATGGCGGCACAGGCATCGGGGCACACCGCTCCGCCCGCGCCACCGGCCGCGCCGCGCGAACGCTCCAGGCGCCCGCGCGGCCGGCCGTGCCGCTGCCAGGCCGCGGGCCGCACCGCTTCCGGAAAGCCGCACCGGATCAGGATTTCCGGTTCGAGGGGAGCTACCCTTCCGACGCCGGGGTGCGTCCGGTACCGGCGGCACCATCCGCATAGGAGGCCCCCTCCTCGGCGGACCCTTCGGGCGCTGCCGCCGCCCTTCGCGGACCGCTTCGGCCGGTGCGGCGCCGGGCCACCGCGGCGACGACCGCGACGATCGTGGCCAGCAGGAGGGCGAGCCCAACCCAGACCATCGGCTGCGTCACGTTCATCTCGGCGCCTTCCACGCCGCGCGTCCTGCCGCCGTCGCGTCCGGTGAAGGTCACCGCCAGGACCACGGCGATCACCGCCGCCGCCCCGACCCGGGCGGCCAGGCGCAGGGCGTATCCCAGCGGCCCCTGCCCCGCGTTGCGTGGGCGCAGCCGCTCACCGGGCCGAGCCGGGGCGGACAGGCGCACCAGCAGCAGCGCGGCGACCGGTATCTGCAGCAGCCACACGGTGGTGCGGAACGCCCCGTCGTACCAGACGTTGGTGCCGTAGAGCAGCGTGTGCCAGACGCTCAGGGCGTACACGACGATCACGAACCTGTGCAGGGCCAGCCACACGCGCGACCCGGTGCGGCGGCGCAGGTAGAACGCCAGCCCGAGCGGGATGGCCAGGTAGAAGGCGATGAGTCCGATCAGGATCGCCACCTGGCCGGTGCCCGTGGTGTAGCCGCCGGGGACGAAGACCTCGACGAACGCGGTGCCGAGGCGGCCGGCCCAGCCGAGGCCGTCCTCGTTGCCGCGCACCGAGTCGGCGAAGAACATGAACGCGTGCGCGAACATCAACCCGATGGTGGTCAGGCTGGTGGTGCGGTGCCAGCGTTCCAGGCGCGGAGCCGAGACCGGCAGCCACGAGGGGTGCACGCTGGAGCGCGCCATGCCCAACATCACGGTGATCCACGCCCACAGCAGCGCCGACCAGCCGAACGCCTGGCACAACCAGTACATCCAGTACCGGTCGGGGTGCTCGCCGAGCATGGGCATCACGTCGATCGTCGGTGACGTGCCGCTGTGGATACGCGCGTAGAGCCAGGCGAAGATGGCCGCCGTGACGACCAGCGCCGCCGCGGCGTCGGGGACGGCGGCGCGCAGGTCCGCGCGCAGGGCAGCCCAGTCGAAGCGTCCGCCGCGCCGCGGCCGCCGTTCGTCGGGCGATGAGTGGGGGATTCTCGCCATCAGCAGACCACCGTTGTCCGTGGGTGTGCGCGCTACGGCTGTCCCGTTTGGGCCAGATGCCGTGCGACGCCGGAAATCCGATCCTTTGTACCCGGGGAGCGGGTATGTGGTCTAGACCCTTTTCACCCATCGGATTCGGCCGATTACATCGACGCAGCGCAATCCGGATGAACGCGGAGTCTGTCGAAGTCCGTCCGGACTACGCTCACGCTTGCGGTTCGGAGCCCGCGAGCAAGGACCGCCGGCCCCGTGTGCGGAGCCGCCGCCTACGCGCCGCCGACGCTATCGGGCTCGGCCGAACGTTCCGCGGGCCCGAACGGTTCATCCGGGGCGGCTGCCGCGGCCGCGGTCGCCGGTGTGGGGACGTGGCGGCCGGACCGGCTCGATCGCCGGTGCGCGGACGTGCTCGTAGACGACGCTCGTCTCGACGTCGGCGACCTCCGGGCGCTCGGTCAGCCGGTCGATGACGAACGCGTAGAGGCCGTCCGTGTCGGGAACGGCCACATGCAGCAGGAAGTCCTTGTTTCCCGAGGTCACGAACACGCCCACGGTGTCGGGGAGCCGCGCCGCCCACTCGCGGAACGCCTCGATGTTGCGCCGCGACGGCGGGCGGATCCGCACCGAGATCATCGCCTGGATGCCGCGTCCGATCGCCTCCAGGTCCACCTCGGCGCGGTAGCCGCGCAACACCCCCCGCTCCCGCAGCGACCGCACCCGCTCCAGCGACGTGGACGGCGCCACGCCGACCGCCGCGGCCAGGTCGCGGTTGGTGCGCCGTGCATCCTTCTGCAGCTCTCGCAGAATCGCGCGGTCGAGTTCGTCCAACTCCACGAATTCCGCCCCTTCGGCGAACGAAGTTCGGATCGGCTTTCCCAAGCTCGTATGTATGGCTAGCTTCAGCCACAGTACGCGTACGTCGAACAGAGAACGCGCCTAGGCGGGAAACTCCGCCGAGGCGCCCGACGCCGAGGAAGACGTATGACCGACCAGCTCACCCGCCCCGACCCCGCCCCGGCGGGTTCCTTCGAGATCGACCCCGACGACGTCGACATCGACCGGCCGACCCGCGACGTCTCGGTGAAATGGGTGATGGTGATCGACCGGAACCTGGAGCCGGGGCTCGTCGCCAACACCGCGGGCTGCCTGGCCGCCGCCGTCGGCCGGGAGGCGCCGCTGCTGATCGGCCCCGGCGGCGCCGACGCCTCCGGCTCCGTGCACCGCGGGCTGCCCTGGACCGGCTGCACGGTCCTGGGGGGCGATGCGGAGGCGGTGCGCCGCATCCGCGACAAAGCCGCCGGCAAGGCGGGGCTGCTCCTGGTGGACATGCCGTCGCTGGCCCAGGTCTGCCGCGTGTACGGCGGCTACCTGGACACCTTGGCCGACACCGGACCCGACGACATCGGCTACCACGGCGTCGCGCTGGTCGGACCGCGCAACAAGGTCGACAAGATCGTCGGCCGCCTGCCCCTACTGAGGTGACACGGCAGTCGCGGCAACAGCGGGCCGGAGCTCCAAGGGAGCCTCCCGCCGAGGGCGAGTCGCAGGCGCCGCCGCCGGGACCCCGGCGACCGCCGTCGCGCCGGCGGACCGTGCCCGCACCGCGTTCCGCCGGAGCGCGGCGGTGGGATCAGCGCGCCCTTCCCACCGCCGCCGGCCGCTCCGGCCCAGTCCAGTCGGCGTATTCGCAGGCACCCGCCTGGCAGGCGGGGCCGAAACACCGACTACATGAGGGTGAGCTGTTCACCGTTCGCGTCAGGGGTGGCCGCGTCGGCTGCTGCGGGTTCGTCCGATGTGGGGCGGTGTCGTGAGGAGCCGTCGCCGGGGCCGACGAGGCGGTGGCGGCGGGCCGCGTCGTGGACGCGGGAGGAGACCAGGTCGCGGTAGGGCTTGGGGGCGTAGGCGCCGCGGCGGTAGAGCTCGCGGTAGCGCGGCACCAGATGCGGGTGTTCGCGGGCGAGCCACTGCAGGTACCACTCGCGGGCGCCGGGGCGCAGGTGCAGCATGATCGGGGTGACGCTCGCGGCACCGGAGTCGGCGATGGCGGCGACGGTGGATTCGATCTGTTCCGGGGAGTCGGTCAGCCCCGGCAGGATCGGGGCCATCAGCACCGAGCACCGCAGGCCGCGTTCCGCGCAGCGCCGGACGACGTCCAGGCGGCTCTCGGGGCGGGGCGTGCCGGGTTCGGCCGAACGCCGCACCTCTTCGTCGAGCGAGCCGACCGAGACCGCCAGCCCGACCTCGGTAACCCGTGCGGCCTCCTCCAGCAGGTCGAGGTCGCGCAGGATGAGGCGGCCTTTGGTGAGGATGGAGAAGGGGTTGGCGAAGTCGCGCAGGGCCGCGATGATCTCGGGCATCAGCCGGTAGCGGCCCTCGGACCGCACCGCCGATACGGGTGTGTGCCGGGGCGGGGGAGGTTCAGTACTCCAGCGGGGCGGGCAGCACCTGGTATAGGCGGTTGTCGGGGACGGGGCGGCGCTTCCACTCGCGCGGGTAGCCCACCGAAACCTCCTGGAACCGGACGCCGTCATGGTGGGTGACCCGCGGGATGTGCAGGTGCCCGTAGACGACGGCGGCGGCGTCGAACCTCGTATGCCAGTCGGCGGTGTGCACGCTCCCGCACCACTGGGCGAACTCCGGGTAGTAGAGGACGTCGGTGGGTTCGCGGACCAGCGGGTAGTGGTTGACCAGCACGGTCGGTCCCGTGACGGAGGACAGACGGCGCTCGCTGTACTCCAGGCGGGCCCGGCACCACTCGTCCAGGCTGGGATAGGGGTCGGGGTGCAGCATGAACTCGTCGGTGCACACCACGCCCGTACTGCGCGCATAGGCCAGGCCCTCCTCCTTGGAGGACGTGCCGGGCGAGTGGAAGGTGTAGTCGTAGAGCGTGAACAGCGGAGCCACGGTGACCGGACCGCCGGTGCCCCGCCACACCGGGTAGGGGTCCTCGGGGGTGTGCACCCCCATGCCGCGGCAGATGTCCACAAGCTGTGCGTAGCGTTCCGCGCCCCGCAGCTGCGACGGGTCGCGGGGAGTGGTCCACAGTTCGTGGTTGCCCGGAACCCACAGCACCTCGGCGAACCGTCCACGCAGCAGGGACAGCGCCGACTCGACGGCCGCGGGCGTCTCGGCCACGTCCCCGGCCACGATCAGCCAGTCGTCGGCGGTGTGGGGGTACAGCCCCTCCAGCACCTCGCGGTTGCCGCTGTGCGACACGTGCAGGTCGCTGACAGCCAGCAGCCGCGGCTCCTCCGGCGCGGGATCCGGTGCTGCTGCGGACTCGGCGCCGATCGTCCCAGCCATCGGCCCTTCGCTTTCCTCGTAGGCGCAACGCTTTCCGCGGGCGCGTCCCTGCGCGCCCGGGCGGCACCCCGACAGTCTGCGCCATCGGGCACCGGGCCGCGTACCCGGCCCCGGCCTTGCGCGGCCTCCCGGGCCCCGTGGTTGCCGGGGCGGTGCCGCGGCGCCCGGGCCGATGTCTCAGCCGGGCTCTAGAGTGGAATCCGGACCGGACCGGACCCGACTCGCGCCGCGCCGCAGGTGCGGACCGTCGGCGGCCGCATCCGAGGGGGAGTCATGACCTGGTACACGCCCGCCGCCGTCGCCCCGGACTTGGCCGACGACCTGGTGCTGAGCTGGACCGCGCACATCAGCGGCCTTCACCGGCTGGTGCCCGACGGCTGTGTCGACCTGCTGTGGATCGACAACGGCCGGCTTGTCGTCTGCGGCCCGGAGACCACCGGGTGGACCTTCACGCTGCCCCCGGGCACCGCCGCGGCGGGCGTGCGGTTCCGTCCGGGCCGGGCCGGTTCGGTGCTGGGCATGGACACCGCCGATGCCCGGGAGCGCCGGGTGCCGCTCGAAGACGTCCTGGGCTCGTATACGCAGCGCAGCCTGCTGGAACGGCTCGACGCGGCCGGCGGTGCGCAGGAGCGCGTGGCCGTGCTGGAGGACCTGGTGCGCGGACGGCTCCGCAGCGCACCGCCGACCGACACGGTCGCGGCCGCGGCGGCGGGCATGCTGACCGCCGATCCCGCGACACCGGTCGCCGCCATCGCCGCCGAGACCGGGCTGAGCGAGCGCCAGCTGCACCGGCGCTGCGCCGCCGCTTTCGGCTACGGCCCCTCTACGCTGCGCCGCATCCTGCGTCTGCAGCGGTTCCTGCGCCTGGCCCGGCACCCGGCCGCGCCCGCCGACATCGCGGGCCTCGCCCACACCGCCGGGTTCACCGACCAGCCGCACCTCTACCGCGAGTGCCGGGAGATCGGCGGCGCCGGCCCGCACGAGCTCATCGGCCGCCCGCTGCGGCGGCGCGCCGCCGCAGCGGCCGAGCCGGCGGCGGCCCTCGGCGCCGGGATCGGCCCCGTGTCCGATCCGTACACGACGGCTCGGAACCGCAGGTGGCAGGCTAGTGGGCATGGATACCGAGAGCATCCCAGAGCACTATCGCAAGCTGGCCGCTGAGTTCACCCGCCGGGTCGAGGGGGTGCCGGCCGACCGGTGGGAATCGCCGTCACCGTGCGCCGGTTGGACCGCGCGCGACGTGCTGCGCCACATGATCGACAACCATACGGCGATGCCGTCGCACGCCGGGATGAAACTGGAGCTGACCGAGTCCGTCGACGACGCCCCCGTGGCCGCCTGGCACGAGGCGCGCGCCGCGCTGCAGGAAGTGCTGAACGACCCCGCCAAGGCGGCTGCGGAGTACGACGGCTACTTCGGCCGGATCAGCGTGGGCAGCACCGTCGACCAATTCCTCGCCTTCGACCTTGTCGTGCACTCCTGGGACCTCGCCCGCGCCACGGGGCAGGACGAGACCCTGCCCGCGGACGAGGTGGAACGCACCTTCGAGATGGCGCGCGGGCTGGGCGACAACCTGCGCATGGAAGGGGTCTGCGGCCCGGAGGTCGAGGTGCCCGAGTCCGCCTCCGAGCAGGACCGGATGCTGGCGTTCGTGGGGCGGCGGCCCTGAGCGCCGATCGGGCGACCGGCTCCGCGTGCGGCGCGAACGGTCGGCCGCCCGGCTGACCGGAAAACCTGCGAGGACCACTCGCACGCCGCCGCCCCGCCCCGGCTCACCCCATGGCGCCGCTCCCGGGCTCCAGGACCCGCATGATGGCGCCCAGTTCGCGCACCTGTTCGCGGGTGAGCCGGTCGAAGACGCGCTCGCGGACCCGGGTGACGTGCGAAACCGCGGCGGTCCGCAGCAACTCCAGCCCGGAGTCGGTGAGGACCGCCCACGAGCCGCGGCGGTCCTCCTCGCAGACCTCGCGGCGCACGTGCCCGGTGCGCTCCAAGCGGGCGATCTGATGGGACAGGCGGCTTTTGGAGACGATCACGCTGTCGGCGAGTACGCGCATCCGCATCCGCATAGCGGGCGACTCCGAAAGCGTGACCAGGATGCCGAACTCGACCAGGCTCAGCCCGTGGCGGGACTGCAGGTCGTGGTCGAGTACCTCCTCGATCCGCGACTGGGCGGTGAGCAGGCTGCGCCACATCGAGTTCTCTTCGGCGTCGAGCCAGCGCACCTCCTCGTCGTCCATGCGCGCCATCGTACTCACGCAGTGCTCACCCGCCCGACTCGGCGGACGAAGGCCCGTCGGCGCCGCCGTCAGCGGGCGCGCCGGAGAGCCCGCTCGCGGCCAGCCAGTCGCGGGCGTCGGCGAGCACGGGGGCGGGCAGCGCGTGGCCGCCGGGGTGCTCGTGCATCCGCACGTCGGCGCCGCGCTCGCGCAACTGGCGGGCCAGCAGCCGCGCCTCCTCCACGGTGGTAATGGGGTCGGTGCGGCCGGCACCCAGGAACACCGGCGTCCCCGAGAGGTCCACGCGGTCGGGCTCGCGGTCCTGCAGCGGCGCCGCCGAGGCGAACAGGGCGGCCCCGGCCAGCGCGCCGGGGTGCAGCAGCAGCGTCGCCGCGGCGATGTTGGCGCCGTTGGAGAACCCCACGGCGACGACGCCGCGCGGGTCGAGCCCGTACTCGGCAGTGGCCGCCCCGATGAAGCCGGTCAGCTCACTGGAGCGCGCGATGACGTCGTCGACGTCGTAGACGCCCTCGCGCAGGCGCCGGAACCAGCGGTTGGCGCCGTGCTCGTCGACCTTTCCCCGCGGCGAGAGCAGCGCCGCACCGGGCGCGAGGGCGCGCCCGAGGCCGAGCAGATCGTGTTCGTCGGCCCCGGTGCCGTGGAGCAGGAGCAGGGTCGGCCGCCCCGGCTCCTCCGCTTGGACGTAGACGTGGTGGAAGTCGGCGGCCGCGCTCACTGCCCGCCCTCCTCGGCGGTCGGGGCGACCGCGGTGGGTGCGCCGGCGCCGTCGTGCTCGCCGACGACCAGTTCGGGCAGGTGCCGCTCGATCACCGACCGCTGCGGCTCCAGCCACGGCGGAAGCTTCAGTGCACGGCCCAGCTGCAGCAAAGGCTCGTCGTAGTCGAAGCCGGGGCCGTCGGTGGCGATCTCCAGCAGGACGCCGCCGGGCTCGCGGAAGTAGATCGAGGTGAAGTAGGAGCGGTCGCGGATCTCGGTGACACCGACGCCGTCGCCGGCCAGGCGCTGCTGCCAGCCGATCTGCGTGGGCTGGTCGGGGGCGCGGTAGGCGACGTGGTGCACGGTGCCGGCGGCCACGAGGCCGTCGCGGGCCTTGGGATCGGCCAGCACGTCGACGACGCTGCCCACGCCCGTCGCGGCCTCATCGGTGTGGAACCGGTAGCGGTTGCCCAGTTCTGCGGCCAGTTCGAAGCCGAGCCGCCCGCTGAGCATGCCGGCGGTGCGGTCCAGGTCGTGCTCGGTCAGGGTGACGGCGCGGATGCCGCGGATGGCGTGCTCGAACGGGATGCCGCCGCCGTCCCAGGGCTCGGTGTCGTGGTAGTCGGCGCTGGCCACAAGCTCGATGACGAGGCCGTCGGGGTCTCGCAGGCTCAGCACGTCCTCCCCGAGCCGCTCGACGGGCCGGGTTGCCTCCACGCCGAGCGACGCGAGGTGGTCCCGCCACCAGCCCAGCGAGCCCTCGGGCACGGAGAAGGACGTGGTCGTGGCCTGTCCGGCGCCCAGTCGGCCCTTGGGCGCGCCCGGCCAGGGGAAGAACGTCATGACGGTGCCGGGGTTGCCCGCTCGGTCGCCGTAGTAGAGGTGGTAGGTGTCCGGGGCGTCGAAGTTGACGGTCTTCTTGACCAGTCGCATGCCCAGGGCGTTCAGGTAGAAGTCGGCGTTGGCCTGCGGGTCGCTGGCGATGGCGGTGACGTGGTGGATCCCCACCGGGCGCACATCCATGATCGGCCTTTCCTCGCGTGCGGTGCTGCGTTCGAGTACGGCAACCGTTGAATATTCAACTATATTCCGGAAAGGGGGGTGCGTGAAGGAGGTGCCGGGCGCCGATGCGGCCGGCCGCTACCGCGCATCCGTCCCGTCCGCCGATCTAAGCTGTCGGGCATGACGGCGCCCGCTGCCTCACCGATCCGCGTCCTGATCGTCGACGACGACCCGCTGCTGCGCGCCGGGCTGAGGATGATGCTCGGCGGCGCCCCCGACCTGGAGGTCGTGGGGGAGGCGGGAGACGGCACCGAGGTGCCCGGCCTCGTCGACACCGGCCACCCCGATGTGGTGCTCATGGACATCCGGATGCCGGCGGTGGACGGCCTCTCGGCGACCGAGGCGCTGCGCGCTCGCGAATCGGCCCCCGAGGTGGTCGTTCTCACTACCTTCGACGCCGACGAGCACGTCCTGCGGGCGCTGGGAGCGGGGGCGGCCGGTTTCGTGCTGAAGGACACCCCGCCGGCGGAGATCGTGGATGCCGTACGCCGGGTGGCCCGGGGCAGCCCCGTCCTGTCGCCCTCGGTGATCCGCCGCCTGATCGACCGTGCCACCGGCGCGGGCGGCCGCGACCGCAGGCGGGAGCGGGCGCGCGAGCGGCTGGGCGCGCTCAACGGACGCGAGCGCGACGTCGCCGTGGCGGTCGGCGAGGGCGGCTCCAACGCCGAGATCGGCGCCTCGCTCCACCTCAGCGTGCCCACCGTGAAGACCCACGTCTCGCGCATCCTCGCCAAGCTGCAGCTGAACAACCGCGTGCAGATCGCTCTGCTGGTGCACGACGCCGGCCTCCTCGAAGACGCGGAATCGGACGCCTGAAGCAGACGGCGCCGCAGCTCGCCGCGGCGGTGCGGCGTGCGGCTTCCCTTTGTGCGGATAATCGGGGTATGGAGGGGCGTGAGAAGGAGACGGTGACCGATCGGACGCTGGACGTACTGGAGGCGTTGACGCACACGTCGCGGTTGGCCGACATAGCCGCGGCCACCGAGTTGCCGAAGCCGACGGTGCACCGCATTCTGCAGCGGATGGTGGCGCGCGACTTCGTGCGCACCGACGGCCAGGGGCATTACACCGGAGGGCCGCGCGTGCTGTCGCTGGCCGGGCGCTACATGCGCCGGCTGGATCTGGCCCAGCACGCCTACCCCGTGCTCTCGCGCCTGCAGCAGAGCACCGAGTGGACGGTGCACCTGGCGATGCTCGCCGGTGACGAGGCCGTCTACGCCGCCAAACTGGAGGGCACCAAGCCCTACCACCTGGCCTCCCGCGTGGGCATGCAGCTGTGGCTGCACTGCACCTCGGTCGGCAAGGCGATGCTCGCGCGTATGCCCGACGACCGTGTGCACGCCCTTATCCAGCGCACCGGCCTGCCGCGCCGCACGCCCAACACCATCTGCGACGAGGACCGGCTCCTCGCCGAGCTGGAGACCGTCCGCGCCCGCGGATACGCCGAGGACCGCGAGGAGAACGAGACCGGAGTGGGTGCGGTGGGCGCCGCGGTCGCCGATTACACCGGCGCGGTCGTGGGCGGTGTCAGCGCCGCGGCGCTGGTGCACGTGCCCACCGAGGGCACGGCCGCCTGGCGCGGCGAACAGGTCGCGGCCGCGGCGGCGGAGATCTCCTCCCTGATCGGCTCGCCATGAAGGCGTGATGCCGTGGCGTGGTGAAGGCGTGATGTCGTGACCGGCGGATGGCTGGGCCTGCCCCGGTATGTCCTGTATGCCGGTTCCTTCGGCGTCTATCGTGAACTTATGGCCGCAGGAAAGCGCATTCCGTGGCCATAAGTTCACGATAGACGGGAGAAGCCGCGCCGACCTCGCCGCCCCTTGCCCCTCGCCGCCGGCGGGCAATCCCCCCAAGCTCCGGCCCCATCTTCCGCCGCACCCGCCGCCCGTCCGAAGTCGCTTCGGTGGCTGTCCGCTGTGACCCCCTTCACAGTTCCTCACAGCTATGGGATTATTCATGAAACGGGAATGGAACGCCATTCCGTTAAATGAAACACAGGAACACATCGCCCAGCGAAGGGATGGCAGGCCAGTGCAGAGCGGGGGACGGTCCGAGGGCGCCGGCAGCGCCGACAGCGCCGGCGGCGCAGCGTGGATGGACGCCGACTCCGGTCGGGCGGACGCCCACGATCAGGCGCCGCCGCGGCTGGTGCCTCCGGCCGAGCTGACGGAGCTGGCCGAGGCGGTGCTGCGGCACATGGGGACGCCGAACGGCAGCGCGCTCGCGGTCGCTGCCTCGCTGGTCGACTCCAACCTCGTCGGCCACGACTCGCACGGCGTGCGGCGGCTGCCCATCTACGCCCGTGCGGCGAATCTGGGGCAGATCGATCCCGCCGCGCTGCCCGAAGTGGGCGAGCGCGACGGCGCCGTCGTCACCGTGCGCGGCAACCGCTCGTTCGGACAGTTGGCCGCGGCCGCGGCTGTGCAGGAGTTGACCGCGGCGGTGACCGCCAACGGCATCGGCGTGGCGGCGGTCCGCGACTGCAACCACATCGGCCGGCTCGGCGAGTACGTCGAGTCGCTGGCCGAGGGCGGCATCATCGGGCTCGCGCTGTGCAACGTCGATCCCACGGTGGCGCCGTTCGGCGGGCGGGAGCGCCGACTCGGCACGAACCCGCTGGCCTGGGCGCTGCCACGCGGACCCGTCAGCGATCCCGCAGGTGAGGGCCCGGTTGTGATGGACTGGGCGACCTCGGCGGTCGCCGAGGGCAAACTGGCCCTGGCCCGCGCCCGCGGCGAGCGGGCGCCCGAAGGGGTGCTGATGGATTCCGCGGGCCGCGTCTCCCGGGACCCCGCCGACTTCTACGGCGGCGGGGCGCTGCTGCCGTTCGCCGGACACAAGGGCTACGGCCTGAGCGTGATGATCGAGGCCGTCGGCGGCCTCCTCTCCGGAGGCGGCGTGTCCTGCCTGCCCGGCTACGACGGAGGCAACGGCACGGTCCTCGTCGGCATCGACCCGGCGCGGTTCATGCCCGCCGACGCGTTCCGCGCCCAGGTCGAGGACTTCTGCGACGAACTGCGCCGCACGCCCGTCGCCGAGGGCCACGACGAGGTGCTCGTGCCCGGCGACGTCGAGCGGCGCGCCCGCGCCGAACGGGCCGAGTCGGGCATCCCGGTGCCGGCCTCGGTGTGGGACGCGCTGACAGAGTTGGTGCCCGGCCGTCCCGACGAGCAGGGCTCACCGCGCGGCACCGCCGCCGACCCGGCAGCGGGCGGCCCCCGGTGAGCCGCGGCCGGTCGGGGGGCGCCTCGACCGGCCCGCCGCGCCCCGATCCGGGGCGCCCCCAGATCCGACAGCTGATCCCGGCCACGATCGCAAACGGGGGAGAGACGGAGTAACGCCATGACCGACAAGGACGGGGCCGCGACCCCGGACAACATCCCCGCTACGTCGCCCCAGCACATGCGGCGCGTCGTCCTCGCCTCGCTCGTGGGGACCGCGCTGGAGTGGTACGACTTCTTCATCTACGGCACGGCAGCCGCCCTCGTCTTCAACGTGCTGTTCTTCACCGACGCCGACCCGGCGATCGGCACCCTCGTCGCCTTCGCCAGCTTCGGCGTCGGCTTCGTGTTCCGCCCGCTCGGCGGTTTCGTCTTCGGCCACATCGGCGATGTCCTCGGGCGGCGCACCACCCTGGTCATCACCACCCTGGTGATGGGCCTGTCCACCGGCATCATCGGGCTGTTGCCGACTTACCCCCAGATCGGAATCTGGGCCCCGGTGCTGCTCACGCTGCTGCGCGTCTGCCAGGGCCTGGGCGCGGGGGCCGAGTTCGGCGGCGCCTCCACGCTGCTCTCCGAGCACGCCCCGCCCGCGCGGCGCGGGTTCTTCGGCTCCTTCGCGCAGACCGGCGTGCAGATCGGGCTGGTCATGGGCACGGTGGTCTTTTTGATCGTGGGCTTCCTGCCCGATGAGCAGCTGATGTCGTGGGGCTGGCGGATCCCGTTCCTGCTCAGCTTCCTGCTGATCGCGGTGTCGCTGTACCTGCGGCTGCGCGTCGCCGAGTCGCCGGTGTTCCTGCGGGCGGCGAAGAGCCAGACCACCGTCAAGGTCCCGGTGGTGCAGGCGCTGAAGAAGTACCCCGGGAGCTTCCTGGTCGGCATCGGCGCGCACATCTGCGACACGGCCGTCGTCTACATCTACGCGACCTTCAGCGTCACGTACCTGACCACCCAGCTGGACCAACCGCGCTGGGTCGCGCTGACCGGCGTCATCGCCTTCGGTATCGCGGTCATCCTGCTGCAGCCGGTCTACGGTGCTCTCTCCGACCGCATCGGGCGGCGGCCGCTGAACATCTTCAGCGTGCTGTTCACAGCCGCCTTCGCGTACCCGTTCTTCCTGATGCTCAACACCGGCGAACCGCTGGTCATCTGGCTTGCCCTGCTGATCGCCACCACCCTGGGCGTGGCGCCGATGATCGCGGTCCAGCCGGCGTTCTACGCGGAGCTGTTCGGCGCCGGCGTGCGCTACACCGGCTTCGCCGCCTCCCGCGAGATGGGCGCGGCCGTCGCCGGGTTCTCGCCGGTCGCCGCCAGCGCGCTGCTGGCCGCATCGGGCGGGGACCCGTGGCTGGTCGCGCTGCTGATGATCGGTACGGCGGCGGTCTCGCTGATCGCGTTCGTGTTCTCCCGGGAGACGCGGGAGATCGACATCGCCGCCTTCGACCCCGACCAGGCCAGCGTCGTCTCGGGGTCCTGGCGCAGCAGCAAGACGGCCGCCGAGTAGGCGGCGCCCGAGCGGGTACCGCCGCGCCGTGGCGGTACCCGCGGCGCGGGACGCCGCCGGAACCGATTGCACAGCCGACACGGAGGTGACCATGACCACGGCCGGGCCGCGCCTGAGCCGGGCGGCGCGCACGCTGCTGCCCGAGAAGATGGTGCGCGAACTGCCGCCGCAGGAAACCCGGACCGGGATCGTGCACCTGGGACCGGGCGCCTTCCACCGGGCGCACCAGGCCGTCTACACCCAGCGGGCGATGGCCGCCGAGCCGGGCGACTGGGGGATCTGCGCCGCCGCGGCGCGGGGGCGGTCCGTCGTCGATGCGCTGCGGGCGCAGGACCACCTCTACACCGTCACCGAGCGCGCGGCCGACGGCGCCGACCGGATGCGCGCGGTCGGCGCCATCACCGACTCCGTGGCCGCGCTCGACGAGCCAGAGCGACTGGCGGCCGCCGTCGCCGCGCCGGGTACGCGCATCGTTTCGCTGACCGTCACCGAGGGCGGATACCGGCACGACCCCGCCACCGGGCGACTGCTGCCCGAGGACCCCGAAATCGCCGCCGACGCGGCCGGGCGCGCGCCCCGCACCGCCGTCGGCCAACTGGTGCGCGGCCTGCAGCAGCGCAGCCGCACCGACGGCACGCCGCTGACCGTGCTCTCCTGCGACAACCTGCCGCAGAACGGTCGGTTGCTGCGCGGGCTCGTCGACTCCTTCTGCCGCATGCTGCCCGAGAGCGAGCAAGCGCCGCTGCTGGAGTGGATCGGCGCGCGTGTCGCGTTCTGCTCCACTGTGGTCGACCAGGTGGTGCCGGCCACCGCCCCGGCCGACCTGGAACGGGTGGTCGAGGCGTTGGGCGTGGCCGACGAGGCCGCCGTGGTCGGCGAGGAGTACCGCTCGTGGGTGATCGAGGACCGCTTCGCCGGTCCGCGGCCGGCCTGGGACCGCGTCGGCGCCCGCTTCGCCGACGACGTCCGGCCCCACGAGACGGTCAAGCTGCGCTGTATCAACGCGACGCAGACAACGGCCGCCTGCCTGGGACTGCTGCTGGGCGTCCACACGATGGCCGAGGCGGTGGGCCGCCTCGACCTGCGCCGCTTCCTGCGTGCGCTCTACACCCAGGAGTTGGCTCCCAGCGCCGTCGCCGCGGGCGGCGAGCCGCCCGGCTTCGAGGAGTTGCTGGTGCGCCTGGGCAACCCGAACCTGCAGCACCGTTTGGGCCAGGTGGCCCAGCAGGGCTTGGGCAAGCTGCCGCAGCGCCTCGTGGCACCCGCCGCCGAACACGTGCGCGAGGGCCGCGAGCCGCGCCTGGCGTGCCTGGCGATCGCGTCGTGGGTGCGGCTGCTGCGCACTCCCGTCGGCGCGCGGCCGCGGTTGGATCCCGCATCCGAGGAGTTCGCGCGCGAGCTGGCCGCCGTGCGGTACGCGGTCGAGGCCGTCGATCTGGTGCGGGAGCGCATGCCCGGGCTCTCCGGGGAGTCGGGCGCGCGCCCCGACGTCGGCGACGGGGTCGCCGAGGCACTGCGCGCGCTGGAGGTGCGCGGCGCCGAGGCGGTGGTGCGTGAGGCCGCGGGATAGCCGGCGCGGCGCGCGGGCCGACGGTGAAGGGCGCACAACCGCAGGCGAACGTGCGGACGGGCGAACGTGCGGACGGGCGAACGGAAACCGGCAACAGGCAACCGGCAAGGAGGACGCGATGCGGATCGACGGCGCTGTGGTGGTCGTGACCGGCGGAGGAACCGGCATCGGCCGGGCGGCGTGCCTGGAGGCCGCCCGGCGCGGCGCCGCCGGGGTGGTGCTCACCTACGCACGCTCGGCGGGCGAGGCCGAGGACACCGCCGCCGAGATCGAGGCGCGGGACGTGCCCGCGCTCCCGGTACGCGCCGACGTCGCCGACACCGAGCAGGTCGAGGACATGGCGAAGAGCGCGGTCGAGCGCTTCGGCCGGGTCGACGCGCTGGTGAACAACGCCGGGACGACCCGTGCCGTGGCGCCGGACGACTTGGCCGGCCTCACCGACGACATGTGGCGGGAGATCCTCGACGTGAACGTGGTCGGCGCCTTCCGCTGTGCCCGGGCGCTGGAGCGGCCGCTGCGCGCGGCCGGCGGAGCGATCGTGAACACCTCCTCGATTTCGGCTTTCCGCGCCGGCGGCTCCTCCATCGCCTACGGCGTCAGCAAGGCTGCGCTGCAGCAGCTCACCCGCTCGCTGGCGGCCGTCCTCGCGCCGGAGGTGCGCGTGAACGCGGTCGCCCCCGGCACGGTCGCCACCCGCTGGCAGACGGACCTGCGCGGCGAGGACGGCTTCGCCGAGTTCAGCAGCAAGGAGCGCGAGGTAATCCCGCTGCGCTCCACCACTCAGCCCGAGCAGGTGGCCCACACGCTGCTCGCGATGCTGGAGATGGACGCCGTCACCGGCGAGACGCTTGTCATCGACGGCGGCAAGCACGTCTTGTACTGACCGGTTGCGGCAGTACCGGCGCCCCGCGGGCAGTGCCCGGGGGGAGGGAGCGGCGCGGGTCCGCTGGGTGGCCTTGTTGGTCTGCCGGGCGACGGGTGGCCTGACGGAGAACGACGGGCACCGAGGACGGCGCCGGGTCCGGCCCGCGATCGACACACCCGGTGCTCGCCGGTGGCCGTGGCCGACGAGAGCGGGTCGGGTCTGCTGGGCGGTCTTGCTGGTCTGCCGGGTGACGGGTGGCCTCGACGGAAAAGCGGCAGCGACGGCGGCGAAGGGCTGGGCCCGCGGTCACCGGGTCGCGTGCTCGCCGGTTGAGCACCCGGCGGGGCGGCGGCACCGGCCCTGTCCGCGTGCGGTGGCGCGTGCGACGGCGACCCGGCGCCGCTATGTCCGGTATGCCGGTTCGTCCGGCGTCTATCGTGAACTTATGGCCGCGGGAAAACGCATTCCGTGGCCATAGTTCACGACACTGAGAGAAGCCGCGCCGAGTCCGGCACCCTCGCCGCCGCTTTCCAGTCAAGGCCACCCGCCGCCCGGCAGACCGACAAGGCCGCCCAGCGGAGCCGGGCCGCAATCGTCGGCCACCGCCACCGGCGGGCACCAGGTGCGGTGGGCGCGGGCTTGGCCGTCCTCGGCCGTTGCCGCCGCTTCTCCCCCAGGTGGCCCGCCGCTCGGCAGACCACAAGGCCGCCCAGTGGACCGTGGCCGCCGCCCCCGCCGCCCGCGTGCCCAGTCCACTGCCGCACTTGCTGCTTCGGCCAGCTATACACACGATGTATAGACAGCATGTATAGTGCTGGCCATGTCCTTCGCGCACACCGTCCTGGGGCTGCTGGAGAACGGTCCCGCCCACGGGTACGACATCAAGCGGGCCTATGACGAGCACTTCGGCCAGGATCGCCCGATGCATTACGGCCAGGTCTACGCCGCGCTCGCGCGCCTGCTGAAGAAGGGGCTGATCGAGGTCGCCGGAACCGAGTCCGGCGGCGGGCCCGAGCGCAAGCGCTACGCCATCACCGATGCGGGTGTCACCGATGTGGGGGCCTGGCTGGCCACGGCAGAAGCCCCCGAGCAATACCTGCAGAGCACCCTTTACACCAAGGTCGTCCTGGCGCTGCTCGCCGGGCGCCCCGCCGCCGAGGTCCTGGAGGTGCAGCGCGGCGCCCATCTGGGGGCGATGCGCGAGCTGACCCGGCGAAAGACGAGCGGCGATCTCGCCGAAACCCTGATCTGCGACCACGCGCTCTTCCACCTGGAGGCCGACCTGCGCTGGCTGGAGCTGACCGCGGCCCGGCTGGACGAGCTCGCAAAGGAGGTCCGCCACACATGACCGCCGATACCACCCCGGCGCCCCCGGCCCCTCCCGAGGAGG
The DNA here is from genome assembly GCF_004323735.1 of Streptomonospora litoralis. Lineage (GTDB taxonomy): Bacteria > Actinomycetota > Actinomycetes > Streptosporangiales > Streptosporangiaceae > Streptomonospora > Streptomonospora litoralis. Next base: position 5,291,962 of record NZ_CP036455.1, on the reverse strand, counting down.
CCGCCGGCGGGACCCTGTTGGCCGCGCGCGGCCTGGCCAAGTCCTTCGGTCCCACGACCGCCCTGCAAAGCGCCTCCTTCGACATCGACCCCGGCGAGCTCGTCGCGGTGATGGGCTCCTCCGGCTCGGGAAAGACCACCCTGCTGCACTGCCTGGCCGGCATCACCCGGCCCGACCACGGCTGGATCCTCTACCAGGGCCGCGACCTCGCCGCCATGTCCGAGAGCGAGCGCAGCGGGCTGCGCCGCGGCGAGTTCGGGTTCCTCTTCCAGTCCGGGGGGCTGGTCCCCGAGCTCAGCTGCCTGGAGAACGCCGCCCTGCCGCTGCGGCTCAACGGCACCGGCCGCAAGGTGGCCCACCGCCGCGCCGAGGAGTGGCTGGAACACCTGGGCGTGGCCCACACCGCCCGCCAGCAGCCCGGCGAGGTCTCCGGCGGCGAGTACCAGCGCGTCGGTATGGCCCGCGCGCTGATCACCGATCCCGCGATCCTGTTCGCCGACGAACCCACCGGCGCTCTCGACTCCCTCAACGAGGAGAAGGTGATGCGGCTGCTGGCGACCTCGGCTCGCAGCAGCGGCACGGCGGTCGTGCTCGTCACCCACGAGCCCCGCATCGCCGCCTACGCCGACCGCGAGGTCGGCGTGCGCGACGGCCGCACCCGCGACTTCGCGGCGGGAGCGGCGGGATGAGCAGGCCGGTCGCAGGATCACGTCCGTCCGGCTCCGCGCCGGTGCGCTGGGTGCGGGAGGCCGTGCTCGGCGCGCGGATGTCGGTCTCCGGAGGTGGGGACGCATGGCTGCGGCTCGCCCTGATCGCCGTGGGCATCGGGGCGGCGGTGGCGCTGCTGCTCGCCGCGGCGGCGGCCCCGAACGTGATCGGCGCCCGCGAGGAGCGCGAGTCGGCACGCACCATCGCCTGGACGGACCAGACTCCCCCGAAGTCCGAGCGGACGCTGCTCATGGCCCAGGCCGACACCGAGTACTACGGGCAGTCGGTCTACGGCCGCCTTGTGGCCGCCGAAGGGCCGCGCGCGCCCGTGCCGCCCGGAATCGCGGAGGTGCCCGAAGCGGGGCAGATGGTGGTCTCACCCGCGCTGGCGCGGCTGCTGGACTCGCCCGAGGGCGAACTGCTGCGCAAGCGACTGGACTACCGCATCGTCGGCACCATCGGAGAGGAGGGCCTGCTCGGTCCCGGAGAACTCGCCTACTACGCCGGAACCGAGGCCGAAACGCTGTCCCCGGCGAACCCCTCGGTCGAGCGCCTCGACCGCTTGGGCTACTCCATGCCCGACGCCGGACTCGTCCCCGCCGTGCTGCTGCTGGTACTCGTCGGTGCGGTGGTGGCGCTGCTTCCGCTGGGCGTGTTCGTGGCAGCGGCGCTGCGCCTGGGTTCGGACAAGCGCGACCGCCGGCTGGCGGCGTTGCGGCTCCTGGGCGCGGACCGGTGGACGGCGGCCCGAATCGCCTGCGGGGAGGCCCTCACCGGCGCACTGGCCGGAATCGCCTTGGGGGCCGGGGTGTTCCTGCTGCTGCGCGCGGGCGTGGAGTCCGTGCAGGTCGCGGGTATCTCGGCCTTCACCACCGACGTCGTGCCGCTGCCCTCGCTCGCGGCGGCGGTACTGATCGGCGTGGTCGCACTGGCGGTGACCGTCACCCTCGTCTCCACCGCCCGGACAGTCGCCGACCCGCTCGGGGTGACGCGCCGCGCCTCCCGGCCGCGGCGGAGGCTGTGGTGGCGACTCGCCATCCCCGCGGCCGGTCTCGGGCTGCTCTATCCGGTGTTCACCGCAAGCGAGGACATCGGCGCCGGTCTGAGTGAACTGCAACTGGTCGGCGGGCTGCTGCTGTTCCTGTCGGGCGCCGGGCTGCTGACGCCGTGGGTGTTCCAGGTCGCGGTGTCCCGGGCGCGCCGCGGCGGCCCGGCCTGGCTGCTGGCGGTGCGCAGGCTGCGCGCCGACGGCGCGGCCGAGACGCGCGCCGTGGCCGGCGTCGCGGTGATCGCCGCGGGCGCCATCGCCGTGCAGACCCTGTTCACCGGTGTCCAGCAGAACTTCGAAAACCCTTTGCAGGGGCAGGAAACCGGTCCGGCCTATTCCGCGCGGATCCCGGACGTGTCTATGTCCGCCGCATCCGGCACGACCGAGGGGCTGCGGTCGCTGCCGCAGGTGCACAACGTGCACGCGACCGCCGACTACCACGACCCCAGCGGCAGGGATCCGGTCCGGCTGACCGTCGGCGAGTGCACGGCGCTGCGCGCCTCCGCTCGGATAGACCGGTGCGAGGCCGGAGACGTCTTCCTGGTGGGCAACAAGGGCGGTGGGGTCGCCCCCGGCGACGAGCTGGAACTCAGCGGAAGCGGCGACAGCGGCGAACGCGCCTCCTGGGTCCTGCCTGCATCGACGCGCCGGGTTCCGGCCGCGGATTCCGCGGAAGCGGAGCCGGGGCATACGGCGGCGCGCGTGTTGGCGACACCGGGTGCGGTGGCGGGTGCCGGGCTGCCCCGCACATCGCTCTGGGTCGATTTCGACATAGCCTCCGCCACGCCGCGCGCGACCGAGGAGGTCCGCACGGCGATCCTGAGCACGCACCCGCTGGCCGACATGGCGGGCGATTCGCGCTCGGCCGTCCAGGAGCAGGTCGCCACCGTCGGTGCCCTGGTGACCGCGGCCATCGCCACTTCCCTCGCCGTCATCGGCCTGGGCCTGCTGATCTCCACGATCGACCAGCTGCGGGAGAGCAGGCAGCCTCTGGCGGTCCTCGCCGCGTCGGGCGTGCGCAGGCGCACTCTCGCGGTCTCGGTGCTGTACCAGGCGACGATACCGCTCGCGGTCGGCCTGGCGGCGGCGGTGGTGATGGGCACCGCGATGGGCGCGATACTGCTGCGCATCGTCGAGTACCCGGTGGGCTTCGACCTCGGGACCGTCGTCGCCATCACGGGCGGGGCGGCACTGGTGGGACTCGCGGTCAGCCTGCTCAGCCTGCCTGCCCTGACCCGGCTCGTCCGACCGGACAACCTCCGGGCGGAGTAGTCCCGCCGGGGCGCCCCGGTCCTTCCTCCCGGGGCGCTCCGGCCCGTTCGGCCGCCACCGGAGCGCACGTCCCTCAAGGACCTGGTGCGCTACCGGCGGCGGCCTCACGCGCTCAGGCGCCGGATCAGCCCGATGGCGGCCTCGGTGATCCGCTCCGCCTCCTCGGCGGACTCGGCGACGACGATCTCGCGCCGCGCCTCGCCGATGGCCGCGGTGAGCACGCTGACCGCGAGCCGCTCTTCCGCCGACTCGCCCGCCTGCAGCAGTACCGCGTTCTGCCGCACCCACTCCCGGCTGCGGCCGCGGCGCAGCACGTCGAACCCGGGCGGCCCGTCGCCGGTGAGCAGCAGCAGACCGACGCCGCGGCGCTGCCAGGACCCCTCCAGGAATGCGCGTGCCCCCGCGATGAACAGCTCGACCGGGTCCTCCTCCCCGGCCGCGCGGGCACGGGCCACGGCGCCGGACGCCTGCTCCTCGTCGGCGGCCTGCTGGTCCTCCCACAGCGCCAGGAACAGCTCGGTCTTGCCGCCGAAGTGGTGGTAGAGGCTGCCGACGCTGGACTGCGCCCGCTCCACCACATCGGCGACCCCGGCCTCGGCGAAGCCCTTCTCGGTGAACACCTCGCGCGCGGCCTCCAGCAGGACGCGGCGGGTGTGAGCGGTGCGGCTCCACCGCCACGCACCGCCGCCGCGCCCGGCCGTGTGCGTCCCCGCCTTGCGTGCCATGCGTGCCTTTCCGCCTCCGTAGGGGATGGGGGCCGGGGGAATCCCGGCGGCACGACGGCCCCGGGCAGCGCCTCCGAGCGCCTCCACCGTAGCGAACCCCGAACCTGGATCCGCTGCTGCGCGGGCACAACAGCAGCGACGTGCAGCGCGAGTGATGGCAGAAAAGGTTGGAAAGACGAGCCAGCTCGTCACGGAGTACGATCCGCAGCCGCCCTACAATGCGGGCTAGAGCTCGACCACCTGGCGTACCGCCTCTCCCGAGGCCAGGCGGTCGAACCCTTCGTTGACGTCTGCCAGCCCGAGGCGTCCCGACAGCAGTTCGGTCACCGGCAGCATCCCGCGGCGGTACAGGGCGATGTAGGCGGGGATGTCGCGGGCCGGGACCCCGGAGCCGAGGTAGCTGCCGCGCAGCGTCCGCTCCTGGGCCGCCAGGGTGACGGCGGGGATCGACACGTGCCGGTCGGGGTGCGGCAGCCCGACGGTCACCGTCGTACCGCCGGGCCGGGTGGCCAGGTACGCCTGCGCCAGCACGTCGGCGTTGCCGGTGGTGTCGACGACCTTGTCGGCGCCGCCGCCGGTCAGCTCCCGCACCTGCGCCACCGCGTCCGGCCCGCCCGGGACGGCCTCCGTCGCTCCCAGCCGGCCCGCCAGCTCCCGTTTCGCCGCGACCGGGTCGACGCCGACGACCTGCGCGGCGCCCGCGACCCGGGTCCCCAGCAGCGCCGAGAGGCCCACACCGCCCAAGCCGAATACGGCCACACGCTCGCCCGGCCGGACCTCGGCGGCCCGGAGTGCCGCGCCGACGCCCGTCAGCACCGCGCAGCCGAACAGCGCGGCGACCTCGAAGGGCAGGTCGGCGTCCACCCGCACCGCGGAGTCGGCCGAGACGACGGCGTACTCGGCGAACGCGGACACGCCCAGGTGGTGGGCGGGCCGAGTGCCGTCGGCGTCGCGCCAGCGGCGACCGCCGCCGACCAGGTCTCCGGCGTTGTTGGCGGCCGCGCCGCGAACGCACAGTGCGGGCCGCCCCTCCAGGCAGCGGGGGCAGCCGCCGCACGGGGCGACGAAGTAGAGCACCACGTGGTCGCCGGACGCGAACCGGTCCTGCGTGCCCGGCCCCAGTCCGACGACCTCGCCGGCCGCCTCGTGGCCCAGCACCATCGGCACCGGGCGCGGCCGGTCGCCGTTGACCACGGACAGGTCGGAGTGGCACAGGCCGGCCGCGCGGACGCGGACCAGCAGTTCGCCGGGGCCGGGAGGCGCCAGGGCCAGTTCCCGCACCCGCAGCGGACGCGAGTGGGCGTAGGGGGCCGCGGCGCCGATCTCCTCCAGGACGGCGGCGCGTACGGCTTTGGGGGCTGGGGTGTTCACGGACTCCTCCGCAGCTTCTCCAGGGCGGTGCGCAGCCGCCCGTCGACGGGCACCGGGCGGCGCGTCTCGCGGTCGCAGAAAACGTGCACGAACCGCCCCTCGGCCACCTCGGTGGTCCGGTCGCGCCGGTAGAGGCCGACTGCGTAGTGCACCGAGGAGTTGCCCAGGTGCGATACCGAGAGCCCGACCGCGAGCACCTCGGGGAACGCGATCTCGGCGGTGTAGGAGCACTGCGACTCCACGCACAGGCCGATGACGGCCCCGCCGCGGTAGTCCAGCCCGCCCTGCTCGACCAGCCAGGTGTTGATGGCCGTGTCCATGAACTCGTAGTGGACGGTGTTGTTCATGTGGCCGTAGGCGTCGTTGTCGGCCCACCGGGTGGGGATCTCCATCCAGTGGGCGTAGTCGGGCCGATCGCCGCCGCCGGGTGATCTGTCCATACGGGCCGCGTCCACCGGCCACCCCCGTCTCCGTCGGGTCCTCGGGTCTGTGCCCCCGCTCTGCATACCGGTCGGTATGTACGCTACCGGCAACCGGCACGGGCCCGTCCCGCGGGTGGGTCGCAGCCCGCGAAGCCCCTACTCGTGCGGGTGCGGCGGTGGCCGCCGACCGGGCCGATCAGGCCGCGACGGCCTCCGGCCCCTCGACCGAGTACTCCCAGTGCCAGGCCTCCGCGGAACTGCTCCCCTGCTGTGCCCAGGCCGGGTGGAACCAGCCGAACTCCTGGCTGTTGGCCCGCATCCACTCGTGCTGCTCGGTGCCGAACCGGTTGACTCCGCCGCACAGGTCGACCGCGAGCCCCCACCCGTGATTGCTCGTGCCCGGTACCGCGGCGAGGTTGCCGGTGCCGCTCTGGTACGCGTCGTAGAGCCGGTGCTGGTCGGCCAGGGAGCGGTAGGCGTCCGTCACGCAGATCCCGGAGCCGAAACGCTCCTCGTACGCCTCGTTCAGCGCCAGGAAGCCCGCCGCCGCGTCGGCACGCAGGTACTCCCCCTCCTGGTGCAGCTCGCACAGCGCCTCGGTGGGGATCTGGCCGTTCGGGTACTCCTCGGCGGTCGCGGCCTGTCGCCCCTGGCACTGCCCGCTGACGGCCGAAGCGTCGAAGGAGGTGTTCTGCGCGGCGCCCTCGCCGTTACCCGGGCCGCCCAAAACCGCGTGGACCACCGCGAAGCTGACGATGCCGCCCAGCGACAGCGACAGCCCGCCGACGGCGAAGTCCGCGGAGCCTTCGATTTCACCGCGGTCGCCGCGGCCGAGCAGGCGCGCACGCAGCCGCCCGAGCAGATGTGCGGACATCGTCGGCTCCCTTTCAGCCGTCGGCCGGAGGGGCGGTGCCGCCTCCGCGCGGCCGCCCGGTCGAGGCCACCGCCCAGGCCCCCTCCTCCTCGACGAGCAGCAGCGAATGTCGGTCCAGGTCGAGTGCAGACGAGGGGTCGTCCTCGGCGACGGCGGTGATCGCGACGCCCAACTCGATGGACCGCGCGCCGAGGTACTCGATGCCCGTCACCTCCGCCCGGCCGCGGGTGGCGACGCCCTGGTCGGTCAGCCGGCCGTACGCGGAGTCCGCGGGGACGAGGGCGACGCCGCCGGGCACGTCGGCCAGCGCGGCGGCGTCGCGGATGTGCGCGCGGTACGCCTCGGCGGACCGGCCGGGTGCGAAGTCTCCGTAGCTCCGGGCGTGCCGCAGCGCCACCGCCGCCGCGCGACCGTAGTCGTCGGCGCCGACGGGCAGCGCCTCGGTGAACGGCGGATAGTCGCCGGAAGCGTCGCCGCTGCCGCTCTCACCGCCCTCGCCCGCTGATTCGCCCCAATTCCCGCCCTGAAGAGCGTTACCGAGGGCGAGCAGGGCGCCGATCAGCACGCCGACGATCAGCACGACGACGACCGCGTTGCGCTGCGGGAGAAGGGAGTGTCTCACGGTTGCGGCCCTGCCGGGGATAGCTGGCTCGCCGACGCGGCGAACGGGAGAACGGGAGAACGTGACGGCGCCCGCCGGACGCGGGGGTCTGACAGCGAGGTAAGCGCCCGTTGCGGCGCCCGCGCGGGCGCCGCAACGGGCGGAGTCATGCGGTTTTGCCGCCCAGGCTCCGCACCCCCACCGCACTGCCGAGGCTGTGCATTCCCGACCCCTGCGCCGCACCGCCGGCGGACACCGTCGAGGCGATCGAGCTGAGCAGGCTGAACGCTCCGCCCAGGGCGGCGCCCAAACCTCCGCCGATCACCGAGCCCGCCTTCGCGGCGAGCGCCAACGCGCCCGCGCCCAGCTTGGCGAGGGTTCCGGCGGCGCCCGCCGCCGCTGCCGCGCCGTTGCCCGTCAGCCGCGCGACCGTCATGGCCGCGCGTCCCCAGCCGCGCTGGGCGAGCCAGCCGCTCGCCTTGCTGCCGAGGAACTTCGCGCCCACCTTGACGCCCGCCTTCGCGGCCCCCAGCGCCAGTGAGCCGCCGGCGGCGCCCAGAGCGGCCACGGCCAGTGCCGGCAACGGCATGATCGACTCCTAACTCTCCGGCGGCGTGTCCGCCGCACTTTCGCGTCCGCTTGTCCGCTCAGCAGTCCCCGTCATGCCTCGACCGCCTCCGAGTCCGGGACGATCCGTATGGCGCCGACGAACACCGAACGCCACTTCGAGGTGTCCAGGGGGCCTTTGCGGACGCCGACCGCCGAGTTCCCGGCGTCGACCATCTGGCCGTCGCCGATGTAGAGCCCCACGTGCGAGGGGCTGGCGTGGTGCTCGATGGTGTGGAACAGGATCAGGTCGCCGGGGCGGAGCTCGGACACGCGTAACTCGCCTTCGAGCACGCGTATGGCCGTGGCGCTGCCGTATCCGGGATCGTCCGGGTTCCACTGGCCCGTCGTGACTCGTGGGATCGACACTCCGGCGGCGTTCCACGCGGCCATGGTCAGCCCGGAGCAGTCGAAGGTGCCCGGTCCTTCGGCTCCCCATTCGTAGGGTTTGCCGACCTGGCTGTGTGCGTACTGCACCGCCGCCTCGTGCGCCTCGCCGACGGCGCCGGAGAGCCCCCACGGCGCCTGGTAGGCGGCGTTCTCGGCGTCGCCGCACTGCTGTCCGTCGACGGAGGAGAACGCGGCCGCCGGGGAGATGTTCAGCGCCGGCATCGCCTCGTACTCGTCGGAGTCGGCATAAAGCGCGGCGAGGTCGCGGACCTGGTGGACGTACCACGAGGCCGGGTTGTGCCGGTAGACCGCGCAGTCCAGCGGGTCGCTCAGCCCCGCCTCGTTCCAGCAGTCGGCGACGGCGCCGGAGCCGCGGTGGTTCTCGGCGATGCCGCGGAAGTAGGCGAGTTTGAACGTGGCGGAGACGATGTTGTCCCACGGGTCCCAGACGTTGACCGTTCCGTCGCCGTTGCCGTCGATGCCGAAGTAGTCCCAAACCCCGGGCTCGCTGGGAACCTCGCCGACCTCGTAGTGGCGCTCCCGGTCCTCGACGTCCTCCACGGGCATCCCGCCCCAGGCGTTGGCCGCGTTGCCCCGAGGCCCGCCCTCTTCGCCGGTTTCCGGGTCGAGTACGCCGAACTGCATGATCCCGGCGGCGCCGTAGGGGTTGCGGGTTCCCGGCAGCACTCCGGAGTCCCAGTCGGGCACCTCCTCGGCCAGGTACTTGCCGCTGTGGGTCTCCTTGGCCGCGATGGCGGCGATGATCTCCCATGGCACGTCGTAGGCGTCGGCGGCGTACCGCTGCGCCTCCAGGACGTCCTCGGGGATGTCCATCGGCACCGTCGCGGTCGAACCGGCACCCGGCTCGCCGTGCGCGTCGATGGTGGCGACGTTGTCGGAGGAGACGCTGGGCGAGATCCCTTGGCCCGACGCCCCGACGGTGTCGACGGTGGAGGCGGGCTCGCCGAAGGGGGTGCCGCCCTCACACGATGTGGCGATGAACCCGACCGTGCCCATGACCAGCAGAGCGGAGGCGCCCCCGGCGACGCGCGCGGTCGCGGCTCCGCGGTCGCCGCGCGGACGGCGCTCCGCCCGCAGGCGCTGCAGCCGGGCCGCCAGGCGGGCGGACATGCGAGCGGCGAGGCCGGGGTGGCGGGGACTGCTCATCGCGGCCCGTTCCCCACGGACGCCTCACGGAAGGCGGCGACGGCCCACTCCCCGCCCTCCGGCACCACGGTCACCGCGTAGGAGGCCCTGGCCTCCCGGCCGTCGCCACCGCCGCCGGGCGATGTCGTCACGTCCACGACGAAGATGACCGAGGAGGTGCCGATGGTGCGGATGCCGGCGACCGAGGGGGAGGCGTCGACGTCGCCGACCGGTGCCTGCGGCCTGCCGCTCGTCGGGGTGGACAGCAGCAGCGTCTCCAGGCGGTCGGCGAAGATCTCGGCGGCCAGCGGTTCGAGGCGCTCCAGGCGGTCCAGCGGGGTCTCGCCGGCGACGCGTTCGCTGTAGGCGGCCGCGAACTCACGGGCCGCGTCCGCGGCGATCCGCACCTCCGCGGCCGAGTGCGGAAGGAGTTCCAGCACGTCGGCTCGGGCGCCCTGTCCGCTGCCGTCCTGCTCCTCGCCGGTCTCCGTAGGAGGTTGACCGGGGGCGGCGGCCCCGGCGGAGTCTGCGCCCGGCGAGAGTTGGCGGAAGAGCAGAACCGCGGCGACGACCAGCGCGAGGATGATCCCCGTCGCCACGATCTTCTCCCGCGGGCCGGTGATGAACGCGTTCATGATCGGCCGCACCCTGCTGTCCGGACCATGCGATATCCGCCCGCCAAGTTCGCTTTACTGGGCAAAGGACAGCTATTGGTATCCCGTGGGGCCACGGATGCGCAATGGCATATCGTGACGGTAGCGATTACTAAGAGTCATTTTTTGCAACGGTTTCGTATACGTCGCGATTATGTGGTCCGGGTGCGCGAATGCGGGCCGCGCAGATCGGTCGGCCGCTGAAGTGGGGCGTCGGGCGAGCCTCCGCGTCGGGGTGGCGGTCCGGTTTCGACTGACATGAACCCGAGTTCCGTGTTTTCACGTTGCGCGGTCACCGAATCCGGATATGTGTACATAGGGTGATTGTTGTGTGAAACGGGTCACTTGTGGTGTTCGGATGGTTGGGATAAAAACGCAACATCGTGTGCCGTTTGTCGGTCGGGAGGGAATCAGGCCCGCTCGTGGTGAGACCGGCGCATTCTCGACGCGAGGACGTGCGGATACAGCGGCCGGCCTCCCAGATCCAGGGCGGGTCGGCGCCGCGGGCGGCGGTCGCGCGCGGCAAGCAGGACGCGGCGGTCCGCGGGACCGCCCCGAGCTGAGTGGTGGATGTGATGGCACGCAAGCGGGCTGACCGCGGTGCCGCCGAGCTGGACCACGCGGCGGCGCTGCCGGAGTGGGCCAAGGAGATGGTGCTGCTGGGCTGCCACGGAGGAGCAGGCACCACGACACTGCGCATCCTGCTCAAAACTCCGTGGGAACTGGGCGCCTACTCGGTCGACCGCAGCGAGATCGCCACCTTCGGGCGCCCCCTCGTCCTCGTCACCCGCGACAACGCGGCCGCCGCGGCCCGCGCAGCAGACGTGGTCAACAACGTCGCCGCCCGCGGCGTCGGCATCGCGGTGCTCGCCGTGGTCGCGGACGGTTCAGGGCCCGAACCGGCCGAGGCGTCCACACGGCTGCGCCTGGTAGAGGAGCGGGTCGGCCGACTCGTCCGCGTGCCCTTCGTGGCGGGCCTGCGCTTCGTCGACGTATCCGAGGTGGACCGGGTCCGCATGCACAAGAAGGCGCAGCAGGCGCTCACGGAGATCACCCAGGCGTGCTACCGGGCGGCGGCCGGTGACGTGCTCGTACGAAACGCAGAGGAGAGCTAGGGGCCATGGACGGCATCCTGCAACTGGCGGCCGGCCTCGCCGGCCAGCTGCCGGTCTTCGAGGCCGGCGCCTTCGACTGGGAGAACGGCCCCGCACTGCCGAACTTCGGAACCGACGGAAGCGGGGAACAGCACGACCCCATCCAGCAGCTCATCGGTTGGGGCCAGGGCGTGATCATCGTGATCGGGATCATCGGCATCCTGTTCGCCGCCGGGAAGATGGCGATCGGCAAGTTCGGCCGGTCCGACCTCGCCGCCGACGGCGTCGGCGGGCTGGTGTGGACCGTCATGGGCATCTCGCTGATGCTCGTCGCCATCCCCGTCATCCGGGCGGTCGCGGGCGTCGTGGGGGGCTCCTGACGCGTCGCCGCTTGCGGACGCCCACCGAGACCGCTCCCGCCCGTCGCCCTGCCCGATCCCGACCGCGCACGTGAGGAGGACCAGCAACCCCATGACCCTCTGGCTCGCCTGCGAAGCGGTGTCGGTGTCCGCCGACGCCCTGCTCACGCCGGCGCTGTCGGCCTTCGCGGTCGACGTCGACTGGGACACCACACCGCGGATGCCGGACTTCGGGTTCGGATTCTCCCAGAACCCCGACGAGGACCCCATCGGCCGCTTCATCCAGTACGCCCAGGGCGTGATCGTCGTCGTCGGGATCATCGGCGTCCTCTACTCCGCCGGGAAGATGGCCGCGGGCCGCATAGGCCGCTCCGAGGTCGCGGCCGAAGGGGTCGGCGGCCTGGTGTGGACGATCATGGGCGTCTCGCTGATGCTCGTCGCGATCTCCGTCGCCACCGGCCTGGCGGGCGTGGGCTGAGAGCGATGCCGCGACGATTCCCACGAAGGGGGCGGGTATGCCGACCGGCACCCTCGGCGCACTAGCGCTCGCCTCGGAGGCCGCGTACCGGCTGCCGCCCGCGGCGATGGCGCTCGCGGCCGAGGAGTTCGAGGAGCGGGGCAATCAGCTGCTCGGTTACGCCTCGGCGCTGGGCGTACTCGTCGGCGTCCTGGCGCTGATCATCATCGGCGGCCGGATGATCCACTCCAACTTCACCGGGGACCCGTGGCTCGCGGCGCGCGGCATGGCCGAGCTGCCGTGGGTGCTGCTCGGGATCGTGCTGCTGGTGGCTTCGGGCGGGCTGATCTCCACCCTGCTGCAGGGATCGGTGCACGAGACGGAGCAGAGCGTCGCCGAGATCATCGAGGATGCCGAGGAGCAGCAGGAAGAAGAGGAGTTCAACGCACTCGGGGACGGGTGTTTGGAGATTCCCCAGGAACACCGGCTTTCCGACGACGGCGGCGAGCAGTACGTCTGTCCGGATGAGGATGATCGCTGGTCCCGCTACTTCGACGTTCTACCGGTGACCGGTCCCGAGGATCCGAGGTGCACGCAGGGCGAGGAAGCCGACTGCTACCGGTTCTGCGCGGCCGAAGAGGAGAACTGCCAGTGGGTGGAAGGTGAGCCGTGGGTCTGGCGGGACTACTTCTGTCCCCTCGAGTGGACCCACACGGGGGAAGGGTTCACCCCTCCCAAGCCGAACGACTGTCCAGACTTGCTGCCGGCTGACACCAACGGCATCCCGGCCGAGCACGACGACGATCCCATCTGGGCCCGCAGGGCCTGGCACTGCGAGTACTACCCCGAGTACGTCGAATACGACAGGCCGAAACCGGATCTCTACTGCGACCTTGACGAGGAGTGGTCGCCCTAGCGGCCCGGTCCTACCGCATCGGGCAGCACACGTCGGAAAGGAGGGCGGATGAGCGCGGGCCCCACGCAGGACTGGATCAACGAGAGCATCGAAGGGATCATCAAAACCCTCTTCGAGGAGGTGCTGCTCAGCGACACCTATACGGTTCCCGGCGAAACCGAGGTCGACCTGAGCGGCCATATCCCGCTCTATCCGGTGATCGACCAGGGGATGCTCAACCTGCAGAACCTGTTCAACCCGTTCGTGCTCTTCCTGGCGACCCTCGGCATTCTCATGTCGACGATCCGCCTGCTGTGGCAGCGCCGGCTCGATCCGATGCTGGATCTCGTCCGCGGCCTGCTGACGGTGATCATCACCACCTTCGCCGGAATCTTCTTCATCCACCTCCTGATGGGCTTCAGCCGCGCCCTGGCCGCAATGATCGTGGACCAGGGCGGGGGCCGCGAGAGCTTCATCGACTCGGCCGGAAGCGTCTACGCGAGCATCATGCAGGTCGGCCTGGCGGGCAGCGAATCGGGGTTCGCCACGCAGGCGGCCGGGGAGTCCGTGACCTACATCGTCGGCCTCGCGGTCGTCCTCGGGCTGATCGCCCAGCTCGTCATCCTGGTGCTGCTGCAGGCCGTCATCTACCTCATCGCCTGCATCCTGCCGCTCGCCGCCGCGAGCACGATGGTTCCCGGCCTTCGGATATTCCCCAAGGTCATCGGCTGGCTGGTGGCCTGCCTGCTCTACAAACCGCTGATCCTGCTGATGTACCTGGCCGGACTGGTGATCCTGAGCGGCAGCGGGGACGACCTCTTCCGCTACTTCGTCGGCGCGGCGATCATGCTCCTCGCCACGGGGGCGCTCCCGGTGCTGATGAAGCTGATGAGCCACACCGGCGTGCTGATGATGGCGGGCGCGATGGGCGCCGGCTCGGCGGCCCTCGGCGGTCATGGAGACGGCGGCGGTGGCGGAGGCGGTGGTGATGCGGGCGGCGGTGCCCAGGGCGGCAACGCGCAGAACACCGGCGGCGGGCAGCAGGCGGAGAACTCCGGGAACTCCCAGGCCCAAGCCGCGGTGCAACGCAGCGGCGCGCTGTCGAACAACCTCCCTTCCCCCGACACCCCGCAGTCCGACTCCGCCCCCGCAGACGGCGCGTTCCAGGCCGGTCCCCTGGGAGTCGCGGCCGGCTCCGCGGGCGCAGGCGGGGCCGTGCAGGCCGCGGGCGCGGGTGCCGGCGCCGGCACCGACGCGGCCGGCGGCCTGGAGACGACGGCCGCGTCGGAGCTCACGACCGGAGCCGACACCGAGACGACCGTGTCCACCGCCCCCTCAGGCGTCACCGACGCGGGCGGCGGCGACGCCGGGGCGCCCGGCGCCGCGGAGCCCGGCGGTGACAGCGCCGCAGCGGGCATGGCGGAGCCCGCCGTCGACACTCCCGCCGGGGCGGACGGCGGTACCGGCGCCCAAGCCGAAGCAAGCCAACCGGCCGCTCCCGGCGCATCGGGGGCCGACGGAGCCCGAGGAGTCTAGAGGAAATGCCCCGCACTTACGGAGGATGGCGCCGCCGCCGCAGCATCGGGCTGTTCGGTCTGAGCTTCAACGGGACCGTCGCCCTGCTGCTCGGCCTGATCGTGCTGATGCTCTCCGGCCTGTACGCGCCCTCGGTCGCTGCGGTGCTCCTGCCGGTCATGGCGCTGGCGTTCCTGCTCGCCGCGGTCCCGGTGCAGGGCGGTTCGCTGCTGAGCTTCCTGCTGACCCGGCTGCGCTGGTGGTGGGCGTCGGTGCTGGGGCACACCCGCTTCCGCGCCGGAGTGCTGATCGAGCATCCGCGGGCCTTCCAGCTGCCCGGAGTCCTGGCCCCGGTCACCCTGCTCTCCTGCGAGGACGGCCGGGGCGGCCGGTTCGGGATCGCGTGGAACCGCAGGTTGGGCCACATGACCGCGACCATCCTCGTCTCGTCCAACTCGGTGTGGCTGGCCGAGCCCTCCGACGTCGACGGCTGGGTCGCCAACTGGCACCAGTGGCTGGCCTCCTTCGGCTACATGCCGTGGGTGCAGTGGGTGACCGTGACAGTGGAGTCGCGCCCCGACCCCGGGTCCGCGCTGCGCCACGGCGTGTCCTCCCAGATCGACCCGAACTCCCCGCAGGCCGCCCAGAAGATCGTGCAGGACCTGGTGAAACAGGCGCCCAGCGTCAGTGCCCAGGTCGAGACGCGGGTCTCCGTGACCTTCGACCCCCGCAGGTTCCCCGCCAACCCCAAGGACCGCATGCAGGCGGCGGCGGAGATCAGCAACTACCTCACCCAGATCGAGGGCAGCCTCGCCGGCACGGGCGTCAGCGTGCTGGGCCGGGCGAGTCCGCAGCAGCTCGTCGGGATGGTGCGCAGCGCCTACGACCCGGCCTCGCTGAGCGACGTCAACACCCGGCTGCGCACCGATCCCGAGTCGATCGAGACCGGCGACTGGACCGACGCTGTACCGGTCGACGCCGAGACATTCCACGACCACTATCTGCACGACAGCGGCACCAGCGTCGCCTGGATCTGGCAGGAGGCGCCGCGCACCCACGTCACCAGCACGGTCCTCGCCGAGCTGCTGGCGCCGACCCGGTGGACCAAGCGGACGACGCTGCTGTTCCGCCCGTGGCCGGCCGCAGCGGCGGCGCGCGCCCTGGAGGCGCAGAACTCCGCTGCGCAATACCGCAGCGAGCTGTCCTGGCGGGTCCGCCGCCGTGTCAGCGCCCGGGACCACCAGGACCTCGCCTACGCGAAGCAGGCCGCCCAGGAGGAGACGCGCGGCGCGGGACTGGTCCAGATGAGCCTCTACGCCTCGGTCACCGTGGAGGACCCCGAGCGGCTGCGGCAGGCGGTCTCGCACACCGAATCGGCGGCGGAGACGTCGCGGATCCGGCTGCGCCGGGCCTGGGGCAGCCAGGACGTGGCCTTCGCGGCGACCCTGCCGCTGGGCGTGTGCCCGCCCTACCTCGTCCAGCGCGGCATGGGATAGCACGACCAGGAAGCGAGCTGACATGACCATCGCCGAGCGGCAGGACCCGCGCGAGCAGCGGCGCCGCGAGAAGCAGAAGCGCGCGCAGGGCAGGCGGCGGAGTCGGGAGCAAGCGGAGAACGGGCGGCCCGACGACGGGGCTGACCACCGGAGTGGCCGCGAGCCCGAAACCATCGCCCCCGTGCGCGGGTGGCGGCACCGCGGCGGCGGGGTCGCGGTCAACATCCCCCACGTCGTGGAGTACCAGGCCACCACCGCGCAGGCGTGCGGCCTGTTCCCCTTCGTCACCAGCAGCAAGCCGCCCTCCGTCGGCACACCGATCGGCCGCGACCTCCTCTCCGGCGAGGTGGTCTGCCTGGACCCCATGGCCTGGCTGCGCGCCGGGCTGGTCACCAACCCCGGCTGCTTCGTACTCGGCCAGCCGGGCACCGGCAAGTCCACCTTCGTCAAGCGGCTGGTGACCGGGGCCGTGGCCTTCGGCTCCCAGGCGATCGTCCTGGGCGACACCAAACCCGACTACACCGAGCTGATCAGCCATCTGGGCGGCCAGGTGGTGCGGATCGGCCGCGGGCTCGATCGCATCAACCCGCTCGACGCCGGGCCGCTGGGCGGGATCACCGGCCGCCTCAGCCCGGTGGAGCGGGAGAAGCTGCGCTGGGAGGTGCGGTCCCGCCGCATCTCGCTGCTGATGGCGCTGTGCACGCTCATCCGCGAGGACCGCATCACCAACGCCGAGGAGGTCGTGCTGGGCGCGGCCGTGGACCTGCTGGACGAGCGCCTGGCCGGCTCCCGCGAGCCGACGGTGGTCGACGTGCTCAAGGTCGTCGAGGAGGGGCCGGACTCGTTGCGGGCCTTCGCCCGCGCCGACGGCGGCGAGCGGTACGACAACCGCGTGGACGACCTCGTCTTCACGCTGCGGCTGCTGTGCACGGGTTCGCTCGCCGGGGTCTTCGACGGCGAGACCACCAACCCGTTGGACATGGAGTCGCCCGGGGTGAGCGTCGACATCTCCCGTGTCGGCGCCGCAGGGGACAAGCTGCTGACCGCGGCGATGCTGTGCACGTGGAGCTACGGGTTCGGCATGGTCGACGCCGCCTCGGTGCTGGCCGAGCACGGCGCGATCCGCCGCCGCTCCTACATCGGCGTGATGGACGAGCTGTGGCGCGCCCTGCGGGGCGCACCGGGCCTGGTGGAGTTCGCGGACTCCCTCACCCGGCTCAACCGGTCCAAGGGCATGGCCTCGGTGATGGTGACGCACTCGCTGAGCGACCTGGAGGCGCTGGCCAACGAAGAGGACCGCGCCAAGGCCCGCGGGTTCGTGGACCGCTCGGCCATCACCGTCCTGGCGGGCCTGCCCCCGCGCGAACTCGCCTGGGTCAACCGGATCACGCCGCTGACGGGACCCGAGCAGGGGCTGGTGTCGTCGTGGTCCTCCCCGGACTCCTGGCAGCCCGGCGCGCGCCACCCCGGTCGCGGCAAGTACCTGATCAAGACCGGCGCCGAGCGGCTCGGCATCCCGGTGCAGATGTCGCTCACGCGCGACGAACTCGCCCTCTACGACACCGACCAGGCGATCCGCAAGGAGTGAGGCGCCATGGCGCGCAGACGCCCCAAGTACCAGGTCCGCGGCGGTGCGGCCGCGGCCGGTGCGCCACCGCTGCTCGTGCTGCTCGCGCTGTGGGGCGCCGTGGGGCTGGCCTACCTGTTCTGGGTGGCGGCTTGGGCCGCCGCGGAGCTGGCCGGGGGCCGCGTCGGGGAGTTCGGCGCCTCCTGGACGCTCGCCCTGGTGCTGTGGGAAACGGAGACCACATGGCCGGGCGTCTCCACCCCGCTGGTGGTGCTGCTGTTCGCCCCGATGTCCGCACTGGCTCTGGCCGCGGTGTGGCTGCTGCTGAAGGTGGCGCACCGCCTGGTCTACGGCCAGCCCGACGCGGTCGCGGCGCTGAACAAGGGCAACGCGACCATCGCCGAACTCGCCCGCCCCGAGGCCGCCGAGAAGGCGCTGCGACTGCGCAAGCACAGTCTGCGCAAGCAGGGTCGGCGCAACCGCCGGGCCGCCCGGCTGCCGGAGGCCGACGTCGGTCTGGTCATCGGCGACGTGAAAGGCCAAGGACGCGGCAAGGGGCCGCGGCTGTTCGCCTCCTGGGAGGACACCGTGCTGGCCTACATGGCGCCCCGGGCCGGCAAAACGACGGCGATGGCGATCCCCTACGTGCTGGACGCGCCCGGCCCGGCGCTGGCGACCAGCAACAAAGGCGACGTCTGGGCGGCCACGGCGAGCCTGCGCGAGCAGTCCACCGGTGAGCGGGTGTGGTTGTTCGACCCCCAGCACGTCACCCACCAGCAGCGGGACTTCTGGTGGGACCCGCTGGCCGGGGTACGCAGCGTCGAGGACGCCTACCGGCTGTCCGGGCATTTCGTCCTCACCATCGACGACGACTCCAAGAAGGACATGTGGGGGCCCGCGGCGCGCGCCCTGCTCTCCCAGCTGATGCTGGCCGCGGCGCTGGGCGGCGAGTCGCTGGCCAAGGTCGGCGAGTGGCTGCACGACACCAAACTGCCCCAGCCCGTCGACCTGCTCTTCGAGCACGGGTTCGTGGCCTATGCCGAGGCGCTGCGCGAAACCCAGAACATCGTGGCCGAGACCCGCGACGGCATCTACACCACCGCCCGTACGGCCGCGCGCTGCCTGGACGATCCGCAGATCATGGCATGGGTGACTCCCGCGAACGCCTCGGTGCCCGCCTTCGAGCCGCGGGAGTTCGTGAAGTCCAAGGAGACGCTGTACCTGCTGAGCAAGTCGCGCGCGGCGGCCGCACCGCTGATCGCCGCCCTGACCGACGCAGTGTTCATCGCGGGCGAGGAGGCGTCGGAGGGCCAGGGCGGCCGGCTCGACCCGCCGCTCGTCGCCGTGCTGGACGAGGCCGCCAACATCTGCAAGATCGCCGACCTGCCCGACCTCTACTCCCACCTGGGCTCGCGCGGGATCGTGCCGGTCACGATCCTGCAGAGCTACCGGCAGGGCGTGCGGGTGTGGACGGAGAACGGGATGGAGGCGATGTGGTCGGCGGCGACGGTGAAGGTGTTCGGCGCCGGACTCGACGACCACAAGATCGTCGAGGCGCTGTCCAAGCTCATCGGCCAGCACGACATCTCCACCACCTCCTTCAGCTACGGCGAAGGCAAGGGCAACCACTCGGTGCAGCTGCGCCGCCAGGAGATCATGCAGGGTTCCGACATCCGGCGGATCGAGAAGGGCGAGTGCCTGCTGTTCGCGACTGCGGCGCAGCCCGCCCTCCTGCGCATGCGGCCCTGGTACGCGACCGGTCGGGCCGGGATCGTCTCGGCCGCGATCAAGAAGGCCGAGCAGAGCATCACCACCGAAGCCCGGATCGGCGAGCGGCTCCGCAGCGGGCGCGACGAGGCCGATGGGCGCGGCTTCTCCGGCATTGACGGGGCGACGGCCGTCGGCGGCTCGGCGCAGCCGCCGCCCCGCGGATAGGAGCCGACCGTGGCCGAAACCCGCAGACCGGGCCCGCCTCCGCCCGTGGCCGCACGCCGGGGCGGCGGTCCCGCGCGCCGGGCGGGCGGCGGATCGGAACGGGAGGCCCAAGGGGCCGGCGGGCGCGGTGCCGAGCCGACGGGCCGCGGCGGCTCGAACCGGCAGGACGAAGCTGTGGGCGACGCCCCGCAGCGGTCCGGCTCCCCGCCGGGGGGCACGCTCGGCGCCGAGGGCGGTACGCGGCGCACCGGCGGCGGCGTGCCGCGGGGATCGCTGGACGCGGGTTCGCCCCCGGTGTCCGCGCGCTCCGGCGAGTACGCCGAGGCCGTCGTCGAGGCGCTGCGCTCGATCGCGCGGATGGTCGGCTGGGTGCTGTCGCTTTTGGACATCGTCCGCCGGACACTGGTGGACATGGCGCGGACCACGGCGGGCGTCCTGCTGGGCGCGGCCCGCCGGGCCCCCTCCGTCGCGGGATTCCTGCGCGGCCGGACCCTCGGCGGCGCAGTGCGGCGCCACGTGGCCGTACTGAAGGACGAGGGGCCCCAGTGGGCCGGCGGCGTACGCGACCGTGCCCTTGCCCGCGTCGAGCAGAGCGCGCGGGCCGAGCGCACGGCCGCACGCGCGGGTGTCTCCGCCGCGGAGGGTAGGCGCGCGGAGCTGCTGGCGCGGGCGCAGAGCCGCCGCCGGGCTCTCGAACGCGCAGTGGAGACCAGCTCCGCCGGGTACCTGCGTGCCGCCCGCGGAAAAGGCGATCCGGAGGCCGTCGCAGCCGCGGAACGACGCCGAAGGAGCGACTTCCGGTCCGCGGAGCGCAAGGCCGGCAAGCTGCGGCGCAAGGCCCGCAACGAAGGCGATCGGCTGGTGCGCGCCGCGCAGGCGGCCGCGCGGACCGAGTTGCACGGCGTCGAACAGCGACGGCGGGCAGCCGTCGACACGATCGAGCGGGCGCACGCCGCCTACGTGGGCGACGGGGTGTCCCGGGGGAGCGGCGCCCAGGACCACGCGAGCCGTCTGGCCAGGCTCGAAGAGCTCCGCGACGACTTCATGCCCCATCGGCGCAGGGCCGGCAAAGAGGCGCGCAGGTTCGTCACACAGTCGTTGGACACGGCGTATGGGCAGCACACCGCGGCCGTGCGGCGGTTCCGCGCGGCGGTGGACGCGGCGCACGCGGATTTCGCGGCACCCGCGGCCGGCGGTCGCCGTCGGGCGCCGGAAAGGCCCGCGGCCCATGCCGCGGACACCGGACGCGGCCCGGCTCCCGATGCGTCGAAGGTGCCTGTGTCTGTGTCTGTGTCTGCGCCCCTGCCGAGCAGGCGGCGGCGGGAGCGCGGGCACACGCCTACCGCTCGCCCCGACCGGCGTCCCCGATTGCCGCGGCCCCGGATGCGGGGGAGGGGCCGGTAGCCGTGCACGGACGAACGCCTCCGCTTTCGTCGGCTCGCGGCCACTTCGCAGCGCCGGCGTGGGATCTCCGTATTCGAGGGAGGAACGATGGATCACCGTGAGCGGTTCTACGGCGATGGGGAGAACCCGTTCGGGATGCCGCGGGGGTGGTTCAGCGGAGCGCTCCTGGAGCGCTGGCGCATGAACGTGTTGCGGGTGGCCGCGCGGTCGCGCGAGGGTCGCGGCCCGCGTCCGGACCCGCCCTACGAGCCACCTCCGATCGATCCCGCCGAGGACCGGGCCGAGACCCCCGACCTGCGCGGGATGGTCGACTACGCCGCCGATCGGCGGCTCTGGGACGCGGTCGAGCACCTGAACAAGGGCGGGCGCGGCGAGGCGGCGCATGCGCTGCGCCGCTGGGAGAGGAGTTACCGCAGCACGGCCGAGCGGGAGCTCTTCTGGGCGCACCGGTCGCAGGAGCGCCGGCGGTTCGAGTCCTTCGAGCCGCTGGGGGCCCCAGGAGCCGACAAACACGAGAGCGCGCACGACCCCGAAGGAACCGCGACGTATCTGGACATCGCGGACCACCTGTGGAATACCGACATGCCGGCGGTGGCGGAAGAGGCCCGTCGCCGGATGGCCGCGTACCGTGAGCGCCACCTGCGGCGGCGCTACGACGCCTACGCGCGCCTGCAGCGGCTCTGGGGGACGCCCCGCTACCGCCCGTTCGCCAGATGGCGCCTGAGGCGGGCGGTGCTCGCCCTTTCCGCGGACGAGGCCGCCGACCGGGTGCGCTTCAGCCTCGCGGGCCTGACCCCGCCCGAGATTTCGACGGGTGGCGGCGGCAGGCCGCCGACCCGGGCCGAGGTGGCGCGCACCGCCACCCCCGTCCTCGCCGACCAGGTCGAGCTGCACCTGCACGAGAAGTCGACCGGAGAAGACGCGAGGCGGCGCCGCTTCGGCGGCGCACCATCGGTCGCCTCCGCCGATCCCCGGCGTCCCCGGTTCCGACGCGGGCGCCGAAACCGGGGGCGGTGAGCAGCGCCCCGCAGCGGTCGGCCGACGGGACCGCAAAGGTTCGCCCGGGGGCCCCGCCGGCCCCGTATACAGGCGATATCGGAGGAGCGAATGGAAATACGTCAGCAGGACGCGGCCACCCCCCTCCTGGACGACGACGCCGCCCGCATCAGGCGGCGCACCCGGGCGCGCGTGCCCGGAGCCGGCGGCCGCGACGGTGGGAGCGGCGTCTCGGGAGACGCCGGCCGGGACATCGTCGAGGCGCTGCTGCACGCCGCCATGCGGGCCCCGATCGGCCGACAGGGCATGAGCAGCGCCGGTCAACTGCGCACCGCTGCGCTCTACTTCCATCTCGGGCGCAGGCCCGCGAGTGAGCGCGGGCAGGCGCCCCTGTGCGCCGACGAGCACCTGGGACGCCCCTCGGAGGTGGTCTTCGCCGGGGTGGAGCTGGTGCGGCAGGCCGACGCCGGCCGTGCGGCTCGGGAACTGCCGGGAGTCGCCCTCGACCGCATCCGCCGGGTGCAGGCCCGGGCCGACTTCGCGACGCTGCAGCAGGTGCTGCACGAAGAGCCGCGCGCACAGCGGCTGCAGCAGACGGCGCGTGCCGGTCTGCAGGAGAAGAGCCCCGGCGGCGAACTGCCGCCCGAGCAGCATTGGCGCCGCGCCCTCGACGGCGGGGACCTCCGCCGCATGCTGCCGCGGGACCTCGCCGTCGCCTGGCTCAGCGCCGCAATGTCCGGCCAGGGTGAGGCCCGCGACGCGCAGAAGCGGTTGGCGGGGATGCTCGCGGAGAAGCACCCGCAGCTGATGGCCGCGCTAGAGCGCGGCATGGCGGGCGATCCGAGCTGGACCGGCGACACCGAATCCGCCGATCTCGACAAGCCCGGCGCCGTGGCGCGCGCGAGCGGGACAGCGGACCAGCGCGCCGTGCCGTCCATGGAGGAGTACTGGACCAAGGCCCTGCCGTGGTTCATCGACAAGCGGGCGGACCTCGGCAGGCTGCACGACGCGCTGGAGTCGATCCAGGCAGCGGTGAAGGACGGCGCCCTTCCGGTGGAGCATCTGCTCACCGCGGTCGACAACGCGAAGCAGGGCGTGCCCGGCTTCGCCGCGGCCTACAGTCGGCGCCGCGAGACGGAGGAGCGCCGGGGGGCCCAGACCGGTGCCGGCGACGCCGCACTCGACGCACTCGACGACCTGCGCGGCCATCCGGTGAACAGCGATCCGCGCGACCGGTCCGCCGGCTTCCGGCGGCTGCAGGCCGCCTACCCCGGCCCCGACACCCCCGATGGGGGTGCCGACCGGGCGCCGCGGCATGAAGAAGCCCAGGCGTCCCGTGTCCCCGAGGAGGGCCGGCTGCCCGCCGACGCCGCGCAGTTGGGCAGGGGGTACGCCCGCGCCGGGTTCGAGTCGTCGGCGGGCACGCTGCGTCCACGCCAGGAGCACGCCGCGAGACCCGAGGCGGAGGAGATGTTCGCGGCGCAGCGCCGCGACGGCGAGTCCGCCGGGCGCAGCGGCCCCCGCGGGCGCGGTGACCCGGGCGGACTCTTCGACGACCCCCGGCGCACGCCCGCGCCCGTCCGCGGCCCGCGTCCGGACCGGGCCGGGGCGCCCGACCGCGGCACCTACACGGCGCGTCCCGCCGGGCATGCGCGGCCGCCGCTCCCCGCGGATTCCCGGCTGCCGAACGCTGCGAACTCCTGGCCGGCCGCGCGGGGGAGTCTGACGCGGCGCGGACGGAGCCGCATCGTCAGTGTGCAGACGACGCGGAGCCGCGAAACCCGGCGGCGGGAGCAGCGGACAGCGCAGCGGCGCTGACGCGCGCACCCGTATCCGGCAGGCACGACACGACCACGAACGAGGAAGGGCCCGAACGCGATGACGGCAGACGGGATCGAGCGCGCCGCAAGCGCCGACGAGGAGGGGAGCGGACCGGGGTCCGGCGGCTCCGCGGCCGAGGAGCGCGGGGGCGCGCGGGACGGCGGCGGGGACGGGCGGGCGCCGGCGGCGGAGTCGCCCGGTGTCGCCGAGGCGGTGGCCGCGCTGGAGGAGGACCCGGACGAGGAGGGCGCCGACGAGGCGACGCCGCAGCCCGTTTTCAAGAACGTCGAGGAGTTCGTCCGTTACCGGTTCGTCCCGGTCTACATCCGTCCGGAGGGCGGTCAGTTCCGCTGGTGCAAGGAGTGGTGGCGCCACCCCGAGGCGGTTTCGCGTTTCCAGGCCCTCTGGCACGCCTGGGAGGTGCTGCGCTGGGAGCCGGGCACGGGCATGGCCGTGTGGTACCGCGACCACCTGGACTTCCAGCTGAACATCCTGCTCGGCGACACCGGACCGTTCCGCGAATGCACCTCCCGGCGCCACCAGGCGCCCCGGCCGCTGCCGGTGGAGCCCGCGCCCCAGGGCTGGTTCGAGGACGAGTGGTGACGCCGCGGTAGTCAGCGCCGGCTCTTCCGGCGCCGGGCGTGCCACAGCCCGGATCGGGCGGGGTTCGCGCGTATTTAAGCCGCTCGAAACCCGGCGTCGCCGCGCCCGTCTCCGTCGGATTGTAGAAATACGTGGGTTCCGGCGGGGATGCGCAGGCGGAGGCGCGGTGACGGGTATAGAGCTGCTCGGCTTCCTTCTCTCCGCGTCCGCGCTCGCGATGGCCGCCGGGGCGATCTGGGCCCGCTGGTCCGGGCGTCCGGAGAACGACGAACTGCACGGACGGGCGGTCGATTACCGGTTGAAGGCGCAGAGCACCCCCGATGTGATCGAATACCGGTTCTTGACACTGCTCGGCGAGACGTTCCGGGCAGCCGACCGTCCCTGGACCAAGCAGGTGCAAAGCGCCCGGGAGAACGCCGAGAACGCGGCGCAGGACGCCGCGACCCGCGCGAAACACGTCCAGGGGTTCGGTGAGTCGCTCGCGGACGCGGAGCAGGCGGCCGACACGCTGCTCGGTCCGCCCCGGGGCATCGGTGCCGCATGGCGCGGCCTCGGGCGCACGGTGGGCCCGCTCGGCCGCGCACCCGGGGGCGCGGCGCGGATCGTGGCCCGGGTGCCGGACCCGTTCGCCCGGGAACCGAACGCCCGGAACAGCAGGGTGGGTACGGCCGTTCCGGGCGGCCGCGGACGGCGGGACCGAGGGCCTGCGCCCGGGGCCGCGGACATCGCATCCCGGCGAGGGAAGAGGGGCTGACCATGGCGTTCGTCTGGGGGATCGCGCTCGGGGCCGTGATCCTGGCCGCACTCCGGTGGGCGCTGAGCAGACATCTCGTCGCGCACCGCGCCTACCGGGGTTGGCAGGAGGGGTGGACGGTTCTGGAGGCGCGCTCCACGGCCCAGCTGGAGCGATGGGGAGAGCTGGGTGGATGCGAAGGCGCGTTCCTGGCATGGCGGAATCTGCTGTCGGATGCCGCCGGGCCGGGGACGCGCTCCGCACCGGACGCCGACGGCATGACCGCTGAGGAGCGCGCTGCCGCGTTCGACGAGACCGCGCACTATGTCCGGACGGTGCTCGACTCGTCGGGCGTCGCGAGTCCCGGTTCCCACTAGACGGACGCGAAACGCGGGAAGAGACCGCTATGGGAGTGTACGGGGGACTGCTGCTCGCCGGCGTCTGCCTCTTCGCCGGAGTGATGGCCGCATTGGCCGTCAGGCGCGTCATCCGCGGTGGGAGGGCGGCGATCAGCCGTGCCCGCAGCGAGGCGAGGCTGAGGCGCTTCGACTCCAACAATCTGGTGCTCGAAGCGGAGGCGAACCTCCCCCGAGCGAGAGAGGACGCGCGCCGGGCGAGAATGAACGGCACGCTCCGGCGCAGCGCCGTATCGGTGCTGGAGATGAAGGAGTCCGCGGACGCGTCGGCGAAGCGTTCGCGCCAGTCGTTCGACGCCTTCGACAACCGGCGGGCGGCGCTGCTCGATCGGCTTGGAAGGGCGGGGTGGGTCGCGTACCGGGACGGCGCGCTGGTGTTCCTCGACCGAAGGTCCGCATCGCCCCGCAAGCGGCGCAATGCGCACCAGCTCTATACGGCACTGACGTCGATGGAGGACGCTCGGCGGGCGTGTCGCGAAAGCGGCGTGCCCAGCGGAGAGACGGACCCGATCGGGTTCACCCGCGAGGACGCCGACAGGATGAACGCCGCGCTCGACGACCGGGGTATCGACGAGAAGGGCCTTTACCGGAGAGTCAAGGCGAACGCCGAAGGCGGAGAGTTGCTCCCGCGGGCGGAGCAGACCTCGGATCGGAGGTTCCGCCAGGCGGTGCACATGAACCCGGGACTGCCACGGAGGCTGGATCCGGCGACGGCCCGCCGGTCCAGGGGCGCGGAGAAGCCGCGCTCTCCGGGAACCCAGAGCGCGAGGCGGTTGTGACCATGGACGAGGCGGTTCAGATAGCGGTCGGTGCGGCGTTCCTCGGCATCGCCGTCGTCATCTGCGGAATCGTGTTCCGGGAATCGTTCGAGCGCTTCCGGTCGCATCGGCACGACTACCCCTCCATACTCCTCCCGTTGGAGCAGACCAGACGGATGCAGGAGCTGCGCTACGGCGCATACCGCACCAAGCGCGGACTGCTGGAGGACGCCGAGGCGCGTATCCTCGGCGGGACCGAGGACAAGGGCGCCGTCGTGGCTCGGCTCGACCGCGATCTCGCCCGAGTCGACGCCGAACTCGCCATCGGCGGCGAGGAGGTCGAGAGCGAGACGGCCGCCGGACTCGATCGCGCAGCCCGGCTGCGGAGCCTGGCCGTCTGGCTGGATGCGGCCTTCATGCTCGGTTGCGTCGTGCTGGTGCTGCTCGCGGCGGTCGCCGCGGCGCTGCTCGTGTGACGCATCCCGTCGAGAGGCGACCGCGGGCCCCTACGGCATCGTGTAGGCGTAGTAGCCGGCGATCACCGTGCAGATGAGAGAGAGGACGAGGAACACCCACTCGGCGCGGACCGCGACGCGCAGCATCGCCTCCTTGCGCTGCCGGGTCCGCCATGTGGCGTGGTCGATCGCGCGTTCCCGCTCCCGCAGCCGCTCGGTGATCGCGTCGAACTCCGCGTCGAGTTCACCTAGCTCCTCCGGAGTCCAGGGCGGATCCGGCGGATCGGCGGCGCCCTCGCCGCGGGCCCGCCGTAGTGCCTCCTCCATCCCGCTCTTGAGCACCTGCTCTTTGCGGTCCACGATCGCGCGTTCGTCGAGTGTCGCCTGCAGCTGAAGGGACACCTTCTGAGCGTCGCCGCGGTTCAGGATGTGGCGGTCGGGCGTCTCCCACCGCTGCCGGCGCAGGCGCAGAAACGAAAAGCACGCTGTCGCGGCCGCAAGGGCGAAGCAGAGGTTGACCGCAAAGGCTTCGATGATGTCCTCCGAGTCGTCGTACTGCTGTGTGGTCTCCGGCGCGGCGCGCCGAACGGTCATCGGCTGCGCTTGCTCGGGGAGTTCCGGTCCCGGTTGCGGAGCCGGACCCGTTTACCCGGTTTCGCCGCCTTTGCTTCGCGCTTCTTGTCGTCCTTCTTCGGTGGCACCGGCTGGTGTGCGGCATCGACTCGGGTGATCTCAGCCGCTTTTTTGCCCGAGTCGTCGACCGTAGTCATCTTCTCGGTCATCCCCGTCGCGTCGATCACTTTCTGGCTTTCGGTCGGGAAGTACGGGGACAGATCGTCGATCAGTCGTTCGGGGGTCTTCAACGGGCGCGTCCCGGTGATCGCCTCGACCGCACGGGTGATGGGCTCGCCCACCGGGGCGGCGGACCTTTCATCGCCGTAGTAGCGCGCGATCTGCTCGTATTCGAGCATCGCCGCGCCGAGTCTCGCCAGATTGTTCCGGTAATCGGTCAGCCGCGCAATGGCGGTATTGGCCTGCGCGGCGGTGAGGGGTTTCTTGTCGGGCCGCATGCGCAGCTGCCGCCGGTTCGGACTGGCGCGTATCCTGGGCTGCCGGGCCGGATCCAGCATCTCGACAAGTGACTGCTCGGTGGCGCCCACCGTCTGGAAGTCCGCTACGAAGTGCTCGAATTGCCGGTGCTGCACTTCGGCCGGTTTTATGATGTCTGTCTGCAGCGCATGGTATTCTGCCGCCAGCCGGCTCTGCACGGATTCGAATTCGATGGGGATGAGCTGGTCTCTGCGGTGTTTTTCGCCGCTCAGCGAGTCCGCTTTCGCCCGGCCCATGGTGGGATTGCGCGCCAGTTGGCGGTTGAGGGTGTCTGCCAGGTTCTCGACCGTCATCCGGAGCGAAGGGAGGTATCTGCTGGCCGTGAAAAACAGAATCCCCGCCGTCACGATCAGCGCGGCGATGACTTCGGGACTCAACGCTGCCGTCCCCCTTCGCCTGATTGCGCCTGCGTCACGTGTGCCGCCGCCTCCGCGTCGAGTTCACCGAGTTTCTCATCGACCTCCGGCGAGGGGTCGCCGGCGAGCGCACCGGTTTGGTGGTCGCTGACGAGCATCCGGTATCGGGGAAGAAGCAGATCCAACAGGAGCTTCTTCTCTCGCAATGCGATCTCGGCGAGCCGCAAGTGCTGCTGCCGGTCGGCGAGTCGGGACGCCCGGGGGAAACCGGAGTCGAAAGACAGCGGCTTTCTGTAGGCGCCTTTCAGGATCATGAACACCGCCATCCCCGTGCGGAGAACGAACACCCCCACACAGGCGCCCAGTACGAGTGTCTGTACGTCGCTCAAACGTCTCCTCTTGTTCGAAGGGGCGGTGTCAGCGGCGCCTTCCGCGGCTGGTGGCGGCGTGCAGGCTGCCCGGTAGCGGGTCTCCGGTGTTCACACCCCTGCGCCCGAGCTCCGCGCGCCTGGCTGCCGCGTCCTTCTTGTCTCCCATCGTCGCGTGCAGCACGTGCGGTCGTTGCTCGTGCAGGGCGCCGAGTCCGTTGTAGTTGTCCATCAGCAGGTTCTTGCCGTGCTCTGCGACGTTGTCCAGAGACTTGCCGACCGCGTTGTCCGCGAGCTGCCCCAGCGCCTGCCGCCGGTCGTTGTCCGCCTTGAGTTCGCGGATCCGGACGTCCTCCGCGTCGAACCTGTGCTGTTCCGTGTCGATCTGGCCTTCCAGCCGGGTCTTTCTTCGTCTGAGCCGGTCGATGAGGATGCCGACGGCCGGGGTGACGAGTGCACTGATGACGATCAGGTTGTTCTGTACCAGCGACTGCAGCGTCTGCAGGAAACTGCTCGCTGCCTCCAGGAAATCTACGACGGCCTCCAAACGCGACGAGGACTCGATCAGCCGCTATCACTGCCGGGTATCGCGGTCCGTGCACACCTCCTCCGACGTCGCGGCCAGCTCGGTGGAGCGCACCGCCACCACGCGGAAGCAGTACTCGACCTCCGGGTTGAGGCCGGTGATCTCCACGTCCGTCTCTCCCGCCGCGAGTCCCGCCATGGTGGTGTCCTCGTCGGCGCCGACCGGGCCGCCGACGATGAAATGGGTCGCCGCGCCTCGGGTGTTGTCGGCCCACGTCAGCATCACGCTGATGTTGCCGTCGCGCAGTTCCACGTCGGTGGGGGCGAAATCGGCCGGGGAGGTTCCGGGGCTCGGCTGCGGGGACCGGGCGCCGGCTGCAGCGGCCCCGCCGCCGTCCCCCTCGGCGTCCTGGGCCGCGTCCTCGGCGGCCTGGGCGCCTCCGGGGGCGTCGGCGGCGGGAGCCTGCCCGCCGGGTGCGGAAGGCTCCGCCTGCCGCTGGGCGGAGGGTTCGGCTCCTGCCTGCGGGGGCGGCGCATCGGGCATGAGCGACGGCAGCAGGGACGACGCCCACCACGCGAGCCCGGAGACCGCCACGAGCAGCGCCGCCAAGGCGAGCGCGAAGAGGGCCGCGCGGCCCACACGGCGGCGCGGACGGCCCGCGGTACCGCTGCCGCGGCCGGGACCCCTCTGAAAGCCCCGGCCGTAGGCCGCGGGCCCGCCCCCTGCGGAGACGCCGAGTCCCTCGCCGGTATCTCCATCGGTGCCGCGGGCAGGAGCCGCGTCCGCGGCGTGGAGTGCGTAGGGCGGCTCGGGTACGGCGTCCAAACCCTCCTTCCCCGCGGAGACCTCCGGCTCTTTCGCAGCGGTTCCGGCGGACTCGGCCGCCTCGCGCACATACGGGGCGACCGGGTCGGCGAAGGACCGCTCCTGCGCCGCAGGGGCGTCGATCTCGCCCTCCTGGGCGGCGCGGTCGCCGCGCGGGGACTGGTGGTCCCCGCTTTCCGCGGCGTCTTCGACCGCGGGGAGCTTCCGCGCGGGTTCCGACGTCTCGCCCTGCCCGTCCCGGAAGACTCCCGCCGCCGCGGGCCCGGCGGCGCCCCAGTCCTGTGGACGGGCGCCGGGCCGCCGGAGTTCGCGGCGGTGCGGCTCTGCGGGCGAATCGAGGCCAGGCGCTGACACGCCTTCGCTGCGCAGCATCCGCGCGAGGTCGGTGGCGCTGCTCAGCCGCTCACCCGGATCGGTGGCCAGCGCGTACAGCAGCACCCGCTGCAGCCACTCGGGCGTGTCGTCCCGCGGCACGCGAGGCGGCGGGGAACCGAGCACGCGGGCCCGGTACGCGGCGGCGGAGACCTCCCGGCCGTCGGCGAACGGGGCGTGCCCGGCCAGCAGCGTCCACACCGTGGACGCAAGCCGGTACACGTCCGAGGCGGTGCCCGGTGTGCCGCCGCTCAGCTCCTCCGGCGGCGCGTGCTCCAGGACCCCGTCGCGGTAGTGCACCGGCGGGAACGGGTGGTTCAGCGTCAGCGCCGAGCCGAAGTCGATGAGCGCGGGCCCGAACCGCGCGCGCAGGATGTTCTCCGGCGCCACCGCGTGGTGCAGCAGTCCGCGCGAGTGCACCGCGGCCAGCGCCTCGGCCACCTCCGCGCCCACGGTGACGGCCTCGGTCGGCGACAGCGGCCCCTCCTCGGCGAGGATGCGGCCGTAGTCGCCGTCGGGGCACTCCTCCATGACCGCGTAGGGGCGGCCCCCCTCGGTCGTGCCGTGCTGCAGCAGCGAGTGGACTCCGCGGTTCGCGGAGTGCATCCGCCACAGCTCGATCTCGTCGCGCTGCTCGAAGGGACCCCGGGAGCGGGCGAGCTTGACCACCACGGAAACGTCGCCGGGCCCGCGCTTGGCCCGGTACAGCACGGAGTCCGCACCGCTGTACAGTGGCTCGGGCGTGTGCACCCCGGGAACGCTCCACGCCGCCGGTCGCCCACGATCCGAGTGGTCACTCATGGCGCGCCTCCTGTCCGCGGCCGCCCGGCCGTTGCGCAGTAGCCGCCCGCACCCTCCGCTGCCGTACGGCTCGGGACGCGGGGCCCCGGCCGCCGGTGCGGCGAGTGCGGCCGGCAGAGCCGACCGGGCCGCGCCCTGTCCTCATCGGCGCCTCCAGAAAAGCGGGCGGGGGTCGAGCCACCACATCAGGCGGCGGCCCCAGGCGAGTCGGTGCCGCAGAGCCGCTGTGTAGGCACGTACTTCAGCGGAGGCGGCGGCCGCGTCGTCGGCGCCGACCCGGCCGGGGCGCTCCTGCGGGGGGACGAACGCCGTCGCGTTCAGCGTCCTGCCCAGCGTCCAGGCGCGGCTGCCGCCCTCGGCGGGCGGCAGCAGTTCGTCGGAGCGCGCCAGCACGTCGGAGACGGTGTCGGAGGGCCGCGGCGCCGCTCCTGCCAGCCGCAGGCTGTCGCGCAGCTCCCACCAAGCGCCGTCGAGGCGGCGGCGCGGATCGCGCGCACCGAGCCGGACGCCGCGCCGAGCGCCGCGCAGGGTGCCCGCCAGCAGCGCGCCCAGGACGAGCGCCGCGGCGATGCCCGCTGCGGTACGGCCGACCAGCCCCCAGGCGTAGGCGACGTCCAGCGGCGCGCCGGTCACCCGGAAGAATCCGGCCTCCTCCTGATGCGCCCCGGCGCCCGCTTGGCCGCCGGTGGCACCGCCGCCCCCGCCGGCCGCGGACTCCGACGTGGCGCCGTTCCGCTTCGGATCGCCGGGGGTGACGTCGAACGGTGCCCAGCCCACCCCCTCCAGGTAGACCTCGCCCCAGGCCACGGCGTCGCCGGAGCGGACGAGTCGGCCGCCGCCGTCGGCGGGCGTGCCCCGCCCGAAGCCGACGACCACGCGGCTGGGCAGCCCGGAGGCGCGCGCCAGCAGTGCGAAGGCGCTGGCGAACTGCCCCGACGTTCCGCCGCCGCCCTGCTCGTGCGGGGGTACCAGCAGCTTTGCGAGATTGGCGTAGCCGTGCCCGCCCGGCGCCTCGGGGTCGAAGCCGTAGTTGCCGCGCAGATGGCCCGCCAGCCAGTTCGCGCGCTGGTAGGGGGTGCCGTCGCCGTAGGCCGCGGCGATCCGCTCGATCTCCGGTGGCGCCCCCTCGGGCAGTGCCAGATACGGCGCGAACTCCTGCCGGTCGGGTTTGCCGGCCTCCTTGAGATCGGCCTCCTTGTACTCGGGCGCGTGGCCCAGCGCGGTGTACTGCAGTCCGTCGACCGGTCCCGTCCTGGTGCGCAGCGTCGCCGAGGACGGCTCGAACGCGACGGCGACCCCTTCCACCCGGTGCGGCACGCCGGCCACCGGCAGCCAGTGACCGGGAAGCCCCTCTACGTCCACGGTGACCAGCCGGGGATCGCCCGGCGGCACTTCGTGCTCCAGATCGGGGAGCACCTCCGACGAAGCGCGGTAACGCCCGGCGGGCAGCCACGTCACCCCGTCGAAGTCGGAGAGGGTCGCCCACCGCAACTCCGTGGGCACCTCGGAGGTGACGCGCAGCAGCCGCTGCCCCGGCTCGGCCGACCAGGCGGCCAGGTAGCTCAGCGGGCTCACCGCCGGGGTGTCCCGCTCCGGCGGCGCGACGGCGGCGCGGGGGTCGGCGGGACGGAACGGCGTACCGTAGAGCGCCAGCGGTCCGACGTAGGCCGTCAGCGCGGCCACCAGCGCCAGGACTCCGGCGAGGCTCAGCGCCCGCGGCAGCGCGCGGGCCCACCGCCTGCCGCCGGTGCCGTCGGCGATGGGACGCACCGCCGCACCCGTGTCGGGGGAGTCGCCGCCGGCGCCGTCTGTGCCCCGCGCCGCACCGGAGTCCACCGCGGCCGCCAGTACTACGACGGCCGCGAGGGCGAACAGCGCGGCGGGATAGTACGCCGGTCGCACCTCGGGCCCGTTGAGCACGGCGGCGCCCGCCAGCGCCAGTAGCGGGCACAGCAGCGCGGTCAGCGGGTGCCCGCCGCGCACCGCCAGCACGGACGCGGCAGCCGCCAGCCAGACGCCCGAGGCGGGCAGCGCGAGCGTGTCCGCGGCGACGGCGGTCGGCAGCGAGCTGGTCAGGATGCGGGCGCCGGAGTGGGCGACCGCGTCCACCGTGCCCCACAGCAGATGCTCGCGCGGTCCGGGCACCGTCGCCACCAGCGCCGTCACCCCGCCTATCGCGACCGGCAGTCCCGCCAGCAGGGTCGCGACCGCGCTCAGCCGTCGACGCAGCAGCACCGTCACCGACACGGCCGCCACCGCCCAGCCGCTGAGCAGGGCCGCGACCGCGAGCGGCTGCACGTAACCCGGCGCGACGGCGAGTCCGGGCGCCGCCCCCGCGGCCGCGAGAGCGACCGGAACCGCCGCGGCGCGCACGAACTTGCGCACCGCGTCCCCCGCCGCCTCCACCGGGGCCGTCATGCCGACCACCGCTCGCCGTCCCAGCGTGCGGCCAGGTCGCGGGCGTCGCGGGCGTCGACCACCGTGACGCCGGGGATCGCGCCGATCGGCCGACCGTACGACCGCAGCGCGATCAGCACGAGCCGCGGGTAGAGGTCGCCCAGTCGGGCGAACAGGCGCGCTTCCGCCCCCGTGATCGACGCGCTGACCAGCACGACCGTGTCGCCGAAGGGGCGGTTGCGCAGCCGCCACAGCTCCTCGGGCAACTCGGCGTCCGCGCTGATGCGGGCCTCGGCCAGCAAGTCCAGCAGCGGCGCCAGCCGCCCGGTGCTCTCCAACGACCGCCCGCTGACCAGGCGCAACTCGCAGGCCCACCGGCCGGCGACCGACGTCGCCGCCACGGCCGCCGCTGCTCCGCAGACCTCGTCCAGCGCCGCGAGTTCGTCGCCGGCCGCGCCGCCGCGGTCGTCGGCGACGACGGTGAGCCGGGTGTGCGAGGTGTCCAGGTGCTCGCGGACCATGAGCTTGCCGTGGCGAGCCGAGCTGCGCCAGTGGATGTGCCGCACGTCGTCGCCGGCGACGTAGTCGCGCAGCGTGTGGAAGCTGACGCTGCCGGCGCGCCCGCCGTCGAACACGCCCTGCGGGTCGTCGCTGCGGCCGACCGGCATCGTGCCCAGCGGGTCCCAACGGGGGTGCACCCAGACCCGCTCGGTGCCGCCGGAGGTGCGCCGGGTCGCCACCAGGCCCAGCGGGTCGCGCCGCCGCGACTCCAGCGGCCCCAGGTCGAGCACGCCGCGCCGCTCGGCGACCAGTCGGTAGCCCACCGGGCCGCTGTCGCCGGGGCGGGCGGCGGGCAGCTCCACCGACCGCGTCCCGGTGGGACCGCTCACGCGATCGGCGAGCAGGTGCGCACCGCGCCCGCGGCCGTCCTCGGCCGTGCCGAGCAGGACCTCGATCTCGTCGCCGGGCGACACCCGCGGTGCCGGCACCGAGCGCCATACCCGCATCGGCCGCAGCCGGCCCACCAGGACCACCGACACCACCAGCACCGCGAACGGGACCGCGCCCAGCACGATCAGTTCCCGATAACCGAACGCGGCACCGGCGGCGAGCAGCGCGGCGCCGCCCGCAAGCACCAGCCAGCCGCGCACGGTGGGAAGCGCGGCGCCGCCGGCCGCCCCCGGTTTCACCGCGCCGGTGCGTCCGCGCGAGCCGCGGGGCGCCTCACCCACCGCCGAACTGCACCGGTTGCGGGGTGGGCGTCCGGTCGACGATGTCTGCCATGACGTCCGCCGGACTGCGGCCGCTGACCGCCGATCCCGCGGCCAGGACCAGCCGGTGCGCCCATACCGGCACCGCCAGCGCCTTCACGTCCTCCGGGGTGGCGTAGTGACGGCCCTCGGTGAGGACGAACATGCGCAGCGCCCGCATCAGCGCCGCGGTGGCGCGGGGCGAGACACCCACGTGGATCTCGTCGTGCCCGCGGCTCGTGTGCGCGAGGTCCAGCGCGTAGCGGTAGATGGCCTCGTGGATGTG
Organism: Streptomonospora litoralis; assembly: GCF_004323735.1. Taxonomy (GTDB): domain Bacteria; phylum Actinomycetota; class Actinomycetes; order Streptosporangiales; family Streptosporangiaceae; genus Streptomonospora; species Streptomonospora litoralis. Next base: position 5,257,351 of record NZ_CP036455.1, on the reverse strand, counting down.
CACCCGCTCGGCGGCCGCGGTGGTCTCGGCGAGCCGGTCCGCGTCGACCACGGTCTGCAGGTCCGCCGTGGCCGTGAGCCGGTCGCCGCGCATGATCGCCAACTCGGAGTCGGCGTCGGGGTACCCCAGCGACAGCCGGATGAGGAAGCGGTCCAGCTGGGCCTCCGGCAGCCGGTAGGTGCCGTCCATCTCCACCGGGTTCTGGGTCGCCACCACCAGGAACGGGCGCGGCACCGGGTACCGCTTGCCGTCGACGGTGACTTGGCGCTCCTCCATGACCTCCAGCAGCGCCGACTGCGCTTTGGGCGAGGCGCGGTTGATCTCGTCGGCGATGACGACGTTGCCGAACACCGGTCCCGGGTGGAACTGGAACTCGCGGGTGTCCTGGTTGAACACCGGGACCCCGGTGACGTCGGAGGGCAGCAGGTCGGGGGTGAACTGGATACGGTGCCATTCGCCGTCGGTCGCGGCGGCGATCGCCCGGGCCAGCGTGGTCTTGCCGACACCGGGCACGTCCTCCAGCAGCACATGGCCTTCGCTGAGCATGGCCACCAGGGCGAGGCGGACCATGTCGGTTTTGCCCAGGACCGCGGACCCGACCTCGGCGGCCAGGCGGTGGAACCGGGCCGCGTGCTCGGCGGCCTCGGACTCGGTCAGCGGGGCCTCAGGCGCGTCGCCGGCGCGGCGGCCGCTGGAGGGCGGGGCCGAATCGGCCTGCGGAACCGAAGTCGTCAATGTCTCTTCTCAGGTCGTGCGTCGGGTCGGGGTGGCACCGGGTGCGGCGCCCGCGGCGGGGCGCCGCGCATCTACTGCGTCGGCGTCTCCGCGGCGGAGGGGTCCGGCGGCGGGGAGGACTGGCCGTCCTCGCCGGCGTCGCCGGGCGCGGGGTCCGGTTCAGGCTCCGGATCGGGCTGGGGCTCGGGGGGCGGTGTGTCGCCGTCGTCGCCAGGGTCCGGTTCGGGCTCTGGTTCGGGCTCCGGCTCGGGGTCGGGCTCCGGCTCGGGCGGAGGGGTTTCGTCGTCGCCCGGGCCGCCGCCCGGATCGGGTGTCGGTTCCGGGGCGGTCCCGCCGCCGTCGTCATCGCCGGGATCGGGAGTCGGGTCGCCGTCCGGGCCACCGGTGCCGTCGTCCTCGTCGCCGGGCTCGCCCGATCCGTCGTCCTCGCCGTCGTTGCCCTCGTCTTCGTTCCCGCCTTGTTCCGAGCCGTCGTCCTCGCCCTCGGAACCGTTGCCGTCCCCGCCCGTTTCGTCCCCGTCCTGCTCGCCGTCCTGTTGGTCGTCCTGTTGGTCGTCCTCGTCGTTCCATCCGGGAAGACCGGGTTCCTCGTCCTCGTCTTCCTCGCCCCCGCCCTGGCCGCCATCCGGGCCGGGCAGCAGGCCGTCGTCCGAGCCCTGACCGGGAGCGTCGTCCTCGCCGCCGATGCCGCCGGATTCGGGGCCACCGCCTTCACCGAAACCGCCGCCGTCGTCGCCGAGCGGGTCTTCGGACGCCTGCTGCTCGGGCTGCGGCGGGGGCGGAGGCGGCTGCTCCACCCGCGGCTGCTCCTCGTAGCCGTCCTCGTGCTCCTCGGGCCGCGCCTCGTCATCCTGGTCGCCGCGGTCGCCGCGCCCCTCGTGCTCGCCGTCGTCGCGGGGATCCGGGGGCTCGGGCAGGTCCTCGGGTGTGCTCGCGTCGGGCAGGTCGGGCTGCTCGGGGACGTAACCTCCGTCGTCGGGGCCGTCGACGTACTGCTCGCCGCTGTCGTCCCCCGAGTCCTCGGCGTCGCCGTCCCCCTCGCCCGCACCGGGGCCCTCGCCTCCGGGCTCCGGGTCGTACTTGCTCACCTTGCGCACGTGCCCGTCGGAGTCGACGACCAGCGCCGATTCCGACTCTGGCGCGTTGATGAACAGGTGGCCGTCGCGGACCTCCAGCTCCAGCGGGCTCTTGTCGGCGTCGGGGACGCGGATGGTCGTGCGCTGGGTGCCTGTGCTGGAGAACTTGCGGACCAGGCCCTCTTCGGCGTAGGGCACGTATACCTCGTCGGCGAAGGGCAGCGCGGCCGCGGGACGTGTGCCGTGCACGGTGAACGCCCGCACATGCGGCTCGCCGGCGAGGTCGCCCACCGCGACCACGGACGCGGTGTCGGGGACCGTGATGGAGGCCAGCCCGCCCGCGGTGCGTTCGGGGACCTTCGCCCCGCTGAGGCCGATCGGGGAGTCGACGGTGGCGGCGGAGCCGCCGGAGACCACGCTCACCTCGTCGGAGTCGCGGTTGACCGCGAGGGCGCCGGAATCGAGAACGCTGAGGCCGAGGTCGTCGCCGGGTTCGCTGACAGGCACGCTCTCCACGACCTCGGGCTGCTCCCGCCCGGTGTCGATGCCCACGACCGTGCCCTGCGACGGGGCCGCCACCCACAGCCTGCCCTCGCCGTCGAACCGCCCGCCCACCAGCGGACCGGCCAGCTGCAGGGGTTCGCCCACGGGCTCCAGGGTCTCCGGATTCATCCGGCGGACCTCGCCGCGCTTCTTGGCGATGACGACGGCGGAGTCGCGGCCCAGAACGAAGTGGTTGTCGTCGGCGCCGATGTCGCTCTGCCCCGAGAAGTCCATGCGGGCCAGGTTCACCGAGGTCAGCGAGCCGGTGTCGAGGTCGTGCACGACCAGATGGCGGTTGTTCTGCGCGAGGCGCACCGGATGGTCCTCCGCGCCCTCCACCGCCTGGACGAGATCGACCCGGCCGTTGTTCGCGTTGACGCGGATGACCTCGCCGGTGACCCGGCTCCACAGCCAGGTGGAGCCGTCGGACAGTTCGTCGAGGTGGCTGAACGCGCCGACGCCGAAGACCGCGCTGCCGACGAGTCCGGTCGCGAGGAGCGTGACAGCGCCCGCCGTCGTTCCCTTGCCGAGGCGACTGCGCTCCGAATTCCGCTGATAGCGCACGGTTGCCGGTCTCCTGTCGTTCCTCAGGGGTGCAGAACGCCGGGTCGCCGCCCCGCGGCGGCGCTGCCTTTTCGAACGAGGTCGCCGACCGGGGAGGGGCACCGGTCGAGCATGCCGCGAGCGGCGAGGAATGCCTGGTCAACACCGATTCCTGCGTACCGCGGCCCGCTGCTCGTGTGGCTGCGGAATGCGAATTCACGGAGTCGGCGCGCCGAAAACCTTACCGCGAACGGTTGCCGGGAAAAAGGTGCCCCTGCGGTCGGAGGACCGCCGGATCCGGGGCGGCGGTCCCCGTGTTGCGCCGGGATTGGGCCGTTCCGGCCGACCGATCGCACCGGGGCTGTCCGCGGAAAGCAGCGGCCCCCGATCGCGGGAGCGCACCCGAATCGGCCGCGTACCTGGTATGGCCTTGCGCCGGTGGCACGGAATGGCGGTCCATGCGGCGGGTCGGCGGGCGCCGGGATTTCCGGGAACACGACGACCGCGCCTGCGACAGACGGATTCGGGTCCGTCCGCAAGGAGGTGGCCGTTTGTGGCCAGACATTCTTTCCGCGGCCGTTTCCCATTCGTTTCCGCTCCCGCGGAGCGCCACCGCCGCGCTGCGCACTCGTGCCGACGACCGCCGCTGGTGCAGGATCGGGTCATGAAGATCCTCTGGGTGTTCGCCCACCCCGAACGGCGCTCCCTGAACGGCTCCCTCATGGACGCCGGGCTGGACCAGCTGGCGGCCCTGGGCCACGAGTACCGCGTCTGCGACCTCTACGCGATGGGGTTCAAGCCCGTCGTCGACGCCGACGACGTCCGCGGCGTGGGCGGAGCGGGGTGCGACCGGCTGTTCGTCGGGGACGAGCAGGAGCGCGCCTACCGGGAGCAGCGCCTCAGCGCGGACGTCCGCGCCGAGCAGGAGAAGGTCGAATGGGCCGACGTGCTGGTGTTCCACTTCCCGCTGTGGTGGTTCGGCCCGCCGGCCATCCTCAAAGGGTGGTTCGACCGCGTACTCGTGCAGGGCTTCGCCTTCGGCCTCAAGGACGATGCGGGCCGGACCCGGCGCTACGGTGACGGCGGACTCGTCGGCAAGCGCGCCCTCATCGTCACCTCCGTCGGAGCGCGCGAGTCCGGTTTCGGCCCGCGCGGCGTGCACGGCCACGTCGAGGAGGTCCTCTTCCCGCTGCTGCACGGAACCTTCTGGTACACCGGCGCCGCCGCGCTGCCGCCTTTCGTGGTCTACGGCGCCGACCGCGCCCGCGGCGACGACTTCGCCGGCCACGCCGCCGAACTGGGCAAGCGGCTCGCCGAGCTGGAGACCGCGGAGCCCATCGCCTACCGGCACGAGAACAGCGCCGACTACGACGACGACCTGGTGCTCAGCCCGGAGTTGGCGCCGGGGCGCGAGGGTGTGGCCGTCCACCGGGCCGGGCTCGGTGCCGACGGTGTCCCCGTCCCCTCCGCTTCCGAGGCGAAGGACGGCAGCGGCCCGCGGTACCCCGGTCGGCCCGCCGGGTGAGTCCGCCGGCCGCGGTGCCGGCAACCGCGAAAGCGGGGGCCGCCCGCGTCGGGCGGCCCCCGTCGGCGGGCGCGGGGTCGCAGCGGCCCGCCTGGTCGGCGATCGGGGATCAGTCGTTGGTCTGCAGCAGCTGCCGGAAGAACGTCCGGTAGCCCCGCATGGCCTTGCGCAGGGCCTCGGTGTCGGCCTCGCCCTGCTCGGACCACTGCTCCTCCAGCGTGCGCTTGTGCGCGGCGAACTTCTCGTTCAGCGTCCGCAGCACCTCGTCCACGAGTTCGTCGGCGGTACCCACGGCCGAGCGCGGGTCGTCGACGAAGTCGCCCTGGGCGTCGCGCCACTTCTCCTGGAACCGGCGCTGGTCCTCGTCGGAGAAGAGGGTCACGCCCTGGTCTGCGGTGTCGGCGCCGCCGGAGGCGCGAGAGGCCCGGGCGGTCCCGCCGGACTGCGCCGGCGCGTCCGACTTGCCGGTCCCGTCGGTCTGGGCGTGCTGGCCGTTCGGCGCGCTCTGGCCGCTTCGGCCGCCCTGGGCGGGCACGGTGCCGGTGGACTCGGTGCCTCCTGGGGCCGAGGCGCTGCCGGGCGCGGTTTCCGCCTGCGAACCGTCGGAGGCCGCGGCCGTCCCCGGCTGCTGGGCAGCTGAGGGAGCCGCGCCCGCGGACTCGCCGGAGGGAGGTCCCGCGGGTCGCGCGGCCGTGCCGCTCTGGCCGGGCGACATCTGCCCGGTCACGGCCTGCCCGGATGCAGCGGTCTCCTCGGTGCGATGGCGGCCCTGCTCGCCGGGGCCGGAGCCGCCCGGCATCGGTTGGGCGCCGTCGGCACCGGCGTCCGTCTGGGACTCGTTCTTGCGCTTCAGCGGGTTCTCCATGGGGAGGGGCTCCCTTCAACCCGGACGCGCGGACGCGTCCGGGGCGGGTTCGCGTATCAGTGGGCGGCGGAGTCGCCGCGGTCCGCGGTGTCGGGCTCGGCCGATGTCCCCGAGCCGTCGCTGAGAAGTTCGTTGAACAGCGCGCGGTAGTGCACCATCGCGGCGCGCAGGTCCTCGGTCGTCGCCTCGCCTGCGGCGTTGCGTTCGCTGATGGCGCGTGCCTCGCGGTAGCGGTCGACGGTTCCGGCGTGCTCGACCGACAGGTCGGCCACGCGCTGGTCGTCGTCCTCCGTGGGGTACCCGCGCTCGGTCATCAGCCGCGTGAGGAGCTCGTGCCCCTCGCGGACGGCCTCGGCCGGAGTGTCGACGAACTGCTCCTGCACCCGGTTCCAGCCCGCCTCGTACTGTCGGCGGGAGCTGTCGGAGAGGGGCTGGAGGTCCAGCTTGGCATGGCGCTTCTCGCGCTCGGCCAGTGCGCGTTCCGCCTCGCGGCGGCCGCCGTGCTCCCGGACGGCGCGGTCGTACTCGGGTCCGAAGCGCGTCCGCAGTCGGCGGCTGCGCTGCCACGGCACCGCGAAGGCCACCGCCGCCGCGACGGCGACGACCAGTACGACGATCACGACGACCGTGATGATCAGGCCGGTGTTCATGTCTTCGGCCTCCTCGTTCCTGTCCGGGCTCCGCCTGCTGCGGGCCCCGTTGAGGCTTCACCCGGGGGGCTACCCGAGCGGGATGCGGTAAACCGAAGATCACGGTTCGGTCAAGAACCGAGGGCTGGTTGCAATGTGCTGACCAGGGCGGATGCCGTGACGAAGGGCGCCGAATGTCGCGCCGCGGTAAGGGCGCACCGTGGATTCGGCGATGCCCAAACGCGCTTTCCGCGCGGGTGCCGACGCCGCCGTTGCGGCGGCCGGGATGCGGGCCGGCGGCGGTACCGGAAAGCGCGGTGGCGCCGGCGCCCTCCGGTACCGCCGGGACTCAGCGCCGCCGCTTCCGCCGGCTCAGGTAGTTCTGCGCGAGGACCACCACGATCAGGAAAGAGCCGCTGACCACCTGCTGGTAGGCCGAGCTGAGGCCGCTGATCGCGTTGATGATGTTCTGGATGGACTCCAGCAGCAGCACACCGACCAGCGATCCCGACACGAACCCGTAGCCGCCGGCGAGCAGGGTGCCGCCGATGACCACCGCGGAGATGGCGTCCAGCTCGATGCCGATCCCGAAGATCGTCACCCCAGAGCCCAGCCACACCGCGTTCAGCGCGCCGGCCAGCCCGGCCAGCAGGCCGGAGAGCGTGTAGGCGGCCACCTTGGTGCGCACCACCGGCACGCCCAGCAGCGCCGCCGCGTCCTCGTTGCCGCCGACCGCGTAGACGTTCTGCCCCCACCCCGTGCGCCGCAGCAGGACACCGCCGACGGCGAAGAGGACGATCACCAGGAAGACCGGGTAGCCGATCCCGAAGATGCGGTCCTGCACCAGAGGGGTTATCGCCAGGCCGTCGGGGACGACGTAGGTCTCGGTGCCCTCGTCGGACACCGCCAGCATCAGCCCCCACGCACCCAGCATGGTCGCCAGGGTGACGATGAACGGGGCAAGCCGTGCGACGGCGATCAGCACACCGTTGAGGAGCCCGATCAGCGCGCACACCACCAGGGGCAGCGCCAGCGCGGCCAGGCTCCCGTACTGCGACGCCCACGCCGCGAGCACCCCGGCGAGGGCGAACACCGTACCGACCGACAGGTCGATGCCGCCGGTGATGATCACGAAGGTCATCCCCAGCGCGATGATCGCGGGGAAGGCCGCGCCGACCGCGATGTGATTCAGGTTGCCCACGCTCAGAAAGCCGTCGAACGTCAGCGCCGCGACCGCCAGCACCAGGATCAGGACCACCAGAGCGCCGTGCCGCTGGACGAGGTCGGCGGCCGAACCGCCGCCCCACCCGCGGGAAGGCGGCCGCCGTCCGGCCGGCCCGCCCGGTCCCGAGGCGTCGGATCCAGGCGCCGCCGCCGCGCTTTTCACCGTGGTCATCTCTTCCCCCGCTCCCTCGCCACGTAGACGGCCGCGATAATCACCGCGGTCTGCGCGATCTGCGTCCACGACGGCGGCAGGTCGTGCTTGATCAGGGTCGACACGAGCAGCTGCATCAGCACCGCGCCGGCGACGGTGCCGGCGATGCGCACCCGGCCGCCGTGCAGCGGGGTGCCGCCGACGACCACGGCCGTAATCGCGGAGAGTTCGATGAGTCGGCCGAGCGAATTGGGGTCGCTGGCCTGCAACCGTGCGGTCGCCAGCACTCCGGCGACGGCGGCGAACAGTCCGCACAGCATGTAGACGGCCAGCAGCGTGCGCCGCACCGGCAGGCCCGACAGGTCGCTCGCGCGGCGGTTGCCGCCGATGGCCACCAGCCGGCGGCCGAAGACGGTCCGGCGCACCACGAAGACGACCACCGCGATCAGCGCCACCGAGACCCACACCAGGTAGGGCACGCCCAGCACGTCGCCCGAGCCCAGTTCGCGGATGCCGGCGTTGCGGATGCCCTCCAGCTGGGGCAGAAGCACCAGTGACAGGCCGCGCCCGCCGATCATCATCGCCAGTGTCGCCACGATGGCCTGCACCCCGGCGAAGGCGACCAGCGCGCCGTTGACCGCGCCCGCGGCGGCGCCCGCCGCGAGTGCGACGAGGATCGCCACCACCGGCCCGTAGCCCAGGTACAGCGAGATCATCGCAGCGGCCAGCGCCATCACCGAACCCACCGACAGGTCGATGCCGCCGGTGGCGATGACCAGCGCCATCCCCAGCGAGAGGATGAGCACCGGGGTGACCTGCACCGCCTGGGTGCGGAAGTTCTCGACCGAGAGGAAGTTCGGGGTGAACACGAAGTTGAACACCAGCAGGGCCGCCACACCGACGTAGACGCCGTACTCCTGCAGCCACGGGATGATCCGGTCGCGGTCGATGTGCACCGCGGGCATGTCGATCGCGGTCATCGGCGGCCCCCCTCTCCGGTGGCGCCTCCGGCGGCGCCCGCTGCGGCCTGCGTGTCGGAACCGGTTCCGGACGAGGACCCGCGCCCGCCGGAGGCGCTGCCGGACGGGTGCTCGGACACGCCGCCCGGATCTGTGGCCGCGGGCGCGCCTTCCTCCGCGGCGTCCGGGTCGCCGGGGTCGCCGGGGCCGCCTCCGTCGGCTTCGGCGATGGCCTGCATCAGCGCGCCCTCGGTGACCTCGTCGCCGGCCAGCTCGCCCACCACGCCGCCGTCCTTGAGCACCACCACCCGGTCGGAGCCTTCGATCAGCTCCTCCAGATCGGAGGAGATCAGCATGACCCCCAGCCCTTCGGCGGCCAGTTCGTCGATCAGGCGCTGCACCTCGGCCTTGGCGCCCACGTCGATACCGCGGGTGGGCTCGTCGAGCAGCAGGACCTTGGGGTTGAGCGCCAGCCAGCGGGCCAGCAGGACCTTCTGCTGGTTGCCGCCGGACAGTTCGGAGACCTTCTGCCGGGTACCGGCGGACTTGATGCGCAGCCGCTTCACGAACACGTCCACCACGCTGTCGATCCGCCGCTCGGAGACCAGCCCGAAGCGCGACAGCCGCGGCATCGCCGCCAGGGCGATGTTCTCCCGCACCGACAGTTCGGGGATGATCCCTTCGCTCTTGCGGTCCTCGGGCAGCATGCTGATCCCGGCGGCGATCGCCGCGGCCGTCGAGCGCCGCCGCAGCGGCACCCCGGCCACACTCACCCGGCCCGAGCGCAGCGGCAGCGCCCCGGCGATCGCCCGCGCGGTCTCCGTGCGCCCAGAACCCAGCAGCCCGCCAAGGCCGAGCACCTCGCCCTGGTGGATCCGCAGCGAGACGCCGTGCAGCTGCTGCCGCGCGTCGAGCCCCTCGGCCACCAGCACCGGTTCGGCCGAGCGCTGCTCGTGCGCACCGCCGAAGGTGGTGGCGCCCTGCCGCTCGACCTGGTCCATCTCCCTGCCCAGCATCAGCGAGATGAGCCGCAGCCGCTCCAGACCGGCCATGGCGCCCGTATGCACGACGCGGCCGTCGCGCAGCACCGTGACGCGGTCGCAGATGCGGTAAAGCTCGTCGAGCCGGTGGCTGACGTAGATCACCGTGATGCCGCGTTCGCGCAGGGTGCCGATGACCGAGAAGAGCGTCTCGACCTCGCGCGGCTCCAACGAGGACGTGGGCTCGTCCATGATGACCACGCGGGCGTCCGCGACGACGGCGCGGGCCAGGGCCACCATCTGCCGCGCCCCCATGGACAGCCCGTCCAGGTGGCCGGTCACGTCGACGTCGACCCCGTAGTCGCGCAGGATGCGGGCCGCTTCGCGGTGCATCCGCGGGAAGTCGATCAGTCCGAAGCGCCGCGGTTCGCGGCCCAGGAACAGGTTGCGGGCCACGCTCAGCAGCGGGATCAGGTTCACCTCCTGGTAGATGGTGGAGATCCCGGCCCGCTGCGCGCGCAGCGGCGTCTCGAAGCGGACGGCCTCGCCCCGGTAGCGCACCTCGCCGGCGTCGGCCGCGTGCACGCCGGTGAGCACCTTGATGAGCGTGGACTTGCCCGCCCCGTTCTCGCCGACCAAGGCGTGCACCTCTCCGGGCGAGAGGTCGAAGTCGACGCCGTCGAGGGCGAGCACGCCCGGGAAGCGCTTGGTGAGGCCGCGAGTCGACAGAATGCCGCCGGTCCCGCCGGTGTGGTCCTGCGCTGCGGTAGCGGTCATCGCCACCGTTCCTTCCTCCTCTGCTCCATGGCCCCTCGCCGGATCGAAAGAAGGGCCGCGGGCCCGGCCGCCCGGGCCGGCGGGACGCAGCGCCCCGCCGGCCCGGGCCCCTCCGGGCGCCTGGTCGCCTCAGTACGCGTTGGGCAGTTGTTCCTCGGCGTTCTCCTGGGTGTACACCCGGTCGGAGATGATCAGCTCGACCGGGACGTCCTCGCCCTTGCCGAAGGACTCGTGGGCGTCGAACGCCAGCGGGCCGAACCGCGGGTTGGACTCGACCACCGCGTAGATCCAGCCGTCGATGATGTTCTGCACCGCGGTCTTCGTGCCGTCCACGGTGACGATCTTGACGTCGCCGGGCTGCTTGCCGGCCCCGCGCAGCGCGGTCACTGCGCCGATGCCCATCTCGTCGTTCTCGGCGTAGACGCCGTCGATGTCGGGGTTGGACTGGATGAGCTGCTCGGTGACCGACTGGCCGCCTTGGCGCGTGAACTCGCCGGTCTGCTCGAAGACGACCTCGATGCCGGGGGCCTTCTCCTCGACGCGGTCCTTGAAGCCCTTGGTGCGCTCGGTGGTGACGTTGTTGCCCGGCGTTCCCAGCAGGATGGCGACCTTGCCCTCGCCGCCGAGGGCCTCGATCATCTGGTCGGCGGCGCGCCTGCCCTGCTCGACGAAGTCGGAGCCGATGAAGGTGACGTAGTCCTCGCAGGGGTTGCCGTTGATCTCGCGGTCGATGGTGACGATCGGCACCTGCTTGCGCTCGGCCTCGGCCAGCACCGGCTCCCAGCCGTCGGAGTTGAGCGGCGCGATGATCAGCAGCTCGGCTCCCTGGGACATCAGGCCCTGCACGTCGCTGATCTGCTGGGCGAAGTCCGACTGGGCGTTGGCGGTGATCAGCTCGACGCCGCGCTTCTTCGCCTCGTCCTCGATGGAGGCCGTCTCGGTGATGCGGAAGGGGTTGGACTCCGCCTCCGACTGGGAGAAGCCGACCGTCATGTCCTGCAGGTCGAACTTCTCCATGCCGAACTGCTCGATGTTGCAGGTCTGGTCGCTGCCCGCGGCCTCGTCGAGCTGCTGGGCCCGGGCCGAGGCGTCGCCCGAGGGCTGGTCGGCCGCGACGTCGTCCTCGCTGCGCGCGCAGGACGACGCGAGCAGGGTCAGCGCCGTGCAGGTGACCGCGGTGAAGACCGTTGCCGTGCGGCGGCGGGAGCGCCCGGCGCGGTCGAGGAGATCAATTGCCATGTCCAGCCTCCACCAGAGAAGGATGTGCGAGCCGATCGGGGCCGCGCGGTGCGCGTGCCGGTAGCCGAGGGCCGCGGATAGACGCGAATCGGGGGTCGGCGCCCGGACGAAGCCGGGCGGATGGGGGCGTGTCGGGGGTGGGACGGGGGTCGGGGCGGGCGCCGGTCCACTGGGTGGACGGGGTCGCCGAGCTGTGCGGACGGTGTCCGCGGGGTCGTCTCCCGCGGGCACCCGGACGTGCCGTGTCCGCGCTGCCGCGGCGCCGGCGCCGCCCGCCGCAGGGATCGTCGGCGGGCGGCACCAGCGGTTGCGGTTCGTGTCAGGCCCGGTCGCGGCCGGCAGGCGCGGTCCGGGCCTTCGGGGTCACTGCGCCCAAGGCGACTCGACCGCCCACGTGGCGTCCCGCTTGAAGTTCGCGGACGTCTCGTAGGGCTCGGGGCCGCCGACGCCGGCGAGCCACAACTCGGAGTCGTAGTGGCGCAGGTACTGGTCGGGGAAGTTGTAGGAGCGCAGCGACACCCCGGAGCCGGACAGGCCGGGCACCGCGCACCAGGTGGCGTCCTCGCGGAACAGCTCGGAGCCGTCGGAGGCCTCGCGCCGGACGCGGGACTCGCGGTGGCGCAGGTACTCGTCGGGGTAGTTCAACGATTCGAGGGAGTAGCACTCGTCGTCGGCCAGACCGGGCACGATCCGCCACGTCGCGTCCCGCTTGAGCAGGTCGGAGCTGGATTCGTCGACGACCTCGGTGAAGCCGAGCGAATCCTGGTGGCGGATGTAGCGGTTGTCGTAGCCGGGGGTGGTGACGCGCAGCGAGCGCAGTTCGCCGGCGGGCAGCTCCGCCGATCCGCCGACCGGGCGCCCGGCGATCAGATCCCGGTGTGCGGCCCGCACCCGGGCGGCGTCCACCTTGAGCTGACGTCGGTCATAGGTCCACAACCCGTTCAACTCGTTCTCGACGTCGGTGATCTCGGTGTAGATGGCCGCGGAGATCCCGTTGGTGCGTTCCAGCCGCTGCACCCCCGCGGTCAGCCCCTCGTAGCGCGTGGTCAGCGCCTCGCTGTCGGAGACCATCTCGTAGCCGAACCCGTTTCCGGGGCTCCACTCGTGTCCGTCGAGCCGCAGGCCCAGGCCGCCGTACTCGCCCAGCACCGAGATGCGGGAGTCGGTGGCCGGTTCGGGATCGCCGGGGCCGACGTAGATGTGCGAGTCGATGGCGTCGCCGTTGCCGGTGTCGTACCACCCGGATGCGCCGGTGACCAGCCGCGAGGGGTCCATCTCCTGGACGTCCTCGGTGATGCGGGCGCCCTCGTACTGCCCCCAGCCCTCGTTGAAGGGGATCCACTGCGTGATGGAGGGGAAGCTGCGGTGCTGGTCGATCATCTCCCGCAGTTCGTGCTCGTACTGGTCCTGCGCCGCCTGGCCGGGCTGGTGCGCCATGGAGGGCATGTCCTGCCAGACCAGCATGCCCATGCGGTCGGCCCAGTAGTACCAGCGGTCGGGCTCGACCTTGACGTGCTTGCGGATGGTGTTGAAGCCCAGGTCCTTGGCGGCCTGGATGTCGAACTTCAGCGCCTCGTCGGTGGGGGCCGTGGAGATCCCGTCGGGCCAGTAGCCCTGGTCCAGCGGACCCATCTGGAAGACGTACTCGCCGTTGAGAACGGGGCGCAGCACGCCGTCGACCATCTTGGTGCCGATGGAGCGCATGCCGGCGTAGCTCTCGACCCGGTCCCAGACCTTGCCGCCGCGCTTGAGGACGACCTCCACGTCGTAGAGGAACGGGTCGTCGGGCGACCACAGGTGGGGGTCGGGCACCGGCACCTCGATCGTGGAGCCGGGTGCGCCGCTCGCCCTGCCGACCACGGTCTCCCCGTCGCGGACGGTGGCCTGTGCGGTGACGCCGCCCGCGCGAACGGCGTGCACCACGGCGTTCAGCGTCTCGCCCTCGATGTCGGGGGTGAGGTCGACGCGGGTGGTGTGCGCGGGGCGGACCGGTTCCATCCACACCGTCTGCCAGATGCCGGAGTAGGAGGTGTAGAAGATGCCGCCGGGGTTGTTGCGCTGCTTGCCCACCGCCTGCTGTCCGGAGTCGGTGGGGTCGTGCACGCCGACGATCACCTCGTTTTGCTCACCCCGCCGCAGGGCGTCGGTGACATCGAGGGAGAACCGGTCGTAGCCGCCGCGGTGGTCGCCCACCTTGGTGCCGTTGATCCACACGTCGGCGCGCCAGTCCACGGCGTCGAAGTTGAGCTTGACGTGCCGGCCCTTCCAGTCCTCGGGGACGGTGAAGGTGCGCCGGTACCACATCCGGTCGGTGTCCTCGCCGATCCCGGAGAGGGCGGATTCGACCGGGTAGGGGACGAGGATGCTGCGGTCGAGGGTTCGGCCGAACGGGGGAGCCTCGCCCTCCTGGGCCGGCTCCCATTCCCACTCGCCGTTGAGGTTTCGCCAGTCGTCGCGCACCATCTGCGGCCGCGGGTACTCCGGCAGGGCGTTGCTCGGCGATACGTCGTCGGTCCAGGGAGTCTCAAGCGGGGGTTCGAGCGGGCTCCACTCGGCGGCCTGGGCGGGGGAGGCGACCGCGAGGGGCATGACCAGGGCCGCGGCGGCGACCAGCGTGGTCAGCAGGGTGCGGGGGCGGCGGGAGCGGGCAGCGGGGCGGGAGTCGGGGGACGGGGGGTCGAGGTCGGGCGGCAAGCGTCTCATCCGAAGCCTCCGGGTCGCAGGGGGATACACCGGGCGGCCCGCCACGCGGGCCGCGGACGGTGCTCCCACGCTTTTACAACGTGGGAAACACGGTTGCATCCATGATGAGAGCACAGTCACACGTGGCTGTCCAGACCCCGGTTGCCGATCCGCGAACGCACCGGATGTTGCGCCGCAGATCCGTCCTCCGGAGAACATCCGGTGAGCAGCACCCTTGTACGGGGCGGCCGTCTGTGTTGTATAACGATGGAAAAGTCAGCATCGACACCGGGCACGGGCATCCCCCGAGCAAGCCGATGACCCGGCCTGCCCGTACGTCGGTAAGCGCCTTCAACCGGCGCCGCGCCGCGCCGATCCGCTCGTAGTCTCGGAGCCGGACGGCGCGGATGTGAGCGGGCAGGGCGCGCGTGCGAAGGGGGCGCTGTGGTCATCAGCCTGAAGGACGTCGCCGAGCGGGCGGGTGTATCGGTCAAGACCGTGTCCAACGTGGTCAACGGCTACCGGCACGTCACCCCGGCCACCCGGCAGCGGGTGCAGCAGGTCATCGACGAACTGGGCTACCGGCCCAACCTCACAGCGCGCCACCTGCGCAAGGGCCGCACCGGGATCATCGCCCTGGCACTGCCCGAGCTGGGCAATCCCTACTTCGCCGAACTCGCCGACGCCGTGATCAGCTACGCGGCCGGCCTCGACTACATCGTGCTGCTCGACCACACCAACGGGCGGCGCGACCAGGAGGTCCTCTTCGCGCAGGGGTTCCGGGCGCGGCTGATCGACGGCCTCATCCTCAGCCCCATCGAGCTGGAGAACGAGGACCTGCTCGCCCGCGGCCACGACGCGCCGCTGGTACTGCTGGGTGAGCGGGAGTACGAGGCGCCCTACGACCACATCGCCATCGACAACGTCACCGCCGCACGCACGGCCACCCAGCACCTGCTCGACCTGGGGCGCCGCCGCGTCGCCTTCATCGGCGCCCGCCACGGCCGCGCGCGCCAGACCGCCCACCTGCGGCTGCGCGGATGGCGGGAGGTGATGGCGGAGTCGGCCGCGCTGGAGGGCGACGGGCACGGCCTGGTCGCCACCACCGACGGCTACACCCGCGAGGACGGCGCCCAGGCGATGGCCCGGCTCCTGGACTCGGGCGCCTCGCCGGACGCGGCGTTCTGCTACAACGACATGGTCGCCATCGGAGCCATGCGCACGCTGACGGAACGCGGCCTGCGCGTGCCCGAGGACGTCGCCGTCATCGGCTTCGACAACATAGAGGACGGCCGCTACTGCTCGGCGTCGCTGACCACTATCGCCCCGCACAAGCAGGGGATAGCACAGGCCGCGGTCGACGCCCTGCTGGCCCGCCTCGACGGCGGCGAGGAGGCCAGGCACGCCGAACCCCGCCACGTCCGCCCGGGCTTCGCCCTCGTCCGCCGGGAGAGCACGCTGGGCCGGCCGTAGCGCGGCGCCACCCGTGATCTGCGTACCCGTGGTCGTGGTCCGCCCCGGCGACGACCACGGGTACGCAGATCAGCGGCGGGTACCCGGTGCGGGAGAGCCTGCACCGCATCGGCCCGGCGCGGGCTCTGCGGCGACGATGTCGGGACGCACGTCGGCGAGTCGGCGGATGAGGGAGGCCAGCGCCGCGTTCTGCGCGGCATCCAGGGACGCGGGCTCGTGCGGCGCCGCGGGGTTCTCGGGTGGGCGCGGTCGCGGACGGTTGCGGTCCGGTCGGCCGTCTTGGGCCTGGACGTTCGGTTCGGCGCGGGTCGTGGCTGCGGGCATGGAGATGCCTTTCGAACGCGAGGGGAGGGACCGCAAGGGCTACCGCGGAAGCGGGAGCCGAGGAGGGAGGGACGAGCCGAGCGTCGAATACGGCCGCATCCGGGCACTGCCATGCGCCCTTCCGCGGTGAGTCGCGGCCGTCGCCGACCACGCCGTCGTCGCGAGTTTATCGGCGCCCTCCCCGCGGATTCCGGGAAATCGTGACAGCGGATCCGGCGTTCGCGGAATCCGCGGGAACGGTGCAGGTCGCTTGGGTTCGCGGGATCGGTGTGCGTTCGGGGGCTATTCGGCAGGTGCGTGAGAAAGCGGAAATACCGGGCGATTCTGGAAACAGAGTAGGGGCGATCGGGGTTGCCGTCGGAATTCGATCACCGGTGAATTCCGCGAAAACCGCCGCTGCCGACCGCCTCGGCTGTGGTAAAAACCGCTCCCTCTCCCCGGACTCGGGCAGGGTGAGCTGCCGGTCCTGCGGCACCGTCCACCCGCCGCCCTCCGGGCGCCCGGCCGGGGCGGCGCGGGAGGCCCGGCCGGGCGGCGGGTGCCGGGGCTGTCAGGGCGCGGACTCGGGGCGGCCGGCGGCCAGGACGGTGTCCACGACCAGGAACAGCACCAGCGAGACCCCGAGCACCGGCATCAGCACCCCGATGGCGACGGTGACGGCCGCGACGGCGCATTTCAGTTGCCACGGCAGGGCCGACCAGGCACCGCGCGGGACGGGGCGGCCCATGGAGAAGCGGGCGTCCGGGGTCGGGCGGCGGCGCCACCACATGCGGTAGCCCAGCACCATCACGACCATCAGCCCCAGCGCCAGCGCGGTGAGCACCAGCTGGTTGGCCACGCCGAACAGGAGGCCCATGTGGGCGTCGATGCCCAGGCCGGCGAGCTTGGCCATCAGCGGCCAGTCGGCGAATCGGACCTCGTCGACGACCGTGCCCGCGGCCGGGTCGACCGCGATCGAGTCCGCGCGGACGGGCCAGCTGCTGTCCAGCTGCTGCACGGTGTAGACGGCGGTCTCACCGGCCGGGTAGGTCACCTCCACGGGGCCGTCCAGGCCGTTTTCGCGGGCGGTCTGCAGCACGCGGTCCACGCCGACGTCGCCCTCGGAGGCGGCGGTCTGGGATTCGGCCGGTAGCTCGGTGGAGACCGCCGGCGTCTCCCAGGACATCGCCCCGCGGATCGCCGCCACGTTCGGACCGGCGAACTGCGACCACGTCAGCCCGGTCGCCGACAGGAACAGCAGCCCCACCAGCAGCCACAGCCCGATCGAGCCGTGGAAGGACATGGTGCGGCGCATCCCGCGGGCCTTGGGCTCGGGCAGCAGCGTGGTGCGCACGCGCCGCCTGCGGCGCCGGCGCGAGATCCACAGCGCGGTGCCGCCCGCGGCGATCAGCCACATCCAGCTCGCCGCCAGCTCACTGTAGACCCGGCCGAAGTCGCCCAGGTGGAGGTTGCGGTGCAGCAGGTCGATCCAGGTGCGCACGGGCAAAGCGCCGCTGCCGCCGTAGGAGGTCAGCGTGCCGCGGACCTCGGCGGTGTAGGGATCGACGAACACGGCTCGGCTGTGGCTGTCGGTGGGAAGTCCGTCGACGTCGAAGAGCACCCGGGTCGTGTCCTGCGGTTCGTCGCCCGGGCGCACCGCGGTCAGCGTCCCCTGCGGCAGCGAGCCGGACGCCGCGGCCACCTGCTCCTCCAGCGGCAGGCGGGCCTCACCGACGGCCGCGACGTGCAGCTCGCGGTCGTAGACGAGCTCCTCCACCTGCGGCGTCCACACGTAGAGCAGGCCGCTCGCGGCGGCGACGAAGATGAACGGCGCCACCAGCACGCCGGCGTAGAAGTGCATCCGCAGCAGCAGCGCGCGCAGCGGAGCCCACCACGAACGAGACGGGGGAGGCTTCGCGGCGGTCGGCGATGGCCGCTCGGGATCGATGGTGGACTGAGAGTGGTCGTCGATGGGCATGGGGGTCCCCATCCGTTTTCGTGTCGGCCGCTTCGGTGAGCGGACAGCGGGTGTGGCCGTCGCTTCAGTAGTCGGATGGAACGTGCCGGGAGTTCCCGCGGGATCGGAGCCCGTTCCCAGGCCCGCAGCTTCGGACTCCGCCCGGCTCGGGGGCCGCGCCTTGCGGTGCGCCGCTCTACTCGGCGGCGGCGACCACCGCGCGCGCGGTCTCGACGATCGACTCCAGCCGCACGTGGTGGGCGCCCGGCCAGTACACGCGGCCGCACTCGCGGCAGCGGGCGAAGGTGCTGTAGGTGGCCCGCGTGCCCGGTTCCAGCAGGTGGGACACCGCCTCCTTGGCCGCCGGCAGCAGCAGGCCGTTGCACGCCGTGCAGCGGCTCCACGGCGCCAGGGGCGGCGCGAAGCGGTCGAGTACGTCCCGCATCCGGTCGTCGGGCTTGCGCCCGCGCACGAACGCCCCGGCGTCCAGCGCCCGGCGGTGCAGCAGGCGGCGGTCCTGGGTCAGCAGCGCGCGCCGCTGCTCGTTCGCCATGGCGATCAGGGTGTCGTCGTCCCGGTCGTTGTCGTAGGCGGCGTCCACGCCGACCAGGCGCAGGCGGCGGGCGAGCGCGCCCAGGTGGACGTCGAGCAGGAACCGCGGCGGGTCGAACGGCAGCCGCTGCGGCCGGGTTATCCCCAGGACGTCGACGGTCAGCCCGGGTTCGGACCGGCTGTCGCGCCCGATCTCGCGGCCAGCGGCAAGCAGGCCCCCGACTTCGGTGAGCGGAACACCGGCGGACTGCACCAGATGGCCCAGCGTCGCGGTGGGGTCGTGGACCACCTCGACCTCGGGATCCCGGTTGCGCGGGGAGAGCAGGAACCGCAACTCCTCCGCGAAGCGCAGGGACACCCCGGGCCGGTCCATGCCCCCAGGATGCCAGAGCACCTCCGCGACACCGCGGGCCGCGGCATCAGGCCCCTCGCACGGTGACCGCGGCCGCCGATCCCCGCGGCTGCCGGGGATCCACGTTTCCTGGGAAGATTCACATACTTCTGAGACTATTCACATAAATTCCGGGTAACGCCTTGTATGTAACAAGAGTGTCACGACACGATGGGGTTGCTCGGTCCGCACCCCCGGCCGGGCGATCCCCCGAGACTCCCGTATTCCCACCCGGAAACGCGCTCTGTGACCATTAAAGCACATAATGCAACGGCCCTCTCATCGTCCGCGTCGGCGTCCGGACCCGCGTCCGGCGCATCCCGCCGCTTTCTGCCCGAGGTGCAGGGGCTGCGTGCCGTGGCGGTCGGGCTCGTGCTCGTCTACCACGTCGACCACGACCTGCTGCCCGGCGGCTATATCGGTGTCGACGTCTTCTTCGTGATCTCGGGTTTCCTGATCACCTCGCTGCTGCTGCGCGAGGCGCGCGAGCACGGGCGCGTGTCGCTGTCCCGGTTCTACGCGCGCCGCATCCGCCGCATCCTCCCGGCGGCGAGCGTGGTGCTGGCGGTCACGGGAGTGGCGGCGTTCTGGCTGCTGCCCGCCCCGCGCCTGGCCGAGATCGCCAAGGAGCTGGCGGCCTCGGCGTTCTACGTGGAGAACCTGCTCTTGGCCGACCAGTCGGTGGACTACTTGTCGGCCGAGACCGCGGCCAGCCCGGTGCAGCACTTCTGGTCGCTGGCGGTGGAGGAGCAGTTCTACCTGCTGTGGCCGCTGCTGTTCGCGGGCTGGGCCATGCTGGGGCTGCGCAGCGACCAGCGGCTGGGACGGCGCCGGGTGGTGCTGGCGGCAGCCGGGACGGTACTGGTCGCCTCGCTGGTGTGTTCGGTGGTCATGACCGCGGCCGATCCGCAGCCCGCCTACTTCCTGCCGCAGACGCGGATGTGGGAGCTGGCGGCCGGAGGCGTGCTGGCCGTAGTGCTGACCCGCTACGGCATCGGAGCGGTGTGGGCGCGCTGGGCTCTGGCCTGGGCGGGGCTGGCCGCCATCGGCTGGGCCGCCTGGACCTACAGCGGCCAGACGCCGTTCCCGGGCATCGCGGCCGCCGTTCCGGTGCTCGGCGCGGCGGCGGTGATCGCCGCCGGCGAGCACCACCCGCGCTACTCCGCCTACGGGCTGCTGTCGAGCGCGCCCGCCCGATTCGGCGGGGACATCTCCTATGCGCTGTACCTGTGGCATTGGCCGGTCATCGTCTTCGCCCTGAGCCTGAGGGAGTCGGACGAGCTGCCCCTGCTCTCCGGCGTGGCCGTGGTGATCGCGTCGGTCCTGCTGGCCTGGGGCACCAAGGTGGCCGTAGAGGACCCGGTGCGCCGCCACGGGCTGCTGCGCAGCGGCCGCGCCGCCGCTGCCTTCGCCGTCACCGCGGCCTTGGTGGTGGGGCTGATCGGCGCCGCGCAGTTCGCGCGCTACGAGTGGCTGCGCAGCGTCGAGTTCGATCCCGTCGTGCACGTCGGTCCGGCGGCACTGGGCACGTCCGACCCGTTCGGGTCGACCGACGAGCAGATCTACCCCTCGCCGGTGGCCGCGAACGAGGACCTGCCCGACGTCTACGACGAGTGCCAGGCGTCGCCCCGGCTGACCACGCTCCAGAAGTGCGTCTACGGCCCCGACGAGGCCGAGACCACCGTCGCCGTGACCGGCGACTCCCACGCCGCCCAATGGGTGCCCGCGCTACGCAAGATCGCCGAGGAACAAGGCTGGCGGCTGCACATCTACGCCAAGTCCTCGTGCGCCTTCACCCTCACCACTATCGAGCTCAACGGCAAGGGCTACGACGAGTGCGCCGAGTGGAACAAGACGGTGATGGAGGAGCTGACCACCGACGTCAAGCCCGACGTGGTGTTCACGAGCTCCAGTGTCGGTGCCGACGCGGCCGATTCGGCCACGGAGTCCGAGAGCAAACTCGACATCGCCACCGGGATGAGCCGGTTGTGGGGCCCGCTGGAGGACGCCGGCAGCCAGGTGGTGGCGATCCGCGACACCCCCCGCACCGGCGAGCGAGTGCCCGAGTGCGTCTCCCGCCACTCCCGCGAGTCCCCCGAGTGCATGACGGCGACCGCAGACGCCTTCTCCGAACAGGACCCGCAGTTGATCGCCGCGGCCAACGACGAGGACGCCGAGGTGATCGACCTCAGCGACGAGTTCTGCATCGGCGACACCTGCCCGCCCGTGATCGGCAACGTCCTGGTCTACCGCGACAGCAACCACCTCACCGCCACCTACGCCGAACTGCTGGCTCCCCAGCTCCGCGCCACAGCCGCCGATGCCCTGGAGCAGCTGTGAGCCGCAGGAGTCTCCTCCGCCCCGTGAAAAGCCGGGACACAGCGCCGCCGGTATCCCGTTGCGCGGTGCGCTTGCGGTCGCGGAATCCGGCGTTAGGGTGACCGCGTGTACGAATCAGACGAATCAGGAACTCCGGGCGGCAGCGCCCGGTCGGCCGGGGCGGAGGCCGCTGGGAACGGTGTCACGGAGCCCTGGCGGGCCGCCGAGGGCGGGCGGGAACCGCGAGCCGCATCGCCCGCCGGTATCGACACCAGCGTGGCCCACAACGCGCGGGTGTGGAACTACTGGCTGGGCGGCAAGGACAACTACGGGCCCGACCGCGGCGCCGGCGACCACGTCCGCTCGCTGTTCCCCAGCATCGTCGACGTCGCCCGCGCCGATCGCGCCTTCCTGCGGCGGGTGGTGCACCACCTCGTGGGCGGTGTCGGGCTGCGCCAGTTCCTCGACGTCGGCACCGGGCTGCCCACCGCCGACAACACCCACGAGGTGGCCCAGGCCGTCGCGCCCGAGTCGCGGGTGGTCTACGTCGACAACGACCCGCTGGTGCTTGTGCACGCCCAGGCGCTGCTTACGTCGAGGCCGCCGGGCGTCACCGACTACATCGAGGCCGACATCCGCGACCCCGAGCGGATTCTGGAGACGGCCCGGTCCACCCTCGACTTCGACCGGCCGATCGGGCTCATACTGCTGGGCGTCCTCAACTTCGTCCTCGACACGGAGGAGGCCGCGGCCGTCGTCGGCAGACTGGTGGACGCCCTGCCGCCGGGCAGCCACGTCGCGCTGACCCACCCGACGCTGGAGATGGGCGGCGAGGCCAACGCCGCGGCGATGGAGTTCTGGAACGAGAACGCCACGCCGCCCATCACTCCGCGCACCGTCGCTGAGATCTCCGCCTTCGTCGACGGGCTGGAGATCCTGGAACCGGGCGTGGTGTCCTGCGCCGAGTGGCGCCCCGACTCCGCCGAGGCCGACGGCGGCCCGCAGCGCGTCGCCCAGGTCGGGATCGTCGCCCGCAAGTCCTGACTGCGCAGCGCACCGGCCGTCCGCTCGTCCACCCGCGCCGATCGCCGCCTTCCCGCCCGCGTCGGGCGTGAAAGCGGCACGCGGGGTCGTGCACCGGCGGCGCCTACCCCGCCCCGGCGGGGGCGCTCGGGCGCCCGTACGTCATCCGGCGCAGGAACCACTCGGCGGGCCCCCGCCGGAACCCGGCGCGGCGCATGGCGTCGGCGATCACGACCGTGGCCAGCCACACGCCGATGCCCAGCGCCACCGCCTGCGCGTCTCCCAGAGCGGGCCCGATGCCGAGGGCGTAGGGCGGTACCACCACGGCCCAGGCCACGGACTGCATCAGGTAGCAGGTCATCGAACGCTGTCCCGTCGCCGCCAGCGCGCCGACCACGGGGCCGCGCCGCTCGTCGGGGCGCCGGTTCAGCCGCACGGCGATCAGCGCGATCACCGCCGCGTAGCCGAAGCCTCCTGCATAGCCGGTGATCAGGTGGACCCAGAACACCGCCGCCGCGGTCACGGGACCGGCGTCCCAGACTGCCAGGTTGACCAGGGCCTGCGGCACACCGCCGACCACGGCCGTGCCGACACCCCACACGGCCACCCGCCGCAGGAGTGGAAGATGGCGCTCGGGCTCGTCCAGCAGGCGGCGCCGCGCGGCCCACACGCCCACCAGGAACGGAAAGACCGAGATCACCAGCATCAGCGGCAGGAAGCCGGGCAGTATCGCCAGGCGCATCGCCATGTCGGTCAGCCAGGTGAGATCGCCCGCGCCCGCCGTGCTCTCCGCGGCGGAGAACAGCAGTTCGGAGACCACCGCATAGCACAGGCTGCCCGCCGCCAGCCAGGCAAATGCGTGGGCGAGCAAGCGCCGGTCGCTCATCCGCAGAAACGCGGTGAACAGCAGCGCGATGAGCCCGTATACGGCGATGATGTCGCCGTAGAACAGCAGGGCGGTGTGGGCGAGGCCGATGACCACCAGCCAGCGCCCCCTTCGGCGCAGCAGTCGGCGCACCCACGGCCACTCGCGCCCTTCGGCCCTGCGCCGCAGGTGGATCTGCGCGAGCCCGTAGCCGAACAGCGCGGCGAACATGGGATAGCCCCGGTTCTCACCGAACAGCGCCATAAGCGCGGTGGCCGCGACGTCCAGCGGGCCGTCGAGCGAGAACCCGCCTCCGCCGGTCACGTCGCGGAACAGGTGGGCATGGACGGTCGCGATGACGAGCAGCATGAAGCCGCGCGCCAGGTCGGGGGCGAGCGAGCGCTGCGTCGCGGGCAGCGCGGCGGATCCGGTCGAGGGTTCGCCGCGTGCCGCGGCGTCGGTTTCATGGGACATGGGCGGGTCCTCGCAAGAGCCGGTCTGGATTGGATACGGTGGCGTATCTAAATACCGGACTATAAGATACGCTTGCGTATCTAAGGAAGCGGAGCGGTGTGAGCGACCGGAAGCGGACATCCGCAAGCGGCGGATCCTCGCCGGCACGGCGGCGCCGCGGTGCCGAATTGGAAGGGGCCATCTACGCCGCCGCGCTGGACGAGACCGCGGAAGTCGGCCTGGCCCGGGTCACAATGGAGGGCATCGCACGCCGCGCCGGCACCGCCAAGACCTCGCTGTACCGGCGCTGGACGTCGCCGGAGGACATCGTGCTCGGTGCCCTCTACCGGGAGTATCCGGTGGAGCGCCCCTCGCCGGGCGCCGACGACCTGCGCGGCGACCTCGTGGCGGCACTCACGCTCATGCGCGACGGCCTGATGCAGCGGCGGTTCGGCATGGCGCTGCGATCCGTGGTGGACGAGGCGGAGCGCCGTCCCGAGCTGCACAAGCGCCTCTACGAGGAGGTCTTCGACGCCCGCGGCGGTCGCTTCACCCGTACCGTGCTGCAGCACTATGCCGACCACGGGCACATAGATCCGGCGCGGCTGACACCCGTCGTCGTCGACATCGGCGAGGCCCTGCTGCTCAAGTACGGCATCGACGCGCACGCGAAGCCCGACGACGCCTACATCGAGGCCGTCGTGGACGAGGCGATCCTGCCGGCCGTGGGGTGCACGGTCGATGGCGCCGGCGACCGACGCGTGCGAAATCGCGGTGCATAGCGCGCCCCCGGATGCGGCAGTGGACACAAAAGCCGGATTCCGTTATGCCGCCGGAGTCGGCGGACTCGGGCGGCGTTTGGAGGACCACATGAGCACCGGCGAGAAAGGCGAAAGCAAGGGCGAGCAGGTGCGCGGCAAACTCAAGGAGGCCGCCGGCAAGGTGACCGGCAATGAGCGCCTGAAGAGCGAAGGCCGCGGCGAGCAGGCCAAGGGCCACGTCCGCGAGGCCAAGGAGGACGTCAAGGACACCGCCCGCGGCTTCACCGAGGGCCTGCGCGGCGATTCCGGCGACTCGGGAGACCGCGGCCCCGAAAACGACCGCCGCACCGACGAAGGGCCGGACGCCGACCGCCGCTGACGGCGCATCCGCCTATCGCGATACCTACGGGGACGGGACGACGGCGTCCCGCCTCCGTAGCTTTGCGAGGGCGGACGCGGTGTCGGGCGTCAGACAGACCTATAGCCAGGCACCCCCTGCCAAACCACCCTGAAAGCCGCCACAACAGAGGCTGCGGCAAATGGGTCGCAGTGAGCGCAGCGAGCGAGACAGCTTGCCGCCGAGCGCACGCCGCACCACACCGTGCCTGAGGCCCGCCACCGGTGGCCGGGCTCCGACCGGGTCGCTGCATGTTGAGGTGGGCGGCGGCGGTGCCGCGCTCAGGCTTATCGGCGGGCGGCCGCCGTCGGTCCCATCACCGGGATCAGCACGGCCGCCGGAACCGCGTGCAGGCCCATGAGGACCAGCATGCTCGCGGTACCGGCGGCCGACACGAGCGGACCCGCCAGCGACAGCACCAGCACAGCGACCGCGGCGACCGTCCAAATCCGCCGCGGGCGCTGCACCGTCCGCTCCAGCACCGCCATCAGCAGCCACGCCGCCGATCCGGCCAGCAGCGCCGCGAACACGACCGAACCCGCGCCGACCGGTTGGACCGCGCCGCCCTTGTAGGCGGTGAGGTCGATCCCGGCGACCGGGGCCGCCACTGCCCAGCAGGCCAGCGACGCGGCGGCCGCTCCGGCCAGCGCGGCCGCGCGGCGTACGGCCGGCCGACGACGCGAGCCGCCGTCGGCCGGGTGCGGGGTGGAGGCGGTCGCGGACTCGGCTCGGCTGACCGGGCTGGACATGGGCTTCTCCTCAGCTGGCAGGTGGCCCATCGGGCCGCTCGGCGCGCCGCCCGGGTCGGGCGGCCCTACGTCGGCGGCCGCGCCTTCGGGGCGCGAGTCCGCCGACGTCCGCCCACCAGACTGGTCGGCCGCACCCCTGGCGCACATCAGGCGCGCGGCTAGCGCGCCCCCTTCCGGAGTCGATGGAAATACCGACTTCGGTAGGTGTCGGCTCTCGACGGGCGCCGGTTAGCCTTGCCCGGTGAACGACGAGGTCAGACCCCATCCGACGGCGGTCGCGGCGCCCGTGCCGACTTGCTCCGGCGCGCCAGGGCCGCGCCCGCTCGCGATGGCCGGCGTGGCCGCCGCCTCCGCCGTCCTGGTCGCCCTGACCATCTGGGGCCGCTACACGTCGCAAACCGCCGCCGCACCGCTGCTGCTGGACATCGCCGTGGGCGCCCTCGCCTGCGTCCTGGCTCCGCTGCTGCTGTGGCGCCCGGTCCCCGTTGCGATCGGTCTGGTGGCGCTGGCGGCGCTGACACCAGCGGTGACACCGCCGGCCACCCTCGCGGCCCTTCAGGTGGCGCACCGCCGCCCGCTGCCGGTCGCGCTCGCGGTCGCCGCGGCCGGCGTCGCGGCCCACGCGGTCCAAGGGCTATGGCAGCCCAACAGCGGGCTCTCCTACGGCTGGTGGCTGGTGCTGATCACCGTCGGGTACGGCGCGATGGTCGGCTGGGGAGCCCTGGCGCGCGCCAACCGCGCCCTCGTCGAGTCGCTGCGGGAGCGTGCGCGGCGCGCCGAGGCCGAGCAGGGGCGCCGGGTCGCCGAGGCCCGCATGGCGGAGCGCACGCGTATGGCCCGCGAGATGCATGACGTGCTCGCGCACCGGCTGTCCCTGCTGGCTACCTACGCCGGCGCGCTGGAGTACCGCCCCGACTCGCCGCCGGAGCGGCTGTCGCGCGCCGCGGGCGTGGTGCGCGCCGGTGTTCACGAGGCGCTGGACGAGCTGCGGGAGGTCATCCTGGTGCTGCGCGATGAGGACGC
Organism: Streptomonospora litoralis; assembly: GCF_004323735.1. Classification (GTDB taxonomy): domain Bacteria; phylum Actinomycetota; class Actinomycetes; order Streptosporangiales; family Streptosporangiaceae; genus Streptomonospora; species Streptomonospora litoralis. Next base: position 5,231,157 of record NZ_CP036455.1, on the reverse strand, counting down.
TGCGCAGGAGCGCGACCACGCCGCGGGGCGCCGGCCCCGCCGGGCCGACATCCCCGACCTGGTCGAGGAGTCCCGCGCGGCGGGCGTGCGGGTGCGGCTGCGCGAGGAGGTCGCCGAGCCCGACGAGTTGCCCGCCTCTGTTGGGCGAACGGCCTACCGGGTCGTGCAGGAAGGGCTGACCAACGCGCGCAAGCACGCGCCCGGCCGCGACGTGGACGTGCACGTGGTGGGGCGGCCGGGCGAGGGGCTGGAGGTCGTCGTGGTGAATGGGGTGGCCGACGCAGCGGGCGATGCAGCGGCCGATGCCGGCGCGGAGGCCGACGCCGGGCCGATTGAGGGCGTGGGCGGAGGAGCGGCAGCGGGTGCCGCCTCGAACGGCGGGGAGCTGGCGCCCGGTAGCGGCGCCGCAACCACCAGCGGCATTGTCGTCGGCAGCGGCACCGGCCTCGTCGGACTCACCGAGCGGGTGCAGCTCGCCGGCGGGCGGCTCGACCACGGCCGCAGCGGCGACCGCTTCCGGCTGCACGCCCGGCTACCCTGGCCCGCATGAGCGGTGCGCTGCGGGTCCTCATCGTCGACGACGACGCCCTCGTCCGCGGCGGACTGACCATGATGCTCGACGGCGTCCACGGCATCTCCGTCGTCGCCGAGGCCGCCGACGGCGACGAGGTCTGCGCAGCAGCCGACAAGCACACCCCCGACGTCGTGCTGATGGACCTGCGCATGCCGCGGGTGGACGGCATCACCGCCACACGCAGACTGCGCGCCCGCCCGCGCCCGCCCGAGGTCGTCGTGCTGACCACCTTCGACACCGACGAGAACATCCTGCACGCCCTGCGTGCCGGAGCGGGCGGCTTCCTGCTCAAGGACACTCCGCCGACGGAGATCGTCGACGCGGTCCGCAAGGTCGCCGCCGGAGACCCGATCCTCTCGCCCCGCATCACCCGTCGCCTCATGGACCGCGCCGCCACCCAAGCCGGCGCCCACGAACGAGCCCGCACCGCCTTGGAGTCCCTGAGCCCCCGGGAACGCGAAGTCGTCCAAGCCGTAGCTGAGGGCCACGCCAACGCCGAAATCGCCGCCCGCCTCTACATGAGCGTCGCGACGGTGAAGGCCCACGTGTCGAGCATCCTCACCAAGCTGGATATGGACAACCGGACTCAGATAGCACTCCTGGCGCACGATGCGGGGTTGGCATGACCGGGTGAAACCATTCGCGGTCTGCGGGCGTGCGAACGCGCCTACGAGAAGGCCCGTGCCTGACTCAGCACCTCCCAGTACTCCCGAGCCCACTCGGTTGCCTTGTGGTCGTCCCGGAGGTCGGCAAGACCCGCGCTCAGATAGTCGACTGCTGCTGTCATATCGCCGAGGGTGAAGTGCGTCAGCCCGATATTCATCCGGAAAAATGTTGGGGTGTACCAGTAGACGGAAGGCGGAGGTTCCGCATCATCCCCCGCCATGTCGTCGATCATGGCTGATGCTTCACCGAGCATGCGCCGCGCGTTCTCCCGCTGCCCCCGTTCCCCATTGCCGTCCGATTCTCGCAGGGACTTAGCTAGGCCCGCGTAGCCCTGTGCAGCTTGCAGTGCATCGAAGGTGCGTTGTGTGTAGTGCGCCCCTGGGGTTTCTCTTGCGGCTACCGCTGCTCGTACTACGCCGGGCCAGTTGCCGCGTTGCCGGGCGACGTAACCGCGGAAGCTGACCGCAAGGGCGGCTGTGACCGGCTCCTGCGCCTCGTCTGCCAGTTCTTCGGCTCGGACGAACAGCCTCACCGCTTCCCGATCGTCCCGGAGGGAAGCGTGGAGCCAGCCGGCGAACCTTACCCACTCGGCGGCAACTCCACGTAGAACTTCCGATTCGTGCGCTAGTGTTCTGCGCCTGAAATCCGTTTCATAAGTGTAGGCTTCGGAGATGGTGAAGACGGGTCGGCCGAAGAAGGCCGAGTTGACGGTGACCGAGGCCGACCGCCGGGAGCTGGTGCGCGGGGCGCGGGCGGCGACCTCGACCCAGGCCTACGCGTTGCGCTGCCGGATTGTCTTGGCATGCGCGGAGCCCGAGGCGTTCAACAAGGACGTGGCCGCCGAGTTGGGGATCTCTGTGCCGACCGTGGCCAAGTGGCGGGGCCGGTTCATCGAGCACGGCCTGGCCGGGCTGGCCGATGAGCCCCGGCCGGGCCGGCCGCCCTCGATCCTGCTCGACCAGGTCCAGCAGGTCGTCGAACTGACCCTGGAGCAGACCCCGCCCGATGCCACCCATTGGTCGCGGGCCTCGATGGCGCGGCGCAGCGGGCTGAGCCGGTCGACCATCGGGCGGATCTGGCGGCACTTCGACCTGAAGCCGCACCGCACCGAGGGCTTCAAGATCTCCACCGACCCGCTGTTCGTGGAGAAGGTGGTCGACGTGGTCGGGCTGTATCACAACCCGCCCGAGCGGGCGGTGGTGCTGTGCGTGGACGAGAAGTCGCAGATGCAGGCCCTGGACCGCTCCCAGCCGGTGCTGCCGATGATGCCGAGTGCGCCCGAACGGGTCACCCACGACTACGTCCGCCACGGCACCACCAGCCTGTTCGCCGCCTTCAACATCGCCGACGGCACCGTCATCACCGAGCTGCACCGCCGGCACCGCGCGGCCGAGTTCAAGAAGTTCCTCATCAGCATCGACAAGGCGGTCCCGGCCGAGTTGGACATCCACTTGGTCTGCGACAACTACGCCACGCACAAGACCCCGCTGATCCACCAGTGGCTGGCCCGCCATCCACGCTTCCATGTGCACTTCACCCCGACCGGTTCCTCCTGGATCAACCAGGTCGAGCGCTGGTTCGGCTATCTCACTGCCCAGCTCACCCGCCGCGGGGTGCACAAGAGCGTGGCCGCGCTGGAGAAGGACGTGCGCGATTGGATCGAGCGGTGGAACACCGAGCCTCGCCCGTTCGTCTGGCGCAAGACCGCCGAAGAGGTCCTCGACTCCCTCGCCAGATATCTGAAACGGATTTCAGGCGCAGAACACTAGCAGGGGTGATTCAAAGTCGTTGATCGTCTCAGTTCTCGCTGGTCAGGCGATCCCGATGAGATCGAGCGGGCGGGTGAAGCACGCGTAGGAGACCCACCGGATCGCATCGGGGATGGTCGGACGCCCCAGCGCGGAGAGCAGCAGCGCGGCCAGGCTGCGCAATGCGGCGAGGTTGGCCGGCCCGTGGCCGCTGCGGACCTTGCAGGAGTCCTCGGCGAAGGTGGTATCGCGGACATGGTGCAGCGCCTCGATCGCCCAGTGGCCGCGCACCAGAGCGCCCAGCCGGGCGGCCCCGGCCCGCTCGGCCCCGAGGCTGGTGACCGCATAAGCGCAGGTCCATGACACCTTTCCGGTGCGCAGGTCGGTGACGTGGCGGCGGATGCGCACCGCTTGAGCCGCGTAGGGGAATCCGAGGCCCTCGATGCTCAGCGCTTTGACGGTGCGGGTCTCGGCCCGGCCGTGGCCCCGGTGGCGGTCGGTGTCGCCTGTGGGGGCCTGTGCCCACGGCAACCTTCTGACCTTGTCAAACAGCGTGGGCTGGTTGCGCTTGATCGTGAGGATGTAGTCGGCTCCGCGCTGCTCGGTGAGATAGCGGGCGGTGGCCCTCTGGGTGTGCAGCGCGTCGGCGGTGACCACGGCCCCGCCGATGTCGAGCGGTCCCAGCAGGTCCTGTACGGCGGCGATCTCGCTGGTCTTGTCGGCCACGGGGACCTGGGCGGCGATGCGGCCGCCGGCATCCAGGGCCGCCAGGACGTGGGCGGCAGCCTGATCGGCGGTGGCCGAGCCGCGCAGGGTCTTGCCGTCGATGGCCAGGGTGTCGGCCACCTCGGGGCGGGCCAGGGCGGCCACGCTCGCGGGTGCTACGGCCAGAAGGACCCGGCGGATGGTGGAGGTGCTGGGCGCGGTGCGCACGCCCAGTTCCGGGTCGGTGATGCGGCAGCCCAGGCGGGTGCGGGTTTGGTGCGGCGTGTTGGCGGCCCACTGGCCGATCGCGCGCAGAGAGCGGGATCCGCACAGCAGTGCGCACAGGGCGACGGCCAGAACGGTGCCGATTTCGTGGCGGATACCGCGTTCGTTGCGCGGGTCGTCCACGGCGGTGAGGCTTTGGGCGAAGTCGCCGATGGCGGGCTGGGGCGTGGCAGACTGGTGGGGCAACGGAGTTCCTGTGGAGCCGGAGAGTGATGTCCCCGCGCTTCTACAGGAGCTCCGTTGTTGTATGTCGGCCGATCGCCGCGATCGTCATGATGCCGTGACCTGGATCATCGCTCCCACCAGATGACTTTGAATCAGCCCTGGTGCGCTAGGGGTTCAACATTCTCGAGTTGGGCGAGGGTCGGGGCAAGCACAGCCGCCGATCCCACGGCATCGTCAAGCCGCCGTTGCGCGGCCAGAACCGTCGCGAAGCTAGCCACCGTCTCAGTATCAACGCGGGACGGTGTCGGCCTGGTATGCGGTAGGTGCTCACGGTCAGGCGCCACAGCAGTGCCGAGTTGGATGAGAGCGCCTTCTGCCCCCAGCGCCTCATCCAGGAGTTGGGCAAGCTCGGCCGAAGGGCGCTTTTTTCCTGATATGACCCGAGAAAGGTAACCCGCATCGTAGTGCACCTGACGGGCGAGTTCTCGCAGGGACCAGCCGCGGACATCCATGGCGCGGCGAACGATGTTCCCGAATTGGGTATCGGTCATGGGGCTGAGCTCCAGTGAGTGTTGACCGTTGTCCTTCAAGAGTAGGCAACAAGGTCACACTTTCGCGCGGTTTTGTTTTCATGAATTCTGGCTGGCAGAAGAGACCCCCGCGACGCGGCCAGGCGTCCGGGGGCGTGGCCACCAGCTATACAGGAGCTCGAGCGGTTCGGCGACGGACTCGACGGCGTCCGGGAATCCATCAGCGGACCGCTGCACGAGCTGATCGCAGTCCGCCCGGACCTCGCCCAGGCGCCCGTCCCCATGGCCGGGGCGAGGTGAGCGCCGTGTCCGAGCGGAACGCCTATACGGCCCTACTGGCGATGCTCCAGACCCGATACGGCGCAACGTGGAGCATCCGCCGCACCGAGAACCTGTGGATCGCCACCGCCAACGACCCCGACGCCGACCACGCGCCCACAGTCGTCCATCCCGATGTCGAGGCATTCGTCCGCGAACTGGAGGAGCCTCCCGCGCGGGCCTGCCGCCCGTCGCTGCTGTCGTCGTCGTGGTTCGCATCCCACTTCGATCAGGCCGGCGACGGAGCATACGTCTCCCGCCGACCACCCCAGATGTAGTGACGCCGCGCGTCGAGAGCCTTCCCCATCGCTCTCGGCGCGCGGCCGTTTACCCGTGTTCCACGGCGCCATTGCGTAGCGGTGTGGAAACCATGATGCTGAGGGGCCATGAGCGAAGACCCCCGAGCCCCGACGGGACGGTGGCCTGGACCGTCGAGCGGACGCGAACGGTGGTTGCGCGTGCCATCACCGCGATCGATCCGTCCGGCGGAGCCGTCGACACGTCACAGCCTCCGGGCGGTGCCTCTGGTCCCCACGGTGGCCCTGTACCTGGGGGAGCGCCCCCGCAGGCAGGGCCGCCGCCGACCGCTGTCCCGCAACCGTGGGACCCGGCGCAGCGTGGACACGGGGGACCCCCAGGACCCCCACCGGGAATGCCACGTCCTCCGGAAAGCCACGGCCCTCCGAAGAAGCGGAGCCGGTCCACTGCGCGGACGGCGACCGAAACGGCGAGGGCGAGGTATCTCCGGGTCGGACTGGAGGTGTCCCTGCAACGGCTGGGCGACGCCCCCACCAGCCACGATTAGTTGCTTCTACTGCAAGAGATGTCGGAAATCCTGACTACGCAACTGTCCGAGCAGCGCCACTCGGCACAAGAGGCCCAGACCGAGGTACGCCGAGCGCGCTGGATCGCCGTGACGAGTGTCATCGTCGGAATCGTGGGGATGGCTTTCGGGCTTGTGGAGGTTCTGCTGTCTCTGTGAGGGGCAAAACCGGTGTGTTCATGGTGCGGGTGGAAATGTCCAGAGGCAAGGCCGCCAGCTCCGCACGTACGGGCACGGTCGTCGCGAGGGCAGAATCTTTGGGGCCCTGATCACCAGAACGATCCATGCCCCTATCCCATCTTCGTTGGACGAGGCCGCCCAGCACCATCGAACCCCGATCGTCCTCGCTCACTTCCCGCTGGCAAGAAGAAACCAGGGTAAAGGCGTTAATGCTGGGCTTCCGGCGAACTGATATCCCAGAGCGGTTACCCGTGGGGAGAGTTGAGGATTTGACGGATACGTTTCAATTTTCCGCCTGCGTCGCTACTATCTGCTACCAGGTCCTGTAGTAGCGTGTCCCCACGGTAGGAAGGGCTTAGGACCGCTGCGACTATTTCCCCAATACGGCTATCCAAGGCGTATAGCCGAACTTCCTCGTTCTGGTTACCGGGGAGTTCCTGCGGGAGGTGGCCAACCCCGACTGCATAGAGACTTGAACTGATTTCCTTGCGGATGTTCCCGGAGAGCTTCTTCCATCCGGTGAGGTTGCGCAGGTCGACCATATAAGCGTGTCCATACCCGTTTCCTGCGCGGAGGGTATCAGCGACGTCATTGAAGTCGTTGACGTCCTTACCGTTCAATTTGAAGATCATGCCCGCTCATTCTACCTGCACTGGGGGAGCTAGTTCTGGCATTCTTCCATGAGACTGCGCCTCGGCGGAGGCAAAGGAGTTACGTTTTTGCAACAGAAGACTTACACAGCACAAGGCGAGGGCGCTGGGTTTGCGCCGACATACACAATGTAGTGGCTGGGGCGACGCCGCTGCCATCTGGAGATTACCCCTTGGACGAAACGGATGCCGCATGGGCCATCAATACCTGGACATCCCGGTCGGTCATGCCATCGGCATAAGACACTTCCTCATACGGGTCTGCCAAGGCCTGCACGCCAGGGTCATCGAGGATTTGTCCCATGAACTCGAGTTTTCCCGCTAGGCGCTCTGCCACGACCTCATCGACTGTTCCGTTCGCTACAAGCAGTGTCACGTTCGTTTCCGCATCGGGCGGCAGGCCGAGACGGTGGATCCGGTCGAGGCTCTGCAGAAACCGTCCAGCTATGAAGTCACGGTCGATGTACACGGCGTCGTGGCAGTGGTGGTGGAGGTTGATGCCTTCGCCCAGGGTCGCCGGATTGGAGAGGAGGACCCAGCAGTCCGGATCGGTGCGGAACTGGGCGAGCTGCACCTCGCGGTCGGTAACTCCGCCGTGTACCAGAGCGGGGTTGTACTCGGCGAGGAGCCGGCCAGCGGTAGTGAGATTGCGAATGAAGGTCGACCAGACAAGCGTCTTCTTTCCTTCCTGCCGGTTTTTGGAGACAATCCGAAGCAGCTCCTTGTACTTCGGGGACATCTCGTACTGGGGAAGCCGATGGAGCAGTGAGAGAAGTGACGCGTTCTCGTCAGGGTCGAGAGCGGGAACCTGGTGCTCGAGCGGCTCATATCGCGTTGTTCCTTCGGCCAGCAGCGCTGGGCTGGTGGCTGCCATGATCAGTTGGAGAGTCGACCTGCCGATGGAGTCAAGGTCGGACTGCGAAGCGGCGGCGCGCTGGGAGAACTGGCCGCACAGCGCGGCGTAGATTTCGTTGTGCAACGGGGGCAGTTCCACCCGCGCGACCTTGAAGTCGACCTTCGGCAGACCGAGTTCAGCTTTAGTGGTTCGCGAGAAGAGCGGGCGCAGTACCCGGCTCGCGTGTGCGAGGTCGCCACCCGCGACCGCATGCTGCACCTTCCGCCGCCCCTGCCCCGGCCAGACGAACGACATGAGGTTCTCAAGGTCTTTCGCTCCGTTCGGGGCGGGCGTTCCTGTCAGGATCATTCGGCACCGCGCTAGCGGGCCGAGTTCCATGCAGGCGGCGCCGTATGCTCCCTTCAGCCCCAGCTTCATACGGTGGGCCTCGTCGAGCACGATCATCGACGGAGCGGCACTGAGCCACCCTGCCAGCATTTCGGCCATTCGCGGCAGGCGCTCGTAGTTGACAACGAGGATCTCAGCCTGGGCAAGCAGCCCCCCGCTGTCGACGAAAGCAACCTTCGGGCTGTTTTCGAAGCACAGATCGGCCTCCGCTGCCCAGGACTCGAAGGCCGACTTCGGAGCAACGACCAAGGCACGCCGGATCTTGCCTTCCTCGCGCCGGGCGGCATAGATAGCCAGCGCGACCCGCGTTTTTCCAGCGCCGGGAACGCTGAAGTTGGCGGCGTGGCTCGCGGCGAGCAGTTGGGCGATGTCCCGGCGCTGGAACGACGTCAGGTCAGCGCGCCAGCCCGCGCCGAGGAAGCCGCCGACCTCCTCCTGAGCGACAGTTGGCCCGGAGGTGCCGTCGGCAAGCCGCGCGGCAGCCTCCTGGGCGTATGCGAGCTCCTCTTGGACCAGTTCCGCAAGCGTCGGCTCCCACTCGACGCCTGCGGGGTCGGGCCACGCGGCGAGAGTCTCGATTCCAGCAAGGAATTCATCGATTGGGATCTCGAGCGCACACGGGGCCGGACGGCCGGCACCGGGAAACTTGAGCGCAAGGCGGGCGAGGGCGGTCTTGCGCTCCTCGCTCGCCTCTAGCAGTACACCTGTGCGAGTGGCGTTGAACAGCAGCCGTAGGGATGCCTTCGCGGCAGGCATCAGGAGTTGCCCTTCTTCATCGCGTCGAGCAGCCACTCCACCCCGTCGCCCGCTTCGCTGCTGAGCTTCGACGCATGCCTCGCAAGCTGGTGGAGACTGTCCCGCAGGTCCATAAGTGCGTCATCGAAAGCCTCAACATCGAGGGCCTGCTTCGCCCGCGACTGCACCAGTTCGTGGCTGCATTGGCGGATCTCTTCCGCAGCAGTCGTTACGCGTTCGGCTGTCGCTCGCTCCTGCTTTTTGACGCGTGCGTTCGAGCCGGCCAGCTTGAGCGAGCTTTTCATCGCCTCCTTGACTTCGTCCAAGCGCTGGGCAGCAGCCGGGTCACCTTCACCGAGCGTGGAGCCGCCAGCTCGGGCCTTGGCTTGGAGTAGCACGTCGGTCAGCCGCCGTGCGGCTGCGTGCCCAGTGCTCTGAGGTCCAGAAGCAGGGGCTACGGACGTCCCCAGGCCGGGGATTTGAACGCTTGCCGCGGGGCTCTCCTCTTCCTCTTGAGCTAGTTCCTCTCTCACGGGTTCGGACAAATGACGCTCCAGATAGCGACGGTGGAAGTCGTCCTCAACCAACCGCAGATCCGTTTTCGAGAACTTCAGCACCAACGCGGAAAGCCGGTATTCTTTCATAGCTTCAGCGGCATCGGGGTCCGTCCGACGAAGCTCGTCGTACTTCCGGTGCAGCTCCCGAAGCTTTTCCTGGTCTTCCTCGAAGTCCATCAACCGCAGCGACTGCTTGCCGATCCGGCTGCGATCGATCAGGTCGCGGAGTTCGTTCAGAACCCACAGGTCCCGGAGGACCGTCTTCCTCTGGACGCGGAACATTCGGGCGATCTGCTCAGGCGCGCGCCCTCCGTCGTGCAGCTCCTCGTAAGCGAGCAGCCTGTTGATGTAGGTGTAGTCCCGGCGCTGGTCGAGCCGCATCTGCAAGTTCAGCTCGACCGCCGAGACGTCCTTCCACGTCGCGGATTCCGGAAGCACACCAACGCGCATGGTCTGCTTGCCTAGCTCCTTGAGCGCGACAGCCCGGGTGTTTCCGTCGACAAGAACGCCCCACCTGGTGATGAGGCCGGCGTCGTTCTGACCTTCCTTGTCGAGGTTCTCCTTGAGGTCGTTGAATTCAGGGTCGGGCACAGTCGGGTTGGCAGGTGTCGCCGCCAGCAGTCTCCGCAGGTAACCCTGGCCGACTGCGCCCCAGGGGTTGTCCCGCAGCTCTTGGTCCATGTCGGGCTCGAGATCGCGCTGAGCCTTGACGCGGTGGGTCCCCGGATTCAAGAACAGCGAGTCGAGCTCGATATCGATAATCTCGACCGGCATCTGCTTGTCTCTGAAATTTACCGTGAACGTCTCGCGCAGCCCTTGCTTGGATCGCTCCGCGATCCGCTCCTCAACGATCCTGCTGGTGGCCGCGCCTTCCGGCGGCGTTCCAAAATCCTCGTGTGAAGCCAATTTATTTCCCTCACGTCTCCTATGGCACCGGCCGGAACCGGCATACTCCTGGTGGGCTCGGGTGCCTATCCGATGGGAGTTCCGCCGCTGCCACCACGGAGGATGGCCTCTTTAGCCTCCGCGCGGGATTCTGGCGGAAGGGACTGGAGGTCCCCCCAGAGCAGTTCCAGCTTGCTGAACTCGCGTTCGCCGGCTGCTACCCATGCACGGAAGATCTCGTTCTCGATCCCCTTCAGGCTGCCTGCCCGCTGGATCACGTAGCCGGGATCGGCTGTGACCGCCCGGCCTCCGATCCGGCAGCGGTCGCACTCGGTGACAAGCTCAACGGTGGATCCGCCTTCAGCGGAGGACACTTTCCGGCGCGCGATCGTGAGCTGGGCGTTCGAGAACTCGTCGTCGGCATAGGCGTCGCCCGCGACGATGCCGCACGACTGGCACATGTGGCCGTCCCGTTCCATCACGCGGCGCCGCTCGGCGGCAGATACGGCCGCTCCCTGGTTGAGCGTCGCCTGCCCGGCTTCCCACACCGGCCTTCCTTCCTTGACGAAGCGCTGCTCATTGGCCTCGAGCGCGGGCTCTTCCTTGCTTGTATTGATGACCCAGCCGTGCTTCCGGAGCTCGCGGACGCGCCGATCGATCTGGGTCTTGTCAGGAAAGGCTGCCCTCAGGCCTTCCTTGGTGAAGATGTTTCCTTCCCCCACCTCCTGGACCAGCCAAAGGGCAGCCGACTTCATGGATCCCTGCAGGTCTCGCCAAGAAATATCCAACGCTCGGACCTCCTGTTTCATCGGAGCATCACTGCTTGCACGGAGACGATCCTTCGTGCCGGACCGGGCTCGCCGACGCATGTACCGCATACCTGGATGAGCGCATCGGGGGCCCGGCAAGAGTCGCCTGTTCGGCGCGTGCTGCCGACTCTAGAGCCTATGGCGTTGGAAATTCCAGGAGGAACTGTCTCAGATAACCGAGACACTCCCTGAACAGTGCAGAACGGCCTATATTGGGACATATGGGGCAGTCCTGGAGGTGTTTATTGCATGATCGTTGGATTGTTGAACAATAAGTCTCCAGATATTCCTATACTTGCGTTCGGTGGTACTACAATGCGCGGGTCTGGGATGTTTTATCCACTCCCCACCTCATGCTTAGGAGACCTCCCGTGGCAAGTCGTGAGGCTGTCCCGCAGGCCTGTGGAAGACCAGAAGCCGCATCGTTCATCGAGGCGATGAAGGAGGTGGCGCGCGTCCTCCAGTGTTCGGGCTACCGGAGCAAGGAGATAGCTACGCTGACGAATACCTCCAGACCCGGCTACTACAAGCGCATGGGGCTCAGGCAGACTCCTTCGGCCGTCTTCCTTTGGCGGCTCTACCGCGAAGCCCGCTATGGCGCTGACCTGGAGAGCAAACCCGGACGCAGTTTCGGCAGCCTGGCCCTGCTGCTCTTCGAGTGGAGCTGTACTGAGGTGCGCGGAAAGCTCGTGGCTGAGCTGCGCAAGGAGAAGAGGGATCTGGAGCGCGAAGCTTCAGGCGCCCCGCAGCAGGCCGACGCTGCGCGCCAGCTTGCTGAACTTGAGCAGGCAATCGAGGACTTGGAGCGCGGGCATACCGCCGATGCCAGCGCCGTTCCCACCGGAGTACGGGCCGGCGCGGAATCCTCGGAGCGAGTTGAGTCAGTGGCGGGGGACAGCGAGGTGATGGTTGCGCCGGTCCCCCCAGCCGAGGGGGACCGGCGCAACCAAAGCGCCGCCGACCTTGTCGGAGCGGTTCCGACTGCTGATGAGCGAGCCGACATCGATACCGCGCGGGGACACTGGCGCGCCGGCCGGCTGCCTGACGCGCTCCTTGTAGCACGGGCTATCGCGACCGGACACTCGGCGGAGTCCTTGCTGGCTTTTGTCGACTCGTGCAAGGCAGAGTGTGCGGAGAGCCTCCTCGAAAGCTTCCTTGCCGATGTTGCTTGGAGTGCGGAGGCAGACACCGGCCGTGCATTGAAGACCGTGCGCCTGTTCCTTGACGCCGGCTACCGCCACGAAGCGATCTCAATCGAGGCAGACGTGTCATCCGGCTCCTAGTTGAGCTGACCCTGTTCACTGAGATTCCCCACCCGGCGAGCATGTAGGCGCCGGTAGCATCGACGCCGCATGCTCATGTGGCTCTGTGGCATCAGCGGGATGCTGGGAGCACCGAGTCAAGACTTGATCGCAGCGTGCGGGTGCGTCAGGATCAACGGATCAGTCGAAGCAATGTTCGAGTGGCTGGACCGGCTTCCTGGCGGAAGCCCAGCACTAGCTTCAGAGAGGCATCGGGTGGCCGGCAGCGACCAGGAGGAGTACACGTCGATTGAGATCTGCGCTGGGGCAGGTGGGCAGGCCCTGGGGCTCGAGCAGGCTGGGTTCCACCATAAAGCTCTGATCGAGGTCGACAGCCACGCCTGCGAGACACTGCGGCGCAATGCAGAGCTGCGTGCCTGGGGCGAGCCAGAGAAGCTGGTTCTAAGGGAGGACCTCACTGAGTTCGGCGGTGCCGAGCTTCTTGCCCAGGGCTATGCTCAGCCGGGGGAGTTGGCGCTGCTGGCTGGCGGAGTCCCTTGCCCGCCGTTTTCGTTCGCCGGCAAGAGGCTCGGTCGCAATGATGAGCGGGACCTATTCCCCGCGATGCTCAAACTGGTCGAGTCATTGCAGCCGCGTGCTGTGATGATTGAGAACGTTCGCGGGCTGCTGGAGCCGGCCGACAAGTTCGCCGACTATCGTGTATACATTGAAAAGCAGCTTGAGGGCATGGGGTATACCGTCCTGGGGTGGGAGGTACTCGAGGCCAAGGAGTTCGAGGTTCCCCAGCTCAGGCCGAGAGCGGTCCTCGTTGCCATGCGGGATGAAGAAGCCCCTTACTTCAAGCCGATTCGCTTGCAGGACTTCTCCACCCGGACTGTGCTTGCTGTGCTGGAGGACTCCATGCGGGAGCGCTTCAAGCGTGCGAAGGCTGTGGTTCCGAAGAGGCAAGCCGATGCCGCCTTCGAGAAGTGGAAGCAGCAGGCGGCGGAGAAGGGGACTGTAGCCCCGACCCTAGTCGGCGGGTCTAAAAAGCACGGCGGAGCGGATCTCGGTCCGACTCGGGCGAAAAAGGCATGGGCCGAATTGGGGATTGACGCCAACGGCGTGGCCAATGACCCGGAGATGATGGTCGATGCCGAACGCGACTTGCTCGGCCCTGTTGGCCCGAAGCTCACGGTTCAGCAAGCGGCGCTGATTCAAGGTTTCCCAGAGGACTACTTCTTCAGCGGCGGGAAGACGGCCCGCTACCGGCAGGTCGGCAACGCATTCCCGCCGCCGGTGGCTTGCGCCGTCGCAGAAGCCGTCTACGCCGCGCTTCATGCCTACGACAATCGTGACGGGAGCGCGATTGATGCTCCGCAGCGGCGGCTGGTTTGCCGGGAGGAGCCAGGTCAGGCTGGCGGAACCAGACAACTACAGCAGGTTCTTGCGTTCTAGGACGCTTTCGCAGACGGTGCGCGCACACTCCTCAGGCGCCTGGTGTTCCCAGAACCGGAGCACCAGCCAGCCCTCGCCCTCCAAACGTGCGTCCGTATCGCGGTCCCGGGCCATGTTCCCGCCGATCTTCTGCTCCCAGTACTCAGGGTTCGTCTTCGGCGGCACAAAATGCTCTGGGCATCCGTGCCAGAAGCAGCCATCGATGAACACAGCGACCCGTGTCGGCCGGAATACCATGTCCGCCGTGCGCCGCATCTTTGCCAGGGGCTTGGCGGCGACCCGATAGCGCAGTCCCTCAGCGTGGACGAGCCTGCGAAGTTGAACCTCCGGCCGGGTGTTCTTGTTCCGGTTGCCCAGCATGCTCCGCCGGTTCGCTGCCGAAGAAGCCCACGAGCCCTTGGGGGGTGCCCAGTCAGACTCCGCCTCCGACTGATCGTTGAACGCGCCCATGCCAGGCGAGTGTAGAGGGCGCACGCGCCGGTTCAGTATCCGCGTCCGGGCCGCAGGCCTTGTGCCCAGCGCTGGATGCCCCATTCCAGATCCATCTCAGTCCCGGGAAGCGGCATCGGAGTGCCGGCGATTCCTGCCAGGCAGGCGAACCAGGAGGCGTACTCGGCGGCGTCGGCGGGATCGAGCGCCGCCGCACCGGAGCCGGGGACGGAAGCGGCGCTGGAGGAGGAAGCGGAAGCGGCCTCGGTCATGATTCCATCACCGACGCTCTTCGATGCTTCCTTCCATCGATGTGCGGCGCCCGGTGCGCGCCGATCCGCCGCGGCGACCGCGCCCGGAACCGTTCCCGGCGCGGACCGGTCCGCACGGCGATCGCCGCCCCGGCCCCGTCCGGCTCAGTCGAGTAGCGGCACGTTCAACTCCACCCGCAGGTCATCCGGGTTCATGTCCGGCGACGGCTCGGTTACGTAGACCTCCCACTGGAACGACCGCGCGGTCAAGCCCTGCTCCTCGACCCACCTGTGCAGCCGGTTCCACGAGGCGGGCAGGCCGTCGAAGGCTCCCGCGTGGGTCATTCGGGCGACGCGGCCGGCGGGCAGCGTGCTCGCCGCGACGTCGTCCTTCTGCTCCACCTGGCGGTCGACAGGGAAGCCGACCTCGATGTCGAGCGGGTCTTCGAAGTTTCCGTGGTACAGGCCGAACGCGGGACCGGTGATGTTCGCGCCCTGGGCCGCGATCGCCGGTGCCAGCATGCCGAACGAGTGGTCGAAGAAGTTCGCCAGGTCCTTCTGCTCGACGGTGGCCCGGAGGACTGCGGTGGTGGACGGCTGGGCCGAGACGAGGCGCGGTTCGTACTCGCTCGCGTCGGTGGCGGGCTGCTGCATGGTGGGTTCCTTCCGTTGGGTGGGAGTGGCGTATGCGGTGGACGCTGTTTGCGGGGCCGGATCCGGCCTCGGCGCCGGCCCCGGACCGAGCTGGTACAGGGCTCGAAGGCCGCAAGCCGCAGCCGTCCCCAACGCCAATGCAGACTCCCGTGGCGCCCGCGACTCATCGGTCGGCGGTCGACGCTCTCATCTTCCTCATCGTGCCCGCCGCGGAGCCGAATGTGGCCGACCGCCCCGCGGATCGGGTCCGGCCCCCGACACTGCCCCTCCCCGCGCCCGCTCATACCCCTCCGTCACTACCTTTCCCCGCCTTCCCGGCCTGCGCTCCTGCGCCGCGCACCCGCCGCGCGAGCGGACGGGGGGCGCGGGCGGACTACCATTTGTCCCCATGACGGCCGGAAGGACGGGACGCAAGCGCCCCACGATCAGCGACGTCGCCAAGCGTGCTGGGGTGACCAAGGGCGCGGTGTCCCGCGCGCTCAACAACGGGACCGGTGTCAGCTCCGGTACCCGCGAGCGCATCCGCCAGGCCGCCGTGGAGCTGGGCTGGAGCCCGAGCTACGCCGCGCGCGCCCTCAACGGCAAGCCGCTGGGCACGATCGGCCTGGTCGTGCGCCGCCCGCCGGAGATTCTCGACTTCGACGCGTTCTTCGCCTCGTTCCTCTCCGGAATCGAGTCGGTGCTCTCCGGCGAGGAGCACGCCACGGTGATCAGATTCGTGCCCGATGCGCACACCGAGGCCGCCACCTACGAGCGGCTGTTCAACGACCGCTTCGTCGACGGCTTCCTCGTCACCGACCTGCGGGTGGACGACGAGCGCCCGGCGATGCTGCGCCGCCTGGGCGCGCCGGCGGTGGTCGTCGGGGCGCCCGAGGGCTCGTCGGACTTCCCGACCATCACCAACGACTCCGAGGACGCCATACGCGGGCTGGTGCGCCATCTGGTCGCCGGCGGCCACCGCCGCATCGCCCACGTCCAGGGCGACCCCGGGATGCTGCACGCGCTCCAGCGCCGGTGGCACTGGGAGAAGGCGGCGCGCGACGCGGGAGTGGATCCGGGGCCGGTGGAGTACGGCAGCTACACCATCGAGGGCGGCGCGCAGGCCACCGAGCGCATTCTCGCTCTGCCCGAACGCCCCACGGCGATCTTCTACGGCAGCGACCTGATGGCCATCGGCGGCTACTCGGTCCTCGGCGACGCCGGTCTGAGCATCCCCGGCGACATGGCCGTGGCGGGCTTCGACGACATCGCGCTGGCCTCGTTCACGTCGCCGCCGCTGACGACGGTGCGCAGCAAGCACCGCGCGCTGGGTAGTGCGGGCGCCCGCCTGCTGCTGGACATGCTCAAGGGCCAGGAGGCTCCGGCGTCGACGACACTCGGCGGCGAGCTGCAGATCAGAGAATCTGCAGGGTAACGACTCTATAACCCCCTCTCCTGTACGTGCGTGATTTCTCCTACACTCACGCGGTAAGCCGGTTTACTTGCCTCTGGGTGCTCCGGTGGCCGTCGGCGTACGCGATAGCACCGGCCCCACCAACCCCATCCCACCGCAGCGACAGCCGGCAGTCAGGTAAACGGCCCCATCGGTCCTGTCACCGCCGAAGACGACGGCAGGCTCGCATGACCAGAGAAACGGAGTTGGTCGTGAAGATTCCCGCCAAAGCAGTACTGTCCGCCTCCACCGCGCTCGGCCTCGTCGCGGCACTGACCGCGTGCGGCTCCGACGAGGGGTCCGGCGGCGGCGACCAGACGCTGACCTACTGGGCGAGTAACCAGGGGGCCAGCGTCGAGGAGGACAAGAAGGTCCTCAAGCCCGCCCTGGACCGCTTCACCGAGGAGACCGGCATCGAGGTCGAACTCGAGGTCATCCCGTGGAGTGAGCTGTACAACCGCATCCTCACCGCGGTCAGCAGCGGAGACGGCCCCGACGTGCTCAACATCGGCAACACCTGGGCGGCCAGCCTGCAGGAGACCGGCGCGTTCGTGCCCTACGAGGGCGCGGACCTGGAGGCGGTCGGCGGCCAGGGCCGCTTCGTCGAGACCAGCTTCGCCACCGGCGGCGCCGAAGGCGAAGCGCCGACTTCGGTGCCGCTCTACGGCCTCTCCTACGCGCTGTTCTACAACCCCACCATGTTCGAGGAGGCGGGCATCGAGGAGCCGCCCTCGACCTGGGAGGAGTTCATCGACACCGCCAACGAGCTGACCAAGGACACCGACGGCGACGGCGAGCCCGACCAGTACGGCTTCACGATGGAGGCCGGCAGCGAGCGGCAGAACTCCCACTTCGCCCACGTTCTGGCGCAGCAGTACGGCGGGCAGCTGTGGAACGACGGCCCGAACTTCACCTCCCAGGAGGTGATCGACGCCGTGAAGATGCGGGTCGACATGATGGCCCAGGAGAACATCGTCGACACCAGCAACGCGGAGTTCAGCGACGGAACCCAGTCCATCGGCGACTTCGTCGACGGGCGCGCGGCCATGATGATGATGCAGGGCAGCGCCCGCACCACGCTGGCCTCGCGCGACTTCGACAACTACGAGATCGCCCAGATCCCGATGCTGGACCCGCTGCCGGGCAAGCCGATCCAGAGCCACGCCGCCGGCATCAACATCAGCGTCTTCAACGACACCGAGAACAAGGAGGGTGCGCTGCAGCTGGTGGAGCACCTGACCAGCCCCGAGGAGCAGGTCTACCTCTCCCAGGAGTTCCAGACGCTGCCCGTCGCCACCAAGGCCTACGACGACGAGGCCATGCAGACGGACTCCATGCAGACCTTCCGCACCATCCTGACCGAGCACGCCTCCCCGATGCCGCTCATCCCCGAAGAGGGGCAGATGGAGACCGTGCTGGGCGAGCAGATCGCCGGGCTGTACTCCGACGCGGCGACCGGTAGCGAGATCACCGAGGACGACATCCGCGCGGCCATGGAAGAGGCCGAGACGCAGATGGACGCCGCCAACTAGCCGCGAACCAGGTCAGTGCATCTCGCCGGCCGCCCCGCCCGCTGAGGCGGGGCGGCCGTTCGATGGAGGCCCTTGATGTCGACTACCGAACAACCGCGGTCCCGCGCCGAGGAGGAGGCCCCGAAGGCCGACTCCGGACGCGGCTCCGCCCGAAAGCGGCGACGGCCACGCTCGTCGTTCCTGCCCTACGGCATGGTGCTGCCGGCGGCCGTGATGGAGCTGCTGATCCACATCATCCCCATGCTGCTGGGGATCTACATCGCGTTCCTGTCCCTGACACAGCTCACGATCCGCAACTGGACGTCGGCGCCGTTCGTGGGGCTGGAGAACTTCATCCGGGGACTCGACCCCAGCGGCTCGCTCGGCGGCGCCCTGTTCGAGAGCCTGTTCCGCACGGTCCTCTACACCGCGCTGGTGGTGGGTCTGTCGTGGGCGCTGGGCATGGCTGCGGCGGTCGCGCTCAACTCCCGCTTCCGCGGACGCGGGGTGCTGCGCACGCTGTTCCTGGTGCCCTACGCGCTGCCGGTCTACGTCGCCGCGATCATCTGGGCGTTCATGTTCAACCAGCGCGACGGGATGATCAACCGGCTGCTGGTCGAGGACCTCGGTCTGCTGGACGACCGCCCGTTCTGGCTGATCGGCGGGAACTCGTTCTGGGTGCTGGTGATCGTCTCGATCTGGCGGCTGTGGCCGTTCGCGTTCCTGATGCTGCTGGCCGCGCTGCAGAGCATCCCCGCGGACATGTACGAGGCCGCCGCCATCGACGGCGCCTCGACCTGGAAGCGGTTCACCGGCATCACCCTGCCCATGGTGCGGTCGGCCAACGCCGTGGTCCTGCTGGTCATGGGGCTGTGGACGTTCAACGAGTTCAACATCCCCTATCTGCTGTTCGGGGACACCTCACCGGAAGCGGCGCGGCTGATCTCGCCGCTGATCTACGAGCACTCCTTCGTCAACTGGAACTTCGGGCTTGGGGCCGCGATGAGCGTCCTGCTGCTGATCGTGCTGATCATCGCTTCGGCGGTCTACGTCCGGATGGTGCTGCCCAAGGGGCGTGGCAATGACTGAGACAACCGGTTTCCGCTGGTTCCGCCGGATCACCCTGGCGTTCCTCACCGTCTTCACCGTGCTGCCGCTGTATGTGCTGGTGGTGACGTCGGTGAAGCCCCTGGAGAACGTGCGGGGGCTGTTCACCTGGCTCCCCGACCGCATCACCTTCCAGCCCTACGTCGACATGTGGTCGACGATCCCGCTGGCCCGCTACCTCACCAACAGCCTCGTCGTGACGATCACGGCGACGGTGCTGGCGCTGATCATCTCGGTGCTGGCGGCGTACCCGCTGGCGCGGCTGCGCTTCCGCGGCAAGCGGGTGTTCAGCATGACGGTGCTGTCGACGCAGATGTTCCCCGGCATCCTCTTCCTGCTCCCGCTGTTCCTGATCTTCGTGCAGGGGGAGGAGATCCTCGGCATCCAGCTCACCGGCTCCTACACCGGGCTGATCATCACCTACCTGACCTTCGCCCTGCCGTTCTCGATCTGGATGCTGGCGGGCTACATCCAGGCCATCCCCGAGGGGTTGGAAGAGGCGGCGATGATCGACGGCACCAGCCGGATCGGCGCGCTCGTGCGGGTCATCCTGCCGGTGGCCCGCCCCGGCATCCTCGCCGTCGGCGTGTTCGCCTTCATCACGGCCTGGGGTGAGGTGCTGTTCGCCTCGGTGCTGACCGACACCGAGACCCGGACCCTGTCCATCGGCCTCAAGCTCTACACCAGCCAGGTCGACACCCTGTGGAACCAGTTGCTGGCCGCGTCCCTGACGATCTCCCTGCCGGTGATCGTCGCGTTCATGCTGGTCCAGCGGCACCTCGTGTCCGGACTGTCGGCCGGCGCGGTCAAGTAGCCCGCCGACCGCCGCGGGGCGCCGGAGATCCGCTCCGGCGCCCCGCGGGCCCGTCCGGGCGCGGCGGGTGCGTCAGACCCCACCCGCGTGCGCAGCGCCGAAGCCCTCCTGGTTAGCGTTGCCGATGTCGATTCGGCGCGCGGCACAGCCCGGATGCCTGTGCCGCCGCGCCCGCGACACGGCTCGAAAGGCGCACAGCAGATGAAAGAGGCGAGCGCACGCAGCGGTGCGGCATTGGATACGTGGCGCAGACGGACATTGGTGCCGATGCTGGCGGCCGCGGTCGTCTTCCTGGCCGCCTACGCCTGGCCGATCCTCGATCCCGACCTGCCCGCCCTGTGGGAAGGCGTCTGCGAGGCGGTGCTGACCGTCGTGTGGGCGCTGTTCGCGGCGGACTACGCGATCCGGGTGTGGCTGGCGCCCGGGCGCTGGGCGTTCGTCAAGCGGAACTGGTTCGACCTGTTCGTGCTGCTCCTGCCGATGCTGCGATCGCTGCGGCTGGTCCAGGTCGTCATGGTGCTGAGCCTGGTGAACAAGCGAGCCGGGACGACCCTGCGCGCCAGCGTCGCCCGCTACGCGGCGGCCGCGGCCTTCCTCGTGGTGTTCTGCGCTGCGCTGGCCGTGCTGGACGCCGAACGCGGCGCGCCGGACGCGCTCATCCAGACGTTCCCCCAGGCGCTGTGGTGGGCGGCCACGACGGTGACGACCGTGGGTTACGGCGATCTGTACCCGGTGACGGCGAGCGGCCGGCTGGTGGCGGGCGTGCTGTTCACCGCGGGGATCGCCCTGCTGGGTGTGGTGACCGCGACGCTGGCCTCCTGGTTCGTCGACAAGTTCAACGAGAACCAGGAGAACGCCGCCGCCACGCGCGCCCAGGTCGCCGAACTGGCCGACGAGGTCCGCCTGCTCCGCGAGGAGATCGCCGCCCGCGACCGCCTCACCGGCGGCGAGCGTCAGCCCGACCGCGGCGCCGACAGCGAAGGTTGACAGCGCGGGTCAGGCGCGGCTCGCCGCCGCGGTCCCGCTCGGCCGCGGGTTTCCGCGCGACCGGCGCGCACGCCGCCCGCCCGGCTGAGGGCGCCGCAGCACCTCACGGCTGCGCACACCCCAGCACCTCCGACACCGTCCGCGCGGTGCGCCGCGCCTGCGGGCCCAGTTCGTGCATGCGCTCCTCGGGCATCCGGGATTCGGGGCCGCTGACGCTGATGCAGCCGACCACCCGGGACTCGTGGTCGAAGACGGGCGCGGCGACGGTGCGGATGCCGGGCGTGCGCTCGGAGTACGAGCAGGCGTAGCCGGCGCGGCGGGCCTCTTCGAGTTCCGCGCGCAGGCGTTCCGGGTCGGTGACGGTCGCCGGCGTCACCGCCTCGATCGGACCGGCCAGCAGCGCCTCCGCCTCCTGGCGCGGCAGGAACGCCAGCAACGCCTTACCCGGTGCGCCGTAGACCAGCGGGATGGGCACGCCCATCTCGGTATAGGTCCGCCGCAGCGCGTGGTGGCTCTCGACCTGGTCGACGACGGCGCGTTCGTTGCTCGGCAGCAGTTCGTGCAGCCCCACGGTCTCGTCGGTGAGCGCCCGCAGCTCCCGCATCGCGCCCATCGCGGCGTCGCGCAGGGTCGTGGGAAACGCCCCGCTGCGGGCGAGCTGCACGAGCAGCGATCCCAAGGCGTACTGGCGCTGGGCGGTCTGCCGCACCAGCCCGTTCGCCTGCATCGACGCCAGGATGCGGTGGGTGGTGCTGGTGGACAGCCCGGTCGCGCGGGCGAGGTCGCTGATGCCCATCTCCGGCCTGCGCGGACTGAAGCACTTCAGGATGGCCACGGCGCGGTCGATCGCCTGCACGCCCGGCTTCGCGGCCCCGTTGCCCTGCGCGCCGGCGGCGGCGCGGCCTTCCGTCGTCTCGCTCAATTTCGCCCAACCCATTGACGTTAACGTGTGAGCAATCGTACGTTCCTGTTATACGGGATTGCATCCCACTATACGGGATGCGCGTTAAGACAGGAAATCAGGTGCGTGGATGAAGCCGCTCGACGGATTCCGGGTGCTCGATCTCACCCGCTTCCTCTCCGGGCCCTACTGCACGATGGTGCTTGCGGAGCTCGGGGCCGACGTCGTCAAAGTGGAGCAACCCGGCACAGGTGACGACTCCCGCCGGCTGGCCCCCAAGGTCAACGGCGAGAGCTACCCCTTCGGTATGCCCAACCGCAGCAAACGCAGCGTCTCCCTCGACCTCAAGGACGAGCGCGGCCGTGCCGCGTTCCACCGCATGGCCGCCCGAGCCGACCTGGTCATCGAGAACTTCCGGCCGGGCGTGGTCAAGCGCCTGGGCATCGACCACGAGTCCCTGCGCGAGGTCAACGACTCCCTGCTCTACTGCTCCATCAGCGGATTCGGCCAGACCGGCCCCTACCGCGACCGGCCGGGCTTCGACATCATGGCGCAGGGCGCCGTGGGGTTCCTGCGCATGACCGGCCACCCCGACGGCCGCCCCGCCAAGGTCGGCATCGCCATCAACGACATCGCCGCCGGCGCCACCGCGATCTACTCGATCCTCGCCGCCGAACTGAACCGGCGGGCCACGGGCGAGGGCGACTACATCGACATCTCCCTCGTCGACGCCGGACTGGCGTGGACCGTGTGGGAGTCGGGCGCCTACTTCGGCAGCGGCGAGGAGCCGGCGCCCACCGGCACCCGTCACCGCCGGTCGACGCCTTACCAGGCCTACCGCACAGCGGACGGCTATGTGACGATCGGAGCTAACAACGACCGGTTGTGGCGCCGGCTCGTCGTCGACGGACTGGAGCGGCCGCACTGGCTGGAGGACGAGCGCTTCGCGACCCTCACGGCGCGCATGGAGCACATCGACGAGCTCCAGGAGGAGATCGAGGAGGTCACCGCCACCCGCACCACCGCCGAGTGGATCAAGATCCTCGACCGCGCCGGCGTGCCCGGCGGGCCCGTGCTCACCTACGCCGAAGCACTGGCCGACCCGCACATCCTCGCTCGCGGGATGATCGGCAACGTCGAGCATCCCATCATCGGGCCGATGCAGACCATCGCGCCGCCCGCCAAGTTCAGCTCCCTGGAGTTCGACATCCAGGGCCCCGCCCCCTGGCTGGGCCAGCACACCACAGACGTCCTCGCCGACGCCGGCCTCACCGAGGACGAGATCGAGGCGCTCTACGCCGACAGCGTGGCCTTCGACGAGCACCCCGACATGCAGGGAAGGTAGGCAGCCCATGTCCGACGACCTGAAGGTCGAGTACTCCGGCGCGGTCGCGACGCTCACCCTCGACCGGCCCGACAGCCGCAACGCCATCCGGCTGGAGATGTACCGCGAACTGCCCGGGCTGCTGCGCGGCATCGACGACGACCCCCGCGTCAAGGTGCTGGTGGTGCGCGGCGCCGGCACCAAGGCGTTCGCCGCCGGCGCCGACATCAGCGAGTTCCGCGAAGTCCGCGCCGACGCCGAGAGCGCCCGCTCCTACAACGAGCAGGTCGCCGCCGCCGAGCAGGCGCTGGAGGGCATGGCCAAGCCGACCGCGGCCATGGTGCACGGTTACTGCGTAGGCGGCGGCTGCGGCCTCGCGCTCGCCTGCGACCTGCGGTTCTGCGACACCGCCGCGCAGTTCGCCATCACGCCTTCCAAGCTCGGCCTCGTCTACAGCCTGGAGTCCACGCGGCGGTTGGTCGACCTGGTGGGGCCCGCCCAGGCCAAGTGGATCCTGTTCTCCGGCGAACGCGTCGACGCCCAGCACGCGCTGCGCACCGGGCTCGCCGACGCGGTCACCGAGCCCGGCGACCTGGCCGAGGAGGTCTACGGCTTCGCCGAGCTGGTCAGCGGGCGGGCCCAGTACAGCGTCCGCGCGGCGAAGGACATCGTCCGCCGCATCGTGGCCGGCCAGCGCCGCGACGACGCCGAGACCACCGAGCTGCGCAACGCGTCCTTCGACACCGAGGACTACGCCGAGGGCGTGCGCGCCTTCCTGGAGAAGCGCGCGCCCGAGTTCACCTGGTCCTGACGCCGGCGCGCCTCTGCCGCGGCGCGGCCGGCCCGAGTACCGGCGGGGCGGGCACCGGCCCGTACCCCCCAAGCCCCGTCCCTGCGACGGCACCCGTCCCACGCGGACCACTGTCCCAGACCCCCATGACAGCGCACCGTGCCGGCAAGGAGGCACCGCCATGCCGATGAAGAAGACAGCACTCCTACTCGCCTCGGCCACCACAGTGCTGGCCACCGTCACCGCCTGCGGCGCGGGCACCGCGGCCCAGGAGAACCCCGACAACTACCCCAGCAAGGAACTGGACTGGACGGTCGCCTTCGGGCCCGGCGGCGGCAACGACATCATGTCCCGCACCATCGTCGAGATCCTCAACGAGGAGAACCTCTACCCCTCCGACATCGTGGTGGAGAACCGCGAGGGCGGCAGCGGGGCCAAGGGGTGGGGCCACCTGCTCAGCAACTCCGGCGACCCCTACGTCATCTCGACCACCTCCGGGTCGTTCATCACCACCCCGCTGCAGGCCGACACCGGCTGGACCTACGACGACTTCACCCACATCGGGCTGTTCGCCACCGACGACATGCTGTTCGTCACCCCCGGTTCGAGCGACCTGGCGAACTGGGAGGACTGGGTCGCCCACGCCAAGGAGGAGGGAAAGGTCTCGGTCGGCGGCATCGGCACGGTCAACGTCGACTTCATCATCCACGCCGCCCTGGCCGAACAGGCCGGCTACGAGATCGAGTACATCCCCTTCAACGAGGAGGGGCAGCTGCAGACGGCGCTGTCATCGGGCTCGCTCGACGCGATGGTCTCCAACCCGGGCTCCATCATGGGCCAGGTCGAGAGCGGCGACGTGCACCCGCTGCTGTTCACCGGCCAGGAGCCCATGAAGGCGCTGCCCGACGTGCCCACCGGCAAGGAGAAGGGCTACGAGGGGCTGGTCTCCATGCCGCGCGGGCTGATCCTGCCGCCCGAGGCTCCCGACTACGCCCGCGAGTGGTGGATCAAGACCATGAAGAAGGTGGTCAAGACCGACGCCTGGCAGGAGTACCTGGACAAGAACCACCTCACCGCGAACGTCCGCTGGGGTGACGACTTCAGCACCTACCTGGAGGACACCGCCACGCAGTTCGAGGAGAAGCTGAAGGCGCAGGGGGCCATCTGATGGCGAAGACGCCGACGTCGCGGGTGCGGCTGCCGTTCCAGCGTGCATCCGCCGAGCGGGAACCGGGCGGCGCCGGACACGCCGGGGACGGCCGGCGCGAGCCGGGCGGCCATGAGCCCGCGACCGGCGGCGCCGGAACCCCCGGAACGGGGGCCGGCGCCGCCGCCGGGCGGCGCCGGTCGCCGGTGTCAGGGCAGTCCGCCTTCTACCTTGTGCTGGGGGCGCTGCTGCTGGGTTACACCGTCATGGCCTTCGGCATGGAGTGGCAGACGATGGCCGGCCGCGTCGGACCCGGGCTCTTCCCCCGGATCATCGGAGTGCTGGGAGTGGCGGCGGTCGGGCTGTGCGTCGTGCAGAGTCTGCGCGCCGACCGGCGGGCGGCCGCCGACCGGGCGCAGGCGGCGGCCGAAGCCGGACCGCCGGAGGCCGACACCGCCGAACGGGAGGCCGGTAGCGCGTCCCCGTCCGCTACGCAGACCGCATCCGCCGACGACCAGGCCACCGGCGCCGACGAAACGCGGCGCCACCCGTGGGCGGTCCTGGCGCTGTGCGCGATCCTCGCGGTCTTCGTCACCGTGATGGTGCCGGTCGGCGCCGTGGTCACCGGTTCGGTCGCGCTCATCGCGTCCCTGCTGGTGTGCGACCGGTCGCACCCGGTGCGTTCCGTGCTGATCGGGGCCGCCTTCCCGGTGGCGCTGTACGCGGTGTTCGTCTTCCTCCTCAACGCGCAACTGCCACCCGGCATCCTCCCGCTCTACTAGAGCGCCCTTTCGAAAAGCCGAGACCGCAGATCCTCGGAGCCCAGTATGGACATCTTCACCAACCTGGTGAACGGCATCATCGGGGTGCTCTCGCCCACCACCCTCCTCTTCTTGTGCATCGGCGTGCTCGTGGGCATGTTCGTCGGTGCCATCCCCGGCCTGGGCGCCTCGGCGGGGCTGGCGATCCTGCTCCCGCTGACCTTCGGCCTGGAGCCCACCACGGCGATCGTCATGCTCGCCGCCGTCTACTACGGCGCTATGTACGGCAACACGATCACGGCGGTGCTGATCAACACCCCCGGAGACTCGGCCGGGGTGGCCACCATCCTGGAGGGCCACCCCATGGCCCAGCAGGGGCGCGCCGGTCCGGCGCTGGTCATCGCGGCTGTGGCGTCGTTCTGCGCGGGCACGGTCGCGGTCGTGCTGCTGAGCATCACGGCGCCGGTGATGGCGGGGGTGGCCGCGTCGTTCGGCCCGCCCGAGATCTTCCTGCTGGTGGTCATCGGGCTGCTCACCCTCGTCGTCCTGGTGGGCCGCAACTGGCTGCGCGGGCTGGTCTCGGTGCTGATCGGCTTCGCCATCGGCACCGTGGGCATCGACGTCGGCGGCGGCACGCAGCGCTACACCTTCGGCTCCACGGAGCTGATCAACGGGATCGACTTCATCCCCGTGGCCATCGGCCTGTTCGGACTCGGGGAGATCCTGTGGACGCTCTACCGCGGCGGGCACCGCGGGGGCGCGTCGCCGATCCGGCTGGACCGGCGCTCCAGCGCCTTCTGGCCCAGCAGGGAGGAGTGGCGCCTGGTGCGCGGCCCCATCGCGCGCAACACGCCGCTGGGGTTCGTGCTCGGTGTGATCCCCGGCGCCGGCGCCACCGTCTCCTCGCTCATCGCCTACAGCATCGAGAAGGGTCTGTCCAAGCGCCCCGAGCGTTTCGGCAAGGGCGCCGCCGAGGGCCTGGCCGCCCCGGAGACGGCGAACAACGCCGCGGCGACCGGCGCGATGGTCCCGCTGCTGACCCTGGGAATCCCCGGTTCGGCCTCCACCGCCGTGCTGCTGGGCGGCTTCCTGATGTGGGGCCTGCAGCCGGGCCCGCTGCTGATGACCCAGGAGCCGGAGTTCGCCTGGGGACTGATCTCCAGCATGTACCTGGGCAACGTGATGCTGCTGCTGGTGAGCGTGTTCGCGATCCCGCTGTTCGCCACCGTCACCAAGACGCCGTTCCGCACGCTGGGGCCGATCGTCATCATCCTGTGCGCGTTCGGGGCGTTCGCCGTCAACGGCAGCGTCGTCGAGGTGGGCATCATGTTCGCCTGCGGTGTGCTGGGGTTCTTCATGCGGATGTACGGCCTGACGCCCGCGGCGACGGTGATCGCGCTGGTGCTGGGGCCCATCGCCGAGCAGACGCTGCGCCAGACGCTGCTGCTCGACGGCGGCATGGAGGTGTTCCTGCAGCGCACGCCGTCGCTGATCCTGCTGGGCGTGATGGTCGTGCTGCTGTGTGTCCCGGCCGTCGGTCCGGCCGTGAAGAGCGGACTGGCCCGCGCGGTCGAAATGCGCCGCGGTGGGACGACCGGGGAAGCCGACTCCGCGAAGGCCCCGCGGTCCGGTGAATCCGCGGAGCGGCACACGCCCGACGATTCCGAGCACGCGGGCGCGGGCCGCAGCGACGAGGCCGCGAAGGAGCCCTGACGTATCGGCGGCGAGGCCGCCTGCGGACGCGTCGGACCGGTGGGCTACCTTGGGTGGGCCACCGGTCCGATGGCGTGTGGCGCCGGTATCCGGCCGATTCGGTCAAGCAGCGGACGCCGCCTCACTCCGCGGCTCCGCAACCCGGGCCCACGTGCCGACCGGTCGCTCGACGGGGAGGAGCAGACGAAAGTGCCCGACCATGTGCTGACCGCCGGGGCCGCGGCCGCAGCACCGACCCGCACCGCGTCCGCCGCGCGACGCACCTCCGGTGCCGCGGTAGAACCGCAACGCGTCTGCGCGCGCTTCCACGCCGCCATCGAACTCATCGGGGCCCGCTGGACCGGGGCGATCCTGCGCGTCCTGCTGACCGGACGGCTGCACTACTCCCAGATCCGGGAGTCCGTGCCCGGCCTGAGCGACACCATGCTCGCCCAGCGGCTGCGCTCCCTGGAAACCGAGGGGATCGTCGCCCGCGAGGTGCTGTCCACCGCCCCGCCACAGGTCGAGTACCACCTCACCGACAAGGGCCGCGCCCTCGAACCGGTCCTCGACGCGGTCCGGGAGTGGGCCCAGCGCTGGTACCCCGACCCGTCCGCCTCCCACATCGGCTGAACCCCCGCGCTGCCGGGCAAGCGGGGCGTCAGGCACCCGAGCGCGGTCGGCGGAGTACCCACCGCAGGGCGCGCATGGGGTGGCCGGTCAGGCTGGACGATTCCGTCTCCGCGGCGTCGACGAGGTCGAAACGGGCGAACAGCGTGGCCAGGCGGCGGGGGTCGTGGTGGCGGAACACGCCGCCGTCGGAGGTCTCGAAGACGCCGCGGACCGGATGCGGCGACTCGGCGTAAGCCGTCAGGTAGCGCGCGCTGTCCTGCAGCGGGTTGTCGCACAGGAAGACCAGCCCGCCCGGTGCGCACAGCCGCTCGGCCTCGGCGACGACGCGGCGCTGCTCCGCGTCGTCGGGGATGACGGCCAGCACCGAGATGAGCAGCACCGCGTCGAAGGCGCCGTCGGGGTGGTCCAGCGGGAGGCGGGGCGCGTGCTCCAGCCGCAGATCGGGCGACTCGCGGCGGCCGCGGGCGATCAGCGCCGCCGAAGGATCGGACCCGACGGTGTTGCGGTACCCGCAGCGGGCGAGGTCGCGCATCGCGCGGCCGTAGCCGCAGCCGAGGTCCAGGATGCGCGCCCGCGGCCCGAGGTGCTCGGCGATCGACTGGAGAGGGACCGGGTGCGTGAAAGCCTTCTCGGCGCCGGGCCCCTCCCAGTAGGCGATGGCCATGCCGCCCCCTCCTTCCCGCAGCGGCACGGGCGCGCCGCCGTCGCCACGACTATGCCACCGGCCGGGCACGCACGGTAGTGGCCCGCCGTTAGGCGAGCCCGCCGACAGGGGGCGGGTGCCGCCTATTCGCCCAGGTGCGCCAGAACCGCGCGCACCCGCCGGTGGCCGGCGTCGTCGGCGGCCAGGTCGAGCTTGGTGAAGATGCGGCCGATGTGCTTGTGCACCGCGCCCTCGGTGACCACCAGGCGCTCGGCGATCTCGGTGTTTCCCAAGCCCTCGGCCATGAGCGCCAGCACCTCCCGCTCGCGCACGGTCAGCCGGGACAGCGGGCGCTCCTTGCGGCTGAGCAACTGGCTGACGACCTCCGGGTCCACGGCCGTCCCGCCCCCGGCGACGCGGGTCAGGGCGTCGGTGAACTCCTCGATGCGCGCCACCCGGTCCTTGAGCAGGTAGCCGATGCCCCGCGCGCCGTTCGTGAACAGCTCCGAGGCGTAGACCTCTTCCACGTACTGCGAGAACACCAGCACGGGCAGGCCGGGCCGCGCGCTGCGGGCCGCGATCGCCGCCCGCAGGCCCTCGTCGCGGTAGCCCGGCGGCAGCCGCACGTCGGCGATCACCACGTCCGGCTCGTGCGCATGGACCGCGGCGAGGAGGCCCTCGGCGTCGCCCAGTACCGCGACCACCTCGTGGCCGGAGGTGTCCAGCAGCAGCTTCAACCCCTCGGCGAGGATGGTGTTGTCCTCGACGATCAAGACTCGCACGGTATCTCCACAGTGATCACGGTCGGCCCGCCTGCCGGGCTGACGACCGACGTCGTTCCGTCCAGGGCCGCCACCCGGCGGCGCATCCCGCCGAGTCCGGTGCCCTCCGCGGAGTCCGCGTCCTCCGCGCCGCCGATCCCGTCGTCGATCGTTTGCACGCGCAGCGTCGGCCCCGACCGTTCGAGGCGCACCTCGACCGAGGACGCCGCCGCGTGCTTGGCCGCGTTGGTGAGGGACTCGGCCACCACGTAGTAGGCCGCGGCCTGTACCGACGCCGGAACCTCGCCCAGCGAGCCCACCTCGGCACGGGTCGGGAGAGGGCAGCGCGCGGCCAGTGCGGAGACGGCGCCCTCCAGGCCGCGGTCGGCCAGGATGGGCGGGTACATCGTGCGGATCACGTCGCGCAGCTCGGTCATCGCGTCTTCGGCGCGTCCCCGGATCTGGCCCAGCAGTTCCGCGGCCCGCTCGGGGTCGTCGGCGACCATCCGCTCGGCCACGCCCGCGCGCATGGCCAGCTCCACCAGCCGCGCCTGCGTGCCGTCGTGCAGATCGCGCTCGATGCGCCGCAGCTCGGCGCCGTGCGCATCGAGGGCCTCGGCGCGGGTGTGCGACAGCTCCTCGACGCGTTCGCTGAGCCGGGCGGCCTGCAGTTCGGCCGCCGACGGCGAAAGCAGGCGGTCCAGCAGCCGGGCGTAGCCGCCCGCCACCGCCGGGGTGCCCCACAGGAACAGCGCCGAGAACGCCGCCAGCTCCGCCAGCCCGCCGCCGACCGCGATTCCCCAGGTCTCCGCGGGTATGCCGAGGAACGCGGGCTCGACCGACAGCGCCCGCCACGCCGTCAGCTTGACGACGGTGCCGGGGACACCCACGGCCGCCAGGAGGCCGACGAGGCCCGCCGACGTGCCCAGTACGGCGTGCGCGAGCAATCCGAGCAGTGCACGCCGCGTCTGCGGGTCGCGCACCTGATCGCGCAGGCGCGACGGGCCGCGGAGCCCGGGCTCGGGCGCGGCCCCCAGCTCAGTGCGG
Organism: Streptomonospora litoralis; assembly: GCF_004323735.1. Classification (GTDB taxonomy): domain Bacteria; phylum Actinomycetota; class Actinomycetes; order Streptosporangiales; family Streptosporangiaceae; genus Streptomonospora; species Streptomonospora litoralis. Next base: position 5,200,701 of record NZ_CP036455.1, on the reverse strand, counting down.
GCGCGCCCGCGTTCCCACTCGGCCCATGCCAGCACACGCTCCAACGCGGGAGGCAGCAGCACGTAGCCGGCGCCGATGGTCAGCAGCAGCACGAGTACCGTCAGCAGCGGCAGCGCCACCAGCGCCGCCAAGCCCGTCGGCAATGCCACCAGCAGATACCGAGTGGCGCCCCAGCTCCTCGCCAACCGCCCCACGTTCATGGCGCACCCCATCAGGTAGACCTGTGATGCGGTCGATTCTGCCGCAACCGGTGGCTTTCGGGCTGTGCAGTGTGCTGTACATCGCCCGGTCCCGGACACACGAGCCGGGCTCGGCAGCTGCGGGGCCGCGGTCAGCCCCCGGTCGGGCGGTCGATCCGGTAGACGTGGTGGAGGGGTTCGTCGATCGGGTTGTCGGGTTCCAGGTCACCGCTGGCGACCCGGCGCAGCCCCGCCTTCTCCAGCGCACGCCACGAGGCGGTGTTGGCGGCGACAACAGGGACGAGAACGGCCGGGGCGTCCGGGCACTCCTGCCAGAGCTTGCCGAGGAAGCCGCCGATCATCCGGGTGCCGATGCCGCGGCCCACGCGGTCCGGGGGACCGATGAAGTAGTCGATGCTCATCGCACCGTCGGGCACCGGCACGATCGCGGACAAAGCGGCGAGGTCCTCGGGGTAGTCGGCCAGGCGCGACCGCTGGACCAACCCCAGCGGAACTCCGTCGAGGAGGGCGAGCCAGTCCTCGGTGGGCTCCTCGCCGCGGGCTGTCGGCCCGAAGTCGCGCTCGACGGCTTCAGCGGAGGTCTCGTGATTCCACCACCGCGCCACGTGCGGATGGGCGAGCCATGTGCCCAGCAGCGCGAAGTCGTCGAAGTCGATCCGCCGCCAGGTGATCATGCGATCCCCCCGCCAGTCCGTCGGGCAGTTACCGCGAGCATACGCGGAGCCGGCGCGCGTGGACCCCTCTTCGCCCCCGGATCAAGCGGCGACGCACGACCCGCCGGTGCACGCCGGTCGCGGCTCGGTGGATGTCCGACTGTGTGCGCGGCGGAAATCGCTTCACGGTTCCGGGGCACAGTGCTAACGTCGCCTCGCACGCATCAGTCCGGCTCAGTGAGGCAGGTGAGGTCCCATGTCGACCGTCGCGGTGATTGCCGTTCGCCGTCCGCGACCCCGCACTCTCGCGCGCCGCCTCGGCTGAGGTCGCGCATCTTCGCACGCTCCCTGGCGGATCTTCTCCGGGGGCGGCAGAGCACGAGGTCCGCGGATCCAGGTATGCCGCGGCACGGGCGCAGTGCCCGCCGCCGCGGTCCTCCCGTTCGCCCGAACCGGTGCGCACAGCACCGCGAGTATGACTGGAAACAGTGACCATGGACCTCACCGACATCGACGACCCGTTCCTGCAGGCGTCGCTGCGCCTCCACCACGGCATGCGGCACCACGGGCCGGGATCCGCGGAGACTACGCGGCTCCTGCTGTCCCTGGCCGGGCCGCTGCCCCCGCGTCCCCGCGTGGCCGACCTCGGGTGCGGCAGCGGGGCGGCGACCCTCGTGCTTGCCGAGGAGACCGACGCGGCCGAGATCACGGCCGTCGACATCTACGAACCGTTCCTCGGGGAACTGCGCGACGCCGCAGCGTCGGCGGGTATAGGCGACCGGATCCGCACCGAGGCCCGCTCCATCGACGACCTGGCCTACCCCGACGGGGCCTTCGACCTGGTGTGGTCGGAGGGGGCGGCGTACAACATCGGCTTCGACAGCGCGCTGCGGCAGTGGCGGCGCCTGCTCGCGCCGGGCGGCGCCCTGGTCGTCACCGAGTGCGGGTGGACCACCGACCGGCCCGCACCACAGGCGCGCGAGTTCTGGGACGAGATGTACCCGCTGCGCAGCACGGCCGAGAACGTCGCGGCGGCCACCGCCGCCGGCTACACGGTGGAGGCCGTCTACCTGCTGCCTGACCGGGACTGGTTCGACGAGTACTACACCGTCCTGGAGCGGCGCGTGGCCGCCATCGACCCCGGTGACGAGGCCATGGTGCGGGCCGGGGCGGCGCAGCAGCGCGAGATCGACCTGCGGCGCGCCCACGGCGGCGACTACGGCTACGCGGGCTACGTGCTGCGCCGGCGTTCCTGACGCCCGGCGCGGCCCCTGCCGCGGCCGGCCGCGGTCGCCTTTGGCGAACGCATCCGGTGAGGAGCCCTACCGGCTGCCCGGCGCTTCTCGGACGATCTCGAAGACCGGGTGCTCGGGCAGGTCGGCGGCGAACTCGTGGACCGGGGCGCCGGGCGGGGTCTGCAGCCGGCGGCCGCGGGCGATCTCGTCGGCGAAGGTCTTGAGGGCGGCGCGGGCGTCCTCGCCGCGGGTTTCGACCAGGCGCACGGGATCGCTCCCCGCGCCCTCATCCGCCGAACGCGGCCGCGTTCTCTCGCACCCATCGGGTGAAGTCGCGAGCCGGGCGGCCGGTGACCTCCTCCACTGTGGGCAGGACCGTGTAGCCGGCCTCCGGCGGGTCGGCGCGCATCCACAGGAAGAACTCGATGTCGGAGTCGCCGAATCCCTGCTCGCGCCACCGCGCGACCATCTCGTCCTGGCTGAGCTCCGCGAATCGCACGTCGCGCCCGAGGGCCTCGCCGATCACCCGCACCTTCTCCGGCGGGGTCAGCGCCTGCGGCCCGGTCAGCCAGTACTCGCGGCCGGCATGGCCCGCACCCGTGAGGACGGCGGCCGCGACCGCGGCCACATCCGCGTCGTGCACCATCGCGCTCTTCATCCTGGCGAAGCCGTCGCGCACGACGCCCGTTTCGCGCACGGCGTCGGCCCATTCGAGGGTGTTGGACATGAACTCCACCGGCGCGAGGGCCGCCCACTCCAGGTCGCTCGCCTCGACGGCCAGATCCAGGTCGGTCTTGTCCGTGTCGCCCTTGAGCACACTGACCCTGCGCGTCCCCGCCCGCTGTGCCAGCTCCACGATCGCTCCGCCGTTGTCCAGTGGCGCGTAGTCGTCTCCGGCGAAGCTGATCAGGTGCGCCGCCGTGACTCCGGTGAACATCTCGCTCAGGGACGCGGTGTCCGCCAGATCACCGGCGACGACCTCGGCGCCGTCCGGTAGGCCCGCCGTGGCGGGATTGCGCGTCAGCGCGCGCACGCGGTGCCCGTCGGCCAGCAGCTGTCCGACGAGAGGGCGCCCGACGTTGCCGGTGGCGCCGGTCACGAGGATGGTCATGGGTTCTCTCCTTTCGACGTGGCAACGAAGTTACGGGGAATCGCGGTCGTTTTCCGTCCGCGATCGGCCTTCCTGGCCGCGCAGGAAGCCGCGGCAGGTGCGGCCGCGCCGGCTCGCCGCAAGGAATCGTAGGCGGCCACCATCCGCTCGGACGCCCTGTTCCGCCGGTTATCGGCGCGATCGGGTCCGGCGTCGGCCGCAGGCATGCCAGTGTGGGGGTGCGGGGACCGCCGCGGCCCGCCGACTGCGCGGATGACGGACGCGGTCGAAACCGGGCGGCGGCAGTCGACGGCAAGGGAGGACGACCCGATGGGGCTGCGCTTCGAGGAACTGGACTGGCGCCCGACTCCGATGGGCGAGCTTGTGCTGCGCCGCCGGTGGGATCCGGTCTGCGCCGCCGACGTGCACGAGATCAAGCTCGGCGACGAGTTCCTCATGTCGAGCCTGTTCACCGTGGCCGAGGTGGAGATGGCCCGACTCGCCCTCGCCGAGACGCCGCACGATGAGCGTGCCGACGTCGCGGTGGGCGGCCTCGGGCTGGGGTACACGGCGCGGGCGGTCCTCGATCATCCGGGGGTGGCCTCGACGGTGGTCGTCGAAGCGCTGCCCGAGGTGATCGAGTGGCACGAGCGCGGGCTGATCCCCGCCGGTCCGCAGTTGACGGCCGACCCGCGGTGCCGGTTCGTCCAGGGCGACTTCTTCGCCATGGCCGACTCCGAAGAGGGCCTCGACCCCCTGTCCGCCGGCCGCCGCTTCCACGCGGTGCTCGTGGACATCGACCACTCGCCGGGCCACCTGCTCCGCGAAGGCCACGCCGAGTTCTACCGGGCGGCGGGCCTGCGCCGCCTGAGGCGCTTCCTGCACCCGGGCGGGGTCTTCGCCCTGTGGTCCAACGATCCCCCGGACGAGGCGTTCTCGGCCGAGCTGGGCGAGGTTTTCACCGGGGTGCGCGCCGAGGTCGTCACCTTCCCCAACCCGCTGCAGGAGCGCGACGCCGCCAACACCGTCTACATCGCCCGGACACCCGCCGCCTGAACGCCGCAGCCGCGCGGACGGGGGCGGGGCCTCGGGTCAGCCCTTCCGGGCCACGCCGCCGTACTCGGCGACCGGGCTGATCCGGTCGGCATCGATCGTTCCCGGGCGCCACAGCGAGCACGAGACCACGCCCGGCTCCAGCGGTTCCAGGCCGTCGAACAGCGCCTCGATTCGTGCCGCAGAGCGGATCGTGAGCTTGGGCGTGCCCCGTTCGTTCCACGCCGCGGCCACCTGGTGGGCGCGTTCCGGGTCGAGGTCGTCGGTGGGGTGGGAGACCACGAGGTAGCTGCCCGGGGCCAGCGCGCCCAGCAGCCGGTCCAGGATGGAGCGGACCTCGGCGTCGTCGGCGACGAAGTTGACCACACCCAGCAGCATCAGGGCCACCGGCTGCGCCAGGTCCAGGGTCCTGCCGGCGGCCGCCAGGATCGTCTCGGGGTCGCGCAGGTCGGCGCCGATGTAGTCGGTGGCGCCCTCCTGGGTGCTGGTGAGCAGGGCGCGGGCGTGCACGAGCACGAGCGGGTCGTTGTCGACGTAAACCACGCGCGCCTCGGGGGCCGCGGCCTGGGCGACCTCGTGGGTGTTGTTGCGGGTCGGCAGTCCCGTGCCGATGTCGAGAAACTGGCGCACGCCCCGCTCCCGCGCGAGGTGGTCGACGCTGCGCGCGAGGAAGCCGCGGTCGGCTACCGCGTTGTCGACGATCTCGGGGAAGAACGAGCGGATCTGCTCGCCCATCTCGCGGTCGGCGGCGTAGTTGTCCTTGCCGCCGAGCCAGTAGTTCCAGATGCGGGCGTTGTGCGGGATGGAGGTGTCGAGCCCGGGGGCGGGCGCATCGGGCGTTGCGGGGGTCTCCGAGGACATGGTCCTGCTTCCTACGGGCGCCCGGAGCGGGCGGGGACGGCGGTGTCCAGACCATTCAACGACCCCGCCGAAGCCCCGGCAAGTCCGTCCACAGGCACCGCACGGGGAGAGGCCGGGCATGGCCAAGCGCGACGTCTCCCCAACTTTCCGGCGGCCGTCCGCGCTGCCCGAGGTGGTCGAGTGGCACGAGCGCCGGCTGACCACCGGCGCAGCCCACCGGCCCGATCGCGGACCGGCGGCCGCGCAGCGCCCGCTACGAGTCACCGCCGGCGTGCCGGACGGGGGTCGTCTGCGCGAGCGCGATCCGCCACGAGTCGTCGTCCCTGGTCAGCACATAGGTGAGCGCCCCGGATGACGGAAGCGCGTCCACCTCCTCCGCGCCGGACCGGCCGTCGTGAACGCGCTTGACGCAGCTGACGAGAGCCACGTCGTCCGCCGCGAAGCGGATGTCCACGACCTCCAGGCGGGTCCGCACATCGCCGAGCGGGGAGGCCACGGCCGCGCCCATCGCCTCGGCGAACGCCCGCCTACCGAAGAGGCGGCGCCCGGCGATGTTCACGATCACCGCCTCGTCGGTGTGCAGGCGGGGCAGCGCCGCCGCATCGTTCTGCAACCGTTCGGATTGGGCGACCAGGTCCCGGATCGAGCGCTCGTCCTCGGCTGTTCCGGATGTCTTCGCCGTAGTGTCCATGGCGCCGAAGCTATTCCCTCAACTTTGCTTGAGGTCAACGGTCGGGCTGCGGTCGGGCTGCGACCACATGCGTCGGGCGCTCGGCGGACCGGACGCGAGGTCGCTCGTCCACACCCCGCCGAAATTCGCATGCGCCGCCGGACGGCAACGGCTAGCGTTTCCGTATGTACTTCCACCAGATCTACGGCTGAGAAGCCCGGCGCGCGCCGCGTGGAGCACCCGTCCCGCCCGGGGCGCGGTGCCGGTGAGTCCTACCCGCAGCCCCTGACCGACAGCCGCTGAATCTGGAGAAGTCCCTTGAACCGTCGTGCCCATATCGCCATGGTCGGCGTCCCCGCCGTCAGCCACGTGCTGCCCAGCCTGGAGATCATCCGGGAACTGGTGTGGCGCGGCCACCGCGTCACCTATGCGAACGATCCCGTTATGTCCGACCTGATCACCGACACCGGCGCCGAGCTGGTCCCGTTCACCACCACCCTGCCCACCGAGGACGGGGAGTGGACCGACGATCCCGTCAAGGGGATGGACATCTTCCTCGACGACGCCATCAGCAGCCTGCCCACCATCCGCGCCGCCTATGAGCACGACCGCCCCGACGTGTTCCTCTACGACATCGGCGGCTACAGCGCCCGTGTCCTGGGGATCAACTGGGGCATCCCGGCTGTGCAGCTCTCGCCCAGCTATGTCGCCTGGGCCGACTACGACGAGACGGTCATGGGCTGGCTGCGCGCGCAGCCGGGCGCCGACGAGCACTTCGCCAAGTTCGACGCCTGGCTGGCGGAGAACGGGGTCCACGAACTCGACCACACCTCCTTCGCGGGCAAGCCCGCCCGCGCCCTGGCGATGGTGCCGCGCGAGATGCAGCCGTTCGCCGACACCGTCGCCGACACGGTCACCTTCGTCGGCCCGTGCCTGGGTGACCGCGCCGACCAGGGCGAATGGACGCGGCCCGAGGGAGCGGAAGTCACGCGGGACGCGGAGAAGGTGTTGCTGGTGTCCCTGGGCTCCGCCTACACCAACCGGCCCGCCTTCTACCGCGAGTGCCTGCGGGCCTTCGGCGACCTGCCGGGGTGGCACGTGGTGCTCCAGGTCGGCAAGTTCGTCGACCCTGCCGAGCTGGGCGAGATCCCGGACAACGTCGAGGTCCACTCCTGGGTGCCGCAGTTGTCCGTGCTGCACCGGGCCGACGCGTTCGTGACGCACGCGGGGATGGGCGGGTCCGGCGAGGGGCTGTACACCGGGACGCCGATGATCGCGGTGCCGCAGGCCGTCGACCAGTTCGACAACGCCGACCGCTTGCAGGAGTTGGGCGTCGCCCGCCGCATCGACACCGCCGACGCCACCGCCGAGGTGCTGCGCTCCACGCTGCTGGAACTGACATCCGACCCGGAGACCGCCGGGCGCCTGGCCGAGATCAGCGCCCGGCTCCAGGCTTCGGGCACGTCGCATGCTGCCGACCTCATCGAGGCGGAGCTGCCCGGCTGAGCGGATAGGGCGGAGGCGGGAGCGCCCTCGCCGCGAATCTGGGATGTCGAGACGGCGGCGAGGGCGTTGGGTACTTCTGGGACCGGCCCTGCGGTGGCGGCGGCTCGGGTCCGCTGGGCGGTCTTGCGGTCTGCCGGGAGGCGGGCTGCCTGCACGGAACAGCGGCGGCGACGGTGACAGCGGGGTCGGGCCTGCGGTCGTCGGTTCCGGTGCTCGCCGGTGGCGCGTGTGGCGGGCGGCTCGGGTCCGCTGGGCGGTCTTGCGGTCTGCCGGGAGGCGGGCTGCCTGCACGGAACAGCGGCGGCGACGGTGACAGCGGGGTCGGGCCCGCGCCCATCGGGCCGGGTGCTCGCCGGTGGCGCGTGTGGCGGGCGGCACTGGTCCGCCGCGGTCCGGTCGGTGCATCCAACGCGCGGAAATCACCGGATCCGGGCCGTTATCTGACGAAAACCACGCGTTCGATGAGCCCATCGGGGCGGCGGCACCCGAAGTGGCGGGATCTGCCGCCGGTGGTCGTGGTGAAAGTCCCGAAGAACGCCGGTGGATTTCGTCATAGCGCCACGATCGTTCCGCCGCCCTGCGTCTTAACGGACACGCGAGGGTCTCGCCGGCCCCGACGCCGTCGCCGCCCTCCGCTGGGCGCGCCACCGGCGGGCACCCGGTGCGGTGGGCGCGGGCCCGGCCCACTGCCGTCCTCGCTGCTGCTTTTCCGCAGGCCGCCCGACACCCGGCAGACCAACAAGGCCGCCCAGCGGACCCGGGCCGCCGGGGGCCGACGCGGCGGGCCGGGTTCTGCTGCGCGCGGGATCAGACGTCGAGGGCGGCGTCCTTCACCGCACCGAGGAAGGCAGCCCAGCCGGACCCGGGGAAGTCGAGATGGCCTGCGTCTGGGTGCTTGGAGTCCCGGACGGCGATGGAGGTGGGGAGAGGGGTGTACTCGACGCAGTCTTGCCCCTGAGCCGTGCTGTAGCTGGACTTCGCCCATGTCGCGCTGGTGCATTCGACGCAGTTGGCACTGTTGGTGCTATAGCTGGAGGTGGACCAGCTTGCGCTGGCGCACTCGACGCAGTTGTCGCCCGCTGGTTGGCTGTAGCTACTCTTGTGCCACTCGTGAGGTGGATTTAGCGCGGCCATCCAGCGCCTCCCTTGGTCATTGCTGAAAATCGCTCCTCAACCGCTCGATCAGGGCGACGGTGTCGTCAGGATCTCCGGCCTTCGCTCGCAGGTGTTCAAACGCCAGGGTATACCGGCCGTAATCGGGCTCATCATCCAAATAGAGGTGCCCGCTGAGGTGCTCCACGAAGACCACCCCAGTGTTGTTGGCCGACGGCGTATCCAAGATGGTGAAGGACACACCCATGGACGCGTGGGCGCCAGCCTCGAACCGCAAGACCTGTAGGTGGACTTGTGGAAGCTCGCTCAGTTCGATGAGGTGAGCCAGTTGCTCCCGCATGACCTCTGGGCCTCCCACAGGGCGACGCAGGACCGCTTCGTCCAGGATCACCCACAACCGAGTCGGTTCCTCTTGGCGAAGAAGCTCCTTGCGTTCCTTTCGAGCGCTTACTCGCTGCTCGGTCTCGTCCACCGCCATCTCGGCATGGGCAGCCCGTATCAGTGCCCGCATGTACCGCTCCGTCTGCATCAGGCCCGGGACGAGTTGGGTCTCGTAAGTCCGCAGTGAGGTCGCCTCGGCTTCCAGACCCACGTAGGTGCTTGCGAAGACGCCCGGATAGTTATGCCACCAGCCCTTGCGTCTTGCTTCGCGGGCGAGGGTGACAAGGGCTTCTCGCTCGCGCTCATCCTTGATCGCGTATGTCTCGACGAGCAGACGGACATCACTGGGCGTTACGCGCGACTTGCCTGTCTCGATGCGGGAGATCTTGGCCTTGGACCAGTCGAGCTTCTCAGCGACCTCGTCGGTGGAGAAGCCCGCTTCCTCGCGCAGGCGGTGCAACTCCTTCCGGAGCTGTCGACCGCGAAACGTCTCGATGCGGGGTGTGCTCACGTTGTCCTCCTTGCCAGCTTCAGCAGCAGTCTAGCTGGTTGTGTGCAACGTTCCTAAATGAAACGTTGCACTAACGCGCGTTGCATGCCATGCTCTGAGTGTGGCACTACACACCCTGTGTCATCAGTGATTTCGGGAATCCATTGGAGGTTCACCGTGTCCTCGATTACCACTATCGGTACGTACGCGCCTACACCCGGTTCGCGCCGCCGCACCCTCCTCACCGACCTCGCCGCCGAACTTCACCGCATCGGCGCTCCCGCGCTCATCGCTCACTCCTCCACCGATCACCCCGTCCTATACACCGTCCGTGATGGCCGACGGGTCGCGGTTCTGGCCGTGGAGTACGGCGGCACGTGGTGGTTCATCTGGGGGAAGGAGAACCAGGTGACCGCCGATCGGCCCGATCTGGCCGCCCGGTTTCTCGGCGGGGCGAAAACTGCGGTGACCAGCCTGATGGATCGCCGTCCGCGCCCGCGCGGCTCGCGCGCTCACCTTCCGGCGGTGGCGTGATGGGCGCCCGCGACGAGCCTCCCGACGGCCGCGACCGCCCCGACAGGCCCGACAGCACCAGTGCGACCGGCCTCTACACCCTCAGCGCCGCACGCACGTTCCCGGGCCTGCGCGAACAGTGCCGCGAGGCCCGGATGTGGGCGCGGGCCCTGCTGCGGCCGTTCCCCGACGCGGCCGACGCCGTGGAACTGGTCTTCGGCGAGTTCTTCGCCAACGCCGTAACCCACACCGCGTCCGGCGAGCGTGACGGCGAGGTGTTCGCCAGCCTGGTCGGCCTGGTGTACGGCGTCATCCACCTGGAAGTGGTCGACCAGGGCCCCCGCTCCGACCGGCCGCGCACCGCCGCGCGCGTCCTGCTGCCCGACCCCGAGAGCACCGGCGGCCGGGGACTGTTCCTCGCCGCCGCGCTGAGCAAGGAATGGGGCCGCCTACCCGCCGAGGACGGCCCGGGCTACGCCGAACGCGGCTACACCAGCATCAGCAGTGCCATGGACGCGGACTCGGTACCCGAGCCCGTCACCGGCCTCCGCCGCGAGCCCCGCGCCTCCTACACCGGCCCCATGATCACCTGGGCCGACTTCACCACGGAGTGCCTCAGCCACCCGCACGCCGGCCCCTGATCTGCCGACCATCGGCCCATCAGCGACCACGGCACCGACGACCACCGCCGCTCGCCGCGATCGTCACGCCTGCGGTCGGCGCCCTCCACGGCTCACGTGTCGGCCCTCCCGACCTCTCGGGCTCGCCTCGGGTGGAGGACGCCGGCGAGGGTGACGACGAGGGCGCCGGCGATCGGGCTATGAGGAGGCCGGCGCGGAGTCCGGCGGCGTCGGAGACCAGGCCGACGACGGGTGGGGACAGCAGGAAGCCCAGGCGCATGAGCCAGGAGACGATCGTCAATCCCGTTCCCGGACGCAGGCCGGGCAGTTCGTCGGCCTCGTGCATCGCGGCGGGGACCAGGGTGGCCACGCCGAAGCCGGCGGCGGCGAAGCCGGCGATCGTGCCGGCGACGTTCGGCAGCGCCAGGGCCAGGCCCATGCCCACCGCGACGATCAGGCCGCCGGTGCGCGCGACCGTGCGCTGGCCGAACCGGTCCACGGCGCGGTCGCCGAGGAGCCTGCCGACGAACTGCGCGCCGACGAGGGCGATGTAACCCGTCGCCGCCAGCGCGGCGGGCGCCTGGAGGGAGTCCGACAGGTAGAGCGTCGCCCAGGAGTTGCCCGCGTCCTCCACGATCGTGCCCGCCATCGCGATCACGACCAGGGCGGTGACAACGAACACGATCCGCGCTCGCGAGAGGCGCGGCGGCGCGGGGCGCGCGTCGGTGCCCGGCTCCGCCGCGGTTGCGGGTTCGTCGTCGCGGCCGGGCAGGCAGAACCGCAGCGCGACGAGGGAGACGCCCGCGAAGAGCGCGGCGGACGCGCCGAGATGGACCCCGATCGGCACCTCCAGGGCGATAGCAGCGGCGGCCATCGAGCCGCCCAGGACGCCCCCGACGGACCAGAGCGCGTGGAAGGAGTTGATGATGGAGCGGCCGTAGCGGCGCTGGACGCGCAGGCCGTGGGCGTTCTGCGCGACATCGGTGATGGCGTCCATCGCCCCCGCGACCAGAAGCGCCGCCGCGAACGCCGCGGCGGACGGCGCGAGCCCCGCGGCGAAGAGGCCGAGACCGGTCAGCAGCGTGCCCGCGACAGCGGCCCGGGCCGAACCCCACCGGCGGATCAGCGCCGCCGCGGCCAGTCCGGCGGCGATCGCGCCCGCCGGGAACGCCGCGACCGTGAACCCGTAGACCGCGTTCTCCATGCCGAGGTCGGCTTTGATCTCCGGGAATCGCGGGAGGAGGTTGGCGAACAGCGCCCCGTTTGTCAGGAACAGCGCCGCGACCGCGGCCCGGGCCCGCTGGTCGGCTGGGCCGGGCCGGGTGTGCACATCGACAGACATGCGTACGACCGTACACATTGATTCGGTACGATCGTACGCATGGGTGTCGACTACTTCGCCGGTGATCCGCGCACGAACCGGGAGCGGATGCTCGCCGGCGATCTCCACATCGCCGACGACCCGGACAACGAAGCTCGCGCCCGCCGCGCCGTACGGCTGGCCGACCGCTACTACCGGGCGTTCGTGGACGGCGATGCCGATGCCCGGTCCCGGCTCGCCGAGCTGATCGGCGACCTCGGCGAGGACGCGCTGATCAAGCCGCCGCTGTTCGTGGACTACGGCGACCACATCACCGTCGGCGCGCGCACCTTCGCCAACCACAACCTCACGGCGCTCGACGTGGCCCCGATCACGATCGGCGCGGACTGCCAGATCGGCCCCAGCGTGCAACTGCTGACCCCGACCCATCCGATCGAGCCGCAGCCCCGCCGCGACAAGCTGGAGGCCGCGAAACCGATCACCGTCGGCGACAACGTCTGGCTCGGCGGCGGCGCCATCCTCTGCCCCGGTGTCACGATCGGCGACGACTCCGTCATCGGCGCGGGATCGGTGGTCACCCGCGACATCCCCGCCGGCGTCGTCGCCGTGGGCAATCCCGCCCGCGTCGCCCGGGAGATCTGAGCGGGCATGAGCGACCCGGCATCCGAGCCGACACGGGCATCGGCGAGCCCGGCGGCTGAGGAGCCGGCGGCCGCCCGCGGCCGCCGGCGCCGCCACGACCCCGGCCGGCGCGAGCGGATCGTCCGCGCCTGCCTGGACGTCATCGCCGAACACGGCGTGGCCGGAACCTCCCACCGCCGCGTCGCCGCGGCCGCCGATGTGCCGCTGGGCTCGATGACCTACCACTTCACCGGCATGGGCGACCTGCTGCACGCCGCCTTCGCCCACTTCGCCGGGTCGGTCGTCGAACGGTTCGAGCACCGCATGGCCGCGGCTCCCAATGCCGAGGAGGCCAAGCGGGCCGTCGTCGCGATCATCACCGACGACGTGTTCGACACCCGCCGCGGCCTCGTCCTGACCCACGAGCTCTACACCCTCGCGGCCCGCGACCCGGCCTACCGCGACCTCACCAACGGGTGGATGCGCAGCAGCCGCGCCGCGCTGGAGCGCCACTTCGACCCGACGACGGCGCGGCTGATCGACGCACTGATCGAGGGCCTGACCATCCACCGCGCCCTGGACACCGAACCGCAGGACCGCGCCGTCGTCCTCGCCGCCGTGGAACGCCTGGCTAGGCCGTAATCAAGAACGCCGGTCTGCTGTGCGGCCTTGTTCGTCTGCCGGATGGATGGGTGGTCTTAGGGAAAAGCGGCGCCGAGGGCGGCGGGGGCGGGGCCTGCCGTCGTCGGATCGGGTGCTCGCCGGTGGCGGCGGCCGATGAAGGCGGCTCCGGTCTACTACGCGGCCTTGATGGTCTGCCGGGCGACGGGTGGACTTGACTGGAATGCGGCGGCGAGGACGGCGGTGGGCTGCGCCCGTGCCCACCGGGTTGGGTGCTCGCCGGCGGCGGCCAGCGGGGCGGCGAGGCAGCGGCCCGGGGCGTTGAGGATCACCCAGCGCGCAGATCCACCCGGATCCGGGTCGTTCGCCACCAGGGGTGCGCAGCAGGTGATCGGACCCGCGCCGAATCTGTCTGTGAAGCTGGATTCGGCGTCGAACCTAACCCCAGTGACACTCTCGGCGTGGCTTTTCCCGAAGATTTAGTACTTCTAGCTACGGAAAGCGCTTTCCCGTGGCTGAACGGGCAAGATCAACGCCGAATGAACCGGCATACCGGACATACAGACACCGGTTCGCCGGCTGGGTGCCGCCGTGTTGTGACCGGGCCTGAACCGGCCGGAGGCCGCGCGGCGCCTCTGAGTCCCTGCGCCCGCTATGTGCAATGTCCCGGAGTCGTCCGTGGCGATCGTGGCGAAATTCCCAATGAACGCCGCTGGATTTCGTCATACGGGCACGATCGCCGCGCTGCCCTGCGACATAACTTCTTGAACACGGTTTTTAGCGGCCCACCGCGGGCGCGCCGGGACGCGGCGGGTTCCGGCGCCGGCGGTCGCCGCCGGTACTCAGCCCCCTCGGGGGGCGTACATGATCACGCCGACGCCGACCAGGCAGATCAGCGCCCCCAGGACGTCGAATCGGTCGGGCCGGAAGCCGTCGACGACCATCCCCCAGGCCAGCGATCCGGCGACGAACACCCCTCCGTAGGCGGCCAAGATCCGCCCGAAGTGCGCGTCGGGCTGCAAGGTGGCCACGAACCCGTACAGTCCCAGCGCGATCACGCCCGCCCCGATCCAGAGCAGTCCCCGGTGTTCGCGCACGCCCTGCCACACCAGCCAGGCCCCGCCGATCTCGAACAGTGCGGCGAGGGCGAACAGCAGTATCGAGCGCAGGATCAGCACGCGGCCTCCTCGGTGGACGGGTTGCGGTCGCGGTCGGGCCCGGGGCCGAAGCTCCCGACTACGGGCCGCCGCCGTGGGCGGGCGCGCCTCCACAGCGCTCCGGCTCCTTCCGGCATCGAATGTAGACCCGTGAGCCCGGCCGGGGCTCAAGCCGCTCGCGACGACGGTTGCAGTGTCGCCGCGGTCGAGCCGATGGCGGCCAGTGCCGAGGCGATCACGGGATGGTCGCGGCGGCCCAGGCGGGTCGCGGCCATGATGCGCCGGGCGGGAGCCGGTTCGCCGCGCAGCGGGATGCGCACCACCGACCAGTCGTTGATCCGAGCGAGCCGCGGTACCAGGATGATGCCGAAACCCAGGCCCACCAGGGCCGTACCGGTCTCCCACTCGTCGGCGTAGTGGGCGATGTTGGGGGTGAAACCCGCGGTCATGCACGCGGTCGTCACCAACTGGTGGTAGGTGCCGCCCTCGTTGCCGACGATCCACTCCTCCTCGGCGGCGTCGGCCAGAGCCACCCGCGGCAACCGCGTCAACCGGTGGCCCTCGGGCACCACCAGGTCCAGCGGGTCGTCGAGGAGGGGCTGCTGGTCGAAGCGCTCGTCGCCGGTCGAGGGGGTGCCGGCGGTGTTGATCACCAGCGCGAGGTCGGCGTCGCCGGACAGCAGCAGGTCGAAGCAGGGCGCGGGTTCGGCCTCCATCACCCGGATGCGCGCCTGGGGGTAGCGATCGCGCAGGTCGGCCGCCGCCGGGGGCAGCAGGTGGGTGGCCGCGGTGGAGAAGCCGCACAGCGTGAACAGGCCCGTCGGCTCCCCGACGGCCGAGGCCAGCTCGGCGTAGGCGCGCTCGGCCTGGGCGTGCAGGGTGTCGGCGTGGCGCAGGACGACGCGCGCGGCCGCGGTCAGCACGACGCCCCGCCCCGCAGGGGCCAGCAGGTCCACGCCGAGTTCCTCGGCCAGTTGGCGCAGCTGGTACGAGACCGCCGAAGGCGTGTAGTGCAGCGCCTCCGCCGCGGCGGTGACCGTGCCGTACCGGGCGACCATCTGCAGGACCTTCAGCTTCGGATCGATCATGCAAAAATTCTGCACGATTGGCCCGAAAAACGTTTGCTTCTCTCCAGGGGTTTCGCCGGTTCACACTGAAAGCGTGATGACGACGAAGCGTTCGGGCGCCGCCGAGAACGGCGTTCCCGCCATCAGCCGCCGCGCCGGAACCGGCGCCACCCGCGAAGTGCGCACCGGGGTGTACCTGCTGGTCGTGCTGACCGCCGGCGCCTACCTGCCGAGCCCCCTCTATGCGGGTTACCAGCAGGCGTTCGGCGCCGACGACCTCGTCATGACGCTGACCTACGCGACGTTCGCTCTGGTCAGCGCACCGGCCCTGCTGCTGTTCGGACCCGCCTCGGACGCGCTCGGGCCCAAGGCGGTGCTCCGGCTCAGCCTCGCCGCGGCCGCCGCGGGATCGGCCTGCTTCGCACTGGCCGCCGGACCGGCGTGGCTGATCGCCGGCCGGGCCGCCCAGGGGCTCGCGCTGGGAGCCGCGACCAGCGCGGCCGGCGTCCTGATCAGTGCGCGGGAGCGCACGCCGGGCGGTCGGCGGGCGAGTGTGGCGGCCAGTACGGCGTTCGTGGCCGGCACCGCCGCCGGTCCGATCGCCGGCGGAGTGCTGGCCGAGTACGCTCCGGCCCCGCACACGCTGCCCTTCCTGCTGCACCTGGCGCTGCTGTGGGCGGGGTGGCGGCTGGTCGCGGCACTCGACGCGCCGAGGGGAGCGCGCCCGGTGCGGTGGCGGCCCACGCGCCCGGAGGTCCCCGCCGCGATGCGGCCGGTGTTCTGCGCCGCCGCCGCGACCGGGTTCCTGGCCTGGACGGCCGCCGGGCTGTTCCTGTCGGTCATCCCGATACTCCTCGGCCGCGCCGGAGGGGCCGACCTGGCGGTGATCGGCGGGGTGCTGGGCACCGTGCTGATCTGCTCCGTGCTCAGCCAGCGGCTCGTGCCCGCGGTGGGCGCCCCCGCCGCCCAGTCGGCCGGGCTCGCCGCAGTTCTCGCCAGCCTGGCCCTGCTCGCGTGGAGTGCGGGCGGCTCGACGGCGATCACCCTGCTCGCGGCGATCGTGGCCGGGACCGGGCACGGGTGGGCCTACGGCGGCGCGGCGGCCGCCGTCGAGGAGGCCGTGCCCGCGGAACAGCGCGGCGCCGTCACCGGTGCGCTGCACGTCGCCTTCTATCTGGGTGCCGGGCTGCCGGCGATCGTCATCGGACTGATCACGCTCGTGGCGCCGTTGGTCGCGGCGACGGTATGGGTGACCGCGGCCGCGGCCGCCCTGGTCCCCGCCGCCGGTGTCGCGGTGGCGGCGGCACGCCGCCCGCGGCGGGCGCGTGCCGCTGTGGTCGTGACGCTGCGGCCGCGCACGTCCTCCCAGGTCCGGTTCCCCGGCCCACTGCGGTTGGACGCGGTCACGCCGCCCGTCGAATGCGGGCGGCCGCCCGACCGCGGGGTGCAGACGCCCACCGGGGTGTGAAACGCCGTCCTCAGCGGGGCCGCCGACCCGTTCGCCCACTCGGCCGGGCGCCCCCACGGGTCAGGCCTCCGGGACGTCCAGCCAGAAGTTCTCCCGGGTGACGTCCTCGGGTGCCGGGCCGCCGCGCACGCCGGTGTCGAGCCGGTCGATCGCGGCGAGCTGGTCGGCACTCAGCTGGAAGTCGAAGACGTCGAAGTTCTCCGCGATGCGCGAGGGTGTCACGGACTTCGGGATGACCTGCCGGTTCTGCTGGAGGTGCCAGCGCAGCATCACCTGAGCGGCGGTCTTGCCGTGGGCTCCGGCGATCTCGCCGATGACGGGGTCCTCCAGGGTGGAGCCCTTGCTGCCGTCGCGGTAGAAGGTGATGCCGCCGATGGGCGACCACGCCTGGTTGCAGATGCCGTGCTCGGTGTCGAAGGCCAGCACATCGGACTGGCGGAAGTAGGGGTGCACCTCGATCTGGTTCACCGCGGGCACGACATCGGTTTCGGCCATGAGCCGCCGCAGGTGGTCGGGCATGAAGTTGCTGACCCCGATGGCGCGCACCCTGCCGTCGGCCAGCAGCTTCTCCAGCGCCTGGTAGGCCGCTACGGTGCGGTCGAACTCGCCCGGCACGGCCTGGTGGAGGATCAGCAGGTCGATGTGGTCGGTGCCGAGCTTGCCCGCGCCCTTGTCGAAGGCGTGCAGGGTGTCGTCGTAGCCATAGTCGCTGATCCAGATCTTGGTCTCGATGAAGACGTCGGAGCGGTCGAGCCCGGAGCGGCGGATCGCCTCGCCGACTTCGCGTTCGTTGCCGTAGGCGGCGGCGGTGTCGACGTGGCGGTAGCCGGTCGACAGGGCGGTCTCGACGGCGGCGACGGTCTGCTCGGGCGGTGTCTGGAACACCCCGAATCCGATGGCCGGGATCTCGACGCCGTTGTTCAAGGAGATGTTCGGAACGGTCATGCCACTACGCTAAGTGATCGCTCGATGGCGGGAAGGGTGCCGGTGTTCCCTCGTGTCGCGGGTGCCGGACCTCGGACCTCGGTGCGCGTCGCCGCGGCGCGCCTGGTTAGTGGAAGTGTCGCGGGCGGTGCCGCCGCCGAATCCGCAGGTCGGCGGATCGGCCGCGGCCGGGGCCGGCGGCCGACGCGCACACGAGAGGAACGGAGGAGAACGATGGACGCTACAGCGGTGCTGGAAGACGGCTTCGACCGGGTTCGCGGCGTGGTCCACGACGTGCTGGACGGCGTCTCCGCCGACGAGCTGCACGGCCGCGTGGACGAGGGCAGCAATCCGATCGCCTGGCTGATCTGGCACATGACCCGCGTTCAGGACGACCACATCGCCGACGCCGCAGGTATGGAGCAGGTGTGGCTCGCCCAGGGGTGGCGGGACGCGTTCGGGCTGTCCCTGCCGGCGGCCGACACCGGGTTCGGACACACCCCCGACGAGGTGGCGGCCGTGCGCGTGGACTCGGCCGGAAAACTGGCCGGGTACTACGACGCGACCCACGCGCAGACGCTCGAGTACCTGCGGGGTCTCGACCCCGCCGCCTTGGACGAGGTCCTCGACGCCTCCTGGGAACCCCCGGTGACGCTGGGAGCCCGGCTGGTCAGCGTGGTCGCCGAGGACCTGCAGCACGTCGGTCAGGCCGCCTGCGTCCGCGGACTGCTCCGGCGCCGCTAAGCCGTGATTAAGAACGCCGGTTTGCTGTGCGGCGTTGTTGCGACCTTGTTGGTCTGCTGGGTGGCGGGTGGTCGTGATGGGGGAGCGGCGGCGAGGAGGGCGGGGGTTGGGCCCTGCGGATTCGGTGATTTCCGCGCGTTAGACGAGGGCAGCCGCGTTCCCGCCCGCGCGGCTCCGCTGGTCTCGTGTCTACCGGCGCCAAGCCGCCTCCCGTATCGGTGGCCAAAAGACCGGCGTCATGCGGGAAGCCGGCTACAGCCAACCGCGGTCGCGCGCGTACCGCGCGGCCTCGTGCCGGGTCCGCGTCTGAGTCTTCTGCATCGTGTTGGAGAGGTAGTTGCGCACCGTGCCCTCCGCCAGGTGGAGCCGGGCGGCGATGTCGGCGACCGAGTAGCCCTCGCGGGTCTCCCGCAGCACATCGGCCTCGCGGTCGGTGAGCGGACAGTCGTCGAGGACGGCGAGTGCGGAGACGTCCGAGTCGATCCACCGCCCGCCCTCGGCCAGCGCGGCGACGACCGAGGCGATGTGCGCCGGGTCCGCCGACTTGCTGACGAACCCCTGGACGCCGAGTTTCAGCGCCTTGCGCAGCACACCGGGCCTGGCATGGCGGGTCAGCATGAGGACCACCTGGTCGGGCCGCTCGCGGCGGATCGCCGCGACGGCGCCGAGCCCGTCCACCCCGGGCATCTCCAGGTCCACGACGAGCACATCCGGCCCGTGGTGCAGCGTGGCCTGAACCGCCGAGTCTCCGTCTTCCGCCTCGGCGAGCACGGTGATCCCGCCTTCGAGGGGCAGCAGCGCCGCCAGCGCCTTGCGGAGCAGTGCCTCGTCGTCGGCCAGTACCACGGTGGTCATCGGTCGCCTCCCCGCACCGGGGCGGGCCGCCGGTCCCCGTCCGCGGCGATGCGCGGAAACGCTACGACCGTGCGGAAGCGCCCGTTGCGCTGGTCCACCGTCATCTCACCTCCGCTGCCGGTAATGCGCTCTTTGAGAGTGGCGAGCCCGCGGAGCTCGGGCAGCGGACCCTCCTGTGCGCCGTCGTTGGCGATGGTGATCCCCGCCTCCGTCAGTGTGATGTGCACCTGCTCGGCCTGCGCGTGCCGCAGGATGTTGGTCGTGCTCTCCCGGAGGACCTGGCCGAGCTGCTCGTCGACGCGCGGGTCGGCCTCGGCGTCGCGGTCGACGCGGACCCCGATCCCCGCCGCCTCCAGCAGGTTCTTCGCGTTCGCCAGCTCCGCCGACAGGTTCAGCCGCCGCTGGGCATAAGCGAGTTCCCGAGTCCGGGTGATGGTGTCGCCGACCAGGTCGTATACCTCCCGCAGCTCCTCCTCCGCCCGTTCAGCGTCACTGCCCAGCAGCTTCCGAGCCAGCGCGGTCTTCAGCTTCACCACATGCAGCGTGTGCCCCTGGATGTCGTGCAGGTCGCTCGCGAAGCGCATGCGTTCGCGGACGACGGCCAGTTCCGCCTCCCGCTGCCGTGATTGCTCAAGCTGCGCGGTGAGGCCGACGATCACGTGGTTGAGGGTCGTCAGAACGACCGCTACCAGGGCGACGGCCGCGGAGACGAGGACGTAGCGGAGCAGCACGTCGAGGACGTCCCCGGTGGTTGCCACCAGCCTGGCCGCGACCACCGCGGCGGCGAAGGCGGCCATCCCAGCGACCGCCGCGCCTCGGTGGCGCGTCAACCGGTAGGCGACGACGCTGCCCGCGGCGGCGAAGCCGTAGGACGCCGTCCCGCTGTCGGTGACCAGCACTCCGACGACCCACACGGCCGCGGTGACGATCAGGCAGGGAAGTGCGACCCGCGGGATGCGATCGGCCGTCCCCCGGGAGACGGCCAGCACGGCCGCCGCCAACCCGACAGCCAGCACGGCCGCCTCCTGCCAGGTCGTGGCGTCGATCGCCACCAGCAGCGCCCCTACGGCGGAGAGCGACGCGGCGACGATGTTGAGGTTGAGCGCGCGCAGCCGTCCCTGCGTCGCCTGGGCCTGCTCCGACATCACGTGCGGCTCTCTCGGGGTCGAAGGCGGGATCGGCCTCCAGTATCGTCCGCGACCCGCCGCGCCACCAGTGACACCACGTCACACCCTGCCCGTGCCGGTGTCACGGCGAAGCTGTGACGCCGCGCCACTGCCGGATGAGCGCGCCGGCGGCTGGAATGGGAGTATGCCTACTTCAGCAACGACCACCGCTGCCGCCGCCCCGGTGCGCCCGGGCTGGATCGAGATCGCGGTCGGCCTGCTCGCCTTGGTCGCCTCCACGATCGTGCTCCCGTTCTTCGGCCCGTGGGGGCTGGAGCTGAATGACGTTGCCTACGGGCTGGTCGTGGCCGCCTGGTCGGGGATCGCCGGCCTCGTCGGCTTCGGCGCGGCCGCGCTGGTGCGCATCCGCTCGCTCGGCGCTTTCGGGGTGAAGCGCACCTCTTGGCGCTGGATGCTCGCCGGCGTGGCCGGAGGCCTCGTCGCCCTGGCCGCCAAGGGGGCGGTGATCCTCGCCATCACGGCGCTGACCGGGTTCGACTCCAACCCCCAGGGCATGTACTACGACGCCGCCGGCGGCGGCGTGCTGCCTTTGATCCTCACGTTCGCCTTCCTCGCCGTGCTCACGCCCATCGGCGAGGAGTTCCTCTTTCGCGGTGTCCTGGCCAACGCCCTGCTCCGCTACGGGCCCGTGGTCGGTGTGCTGTCCAGTTCGGTGGTCTTCGGGCTCTTCCACGGCATCAACATCGTCCTGCCCGCGGCGATCGTGGTCGGCATCGTCGCCGCCGAGCTGATGCGCCGCAGCGGATCGATCTGGCCGGCGGTAGTCGTCCACGCCGTCAACAACGCGGCCCTGCCGCTGCTGGTGCTGGTCACCGGAACCGGCGGTCCGGTGGCGGGTTGAGGTGCGGGCGACGGCCTCCGCCGACCGCATTCGGGCGATTCCCGAGCTGGGGCGGAGCCGTTGGAGGGTTGCGGCCCGCCGAAGGGGCGTGACCACCCGAAAGGGACAAGCAGAAAATCTTCTTCAATCCACACCAAACCTCCCCCTTCCGTAGGTGCGAATGCAGGACAGGCGCCTCAAGAACGCGTGTGGCCACACGCGATCCCTGCGCACGGAAGGAACTACTGTGAACACCAGGAAGCTCGCACCGCTCGCCATGGCTCTGCCGCTCGGCCTCTCGATGGGCCTGTTCGCGGCCACTCCCGCGAGCGCCGCGGAGACATGGACCTTCCAGAGCAACCTCGGCCAGGTCAACGACTCCGGAACCACCGGACAGGCCTGGGTCGAGGTCGAAGGCAACACCGCCGACATCACGGTGAACGTCAGCGGCGCGGTCGCCGACTCGCCGCACGCTCAGCACATCCACATCGGCGGCCAGGGCGTGTGCCCGACCATGGAGAACGACGACAACGGCGACGGCATCGTCTCTACCCCCGAGGGCCAGAGCTCCTACGGCGGCGTCAAGGTCTCGCTGACCACCGAGGGCGCCACCGGTGCCGACAGTGCCGTGGCCGTGGAGCGCATGCCCAGCGGCGCCGGCTACACCTACGAGCGCAGCGTCGAGCTGTCCGACGACGTCATCCAGAACATCAGCGACGGCGCCGCCTCGGTCGTCGTCCACGGGATCGACGCCAACGGCGACGGCAAGTACAGCGGCGACGCCAAGAGCCCGCTGAACGAGGAGCTGCCGCTGGAGGCCACCGCTCCGGCGGCCTGCGGCGAGCTGGCGCTGAGCCCCGAGGGCGGCATGGAGACCGGTAAGGGCGGCATGGCCGACGCCGGCATGATCGGTCTCGGCGGCGTGCTGGCGGCCACGGCCGCGGGCGGATTCGTCGTCGCCCGGCGCCTGAGCCACAACAGCTGATCGGGCGCACGAACCGAGGAGGAGCACTCCCCATGTCCGAAGACGCGCATCAGCCACGTCCTCGGCCGAGTGGCCGCCGCGGTTTCACCGCCGCGGCGGCCGCAGGGGCGCTCGTCGTGCTCGGGGTACTGGCCGCCGGATGCGGGCAGACGTCCGCCGCCGGCGGCGCCCCGAGCGCTTCGGCGTCCGCGGCCTCGCCCGGTGCACAGTCGGGTGCCGCCGGGCAGGGGAGCACCCAGACCCTGCCGCGCTCGGCGCCGAGCGGCCTGAAGATCCCCGCGATCGGCGTCGACACCGAGAAGACGGTCGCGCTCGGTACCCAGGACAACGGCGAGATCCAGGTACCGGAAGGCAACCAGACCGTCGGCTGGTACGACGGCGGCCCGACCCCGGGCGAGTTCGGTCCGGCGCTGATGGGCGCCCACGTCGACTCCGAGTCCGGACCCGCGCTGTTCTACAAGCTCGCCGATCTGAGCAGCGGCGACGAGGTGCGGGTGCCCCGCGAGGACGGTAAGACAGCCGTCTTCTCCGTCTACTCCGTCGAGCAGTACCCCAAGACCGAGTTCCCCACCCGAAAGGTCTACGCCCCCACCGAGAACCGCGCCGAACTGCGGCTGGTGACCTGCGGGGGGACCTTCAACGAAGACAGCGGCCACTACCGGGACAACATCGTGGCCTACGCCCGGATGACCGGCGTGCAGTGACGCGGACAGGCTGTCCGGAACCCTCCGGGAACCGCACGGAGCCCCACCCTCGACGGTGACCGCTCCGGGCGTCCGGAGGGTTTGTTTTCGGGCCTCGTGCGGGGCGCGTCGCCGGCCTCCCCCTCCGCCGACACACTCGGGGCGGCGCCGCCGGCCGACCGGGACCGGTCGGCCGGCGCTCTCGACGGAGGTGACAGCAGGATCAGGCGTTGGCGCCGCTCTGGTTGATCGGCCCGTTCACACCGGCGGGGAAGAACCCTCCGGAGGTGGCCTGCTCCGGGGTGAGGTAGACGACGTTGAGGACCTGGGCGGCGCTGCGGCCGAACGCCAGAGCGTTCTCGTCGGCGGGCACGATGTTGGCCCGGCCCTCGGAGTCGACCACACCCTGGTCGAGGTCACTCGCGCCGTCGAGGCTGTCGCGCGCGTCGGAGATGGCCACCGACGGCGCCCGCAGGCCCTTGGAGAACAGCAGGGTGCGGATGTTGCCCGCGTGGTACGCCTCGACCGACAGCAGTCCGGCCGCGGCGTCGAGGAAGGTCTTGTTGTCCACCAGCGGGGCGGCGCCCTTGTAGGCGGTCACGCCGACGTCCTCGAACACGTAGGCGGCCAGCAGGAAGTTCTCCTCGTTGGCGTAGGCGTCGAACTCCTGCCCGGGCTGGATCAGGCCGGCGGCCTGGGCGGCGGCGGTGAAGGCGGCGTCGATGTCGATCTGCGGACGCGCCACCGCGGCGTTGCCCAGGGCGCTGCGCAGGAAGTTCACGTGCGCCCGCTCGTCGGCCGCGATCTCCTCGGCGTACTGGCGGATGGCCCTGGTCTGGAAGGGAACCTTGCGCCCGCCCGACACGTCGCCGATGTAGCCCTTGCCGCC
Organism: Streptomonospora litoralis; assembly: GCF_004323735.1. Taxonomy (GTDB): domain Bacteria; phylum Actinomycetota; class Actinomycetes; order Streptosporangiales; family Streptosporangiaceae; genus Streptomonospora; species Streptomonospora litoralis. The sequence continues at coordinate 5,176,974 of NZ_CP036455.1, read as the reverse complement.
GATGCTGCTTTCGGGCAGCCCCGAGCCGGTGACCGCCTTGAGGTAGAACTCCGCCTCCAGGTACTCCAGGTTCAGGGCGAAGTTGAGGATGGCCGCGTCGCTGGGGCCGCCGTTCTCCTCACCCTGGGCCGACGCGGGTGCGGCACCGAGCAGGCCGGCCGCGCCGACGCCGAGCCCGGCCGCTCCCGCGGCCCGGAACAGGCGGCGGCGGTCCACGCCGTTCTCCGCACTCCGCTGGATCGCATTCTTGATGAACAGTTTGTTGAACACGTTGCCTCGCATTGGATTGCGCCGGTGCGGTCGACTCTGTCCGCTTTTTCCGGCGTGTTGCTCGCAATGGCGGATTCCGCTTCGCTTTCGCGGCGGACGGTTCTGCGGAGCTTCGGCGTCCCACCGAACGGCGGTGTGTCGACGGTGCCTCGACCCCGACGTCTGCGGTCACCTGCGAAAACAGTGCGTGTGTGAACGCCGGTTGCGCCGGGATGCGGATTCGGCCCCTTCCGGCGCGTCACCGGATCGCCTTCGGGAACATGCCCGTATCGAACGGGGTGAAGTTGTCGACTCTGCGGAATCCGAGCCTCGTGGGCCTGCGCACAGCATCGCATGCGGGGTTGCCGGGCAGCGGTAAACAGGCGTGTGTCGAATAGCATGCAATCCGGCTGGCGGCCGGCGACGAATCGTTTTTCCGGTCGGCAGGGAATCAGATGAGTCTGGAATGTCGGAAAGCAGGATATTCGAGCGGATGCGCAGCGTTGCTCGGGGATGCTATTCGCGCCGCAGGTGTGGAAACAGGCGTTCGGAGGCGCTGCAGACGGTTTTTCCGGATTCTATCCGGAAACGCCGTTTCGCTGGCCGCAGGTGCGTTTCTGCCGTTTCGTCCTCCCGGCGCGTCAGTTCACCGAGTCGCGGCGGTCGGCGTAGACGCCCTCCTGGAGCCGGTCGCGGAGCCCGGGGCCGGGTGGGATGCGCGACGCGAAGGCCGCGTCGGTCTCCTGCGGTGCTGTGGCAGCCTGCACCTGCTCGGCGCGCCGGATCCGCGGCCGGGACTCGTCGCCGTGCGGTGGGCAACTGTCCCCGGCTCTGCTCCCGCCGGTCCGGAACCCCGACGGCGCCGCACGACGGTGGCAGCGGGCACCCGGCGAGGTTGCAGGAGGGGGAGTCTTGGGTTAATTTGTTGCGATTTGCCGAATCTTCCGGGGAAAAGGAACAGTCATGGCGTCAGGCATGGGCGGACTCGCCGGTGACACCCGGTTTTTGCACATCGGTCCGCACAAGAGCGGAACGACCGCCATCCAGGGTGCTTTCCACCTGGCCCGCCCTCGGCTGCGGGAACAGGGCCTCGTCTACATCGGCGAAAACCGCCAGCCCGCGGGTGCGGCACAGCAGGCCGCCGGGCTTCCCGCCATGTTCGGCTCGTCGCACGGGCGCGACTCCTACTGGCGCGAGCTGCTCGACGAGGTCGAGGCGGCGGACGGCCTGCGCCCGGTCATCAGCAGCGAGTTCTTCTGCATGGCCGACGACGAAGCGGCCCGCCGGATCGTCGAGGACCTCGGCGGCTCCCGCGTGCACGTCATCGTTACCCTGCGCCCACTGGCCAAGATCCTCCCGGCCCAGTGGCAGCAGTTCATCCAGGCCGGACAGCGGCGCTCGTACGAGGAGTGGCTGGACGACATGTTCAACCACTCGCCCTCCGGGCAGTCCGTACGCCCCTTCTGGCGGCGCCACGACCACCCGGCGCTGGTGAATCGCTGGCTGGACATCGTCGGCGCGCAGAACCTCACGGTGATCGCGGTGGACGACTCCGACCCCGGTATGCTGCTGCGCAGCTTCGAGGAGATCGTCGATCTGCCCGACGGCTTCCTCGCCCCCGACGAGACGCAGGCCAACCGCTCGCTGTCCTACGCCGAGGCGGAGTTCTTCCGCCGGTTCAACCGCGCGTTCCTCGACGAGGGGCTGGAGGAGCTGCTGTACGGCCGCTACATCCGGCGCGGTCTCGCTCCCCACCTGAAGTACCACTACCGGCCCGCGCGCGAGGACGCCGTCATCCGCACCCCGGCCTGGGCGATGGAGCGGGCCGCCAAGCTGGGCGCGGAGGCCCAGACCACGCTGTCGGGGCTCGGGCTGCGGACCATGGGCGATCTCGCGGTGCTCGGCGCGGTGCCGGAGAACCGGGTGGGCACGCCGTCGCACGGCGGGTCGATCCCGGTCGAGGCCGCCGCCCACGCGGTGGTCGGCACGCTCGCCGAGGTCGAGCGGCGGGAGAGGAGCCGGGAGAAGGCGGCCGAGAAGGAGGCCGCGGCTGCGGCGCGCAAGGCCGCCGCGGCTGCGCGGGAGAAAGCGGACAAGGCCGCGGAGAAGGCCCGGCGCCGGGATCCGGACCGGCTGCCCAACGTGTCGGCGCGCCGCTTGGCCCGGGAGCTCCTCAGGCGCGGTGTCCGCAAGATCGGCCGTCTCCGCAGGCGGATGCTGCGCGGCCCGAGGAACCGGGGCGCCGCCCGCTGACCGTATGCCCCGGCACCGCGCCGAGCGGCGGCGGTTACCGGGGCGTCGGGTGCCGGGGCCGAGGCGGCTACCGAGCGGGGTCGCGGTTGTAGAGCCGCTTCGCCCAGAGGTAGGCGGCCAGGGCGAGACCGGCGCACCAGGCGAGTGCGAGTGCCGCGTCGCCGCCGATCTCGCCACCCACCAGCAGGCCGCGCAGGGTCTCGATGATGGGGGTGAAGGGCTGGTATTCGGCGAACCACCGCAGCCCGGCCGGCAACGTGTCGGTGGGCACGAAGCCGCTGCTCAAAAAGGGCAGGAACATCAGCGGCATGGGTGTGTTACTCGCGGTCTCGACGGTGTCGGCGACCAGGCCGAGGGCCACCGACACCCAGGTGAGGGCGAAGGCGACCAGCAGCACCAGGCCGGTGGCGGCGAGCCACTCGGCCGCCGTGGCGTCCGGCCGGAATCCGATCAGCACCGCCACGCCGATCACGAGCGCGACGCTGATCAGGGTTTGGACGAGCGCGCCCACGACATGGCCGGTCAGCACCGAGACGCGGGCGATGTCCATGGTGCGGAACCGCGCGACGATGCCTTCGGTCATGTCGGTGGCCACCGAGATGGCGGTGCCCTGGGCCGCGGAGGCCACCGTCATCAGTACGATCCCGGGGACGATGTACTGCAGGTAGTCGGCGCGGGAGCCGGAACCGGCGCCCTCTCCGACGGTCATGGTGCCGCCGAAGACGTAGACGAACAGCAGCAGGAGGAGGACGGGTATGCCGGCGAGCATCACCGTCATCGAGGGGTAGCGCCGCATATGCCGCAGTTGGCGGCCCAGCATCGTGGTCGAGTCGCGGGTGGCGCGGGTGAGCGTGTTCATCGCGCGGCCTCCTTGCGGGCGTCGCCGGCGTCGGCAGGGTGGCCGGTGAGGGACAGGTAGACGTCGTCGAGGTCGGGGGTGTGCACGGACAGCTCCTCTACCTGCAGCGACGCGGTGTCGATGCGGTCGAGGAGCGCGCGCAGCGACCCGATACCGCCGTCACCGGGGACGTGCAGCGTCAGCGCGTCGTCGTCGCGCGAACCGCCGAGTGCGCGCTCCGCCGACTCCAGCGCGTCGGCCGCGGCGAAGTGCAGGCGGATGTGGCCGCCGGGGATGCGGCGCTTCAGCTCGGCCGCCGTGCCCTGGGCGACGAGCCGGCCGCGGTCGAGGACCGCGATGCGGTCGGCGAGCTGGTCGGCCTCCTCCAGGTACTGGGTGGTGAGGAAGACGGTGACGCCGCCGGAGACGAGGCCGCGGATCATCTCCCACATGTCGCGGCGGCTGCGGGGGTCCAGTCCGGTGGTGGGCTCGTCGAGGAAGATCAGGCGCGGTTCGCCGACCAGGGTCATCGCCAGGTCGAGTCGGCGGCGCATGCCCCCGGAGTAGGTGGTGGCGGGCTTCTTGGCCGCGTCGACCAGGTCGAAGTGCTCCAGCAGTTCGGCGGTGCGCCGCCGGCCGCGGCGGCGGTCCAGGCGGTGCAGGTCGGCCATCAGCATCAGGTTCTCCTCGCCGGTGAGGAGGCCGTCCACCGCCGAGTACTGGCCGGTGACGCCGATCGCGGCGCGGACACCGTCGGGCTCCCGGTCCAGATCGTGGCCGAGGACGCGCGCCTGGCCGCCGTCGGCGCCGATCAGGGTGGACAGGATCTTCACGATGGTGGTCTTGCCGGCGCCGTTGGGGCCCAGCAGGGAGAAGACGGTCCCCGCGGGAATGTCCAGGTCGACGCCCTCCAGCACGACGTGGTCGCCGAAGGACTTGCGCAGCCCGGTGGCGGCGACGGCCGCTTCGGGTGTGGGTGGGGTCACGACTGCCTCGTTTCTCGTCGGTCGTGTTCGGTTGTCGCGAGAGGCGGGGGTAGGGCCCAAGCGGTCCCGCGGTGATGTCGGTGCGCGGTCGTACGGGGCTCAGGCGCGGCGGACCACGATGTCGCCGTAGAGGCTGCGGATGTAGACCTCGGCGGTCTCCTCGGCGGTGTCCGGGGTCTCGGCGGCTTCCAGCGAGTTGCTCAGCCCGCCGTGCTTGGAGCCGGCGTCCAGCCAGGCCGCGGTGCCTTCGCGGATGCCGACGTCCAGTTCGCCGTAGGAGGTCTCCAGCTCCACACGGCCGCGGACCACCTCGCCGATGCGGACGCTGCCGTGTGCGGTCCGGGCTTCGGCGCTGTCCAGGAGGTGCTCGGCGCTGATGGCGCCGTGCGCGGACTTGGCCTTGAGCCGGCCGGTGACCGTACCGAGGGTGGCGGCGCCCGAGGACGTCTTGACAGCGGCGTCCCCGTCGATCTCCTGGGCGCGGATCCAGCCGTGCGACGTGGTGAGCTCGACGTCGCCCACTGCCCGGTCGAGCGCGATGTTGCCAGTGGTGGCTGCGAGCGTGGAAGCGCCGACGGTGCCTTGGCAGCGGATGCCGGCGTCCCTGGTGCGGGCGCGGATCCGCGAGCCGGCGGGCAGGTCGACGGTCACGTCGGCCACGCCCTTGCGCACCAACCGGTTCAGGCCCGTGCCGGATGTGTCCTTGATGAGCAGGCGGCCGTCGGCGTAGTCGGCCTGGATCTGTTCCGCGAGCCACACGTCGGCGTTCTTGTCGGGGTCGCGCGGGCGGACCTCGACGGTGGTGTCGGCGCGGTCGCCGGCGTTGATCTGCAGGTTGCCGATGAACAGGTCGATCTCGGCGTCGATCGGCCCGGGTGTGTCGAATGTGGGCACAGGTGTCTCCCTGTCGTGGCGCTTGGTGGCGTCTCCGCTGGTGGGAGACGTGCTGGAGGTGTCAGTCGGTAGGTGGTGCGGGTGCGGGTGCCGCCGTCAGCGAATCCAGCCGGTGTAGTTGCGTCCGGCCTGGCGGCCGGCGCTGCGGTCGGTGCGCCGCCGGGTGCCGGTATCGAGCGCGCCGGCCACGGCGCGCACCAGCCAGGCGTTGACCGACAGGCCTTCGCGGCGGGCGGCCTCCTCGACGCGCGGCTTGAGGTGGTCGGGCATGCGCAGGGTGATCCGCGAGGTGCCGCCGTCGTCCGTCTCCGCCGTGATGTCACCGAGGCGGCTCGGCGCCGCTGCGGAACCGTCGTCGTCGGTGTCGTCGAAGGACTCGGACGTCGAAGGTGACGTCACGATGAAGTCAGTCTGCCCCCCGCGCAGTCGCACCTCGACCGAGCCGGGGGCGAAGTCGCGGGTGATCTCGTCGGCGGCGTCGGACAGCGCGTCCATCAGGGCCAACCGCGCGGCCGGCTCCAGCGCCGTCGCCAGGCGCTCGGCGATCAGGCGGGTGTCCTCGCCACCGGCTTCGGCGGCCGCCGCGAGCTGGCGGCGGAGGTTGTCTACGTACGGCGTCAAGTCCATGGCTTCACTATGACGTCACCGATGGCGTCATGTCAATGTCAAGATGGCTCGCCTTGGTGCCATGAACCTTCGTTCGCCCGGCAGCAGTCGCCGCGGCGTCGGCGCGCGCTCGGGATGCGGCGCCGACGCCGCGAGGTGGTGGCCGGTCTCCGCACATTCCCGCCCACCACCGAAGAGGGCAGGGCCGCCGCCTCCTCAGGCGGGGTCGGGCGCTCCCGATCGGGGAGTGAAGTACCGGCGCGCCCACAGGGACACATAGACCAGGCCCACCAGGACGGGGACTTCGATGAGCGGCCCGACGACGCCGGCCAGGGCCTGGCCGGAGGTGACGCCGAAGACACCGATCGCCACGGCGATGGCCAGCTCGAAGTTGTTGCCCGCGGCGGTGAAGGCCAGGGTCGTCGAGCGCTCATAGGACAGCCGGATCCCGCGCCCCACCAGCATCGACATGCCCCACATCAGCACGAAGTAGGCCAGCAGCGGCAGCGCGATGCGGGCGACGTCCAGCGGCCGGGCGGTGATGGCCTCCCCCTGCAGCGCGAAGAGCACCACGATGGTGAACAGCAGCCCGTAGAGGGCCAGGGGGCCGATGCGCGGCAGGAAGCGGCCTTCGTACCAGGAGCGGCCGCGGGCACGTTCGCCCAGGATGCGTGTGAGGAAGCCGGCCAGCAGCGGAATGCCCAGGAAGACGGCCACCATCGCGGCGATCTCCCAGGCGGAGACGTCGATACCGCCGGTGTCCAGACCCAGCCACCCCGGCAGCAGTTCCAAATAGAACCAACCCAGCGCGCCGAAGGCCGCCACCTGGAACAGCGAGTTCAGCGCGACCAGAACGGCGGCGGCCTCGCGGTCGCCGCAAGCCAGGTCGTTCCAGATGACGACCATCGCGATGCACCTGGCCAGCCCCACGATGATCAGGCCCGTACGGAACTCCGGCAGGTCGGGCAGCAGCGTCCAGGCCAGCACGAACATCAGCGCCGGCCCCGCCACCCAGTTCAATGCCAGCGAGGACGCCAGCAGGCGGCGGTCACGGGTAACGCTGCCCAGGCGGTCGTAGCGGACCTTGGCCAGCACCGGGTACATCATCACCAGCAGGCCGACGGCGATCGGCACCGAGATGCCGCCGACCGCCATCGCGTCGAGGCCGGCCTGCAGGCCGGGGATCCAGCGGCCGAGCAGCAGGCCCGCGGCCATGGCCAGGCCGATCCACACGGGCAGGTAGCGGTCCAGCGTCGACAGGCGCGGCGGGCGTGCCGCACCGGCGGCGGGTGCGCCCGCGTCGGCTCGGGTCATCGGTGGGCTCCCTCGGGTGCGCGTTCGTGGAACGGGGCCGCGGCCAACTTACATCGACATGGATTTATATCAAGACGGGCTGATAGATTGCCGACGCGGTGCCCTCCCGCGCCGCCTTGCCGTGGAGCCCGCCTGTGCGCAGGGGAGAGGTCGAGGCCGTGTCCGACAAACCGAGTGTGCTCTTCGTCTGCGTGCACAACGCCGGGCGGTCGCAGATGGCGGCCGGCTGGGTCGCCCTCCTCGCCGGGGACCGGGTCGAGGTCCGTTCCGCCGGGACCGAGCCCGCAGCGGCCGTCAACCCGGTGGCGGTGGAGGCGATGGCCGAGGTGGGCGTCGACATCACCGCCGCGCAGCCCCGCGTCCTCACCCTGGATGCCGTCGAGACCAGCGACGTCGTGATCACCATGGGCTGCGGCGACACCTGCCCTGTCCTCCCCGGCAAGCGCTACCTTGACTGGGAGTTGGCCGATCCCGCGGGCCGACCGCTGGACGAGGTCCGCCCGGTGCGCGACGACATCGGCCGCCGGGTCGAAGGTCTGCTGGCCGACCTGGGCGTACCGGTGCGCAGGTGACTCCGGCGCCCGCCGACGCGCGCGGAGCGACGGCGGGGGCGGTGGTTCGCCGGGGTGTCAGCAGGGCCGGTAGCTCGCGTTCGCCTGCTCCGCGCGGCGGGCGAGGTCGCCCAGCCCCGCTGCGAGGTCGGCGAGCGCCTCCGGGCGAAGCCGGTAGTAGGTGAACCGCCCGCGCGGCTCGGTCTCCACGAGGCCGGCCTCGCGCAGCAGCCGGAGGTGGTGGCTGATCGTGGTCTGGCGCGCGCCCGTCTCGGCGATCAGATGGCATGTGCACATCTGCTCGGCAGTCAGCAGGTGGACGATGCGGGCCCGCAGCGGATCGCCGAACAGGGCGACAGCGGTAGCGGCGACGGCATCCCCGGACATCAGCATGTGCCGATATGACCACGCTGGTACCGGGGCGTCAACCGGTGCCCTCCGGCGGGCCGGCGGGACCGCGAAGCCCCTCAACGCGGCACAGGCCGCCGCCGGCCACGCTCACGCCGCACGGGGATCCGTGGGCGCCGCCTCAGTGGTCGTCGCAGCAGGAGCAGCCCGGACCGCACCCGCAGTCCCCGCCCGCGGCCTCGGCCTGCGGATCGGCGCCGACGGCGACGGCCATACCGCCGGGTGCGCAGCAGGCGTCGCCGCGCCAGGCTTCGCGGCCCTCCTTGACGGCGACTGCGGCGATGAGCAGGGCGACCAGCGGGTCGGCCCACGCCCAGCCGAGCAGCGCGTTGAGCAGCAGGCCGACCAGCAGCGCAGCCGAGAGGTAGGTGCACAGCAGGGTTTGCTTGGAGTCGGCCACCGCCGAGGCCGACGAGAGTTCGCGGCCGGTGCGGCGCTGGGCCAGCGACAGGAACGGCATGACCACCAAGGAGGCCCCGGCCAGCACGATCCCGGGCAGGGAGGTTTCGGCTTCGCCCGAACCGAGCAGGGAGCGCACCGCTTCGAAGGTGACGTAGGCGGCCAGCGCGAAGAAGGACACGGCGATGATGCGCAGCGCCCGGCGTTCGCGGCTGTGGCGCACGGCGGCGTCGCGCGCGGAGAACTGCCAGGCGACGGCCGCCGCGGAGGAGACCTCGATAACCGAGTCCAGGCCGAAGCCGATCAATGCGGCCGAGGAAGCCAGCGCTCCCGCGGTGATGGCGACGACGGCCTCGACCGCGTTGTATGCGATGGTGGCCGCCACCAGCAGGCGGACGCGCCGGGTGAGCTTCTCCCTGCGCTGCTCCGAGACATGCGGAGTGATCTGGTAAGCCATCAGCAGCAGTCCTTCTCGTCGGCCTCGGCGCAGCTCTTCTCGTCGGCCACGGCCAGCACCGCCGAACGCAGGTCGTCGATGGCGTGGCCCAGCCGCGCGTCGGCGAGCTCGTAGCGCACCCGGCGGCCGACGGGCACGGTCACGACGAGCCCGCAGTCGCGCAGGCAGGCCAGGTGGTTGGACAGGCGGGTGCGGCTGATGCCCAGGGAGTCGGCGAGATCGGCGGGGTGGGCCGGAGCTTCGCGGAGCTGCAGCAGAATCCGGCAGCGGATCGGATCGGCCAGGGCACGGCCGAAACGGGAGAGGGCGTCGATGTCGGTGGCGACGGTCAGCATGACTCCACGATACACAAAACGATGAATCCTCAATAGCGTGGATCCACGGGTTTGTGTAATCAGCGTCGCGCGCCGCGGCTGCGTGCCCGCAGCAGGGCGTCCGTCCCGGCACGCTCGAACGCCTCCATGCTGCGGGTCGGCGCCAGGCGGCGCCGCCGCGGCGTCCCGGGCATCACGGCCGCGGCTCGGCGGGCGCCAAATCCAGGGTCACCAGGGCGCCTCCGTCGTCGGGATGGTTGGCCAGGGTGAGCCGGGCTCCGAGGACATCGGCCTGACCGCGGGCGATGGTCAGCCCCAGGCCGTGGCCGCCGCCTCCCTCCGGTGCGCTCGTGCCTTTCCGGAACCGGCCGGGGCCCTCCCGAAGCAGCGCGTCGGGAAAGCCCGGCCCCAGGTCGTGGATCCGCACCCGGGGGCCGTCGACCTCCACACTGACCGGGGGTGCACCGTGGCGCAGCGCGTTGACCAGGAGGTTCACCAGGATGCGTTCGAGTCGCCGGGAGTCGGTGGAGACCACCTGCTCCGTAACACAGCGCACCGTCACGTCGGGGGCGAACCGGGCGGCCCGGTGCCGGACGAATTCGGCGAGTGCGACGTCGGTGAGGTCGGCACGCTGCGTCGCGGTATCCAACCGGGCCACTTCCAGCACGTCCTCGACCAGCGCCCGCAGCGCGGCTACCCGGTCGCGGACCAGCTCCGCCGGGCGCCCTTCTCCCAGCAGGTCGGCGGCGGTGCTCAACCCGGTCAGCGGGGTACGCAGCTCGTGGGCGATATCAGCGGTCACCCGCTGCTCGGCCGCGAGGCGGGCCTGCAGCGCGTCGGCCATGCCGTCGACCGCCCGCGCCAGTTCACTCGCCTCGTCGCGCGCACTTCCGCCGACCGCTTCGCTCACGCGTGTGTCATGGTCGCCGGCGGCCACGTGGCCGGCGGCCGCGGCGGCCCTGCTCAGCCGCGCCGACAGTCCGGCCCCCATGGCCACCCCGGCACCGGCACCCAGCGCGACCACGGCCGCCGCGCCCGCCAGCAGCACCTGGTCGAGTGCGGCCAGATCGTCCAGCCGAGGCGCATACGAACTGTGCACCGACAGGATCCGGTCGTCCGAGGTCGGCGCCGCCGCCCACACCGCCGCGTCGTCGCCGGAACCGGAGATCAGCGTCGCGGTGTTCCCCTCCTCGGCCGCCTCGCGCAGCGGGAGGGGCACCTCGGGGGAGGCCACACGGCTGCCCAGTGCGGGCGCACCGGTCCGCTCGTAGGCGCGCAGGGCGAGTTCGACGCGCTCCGTCTGGAGTGCGCGGGCCTCCTCGGCCTGCTGGAACGCATAGGCATAGTGCACAGTCAGGCTGAAGACGACCGCGACCAACGCGCTCACGACCGCGATGGTGGCGGTGATCCGCCGGCGCAGGCTCATCGCTCGGCATCCGCGAGCCGGTAGCCGAATCCGCGCACGGTCTCGATGCGCTCGGCGCCGATCTTGTGCCGGAGCCGCTGCACGTGCACATCGACCACGCGGGTGTCGCCGCCCCACTCGTAGTCCCACACGCTCTCCAGCAGGATGTCCCGGCTGAGGACGGTGCCGGGGGACTGGGCGAACCGCAGCACCAGCCGCATCTCCGTGGGGGTCAGGTTCACCTCCTGGCCCGCGCGCAGTACACGCACGCGGTCCGGATCGACCTCGACGTCCCCGAAGCGCAGCACGGTCCCATCGGCCGAACCGCCGACGGCGGAGAAGCGGTCGGCGCGCCGTAGGGCGGCGCGCAGCCTCGCCGTCAGCACCGCGCTGTCGAACGGTTTGGTGACGTAGTCGTCGGCCCCGGCCTCCAGGCCCACGACGATGTCCACAGGGTCGTCGCGCGCGGAGAGCATGACCACCGGGATCAGGCTCTCCTCCCGGACATGCCGGCACAGGCTGACGCCGTTGAGGTGCGGCAGGACCACGTCGACCAGCACCGCGTCGGGCCGGTGCGCCCGGAATGCGGCCAGGCCGTCCCGGCCGTCGGCTGCGGTGGTGACCCGGAAACCGTCCCGTTCCAGGCTGAGGCCGGTCGCCTCGCGGATCACGTCGTCGTCCTCGACGAACAGCACGTGGGCTTCGGTCACCCCTCGATCACTCTCCCCTCTGCTCGGTCAGCCCGGCACCGTCCCATTCCAGCCTCGTGCGGGTGAGGCTCTCGGGGCACGTGCCGCCCGCCCCCGAGCCCGCCGCCCAGTCCGCGCGTTCGACCACGGGGCCGCCTTCGTGCCATGCGACCTCGGACGCGCCGCCTGTCGTCGTGTAGATCCGCTCGGCGCGGCCCTCCCACAGCCGGTAGACATAGCCGCCCAGGGCACCTGTACAGGCGACGCTCCCCGCGCACCCCTGCACGTTGATCAGGACGACCGGGATGCCGGTGTCGGGAAGCTCGTAGTAGCGCACGTACACCGGGTACCAGCCCTCGCCGTAGCCCTCTGGGCACGGCCGCACCACCGCCTCCTTGACGGCGTCGCTCACGCCCGGGTCCTCGCGCAGCACCTCGACCGCGTCCACGGAGCGCGCGGGGGTGCCGCCTTCGGTCCGGGGCGCCGGCTCAGTCGGCGTCGGCGCGGCACCGGACACGCGGACCCCGGTATCGACCACGCCGCAGCCGGCCGCGCAGAGCCCTGCGGCGACCGCGCAGAGCGCGACGGCCAGCCTCGTCTTCATCGGCATAACGGCGATGCTACCGCCCCGCGATCCGCTGTTACACGACCGACGGAATACCTCCGGGAGACCGCAACACGGATTTGGTGGCTCCGAGAAACCCGCCTCCTAGTGTCCGTTTGAGACAACCGAGGAAAGGGTGCCATGAGAATTCCACGCCCGGGGGCCGTGATGGTCATCACGGCGCTTTTCTGTACGCTCGCCGCGTGCTCGACCGGAATGTCGGTGCACACGTCGGGATCGGACACCGGGGACGGTTCGCCCGTCGTCTTCCGGGTGTCCACCGGCGACCCGGTCGTGTTCTTGACGATCGACGACGGTGCGGTACGCGATCCGGACATGCTTACGGTGCTGAAGGCGGCCGAGGTGCCCGCTTCGCTGTTCTTGACCGCCGACTACGCCGCTGACGACCCGGAATTCTTCCGCCGCCTCCGCGACGAGGCGGGCGCGCGCATCGAGACCCACGGCATCGACCACTCCGATCTGCGGGGGCGCGGCCTCGCCGAGCAGAAACGCCGGATCTGCCGACCCGCAGAGGACTACAAGAGGATGTTCGGGAAGCGCCCGGAACTGTTCCGGCCGCCGTACGGCAGCTACGGGGAGACGACCCTCAAGGCCGCAGAGAAATGCGGCGTGTCCCATGTCGTCCACTGGAGCGCGGAGATCAAGGAAGGTGAAATGAGTTTCGCGAACGCCGACCGGTTGCGCCCGGGCGACATAGTGCTCATGCATTTCGGGGAGAACTTCGGCGCGGATGTACGGGAATTCGTCGAGCAGGCGGACCGCGCGGGCCTGCGCCCGGCGCTGCTTGAGAACTACCTCAGCTGAACGCTAGCGCCCGGACCCGCCGCCGTCCGGTGCGCCCGCTTGCTGACGCTGCTCGTGTGTCCCTCGGCGTCCGCCGTGTTCGGCGGGCGTTCGACGGGGGAGGTGCAGCCGGTCGCGGCCGGTGCATCGGGTGCCTGCAGCGACCTCGGTCCCGGGTCTGCGCGGAACCCGCGGGTTCCTACCGAAGAACCGATCATCGCCGAGGAGCAGCACCTCGTCGGTTTCCGCGTAAACGTCAGCAGCAGGGCTTATCTTTTTCGAACTATGAGTCGATCCCCTGGCACCCCCGGAACCGGGGACGGTCCTCCCGCCGCTGCGGAAGGCACCGGCCCGCTCGGCTCTCCCGAGGAGCCGCAGGCACCCGGCGCCTCCGCTCAGACCGGTGAAACCGGCCCCGCCCCGTCCCCGGGCGGGGGCGCCGAACCCGGCTCTGCTCCCGCAGCCGAGTACGAGCGGCTGACCGCCTACAGCTACCTCGTCGTGCCCGACCGCGACGTCTACATCGCCATTATGCGGGTCTTCACCGGCACGTTCATGGCCGACATGTCCGCCCACGAGGTCGCCGAGAAGCTCTCCCGCGACAGCGGCACGCGCCGCTCCGCCGACACCGACACCCACACCGTCACCGCCGAGCAGACCGCCGGTTCCGCCGCTCCGTCCTCCCCGTCCGCGGCCGGCGACCTGCCAGTGGACTCCATCGCCCGCAAACTCGACCAGCTCAAGGACTGGGGCGCCCTGCTGCCCAGCGCCCGCCCGGTGCGGGCCGCCACCGTCACCGAGTACCAGCGCAGCAGGGGCCGCTACCAGCTCTCCCCGGTCGGCGAGATCGTCCAGCGGCACAGCGAGGAACTGCTCAGCGCCGACTCCATCCGCGAGGTCAGCCGCGAACTGCTGGGCGCGGTGGCCGAGGCGCTCGACTCCCTCGCGCGCGAGGCGCACGAACCCGGCGGCGTCGCCGGGGCGGACGCCCTGCGGCGCGTTTCCGCGATCTTCACCCAGTTCGGGCGGTTCGTGGAGTCGGTGCGCGACTTCTACGCCTACCTCGGCCAGGTGCTCAACCGCTTCGACCTGGGCGACGCCGAGTTCCGGGTCTTCAAGGACGTGCTGCTCGACTACGCCGAGACCATCACCGAGGACGTCGCCCGCCAGACACCGGTGATCAGCGCCGCCGTCGACTCCCTCTGGCCGCTGCTAACCGACCTGCTGGAGCGCATCGACGCCGCCGAGCCCGGGCTGAGCGCGCTGTCCGCCGCCGACGTGCGCGTCCGCCGCAGCAGCGGCCGCAGCCTCGACGACTGGCGCGAACTGCGCGACTGGTTCGCCGACTCCGCCGGGCGCGGCAGCGACGTCGGCCAACTGCGCCTGGCCACCATGAAGGCGCTGCAGTCGCTGCTGGGCAACGCCAAGCGCATGCTGCGCTCCTCCGCCCGCGGCGAGCTGTCGCGCCGCAACGACCTGCTGAAACTCGCGCGCTGGGTCGACACCGCCGACGACGAAACGGCCCACGACCTCATCGCCTCCGCCTTCGCGATGTACGGCGCCCGCCACCTCGGCGGCGCCCGCGGCGACACCGACCAGGCCACCAGCGCCACGAGCTGGTGGAAGGACGACCCCGTCGAGGTCGCGGTCAGCCTCCGCGAGCGGGGCGACCGCAAGGCCCGCGGGGCCTACCGGCGCGAAGGCGAGGACTACTCCCAGGCACGCGAGGACCTGCTGCACGAAGCCCACGAGCACGAGGCCAGGCGCGAAGCCGGCGCGGCCGAGCTCGCCGCGGCCGCCGGCCGCGAAGAGGAGGTCGTCTTCTCCGCGGCCGCCTTCGAGCTGTTCAACGAGCTGCTCGGCCGCGCCATGGCGCAGTCGCGCGCAGCCGACTCCGGCACCGGCCGGTTCGGCACCGACGACCCCGGCCTCGGGGTCGCGCTGGACCTGCGCGAGCACCCGGGCCGGGTGGCGATGATCCGCAGCCGCAACGGCGACCTCGCCCTGGAGGGCTTCACCGCCCATCTCGGTTCGTCGAACACCGGCTTCACCCAGGCGCGGGAGGAGACCGGAACGTGAGTACGCCCTCCGACAGCGCGGCCGAGGTCGACCGCCGCGAAGCGCTGCGGCTGCTGCTGCGCAACCCGCTGGTCACCGCCCGCGGCGATCCCGACGGCTTCGCCCTCGTCCGCCGGCACGCCGACGAACTCAAGCGCGACTTCGAGCGGTTCTTCGGTTACCGCCTCGTGGTCGAAGGGCGCTTCGCCCGCCTGCACAAGGCCGGGCTCGGCGCGCGGAGCGGCCGCAGGCTCACCCGCGCGACGACCGGCACGCACTTCTCCCCGCGCGCCTACGCCTACCTGGTGCTCGCCCTGGCGGCCACCGTCACGGCGCCGGAGCAGATGCTGCTCTCCGAACTCGTGGCCGAGATCCGCGCCGCGGCGACCGAGGCCGGCATCGACCTGGGAGAGCCCGGCGGCGCGCAGAAGCGCCACCTCACCGCCGCCCTGCGCAAGCTCATCGACTGGGACGTGCTGAGCGAGACCGAGGGCAGTGTCGACGCGCTGCTGGCCGACGACGAGCGCGAAGCCCTGCTGACCATCGACACCGAGATCGCGCGCCGCATCGTCAGCGGGCCGGTCGGCCGAGCCCGCAGTCCCCAGGAGCTCGTCGCGGCCGCGGAGCAGACCGACCACGGCGGCCCGCGGACGTCGGTGCGGCGGCGCATCGCCGAGACCCCGGTCGTCTACCTGGACGACCTCGGCGACGACGAACGCGCGTGGCTGCGCCGGAACCAGCGCCGCGAACAGGTCAACTTCCACGACATGCTCGGCGCCGAACTGGAGATCCGCGCCGAGGGCATCGCCCTGGTCCGCGAACAGGACGACTTCACCGACACCGAATTCCCGGGAACGGGCACGGTGGCCCAGGCGGCGCTGCTGCTCATCGGCCGGCTGCTGGAGACCGCACGACCCGACGGAGCCGGGCACCCCGCGGCGGGCGGCCGGCTCGTCATCGGTGTCCCGGTGCCCGCCGCGCGCATCGACACCCTGCTGTCCGAACTCGCGGCCGAGCACTCCTCGGCGTGGTCGAAAGCCTACGTCGCCGACATCCGGGCCCTGCGCGCCGACGTGTGCAGGCTGCTGTGCGACATGCGGCTGCTGGCGCCGGTCGAACCCACCCGGGCCGAGCAGGCCGAACGCGCCGCGCACGCGGCCGCGGAGGACGCGGGCGCCCAGGATTCGGCCCAATCCGGCGCGGACCGCCAGGTCACCGACGTGAGCGCCGCACGCGGGCAGCGCGCCGAGAGTGCCGCCGCCGACGACGCCGGCGAACACTGGGTGCTGCTGGCCGCCGCCGCACGCTACCGACCGCACGCCACCAAGCGCCCGCGCACCGAACCCGCCACGGAAGGCGACGCCCCATGACCGGAGCCGGCACCCTCAGCACACTGCCCGCGCGGCCGACCGCCACCGGCCCGCTCAGTCACCCCCACCGGTTCCGGCTGAACCGGGCCGGCATCCACAACGTGTGGCAGTACGACCAGGTCTTCCTCTTCGGCACCGGACGCCTGCTGCTGCGCGGCACCAACGGCGCGGGCAAGTCCAAGGCGCTGGAGATGCTGCTGCCGTTCCTGCTCGACGGCGACCAGCGGCGGATCGACTCCACCGGAAGCGGCAAGACCACGCTCAAATGGCTGATGCTCGACGGCTACCGCGCGAGCACCAACCGGCTCGGCTACCTGTGGGTGGAGTTCACCCGCGAGGACGAAGCCGGCGAGGAACACCTGCTGACCGTCGGCGCGGTGATCACCGCTTCGGCGTCTGCGAACAAGGCCGAGGCGGAGTACTTCATCACCGACGTCCCCGTCGGGCCCCGCCTGCCCCTGCACGACCGGAAACACCGCCCCACCGCCAAGGAGCTCAGAGAGATCGTCGGCGACGCCTCCTGCTTCGCCCAGGTGGGCGCCTTCCGCGCGGAGGTCATGCGCCGCCTGTTCGGCGTGCAGGAGGCAGGCAAGTACCGCAACCTCATGCACCTGCTCTACCAGCTGCGCAAACCCACGGTCGGCGACCGCGTGCTGGCCGGCCAGCTCACCAAGGTGCTCGACGACGCCCTGCCGCCACTCGACGACGACGTGCTCGACAACGTCGCGCGCAACCTGCCCGGGAGGTGGCCGAGCGCGTGGCTCACATCGCGTCGCCGGGTCTTTCCGCTCAGCGCGTCGTCGATATCGCGGCCGAAGTCGGGTTGGTGCGCTCTTACGGGGGCCGCCTCGTCCAGGTGAAGAAGAACCGGCCGCTGGTGCGTCAGCCCGAGCGCCTGTGGGCGCGCGTTTTCAAGCTGCTCCCAGACTGGGACCGCATCAGCTTCGCAGACAGCGAGGACGGCTGGTCGGCCTACCTTGTCATCGATCCTGATGGCGAGATCACACATCTGCTGTGCGCCGCGCTCTATCAGCAGGGCGCCGAAGGGTTGCCCCTGTCCCGGCTGGTGCGGGACGCGAGCTCGATCTTGGCCGGTCTGGAGGGGGCACACGAGCCGGTGGAGCAGGACGAAGTCGCCGCAGACGAGAGCATGAGCCTGGCCGT
This sequence comes from Streptomonospora litoralis, assembly GCF_004323735.1. Taxonomy (GTDB): domain Bacteria; phylum Actinomycetota; class Actinomycetes; order Streptosporangiales; family Streptosporangiaceae; genus Streptomonospora; species Streptomonospora litoralis. Next base: position 5,159,611 of record NZ_CP036455.1, on the reverse strand, counting down.
CCGGCGCATGGCCGGTGTTCTCGTCGCACTGGGCGCCGCCGAGCGCTTCAGGGGATCCGAGAACGACGACTGCCTGCGGGCTTCCCCGGCTGGGATCCGGGGCCTGTACGACTTCTACACGGCGCAGGGATTCACCGCCTACGGCTGCGCCGAGCTGGCCGCCGAGCCGGCCGAACTGGTGGTCGCCCTGGTGTCCTCCGGACTCGCGGGTGACGAGGCGGTGATGAGCTGGATCGCCGCCCGTTCGCAGGGGCAGGCCGCAGCCGAGCTTGCAGACCTGGCGGATCGTACCGACGACTCCGAACACCGCGCCATCGCACTGCACATGGCCGTGCAGGAGACAGGGGAAACGGGTTTGCACACCCTGTACGAGCGGGCGGATTCCTCAGGGGCTGGAGGCGTGCGGAGTTGGTTGGCAACCAACGGCTACCTGAGCGTGGAGAAGCTCGACGCGGACGACTGGTTGGTCGGCCTGCTCGACAATCTCGAATCCCTAATCGGCCTACACGACCCGCAGCAGCCGGTACCTCCGGAACTCACCGGGGCCGAATCGGGGTTGGCGGACACGCTTGCCGAGCTTCCCGGGCTCGTGCATGACAAGTGCGCGTCTACCCGGGTGAGAGCGGGACGCATCGCCGAGGAATTCGCCCTGGCCGAGATCGATCCGGAAATCACCGCGGCCGCCGAGAGAGCGCTGGTCGGTCTTCGCGAGTGAGCCGAACCCGCGGCAGCGGAGCGGGACCGGGCACGGCCGGGCGCGCGTACCCATCCATCGCGCGGAAACCACCACACACAGGCCCGGATGTGGTGATTTCAGATTAAGCGGAAACCGGCATAACCGACATTACGCCACCTGTTCCGCCGCCGGCCGGATCACGCGGGCACGAACGCGGCGGCATAGTCGCGGGCGAAGTCGGCGATGCGCGGCCGCCGCCGGGAGGCGCTCGACCTGTTCGCCGACGTGCAGAGCCGGGGTGTCGGCCAGCTGGCCGCGAACACCGACGGGGCCGCGGCCGTGCTCTACAACGGTCTCGGCGACTACCCGGCCGCGCTGGAGGCTGCCCGGAGCGCCGTGGCGCGCAAAGACCTGTTCCGAGCCGGCTTCACGCTGCCCGAGCTGGTCGAGGCGGCGGTGCGGTGCGGCCAGCGCACGGTCGCCGAACAGGCGCTGGAGTCCCTGGTCGAGCGCACCGAGCCCGCGGGGACCCCTTACGGGCACGGCGTCGCGGCGGGCGCGCGGGCGTTGGTCAGCGGCGAAGAGGACGACTATCGGGAGTCGGTCGAGCGCCTGGCCGACGGCTCGCCCGCACCGGACCTCGCGCGGGCGCATCTGCGGTACGGGGAGTGGCTGCGCCGAGCGGGCCGCCGCCGCGACGCGCGCGAACACCTGCGTACCGCCCACGAACGGCTGACGGAGATCGGCATGGAGGCGTTCGCCCGGCGGGCGGCCGGCGAGCTGCGTGCCACCGGTGAAGTGGCCCGCCGCCGCTCGGAATACACCTACGACCGGCTGACCATGCAGGAGATGCACATCGCGCACGAGGTGGCGGCGGGGGCGACGTCGAAGGAGGTCGCCGCGGGCCTGTTCCTCAGCCCGCGCACGGTCGACGCGCACCTGCGCAGCATCTTCCGCAAGCTCGGCATCACGTCGCGCAGGCAGCTCAAGGACATGCCCGAGCTCGGGTGACGGGGCTCGGGTGACGGGGCTCCGGCGCTGTCGGCTGCGGCAAGCGGCCACTTGCGTCCCGTCGAGTCTTTCTGCGGGCGGGTTCCGGCGTTGAAGGCCCGGTCGCACCCCGGCCCCGAGCACTGCGAGGACGGCGTGCTAGCGTCGTCGGCGCCGTGGTGAACGGGAATCCGGTGTGAAACCGGTGCGGCCCTCGCCACTGTGATCGGGAGCGCCGTGTCGTTCGTTCGGCGGACGAGCCACTGGGGTGAAAACCCTGGGAAGGCAGGACACGGCGCGTCTCCACCCGTCAGCCAGGAGACCGGCCACGGCACCGCACGACCCGATTCCACGAGGACCTGGAAAAGGCGGTCTCCACCATGGCCCGCGTATCCGCACGCCCATCTCCCGCCGCGTTCGCGCTGGTCGGCGCATTTCTGCTCGCCGGCTGCGGCGCTCCCGCACCCGAGCAGTCGGCCGCAGGTGGCGGTGTCGGCGTCACCCGCACCAACTGCGGCATCGACGTCACCGTCGACGGCCCTCCCGAGCGGCTCTACGCCGCCTACCAGCCCGGCATCGAGATGGCCCACGCGCTCGGCCTCGGCGATCGGCTGGTCGGCACCGCCTTCCTGGACGCCGAGGTGCTACCGGAGTACGCCGACGAGCAGGCCGAAGCCGACTACGTGCCCTCGCTGCCCAGCAGGGAGGGGCTGCTGGAGGCTCAGCCGGATTTCGTGCTTTCCGGCTACCCCAACGTCTTCTCCGAGAACAGCGGCAACGGTTCGGTCGGTACCCGCGCGAGCCTGCGCGAGCTCGGGGTGCAGAGCTGGGTCATGAGCGCGTTGTGCCCGAGCGAGGACGGTCTGACCGACCGGGCGATCGACCCGGCCTCGGTCACGGTGGACAGCGTCTACAAGGACCTCCGCGGCCTCGGTGCGCTGTTCGGCGCCGAGGACCGGGCCGAAGAGGTGATCAGCGGCATGAAGGAGCGGATCGCCACCGTCGACAAGCAGGTCGAGGGGGTCGAACGGCCGACTGTGGCGATCGTCTCCCCGGGCGAGGACGGCGGGTACCGGGTGGCGAGCGGGCTCGACTTCGGCACCCGCATCATCGAGCGCGCCGGCGGTACCAACGTCTTCGAGGACCTGAAAGACAAGCGCAACATCGAGGTGGGCGTCGAGGAGCTCGTCGAGCGCGATCCCGACGTCATCCTCACCGACCTCTGCTGCGATGCGGAGCTGACGCGAGAGGACGCGCGGAGCGAGGTCGATGCCATCACCTCGGATGCGGCGCTTTCGGGTGTCACGGCCGTCGCCGAAGGCGAGGTCCACCCGTTCCTGTTCGCCGACAGGGCGGCCGGGGTCCGGGCTGCGAACAGCATCGAACTCGTGGCCTCGCACCTTCACCCGGACCTGGTCGAGCAGTAGCCCGTGGCCGGCGCAACAGCTGCCGTACGGACCGGTGCCGCGACGAGGCGCGCACCGGGTGCCGACACCGGCCAAGGCCTGTTCCGCGGTGCAGCGGGCCGCTCGGTCGGCTTGGTCCTGGCCGCGCTGCCACTGGCGGCCGCCATCGCCGTGTCGATCCTCATCGGCAACTACCCTCTCTCGGCCGCAGACGCGGCCTCGGCCCTGAGCGGGCCCATCGGAACCGAAGCCGACCGGATCGTGTGGCACGTGCGCGTGCCCCGGACCGCCACCGGTCTGCTCACCGGAGTCGGGCTCGGAGTCGCGGGCGCCGTCATGCAGGGGTTGACCCGCAATCCCCTGGCGGGGCCGGGGATCCTCGGCGTCAACGCCGGGGCCGCGTTCGCCGTGGTGGCCGCCATGGCCTTCCTCAACGTGGGCGTGCTCACCGGTTACCTGTGGGCGGCGTTCGCCGGAGCCGCCGTGGCGGCGGTCTTCGTCTACGTGCTCGGTTCGCTGGGCGGCGGCGGCCCGACGCCGGTGAAGCTCGCGCTGGCCGGAGCCGCGTTCAGCGCCATGGTCGGCTCTGCGACCACCGCCATCACCCTCCTCGACGCCGGCGTACTCAACGACTACCGGTTCTGGACCGTCGGCTCGCTGACCCGACCCGAAACCGGAGATCTGCTTGCCGTCGCCCCCGCAGCGCTGGTCGGAGTCTGCCTGGCGGTGATGGTCGGCCGGGACCTCAACGCGGTCGCCCTCGGCGAAGACATGGCACGCAGCCTGGGCACCCGACTGGTGATCACCCGGGTGCTGGGCGCCGTCTCCGTCGTGCTGCTGGCCGGAACGGCCACGGCGATCGCCGGGCCGATCGGGTTCGTCGGCCTCGTCGTGCCCCACATCGCGCGAGCCCTGACGGGGCCGGACTACCGGTGGATCATGGCCTGGTGCGTCCTTTTGGCGCCGACCGTGCTCCTGCTGGCCGACGTGCTCGGCAGAGTGCTGATCCAGCCCGAGCAGCTGCAGGTCGGCATCGTCACCGGACTGATCGGGGCGCCGTTCTTCATCCACCTGGTCCGCAAGCGGAAGGTGGCCCAGCTGTGATCGCGGGCGACCGCGGCGCGTTCCTCCTGCGCAGCCCGCGGGCCGCAGTCGTGTTCCGGTTCGTCCGCCGGTCCACCGCCCTGACCCTGCTCGCCTGGCTGCTCGCCGGCGGCGTGGCGCTGCTGTCGCTGACCCTGGGCCAGTTCGACATCGGTGTCTCCGGCGTGCTCCGGGTGCTGGGCGGAGGCGGCACGCTCATCGAGTACGACGTCGTCGTGCGCAACCGGCTGCCGCGCGCTCTCACCGGACTCGGAGTGGGCGCCGCCTTCGCCCTGTCCGGAGCGATCCTGCAGCGTATCGCGGCCAACCCGCTGGTCAGCCCCGACGTGATCGGCGTGAACTCGGGAGCCGCCTTCGGCGCGCTGACGGTGATCACCGTGTTCGGCGGCACTGGACTGCACACCGTCGCGGGCGCGCTGGTGGGGGCGGCGGTCACCGCCGCGGCGATCTTCCTGCTTTCCGCCCGGCGCGGCCTGAGCGGCTACCGGCTGGTGCTCGTCGGTATCGGCGTGGCGGCCATGCTGACCTCGGCGGTGTCCTTCCTGCTGACCCGGGCCGACTACCACCGCGTGATGGCGGCGGCCGCGTGGCTGACGGGGAGCCTGGCCAACCGCAGCAGCCTGCACGTCGCGATCATCGCCACCACCCTGGCGGTCGCCGTGCCCGTGCTGGTCGTGCTGGCCCGCCAGGTGCGGCTGCTCGAACTCGGCGACGACCTGGCCAAGGTGCTCTCCGGGCATGCGAGCAGCACCAGGATCGCCCTCGTCGCCGCCGCGGTGGTGCTCGCCGCGATGGCCACGGCCGCGGCAGGCCCCATCGGGTTCATCGCGCTCGTCGCGCCCCAGATCGTCCGCCGGATGCTTCCCGGCCGAGGCGCCCTGCTCGCGCCCGCCGCGGGGCTCGGCGCTCTGCTCGTGGTCGCCGCCGACCTCGCCGCCCGGCTCTTGTTCACCCCGGCCGAGCTGCCCGTCGGCGTGATGACCGGGGTACTGGGAGCACCGGTGCTGCTGTACCTTCTCGCCCGCGCCAACAGGATCGGACACACAGGATGACGCCCCGCACCATCGCGCCGACCACGCTGGCCGCCGCCGACCTCAGCCTCGGATACCGGTCCGGGACCGTCGTCGACCGGGTCTCGGTAACACTGCCGCCCGAGCAGGTCACCGTGATCGTCGGACCGAACGGCTGCGGGAAGTCGACCCTGCTGCGCGGGCTCGCCCGGCTGCTCAAGCCGCAAGGCGGCGCCGTCCTGCTGGACGGTTCCGACATCGCCCGGCTGCCGGCCAAGAGCCTGGCCCGGCAGCTGGGACTGCTCCCGCAGCAGCCCGTCGCCCCGGACGGGATCACCGCCGCCGACCTCATCGCGCGCGGCCGTCACCCCCATCAGCGGTGGTTCCGCCAGTTCGGCGACACCGACGCCGAGGCGATCTCCGCCGCCATGGCCGCGACCGGCGTGACCGACCTGGCCGACCGCCCGATCGAGGAACTCTCCGGGGGCCAGCGGCAGCGGGTGTGGATCGCCCTGGCGCTCGCCCAAGACCCCGACGTCATGCTCCTCGACGAGCCGACGACCTACTTGGACCTGGCCCACCAGGTCGAGGTGTTGGAGCTGCTCACCGACGTGGACACCCGGTCTGGCCGGACGATCGTGCTCGTGCTGCACGACCTCGACCTCGCCGGCCGCTACGCCGACCACCTCATCGTCATGAAGGACGGAGAGGTCGCCGCGCAAGGCCCCCCGTCGGAGGTGGTCACCGCCGACACTGTGGAGTCCGTGTTCTCGCTGCCCTGCACGGTGATCGGCGACCCGCTCACCGGAACCCCGATCGTGCTTCCCCGGCCCGGCCGCAGGGGATGACGCCCTGCGGCCGCGCCGTACGGCACCGTCGGACCGTGCCGGTGCCGGCTCATCGAGCCACCGGAAGGGACCTGCCGGCAGCGCGACAGGCCGCGGGTCCGCGGCACCGGCGCCGATGGCGCATCCTGGAACCATGGACACCCCGAGCACGGCGAGCGGCCGAGCGCACCCGCCCACATCGACAGCGGTTCTGGCTGGATGCGGCGATCTGGGCAGCCGGGCCGGGCTGCGGCTGGCGGCGGACGGGTACCGCGTTGTGGGACTCCGCCGCAGCCCCGCCCGCGTGCCCGCCCCCATCGCCGGGCAGGCCGTCGACCTCACCCGGGAGGTCCCCCGCCTGCCGCCGGAGACCTCCGTCGTGGTCGTCGCCCTGACGGCCGATACCCGCGACGTGCCCGGCTACCGGGACACCTTCGTCGCCGGCCTGGGCCACCTGCTCGACGCGGTCGAGCGGCAGCTGCCCGTGCCGCCGCGGACGCTGCTGGTGTCCTCCACGGCCGTCTACGGGGTCGTCGACGGAAGCCGGGTCGACGAAGACACCCCGGCCGCCGGCGGAGCCGCCACGGCCGGGGTGCTCCGTGAGGCGGAGGACCTCCTGCACTCGCGGCTACCGGAGGCAGCCGTGCTGCGGCTGGGCGGGCTCTACGGTCCCGGTCGGCAGAACCTGCTTCGGGGGGTGCGCGAGGGCACCGCGGAGATCCCGCGCGACCCCGTCTACACCAACCGCATCCACCGCGACGACGCCGCCGCGGCCATCGCGCACCTGTGCACCCGCGTGCGCGTCCCGGACCGGGTCTACCTCGGCGTCGACGACGAACCGGCAGAGCGCGGCGAACTGCTGCGCTTCCTGGCCGACGAACTCGGCGTGGCACGCCCTCCCGTCGCCACCGGCCCGCCCCCGCGCGGCCAGGGCAAGCGGTGTTCCAACCGGAAGCTGCGTTCGACCGGTTTCACATTCCGCTATCCCACCTACCGCGAGGGCTACCGCGCCATCATCGATGGCACCTGTGCCGATGACCGCGACCCGTTCTCCTGACATCTTCGTTTCCAACATGGCGGCGGGTCTCGGTCGTCAGCCTTGCTTGAGGTCAAGACGCAGCCAGGCGCCTGCGCGCTACAGGGCGGCGGCGCGGCCGGGGGGATCGAGGGCCCGCGGAGGGTGTACTGCGCTCTTGGAGGTAGGACTCGTCAGTTACCTACATGCCCCGCTGCGCCGCCGGACGACCGCGGAGGACAGCTTCGCTCGGAAGGTTCCTACTCATACGGTCAGCGACGCTCGGCGACGGGGTGGCGAGGCGGCGGCCCCTGTCCGCGGGAACCTTCATACGGCTTGATCCAGTAGTGGCAGTGTCAGCCGGAAGCGGGCGCCTTCGCCGAGGGCGGTTTCCAGCTCGACGTCGCCGCCGTGAGCACGGGCGAGGGAGCGGGCGATGGCGAGGCCGAGTCCTCCGTTGTCTCCGTCCGAGCGGTTCCGGGAGCGGTCGGTCCGGTAGAAGCGGTCGAAGACGCGGCCTGCTTGTTCCGCGGTCATTCCCGGGCCTTCGTCGGCCACTTCGAGCAATGCCCGGTTGTCGACGGTGCCTACTCCGATACGGACGGGGGTGCCCGCTGGGGTGTGGGTGGCGGCGTTGCCTACGAGGTTGGTCACGACCTGCCGCAGCCGGGATTCGTCGGCGTGGACCTGGGCGGGGCCGGGCGGGCCGCTGCCTCCCGGCCCCGTGAGTTCGATCGGACGGGACGGGTCCAAGGCGCGCAGATCGTGGCGCGCGTCATCGGCGAGGGTGCGAAGGTCCATGGGCGCCCGATCGAGCTGCCCTTCCGGCGCTTCGTCGAGCCGGGCGAGCAGCAGCAGGCCGTTGGTGAGGGTGGCGAGTCGCGTCGCTTCTCGGTCGATGCGGTGCATCGTCTCCTCGACGTCGGCCCGTTCCGGCAGGGCGCCCATCCGGTAGAGCTCGACCGAGCCCTTGATGCCGAAGAGCGGGGTGCGCAGCTCGTGACTGACGTCTGAGACGAAGGTGCGCATTCGGGCCTCAGACGCGGCTCGGTCGGCGAAGGCCCGTTCAAGCTGGCCGAGCATGGTGTTGAGCGACGCCGCCAGGTGCCCGATCTCCGTGCTGGGCGCAGCGATGTCGGGCACGCGCCGGGTGAGGTCCCCATCGGCGATCGCGGCCGCCGTGTGCTCGATCCGCCGTAGCGGCCGCAGCCCGCGGCCGAGGGCGAACCAGCCGAGCCCACTCAGCAGGACGAGGAGGACTGCGCCGCTGGTCAGGCTGGTCGCCCGGAGGCGGGTGATCGTGGCATCCAGCTCGGTGAGCGGTGTGGCCGCGACGACCGTTCCGCCCGCCCCCGGCATCGTCCGGGCGGCGGCCCGCCAGCGCTCCCGGCCGTCAGCGGCGCGCAGGGTGACCGGTGTCCCGTCGGCGGGGATCGCGCCCAGATCGACGAGCGGTGGCAAGTTCGCTTTGTCCAGCCGGGAGGAGTGGATGTCTCGGGCTATCGTGCCCTCCGCGTCCAGGTGCACCAGGTACGGGACCCCGAACAAGTCGAGGGCGGGTTCGAGGCGCTCCGGGTAAGCGGTCACGGGATCCACCTCGGAGGGCACGGCGGCCGATGCGCGGGAGATGAGTGTGGTGAACGAGCGCAACCGGCCGTCGAGCTGGTCGAGCTGATAGCGCTCCAAGCGGTCGGACACCACGGCGCTGACGAGGGTCAGCCCCGCCAGCAACAGGCCCGTGGTGAGCAGCAGCAGCCGGGTCCGCAGCGAGAACCGGCTCAGCGTGCGCCTCACCGCCGGGGCTCCCGCAGCACATAACCGACCCCGTACACGGTGTGGAGGATCTTGGGCTCTTCGGTGTCGACCTTGCGCCGCAGGTAGGAGATGTAGGTGTCGACGATGTTGGTGTCGCCGCCGAAGTCGTAGTGCCACACCCGGTCGAGGATCTGTGCCTTGGACACGACGCGTCCGGCGTTCTCCATCAGGTAGCGCAACAGCCGGAACTCGGTGGGAGAGACGCGGAGAGGCTGTCCCGCCCGCGTCACCTGGTGTCCCTCGGGATCGAGTGCGAGGGTGCCCACCCTCAGCACGTCCACCTGGGGGCTCGCCGTGCGGCGGAGGATCGCGCGGATCCTGGCGATCAGCTCCTCCAGATCGAACGGCTTGGTCACGTAGTCGTCGGCGCCGAGGGAGAGGCCGGTGACCTTGTCGGCCTGTTGGTCCCGGGCGGTGAGGAAGAGGATGGGTACCGGCCCGCCGCGACTTTGCGAACGCTTTTCACGAAGCTGCCGAACCACGTCGAAGCCGTCCATGTCCGGCAGCATGACGTCGAGCAGCACCAGATCGGTCGGCTCCCCGGTGGCCGCGGCGACCGCCTCGGCGGCGGTCGCCGCGGTGGTCACCTGGAATCCGGCGAAACGCAGCGCTGCGGAGAGCAACTCACGGACGGTCGCCTCGTCGTCGACCACTAGCAGCCGCTCGACACCTTCTCGGAACGTCATCGCCTGCCCTGAGTTCCCAACACCGACCAGGCAAGGAATACCCGGCCTCCGGATAGCTCATGAACGAGTATCACACGTCGCGGCGCCGCAGGCCCCAGAAAGCGGCGGCGAGCACACCGGCGACGCCGAGGCACATGCCGGCGAAGTTGAGCCAGGGATGGGGGTATGCGGGATCGGGCACGGTCGCGATGATGGCGGTCGCGCCCTCAGTCGGCCAGAAGTCGAGGAGCCATTGGAGCCAGGAGGGGACGAGCGGAGCGACGGCGGGCACCAGGAAGACGATTCCGACCAGGGTGGCGAACGCCCCCGCCGTGGCCCGCGTGAGCGTGCCGAGACCGACCGCGAGCAGTCCGATCACCGAGAGATAGAGCCCGGCGCCCGCTATGGCTGAAAGCACACCCGGGTCGCCCAGCCCGGCGTTCGGCACGCCTTGCACGGCGAGAAGGCCCTGCCCGAGGAAGAAGGCCGCGAACATCAGCGCCTGGCCGGCGACCACGACAACGCCGGCGGTCACCACCAGCTTCGCCGCCAGCACACGGTGCCTGCGGGGCGTCGCGGTCAGCGATGTCCGTATCAGACCGGTTGCGTACTCGGAGGTCACCACCAGAGTCCCCAGCACACCGAAGAACAACTGAGCGACGAGGTGCGACCTCAGACTGAAGCTGGTGGGATCCCAATCCCGTCGTTCCGCGGCCGTCATGGCCGCATATTCCTGCCCGACGTAATCCATGGCCAGGGCCGTGATTGCCAGCCCCACCGCGAGGAGGCAGGCCAGCGTGTACCACGTGGAGCGCAGGCTGCGGAATTTGACCCACTCCGCGCGGACAGTGTGAGCGAACATCACGTCGGATGAAGCGGCGAGCGAGCTCATGCGGCGGTCCCCTGGTAGTCGAGGCTGTCCCTGGTCATCTCCATGAAGGTGTCCTCCAGCGACGCCCGCTGCGGGGTCAGCTCGGTGAGGACGATGCCGTCGTATGCGGCGAGTCTGCCGATCTCGCCGCTCGTCATGCCGGAGACGACCAGTGCCGAATCGGGACCCTCACGTACGGTCGCCCCGGCGGCCGTCAACCGGCGCGCGAAAACTTCCCGGCCGGGCGTGCGGAGCAGCACCGTGCCCCCACCACCCACATGCATGAGCTCACTGATGCTGGTATCCGCGAGGAGCCTTCCCCGCCCGATGACGATCAGATGGTCGGCGGTCTGCGCCATCTCGCTCATCAGGTGGCTCGACAGCAGCACCGCCCGTCCCTCGCGGGCCAGCGAGCGCATGAAGTCCCGCATCCAGCGGATGCCCTCCGGGTCGAGCCCGTTGACAGGTTCGTCGAAGATCAGCACCTGCGGCTCGCCGAGCAGGGCCGCCGCGATGCCGAGCCGTTGACGCATGCCGAGCGAGAACCCTCCCGCCCGTTTGCCGGCGACGCCCTCCAACCCGGTACGGGCGAGCACCTCGTCGACCCGGCGCCGAGGCAAGCCGTTGCTCACCGCAAGCGCCAGCAGATGGTCGTAAGCTTTCCGACTGCCGTGGACAGCGCCGGCCTCGAGCAGCGCGCCCACCTCGGTCATCGGCACCGGGAGGTCGCCGTAGCGGCGGCCACCGATGGTGGCGGAACCCCGGTCAGGGGCGGCCAGACCCAGGATCATCCTCATGGTCGTGGACTTGCCGGCGCCGTTCGGGCCGAGGAATCCGGTCACTTGACCCGCTTCGACGGTGAAGGACAAGTCGTCCACCACGGTCTCGGGACCGTACCGCTTGGTCAGTCCTTGTACCTCGATCGTTGTCATGAGACCGATCCTGCCGAGCCGAACTGGCCGGACTCTGAGAACTTCTGGGAAACCTCCTAGTAGTAGTACTTCGTCAAGTGCGTCGCCGGTGTCGGTAGGCGGGCGAGGCGGCTCGGGCAAGGCGCGCCGGAAAAGGCGGCTCGGGCCCGCTGGGCGGCCTTGTGGCCTGCCGGGCGGCGGGTGGTCTGGAGGAAAAGCGGCAGCCACGGCGCCGGATGGCCGGGCCCGCGCGTATCGGGCAGGGCGCCCGCCGGTTGGGCGCCCGGCGGCGCGCCGAGAACGGCTCCAGAGACGGTTTCGGCGCCGAGACCGGTCCCAGCGACAGTCTCGGTGGTGATCGGGCGCCCGAGTGTCCTTTATGCCGGGCTTCGCGGCATCCATTGCGCGGAAATCACCACGGATCGGCCTTGGACGTGGTGATTTCCGCGCAATGGATACTGACCGGGCCCCATCGCCGCGCGCCGCCCCCGCCCGGCCACGGGAGCGGGATCCCACCCGCGCGGGCGCAAGGGGCCGCCGCCGTTGCCGCCGCTTTTCAGCTCAGGCGACCCGCCACCCGCCCGGTGCCACAGCCGCACAACAGACCCGAGGCGCCGTCGGTGCGCCACGCGATGCGCGGGCGGGGCCGGAGACCGCACCCCCGAGTCGACCAGGTCGGCACACGGAATTCGGGAACTTGACGAAGTACTACTAGAGACCGGCAGCCCCACCCGAGCACCGTCGCCTGCCCGTCGGCGCCGCAGCGGTTCACTCACACGAAACTCTGCGGATCGCGGTACGAGTCGGCGGTCGGCGCACGGGCGCCCGAGAATCGCATTGGAGGGGGCGGCGGTTTGATTTCAATCGGTATTGCAACAAGGTGCTCGTCCAGAGCCTCGGTCGGGTGTGCACCACAGGACGGCAAACCGCCGCTTCGACACGTGAGGCGGGCGGCGCCGCCTTAGCGCCCCGCGCGATCTCATGCGGCATCTGCGTCTGAACTGGCAGGTCGAGTCGTATTGCCTGTTTCCCGGCTGGGTAGACGTAGACATCACCGCCGGCTACCACATGAACAAGCGGCACTGGATCACACTGGCTCCCGGCGACTCGGTCGACACGAAGCTGGTCGAGGAGTTGGTGACCGAGTCCTACCGTCTCGTGCTCGCCACGCTTCCCCGCTCGCGTCGCCCCATCGCCCCGGAGGCGGTCGGTGCCTGACCGCGATGCGCCCGCCGAGGCCCTGACCGGAGAGACACTGTCATCCTGGTCTCCCGCAGGAAGCGTTCGACCAGCACGCCGGCTGCGTGTCGGAGCGGCCCAGGTGCTTCCGGCTCATCAGTTTCACGGCGATCCGCCGGTCGAGCCGGCGGTCGTAGCGGCGCAGGACCACGCCCATGCCGCCTTGGCCGATGGGGGTGGTCAGTTCGTAGCGGTCGGCGATGACGCGTTGCTGGAACATCGCAGGACCGTGGCTCCGTGGAGCCGGGGGCGGTCAGGCGGCGTCGCGGCGCAGCCGCCGGTAGGCGCGTCCGCGGGCCTTGCGCACGAACTCCTCTCGGAATCCGTCGTTGTCGCTGAACATCCGGAGGAATTCGGTCCTGCTCTCGGCGATCTCGTACACCTTGTCCTCGAAGGCGGTGTCGAAGACCAGGCCGAAGTCCTCCTCGCCGTTGGCGTCGGCGGCGTCGGCCACCGCGGATTCGTCCAACGCCGCTTCGTGGTGCGGGGTTTCGGTGAGGGCATACGGGGAGGCTCCGTGCAAGCGCGAGGCTCATTGTCGGTCCACCGTGAAGCCCCAGTATGGCCGAGACCAACGGTCACGGCGGCGAAACGGGGTGAATCGGTCATGCATCCGCCTGGCCGGATTCCGCCATTCGTAGGGTGTGGGGTGTCCAACGCGCCGAGGCGGGAATGGTTCTCTCCCGCCTCTGAACACAGGAGGATCCCAGTGGAACGTCTGTGGGACGTAAAGCCCGACGCCCAGTTCAAGCAGCGTCTCGGGAAGACAGCCGCCGAACTGGAACAAAGCCGCACCAATGATGACTGCCCGGAGATCTGGGAGCTTGACAACGGTGACGTGGCGATTGTGGGGCGCGACGTCACCGAGCGCTTCAGCGACCGCCTTCCGGCCGGGCTGAGCATAGGCGCCGACGAGCGGCTGGTGGTCATTCCCGGGAAGATGTTGCGAGCCGCAAAGCCGGACATCTCTGATGTTTGACGCCGTGCGCGCGGCTGAGGGCGCAGTCATGGACCGCCGCGCCTACCACGCTGATGCCGCCGCCCTGCGCGCGGATCCGGCCATGACCGGTGACGTCTGGAAACTGGAGCGGTCGCAGGTCTTCTCCGAGTCAGGAGATCCGGCCTGGGCGGCGTTCTGCTCCGGCGACTGGGACCGCGTCCTGGAGATTTTCGAGAGCGAGCGCGAGGACATTCGCGCGGAGCGTCAGAGCTACGAGCGGTTGGGTCTGCGGCTGCGGCGGCTGCGCATCGTCGAACTCCCGCCCACGTCCTACCTGCTGTGGGAGGCGCAGAGCCACCGGATATTCGTCGAGTGTGGTTTCGAGATCCGCGTGCTCGACGCCGGGCACATCCGCCAGTTCGAGAGCGAGTATCCGCTTCCGGAACTCATGGCGTATGGCGATCAGGTTCTCTACCACATCCGCTACGACGAGAACGGCAGTCCGGCCGGGGCGAAACGGGTCGACGATCCCGCGCTTGCGCGTGCCGCCGCGCGAACCGTGTCCGAGTTGTACGAGCAGGCGGAACCGTTCGTGGACTTCTTCGAGCGGGAGATCGCCTCGAAGGTCCCGGCGCGCGGCAGTGTCGGGGGTTTCCCGTCGGTTTGAGGGGGCGTGGGGCGGTCCGCGCAGGAGCGCCCCACGGAGAGCAGGGGGCTTGCCCTCCGCCCGGAAGAAGGAGTGTTCGCCGCGGTATCGGCGGAGCGGAAGCGGAGGGGCTGAAGGCCGACGGCCTGCACGGCGGTAAGGAATGCTGCCCGTTCGGAGCAGGTGAAGACCGGACCGGCATCCCGCGTGGGTGCTGAGGGAGCCCTCCTCGGCCCGGCTCGGCCGCGCTCAGCATGTTGCCCGGTATGACTACCAGGCGCTCGCCGAAACGGCGAGTCTCACAAGCGGGTGGCCTTCACAGCGGTGAGGAACGCCGACCACTCGTCCCCGGAGAAGGACAGGTGGCCCGCCTGCGGGTGCTTGGAGTCCCGCACGGCGACCGAGGAGGGGAGGTGTGCGTACTCGACACAGTTGGCGTTAGTCCCGCTGTAGGTGGAGACGTGCCAGGCGGCGCTGGAGCATTCGAGGCACTCACCGCCGTTGCCGTTGCTGTAGGAGCTCTTGCGCCAGGGGGCGAGAGACACGGGGAAGGGCGTCATCCCGTACTTCCTTCGGTGTCAGATCTGAGCGACAATCTCACGGATCATCGAGCTTGTGTGGTCGGTGCTGAGAGCTGTTGCACGTAGGTGGTTGAAGACCACGTTATAGCGTTCGACCTCGTCTGGTTCCTCCACATACAGGCTACTTGTCTGGTGTTCGAGGTACACGAGATCGGCATCGATTGCGGCCGGGAAGCTGAGTATGGAGAAGGCGCCGTCCATGCCTGGATGAGCACCCAGCTCGTAGGGAAGCACCTGCACGGTGATGCGCGGTGGATCGATCGCCTTGGCGAGGTGTCCGAGCTGCTTCTTCATCACGCCTGGCCCTCCCACGTGGCGGCGAATCACCGCTTCGTTGAGGATGAACCAGAGTTGAGGTGCGTGCGGACGTTCCAGGAGTTTCTGACGCTCCATCCGGACCGCGACGCGTCGCTCGATCTCCTCGTCGCTGAGAGAGCGCAGAGAGCCTTGGTGGATTGCTCGCGAGTAGTCGGCCGTTTGCAGCAGGCCGGGGACGAACTCCGAGGTGTACGAGCACACCGCTGACGCCTCGGCCTCCAGGCCGACGAACCCCTGAAACCACTCGGGTACGGCGTCCCCGTGCACGTGCCACCAACCGCGCTGCCGGGCTTCGCGGGCGAGCCGCAACAGGGTCTCCCGCTCTTCGTCCGTGACCTCGTAGATCTCCAACAGCAGCCGGAGGTCTGCTGGACGTGGCAGGCGCTCGCCCAGCTCCCACCGGGACACGGTGCTGTTCACCCATGCGTTCTCGGAGAGTTCGACGACATGGTCGATGCTCCAACCGCGCTCTTCCCTGAGGCGCCGCAGTTCACCCCGGAGCCGACGTCCTCGCACCGTCGCGTTCTTCTTTGCGGCCATGGCGGCCTCCTCAACTGTCCGGTAAGTAAGCTGATACTAAATGGGGAATTTCCAATGGGAGATTGCCATTGGAGCCATGCTAGGCCATGCTGGAGTCTTCCGGGGGCTGTTCCCCACGGCGCTTCTATGAAGGAGGCATTGTGTCCATGTTCGCAACTCGTAGTGATCGATCACTCCCGTGCGGTGAAACCCGCCGGTCGCTGCTTGGGCGACTTCAGGAGGAGGTGCACACGTTCGGCAGGTCGGCGCTGGTGGTGCTGGCCGGCTCGGATCACCCGGTGCTCTACACCGCCGGTCCCGACGGTCGCCGGGTTGCCGTCGTGGCCATGTGGCTGGGGGACTCCTGGTGGTTCATCTGGGGCCGGAACGGTCAGGCTCCGGCGGACTCTCCTCGCAACGTTGCCGCAGTCCTCGCCGGGCGCCACCCGGGGGACTCGGGCGGCGCGGGAAAAGTCCGTGACCTGTTCAGCCGCCGCCCTCGCGCACGCGGTAAGCAGGCCGCGCACGCCGCCTCGGGCGCGCTTTCGGAGGTGGCGTGATGGAAGACGTCCTCTCCCCGTTCACACTCAGCGCCTACCGGTCCTTTCCCGGGCTGGCGGAGCAGTGCCGCGAGGCCCGCCTCTGGGTGCGGGCGCTGGTGCGCGACTTCCACGACGTGGCCGATGCCGTGGAAGTGGTAGCCAGCGAGTTCTTCAGCAACGCTCTGCGCCACACCGCATCCGGCCACCCCGACGGCGAGGTGGACGTGGGGCTCGTCGGTCTGGCGGCCGGTGTCCTCCATCTGGAAGTGATCGACCAGGGCCAGGCCACCACTCGCGCCGAGTGCCAACCCCCCGACCCGATGCGCCCCGGCGGCTGCGGCCTGGTCCTCGCCGGCGCCCTATCCCACGGCTGGGGGCGCGTGCCCGCCGAAGCCGACCCGTGCTGCGGCATCCACACCCCTACCCCCGACGACTACACCGGCCCGATGGTCACCTGGGCCCACTTCCACACCAGAATCCGACGCTGACGCCCCGACTCCCTGTCCGGCACGGCGGCCGTCGATCCACGCCCGGCGTCACCCCACGGCCGCCCGCCCCGCTGTGGCCGCGCAGCCCTGTCGCCTCCGGGGCCGAAGAGCGTCGGAGTTCGCCGCACAGCATGGAGGTCTCAGCCGCGCGTGGCCGCGGTCGGAAGGTGAAATCCCCTTCTGACCAGCCGCTCCAGCACCCACTGAGGCAGCAGCAGCCGCAGCGGCGGCAGCCACAGCGCCTCGCTGCCGGCCGCGTAGCGCGGCTTCGGCCTGCGGGCGGTGGCCGCCTTGACGACGACTTCGGCGGCCCTGCGCGGGTCGCCGCCCTTCCGCAGACCTCGTTCGAGGGTCTCGAAGGCGTTGGCGCGGACCTGGTCGTAGTCGGCGATCTCGCCGCAGGAGCGGGTAGCGGCCTCGACCACGCCCGTGGTGAAGGCGCCCGGCTCCACCAGGCTCACGTCGACGCCGAGATGACGCACCTCGTGGCGCAGCGCCTCGGTGTAGCGGGCGAGGGCGGCCTTGGACGCGGCGTAGTAGCCCTCGCCGGGCTCACCGACCCAGGCGGCCAGCGAACCGACGTTGACGATGCGGCCCCGGCCGCGTTCGCGCATGTGCGGCAGGACGGCGTTGGCCACCCGCGCGGCGCCGAAGAGGTTGGTCTCGAAGACCGCGGCGGCCTCGGTGAGCGCGGTCTCTTCGGCGATCCCGCGGTGCAGCGCTCCCGCGTTGTTGACCAGTACGTCGACCATCCCGACCTGGTCGAGGAGCCTGTCAACGCACGCGGCGACGGAGGCATCGCTGGTCACGTCGAGCCGAAGCATCCGCACGCTGTCGAAGCCGGGGCGGTCGCTGCGGCTGGTGCCGAAGACGCGGAAGCCTTTTTCGGCCAGGAGGCGGGCCGCTTCGCGTCCGATGCCCGAGGACGCGCCGGTGACCAGCGCCGTGCCCGGCCGGGAGGAGGGTGCGGATCCGCTCGTGTCGCGTGCAGCCATGGCCCCGAACGTAGACCCTCAAGCCGGCTCGAAGGCCAAGGCCCACCGCGGAAACCCTGTAGGCGGTGCGAGGGACCGGGCGTCCGGTCGCCGCTGTGTACCGGTGTGCCGTGTTCGCGCGCCGTCCAGGGGCAGCCACGGAGTTCTACGCGCTGGCGCACCGCCAACAGCGGGTGCGCGACTTGTTGGAGCGGTACTACTCCGACTGGAGCGAAGCCGCGGCCAGGCTCCTCGATCAGGGCAACGAACGCGGTGAGTTCGACATCACCGACACTGGCTGCACGGCACGCTCCCTCGTGGAACTTCTCGACGGTGCGTTTCTCGTCTGGACCGTCCTTCCCGGAACCGTGGATCTGAGCGAGCGGATGCGATCGGCCCTCGACCTGCTTGCCCGGGGCCTGTCCACAGGAACCGCCGCCCAATAGGGCCGTCCCCCGCGCCGCCGGGGCGCCGGCGCCCCGGCGGCGCGGGGGGCTTCCGATACGCGCCCGCAGGGGAAGCGCGCATCCCCCGTCGGGCACCATGGCGACCATGGACAACGCCACCCCGGCCGCCCGCCGCCCCGAGGCCGACCGGCTCCGTGCCCGACGGCTCGCCGCCGCGACCGTCGCCTGGTCGGCGGCCTACGCCGGGCTCCAGGCTTACTGGCGGATCGTCGGCCCGCCCGGGAAGATGTCCCCGGTCGGCTACGACCTGATGCTCTTCTCCGGCTGGTGGGCGGTAGCGCTGTGCGGCGCGGCCGCACTGCTCGCCGTGGGCATGACGCGACCGGTCCCGGGCCGTGCGGTCGGCGTCCTGCTGCTGCTCGGCGCGCTGGGGACCGCCGGTGCTCTGGTGGTCGCCGTGACACCGCTGCTTTTGGACGTGGTGGGTGCGCTGCTGCCCGGCCTGGGAATCGGCCTCTACCCGCTGGGTGCCCTGAGCAGACTGGGCTGCCTCGGACTGGCCGTCTTGCTCATCACGCTCGCGTCGGCCTATCGCCGGACGTCGGGGCTGGGGTGCCTGGGGTGCGGCCGCGTCCGATCCGTCGCCCACCTACGCGAAGCCACCCCGCGCTGGGCCTACGCGGCGGCCTACCTCACGATCCTCGGCTGGTTGCTGCGTGTGCTCGCTCAGGCCGGCGTCGGCATGGAGGCCGTCCCCTTCGCAGGCGGCCCGTCCCTGGTGCTGTTCGAGGTCGGATTCGTGCTTGCCGGGGTGCTGCTGCCGCTCGCCCTGGTGCACCGCTGGGGACGGGTGTGGCCGCGCTGGGTCCCGGGTCTCGCCGGACGGCGTGTCCCGAGGTGGCTGGTGCTGGGACCGGCGATCGGAATCTCCGGCGGATTGCTCACCTACTTCGGCGCCGACCTGGTGAACATGGTCTACCGAAGCCTCGACGGGCGCCCCGCGTACCCGGTCGAGCAATTGCCCCAGGCTTTCTTCTGGGTAGCGGTGCCCGCCTACGTGCTGTGGGGGCTGGGCCTGGCCGTCGCTGCCTACTCTTACCACCACCGCACGCGCACCGCCTGCCGCGAATGCGAAGGCGCCCATCTCCTGTGATCGCGGATGTGTGGACACCGCCGGCGCCGACGGTGTCCACAGGTCCGCGATCACAGCTCAGTGCAGCAGGCGTCCTGCGGGTACCGGCTGGTGGACGCGGGGCCGCACCGCGTGCGAGGCGGCGACCGGGTCGTGGGTCACCATCACCACGGTCTGGCCGGTCCGGTCGACGACCCCCCCGCAGCAGTTCCAGGAGCTTCATACTCATCGGCGGCCGTACTCGGCCGGGCGACTGTCGGGCCGGGATGCGAGAGTGCTCCGTGCCTTCCGGGCGCGCCGCGGCCGGAGCGGCGATGCGAGCGGCCCCGCCGCATGACCGACAGGAGGACTGGAGCGCCCCATGCCCGACCATGCCGATTCCCGACCCGCGGAACCCGAGGGAAGCCCCCACCGCGCCCCGGTCGTCGTCTACGACACCGAGGTGCGCGCCGGCGGCCGATGGCAGGCGGCCGCGCCGTTGTCGGTCCACCTGGATCGGGGAGAGCCCTGTGAAGTGGTGGAGCTGGGTTGGCGATCCGAGAGCGGGGCGGAGGCCGAGATCGCCTTCCACGGCGGCATGACGGCCTTCCGCGGCCACCGGCGCACCGCCGACGGCGCGCGGCAGGAGTACCGCGGGGTCGAGCGTGCGCGCTGGTCAGGCCCCGAACAGATGAGCGGCTTCCACCCGCGCACGTTCGCCACCGAGGAGGAGGCCTACGGCGACCGGACGGTCACCGGCCGGTTGCGGATGGTGCTGGACGACGGCGCGGGCCCCGTCGAGCGGATCACCTGGCGCGACCATCGCGACACCTTCGCGTCTGTGGCCGTGCGGAGCGGTCCCGCCCCTGCTCGTACCGTGCCGGCGCAGGTGCAGGAGGTCCGGGCCAGCGACGAGCACCGCGCGGCCGGTGAGGTCGCCGGGAAGCTGCTGGCCGAGTGGGGCAAGTGGCTGGCGTTCGAGCCCACCGCGACGCTGGACTTCGTCCTGCCTGAACCGGCCGCCGTCACCGCCTACCAGCTCACCGCCGCCAACGACTACCGCGACCGCGACCCTCAGGACTGGCGGCTGCGCGGTTCGGTGGACGGCCGCACCTGGTTCACCGTCGACTCGCGGCAGGGCCAGGCATTCCCCGAGCGGCACCAGAACCGCGAATACTCCGTCGCCAACTCCGCGGCGTATCCGCTCTACCGGCTCGACATCAGCCGCAACTGGGGGATGCAGCCCGAGACGCAGTTGCAGCGGGTGCGGTTGCTCACCGCGGACGAGCCGGAACTCGGCACCCCGGTGCCCGTCTCCCGGGTCTCGGCCAGCGGCGAGAACCGGGACGCCGGCGAGGTCGCGGCCAATCTGCTGCACAGCACCGCGGGCAAGTGGCTCGCCTTCACCGGATCGGCCCGGCTGGAGTTCGTCCTGCCCGAGCCGACCGCCGTCACGGCATACTCGCTGACCTCGGCCGACGACCACTGCTCGCGGGATCCGAAGGACTGGGTGATGCAAGGCTCCCACGACGGGAGTACCTGGACGACCCTCGACCGGCGGAGCGGGGAGGCGTTTCCCGAACGGTTCCTGGTGCGCGAGTTCGCGATGGCCGAAGCGGCGCCCTATTCGCGGTACCGGCTGCTCATCACCGCCAACGCCGAGGGGGTCGGCGAGATCCAGCTGAACCGGGTGCAGCTGCTGGCGCGCAAAGACGGCTGGTACCCCGCACTCGGGGGATTCTCCGGCGTGCTTCGGCGCTCCTACGGTCCCGTCGCGGGCTATCGGGGGACCCCAGTTGCCGAGAGGATTCCGGGACCGGACAGTGCGGACGGGGCGACGGCCGCGGCGGACGGTCGACGCGGCGAGTCCGCCGCGGAGGCGCGGCGCTTCGTCCGGGTCTCCGTCGAGATGTACACCAATCCCTGATACCGGCGCCCACCGGCCGAGCACCCGCGCGAAGGCCCCGACGGAGGTGTGGCAGGACGTCGAGGGCGAGGACGGGTTCGCCGAATGGCAACTCGGTGGCCACGCTTGGGACCACGACCACCTGGGCGGCCTGGGCGGTGCTGCTGGCGCAGTGGACCCGAGGCTGTCCGCACGCACGCGGACCAGCTGATGCCCCGACCGTTGCCGGACATCGGAATCCCCGCGTTGGCGGGGCTGTTGACTTGTACATGACGCGAGGCGAAGCGGCGCGGCCGGTGGAGGCCGTGGTGATCGGTGCGGGACAAGCGGGCCTGTCCGGCGCCTACTACCTGCGGCACGCCGGACTGGAACCCGGACGCGACTTCGTGGTCGTTGACCACAACACCGGCCCCGGCGGCGCATGGCGGCACCGGTGGGACTCGCTGACCACCGAGACGGTGAACGGCGTGCATGCCCTGCCCGGGATGCCGTGGGCTGCTCCCGAGCGTCCCGCGCCGGTGAACTCCGCCGTCCCGGCGTATTTCGCCGCATACGAGCGCGAGTTCGACCTGCGCGTGCACCGCCCGGTGAGTGTCCGCCGGGTCCGCGAGGGTGCCGGCGGGCGGCTGCTGGTGGAGACCACCGCGGGTTCGTGGTCGGCGCGCGGCCTGATCAACGCGACGGGCACGTGGGAGCGCCCGTTCTGGCCGCACTTCCCCGGCCGTGCGTCTTTTCTGGGGCGCCAGTTGCACACCGCCGACTTCGCGGGCGGCGCCGAGTTCGCCGGGCAGCGCGTGGTGGTGGTCGGCGGCGGGGCGTCCGCCGTGGACATGCTGCTGGAGCTGGTGGGGGTGGCGAGCAGCATCACCTGGCTGACCCGCCGCCCGCTCAACCTCGTGACCGGTCCCTTCACCCCGGAGCTCGGCCGCGCCTCCGTCGCGGTGGTCGCCGATCGGGTACGGCGCGGTGAGCAGCCCGGCAGCGTCGTCAGCGCGACGGGCCTGTACCTGCCGCCGGAGCTGTCCCGGGCCCTCGACGACGGCCGCATCGTACTGGACCGCGTCTTCGATCGCGTGACCCCTGAAGGTGTGGCCTGGTATGACGGACGGTTCGTCGCGGCCGACACGCTGCTGTGGGCCACAGGCTTCCGACCGAGTGTGGCCCATTTGGGACCGCTGAACCTGCGCGAGTCCGGCGGCGGTATCAGGGTGGACGGCACCCGGGCCGTGGCGGACCCGCGTCTCCACCTGATCGGCTACGGTCCTACCGCCAGTACCATCGGCGCGAACCGGGCCGGACGCTCCGCGGTCCGCCAACTCGAAGACCGCCTCGGCGGTTTCCGCGCCGCCGACGCGGCCCCGCTCGCGGGGTGAGCGGCCACCGCCGCCCCGAACGAATGACCGGAGGCGACGCCGCGCGACCTTTTCTGCCCTCGTCCGGCGGCCCGGTCATGCCGACGTCCGCGGCGACCGCGTCGACGTTCCAGGGCTGATGTGTCAGCCGCGCATTCAGTCCGCCGGGTCTTGGGCCTGATCGATCCGCTTCTCGAACTCCGAGTAGGGCTGTGCGCCGAAGAACGCCTCCCTCGATCAGGAAGGCGGGCGTGCCGGGTATGCGGCACAAGCACTAGCAATGTGACTCACGTCACTTGTTTGTAAGAACCGATCGCGGATCCGCCGCGTCTTGCCAAGCGTGAGAAAAACTCGGGGAGCGATCGAGTCGGCCGACGAGGCCGGCCTCGTCCGCTTGGTTGCCAAGGGGGACCGGGCGGCTTTCGAGGAGCTGTACCGCCGGACCTCGCCATGGCTGGCCCTACGTTTGCGGCGCCGATGCAGCGACGAGCAGATCGTGGCCGAGGTGCTGCAGGAGTCCTACCTCGCCGTATGGCGGGCGGCGGGAAGTTTTGCCGGGACAGCGGTGGACGGCAGCGCCGCGGGGTGGCTGTGGACCATCGCCGCGCGCCGGCTCGTGGACGCGTTCCGGCGTCGTGCGCGGTATGTGCATCCGCCTCCGGAAGCCGCCGAACCGGTGGCCGCCCCAGCCGCGGAGGACGAAGCGCTAGCCGGAGCGGTCGGCGGCGAATTGGGAAGCGCGTTGAACACGCTGGCACCCGAACTGCGGCAGGTGCTGCAGGCCATGGTGCTCGACGGGCTCTCGGTGCGGGAGACCTCCGTGCTGCTGGGACTGCCGGAGGGAACCGTGAAGACGCGGGCGCGCCGGGCGCGGATCATCATGCGGGAGGCACTGTCATGAACGACCAGCACAAGGCGCATGCTTCCATCGAGCTGATCCGCAGCTACGCGCGCGCTGACGCGATCGCCGGCGAGGTGCTGTGGTCGCTGGAATCGCACCTGGAATCCTGCCCGTCCTGTCGCGCCCGCCTCGCCGAGGAAGTGCCCGGCCAGGCGCCCCGGACGGCGGCGCTAGTCGATCGAACCTGGGAAGCACTGGCATCGTCCCTGACCACCGGCCCGCCCGTACCCCCGCGAAGGCGGCTGGCACGGTTGGCGGGCTGGACCTCGCCGGTGATGCTTCCGTGGGTCGCTGGTGCGGCACTGGTGGCAGTGCTGGCTGTGGCCGTCGATTCGTTCTTCGCTATCCCCGGAGGCCGCCCGCTGGTGCTGCTGCTGGCCCCGGTCATTCCGGTGCTCGGCATAGCCGCGGTATGGACGAGAAGTCTCGATCCGGCGTATGAGCTGGTGGCCGCGACCCCGCGAGCAGGGCTTTATCTGCTGCTGCGGCGCACGGTAGCCGTGCTGGCGGTGGTGATGCCGGTGCTGGTCGTCGCGGGCCTCACCATAGGCACGTCATCGGTGCTCTGGTTACTGCCGTGTCTGGCCTGCACGGCCGTAACCCTCGCGCTGGGCAGCGTCATCAGGTTGGAGCGCGCTGCCGCTGTGGTCGTGACGCTGTGGTCGCTGGGTGTGCTCGCTCCCGGCCTGCTGACGTCGCAACTGCCGGTAGCGGTCACCCCGGTGGCCGGTCCGGTGTGGGGCGCGGTCTTCGCGGTCGCAGCCGCGGTGCTGATGCTGCGCGCCAGGTCGTTCGTCCGGATGTGAGAGCAGCCGGCATTCAAGCCGGTATGCAAGCCGGAAACCCAGCAGGTGGAGAAGACAGGAGAGTGTGATGGCACGCGTGGTGGGGGCGGCCGAGACCGCCCCGGCGACCCATGCCTGGGAGATCCGCGCCGAAGGGCTGCGGGTCGCCGCCGGGCGGCGGATGGCCGTGGACGGGATCGATCTGGCGTTCGGCACGGGAGTGCATGGCCTACTGGGTCCCAACGGGGCAGGCAAGACCACTTTGATTCGGGCGCTGGCCACGGTACTGCGCCCGTCAGGCGGTGGACTGGAGCTGCTCGGCGAGTCCGTCAGAGGGCGCGTCGATATGCGCCGCATACGGCGCCAGATCGGGTACCTGCCGCAAGACTTCGGTTTCTACCGCAGGTTCACCGTCCGCGAGTTCGTCGAGTACATGGCATGGCTCAAGGAGGTACCCAAGAGCGGTATAGCCGATGCGGTGCAGCATGCCATCGAAAAAGTCGGTCTGGCAGACCGGGCCGATGACCGGATGAAAACGCTCTCTGGCGGCATGGCGCGCCGGGCCGGAATCGCCCAGGCCATCGTGAACGGCCCGCGGATCCTGCTGCTCGATGAGCCGACCGCGGGCCTGGACCCATCGCAGCGCATGCAGTTCAGGCAGTTGCTGCGCGGGCTGAGCGAGGACACCTGCACGGTGGTGTCGACGCACCTGGTGGAGGACGTCGCCACCGTGTGCACCGATGTGGCACTTGTCGACGAGGGGCGCCTGGTGTTCCAAGGGCGAGCGGCCGATCTCGCCGCTGCGGGCAGCGGCACCGATTCCGGTGACAGCCCGAGCGAGCGGGGATATTCGGCCCTGCTGGCCCGCCACCACGCCACCAGGGAGGGAGCACGATGAGCACGAGGATTCTGCGCACCGAGCTGCGCCGCTCGACCGCACCGTGGACCTGCTTGGCCTTGGCCGTGCTCACACTGGCCCTCCTCTACCTGCTCCCCGGCCCCTGGGGCAAGGGGACCGGCGCGTGGGACCAGCAGTGGCAAGGACTCGCGCAATGGCAGCGGTTCATGCTCATGTTCACCTGGCCGGTGGTGGTCGGCCTCGGTGCCTGGCAGGGCACTCGGCAGCGCCGTTCGCGGATGGACGAGGTGCTTTCCAGCACGCCGCGATCCTCGTGGCAGCGCTCGGCGACGCTCGCGGCAGCGGTGGCGATCGGCTTGACCGTCGCCTGCACAGCGATATTCGCGGTAGGGGCGGCGCAGGTGGCCTCTGCCACCAGCTATTTCTCGCTCTCCTGGCTGGCCGTGTTCGCCGTCGGTGTTCTCGCGCTGGTCGCGGGGAGCCTGCTGGGAATGGGGCTCGGCCACCTCTTGCCGTATATGGTGACGCCGCCGCTCGTGGCGGTCAGCGGCTACGCGCTGGTCATGCTGCTGCTGAATATCGAGATTTCCGTAGAGGCCGGTTCCGACCCGTGGCGCATGAAAGCGGCGCTGCTTTCACCGGGACTCGACGGTGCCGAGAGCGCCTACAGGCTGGTGGCCCACCAGGTGAGCCTTGCCCAGGCGCTGTGGTTCCTCGGTATCGCCGCGACCGGGTTCATCCTGCTGGCAGCGCGGGGTTCTTGGACAAGGATCGCCTCAGCGGTCCCCGGTCTCCTCGGCGGTGTGCTGGCCATGGTCCTGCTACCGGGCCAGGCGAGCGCGGCCTACCCCCACGACACCCAAGCGGCGGCGCTGGTGTGCGACGAGGACGGGCCGCGGGTGTGCGTAACCCGGGCGCACGAGCACCTGCTGGACGATTTCGCCGGTACCGCCAGGCAGGCGCTCGCCAAGCTCGCAGTCCTGCCGGAAGCGCCGACCTCGGTGGAGGAAGTACCCGCTTTCGGTGATGAGGAGCGGGCTTCGCTGCCACGGACCGCGGACACGGTCCCGGTGAGCTCCGACACACTGATGCAGTTCGAGCAGAGTGGAGGAGGGAACTCCGATGGTGCGGACGGGCTGATTATGGCGCTCCTCGCCGGCGCCGGAACCCCGGCCTGCGGCGTTGAGGAGACGGAGATCTCCGCGCGCATAGTCACGGCCAACTGGCTGCTGGGTGCGGAACTGCAGCCGATACCGGGCCTGTACCCGTGGATCTCCGAGGATAGCTCCGCCTATCAAGAAACGGTGCGCCCGGCCTGGGAATCGCTGCGGTCCCTACCGCGCGAGGAGCAGATACGCCGGGTCGCCGCCGTGCGCGAGGCCGGGCTCACCTGCGAGGGCGACCAGCTCGATCTCCTCACCCAAGGGGTGAACCCTCGATGAGATGGTTGACCCTCTATACGCGGTCCCGGCAGCTACCGATGGCACTGCTCGGGTTCCTGGCCGGGGCCGTCCTGCTGTGGGGACTCACCCTCTGGTGGGGGGCCGACCAGACCGGTAGCCGACTGATGAGCGTGACGATGGTACTGGGAGTGGCCGCGGCTTCGGCCGGTCTGTGCGGGTTCGATGCCGCACGTGAGCGTACGGCTTCGTTCACCTGGCCGCCCCGGCGTGCCGCGCACCTGGTCGCCCTCGCCGCGATGGCAGCGGCCGGCCCCCTCGTGGTGGACGTATTGGCCGATTCCCATCTGCAGACCGAAGTGATCGTCAGAGATGCCGTTGGTCTGGTCGGTCTGGCCGGGGTCGGCGCGGTTCTGGCCGGCGGTTCGTTCGGCTGGTGCTTTCCCTTCGGGGCGACCGTACTGGCGAACGTGCCGATCGAGGCGGACTCGGATGCGCTGCGGGTACTGACCTGGCTGGTGCAGCCCGCGGACAGCACCGCGGCGATGACCACAGCACTCGTGTTCGCCGCCGTGGGGGTGATCGGTTACGCGGCATGGGGGCCTCGACCTGCATGAGCGTCGTTGACCGCGACCGCTGGGGCCGCCCCATCAAGCAATGGGGACAGCAGGGCCGCTTCGACATGGCGGCGAGCTGAGCGGCAACGGCCGTTGCAGGCCCAGCGGCAGGGCGGGGCGCCGCTGCGTTGACGACTGCGTTCGTTACGCACAGCCGTGGTCGTCGCGGCGGCGTTCCAGCACGACGGTGTCGCGCCAGGCGCCGTGGTGTTGGGCGATGCGTTCGCGGCGGCGACGTATTGGCTGCCGAGGACGGCGAGCATGTCGACGAGGTCCTTGAAGCGGGTGGAGGGGCGCTTTTCGGGTCCGTGGCGTTCGAGGATGGCGCAGGTCTTGTCGGCGATGTGGTCAGCAAGTGGGTAGACCCGGTAGCCGGGGCGATCCAGGCCGAGGATCGCGACCGCGGGCAATGGTGGGACGTCCTCCGGGGAGCCGGTCATGCGGATGTCCTCGGCGACCACGTCGACGTGGAAGCGCACCCATTCGGTGGTTCCGATCCGGGCGGTCGTCGGTATCCGGACACCGTTGGCGCCGTCGGAGACCGGGGTCGCGCGGCCCGTTTCGAATATGAACCAGTCCCCGAGATCGAGGGCGGCGGCTCGCCGGAGGTCGTGTTCTGCCTGTCCGCGGTCGCCGGGCCGGTAGACATCGATGTCCACGGTGCGGCGAACGGCGAGTTCGCGGGCGAGGAGCGCGGTGGCGCCCTTGACGATCCATCCGGTGTCGAGGTGGTAAAGCCGTGCGAGCAGCCGGTCGTAGGCGAACTGGCGCTGGAGTTCGGCCAGCGGCCACGGGCCGTTGGGTTTGGCTGCTGCGCGCAGGCGCTCGGTCAGAGCGCGGCGGAACGCGGTCGGGGTGGTGTAAGGGAGGGTCACGGCGGCGGTGTGCTGCCTTCCTGATCGGGCGTTGCGTCGAGCCAGTAGCGCCGTTCCGGGGCGCCGGCGAGGTCGAGGAGCCAGCGCAGCAGTGCGGCTCCGTCGCCGCGGCGCAGTCCGAAGCGCGCGGCGTGCGGAGCCAGAGCTTGGGCGACGGTGGTCGGGTGTTCGTGGCCGGCTCTGAGCGCGTCGGTGAGGAGGTGTGCGACGGCGCCGGGGTCCTCGTTGTCGGTGAGGAGGTCGGCGGCGGTGCGGGCGGGTCGAGTGACCGGCAGGCCCCGTAGAACGGTGTGTTCGTCGTCGGTCAGGCGGGCGCGGTGCAGGCGGACGTCGGGGCGCCGGGTTTGGCGGCGGGTTGGCAGGACGAACTCCTGGAGGTCGGCGGGGAGATGTCCCAGCTCGTAGAGGGAAGCCGCTGAACGGTGGGAGACCACGCCGGTGTCGGCGGTGCGTTCCCAGGCGGGGACGGCGGGTGCGAGTTGCAGCCAGGCGGCGCGCAGGTCGAGGTGGTCTGTGGGCGGGGCGCCGCGCAGGCGGTAGACCCCGTGGGCGACGCGTTGTGCGGTGGTCTCATCGGAGGCCATGCGCGACAGGGTGCTCCAGGCCATCCCGGTGGACTCGGCCTGGCGCCGGGTGAACAGCCCCCACTGTTCTTCGGCCAGATCCGCTAGAGGCGCGATGGCTGGCGAGTGATGCATGACTGCATGCTATAGCGAATGGACTCTATATTGCAGACGCTCTAGCAGTATGTCTGCGAAGTATCCGGATGAGCTATACAACGCAGTTGCGTCCTGGGTCGAGTATGCCCGCTGGAAGTTCCGCTGGCGAGAACACTCCTGCGGCCGCGCTTGTCCGACCCACCGCTCTACCTTGAACCACCGCTGCGGGAGACGCTAGCGAGAGAGCGTGTCTTTCGCAGGTGAGGGGGAGCCATGATCCGGTTTGCGTTGGCAGGGCGGGTATCGACGGAGGACTTGCAGGATCCGGCCACTTCGCGGCAGTGGCAGCGGCGTCGCGCCGAGCATCTGGTCGCGGGGTCCGGCGAGATCGTGGCCGAGTTCTTCGATGTGGGGCAGAGCCGGGCTGTGGCCTGGCCGCGGCGTCCGGAGTCGGCGCGGCTGCTGGCGGCGCTGGAGGACCCGGGCCGGGGATTCGATGCGGTGGTGGGCGAGCCGCAGCGGGTGTTCTACGACAACCAGTACGGGCTGACGTTCCCGCTGTTCGTCCACTTCGACGTGCCGCTGTGGGTGCCCGAGGTCGGCGGCGCTATCGATCCGGACTCCGAAGCCCACACGCTGATCATGTCGGCGTATGCGGCGATGTCCAAGGCCGAGCGGCGCCGTATCCAGATCCGGGTGCATGCCTCCATGGCCGCCCAGGCCGAGCTGGAGGGCAGGTTCCTGGGTGGCCGCCCGCCGTACGGATACCGGTTGATCGATGCCGGGCCGCATCCGCGCCCTGACCTTGCCGCGCTGGGGGCCCGAGCCCATCGCCTTGAACCGGATCCGGTCACCGCTCCGATGGTGCGGCGCATTTTCGCGTTGCGGTTGGCCGGCAACGGGGCCAAGCGGATTGCCAACGTGTTGAACGCCGAGGGCGTGCTCTGCCCGGCGGCGCGGGATCCGGCGCGCAACCGGCACCGAGACGGTCAGGGCTGGGGTCCGGGAACGGTGCTGTCGCTGCTGTCCAACCCGCGCTACACCGGCCGCCAGGTCTGGAACAAGCAGTCCAAGTCCGAACGGCTCCTCGACGTTCACAATGTGGGGCTGGGTACGCGGACCGTGTCGCGGTGGAATCCGGGCGAGGAATGGGTCTACTCCCAACAGGCGGCCCATCCGGCGATCGTGAGCGCAGCCGAGTTCCGCGCCGCCCAGACCACTCCGGCCGTACGCGGTCGGCCGCGCACTTACCTGTTGCGCGGTCTACTGCGCTGCGGGTTGTGCGGCCGGGCGTTGGAGGGCGCGTGGAACAACGGTCGGGCCAACTACCGCTGCACGGCCTGGCACGCCCAGGAGCATGTGGTCGACGGCAAGATGCGCAACGTCTTCGTTCGCGAGGACGCCGTCACCGCCCACCTCGGGACGTTCCTGGTCCGTCTCCTGGCACGGCCCGGTGTTCCCTTCGAGGAGGTCGACGTCCCCCGCGGGTCAGCCGCGCTGGTCTCCGCGTGCCGTGACCGGAGACTGACGTTCACCTACGACCCCATGGAGCGGGCACTGAGCACACCAGACGGCGCCGAGGAAATCGTGATCCGCCTGTGAGCCTGCCGCATCAGTGGCACCACGCGCACCACGCTGAGTCGAACCCCCATGGAAGGTTGTGCAGTTTGGCTGGATACTGAGCGCATTCAAACTGATGGACCAATGAAAAATCCCAGGACACAAAGCCCCGGGATTCCGTTACCATGTAACCATATGCAATCTCACGCATACCTATGTGTCCGAGGGGGGAGTCGAACCAAATTCCTATAGCCACTCGGCCCGCTCAGCTTTCTCGGCCGCTCGGGTCCGCCTGACCACCGAGCTGAATCTGGCGGGGCGGTGACCTGCTATGAATTCTACCCTCTGGTCCCGCTGGACAACCATCCTTGCCGTATTGATGTTGGCCGTGATCGCCGCGGTCGTCAGCTACAGCCACATGTACGAGCTGGCCCAGCGCCACGGCGAACCCGCTTGGCGCGCGGCCCTGTTTCCTCTCTCTGTCGACGGCATGATTGTGGCGTCGTCGATGGCTTTGCTGGCCGACGCCCGCCACGGCCGGCGCGGCGGCCTGCTTCCCTGGACGCTGCTCATCCTCGGGAGCGTCGCCAGCCTCGCGGCTAACATCGCGGTGGCCGATCCGACGCTGTGGTCGCGGGTGATCCACGCGTGGCCGAGCTTCGCCCTGATGGGCGCGTACGAGTTGCTTATGCGCGAGTTCCGCATCGACGCCCGCGGCGCACGCACGGCGAACGCACACGATGAGCAGACCGTGGACACAGCCGAGGCGCCGACTGATTCGTCTCGGCCGAAGGCGCCGGGGAACGAAGACGCCCGCGAGACCACGAGTGAGGCCCAACGCCCGCGGCTGCACGTGGTTGAGGCGGTAGATGGGCACGAGGAGGCCGTTGCCGCAGAGATCGCGAGCTCTTCGGAAGCAGTGCCGCGAATCCAGATCGAGGCGTGGCAGTGGGCGTTGGATAACCGCGGCAAAGACGGTTCCCTCCCCACCGGCCGCGAGATCGCGGCCCGCTTCGATCACAAGGACCGCTGGGGGCGACTGATCAAGCAATGGGGGCAGCAAGGCCGTTTCGACAAGGCGGTGGTGTGAGTACCAAAGCCCGGATCGGGGCTGCTTCCCCGCGTGTTCCGCCCTGACGCGTCGACCGGTTCCAGTATCGGCGAACCCCGTACGAGTCAGGCGCTCCGCTGGCGTCTTCGATCAGATACGCTATTCCAATGAATAGTGGAACAGATGGTCGGGAGGCGGGGCGCGCCGAGCTGTGGGGCGAGTTCGCCCGGGTCGGCAAGGCGTTGGGCAGCGGCACCCGCTTGCAGATGCTCGACCTGCTGGCCCAAGGCGAGCGCTCCGTGGAGTCGCTGGCCCAGCCCCTGGGGTTGGGTGTCTCCACCGCCTCGGCGCACCTGCAGACCCTGAAACGCGCCCAGTTGGTGCGCACCCGCCGCGTGAAGAACCACGTCATCTACACGCTGGCCGGCGACGACGTCGCCGCCCTGCTCTCGCTGGTGCAGAAGGTCGCCGGCACCCATCTGGCTGAGGTCGAACGGGCCTGGCAAAACTTCGCCGGGCCCGGCCAAGGCGAAATCGAAGAGGTCGACCGCGCCGAACTGCTGGCCCGCCTGGATCAGGGCAGCGCCCTGGTGCTGGACGTGCGCCCCGAGGGGGAGTTCGCCGCGGGCCACCTGCCCGGGGCGGTGTCGATCCCTGTCGACGAGCTGACCCGCCGATTGGACGAGGTGCCCGAGGACACCGACATCGTGGCCTACTGCCGCGGCGACTACTGCGTGATGGCGGTCGATGCGGTGCGTGTCCTGCGCTCCCACGGCCGCCGCGCCTACCGCCTCAACGAAGGACTGCTGGAGTGGCGCGCCTCCGGGCGCCCGGTCCACACCGGCTCCGCGTAATCCCGGGGTACTCCACCGCAGATCCGCCCCCATGGAAGGGACGCCGCACATGGCCGCCACCGCCTCGGAACCCCGCGACACCGATGCCTTCCCCACTGCCCTCCAGCGCCGCTCCCTGATCACCGTGGCCGCCGCCCAAGTTCTGGGCGGCGCCGGCCTGGCCGCCGGCGTCACGGTCGGCGCACTGCTGGCCCAGGAGATGCTGCAGACCAGCAGTCTGGCCGGACTGCCCGCCGCCCTGTTCACCCTGGGCTCGGCCGGTGCGGCGTTCCTGGTGGGCCGGATCTCCCACCGCCGGGGGCGGCGAACCGGCCTCGTCTGGGGCTATGCCGCCGGTGCCGCGGGCGGCGCGGGGGTGGTCGCCGCGGCCGCACTCGACAGCATCGGGCTGTTCTTCGCCGCGCTGCTCGTCTACGGCGCGGGTACGGCCACCAACCTGCAGGCGCGCTACGCCGGCGCCGACCTGGCCCCACCGCATCGGCGGGGGCGTGCGATCAGTACCGTCCTGGTCGCCACCACCCTGGGCGCGGTGGCCGGACCCAACCTCACCGAGGCCACCCAGCCCCTGGGCAGGGTCGTCGGAGCACCGGCACTGGCCGGCCCGTTCGTGCTGGCCGCGGCGGCCTACGGCCTGGCCGCCCTGGTCCTGTGGGTGTTCCTGCGGCCCGACCCGCTGCTGCACGCCCGGAACATCGCCCTGACGCCCGCGGGCGCCGGCGCGGCCGAGGCCGCATCCCCGGCTCCGGAGCCCGCGCCCGCGCGCTTCAACCCGGGGGTCGTCCTGGGCGGTGGCGCGATGGTGCTCACTCAGCTCGTGATGCTGGCCATCATGACGATGACCCCCATCCACATGCAGGCCCACGGCCACGACCTGGGGGCCACCGGGCTGGTCATCGCCGTGCACATCGCCTTCATGTACCTGCCCTCGCCGCTGACCGGGGTCCTGGTGGACCGTATTGGCCGCAAACCAGTGCTGGTCGCCTCCGGCGTCACCCTGCTTGCGGCCGGCCTGGTGGCCGCCGCGGCCCCGGTCGCGTCGGTGGCGGTGCTCGCGACGGCGCTGGCCCTGCTGGGGCTGGGGTGGAACTTCGGCCTGCTGGCCGGCACCGCGATGGTCACCGACGCCGCCGCCGTGGCGACCCGGGCGCGCACCCAGGGCGCGGTGGACGTGGGCGTGGCCCTGGCCGGCGCGAGCGGCGGCATGCTCAGCGGCGTGGTGGTCGCCGCCGCGGGGTTCCCCGCCCTGTCGGTCGGCGGGGGTGTGCTCGCGCTGGCGATCGTGCCCTTGGCCGCCCGGCGCGCCCGCCATCGGTCCGACTGACGCGGCCCGATACCCGATATCCCCCGACACGTCTTCGACCCGCAGGAGGCCGCCATGCCCACCGGTTCTGACCCGGATCTGGCCGACCAGCAGCGCAAGCACTGGCAGCACACCTACGCCGGCCATCCGCGCATGTACGGCCACGAGCCCTCGGCCCCGGCCGTGCACGCCGCCGCGGTCTTCGCCGAGGCGGGAGCACGCGAGGTGCTGGAATTGGGTGCGGGCCACGGCCGCGACGCCCTTTACTTCGCCCGCACGGGCTTGCGCGTCACCGCAACCGACATCAGCCGGAGCGGACTGGACCAGCTCCAGCAGGACGCCGAGGCCCAACAGCTCACCGGCCGGCTGGCGACCGTGGCCCACGACGCACGCGACCCGCTGCCACTGGCCGTACAGAGCGTGGACGGGGTGTTCGCGCACATGCTGCTGTGCATGGCGCTTTCCACTGCCGAGATCTCCGCCTTGGTGGGCGAGGTCGCGCGTGTGCTGCGTCCGGGCGGGACCTTCGTCTACACCGTCCGCCACACCGGCGACGCCCACTACGGGGCCGGAACCGCCCATGGCGATGACATCTTCGAGCACGGCGGCTTCGCCGTGCACTTCTTCTCCCAGGAGTTGGTCGAGCGCCTCGCCCAAGGGTGGGACCTCGACGAGGTGCATGCCTTCGAGGAGGGCGGCCTGCCGCGCCGCCTCTGGCGCATCACCCAGCGGCGCCCCCGGTGAGCGGTCCGACGCCGCTGCCCGAGTCCGGAGCGGTCGTGGACGGTACCGGGCTGGTCTGCGTGGTGCTGCTGATCCGGTTGCGTGACCGCATCGCCGAGCTGCCTGCGGGCTCCGTCGTGCACGTGATTACCACGGACCCGGCCGCACCGCTGGACCTTCCCGCCTGGTGCCACCTGACCGGCCACACCTACCTCGGCACGGCGGAGGCCCACGGCGACGCCGTGGTGCACGCTGTGCGTGTCAGCGCTGATCCTCGCCCCACCTGCGCCGACCGGCCCTGGCACCCTGCGGATTCCCAGAAACTCGAACGCCCCTGACGCACGGCAGCCCGCCGACATGGGCAACCGCGATCGGCTTGCGGTACTTCCGCCTTCTCGCTCCGTTGGGAGAGCCGGGTGGCATTCACCCGGCATGCGCGGCCTGCTTCAGCCGGCGGGTAGCAGCCGGGGTGCTGCGCGGACGTAGACGACCATGCCGATCACCTCGACCAGGGTCTGGGTGACCACAACCAGGGACGCGACGGCGAGCGTGTCGGGCAGGGCCAGGGCGAGCGGGAGGACGACCAGGGAGTTGCGTGTCGCGCCGGTGAACACGATCGCCCGCCCGGCGGGCGCGTCCAGGCGGAACAGGCGGACCACGGCGAGGCCCGCGAACGCCATCACGACGAGGAACAGCACGTAGAACGGCACCACGCGGGCCACATCGGCGAGACTTCCACCCAGCTTGGGCACTTGGGAGGCGACCACGGTCAGCAGAGTGGCCGCCATCAGCGGCACCATCGTCGTGCCCAGGACGCCGACGACCTTCCGGCCCGCCGCCCGGCGGGCGGCCCAGGCCTGGGTGAGCCAGGCCAGCGACAGGGGGACGGCGATCAGAACCACGAACGCCTCGACGAACGGGCCGGCCTCGACCACCTCGGCCAGAGACGGCCCCATGAACAGCCAGAGGAAACCGGGCAGCAGGATCATCTGCGCGACGAGCAGCACAGGCGTCACCGCGAGCAGCCGCCCGCTGCTGCCCCCGGCCAGCCCGCTGAAGACGATCACATAGTCCACGCACGGGGTGAGCAGCACCAGCAGCACGCCCAGCCGGATCGCCTGGTCATCGGGCAGGAACGCGAACATCGCCGCGACCACCAAGGGAACCACGACGAAGTTCACCACCAGCGCGGCGGCCAGGAACCGGCCCGAGCGCAGGGAACGGAGCAGGTCGGCTGCGGGCACCTGCAGGAACGTCACATACAGCAGTGCCCCCAGCACCGGATTGATGGCGTGCTCGAGTCCGGGCCCCGCAGCAGGAGCGGCCCAGCCGACCGCGGCTCCCGCCGCCAGAGCCCCCACATAGACGACCACCTGGTGGCGTTCCATCCCCGCGGCCAGACCCTGCGACTCCTGCGGCACCCGCATCTCCCCGCGTCCTGATCTCCGCCGGCCCCGGCGGCCGGCGTGCTCCCCCATCCTGACCGCAGCCGACGGCGCCGCGAATACGGGCTCCTCGGCCCTGGCGCGGGCGCGCAGTCACACGCGCGACATTACGCAGTTCGCCCGTGCGTATCCGATGCCGGGGCGACGCGCGCGCACGCGCACTCCTCCCGGGAAGAGGAGCCGCCGCACGAGCAGGACCGTCGACGGCGGCGCTGGAACCACCACACGGCGCCGGCGAGCACGGCCAGGGCCGCGGCCAGCGCGGGCAGACCGCCGACCAGCGCGGCGGCTGAGCCGCCGAGGACCCCGGCGGCGATGAGGGCGGGCAGCAGGCAGCACGCCACGCAGGCCAGACCGGCCAACCCGGCCAGGGTCTTGGGAGCGCGGCCGGGGCGGAGGTCAGTGGCAGGGTTCGGCATCGCGGTTCTCCTCGGCGAGGTCGGCGAAGGGCAGTGGGCAGCAGGAGCTTGTGGCGCAGGAGGTGAGGTCGTCGCAGCCTGCCGCCAAGGCGTCGGTCAGCGCTTGGCGGATGACGGCCAGATCGGCGATCTTCGCCTCGACCTCGGCGAGCTTGTCCTGGGCGCGCCGGTGCAGCCCGTCGCCGGGGCGCCGGTGCGGGCGGGTTCCGGCCTCCAGCAGATCGGCGACCTCCTGCAGGGTGAAGCCCAGGCGTTGCGCGGCCTTGATCACCCGCAGGACGGTGACTGCCTCCGGCGGATACAGCCGGTGCCCGCCGTTGGAGCGCTGCGGTTCGGCCAGCAGGCCGCGACGCTCGTAGTAGCGCAGTGTCTGCAGGTTGACCCCGGCGGCCTCGGCGACCTGGCCGCTGCGCAGCGCCTCTCCGCTCATCGGGACGCCCCCGCCGCCGTTGCCCGTTCCGCGAGGGCGTCCAGTACCTCCGTTTGTGCTTCGGGCACCGTGATATGCCAGTGCACTCCGTCGGTGCTCGGTGTAAAGGTGAACGTGAAGAACGAGCAGCAGCCGCTTTCCTGCGCCGCCAACTCGCGTGCAGCGGCCTCGTGGCGTGCGTCCAACACCAGGCGCAGCACGGTCGGCTCCGGCCGGGCCACCCCCTGCACTGCGGCGGAGAACAGCGCGTCGAACTCGGCGACCCGTTCCGGTCGCCGGTCTGCGGGAAGGGCGCACTCCGGCGGCGCCCATCCCGACTCTGCCGGTGCGCCGTCCCCGTGACCGGTTGCAATGCCCTCTCGGGGTGCCGCATTCTCCTGACCGGTGCAGGTGCAGGCTCCCGGTGTGCACGCTGCCCCTTCCGGCTCCGGTGGGGCGAGGGCACCCCGGCTCCGGCTTACGGCGCCGGAGCCACCTGTGCCGTGGTCGCTCATCGGGGGCCTCCCTTGGTTTTCGTGGGCCGGTCGAGCAGCAGGCCCAGCGTGATCCCGTAGACCAGGTGCAGCACCAGCGTCGCCACCGCGATCCGCGGGGTCAGGGCCATGCCGAACAAGCCCCACCCGGCATAGGGCAGCCACACCAGTCCCATCAGCGCCCAAAGCACCGCCCCGTAGAGGGCGCCGCGCCCCGCGGTGCCCCGCCGGAGGAGGCCGGCCAGGACGGCACCGGCCAACGCGCCGTAGGCCAGATGGGTAATGGCGGCCAGCGCGACTGTTCCGGGCTGGGGCAGGTCGCCCAGCGTGCGGGAGACCAGCGCCGCCGGGATCGGTTCCGGCATCGGCGCCAGGCCGGTCGCTGTGGCCGCCAGCATCACCGCGCTCATCGCCGCGGTGGCCAGCGCACCCCAGCCGGCGCCGGCCGCCAGCCGCCGCGGGGCGAGCCTGCGCGCGGTATCGACTGAGGTGTCGTCGCCCGTGGTCGCCATGGCGTCACCGTCTCCGTCGTCGCGGCGGCGCCCGCGGGCGCCATGCTCTCGTGCTCTCATGCCTGCGACCGTAAGCCTGTACCCAGGTACAGGATGCAACCCCGGTGCGGCAGAAGGCCACACCCGAGCGGTGCTTTCCGTCTCAGGTACGACGAGCACGGCGGATGGGTGCCCAGCCCGGGCCGCTGCGTCGGCTTCGCCAGCCGGTCCGGGCGGTGCGTTCGACACGGGATCGGCCGTAGTCCGCAACGCACCGCGGCCCAAGACGCCCAGGGGATAACAGTGACGGGGCTGCCATGGTTCCGGCCGATCCCTGGGCGGAGGGCCCGGTCAGTCGCCGGCAGGTTCGGGAGCTACTCGGCGTTGCTGAGCGGGGATCCGGGAGTGCCGGCTTCGCCGGTGTCGTCGGGTTCGCCGGTCTCGCTGTTGGCCAACCACTCCTCCCACGAGCGCTGCCAGTAGCCCCACCCGTTGTCGACTTCGAGTTCGCGGTCGGTGCCGGTGACGACGAGCGGGTCGCCCATGTAGGTGTTCTCGTAGAACCACTTGGCGTCGGCGTTGGCGAGGTTGGGGCAGCCGTGGCTGAGGTTGGCCTCGCCGAGCTGGTCGTTCCACGGGGCGGCGTGGGTGAACTCGCCGCTGTTGGAGAAGCGGACGGCGTACTTGACGTCGAGCTTGTAGCCCTCGGGGCTGTCGACCGGGACGCCCACGGTGGAGGAGTCCATGACCAGGTCCTTGTACTTCTCCATCGTGAGGTGGGTGCCGCTGGTGGTGGTGTACTTCCGGACGTCGGCCTTGCCGATGCTGGTGGGGAAGTCCTTGATCTGCTGTCCGCCGCGTTCGACGGTCATGCGCTTGGTGCCGCTGTCGATGGTGCTGATCTGGGAGCGGCCGACGGTGAAGTTGAGCTGGTGGTTCTCGATGCCGTAGACGCCCTCGCTCGCTGGGACGCCGGCCAGGCGCAGGTTCACGGTCACGTCCTGGTTCGGTTGCCAGTACTCCTTGGGACGGAAGGCGACCATCTGGTCGCCGAACCAGTTCCAGGCGCCCTGGACCGGCTCCTCGGAGATGACCTCCATGGAGTTCTCCACCTGCGCCTTGTTCTGCACGGGCAGGTCGAAGTTGACGATGACGGGCATCCCCACGCCGACCGTTTGGCCGCTGGTGGGGAAGT
Organism: Streptomonospora litoralis; assembly: GCF_004323735.1. Lineage (GTDB taxonomy): Bacteria > Actinomycetota > Actinomycetes > Streptosporangiales > Streptosporangiaceae > Streptomonospora > Streptomonospora litoralis. Next base: position 5,121,261 of record NZ_CP036455.1, on the reverse strand, counting down.
TCGACTCCAGCTCCAGGCGCTGTCCCTCGACGGCCGGCTTGGTGCTGAACTCGCTGACGACCTCGGTCGTCTTGCCTTCGGCGTTCTCGGCGGTGGCGGTGACCGTGATGTCGGTGCCGGGAGTGAGGGTCCAGTCGCTGGTCCAGGCGGTCTTGTCGTCGTCGAGGGTGCCGGTCGTCTTGTTGGCGCCGGTGTTCTTCCGCCCGGCCGTATCGACCTGCACGTCGGTGATCGTGCCGTTGTCGGTTTCGACGGTGACGGGCAGGTCGGGCCGGACGTCGGCGGCGCCGTCCTCCGGCGAGATCCGAACCTCGGCGGGGGCAGGGCCGCTCTGCGACTCCTCGCTGCCCGAGTTGTCGGCTTCGGGAGCCGAGCACGCGGTTGCACTCAGCATGCCGAGGGCGAGCGCGCCCAGGGCCAGGCGCCTGGCCGGTGTGGTGAGGGCGGGGACCATCATCGTGGATTCTCCGTGTGGCTATTTCATGATCGCTGGTGAGAGAGCGAGGTACGGAGCCGGGGCAGAGAGGGGAGTTCGGTGGCGGCCGTGCCGTTCAGGCCGGTCCCGCGGCGTTGAACGCCGGAGGGCGGCCGGGCGGCTACGGCAGGGACGGCGCAACCGCCCGGCGTGCATATCGGCCGGATGCCTCGGCGCGGAGGGTCCTAGACCCGTTGGACGCCGAGGGAGAAAAGCAGTCGGGCTCCGCTCCAGGCAGCGGCGACAAAAGCGGAGGGCCGCCATAGAACCGCGGTTGAGCGGGCAGCCTGCAGCAAGGAGGTGCCGGCGCCGAGACCCAGCAGCACGGCCGCCGCGACCGCGGTGGGGCGCTGGTCCGCGCCGGCGCTCGAATCCGCCTGGCACAGGTGGTGCTCGTCGGCGCCGTCGGAGGCGGGGATGTCGGCTACCGCTGTTGCAGATGCGGAAACGGCGGTGGTTTTCTCCGTCTCAGCCGCTGCGGCGGTGTCCATCGCCCCCGCGGCGCAGAAGAAGTGGGTGACGAACAGCAGCGACAGTAGGACGGCCCGGAAACCGGGTCGCCGCTGTCGTCTCGGAGCCGCCGCCAACACGGCATAAACCCTATCCAAAGGAGCGGGTCCGAAGCCCGGCAGACGTATGCGGCAGGCTCGGCCACACGGGAGCGCCTGCGAAGCGGCACAGCCTGTGGCCGCTTCGGCGGGTCGTGGCGCAGCCGTGTCCATCCGAAGGGCTTTGGATTCGACCGATTGACAGAGCCGCGTCCGTCCGATTGTGTCGACGTATGAACATCTCTTCAGATGAGAGCGCGAAGCATGCCGATGGATGCGAGGCTCGCGTGGTCGACGCGTTCCGGGTCGCGGACGTGCGCAGGCGGATGCCCGCGGAGTCGGATCTGGCCAACACCTCCGATGTGTTCGGGCTGCTCTCGGACCCGGGCCGCCTGCGGCTGCTGCTGGCGCTGCTGGAGGGCGAACTGTGCGTGTGCGATCTCGCGGCGGCCACGGGGCTGAGCGAGTCGGCGACCTCGCATGCGCTGCGGCTGCTGCGGGCGCACCGCGTGGTGGCGGCGCGCCGGTCCGGGCGGATGTTCTACTACCGGCTCGACGACGCCCACGTCCGGATGCTGCTGGATGTGGCGGTCGCCCACGCCGAGCACACCGCGGACGTGCACACCGAGGAGGAGGCCTGATGGGTGCGGGGCATTCGCACGGCGGCGGACACGCCGACCACGCCGGCGGCCGGCACCGGTGGCGGTTGGCTGTGGCGTTCGGGCTGATCGGCTCCTACTTCGTGGTCGAGCTGGTCTACGGGCTGCTGTCGGGCTCGCTGGCCCTGCTGTCGGACGCCGGGCACATGGCCGCCGACGTGGTGGCGCTGGGCGCGGCGCTGGTGGCCACCCGGATCGCGACCAGGCCCGACCCCACGGGGCGGCGCACCTTCGGCTCCTACAGGGCGGAGGTGTTCGCCTCGTTGCTGGCGGTGCTGCTGATGCTCGGTGTCGCGGTCTACGTGGTCGCCGAGGCGGTGTCGCGGATCGGTGGTGCGGCCGAGGTCGCCTCGGGGCCGATGCTGGTGGTCGGCGGAATCGGACTGGTCGTCAATCTGGGGGCGTTGTTCCTGCTGCGCTCGGGATCGTCGGAGAGCCTCAACGTCAAGGGCGCCTATCTGGAAGTTCTGGCCGATACGGCGGGCTCGGTGGGCGTGATCGTGGCGGGCTGGCTGGTGATGGCGACCGGTCAGCCGTTGTGGGATACGATCGTCGCGCTGGCGATCGGCGCGTTCGTGGCCGTTCGCGCCGTCGCGCTGGGGCGCCAGGTCCTCGCCGTTCTCGCGCAGCATGCACCGGAGGGCGTAGATCCGACGGCGGTGGCCGACGACCTGGTGGGGGTCGACGGCGTCCGCGACGTGCACGACCTGCACCTGTGGACGTTGACGTCGGGCATGCACGTGGCGACCGCGCATCTGGTCGCCGGTGACGACGCCGACGGCCACGCCGTGTTGGACCGGGCCCGCGATGTGCTGCGCGAGAGCCACGGGGTCTCCCACGCCACCCTGCAGATCGAACCGTCCGACCACGTCGGCTGCGACGAGATCGGCTGGTAGGTCTCCACGCGTCGGTGATCGGTTGCCGCTGCGGGCAGTGGAACCGCCATGGGTGATCTGCTGCTCGTGGTGCTGCTGGCGCTGGTGCCCGCGGCGGCCAACATGCTGGGTGGGCTGCTGGCCGAGGCGGTGTCGCTGTCGGCGCGGGTGTTCAGCGCGGCGCTGCATCTGGCCGGCGGGATCGTCATCGCGGTGGTGGGCCTGGAGTTGATGCCGCGTGCGCTGGAGGCGGATCCGGCCTGGCTTCCCATGGTCGCCTTCGCCGTGGGCGGCGGCCTGTTCCTCGGAGTCGACGCGCTGTCCGGGTATCTGCGGGCGCGCGCTTCGGCCTCCGGTGCAGGCGGAGGCTGGTTGGGCATCTACTTCGGTGTGGCGCTGGACCTGTTCAGCGACGGCGTCATGATCGGCACCGGCAGCGTCATCAACCCCGGCTTGGGGCTGCTGCTGGCCGTGGGCCAGGCGCCCGCCGACCTGCCGGAGGGATTCGCCGCCCAGGCGGCGTTTCGCCGCGCCGGGGTCCGGCTGCGTTGGCGGGTGCCGGCCGGGCTCGGCTTCGTGGTGCCGATTCTGCTCGGCGCGGCACTGGGCTATCTCGCGCTGCGCGGCGCGCCGGACGTAGTGACGCTGTCGGTGCTGGCCTTCACCGGCGGCGCGCTGCTCAGTGTGGTGGTCGAGGAGATGATCCCCGAAGCCCACGAGGCCAAGCGGAGCCGCCTGGACAGCTTCTACCTCACCTTGGGTTTCGTGGTCTTCGCCGCCGCGACCACCTACCTCCGATGAGCATCAGCCGTTGCCGGCGGAGCGGCCGTGGGCGCGCGACCAGGCGGCCTCGTGCTCGGCCAGCCGCTGCAGATAAGCGTTGTAGGCGTTGAGCTCGGCGTCGCCGTCGCGCTCGGCCTGCCGGTCGCTGCGGCGGGCGAGCCGGTCGTCGGATCGCATCCACAGAATCGCCAGCGCGAGCATCACCACGAGCGTGGGGGCGTCACCGAAGACCCACGTCAGACCGCCCGCCCACAGCTGGTCGTCCATGACGTCGATGTTCCACGACGGCGGCGGTGTGGCGAAGAAGTGCACGATCGGGGCCGGAGACATCATCACCGCGATCGCGAAGAACGCGTGGAAGGGCAGGCTCGACAGCATCAGCATGATGCGGAAGATGTAGCTCTTCGTCCCGGGCCAGGGATCGATCATCAGCACCGGTCCGAAGAAGATGATCCCGGTGGCGATGAAGTGCAGCAGCATGAAGTAATGCCCCCACACGCTGCTCATCAGCGAGTCGAAGATGGGGGTGAAGTAGATGCCGTAGAGGCTGAAGACGAACAGCGCCAGAGTGAACGCCGGATGCGAGCCGACCTTGGCGATCGGGCTGTGCAGCAGCCACACCAGGGCGCGCCGCGGTGCCGCGCGCCGCCCCTTCCCGGCGGGAAGCGTCCGCAGCAGCATGGTCACCGGCGCGCCCATGAGCAGGAACACCGGCGCGAGCATGGTCAGGATCATGTGCTGGAACATGTGGACGCTGAAGACCGCCATGCCGTAGCCCTCGATGCCGGTGGCCGTCACCCACAGGATCAGGCCCACGCCAACGATCCAGCTCGCGGTGCGGCCGATCGGCCAGCGGATGCCGCGTTGGCGCAGGCGGATCAGGCCGAGGGCGTAGAGGACGGCGAGCAGGGCGCACAGGAGGGGAAACAGCGCATAGGGCTGGGGATGCCAGGCCAGCACATTCGCCAGGGTGGGCGGTTCGCTCGGCATCCACATGGGGCCCGACATCCCGTGGTCGTCGATGTTCATCCGGTTGTTCACAACTTCTCCAGAACCGCAGAGGGTGCGGACGGGACCGAGGGCGCACGCGTTCAGCCGCGCCGCCGATCGGACCGTGGATCGTGTATGAGGTCCTCCCGGCCCCGGCGATCGGCCGCAGAGTGATCGCCGGAGGCGGTTGGACAGCGAGGACGGTCGGCGGGCGCAGCGCCTACAGCAACGCCGACCAGTAGGTGTCGAACGCCTGGGCGATGGCCGCGGCGATCGCCAGGCCCCACAGGGTGAGGGCCGCGGTGTGGTTGCGGGCGAGGACGTCGAGGGGCCGGTGCACAGCGGCCGGCGGCCGGAGATGGCCGGCGCGCAGGTTGTGCAGGGTGACGTACCAGAAGACGGGGATCGTCACCGCCCACACGATCATGCAGTACGGGCACAGCGCGCTGATCCGATACAGGCTCTGGAAGATCAGCCAGTGCACGAAGACGACCCCGAAAACGGTCCCCGCCTGCAGTCCGAGCCAGAACCACCGGTCGAAGCGCGCCCCCGCCAGCAGCGCCGCGCCGGCGGTGGCCACCACGGCGAATCCGGCGACGCCGATCACCGGGTTGGGCACACCGAAGGCCGCCGCCTGCGCGGTGTCCATCACGGCGCCGCAGGACAGCACGGGGTTGAGGCTGCAGGAGGGCACGTGGTCGGGGTCCTGCAGCACCCGGATCTTCTCGATGAGCAGAGCGGCGGATGCGGCGAGCCCCACGGCGCCGCCGACGGCCAGCAGCCAGGGCAGAGCGCGGCTGATGATGCCGACGCCGCTGCCGGGGGCAGCGGCGGGCGCCTCCCGGGCCACGGGGGCGGCGGTCATCCCTGCAGCTCCCCGTCGATCATCGACGACAGCGCCTCATAGCTCGGCATCTGCTGGGTCTGGCGGCCGTTGACGAAGATGGTCGGCGTGCCCCGGATCCCCAATTCGACACCGTCGGCGAAGTCGGCGCGCACCCGCTCCAGTGTGGCGGGATCGTCCATGTCGGTGCGGAACCGTTCCACGTCGAGTCCGAGCTCCTCGGCAAAGCCGACGAACACCTCGGCCTTGGACTCCTGCGACTCGCCCCACTCGGCCTGGGTCTCGTACATCTTGACGTACATCTCCTCCAGGGCGCCCTGCTGGGCCGCGGCCTCCACGGCGGTGGCCGCGGTCGTGGAGTTGGTGTGGCCGGGTAGCGGGAAGTAGCGGATGACGAAGTCGATCCGCCCGTCGTACTCGGCGCGCAGCTTTTCCATGACGGGGAACTGGGCGCGGCAGGCCTCGCACTCGAAATCGAGGAATTCCACGACCGTCACCTCCGCGCCGTCGGTGCGGGAGAGGTAGCGGCTGTTGTCGCGTACCAGCAGATCCTCCGGTGCGGGACCGGCCGGCGAGGAGGGCGCCGCGGAGGCCGCGGCGCCGGGACGGGGCTTGGGAGCGGGCGTGCCGCTGCTGGAGGTGTAGGCGTAGATGCCGAGGGAGACCACGGCACCGAGGATCAGGACAACGGTGATCGCGAGATTGCGGGTCATTGCACATCCGAAAATGAGTGGTTCGGCCGAGCGGGGACTGCGGCGTCGCCGCGGCGCGGCGGTCGGCGAGCGGTCGGCGCGCCCACGGGCGATGGCCGGGGACGGGGACGTTGTGCGGGTCGGCGCTTCAGCGCCCGGATCCGCGTTAGGAACGTCGGCCTAGACCCGTTGGATGCACAGTGTGAGGAACAGGGGCGCTCGGCTGCGCTCGGTGATGGGCAGCCATCGGACGATTCCGAGTTGCGGCCGCTGCGGTGGACGGAGCGCGGCGACCAGGACGGCTGCGCCGAGGCCCAGCAGGAGGAGGCCTGTGGCGGCTGCGGTGCGCTGGTCGAAGCCGGCATCGCCTGCGGCGGCGCAGTCGGAGCGGCCGTCCTCATCCAGCCCGTGCAGAACCGCGGCGCCCATCGCCGGCTGCGCCGGTTGGACCGACTGGACGGCTACGGCCCTCTGGCCTTCGTCGGCCGGGGTATCGGCCGCGGCGACGGCGCCGTGGCAGACCGAGCAGAGGAAGTGGCCCAGCACGACGAGCGACAGCAGGAGCACCCGAAGGGGGACCCGCTGTCGTCGTGCACTGCTCGCCTCGGCCACGGGGCGAACATTACCGAGGGGACCGCGTAACCGCTGCCCTCCCCCCGGAATTGGCTCTCGGCCGTGTTGTGCGGAAACGACCTTGCCGCGCTGCGGTTCGCGGCCCGGCGTCTGCGTGGCGCGACCGGGTCGCGCGCTGCGGCGCCTGCTCCGCGGTCGGCACCGCATCGGTCAACCGCTGCTCGGCCGGGGGTTGAGGATCGGGACGGCTGCGAGCGCGAGGGCGGAGGCCGACACGTGCCCGCGGGGGAGCGTGCTGGCCGCCTCTGGTGTCGTCGGGATCACGCCTGCGCCCCCGCACGCTCGCGCGGCGGGGCGGTGGGGCTGCCGGCGGTGAGGGCCAGGCGGCGGGCGCGGCCGGCGCGCACGCCGTTGGCGATGACGACGACCTCGGCGACCTCGTGCACCAGCACGACGGCGGCCAGACCCAGCACGCCGAACAGCGCCGCCGGCATCAGAACGACGATGATGGCCAGGGACAGGCCGACGCTCTGCCACATGATCGCCCGGGAGCGGCGGGCGTGGGCCAGGGCCTGGGGCAGGTGCCGCAGGTCCTCGCCCATCAGCGCCACATCCGCGGTTTCGATCGCCACGTCGGTGCCCATGGCGCCCATGGCGATCCCCAGATCGGCACTGGCCAGGGCGGGCGCGTCGTTGACACCGTCGCCGACCATGGCCGTGGGCGCCTTCTGCCGCAGTTCGCCCACGATGCGGGCCTTGTCCTCCGGGCGCAGCTGGGCGTGCACCACCGCGATTCCGGCCTCCCTGGCCAGCGCGGCGGCGGTGGCATGGTTGTCGCCGGTGAGCATCGCCACCTCGTAGCCGTCGCGCCGCAGCCCGGCAACGACCTCGCGGGCCTCGGGACGCAGTTCGTCGCGCACCGCGATCGCGCCGATCAGGGCACCGTCGTCTTCGACGAGGACCGCGGTGGCTCCCCCGGCCTGCATCCGCTGGACCGTCTCGGCGAGCGGGCCGGCGTCGATCCAGCCGGGCCGGCCCAGGCGTACCGGGCGTCCGTTCAGGTCTCCGGTGAGCCCGGCGCCCGTGACGGCGTCGACGTCGGTGGCGTGCTCGGTCACGTCGGCTTCGGCGAGGACGGCGAGGACGGCGCGGGCGAGCGGGTGCTCGCTGCGTTCCTCCAAGGCCGCCGCCACCGCCAGCACCTGCTCGCGTGTCGCGTCGCCGGCGGTGGCCACCTCGATGACGGCGGGCCGGTTGCGGGTGAGGGTGCCGGTCTTGTCCAACGCCACGGTCCGCACCCGGCCGAGGGCCTCCACGGCGGCGCCGCCCTTGATGAGCACGCCGAACTTCGATGCGGCGCCGACCGCGGCCACGACGGTGACCGGCACCGAGATCGCCAGCGCGCACGGTGAGGCGGCGACCAGCACGACCAGGGCGCGCTCGATCCAGGTCAGCGTATCGCCCAGCAGGGAGCCGAGGGCGGCGATGAGCACGGCCGCGATCATCACTGCGGGTACCAGCGGTTTGGCGATCCTGTCGGCCAGGCGCTGGCCGGCCCCCTTGCGGGTCTGCTCGGCCTCGACGATCGTGACGATGCGGGCCAGGGAGTTGTCGGCTGCAATGGTGGTGACGGCGACTTCCAGTACGCCGGTGCTGTTGATGGATCCGGCGAAGACCTCATCGCCCGGCCCGGCTTCGACAGGCATCGACTCGCCGGTGATGGCCGAGGTGTCCAACGCGGTTCGGCCGGAGGTGATCTCGCCGTCGGTGGCGATGCGCTCGCCCGGCCTGACGACCATGGCATCCCCGACGCGCAGCTCCTCGGGGGCGACGCTGTGCTCGCTGCCCTCGCGCACCACCCTCGCCTGGGCGGGTACCAGGTCCAGCAGCGCGCGCAGGCCCCGGCGGGTGCGCGCAACCGAGTACTCTTCCAGTCCTTCGCTGATGGAGTACAGGAAGGCCAGCATCGCGCCTTCGCCGACCTCGCCCAGCAGCACCGCGCCGATCGCGGCGACGGTCATCAGCGTGCCGACGCCGATCCTGCCCTTGACCAGGCTGCGGAGCGTGCCGGGAACGAACGTCCAGGCCCCTACCGCCAGTGCCGCGGCCGTGAGCACCAGCGCCGCGGCTTCGGGAGCGCCGGCCCAGCCGCTGCCGTAGCCGGCGGCCAGCAGCACGCCGGCGATGGCGGCGAAGCGGATCTCGCTCACCTGCCACAGCGTCTCCGGTTCGTGCTCTTCGGCCTCGTCCGCCGTGCGGGCTTCGCCGTCACCGCAGCACGCGTCACTCATCACGCACCCCCCTTGGTCGTCGTGGCCGGGCTGTCGGTGCCGTAGTTGGGGCACAGGGCGACCGCGCTGCCGGTCGCGGCCAGCAAGACCTCGGCCGAGGCCAGCAGGTCCAGCAGTTCGGGACGGGACAGGGCGTAGAACACTTGCCGTCCTTGTGGTCGGCCCTTGACCAGGCCGCAGTCGCGCAGGCAGGCCACGTGGTTGGACACCGTGGACTGGGCCAGTCCCAACTGCTCCACCAGATCGGCCACCCGCGCCTCGCCCTGGGCCAGTCGGCGCACGATCGCCAGCCGGGTGGCGTCGGAGAGGCTGTGGAAGAGGGCTTCGGCCGCCCCCAGGTCCGTGCCCGTCGCCGCCGGACAGTCGCTATTCATCGCCATAGCGCGATCATATCCTGTTTCGGCGATGAATGACGATGAGGGGCGACCAAGAACACGGCCGAGGCGGTCCTGACCGACGCACCTCCCGGGCGTTCCGGCGACCCCCGTGGGCTGCCTGCCGAAGCGGTCGCCCCCGAGTCGTGCAGCGGACCGGGCGAGGGAACCGGGTGGGCGCGAAGCTCACCCTGAAGCGCCCCCGTGAACCGAGAGTTCGTTCGGCCATGATAAAAAGTTCGCCTAGCCAAACATTCGCCGGCGGTACGGAGGTAGAACGTGGGTCTGCTCGACACCGCCGCGGGCACCGCCCGCTCCCGGGCGGGGCGGCTGCGTTCGGGCATCGCGCTGCTCGGCCCCGCCTTCGTCGCCGCGATCGCCTACGTCGATCCCGGCAACGTCGCCACCAACGTCGCCGCGGGCGCCACCTACGGCTACCTGCTGGTCTGGGTCATCGTGGCGGCCAACCTCATGGCGTTCCTCGTGCAGTACCTCTCCGCCAAACTCGGGCTGGTCACCGGCCAGTCCCTGCCTGAGGCGCTGCGCGAACGCATGCCGCGCGCGGCACGACTCGGTTACTGGGGCCAAGCCGAGGCGGTGGCCATGGCGACCGACCTCGCCGAGGTGCTGGGCGGTGCGATCGCCCTGCGCATCCTGTTCGACGTGCCGCTGATCATGGGCGGGGTGATCACCGGAGCCGTCTCGCTCGGGCTGCTGGCGATGCAGAACCGGTTCGGCCAGCGGCCCTTCGAACGCGTCATCACCGGGCTGCTCGCCGTGATCGCACTGGGATTCATGGCGGGCCTGTTCCTCGCACCGCCCTCGCCCGCTGGAACGCTGACCGGCCTGGTGCCCCGGTTCTTGGGAACCGAGAGCGTGCTGCTGGCGGCCGGGATGCTCGGCGCGACGGTGATGCCCCACGCCGTCTACGTCCACTCCGCGCTCGCCCGCGACCGGCACGGCCGCCAGAGCGGCCGGCTGCGCGAGCGACTGCTGAGGGTCAACAAGCTCGACGTGGGGCTGGCCATGCTGCTGGCCGGGGCCGTCAACCTGGGGATGCTGCTGCTGGCGGCGAGCGCGCTGCAGGGTGTGGAGACCGGAGGGTCGTTGGAGGGCGCGCACGCCGCCGTGAGCATGAACCTCGGCCCGGCCGTCGGGCTGCTGTTCGCGGTGGGGCTGCTGGCCTCCGGTCTCTCCTCGACCGCGGTCGGCTGCTATGCGGGGGCGGTGGTCATGGAAGGGCTGCTGCGCCGCCGCGTCCCTCTGCTGGCGCGCCGCCTGATCACCCTGCTGCCGGCCCTGGGCGTGCTGGCCCTGGGCGCGGCCCCGACACGGGCGCTGGTGCTGTCGCAGGTGGTGCTGTCCTTCGGTATCCCGTTCGCGCTGATCCCCCTTGTGGTGCTCACCTCGCGGGGCGACGTGATGGGCCGCCACGCCAACGGCCGGTGGACCGTGGCGGCGGCGGTCGCCATCGCGGTGGCCGTGGTCGCCCTCAACGCCGCCCTGATCTATTTGACCGCGGCGGGGCGGGGATGACGCGCCCGATGCCCGGAGCAGTTGCCCGGAGCAGCGCCCGCGCCGGTTCACCGGGTGCGCACCCGGTCGCGCAGCCGGAGACTGAGCCGGTGGAACTCTGTGGTCGAGCCGACGTTGCCGGTTTTGTCCAGCCCGCCCACCTGGACCACGGTGCGCCCGTCCTCGCCGGTTCTGGCGCGGATCCAGAGGCGGCGCGGGCGCACGAAGAGTGTGGCCAGCAGTCCCAGCACGATGGTCGAGGCGGACAGGAGCACCGGAACGCGGGTCGGGTCGCTGTTGACCTGCATGGAGATGTAATCGCTGACGCCGGTGAAGGTGACCGTCGAGCCGCCGGGCAGTTCCCAGCTGTCGCCGGGGGACAGCCGGGGCGAATCGCCGATCTCCTTCATGTCCTCGGTGTCGAGCTGGTACACCGACTGCGAGGCGCCGCTGTTCAGGCCGAGGTCGCCCGTGAATCCGGTGAGCGTGACGACGGGCTTGCGCGGTTCGGGAAACTCCGAGACCAGCTCGCCCTGGGCGTTCTCGGTGGCTGAGGGCAGGAAGACGCCGGTGAAGCCCAGCTGCTCGGGGGCGGTGTCGGGGACCTTCACCACGCCGTCGGAGGTGAAGTTGCGCTCCTCGCGGGGGATGAAGGGCACCGGCTGGTCGAAGACGACGTCGCCGTCGGGGCCGGTGACCCGGAAGGTCGGCGCGTAGCCGTGGCCGAGCAGGTAGATCTGCGCACCACCGGCTGAGAGCGGGCGGTTGACCTCCAGGCGGTGGTCGCGCTCGGGGGACTCGGGGGAGGCCCGGTAGGTCAGCTCGGCCGCGAAGGACGCGGCCTGCCCCGTGAGGTTGCCGTCCTCGATGAAGTCGGCTTGGAACTCCTCCAAGGTGAAGGAGAACGGCTCCAGGTCGCCGGCGTCGACGGCGCTGCCCGGGTAGAAGGCGTCGTAGGAGGGCAGGGTGTTGGCGAAGCCGTCGCCCTCGACGACCAGCATGTTGCCCCGGTAGCCGACGAAGGAGCCCGCCGCAAGCGACACCAGCAGGGCGAGCAGCGCCAGGTGGAACACGACGTTTCCGCTCTCGCGCAGGTAGCCCTTCTCCGCGGCGACGGATTCGCCGTCGCCGTCGATCCGATAGCCGGTGAGCACCGTGCGCGCCTGGGCCAGCACCTGTTCCGGGGAGGCGCGGGTGGAGAACGTGGCGCTGTAGGGCATCCGGCCCAGGTTGCGCGGGGTGCGCGGCGGGCGCGCTCGCATGGCGCGGTAATGCGCCGCGGCCCTGGGCAGCACACATCCGGTCAGCGACACGAACAGCAGCAGATAGATCGCGGCGTACCAGGGCGAGGAGTAGACGTCGAAGAGGTAGAAGCGGTCCAGCCAGGGCGCGAGGTCGGGGTGGTCCCCGTAGTAGTTCTGGACCTGCTCGGTGCTGACGACGCGCTGGGGCAGCATCGACCCGGGGATCGCGCCCATGGCCAGCAGGAACAGCAGGATCAGCGCGGTGCGCATCGAGGTGAGGGTCCGCCAGGCCCAGCGGGCCCAGCCCAGCGGGGAGAGCCGGGCCGGGGCGGCCAGGTTTACGGCGGGCGCCAAGCGCGGCGTTGCGGAGGTGCGGGGAGGAGTCATCGCTTAGATCACCGTCGTGAAGGTGGCGGTCCAGCCCTGCAGGGCGGTCGTGATGTCGTTCCAGACACCGGTGACCAGGAGCAGGCCGACCAGGACGAGCATCGCGCCGCCGGTGGCCATGACGGCGCGGTTGTGGCGCCTGACCCAGGCGAAGGCGCCCAGGGCGCGCCGGTAGGCCAGCGCCGCGGCGACGAACGGCAGCCCCAGCCCCAGGCAGTAGAAGAGCGACAGCAGCGCGCCGCGGCCGGCGCTGCCCTCGGTGAAGGCCAGCGACTGCACGGCCGCCAGGGTGGGGCCGATGCACGGTGTCCAGCCGAGGCCGAAAAGCACGCCCAGGAGCGGGGCGCCGGCCAGCCCGGCCCGGGGGAGGCGGTGCAGCCGGACCTCCCGGTTGAGGCCGGGGATCGCGCCCATGAACGCCAACCCCAGCAGGACGGTGAGTACGCCCAGCACGCGGGTGATGGCATCGGCGTAGTCGAGGAGCAGGCCGCCGATGCCGCCGACGAACACGCCCACGGACACGAACACCGCGCTGAACCCGGCGATGAACAGCAGGCTGCCGGCGAGCATGGTCCAGCGCCGTCCCTCCAGCACCTCATCGATCGGAACGGTGGCGGTCTGGGCGGCGCCGCCGCTGGTGCCGGCGGCGTCCGCGCGGCGGCGGGCGGCGATCTCGGTTCCGCTCATCCCCGTGACGTAGGAGAGGTAGCCCGGTACCAGCGGCAGGACGCAGGGGGACAGGAATGACACCAGCCCGGCCGCCGCCGCGAGCGGGACGGCCAGGAGCAGGGAGCCTTCCACGACCGTTTCGGAGATCATGTGCCACCGTCCTCTCCGCCGCCTTCGCCCAGGACGGTTTCGACGAGTCCACTCAGCTGGTTGTAGTCGGTGGCGCCGATGACCCGGGCGGCGATGCGGCCCCGGCGGTCGATCACCAGCGTGGTCGGGATGGCCTGGGGCGGCACGGTGTCGCGGAAGGCCATAGCGATCCGGCCCGGCTGGTCGTGGATGCTGGGGTAGGACACGTCCTGCTTGCGTTCGAAGGCCTGGGCCGCGGTCTTGTCGTCCTTGATGTTGATGCCGAGGAATGCCACTCCGGCGTCGCGCCGCTCGCTGTAGACCTCTTCGAGGACCGGCATCTCCGCCCGGCAGGGCGGGCACCAGCTCGCCCAGAAGTTGAGGACGAGGACGTCTCCCTCGTAGTCGGTCAGGCGCGCTTGTTGGCCGTCGAGCGTCGTCCCGCCGACCTCGGGAGCGGCCTCGCGTTCTTCGGCCGCGAAGGCGGTGGCGGATCCGTCGCCTTCGACATAGCGGTCGTCGGAGTTCTTCGATTCGGTGGCGGTGGTTCCGGCACAGCCGGCGAGTGTTGCCAGAACGGCGAGGGCGGCGGCGCCGCGCAGAAGCGGCGAGCGGATACGGACGGTCGTCGAACTGTTGGTCATGGCGCTGATCCCGGAGGCAGAGGTCGAACGCTGCAGGGCGTCCGACGAGGAAAGTGCGGTCGGCACACTGCAGTTGCCACTGCGGCGCCTCGGGAGCCGAATCGGCCGTGGGAAGCCCGACACGCCGCAGCGTCACCGGCAAGGTGCTGCGGTGGGCACGGAGGGGCCGCGGCGCCGGCGCGGTCTCAGGCCCGGCGCGGCGCAGCCGCGGGAAGCATTAGACCCGCAGGATGCACAGCGACGCGAGTAGTCGCGTGCCGCTGAGCGCAGCCACAGGGGCGAAGAAGCAGGGCCGCCACGTGGCCGGAGGCGGGGGCGCGAGCCACAGCACGACGACGGTAGCCAAGCCGATGGCCAGCCACGCTGGGAACTGCGCCGCTCCGCTCCGCTGATCGACGCCGACGCCACCGGCCTCGTCGCACAAGGGGCCTTCGGCGTCGCGTGGCGCCGGTTCCAGGGCGGAAAGGGCCGCTTCGCCGCTCACTGTCTCGGCAGCAGGTGGCGCGGCGTCGGGTTGCGTGGTCGCAGCGGAGGCGGTGTGGAAGGACGCGCAGAACAGGTGGGCGAAGACCAGCAGTGCCAGCACCGCGATCCGCCTCGCGGACCGGTGCTGCGCTGCCGCTGTCGCCCCCACCACGCCACGAACCCTACACACGCCTGCAGAGCACTCCCCAAGGCCCCGGCCCTATCCTGCGACCACCCGGCCTGCCGCGGCCACGGCGGGCTCGCGTGTCAGCGGCGAGCCGCATCACAACGCGGGCGGGGGTGCGGCTCAGCGGTGGCCTGCGGCCCGCCCCGGGCCGGACGTGGACAGCCGTCCGTGCCCCGCTCCGGGAGCTGCAGCCGCTCCTGTCCAGGCGCACCGCTTCCTTTCCGAGGAAGAGCAGGAGCGCGGCCGGTGCCACAGGTGTCGCCGATCCTGTTGGCCCGGCACAGCGCTGGGGTGCGATCTGGGGATGGGTCTGCGGACGATGGCGGTAGGAAGGTGCCGATGGCGGGCTCGAAGCGATGGCTTCCAGGTGGGGCGTCCCCAGTGCATCGGGTGATCCAACGTCGCGGGTAACCGCTTCCCTCCCTGCTCTAGGGCAGGGCGTCTATGCGCCCAGGCGGGTGCGGATCTCGGCGGCGACGCGTTCGCCGTCGCGCACGGCGCCTTCCATGGTTCCCGGCCACGTGCTGCGGTCGGCACCGGCGAAGTGCACCCGGTCGTGGCCGGCGCGCAGGGCGGGGCCGTGCCGGGTGAGCTGGCCGGGGGCGAAGGCGGGGTAGCCGCCGCCGATGTGCGGTTCCTCGTGCCAGGCCAGGGCGATGGCCTCGGGTGCCAAAGCACCGCCGTCCAGGCCGAGCACGGCCATCAGGTGGTCGCGCAGGCGCGGGGTCGGCAGAGCCGTGTCGGTGCCGTAGGCGAAGCCCACGGCGTGGTGGGTATCGGCCATGGCCAGCGGCATGACCGCGTCTCCGGCCGCGAGCACGCCGCGGCGCGGCACGTCGGCCGACGCGGCGAGGAGTTTGGTGACGGCGGGGCTGTGCACCTGGTCGAGCAGGCGCTGGGCGGCCGGCAGCTGCGGGGTGAACGTGATGGAGCCGGTTGTGGCCAGTGGCGTGCACACGACCGCCCGCCGCGCCCGGCGCACCGCTCCGTCGGAGGTGTACACCGCCACTTCGGCGCCGTTCTGTTCCACCGCCTGGACCGGGGCGCCGCAGAGGACCCGGTCGCCGAGCCGGGCGGCCAGGCGCCGGGCCACCTGCTGCGCACCGCCGCGGATGCGCCAGGGGGTCTCGCGCCACAGCGCCGAGAGGCCGCCGGCCGGTTTCAACCACTGCAGGAACGCCAGCAGGGACAATCCGTGCGGCGGCGCGGTGGTGAAGGCCCAGGCCGCCGCGCCCAGCAGGCGCGCGGTGCGTTGGTCCACCGGTGCCCGCGCCAACCAGTCCTGCAGGGAGAGGGCGTCGAGGCGGTCGGCGAGCGGCGCCTGCCAGGGCGCTTGCGGGGGCAGCAGCGAGCACAGGTGGTGCAGCCGCGCGGCGGCGGCCATGAGGCCCGACGCCGCCGACGGCCGCAGCGGCGGCCGCGCCCGCCGGTCCAACCGCAGGTGCGGCATCGGTGGCGCGGCCGGTTCCAGACGCAGCCCGAGAGCGGCGACGAGTCCGCGCAGCCGGGTGTAGTCGCGGCCCACGAGTTCGCCGCCCACGTCGACCGTGCGGCCGGCCAGCGTGCGTGAGCGTGTGCGCCCGCCGACCTCGCTGTCCGCCTCCACGACCGCGACGTCGACTCCCGCCTGCCGTAGGCGGGTGGCGGCGACAAGGCCGCTCAATCCGGCACCCACCACTACGACGTCGTGTCGGTGCCTCACCTCCGCCATGTCAGCGGTCACCGCAGCATGCGCGACTGGACCCGCAGGCGTGCCGGTTCATGTCCGGGGCAGGACTGGCGAGGGCGAGGGTCAACAAGGGTCAACACGCTCCGACGGTACAGGAATCTGTGAATCTATAAAACGGTGAATCCACTGTGGAGTGTTGTTCGAGTGGGCGCGGTGCACTCGCGCGGGAAGTACGGGCGGTGCACAGCGGGGAGCGCTTCAGCTGCGCGCTTTCGCAGGCGGAAGACCGAAGCCCTTCCTGACCAGCCGTTCCAGGACCCATTGGGGCAGCAGCAGCCGCAGCGGCGGCAGCCACAGCGCCTCGCTGCCGGCCGCGTAGCGCGGCTTCGGCCTGCGGGCGGTGGCCGCCTTGACGACGACTCCGGCCGCCTTGCGGGGATTCCCGCCCTTGCGCAGCCCTCGTTCGAGGGTGTCGAAGGCGTTGGCGCGGACATCGTCGTAGTCGGCGATCTCCTCTGAGGAGCGGGTGGCGGCGTCGACCACGCCCGTGGTGAACGCGCCCGGCTCCACCAGGCTGACGTCGACGCCGAGATGGCGGACCTCGTGGCGCAGCGCCTCGGTGTAGCGGGCGAGGGCGGCCTTGGAGGCGGCGTAGTAGCCCTCGCCCGGCTCGCCGATCCAGGCGGCTAGGGATCCGACGTTGACGATGCGGCCCCGGCCGCGTTCGCGCATGTGCGGCAGGATGGTGTTGGCGACCCGCGCGGCGCCGAAGAGGTTGGTGTCGAAGACCGCGGCGGCCTCGGCGAGCGCGGTCTCCTCGGCGATCCCGCGGTGCAGCGTTCCGGCGTTGTTGACCAGCACGTCGATCGTTCCGACCTGGTCGAGGACCTTGTCCACGCACGCGGCGACGGAGTCATCGCTTGTCACGTCGAGCCGCAGCATCCGCACGCCGGCGAAGTCGGGGCGGTCGCTGCGGCTGGTGCCGAAGACGCAGAAATCCCGCTCGGCCAGGAGCCGGGCCGTCTCACGTCCGATACCCGAGGACGCGCCGGTGACCAGCGCCGTGCCCGGTCGGAAGGAGGGTGCGGATCCGTTGGTGTCGCGTGCAGCCATGGCCCCGAATGTAGGCCTTCAAGTCGGCTCGAAGGTCAAGGCCCACCGCGGCGATCGCTCCGCGAGACCGGGCGTCCGGTCAGGCCTTCGGCGCTCGTACGCCTCTGGCCTGCGGTATGGGTAAATCGAGAGTGTCCGAGGGGGAGTCAAACCCCTATGCCTATGACCTGCGAGTTCTTCTGAGTCGCGATTTCGGGCCCATAAGAAAACCCCTGCTCATCACAGGGGTTTCATGATCATCTTGTGTCCGAGGGGGGAGTCGAACCAAATTCCTATAGCCACTCGGCCCGCTCAGCTTTCTCGGCCGCTCGGGTCCGCCTGACCACCGAGCTGAATCTGGCGGGGCGGTGACCTGCTATGAATTCTACCCTCTGGTCCCGCTGGACAACCATCCTTGCCGTATTGATGTTGGCCGTGATCGCCGCGGTCGTCAGCTACAGCCACATGTACGAGCTGGCCCAGCGCCACGGCGAACCCGCTTGGCGCGCGGCCCTGTTTCCTCTCTCTGTCGACGGCATGATTGTGGCGTCGTCGATGGCTTTGCTGGCCGACGCCCGCCACGGCCGGCGCGGCGGCCTGCTTCCCTGGACGCTGCTCATCCTCGGGAGCGTCGCCAGCCTCGCGGCTAACATCGCGGTGGCCGATCCGACGCTGTGGTCGCGGGTGATCCACGCGTGGCCGAGCTTCGCTCTGATGGGTGCCTACGAGTTGCTCATGCGCGAGTTCCGCATCGACGCTCGCGGCGCACGCACGGCGCACGCACACGATGAGCAGACCGTGGACACAGCCGAGGCCGCCCGAGCCGATCCGGAGGTGCCCGCTCCGTCCGAGGGGGTGGATACGCCCGGGGCGACTGGGGACGGCCGTCCGAGGCTGCACGTGGTCGAGGCAACCAACGAGGCCGCATCAGCAGTCGCCACGGAAACGGCCGTCCCGTCGGAGTCGGTATCGCGGATTCAGATCGAGGCCTGGCACTGGGCCCTGGACAACCGTCGGGAAGACGGTTCCCTCCCCACCGGCCGTGAGATAGCCGCCCACTTCGACCACAAGGATCGCTGGGGCCGATTGATCAAGCAATGGGGCCAGCAAGGACGATTCGACCAGGCAGTGGTGTGAGGTCGTCCCGATGCTCTTTACCGTGTCAAGCTAGTTTAGCCGTCTCTGTGACCAGTCCCGTTCGGAGACGGGGCAGATCAGGTGGGTCTCTTGGGAGTCGTTCGCGGCTATTGAGAACGAGTGGGAGAGATTGCGATCTCCCAGTTGTCTCCCAGCGCGTGTCTCCCGGCGCGCAGCGATGTGCGGGGTAGCGCGTGCAGGAATGCCCGGCTACCCTGAAATGACCGATCCGGGTCGTCGGCTGCACCGACAACACCAGCGGCTCCTTTATCTTTCCTTCGTCCGGGGGTTCGGCCCGTACCGCGCCCACCAGCGGAGTCTGTACTGCTGGGCGCCCCAGCGCCCTCTCCTCACGCCCAGGGATCGGTTATGGCCGAACACAGCTCTTCTTCATGTTCCCCTCAAGACTTCCTCTGCGAGCATGCACGCTCCAAGCACCGCGTACTCGTTCGCTTGTCCCACGACGGAGGCCCGGACCAGCTCCAGGCGGTTCTCACCTGTGGAAACGCTCCGCTCGCGCAACGTATCGCGAGGGTGCTCACTACGATCGCCGCAGAGGGGCTGGGCCAATGGACAGCAGCACGAGCCACCGCGATCGCCGCCGAACTTCCCGACGCACCAGCAGCCTCGTTCCGGAAGGTCGTGGAGCACCTACAGGCAGGTGTATGGCCCACTCCGGAGACCACGGCCGTCTCCTGGAAAGAGGTTCTCGCGGCGAGCCCCTCAGAAGAAGAGGCGGGGAACGACGAGCACACCACGCCCGAGGATCGGCTCAGCGACCTGACCGCACCGGTGGTCCGCATCGTCCAGCTGCGCGAGTTCTACGTGCATGACAGGGAACAGCTTCTCCGAGCCGCTCATGCCCAGGGTTTCGAGCCGGCTCCGGAAACCGAACGATCCGACTACGACCAGGAGGATCTCGTCGGCGCAGTGATGCACCTGGCTGATCCCCTTGACTCTGTTCCTGGTGCCGGCACGATCGCCGAGCAGTCATCCGCCAAGTGGCTCCGGGTGGATGACGGGGACGAAGTCATCGACTGGTCGGCCCAGCCCATCAAGGAGTCCTTCCACAGCGGATTCCGGCTCCGTAGGGGGCCTGACCCTGTCCATACGAAGGAAGCCGTATGGGGCACCGTCCCCGACTTCGCGAAGCTCTTCCCCCTGACTGACTGCGACTGCGACAAAGAGGAGTGCCCCGACTGCGAGTCTTGGACGCTGACTCCGCGCACGGCCGACATTCTTCACTCCGCACTCAGCATGATGGCGGACGAAGCTTACGACGACATGGAGAACGGAGATCGGCCCGTCACCGGAATGGACGACGCGTGGATGTTCTTCGGCGCCCTTCCCCGATTCACGTGGAAGATGCCAGTCGGGTGGCGTCGCCTCATGGCCAGGACGTGCGATGACCTGGCCGGGGATCTGGAGGCGGGTCACCAGCCCCATCCGCGATGCCTCGCCGAGGAAGTCGTACTGATGCTCGCCTTGAAGAACGAGGCGCAGGCCCACTGGGAGATGGTCCAGGACCGGGATGACGAGGCCCACGAAGCGCTGCCGAAACACCGGGACGACTACGACTGGGATTTTTGCCTGGAGATTCTGTTTGAGGACCACGACGTGATGCTGCTGTTCGATCCCAGGTTCGATGGTGTTGAGGATCCCGACTCTGAGCTGAACCGTCTCCAGGCGATGGGGGACATGCGTCCGCAAGGCTGGTTCAACACTTTCGCTGGGAAGGACCAGCGCGACCCCGACCGCGGGTTTCGCTGCTGACCGGGAAAGGGCGCTGGATGTGATGTCCGGGCACGTCGGTAACAGCCGACACGCCCCGACGGCGGTTGACCACAAGGAGGACCTCCTGAGCCCGGTGTGAACGTGAAGTCTGCGCCGGTACTCAGGAGGTCCTCGTGTGGTGACATGGTACGGATTCTTCCCGCTGGACAACCATTCTCGCCGTGTTCATGCTGTCCGTGATCGCCGCGGTGATCAGCTACAGCCACATGTACGAGCTGGTCCAGCGCCACGGGAAACCCGCCTGGCGCGCGGCCCTATTCCCGCTATCCGTAGATGGCATGATCGTCGCGTCCTCGATGGCGCTGCTGGCCGATGCCCGGCAGGCCGTCGGTCTGCTGCCGTGGACGCTGCTGATCCTCGGGAGCGTCGCCAGGCTCGCGGCTAACATCGCGGTGGCCGACCCGACGCTGTGGTCGCGTGTGATCCACGCCTGGCCGAGCTTCGCCCTGAGGGGTGCCTACGAGCTGCTCATGCGCGAGTGGGTTCCGTTGAGAGATCCTCGCGGCGGTTGGGAGCTGTTGGGGGACGGCCGCTTCTCCCAACACCCACCCCGGCGGCTCAACTGCCGTGAAGGTCTTTCGATCACACGAGAGCAGGTCCTGTCCAGCGGCTTGATGAGTGGTTGGCGCTTCTCACCATCGCCGTCGGGGCCTGCTCTCCTCATGTCACCCTGCCTCGATGTCAACAACCTCCCACCCCGCGGCACCTAGAGTGTCGGTGCCAGCTGGCACGCTCATTACGACCGCCAGGGAGCACGATCACATGTGATCGATGGGACGGGGGCGGTTCGCTTCACGGCCTCGTCTGGTTGCCGATACGCTCACCGAGACGAGAGGAGTGACGTTGTGGCCACGAACAGCGGGATCGAATGGACCGAGGTAACGTGGAACCCCGTCACCGGATGTGACAGGGTCGCGGCTGGCTGCGACAATTGTTATGCGCTCGCACTCGCGAAGCGCCTTCAGGCTATGGGTGCGGAAAAGTACCAGAACGATGGTGACCCCCGTACGTCGGGGCCCGGATTCGGGGTTACGACGCATCCTCGCGCGCTCGATCAGCCGCTGCGGTGGCGTACGCCCAAGGTCGTGTTCGTGAACTCGATGAGCGATCTGTTCCACGCCAAGGTTCCGCTCGACTTCATCCGCGACATTTTCGACGTGATTCGCGAGACTCCGCAGCACACCTACCAAGTGCTGACGAAGCGGGCTCGTCGTATGGCGAGGCTCGCCGAAAAACTCGAGTGGCCCGAAAATCTTTGGATGGGTGTGTCGGTGGAGTCGTTCGATGTCGTGGACCGGGTCGACCGTCTTCGCGATGTCCCGGCCACAACGCGGTTCTTGTCGTGCGAGCCACTGATCACGGCCCTGCCTGTGTTGAATCTGGAGGGTATCGACTGGGTGATCGCGGGTGGCGAGTCGGGGCCACGGGCACGGGCCATGGATCCGGCCTGGGTGGAGGACATTCGTGATCAGTGCGTCGACGCCGACGTGGCGTTCTTCTTCAAGCAGTGGGGTGGTCGGACGCCGAAGGCGAATGGTCGGGAACTGGACGGACGTACCTGGGACGACATGCCGGAGCTTGTTGTCGCGTCGGCTTAGTCCGTGACTGTGACGTTGCGGATGACGCGCTGGTGGGGCTTGCTGCCTCGAGTCACATACTCGATCTCAGCTGGCTCTTTCGTTAGTGCGCGAAGAGCCGCTGTGAACGCGGTCTCTTTGGCCTCACCATAGAGATCGCCGTAGATCTCCTTAACGTGTCTGACGACCTCTCTTTGCTGCCCATCCGCCGTTAGGCAGCGTAGGTTGTCGGTGATGTGCGCGATCGCCTTAGTGTGCTCGCGCTCGACCTGCTCGGCCACAGTGTCCCAGAGCATGGTCGCTGCTTCGTCAGGATCCGGTCCGAGGAAACGGAGCCACTTCTCGCGCGCCTTGGCCGCGGCGTCGCCGAACATCCAGAATCCATGCGGGCTCTTGGTAAGGAAGATCAGGTAGTAGATCGGCTGGTGGTGGACCTGCCGTCGCACCGGCGCGACGACGAATCCGTACTCGGTGTCCGCCACCAGACGCCGCGCATACTCGAGCGCGACCGTCTCTGCGGCCGGCTCCCAGACTTGTCCGCCAGAGGTCTCATGGGCCCGCAGCGCCACATCGCGCCACCACTTGCCGCCGCACACGGCATCTGCTTTGTCGACACCGCCGAGGTTCAGTTGGCCCTTCTTCAGCTGTCCTCCGGCCCGGCGGATCAGGTCGGCGCTGAAGTTCAATAGCATCTCAGTCGCCGGCCACGTGCCACGCTTGCGGAGGACATGTTTGAGCGAGTCCATAGGGAGCACGGCTCCACAGGGATCGAGGAACATGAACAGGCTGGCCCCGGCAGCCAGCCGCAGCGCCTCGTCGAGGTGGCCCCCGCAGTCTCCGTGGTGACTGTCGATGTGGATGCCGCGGGCGCGATATTCGTCGGCAACCTTGTCGAGAGTCTCGTAGTCCCCTTGGGCTTGTTCCATCAGAAGGAGGTCGATTTGTGTTCTCGCCTTGGCCTTCTGCGCGGCGAGCATCATGTGCTCGGCCGACCCCGGTTCACCCGAGTCGAAGCGCCCTCGGCCAGCGAATCCATCAAAGAGAACCGATCGCTTCGGAGTCAGCCGGCTAGCCGTCATCGTTGCGAATCTTATGATGTACTGCTCGAGGAGTCCGTGCTTGTAGACCGACTGTGGTTTGGGGCTGTCGAGCAGCCCGGCGTCTGTTCCCCTAGACATCGGCCGCGTCCTCTAGACGTCCCACGTCTTGGGGTAGACGGCGGCACAGAACATGGCGCCTCACTGCGGCCGTCTCCGACCCCTTGCTCCACGGTGTCCTGTAGCAAGTGTTGGCGTTGCTCGATCCAGTTCTCACGCTCACTCCTGTTCACCAGGATCGCGCCGCCAGGAGGGGGCACGTCGTGCATTGCATCGTACCGAAAGGCGCAGATCTCTATCGGTAGACGAGGCGACTGGTTCGATCGAGCTCCTGCAGCGCGTCGCTGATCATTGCTTCGAGCGGGCAGTCCTGCTCGTGGTCGCCAGCCTGGCCACCGTGCTCCATGTTTTTTGCGTTCCGGGAATCCCAGATGATCGCGACATTCACCCAAGATCCGCTGGCATTTGGGTTATGACTGAGTGCTCAGGTGCTCCGTGAGCCAGGAGACGTGTTCGGCGTCGGCGCCTGCCTGCGGGGCAGGGAAGTGCTGATCGAAGAACCCGTCGGTCAGTGCGCGCATCGGCAGCACTACACCGCCCGTCTTAGTCAAGGTCGCCTTCTGGATGCTGGGATGCAGCATCGTTGCGTCCGGTACGATCCAGGTGGCCTGACCCTTGACCCCGTCAGTAAGACGGAAGAGGATGCCCGCGCTCGCGTAGGAGCGCCTGTGGTCGAGCCACTTCTGCGCGACAGTGGTGCCGCCCTCCGTGATCAGCACGCCCTTGCCGTGGTTGTCAAGTCCGAGGGTTCCCGCGCCGCACCCCTTGGAGTCCACGACTAGCCAGTTGTCGCCGGTCAGCACGACATGGTCGATGTTGGTGGTGCCCAGGTCGGGCGAGTTCGTGCCGATTCCGCCCGCCTTGTCGAACCCGGTTAGGTCATGGAATAGGTGGAAGTGGTCGGAGCGCCCACGCAGCCATTGCTCCAGGGCCTGGGCGACGCGTTTCTCGTGGAAGGCGCCCCGGCGCGCGTTAGGTCCGTAGCTCTGGCCTCCGGAGTGCTCCAGACTCCATCCAGGGGTCCCGTGTACGGTCACGCTCATCGGTATCGCCCCGCTCTGACTCCGCCTTCGGGTGTGCGCTCGACGCTACGCCGGGACACCGACGAACTTGCGGCCGCATCGGAGCCCGTACTCGCCAGGGCAGCGGTGACCTGCGAGGGCGCGGTCGGCAGGGTCAGGTCCGGTCAGGTCTTTTCTGGACCCTTGGACTGATCTGGAGCCTGAAACAAATCACATTCGTCTACCCACTGAGCCAGCAGGCTCAGCGCTGACAGCCGCTCCAGGGCGGCTTGCTCATCTAGGCCCTGAAGCTGATGAGTGGAGGAGTTACGGATCGTCATTTGCACGCCCGGGGCGAAGTTCCGCAGGCCGGAGTTCATGTTCTTCACGTGGTTATCGGTTGGATCTCCTGGCCAGCGCAAGCCAGGGGTGATTCAAAGTCGTCTGGTGAGAGCGATGAAGCAGGTCACGGCATCATGACGATCGCGGCGATCGGCCGACATACAACAACGGAGCTCCTGTAGAAGCGCGGGGACATCACTCTCCGGCTCCACCGGAACTCCGTTGCCCCACCAGTCTGCCACGCCCCAGCCCGCCATCGGCGACCTCGCCCAAAACCTCACCGCCGTGGACGACCCGCGCGACGAACGCGGCATCCGCCACGAAATCGGCACCGTTCTGGCCATCGCGCTGTGCGCGCTGCTGTGCGGATCCCGCTCGCTGCGCGCGATCGGCCAGTGGGCCGCCAACACGCCTCACCACACCCGCACCCGCCTGGGCTGCCGCATCACCGATCCTGAACTGGACGTGCGCACCGCGCCCAGCACCTCCACCATCCGCCGGGTCCTTCTGGCCTGCGCCCCCGCGAGCGTCGCCGCGCTGGCCCGCCCCGAGTCCACCACCGTCCTGGCCATCGACGGCAAGACACTGCGCGGATCGGCCACCGCCGGTCAGGCGGCCGCCCATGTCCTGGCGGCCCTGAATACCGGCGGCCGCATCGCCGCCCAGGTCCCCGTGGCGGACAAGACCAGCGAGATCGCCGCCGTCCAGGACCTGCTGGGCCCACTCGACATCGGCGGGGCCGTGGTCACCGCCGACGCGCTGCACACCCAGACCTCCACCGCCCGCTACCTCACCGAGCAGCGCGGGGCCGACTACATCCTCACGGTCAAGCGCAACCAGCCCTCGCTGTTCGAGCAGGTCACACGATTGCCGTGGGCACAGGCCCCCACGGGCGACACCGACCGGCACCGCGCACACGGCCGGGCCGAGACCCGCACCGTCAAGGCGCTGAGCATCGAGGGCCTCGGATTCCCCCACGCGGTTCAAGCGGTGCGCATCCGCCGCCACGTCACCGACCTGCGCACCGGAAAGGTGTCGTGGACCTGCGCCTATGCGGTCACCAGCCTTGAGGCCGAGCGGGCCGGGGCCGCCCGGCTGGGCACTCTGGTGCGCGGCCATTGGGCGATCGAGGCGCTGCACCATGTCCGCGACACCACCTTCGCCGAGGACGCCTGCAAGGTCCGCAGCGGCCACGGGCCGGCCAACCTCGCCGCGCTGCGCAGCCTGGCCGCGCTGCTGCTCTCCGCGCTGGCACGCCCGACCATCCCGGATGCGATCCGGTGGGTCTCCTACGCGTGCTTCACCCGCCCGCTCGATCTCATCGGAATCGCCTGACCAGCGAGAACTGAGGCGATCAACGACTTTGAATCACCCCTGGCGCTGACCCCGTCCTGCTTCGTTCGGCACTGGCATGTGGGTGGGCGAAGAGCGATGCGTTCCCGCGGTCTGGGCGGTAGATAGCGTGCGGTTTTGCAGCACCGTCGAGGTGACGGTCCCACAGGAGTAAACGCGCCCGTACAGCCGTCGTGCTCCTGGTCGCTGCGTTATAGGCCGATGGCCGATTTCGGCCCCATATAGGAGCCGGCACCGGGGAATCCGTCCTCAACCAGCTCTACGAAGCGCTCACTGAAGCCGAGCTGGCGCAGCTCTGCCGTCTTCACGAACTCGGCGCCGCGGATGGGGCGAGTGTCGATGCTCGCGGCGATGTCGCCGAGGGTGCCGCCCACCCGGTGTACCTCGAAGGTCATGTGCACGACGTGCACGCCCTTGTCCGGGACGATGTGGTCGCAGACATAGAGGAGGCGTTCGACCTCGACGTCGATGCCGGTCTCCTCCCGCATCTCGCGCATGAGGGCATCGTCCAGCGTTTCGCCTTCCTCGACCCGGCCGCCGGGCAGGCTCCACCTGCGGGGCCCGTCGGTGTCCTGGTCGAGCACCAGCACGCGCCCGTCGTGCACGAGGAGGCCCGTCACCCGTGTATCCATAGCGGCACCCTAGCGAGGCCAACGCCGGCAGGGACGCGGCCGCGGGCAACTGCCTGCGCGGGCCAGCCCTCGACGCGCCAGGAACCTGCCGCCGAGTGCATCGAGGACGCAGTGAGCGGGATCTGACTCCACGGCTATTCCCGAACCGTACTTACATGTAAGAATATTCGTGTTGAAGAGGTTGTCTCAGTCAGGAGGCGGACGTGGAGTTGCGCAGGATCGGTGGGACATGCGAGGACGACAACTGTCCGACGCTGTATGCGACGGACCGAGGGACGGTGGTCGTGCAGGGCTATGCCGTAAGCGATGCCCACGCCTTGGCCGAGCTGGGGCTGCCGGCCGGCGAGGCCGCCGTGGAGGTCCCCGCTGAGCTGCTGACGAGCTTCGATGCCGGTTCTTGAGTCCAGCGACTTCGGGACGCTGTTCCGCAACGCGACCTCCAGCGTGTTCCGCCTGGAGACGCTGCCGGTCTACAACCCCGTCTCCGAGGCCGACAAGCTGCGTGCCTACCTGGCGGGGGAGCCGTGTCCCAAAGACCGCGAACCGACGCCGTACATGAAGCGGGTGGCGGAGCAGACCAGCCGCGGCATCGACTATTCGCGGGTGCACGTCTTTACCGGCCCGCCCACCGACTACCTGCGCTATGAGATGGAGTGGGGCTATGCCTACAACTCCCGCTGCGGGGACCGGGTCTTCCTGCTGGACACCGCCGAGCGGCCGCGCCCGGAGGGGTTGATCGACGAGGACTTCTGGATCTTCGACGACACCGACGTCGTCCTCATGCACTACCGCGACGACGGCGAGTTCCTCCACCCGGAGTTGCTGAGTGCTCCCGACCTCGCCCACTACCGCGCCCAGCGTGATCTTGCTCTGGCCAACGCCGTAGGCTTCACCGAGTACTGGGAGGCGCACCCCGAATACCACCGGAGCTGATGTCGACACCGGAATCCTTCGAGCGTGAACGCGCGGAGCTGGCCGAGCAACTGCGCCGGCTCCGCGTGGCAGTCGGTATGTCGGGAACCGCTGTGGCCGAGCGCCTCGGCTGGAGCCAGTCGAAGGTCTCCAAGGTGGAGACCGGGCGCGTCACCGCCTCACGCGACGATGTCCGCCTGCTGCTGGATGTCTACCGCGCCCCCGAGCACAAGCGCCGGGAGCTGGAGGTGCGCGCGGAACAGCTCAACGACCGCTACCGCTCCCTGAGCATGCTCCGCAAACGCGGACTGCACCGGGTCCAGGAGGACATCCGGCGCAAGGAAACCGCCACCGCCATGGTGCGGACCTTCCAGCCCAGCATGGTGCCCGGCCTGCTGCAGACGGCCGAGTACGCCCGCGTGGTCTTCAGCCAGCCGCTGTCCAAAGCCGGTGTGGACGTGGGCGAAGCGGTCGCCGCGCGCCTGAGCCGCCAATCCAGCCTGTTCGACCCCGAGCGCGAATTCTCCTTCGTCGTCACCGAGGCGGCTCTGCGCTGGCGCATCGGGGACTCGGCGACGATGTCGGCCCAGATGGACCGCCTCGCCAACCTCTCCACGCTGGCCAACGTCTCCATCGGCGTGATCCCGTGGCGCACGCAGGTCCCCGAGGTCCCCAAGAGCGGGTTCACCGTCCGCGACGAGCGCGAGGTCTCGGTGGAGAGCTTCACCACCCACCGCATGCTCACCGACCCGCGCGATGTGGACTTCCACCTCACGCTCTTCGCGATGTTCGCCGACTGCGCGATCTACGACGATCACGCGCGCGACTTCCTCGCCGACCTCGCCCGCGAGCACGCCTGAGCCCCGCCGCTCCCGCCACGCCACGCACGAGTAAGCGAACTATTCCTTTTCCTTGCTAGTTTACGGGACTAGTCTGCTCCTGCATCGAGTTAGACGAGGGGCGAGGATGATCAAGAGTTCTACGTATCGGGCGGGGAGCGGGCTCCAGCGGGAACTGCTGGCGGCCTACTCCGCCCTGGAACACCGCACGACCCGCGAGCTGCCGGACGCCGAGGTCGATGCCGCCTTCCGGCGGCTCCTGGCCCGGGTGTCGGCTCTGCTGTTCCTGCATGGCGACGCGGTGCCCCGCGACTGCTGGCAAACCCTGCGGGCACCGTCGACCGGTACCGACGACGCGGTCGATGTGCTGGCCGCGTTCCTGGAGACGGGGCGGGCACCGCTGCTGGAGGTCGCTGCGGCCAGCGAGCTGCAGCAGGAACTCGTGCACTTCTCCCGGATCGTGGACATCGGCTCGCTCGGCCTGGACGATACCGACGCCGATCAGGCGGTCCGTCGCCTGCGCAACTCCGACCGCATGCCCGAGGACCTCAAGGTCCTGTCTGAACTGCTCATCGTGGTGCGTTCACGGCTGAGTCAGCGGGGCGCTCGCCGTCCCGCACCGCAGCTTCGCGAACCGCGCATGGCCGAGCACGAACTCACCGCGCACACGTCGGTGTGGCTGCCGGCCCAGCGCGACTTCCTGCTCTGCGTGTCCTCACCGCGACGCAGGACGAGGAAAGAAGTCGCCTACCTCTGCAGCGCACTGCTGCAGTATCTGACCCCGGCCGAGGCGGCGCTGGCCGTGTGGGCCTATGCCGTCGCCACTCCGGTGCGCGCCTGGATCGACGTGGCCCTGGTCGAGACCACGTCTGACACCCGAACGAGCAGCCTCGCGTGGTCGCACCCCGGTGGGCACCTCATCCACACCGACCAGCCGCCCCTCGACTGGTGCCTCCAGCATCTGCCGAGGGTCCACACCGACGCCGCCAGCACGGAACACGTCACTGCCCACGGCGTAAAGGTGCGGCTCCACCCGGACCGGCGGCTGACCGTCACCGAAGCGACCCAGCCAGAATGGGTCGCTCCGCCCTTGGTCCCGCCGGCCAGGACCGCAGTCTCGGCGACGCACATGCGCGAGCAGGCGCAGCGCCTGTTCGCAGCCTGGAGCGGCTCGCAGATCGCGAGCATGGAATGCGGCCACGTCCACCTCGACCGCGATCTCGACATCGACCAGGAGCTCGGCGCCCAACTCGGCGCGGCCGCAGTGGAAGCCCTGAACCGGAACCGTCTGCCCGCGCCGACACTCACCCCGATGGTCGACGACGACCACGTGCTGGTGAAGCTGCGCCCCGCCGACTACCGCACCTTCCTGCAGCGCCACTTCCCTGAGGCCGCCATGCACCTCATCGCCGAGTCGAGCCCCATCGTCCGCAGCATCGCCTGCGGCCTCTGGCAACGTCTGCACACCCTCGGGCTCGCCGAACGCTGCCGACGACGCGGCGACAACATGTTCCTGACCCTGGACAACGGCAACCACTGCGAGCTGTTCGAGGACGTGCCGGGCGAAAACGCCACCGGGTGCGTCTTCTTCGAAACGGCGCTGCTGGTCTACCGGAGTGCTCCCGCCCGGTTCGACACCTACTTCCGCGAGCGCTTCGACCTCGCCGACGGCGTCCACGAACACGCCTGCCGGATCCTCGACGCCGCCGGCGACCACGACGAGAAGATCGGCCGGCTCGAGCGCTTCTACATGCTGTTCACCGACGTCACCGCGCCGGAAGCGCCGGATCCCGGCGTGTGCCGACTCGTCGAATCCGTCCTCGACGCCGGAACCCTCACGCATCTGAACGTCTTGGAAGACTATTACGAGGTCCAACAAGGCAAGGTCAGAGCCGTCATCGACCTGCTGGACCTGCCGATACGGCTTCTCACCCTGCACTTCAACGCCCACAGCGGCCGCCTGGTGCTGGAGGGGGAACAGTGACGGCACTCCTCGTCTCCGGCGCCAGCGGAACGCTGGGCCAAATACTGCTGGCGCACCTGGAACCCGCGTTCCCCCGCATCATCGCCGTGTCGCGCAGCCGCCCCGCGGGGCTGCGCCCCTCCGACACCTTCATCAGTGCCGACCTGTCCACCCACGGCGGAATAGCCGATGCCTGCAGCGCCGTCTCCACGCCGATCACCGGCGTCGTGCTCGCCACCGGCATCGACAGTCGACGCAGCCTCACCGACCTGGCCGACAGCGACTTCGACACCTGCATGCGGACCAACTGCCTGTCGCAGCTGCGCCTGCTGGCGGCAGCCGCGACCCACCGAGCCGCGGCGTCTCCTCTCCCGGTCGCCGTCATCTCCAGCGACGTCGTCGGAGGCAGCACCACGGCCACACTCGTCTACGCAGCCAGCAAAGCGGCCCTGGAAGACGGCGCACGCCACGCGGTGGCCGACGACGAGGCCATGCCCCTGCTGCTGATGCGCCTGCCCGATATCGGAGTCCCCATGGGCACCCCACGAGACACACCCCGACCCGAACCCGCGCCCGCGGCACGCGACGCGGCCGAGTGCGCCACCGCATTCCTCACCACGCCCCCTCCGACCCCGGCTGTGCGGATGTGGCACCATGCATGACTTCGCGATCTCCACCGGCGACACCCCCACCACATCCGCCCGCGGCCTCGGGCGGCGCCTGACGGGCTCGACCCTGCCGACGACCCCGCAACACCGGCCGATCGCCCTTTCCGGCACCGACCAACGGGCGCTGGCCTGCGCTACAGCATGGGCACTGGCCCAAGGCCAACCGATCATCCTCCAACCCGCCGGCGTCGGCCGCAGAACGCCACCGGCATCGGCGCTGTCGGCCGCACCGACCACGATCGGCGCCCCTGCAGGCGAGACCGACTGGCGGGTCGCCCTCTACAGCTCCGGCAGCACGGGAAGCGAACGCGCCTACGCCTTCACGGCCCACCACCTCGACCAACTCGCCACCTGGTACGCCGACGTCTACACCGCCACCGAAGCGAGCGTCATCGTCACCCACCTGCCCATCGCCTACAACTTCGCCTTCATCGCCGGGCTGTGCCTGGCCGCCAACCTCGGCGCTCGCCTGCACCTGGCCGCCTCACCGCAGGCGGCCTTCGCCGACGCCGACCGCCTGGCCTCCGAGCACGACCGCTGCATCATCTTGGGCAACCCCGTACTGCTGGCCGCCCCGCCCCACCGGCGACTCGCCGAGAACGTCCTCATCGACTCCGGCGGCGCCCCGCTCTCCACAGCCACGATCCGCCACTATCGCGAACACATCGCCGACGTGCGCGAAGGCTACGGACTCACCGAGACCGGAAGCCTCACCCACTTCGACCGCGAAGCCCACGAACGATCACTGGGCACCGTCGGCACCGCCATGCCCCACGTCGAGACCAGCATCGCCGAACGCGACGGCCACCCCCGCATCGCGCTGCACACCCCGGTCGTCGGCATCCCCCTCGCCGGCTCCACGCCTCCGCCCCACCCAGGAGGCCTCGTCACCTCCGACATCGGCCGCATCGACGCTTCCGGCCGGCTGCGCCTGCTCGGCCGCGCCGACGACCACCCGATCAACGGGGCCTGGCCCCGCGACGTCCTCGACCACATCGGGCCTCTCCTGGGCACCCGAAGCGCCTACATCCACCACCCGACCCCCGGGCACGTGCGCATCCGTCTGCACGGCCGCACCGACCCCGCACGTATCGCCGCCCTGCGCACGCGGGCGGCCGACCGCCTCGACCTGCCACCCCGATCCATAACCGTGCAGAGCACCGGCCGTCTCCTGCACTCCCACAAGATCCCGCGCCCCACACCCGCCACGGAGGACGTCAGCCATGGCTGAGGCCATCTACCAACAGCACGGTCTCTACGACCTCCTCCTGCCGGTCTACGAATTCGGCGGGCACACCGACGACGAACTCCTCGCCGCGGAACTGGCCGCCCTGCCTCGCCCACGGCCCCGAAGAGCCCTGGAGATCGGCTGCGGCACGGGACGCATGACCCCGACCATCACCGCACACGCCGACGAGGTGACCTGCCTGGACAGCAACCCGGCCATGCTGGACAGCACACGCGCACGGCACCCGAACGTTCATGCCGTCCACGCCGACGCCCGATCGTTCGTCACCGCGGCCCGCGCTCAGCGACCACGGCCCACCTTCGACCTCATCGCCGCCTGCTGGTGCCTGAACTATCCGCTGCTGGCGTGCTTGGAGACCAACACCGGCACCGAGATCACGCCCAAACCCCTCCAGCAGGGGACCCAAGACGCCACGGCGTTCCTGACCGCCCTCACGGACCTACTCACGCCCTCCGGCCAGCTCCTCGTGCTCTTCTTCGACCCCGCCTCCGACGAACAACGCTTCGTGACCCGACTGTGGGAGACCATCGCGCCCTTCCCCGGAACAGGCCGGGACTTCACCCTGCGCCTGCTGCTCGACCACCTCGCCCAGACCCCGGGGACCGTGACCACCACCCACCACCGCGGGCATATGCGGGCCCCGGATCCGGGTCACGCCCACCAATGGTTCATGCAGGGACACTTCAAAGGGTTTCCCGCCCTCACCGCCGCCGTCGACATCCACCGCGCCGTGACCGCGTTCCTCACCGGCTACCAGCACGACGACGGCACCGTCGCCGTCCCGGCCGGAATGCACACCATCCGATTCACACGCCACCCGCTGCCCGCCGGCGGCGGGTAATCACGGCGCCCAGGCCAGCCCACTGGCCGCCGCACCCGGGCGAGCTGCGCGAAGCCACATCCGGCGGCAGCGGCGTCGCTACACTGGCACCGGCTCAGCGAGCCCCCGTCATCCCGAACCGACCTTCGTATAGAAACGGCCCCTTCATGGCCACAGTCCTCTCCGTCGCAGACGAGCTGCACCACCGCCTCCAGCAGGCGATCGCCGCCGCCCTCCCCGAGGCCGGCGACATCGACCCGCAACTGCGACGAAGCGACCGGGCCGACTTCCAGGCCAACGGCCTCCTGGGGCTCGCCAAGAAACTGGGCCACAACCCGCGCGCCCTCGCCGAACAGGTCCTCACCCGTCTCGACTACGGCCCCACCATCGCCGCAGCCGAAGTCTCCGGCCCCGGCTTCATCAACATCACCCTCAGCGACGCCGCGATCGGCCAACGCACAACCGAACGCGCCCACGACCCGCAACTGGGCGTCGCGCCGCTGGAGGATGCCGGCACGACCGTCATCGACTACTCCCAGCCCAACATCGCCAAAGAGATGCACGTGGGGCACCTGCGCTCCACCATCATCGGCGACGCGGTCGTGCGCATCCTCCAGGCCGGCGGAGAGACGGTGGTTCGCCACAACCACATCGGCGACTGGGGCACCCAATTCGGGATGCTGATCCAGGACCTGCGCGAACGCCCCGAACAACTCGACGCGGCCACCGACGACGCCGACGCGGCCACCGACGACGCCGACGCGGCCAACGCCTCCATGTCGCGGCTCAACCGGCTCTACCGCGATGCCCGCGCCCGCTTCGACACCGACCCCGATTTCGCCGACCGCGCCCGCCACCGCGTCGTCGAGCTCCAAGCCGGCGACGCCGAGACCGTGGAAGCCTGGCACCGTATCGTCGCCGAGTCCAAGGTCTACTTCGAAGCCGTCTACGAACGCCTCGACGTGCTGCTCACAGACGAGGACACCGTCGGCGAGTCCTTCTACAACCCCTACCTCGCCGAGGTCAGCGAGGAGCTGGAGCGCACCGGCGTGGCGGTGCGCTCCGACGGGGCAC
Source organism: Streptomonospora litoralis (assembly GCF_004323735.1). Classification (GTDB taxonomy): domain Bacteria; phylum Actinomycetota; class Actinomycetes; order Streptosporangiales; family Streptosporangiaceae; genus Streptomonospora; species Streptomonospora litoralis. The sequence continues at coordinate 5,087,638 of NZ_CP036455.1, read as the reverse complement.
TGTGCGTCTTCTTCGACGACATCACCGGCCCGGACGGCCAACTCACCCCGCTGATCGTGCAGAAGAAGGACGGCGGCTACGGCTATGCCGCCACCGATCTGGCCGCCATCCGCTACCGGACCAAAGACCTCGGCGCCCACCAACTGCTCTACGTCGTCGACGCCCGCCAAGCCCTGCACTTCCAGATGGTCTTCGAGACCGCCCGCCGAGCCGGGTGGCTGGCCGAGCCCGTCTCCGCGCGGCACTTGGCATTCGGAACGGTCCTGGGCCCCGACGGCCGCCCCTTCAAAACACGCTCGGGCGAAACCGTGCGCCTCATGGAGCTGCTACAGGAAGCCGTCGACCGCGCCCGAACGGTCGTGACCGAGAAGAACCCCCACATGCCGCAGGACGAACTCGAAGAACGCGCCCGCCAGGTCGGCATCGGAGCCGTCAAATACGCCGACCTGTCGACCTCGCGCACACGCGACTACATCTTCGACGTCGACCGCATGGTCTCGCTCAACGGCAACACCGGCGTCTACCTCCAATACGCCTACGCACGGATCCGCTCGATCCTGCGCAAAGCCGACCAAAGCCCGCAGGCCGGCCCCGACCTGCCGTTGGAGGCGGCCGAACGCGATCTCGGCCTGCTCCTCGACGAGTTCGGGGCCGCACTGCGGGACGTCGTCGCCACCTACGAGCCGCACCGCCTGTGCTCCTACCTCTTCGCCCTGGCGTCGGCCTTCACCACCTTCTACGAGCAGTGCCCGGTCCTCAAAGCACCCAGCGCCGAGATCATCGGCAACCGACTCATGCTCTGCGAACTCACCGGCCAGACCCTGCGCACCGGGATGAACCTGCTCGGCATCGCCACCCCCGAGCGGCTCTAGGGAAGCCCCGCTGGTCACCACCCGTGGACGGAGAAGGGCTCGCCGACTTGTGTGAGGCGGATGATGTCAGCGGTGTAGGGGATCGTGGCGGGGGCGGCGAGTCGGGCTCGACCCAGCGCAGGCCCGCGCACCGGTCGGGTTCATTGTTGGCCGGCTCGCCCGCCTACTGGCGTGCGGTGAAGAGGAACCCGATGCGGGTCTCGCCTTGAGCGTTTCGGTGGTGGGCGACGTGGCCGTACTCCAGATCGCTCGGCTCGACGTCCACGCCCACCTCTTCGGCGACCTCGCGCAAGGTGGCCACCAGGGACACCCAGTTGTCCGTCGACGCCCTCGATGTTGGCCCGCTACATCATCAGCACGTGGTCCGAAACCGGGACGTGAAGCAGCAGCACAACGGATCGGTTCGGGGCGAATGCCGTTAGCGCCGATCATCACATGCCTCCGGCGTTCAAGACGGCGATTGGCTGGAACAGGCCGCGACTCCAGACGGCTTGCGCCGCTGCTGCGCGCCGAACAGACGTCCGGTGGCATGGACTGTGGCCTTCAGCCGTGCAACGTCCTCATTCAGCCCGATGGCAACCGACGGGCCACGTTGGCATGGCAGCCCGGTCTCCGCCGGGGCGTGCACAGCGCCCTCATATCCCGTCCTCCACATAGCTCCCCGACCTCGGTCGCTCCCCTAGGGTTGGACCCACATCGCCGTCAGGGCCTGAGAAGACGGTCCGCAGTGTGCGCGTGAAAGGGTCGGATCGAGATGGCAGTCGCGTCGCAAGAGACCGCGGTGGATGACAGCGGTACGGGGGTTCCCGCCATGCCGGAAGTCCCCGAGCCGGGTCAGGTGGTCAACGTGCGCGGCTCGACCTGGGCCGTGGCCGAGGTCCGCCGACAGGGCCTGCCCCGCAGCCCCGCCGACGAGGGCGTGCCGGGCCTCACTCACGTCGTGGCCCTGCAGTCGCTGGAGGAGGACCGCCTCGGCGAGGAACTGTCGGTGGTATGGGAGTTGGAGGTCGGCCACACCCTCGCCCCCGACCAAGGGCTGCCCGAGTCCATCACCGCCGACGGTTTCGACGACCCCAACACGTTGGCGGCGTTCGTCGACGCGGTGCGCTGGGGCGCGGTCACCTCCGCCGACACCGACTCCTACCAGGCCCCGTTCCGCAGCGGCGCCGACATCAAGCCCTACCAACTCGAGCCCTTGCGGCGCGCGCTCGGCTCCGCCCGCACCAACCTCCTACTCGCAGACGACGTGGGCCTGGGCAAGACCATCGAGGCCGGCCTGGTCGCCCAGGAGCTACTGCTGCGCCACCGCGCCCGCTCGGTGGTGATCGTGTGCCCCCCGAGCCTTCGGCTGAAGTGGCGCGACGAGATGCGCGAGAAGTTCGGCCTGGAGTTCCAGCTGGTGGACAGCGAATTCATGGCCCAACTCCGGCGCACCCACGGCCTCAACGCCAACCCGTTCCGGCTCTACCCCCGGGTGATCGTGAGTATGGCGTGGCTGCCCACCCTGCGCGCGCAGCGCCTGTTGCGCGAGGTCTACGCCGACGTCCGAGACGCAAACACCGCGCGACGGTTCGCCTTCGACCTGCTGATCGTGGACGAGGCTCACCACGTCGCACCGTCCAGCCCTTCCGCGGCGGGCGGGCGCCGCGGCTATGCGGTGGACAGCAAGCGCACCCTGGCCACGCGTGCTCTGGCGGAGAAGTGCGAACACCGCCTGTTCCTCAGCGCAACCCCGCACAACGGATACTCCGAGTCCTTCACCGCGCTGATGGAGATGATCGACGACCGCCGGTTCAGCCGGGGCGCGCTCCTGGACGAACGCGCGCTGAACGAGGTGGCGGTGCGCCGTCTCAAGTCCCAGGTCCCCGACGAGGAGTTCCCCACTCGCGAGCTCAAGGCCATCCCCTTCACCCCCGGCGAGGACGAGCAGCGGCACTTCGCCCTGCTGCAGCAAGTGCTGGACGCCGGCGCCCGCACCCGCGCACAGGGCTCGGGAGACCTGGTGGGAATGCTGCTCAAGAAGCGGTTCCTGTCCAGCCCGTGGTCCTTCGCCGGCACCCTGGAGCTCTACGAGCAGTCCGCCGCCACCGGCCGGCTGCCCCATACGGCCGAAGAGGACCCGGACGGCTACTACCAGGAAGTCATGGGGAGCGAGCAGTCCGACGAAGAGGAAGGCCGCGACGAGCACCCCGAATTCACCGCCCTGCGCCAAAGCAAGAAGGACCATCCGCTTGGCGCCGCAGCCCCGGCCGACGTGCGGGCACTGGTGCAGTGGGGCCGCGGGTTCGAGCACCGCCCGGACAGCCGGTTGCAGGCGTTGATCGGGTTTCTCGACGCGGTCTGCCGTCCGGACAACACCACGTGGACGAACGAGCGCGTGGTGGTGTTCACCGAGTACGCCCAGACCCTCGACTGGATCGCAGGGGTGCTCGCACAGCGCGGCTATCGCGACGTGCTGGCGACCATCCAGGGCTCCACTCCCTTGGAGGAGCGCGAGGACATCCGAGCACGGTTCACCCGCGACCCGGCCGAGGAGCCGGCTGATGATCGTGTACGGGTGCTGGTGGCCACCGACTCGGCCGGGGAGGGCATCGATCTGCAGACGCATTGCTACCGGCTGGTGAACTACGACGTCCCCTTCAACCCCTCGCGCCTGGAACAGCGCATCGGGCGTATCGACCGCTACGGCCAGCGCCACACCCCGCAGATCTACCACTTCGCCCCGGACTCCGACTCGCAGACCTACGCGGCGGACCTGGACTTCCTGCGCCGAATCGCCGAAAAGGTGGGTTCGGTGGCCCAGGACCTCGGCTCGGTGAACCAGGTGATCGATCAGGAGGTGCAGCAGCACTTCAGCCCGGCCCGCTCGGCAGGGCGCTCTCGCCCCGATGCCGCGGAAAGCGGAGAAACGATCATCACCCGCGCTTTGGCCGGCGGTCGGGAACTCAACCGGCGCCTGACCGAGCTGTCGCGCACCTACGAAGACCGCAAGGCCCAGATGCACTTGACCCCCGACAACGCGCGTCGGGTGGTCGACACTGCCCTGCAGCTGACCGCCCAGCCGCCGCTGCAAGAGATCGGCGACGAGCGCACCGATGCCCCGGTCTTCCGCATCCCCGCTGTAGGACCGGCGTGGCAGCCCGCTCTGCAAGGGCTGGACACCCGGCTGCGACCGGACGTGTGGCGCCCGGTCACCTTCGACGACCACGCCGCGGAGGGGCGCGACGACCTCGTCCACCTCCACCTCGGCCACGCCCTGATGCAGAAGGCGGCACGCACCCTTCGCAGCGCGCTGTTCAGCTCCGACTCCCCGGTGCACCGCGTCACCGCCGTCGTAGTCGAAGACCTTCCGCAGTCGTGCGTGGCCGCGGCCTCCCGCCTGGTGCTGGTGGGCCGCGGCGGGCTGCGCCTGCACGAGGAAGTGTTCCTCACCGGCATCCGGATGCGCGGCCAAGCCCTGGCCGAGGCCAAGGCCGAAGCCGTGCTGGAGCAAGCCCTGGACGCCCAGGACCTGGCCGTGGCCGATCCCGACCTGCGCGCCGCGTTGGCTCGGATGTGGAGCTCCCCGGACTCGCGATTGCGGCCACGGCTGCTGGCGGCGATGGAGCGCAAGGCCCAGACCCGTCAAGAGAAGGTGACCGAGGCCCTGCAGGCCCGCCGGCAAGACGACACCGACCGCGTCCGCGACATCTTCGCCGCCTTCCGCCGCAACCTGAACGAATCCCACGAGCGGCTCGAACGCGAAATCCGCGTCGAAGACGAGACGCTCTTCCCCGACGACCAGCAGCACCAGCGGCGTCGCGACCTGCGGGCAATGGAAGACCGGCTGGCGAACCTGGAGCGGGAGGAACAGCGCGAGACCGCCGCGATCCAGGAGCGCTACACCGACATCCGCCCCTACGTCTCGGCCGCCGCCGTGGTCTTCGCCCTCACCCCGGACGACGCACGCAAGGAAGCGCTGGAATCATGAGCCGCCGCTACCGCGCCCCCGACGCTCGAGAGCTGCACCGCGCCTGGCTCGAGCTGGTGGACACCGACGGGCCGTTCCTGTCGGTACCCGCACTGAAGCGGGTCTGGCCCCACGGCATGCCCGCCCCCGGATCCGACGCTCTGGCACAGCTGAAGGATGCCAAACCCACCTTCGAAAAGGCATGGGAGCACTGGGACAGCGCCCGCGGGCAGTCCGACCACGAAGCCGCCCTCGACGTCTACCGCGCCGAGCGCGACACCTGGATCGAAGTGGTGCTCGGCGATGTCATCGGCTGGGGCGAGGGGTACACGACCGCCCCCGACACTCCCGCGCTTGCCACTACCGCCACCTCGCCCAACCACGCGGTCACCGTCCGCCCGACCGGGGCGCTGGTGCACGGCGATACGGTCGGCGCTCTGGTGCTCGTGGTCGATCCGGTGGATTCGCTGCGCAATCCGCTGGAGGACGGATGGGCAGCCAGCCCCATCGACCGCATGGAAGAACTGCTGCGACGCGGACCGGCCTCGATCGGGGTCGTCACCGACGGCCGCTGGTGGGGCCTGGTCAGCGCCCAGGAGCAGACCATGGTCGCCTCCGGGATCGTCGATGCCCAGACCTGGATCGAGGAACCGCAGACCCGCAACGCCTTCCTGGAACTGCTGCAGCGCAAACGCCTGGTCGGGGGCAGGCCGGAAGACCGACTGCCAGCGCTTTTCCGAGAATCGGTCGCTGCCGCCGAAGAGATCACCGAAGCCCTCGGTGTGCAGGTGCGCCGCGCGGTGGAGCTGCTCGTGCAGGCACTGTCGGAGGGCGCGTTGGCCACGGTGGAACGCGGCGAGCCCGACCCGCTGCCCGACGACCGGGCCGAGGTCTATGACGCCGCGGTGACGGTGATGATGCGCGTGGTGTTCCTGCTGTTCGCAGAGGAACGCGGCCTGCTCCCCGAAAACGAGCTCTTCTCTCGGGGCTACGGCATGGCCGGACGCCTGGACGAGCTGGACCGGCGGGAGCACGAGGAAGGCTCACAGGCGCTGGATTCCACCCGCCTGACCTGGCACCGGCTGCTGGCCACGTCCGAGGCGCTGTACCGGGGAGCGTCATTCGAGGACCTGCGGCTGCCCTCCTACGGCGGCTCGCTGTTCGACCCGAAACGCTTCCCGTTTCTCACCGCCCGCAGCGAGGCCGGCGCCCTGTCCATCGCGGTCAGTGACCGGGTGATGCTGGAGGTGCTGCGCTCGGTACAGATGGCCAAGCTGCGCGGAGAGCCGGCGCGGCGGATCTCGTTCCGCGACATCGACGTGGAACAGATCGGTTACATCTACGAAGGGCTTCTTGGTCACACTACTAAAGAAACCGACGAGGTCGTCGTTGGGCTGATCGGGGCTTCCGGTGAGGAGCCGGAGATGCCGCTTTCACAGCTCCGACAGCTCGCTTCCGGACACACCGGCAGCACCGGACTGGCGAGCGCCATCCTGGCCTGGGTCAAGGACAACCAGCCAGCCGCCAAGCCGAGCACCAAAGTGGCGTTGGACAAGGCGCTGAGCTCCGAGCCCGAGGATGCAGAGCGGGCACTACGCGATGTCACCCAGGATGCGGCGCTGCGCGAGCGGCTGAGGCCGTTTGTCGGCATCATCCGCCGCGACTTGCGCAACCGTCCGTTCGTCGTGCACCCCGGTGGCGTCCTAGTGGCGGAGACCCCCTCCCGTGCCACCGCAGGTGCGCACTACACCCCGCGTCCCTTGGCCGAGAAGGTGGTGCGGCACGCCCTAGAGCCACTGGTCTACCGCCCCGGCCCGCACGACACCTCCCACGAGTCCGCCTGGCGACTGCTGTCCTCTGAGCAGATCCTGGACCTCAAGGTCGCCGACATCGCGTGCGGTTCCGGTGCGTTCCTCGTAGCCGCCGCCCGCTACTTGGCGGGCCGACTGGTGGAAGCGTGGCGCGACGAAAGGGTGGCTGCGGGCAGCGCACACGAGCTGTACGTGCGTGCCCTCCGCAAGGTGGTGGCCACGTGTCTCTACGGTGCCGACATCAACAGCATGGCCGTGGAGATGTGCAAGCTCTCGCTGTGGCTGGTCTCGCTTGATCCCAAGCTGCCGTTTTCCTTCGTTGACGACAAGGTCTTGCACGGCAACTCCCTGCTGGGACTCACGGACGCCAGCCAGCTCAAGGCCCTGCACATTGAGCCGGCCCAAGCTGACCAGGGCCGGCTGTTCGAGATGGGGACCGACCAGCGCAGCGTAGAGCAGCTCGACGTCGACGGAGTGCTTCGGCGCGCCGCAGCGTTGCGGAGAAGCCTGGCTAGCGAAGTCAGTGACGATGACCCTCAGCGTTCGGCCGCCACCAAGCGTCGTCAGTGGCGGGAGTACCAAGAGCTCACTGGCCAGCTCGCTGAGCTCGCCGACGGAGTAGTAGCCGTCGGGCTCCGCCACGGTGGAAAGCCTGGCAAGAAGCTCAACGAAGCCTATGAGAACCTGCGCCTCGCTGCCGCCCGCGCTTACCCTGCCGAACATGAGCAACCGAACCGAGCGCTACTGGAAGAGCTCCTTTCGGCTGGGCTGAGCCCCACAGTGGAAACCGACTATGAGCGCTGGAAGCCGCTGCACTGGTTTTTGGCCGTGCCAGACGTGATCGAACGCGGTGGTTTCGACGCAGTAGTCGGAAATCCGCCGTTCTTGGGAGGGCAAAAGCTCACTGCGGCCCTGGGCACCAATATGCGAGACTGGTTCGTTCACATTCTGGCGAACGGGCGGCGCGGACGTGCGGACCTCGTGGGCTACTGCCTTCTGCGGTCTATGTCCTTGCTGACCGAATGGGGCACCCTTGGCCTGATCGCAACCAATACTGTTGCTCAGGGAGACACTCGTGAAGTCGGACTCGCTCAAATGGTGGATAAGGGTTTCACCATTACTCGCGCGATCCAGAGCCAGTCCTGGCCAGCTGCTGCAGCGAACTTGGAGTTCGCCGCAGTCTGGGGCACCCGCCGTTCCATCGCCCCGGAAGCGCTCCGTGTGGCTGATGACCTGGCCGTGAAGCGCATCTCCAGCTTGCTGGAACCCGCTGGTCGGGTGGAAGGTGATCCTGCACGACTGACAGAGAACGCGAATATCGCATTCCAGGGATCTGTTGTTCTTGGTAAAGGGTTTATTGTTGATTTTGAAGAGGCTCAATCCTGGATAGTTGCGGATTTCGCGAACTCGGACGTTCTCTTTCCCTATCTAAACGGCGAAGATATTAACTCTCGGCCAGATCAGTCAGCACCGAGATGGGTTATTGACTTCAACGAGCGCAGTGAGGCTGAAGCGCGACAGTACAGTCTTCCTTATGAGCGTGTTCTCAACCGAGTTAAAGCCGATCGGGCGACTAGGACAAAAGCTGCCCGGACGGCACCTTGGTGGCTCTTTTATAGGGCAGGGAGGGCTATGCGCAAAGCGATCTCTGGAATGGATGAGGTGCTCGCCATTGCTCTCGTTAGTAAGACGGTGATGCCAGCGCGGGTTCCGACCGGTCAAGTGTTCAGTCATAAGCTTGGTGTATTTGCGACGGATTCTTTTTCGGATCAGGCCGTATTGTCGTCAAGCTTGCATCAAATTTGGGCGGTGAAATATGGATCAACAATGCGTACTGACATTAACTATTCACCCTCTGATGTGTTTTTGACGTTCCCTCGGCCAAAACCATACGATTTTCTTGATACAATTGGGGCGACTCTAGATTTCGATCGCCGAGAAATCATGTTGCGCCGTGGGCTTGGGTTGACGCAGATTTATAATCTCGTCAATGATCCGGATGTAGAAGGTTCCGCCGATGCGGATGTATCATGGCTGCGGCAAATCCATAAAGAATTGGACGAAGCGGTGATGGTCGCCTACGGGTGGGACGATGTGCCGCTGGAGCACGGTTTCCACACCTACCGACGCATGCTGCGCTGGACGGTTGGCCCCGAGGCCCGGGTTGAAATCCTGGATCGGCTGTTGGAGGAGAACCACCGCCGAGCCGCCGCCCAGGGAGAGGCTCCGCCGCCCCCGGACGACGCCGAAGACAGTGCCGACAACGAAGGCGAGGGCGCATGACCACGCCTGCCCCCCAACCCCCTCGCAACCCGGGAGACGCCCCCAACTCCAGCCCTGGCGGCCGCGAGCCCTACCGGCTCACTTACGAACCCGACGACCGATCCTGGACCGCGCGGGAGAACCTGGCCGACATCCTGGGGCGCGAACTGCTCGGCCCGGCCGGAGGGTCACACGAGGTGCTGGAGGGGGCGCCGGACGCCGCTTACATGATCGGCCGTATCGCCCCGGTCCGGTTGGCCCACAGTGCGGAAGATCCGCAGGACGGCGAAGCGGCCGACGCCCCACCCGACTCGGCGGAAATCGGCCCCGGCGCTGACATCGGCGATGCGACCGCGGCCGAGAGCGGCCGCGGCGTGCCGGTGGCGCCCGTTGAGGACAGCAGCGCCGAGCCCGACGGCGACAGCGACGGTGCGGCCGCCGAGGACCAGCCTCAGCAACGCGGCCTTATGATCCCGGCGTCCATGGGATTGCGTTTCCAGATTCCCTTTGACCTGGACGCCGTGACCGTAACCGCCTCGTGGGGTGTCTACCAGCGTGTGGAGGACGACGGCGAGCACAGTGCCGCATCCCGCAAGCGTCGCTACCAGCGCACCCCGGTCGAGGCCGCGGTCACGGTCCCGATCGCCGACCTTGTGCCCGGTAGCACTGCCGCGTTTCCGCTCAAGGACGAGGTGGTGCTGCGGGTGGACCGCCACGACGACGAGCCGCGCGGGCGCCGGCTGATCGAGGTGGCGTTGTGCAACGACCGGGAAACCCCGCGAAAGATCCCGGTAGAGGCCTGGCTTTATCAGACCGAGGTGGCAGTCGAGGCCGAGTACGATGCGGCCTTCCTCCCGGTCACCGATGTGGTCACCGATCCCCAGGAGGAGAGTGACGACGAGCTCCGGCGATTGAATCTGCAGTACCGGGACACGCTGGAGTTCGCCATCGGACGCACCTGCTCGGTGGACTGGGAAGAGGCCGAGGGCACCCGCCGGGCCCGCCGTGTGTGGACCACCTGGCTGCCGACCTGTGAGACTCCGCAGACCGCCGCGGAGGAGATCGACGCCGCTCTGCTCGATATGATCCGGCTCGCCGATGCCGATCGCGGTCAGCTGGAGGCGGGGTTGGAGCCGATCGTGCACGGCTACCGCGATTGGCTGGACGGCGAGCAGCTCCGAGCCGCGGAACTGCCGGAGCACCTGCGTTCGGAAGCCGAAGACGCGGTCACCGAGGCGCGCCGGGTACAGCACCAGCTCGCCGAAGGGCTGGAGCATCTGCTGGCCGACGAGGAGGCGCTGCGCTGCTTCCGGTTCATGAACCGGGTGATGGCCGACCAGCGTATCCAGACCCAGGTCGCGGAGTATCGCGCCCAGAACCCGCAGGTGGACGCCGGACGCGCCCGTACCATCGTGCTGGACGACAAGGGGAGCCGCGCCCATTCGTGGCGCACCTTCCAGCTCGCCTTCATCCTCATGCAGCTGCCGATGCTCACCGATCCCGCCGCGCCGCAGCGTTCCGGCGACCTGGCCAAGGCGCAGTCGCTGTTCTTCCCCACCGGCGGCGGCAAGACCGAGGCCTACCTGGGGCTCGCCGCTTACGCCTTCGCGGTGCGCCGACGCCAGGGTGTGCTGGCCAGCCCGGATGGGCCGCTCGACGGTGGCGCGGGTGTCGCGGTGCTGATGCGCTACACACTGCGGCTGTTGACCTCCCAGCAGTTCCAGCGCGCCACCGCGCTGGTGTGCGCCGCGGAACTGGAACGCGCCAAGGACCCGGCGACCTGGGGGACCGAGCCGTTCCGGATCGGGCTGTGGGTGGGCACCGACGTCAGCCCGAAGCGTTACGAAGAAGCCCACGAGCAGTTGGCCAAAGCCAACCAAGGGCGCGGCCACCGGCTGACCGTGCTGCAGTTCAAGCGCTGCCCGTGGTGCGGCACCCCGATCACCGGAAGCAACGTGCGCGGCGATGACGCCCTACGTCGTGTGCGGGTCTTCTGCGGCGACGAGTTGGCCGAATGCCCCTTCTCCGAAGGCGGGTCCGCCGGCGAGGGTCTGCCCGTGCTCGCCGTGGACGAGGAGATCTACCGGCTCGCCCCGGCGTTCGTCATCGCGACTGTAGACAAGTTCGCCCGCCTGGCCCGCGAGGGGGAGGCCGCCGCCCTGTTCGGCCGCGTGTCCCAACGCTGCGATCGACACGGCTACGTGCACCCCGACTACCGGCACTGCGCTGTGCAGGACGGCAGCAAGCATCCGGCGAAAAACGGGATGCCCGCCGCGGCCGTTCATTCCAGTCCGCGGCTGCGCCCGCCGGACTTGATCATCCAGGACGAACTGCACCTGATCACCGGAGCCCTGGGCACCACGGTTGGGTTGTTCGAGGCCGCGATCGACGTCCTGTGCTCCTGGCGTGCCCCCGATGGCCGACCGGTGCGACCGCTCCTGGTGGCCTCCACCGCGACCGCGCGCAACGCCGCCGAACAGGTGCGGTCCCTCTACGGGCGAGACCTCACCATCTTCCCGCCCCAAGTGCTGGATGCCGGGCGCACCTTCTTCGCCAAGGAGGTCCCGGTCTCTGCGCAGTCGCCCGGCCGCCGCTACGTCGGTATCAGCACCACCGGCGTGCGGCTGACCACCGCTGAGATCCGGATCGCCGAAGTCCTCATGGCCTCCGGCCAGCTGCTCCTGGATTCCTCCGGGGTGGCCGCCGACCCGTACATGTCCCTCGTGGGCTATTTCAGCGCCACCCGAGAGTTGGCCGGCATGGCCCGATTCCTCGGCGATGACGTGCAGACCACGCTCGCCAAGGGACGGCCCTGGTCGAAGCTGCCACGCCGCACCGGCACCGACTTCGGCGCCCTGCACACCGCCGAACTGACCTCGCGAGTGTCCAACTCCGACATCACCGCCACCCTGGACCACATGGCGGTGCGGTTCGACCCGGCGATCGATTCCACCGCCGCGAAAAGGGATCGCGCCCAAGCTGCGGATGCCGGGCGACCGCAGTCCCGCACACGAGGTCGGCAGGACAATCCCTTCGATGCGATCCTTGCGACCTCCATGCTCCAGGTGGGGGTGGACGTCAGCCGGCTCGGGCTGATGCTGGTGGTGGGCCAACCCAAGAACACCGCTGAATACATCCAGGCCACCTCGCGCGTCGGCCGCGACGGCGAGCGTCCCGGCCTGGTGGTCACCCTCGGCAACTGGGCTCGCCCCCGCGATCTGGCGCATTTCGAGCAATTCCGCCACTACCACGAGACCTTCTACGCCCGCGTCGAGGCCCTGTCGGTGACCCCGTTCTCCGAGACCGCGATGGAGCGCGGCCTGGACGGGGTTCTGGTCAGCGCAGCTCGGGTCCTGCAGGCCGAGCAGCCCGCAGGACTATCGCCGGAAGACGGCGCCGGACGCATCGAGACCGAACGGGAGTTCGCAGCCGAGTTGATCGACACCCTGGTGCACCGGATCGCCCGGGCCGCACCGGCCGATCGCGCCGAGCACACCGCCCAGCGCGCCCGTCAGCGCCTGCATAACCGCCTGGACCAGTGGATCAAGCGACGCGGCGACCTTGCCGGACTGCGCAAGACGCTGGTCTATGAGCGACTTCCCGACGAGTCCCGATACGGGCCGCTGATGATCAGCGCCGAAAACGCCCGCGCCGCGGCCGGAAGTCGGGACGCGCCTCCGTTCACGGTGGCCAACTCCATGCGCGAGGTGCAGCCGGAGATCAACCTGCTGGTGAGCCCGATCGCCGAACGCCTCGTCTACCGTGAGCCGCCGGGAACACCACAGTGGGAGCTGCCCGAGGCCGAGGAGGAATCGTGACCGCAGAACCGACCCCGCCCCTCCGGTTCGCCTACGACGCCTCCCAGCAGGTGGACCCGCTCGGCGACATCGAGGAAGAGGCCAAGCAGGGCACCAAGCACAACCGGGCCAAGGTGGGCTCGGGGCGGCCGTCGTCGCTGCTCTACACCTACGGTCCCGGCGCGATCATGGATCTGCCGCAATTCACCGTCATGCCCTGCGGCCTGGACGAGTGGGACCGGATCTGGCGCCGCCGCGACGGCATCCCCGAGATCCACGCGCCCCGGTTGCGCGACGCGGTGCGGATGTTGCTGCGCTCGCCCGACGTTCAGTTGCGGCCGTTCCCGTGGCAACCGAAGAAGGCCAGCCTGTCGGTGGAGGGCAGCGACCTGGGCGTGCCGGCCCGGGTCTTCCCACAGTGGCTGCGCTGTACCGGCTGCGACATGCTCGGCGGCCTCGCGCAGTTCCAGTACCGCAACACTCACCCTTACCGCACCGACCTGGCCACCTTCGAACACGAGAAGTGCCCGGGGCGTCGCGCCACGACCGCCCGCGGCGGAAAGAGGAGCCGCTCCGCCAGGGCCGCCCGGCGCAGCGCAGTGCCCGCGCGCTACCTGCTGGCTTGCCCCGACGGACACGTCGACGAGTTCCCCTACGAGGTGTGGGTGCACCGCGGTCGGTCATGCTCCGAGGCGGAGTTCCCGGCCCTGAAGATGGTGGATCACACGTCCGGGTGGGTCGCCGCTGCGACCGTCGAGTGTGCCTCTTGTGGGCTGCGGCGCCCGATGAACGAGGCCCAGGGCGAGGTGGGGCGCACCAAGCTGCCGCGGTGTCGGGGGCGGCACCCGCACCTGGATGCGTTCGATCCGGGCGGCTGCCGGGCCCAGACGTATCTGATGCTCATCGGCGCCTCCAACCTGTGGTTTCCGGCGACCCAGTCGGTGATCGTCATGCCCGAATCCGCGGAAGAACGGGCCGGTGATCGCGCCGACCAGATCCGGCGCGTCCTCGGCGAGCGCCTCGCCAAGTATCGGGACGACCCCGAGATCCTGCGCGATGTGCTGCGGGGCAAGCAGGGAATCGCCTTCGACGTCGACGAACTCTCGGATGAGGAGCTGCGCGAGAGTGTCGATGCGGCGCTGCAGCCCGAGACCTCCGCCGAGGACCAGGAGAAGCGCATCCGGGAGTGGGACCCGGTGGACCTGCTCGTGCCGGAATGGCGCTATCTGCAGTACGAACCGATCGGCCAACACCACACCGACGACGCCAGCGGCCTGGTGCTGTCCCCGCGCGAACGGGGAGAGGACCTGCCTGCCTCCATCTCCCAGGTGCTGGCCGTGGAATCCCTGCGCAAGGTCAACGCGCTCCTCGGATTCACCCGCATCGACGACATGGACCGGGTGGGAGACCTGCCCCAGCGACTGGTCCCGCTGACTCGCACCCGCCCGGAATGGACCGTGGCCACCGAGGACCGCGGCGAAGGCATCTTCCTCAAGCTCGACGAGCCGACCGTGGCCGCGTGGGAGGAGCGTGTCCGCGACTCGAAGCTGTGGCGGGCCCACCGCAAGTCCCACACCCGCAACTTCTACCGCCGATTCTCCGAGACCGCCGCGCGCGTGGATCCCGAGACCCGGCTGAAAGCGCCGCGCTACTGGCTGGTGCACACCCTGGCTCACGTGCTGATCCGAGAGATGGCCATGACCTGCGGGTACAACGCCGCCAGTCTCAGCGAGCGGATCTATGCCTGGCCAGAGGACGAGGGACGCGACCCGGCGGCAGGGCTTCTGGTGTGCACCACCGCCTCCGACAGCGACGGCACCCTCGGCGGGCTGGTGCAGCTCAGTGAGCCCGACCGCCTGGAGCGGGTGCTCAACGCCGCCCTGCGACGTGCGACCCGCTGCCCCTCCGACCCGATCTGCGCCATGCGCACGCCGCAGGACCCGGAGGACTTCTTGCACGGCGCCGCCTGCCACTGCTGCGCGATGGCCTCGGAGACCTCGTGCGAGCGCGCCAATCGCTTCCTCGATCGGAGATTCCTGATCAACCTGCCCGGGAGCGACCTTGGCTTCTTCCCATCCCCCGAATAGCCCCACCCACGAGCCCTTCCCCTCTCTCGACCCCGCGGCAGCGCACCAGCTCGGGACGCTGCTGTCGGGAACCGAGGCCCGCGCGCTGGCCGACCGCTTGGACGACGGCCAGACCCTGACCGCGGCGCTGCGCGCTCTGTCCGGGGGACGCCGGGCCGAGGTGCGAGCCCTACTGGCCCCCGCCGGCTTCGGACCGGCGGATCGGCGATCGGCCGTGGCGGTACTGCGCGCGGTGGAAGGCGCCCGCGCTGCCCCCACGGCCGCGAACCCGATCTGGACTATGCCCGGTCACCTGGCCAAGAGCGGCCCGTTGACCAGGTCCGTGGTGCACATGGTGGAAGGGGCCCGACGCTCTGTCACCTGCTCGACCTACAACTTCCAACGGTCCTCCGGCCTGTGGGGCGCGCTACGAGACGCCGCACGCCGACCGGAGGTCACGGTGCGGGTCTACCTCGATGCTCGTGCGGCCGATCAGGCGCCGAACCGTTGGTCTCCGACCACGAACGAAGTCGCGGCCCATTTGAACCCTGGCACGGTGCTGCGCACCACGGAGTTCGACGGCGGCTATGTCCGCAACCACGCCAAGTTCCTCGCGGTCGATCACCGGTTCCTGCTCGTCACCAGCGCGAACCTCTCGTGGAGCGCCGAACACAACAACGTCGAGTTCGGCGTCTTCTTCGACGACGCCAACCTCACCGAGGCCGTGGAGCGTGAGATGTGGCAGGTGGAGGAGCTTCTCTACGAACGTGTCCATCCATAGGCCAGCCGCCCGGAGGCTGACACATGGCCTACGGCCCCGATACCTCTCGGTGGCCGTGGAACACAGGTGTCACTCGGGTCTTTCGCGCCCGCGACGGTCGGCCACCGCATTCGACGACAATGAGCCGGACACACGCGTACGAGGGTTTGCCCCCGCGCGAACCGCTCGGCCCACCAGGTGCTCGTCGGCGCCGTGGGGCGGGAAGGCGTAGGTGCCGGGGAAGTCGCAGACGCCGACGAGCACGTGGCTACTCCTGGGGGGCGCCATCCGCCGCGATGCGGCGGAATCCGAGATAGGGGACGAGTGCCTCGGGCAGTGCCACCGAGCCGTCGGCCTGCTGGTTCTGCTCCAACAGGGCAGCGAGGGTGCGGCCGATGGGCAGCCCGGAGCCGTTCAGGGTGGCCACCGGGGTGGTTTTGCCGTCGGCGCCGCGGGTGCGGATGCCGGCGCGGCGGGCCTGGAAGGTGCCGCAGTCGGAGACCGAGGAGATCTCGCGGTAGGTGCCCTGGCTGGGCAGCCACACCTCGACGTCGTGGGTGAGCTGGGCGGAGAAACCCATGTCGCCGGCGGCCAGCTCAACCACCCGGTAGGCCAGGCCCAGCTCCTTCAGGCAGGCCTCGGCGTGGCCGACCATGAGCGCCATCTCCGTCTGGGATTCCTCGGCCGCGCAGATGCGCACCATCTCGACCTTGGAGAACTGGTGCTGGCGCAGGATGCCGCGGGTGTCGCGGCCGTATGAGCCGGCTTCGGAGCGGAAGCAGGGGGTGTGGGCGGTCAGGGCCAGCGGCAGGTCCTTAGGCGCGATGATCTCTTCGGCGAACAGGTTGGTCAGCGGCACCTCGGCGGTGGGGACCAGGTAGAGGTCCCGCTCGGCGACACCGGTCTTGAACAGGTCCTCTTCGAATTTGGGCAGCTGGCCCGTGCCGGTCATGGTCTGCGCCGTGACCAAATAGGGGACGCTGTATTCGGTGTAGTCGTGGCGGCGAGTGTGGATGTCCAGGAACAGCGTGGCCAGGGCGCGTTCCAGCGCGGCGCCGATACCGCGGGCGACGCTGAAGCGGGGGCCGGAGAGCTTGGTGGCCCGGGCGAAGTCGAGGATGCCCATGGCCTCGCCGAGATCGACGTGATCCTTCGCTGCGAAGTCGAAGGCCGGTGGGGTGCCGACCTTGCGCAGTTCGACGGCGAAGTCTTCGGAGTCGCCCTCGGGGGCCGCATCCAGCGGGATGTTGGGGATCTGGAGCAGGAAATCGCGCAGTTCGCGGTCGAGGTCTTCCTGGGCGGTCTCTAGATCCCGGATCTCCTCCTTGAGCCTGCGGGCGCGCTCCTTGAGCTCGTCGGCATCGCCGCCCGAACGGGCGGTCTCGCCGACCTGCTTGGCGACCTGTTTGGATTCGGCGCGCAGTTCGTCGGCGGTGTGGATGCTGTGGTTGCGGCGGGACTGGAGGCTCTCCAATGCAGACAGGTCCAGCTTGTAGCCGCGGCGGGCGAGTTTCTGGACGGTGTCTTCACCCATGTCGATCAGCGCGCGGGCATCATGCATCGGATTGGTACTCCTCCAGCGGTATGGATAGCTGCCCCTCTACGTTGACGGGCAACGCGGTGGTTCACCGACGTTATCGCCGACGTACTCGGCGCATCGGCCCCTATCGGCCACAGTCTCCTCCCTGCGGCAGGACAGGCTTCTTTAGTGGCTATCGGCGGTCCCGGTGCCGTCATCCGTCGCCACGCGTGAGCTGCGGAAGCGGAGATCCGTGAAGACGCGGCCGGTCAGGTCTGAGTCGCAGGTTTCTTCTGGGCCCGCTCGGCCTTGCGGCGCAGCTGGTTGTAGGCCCCGGCCAGCCCCATGGCCTTGCGCACCTCGAACACCACCTGTTGGACTTCGCGGCGCGTGCGCTCGGTGCCCTCGACGATGATCTGATCGACGAGGCCGGGCTGGGCCTCGAAGGCGGCGCGGCGCTCGCGGATCGGGTCGAGGAACCGGTTGATCGCGGCGGCGAGCTTGTCCTTGACCTCGACGTCGCCGACCGTGCCCGCCTGGTAGCGCTCCTTCAGGTCGGCGACCTGGGCCGGGTCGTCGTTGAAGGCGTCGTGGTAGATGAACACCGGGTTGCCCTCGACGGTGCCCGGGACGTCGGCCCGGACCCGGTTGGGGTCGGTGTACATGGCCGCGACCTTCGTGCGGACCTCCTCGGCGCTGTCGGCGAGGTAGATGACGTTGCCCAGCGACTTGCTGGCCTTGGCGTGGCCGTCGGTGCCCACCAGGGTCGAGACCTCGCTGGTGACGAGTTCGGGCACGGGGAACGTCTCGCCGTAGAGGTGGTTGAAGCGCCGGGCGATCTCCCGGGTCACTTCGACGTGGGCGTGGTTGTCCTTGCCGACCGGAACGACGTTGGCCTTAACACAGAGGATGTCGGCGGCCTGCAGGACGGGATAGCCGAGCAGCCCGTAGGGCATTTCCTCTTTGGAGGCGTCGCTGGCCATGTCTTTCAGGCTGGGGATGCGCTCCAGCCGCGGGACGGTGATCAGGTTCTGGAAGAGCGTGTTGAGTTCGCCGATCTCGGGGATGGCCGACTGCAGGTAGAACGTCGCGCGTTCGGGTTCGATGCCGGCGGCCAGGGAGTCCAGCACCATCTGGCGGGCGTTGCCCGAGATCTCGTCGATGTCGCTGCGGGCGTTCTTGGTGGTGAGCATGTGCAGATCAGCGAGGATGAGCCAGGTCTCGTACTGGTGCTGCAGTTTGACCCGGTTGGCGATGCTGCCCACGTAGTGGCCCAGGTGCAGTTTCCCGGTGGGGCGGTCGCCGGTGAGCATCCGCTGATCTGTCATGGCGGTGGGGTCCTTCGCACAGGTGTCGGTCGGTCGTGGTGCCCACATAGGCGTCACGGTCGGCCCGGGCCAGCAGATTCGATCGCGTCGATGACCGGGGCGATGGTGGGGATATCGATCAGATGCACTTGAATCCACCCGGGAAGACTCGCCTTATCCCGGTCAGGGCGTCCGCGGTCGAAGCCTATCGCCACCGGTGGGTTCACGCCCGCTCGAATAATCAATATCCCCACCTCGCGATGGTCACCTGTGGGCCCAGAGCGCCTCTGCGACCGGCGGGGAGATGTTAAAGGACCGCCGCTTTCGATATCCGTATCCATGGGACACCCTCATGTGCCAACGCGCCGCTGTAATATATCCGGCAATGACGGAGCAGAGGGTCGGCAGCGTGCAGCGGCGTGCGGCGCGGGCCATTCTGATCGACGACCAGCGGCGTCTGCTGCTGATCAAGCGGACGAAACCGAACGAGCCGCCGTACTGGACTACCCCAGGCGGCGGCGTTGAGGAAACGGACGAATCCGTCGAGGCGGCCCTGCATCGCGAACTCGCCGAAGAGCTGGGCGCGACAGCGACCGTCGCCTCGCACGTGTTCCTGTTCAGCTACGCCGGCGAAGACGGGGACGTCGTGCACCACTTCTTCGTTGCCCGGCTGTCGGCCTTGGACGAATCCACCCGCACCGGGACGGAATTCAGCGATCCGGCACGCGGTAGCTACGAACTCGACCGGGTCGCGCTGCGTGGAGACGGCCTCGCCGCGCTCGACCTCAAGCCGGCTCCGTTGAAGGAGTTCATCCTGGACAACCGGGCGGCGCTGCTTTCCGAAGCGGCCTCCGTCGCCTGACTGGCTTCCGGTTCCACCGCTACGCCGCTCCCTGCCCCGCCGGCACGGCCACACCACCGCGACCGGGAAGCTCAGCCCCATGCTGATCGACATCTACACCGACCGCAACGAACACCTGGGGGCCGAGGACAAGAAGGTCGCCCACGAGATGGGCCTGTGGCACCGCACTTTCTCCTGTCTGGCCCTCAACCCCGATGCAGCGACCGTGCTGCTGCAGAAGAAGAGCCCCGGCCGCTACGTCTTCGACCGGCCCGACTACGCCGACTTCACCGTCGGCGGCCATTACCACGCCGGTGAGAGCGTCTCCGAGGGCGTTCGGGAGTTGCGTGAGGAACTCGGCCTCGAGGTTCCCTACACCGATCTTCAGCCCTTGGGGATCCGCCAGACCGCCGTCACCCTGGCCCCCGGGTGGGTCGAGCACGAATTCCAGTACTGGCATCTCCTGCCCCTCGACCTCGACATGGCCGACATCCCGCTGGACGACGCCGAAGTCTCCGGGCTCGTCGAAGTAGACCTCGACGACGCCATCGCCCTGGCCGGCGCCGAGGCCACCGAGGCTCCGGCCCGGTATCTGGTGCGCGAGGGCCAGGACGGCCACCGCCAACTCCTGGACGGCGCGCTGAGGCGGGAAGACCTGGTCCCCGGCTATCTCACCGTCGACCAGCTGTACCTGCGGATGTTCATCGCCGCCCGCCGCTACCTCACCGGCGAACGCACCCACCTGTTCTGGTGAACCGGGGTGGGGTACCGGCGCGACACACCCGGCGTGCGTGGCCGACAGATCGATTCCGAGCACGATCCCGGGCGGTGTTGGCCCACCATGCCGTTTTCGTCTCCAACCGCGTCGGAGTTCCCACCGACCAGCAGGCTGCGATCTCGGCCGCGACCTGCTCGGCGAGCTCGCCTGAGCGCGGACCATGGCCGATGACGCCGATCTCCCAGAACCGGCCCGGCGCGTCCTCGCCCTCGCGCACCGTCAGGTAGGCCAGGCTGTCGCCGTCCAGGGTGGCCATCGAGCCCCAGCCGAAGTACGGGGCGGCAGCTCACGGACGCTCAGGTGTTCGCCGAGATTGGGCTGCCGTGCTCAGCGGGGCGAGTATTCCGGGGCACCCTCCAGCCCGGCGTTACCGGGGACAGCGGGCCCGGGCTCGGTGGGGCTGGTGGCACGCGGCGGTTTGGGGCAGGTCGTCAGCGCGGAGGCGCTCGTTGAGTTCGCCCAGAGCCGTGCGGTTGCTGTCGAACCGCAGGACGTCGTGGGCGGCTTGGTAATCCAGCCATTGGACGGCGGTGTGCTCATCGGAGATTTTGATGTCCACACCGGTCAGGTCGGCGGCGAAGGTGTATTCAGGGATGACGTAGGTCCCTACAGGCCAACTGTCGCGGTCGGCGAAGATCCGCGCGGGGATGCTGGCGGTGGTCTGCAACGGGTAGAGCGAAACGGATTCGGTGAGTCCGAGTTCTTCGTCGGCTTCGCGAGCGGCGGCCTGTTGCGGTGTCTCGCCAGCCTCGCCTCCGCCGGCGACCGCCTGCCACACATCCATGTCCTCACGCCGCAGTATGGCGAACTCGACCAGCTCACCGATGCGGCGGAAGGGGACGACAAGGACCTGGAACGGTGCTCGGGGCATAGGAATCTCCTTGCTCGGAGGTCAGGCGAGACGCCGCGTGGATTCACGGCGTCGCCGGTTAACGGAGCTGGCTGCGATTGCCGCGTTCGGGGGTGACCATGTCGGTGTTGAGCGGCAGGTGCGGGCTGTTCTGTTCCAGCGATCCGACCGGCAGGCAAAGGATCGACTATTCGCTCAGTTCGGCCCTAAGGCTGCCCGTAACCGCACCTGGCTCTCAGCCGCCATTGCGGCTGCGCCGTCCCAGACGGATGAGGAACTCGTTCTCCTCGGGGAACGTGTCGTCGCCGCTGAACTCGGCCAGCCGGTGCTTCACGGCGGCCTCGAATTCCTTGACCCGGTCCCCGAAGAGGTGGGGTGCGGCGAAGGATGTGGAGTAGAGGTAGCCGAGGATGCTTTCCGCGGTCCAGGTGCACTCGACGGGTACGCGGACTTCCTCGACTGCGTCGAAGGGTGATTCCGCCAGGAGGTCGCTATAGGGGCGGTTGTGGTGCTGAAACGTACCGGCACCCGCGCGCCGTTCCTCGCCGAGGCAGCTCTTCACGACGTCGCGGACTGCTTCCTTCCACGGGCTGCTGGCGGTCCAGAAGCTGCTGTCGCTGAAGATGGCGACCACGCCGTCGGGAGCGACCTGCTCGTCCAGCAGGGACAGGACCGTGCCTTGGTCGAGCCAGTGAAACGCGCGGCAGATGGTGACGAGTTCGGCCTGCCAGCCGGTGGGCGGGGTGAAGTCCTCAGCCGTGCTCTGGACGAGGGATAAGCGGGAGTGCTCGGGGAGCTTGGGACGCAGCGCCGACTCGGCCGCGGCCAGCATGTCGGCGTCGCTGTCGACGCCGATGATGTCGTCGAAGCGATCCAGCAGGGCCTCGGCCACCAGCCCGGTCCCGGTGCCGACGTCCAGGAGGCGCCGCCGACCTTTGGAACGGGTGGGGGCGGCGTGGTCGAGAACCGACGTCACATCGTCGGGAATGCCGGGACGGTACCGGCGGTAGTATGTAGCGGTTCCGGTGAAGTGACTCATGCGTCGCTCCCTGTGGTGAGGTGTTCGATTTGCTCGGCGGCCGCAGCCAGGTCGATAGCGACAAATAGATGGGCTAGATGGCGGACTGCACGGTCCCCACGATGTCGCAGGCCCGGTCGTGGCCGCCGCAAATTCCGGGACGGAGTGTGCGTTTGAGCGGTCGCCAGCAGTCGGCCCAATATTGGGTGTCGTCGCTCGGACCTCGCGCACCACACTGCCGGAAATGTTCGGTGGTCACCGGCCCATGTTGTGGGTGGCGGCGAGCCGTCGCTGGGGGCAGGGCCCGAGAGGCGGACCGCCAGTTGACGACGTTCTCGGAACGGTGGAGCCGTCCGGCCAGCAATCTCCAGACAGTGGAAGGGCGACGGAGGCTGCGGACCAGGACGGCGTCGAGTGCACCGGCGTGCCAAATGGAGAGCTATAGCGGCCCGTCTTGACGTCATTCGTTGTTTAGCTGCGGCGCGGACACACTTCAGGCCATGCTGGCACTATGTGCGATCGTATGTTCGAGAACCTGGCGAGCGAGGAAGCCCGATCCGCCGCCGTCCTCGCAGCGCACGTGCTGCTTTTCGACCGCGGCCGGGTGCTGCTTACCCGGCGCAGCGCGAACGCTGCCTACGCCCCGCTGTACTGGCATGCGAGCGTGGCGGGCAAGGTCGAGCCACACGAGTCGGTCGTCGACGCGGCGGTTCGAGAGGCCCGCGAGGAGCTGGGGATCGTGCTGGCGCCCGGTGACCTGGAACCGGCCCACGTCATGCACAGCGCGGAGAACGGGAGCCGCCTGCACGTCTTCTTCGCCGCCCGAACGTGGGAAGGAGTGCCGGTCAACGCCGAACCCGACAAGCACGCGCAGATCGCCTGGAACCCCGCCCACCGGCTGCCGGATGCGACCGTCGGCTACTGCGCCCAAGCGATCGAGGCCTACCTGACCGGTGCCCCGTTCTCCCTCCATAGGTTCCCGCACAACGGGGAAACCGCGGCCGCGTCAGGTCCCGCCGCCGAGGCGGACCTCGGAGACGCGGGCGTGCCCGGCTCGCTAGAGCTCATGTTCAACCGGATCGCCGCGGAGCGCCGGCGGCAGGAGCGGATGTATGGCATCCAGAACCTGTCCTCCGGCAACGGCCCCCAGCACCGGCCTCAAGCCGAGCGCGCACAGAGCAACGTCGACGACGCCGGGCATCCGCCTACGTTCTACGACCTGGCGTTCGAAGAGTTGAGCGAAGCGCGTGCCGCCGACGATCGGGAGTTGCTCGAGGAACTGGTGCAGAGTGCGGCGGTGCTGGTCCAGTGGGGCCAAGCCGTGCTCGCCTCGCAGGAGGCCGGAGATCCTACGACGCCGTCATCTCGTTCTTGATCGGGTGGGGAACGCCGCCGACGTCCCGGTACCGGTGCGGTGGCCGGTCGACAGTGTCTCCAGCGCGGCAGTCTGATCTGCCGCGTCCCGCCATGGCCCCGCGGTGGGCATCAGCTTGCGCGGCTGCGGTCGCGGACGTAGACGACGGGAGGATTCCCGCCGCCGGGATCGCGTTTGGCCAGATTGAACAGTCCGGTCGCCTCGATCAGGCTCATCAGTTTGGCGTGGCCGTAGCTGCGGGGGTCGAAGTCGGGTTGGCGCTTGCGGGCGATGCTCCCGACGGCTGCCAGGTGCGCCCAGCCGTCGTCGTTGGAAGCCGCGGCGACCACCTCGCGCAATAGGCTCGCCAGTCCAGCGTCCGAGGCCGGGAGGACGGAAGCACCATTGGCCTGCCCCTGCTGCAGTGGCTGTTCGGTCTCCGCCGGCGTTTTCTGGGTGGAGACGAGGTTCTCGGTGTAGATGAACTTGTCGCAGGCCGAAACGAACGGCTTGGGCGTTTTGCGTTCCCCGAACCCGTAGACGGTCAGTCCGGATTCACGGATACGCGCGGCAAGGCGGGTGAAGTCGCTGTCGCTGGAGACGATGCAGAACCCGTCGAAGCGGTCCGTATACAGCAGGTCCATCGCGTCGATCACCAGGGCCGCGTCGGTGGCGTTCTTGCCGGTGCTGTACGCGAACTGCTGCATGGGCTGGATCGATTGGGTGAGCAGCTGCTCCTTCCACCCCTTGAGGGACGTGCCGGTCCAGTCGCCGTAGGCGCGCTTGACGTGGGCGGTTCCGTACTGGGCGACCTCGGCCAGCAGGTTGACGGCGATGGAGGGCTGAGCGTTGTCGGCGTCGATGAGTACAGCCAGCCGCGCGGTGCTTTCGTTGTCCATGCCCGTCCACTTCTACTCGCCGCAACCAGAGCCGCTCCAGCGACCCTAGCCCCAGAGCGACCTACGGGACGGCGCACGCGGTAGTGAGACTGTCCTCGCTGTCCTATAGGCCCCATCAGCGAGCGTCAAGGTCACTCAGGCGCTGGCGGGTGAGGGCGAGGTCGGGGGCGGCGGGCTGACAGAAGACACGCCCGACGAACGTGGAACACGGCCTCCTCCAGAGAACGTGGGTGGTGGCCGACGTGCGGGCGCCGGGGCGCCGCTCCGCGCGTGCCGTGTGCGCTGGAGCGGCGGCCGGGAACTCAGCCCATGTAGGGCCGATCTGCCTGCTGCCGACGCCGATACCGTTCCCGCCCAGCTCTCCTTCCCCCCACTGCTGCCCGACACCGACCACGTGACCCGGCCCCCTTCCGTTCTGCCACTGGTCATAAAGCCTGCAAGAACACCGGGTCGCCTCCGCCGCCGTACTCACCCCGGCTGACCTCGCGGTGGCATGCGACGGCCGCCGGATGTACCTCGCCGCCGGCATGAAGGTCCGAGCCATGGAGAGCCCGGAGTGGATGGAGCTGTTCGTCTCCTGCTCCCTGCCCTCCGGCCTGATCCGGATGCTGTTCCCGCAGACCGCCAAGGGCACGGTGCTTACCGAGGACCCGTACCCGTCCTCCACGGCGGCCGTGGACAAGGGAGCGGTCACCTACCTCGCCCGGCGGCTGCTGAACGAGAAGACAGCTGAGGACGAAAAGCTCTGGGAGTTCGGCGTCATCGGCCATGGCCCCGGAAGCGCGCCCTGTTGGAGGACGTCGCCGACCTGATCCGCGACGCCGTTGCCGTGGCGACCGAAAACACCTGAGAAGATCTCTGCGTGAGCTCCCACGTCCTCGACACCAGTGCCGTCCTTACCGCTGCGGCACGCGCTGCGGGCATCAAGGCCGACGGCGCTGAACTGATCCGCGATGGTGCCAACGTCCTCTACCGGCTGCCCGATCGCGTCGTCGCCCGCGTCGGGCGGCCGGGGACCTGCGCGGTCGCCGAGCGCGAAGTGGACGTTTCCCGCTGGTTGGAAGGCTGCGCGGTGCCGGTCGTCCACGCCCTTACCGGCGTTCCCCAGCCGACCGTCATCGACGGTAGCCCGGTCACCTGGTGGCGTTTGCTGCCACCCCACCGGCCCGCCACACCGGGCGAGCTCGGTGCTGTCCTAGGCACCATTCACAGGCTGCCGATACCCGAAGAACTGCGGCTGCCTCGGTTCGATCCGTTCGCCGGCATCGATCCCGACCACATCAGTACCGCCCAGGCGTTGGATCCCGAAGATCGAGCATGGCTGACTCGGCGCCTTGCCGACCTTCGTGAGCAGCACCTGAAGCTTGGCGCTGTGGGAGGCTGCGGAGTGGTTCACGGTGATGCCTGGCAAGGCAACGTGGCCGTCCCCGAGGAAGGTCCGCCCATCGTGTTGGACCTTGAGAAGGTCGCCCTCGGCCCGCGGGACGCCGATCTGGTCTCCCTGGCCGTGGACCATACCGACTTCGCCCGGATCTCCGACGAGGACTACAACGCCTTCGTCACCGCCTACGGCGGCTATGACGTGACCACCGCACCCGGCTTCGGCACCCTGGCGGAGATTCAAGAGTTGCGCTGGGTGTGTTTCACCCTCAGCAAGGCCGCAACCCGCCCCGGTGCCGCAGAGGAGGCCCGGCACCGCATCCGGTGTCTGCGCGGTGACATCCCCCGTCCATGGACCTGGAGGGCTTTCTGAACCTGCCGGGAACTGGGGGTACATTCCCTTCCACCTCCGTCAGTCCCGGGCAGGGACATTTGCCCTGGTGGGAGGATTCAGCGCTGCCCACACGACGGGGACGCGGTTCAGGGGGTACCGCCCCCCTGATAGTCAATCGGCAAGGCAGATGCAGGCTACGGCCTGAGCAAATCGGGAAGTTCAGCAAGCGAGTCGATTACCCAGGTGGCGTGTGTGGTCACCCGAGAGTCTGACGCCCACAGGTACCCCCAGGGGCCGCGGCGGATCAGTGCACTGTTCAGACCTGCAGCCGCGGCGGGAAGGACGTCGTTGTCTCGGTGGTCCCCAACATAGACGATCTCACGGGCAGTCCCCGACGCCATATATTTGACATGTTCAAAAAATCCATGTGCGGGTTTGGCGACACCCCATTCACCCGAGGTGGCGATGAGATCGACAGGAAGATCCAGCTGGCGCAATAGTTCTGCAGCGCGCCGTGTCTGGTTTCCGGCAATACCGAGCCACGCTCCCTGATCTCGTAGCGCTTGGAGCGTAGGTCGTACGTCGGAGTAGAGATCAGTCTCTTCGATGTGTTCGCCCTGGTCTGCCTCCTCGCGGGCCTGCCGCTCACGCGCGAGGTCGAAATCGGGTTTGAAGTAGGTGAAGGTCTCGGAGTTATCGCGTCCCTGCGCGGTAACCGCACCCAGCACCGCAGAGAAGGTGTGCCGCGGCACCTGAATCCAGTCAGCCCACCGGGCCCACTCACGAGTATCGTCTAGCAGCGTCTCGCCGACATCAAAGACAACAGACCGAATCATGCGCTTCCCAACCAGACATTGTGATGCTGGGAGGTGGCGAGCCCTGGTTCCTCGCCCGCCGACGCCATGTGTGGAAACGCGGCGCGTGCGTAGCAGGGGCGACGATGCCGACCACCACCGACCACTCTACGACTTGGCATTCGAGTCTCCGGTCGCGGAATCCTCGCCGACCGGACGGACGCTCCCGGGAAAGCCCGGAGGGTGGACGCTCGTAGACGTGCTGTCCCGACGTTCCTCCGAAGCCGTGGCCAGCCATGGTTAGGCTTGCCGCGATGCTCTGCGGAGCACTCAGGTGCGCGCCGGCCCCTCACCAGCACGGTGGAGGGGCCGACGTGTTGTGGCGGTGGAGCTACACCTGGTCCGACTTGACGTGGGCGAGGAAGGCCCGCCATTCGGCGGAGGTGAACTCCAGGCGCCCGTGGTCGGGGTGCTGGCTGTCGCGGACGGCGCCGGCACCGCCGTCCAGGTCGGCGACCTCGACGCAGTTCTGCGAGTTCCGGGTGGAGTAGCTGCTCTTGCGGAACTCAGGTGTGGGGTGGGACATGGTGCTCACTTCTTCGGGGTGGACCGGGCATCCTCGATGAACTGGGCGCTGGCGACGGTACTCAAGCGCTGCCCTGGACGTCGCCGAAGATCGCCACGTACTGGTCGACCTCCTCGGGCGATTCCTCGAACAATCCGCCGCCGATGCTGTCGGTGAAGATGATCGTTGGATCCACCGCCCCTAAGAAGTCGAGGACGGTGAACGCTGAGCCCAGCGCCGCATGCGCACCGACGCTGAACGGCAGCACCTGGAGGTCGATGTGGGGGAGTTGCCCCACGCGCAGCAGGTATTCGCCTTGCTTGCGCATCACCTCCGCGTCGCCCAGCGGACGCCGTAGCGCGGCTTCGTCGATGATCCGCGCCCCGCCGTATCGCTGAACTGCTCCCCTCGCGGGCGGTAGGCACGGAGTGCGAGGGGCGCGTCGCACGGGTGGTCCGTCCTCGGACATGTCGATCGCCCGGCGTTTCATGAGGGGGTGAGTCCTGCCGCCGGAGCCGCCACGACCGCCATCGCGGTGGGTTCCGCGCTCGGACCGGCCACCGCAGTGGTGGTGATTGTCGATCTGGCTGAGGACGTGCTGCCTCGGCGGGGACAAGTCCAACCCCCAGGTCCGCAGCCGGATCTCGGCTTCGCGGACGGTGTGCATGGCGGAGTGAGCACCCGCGGCATAGACGAGGCGGTTCTCAGGCAGCTTCGCCGGAGAAGGCACGGACGCGGAGCCGGTGGCAATTGGATGCACCCGGTAGGAGGTCCACGTCCGGAAAGACCGATTTCGAGGATGGCCTCGTCGTCGCGGTCCTGGGCTCCGGTGCCTTCCAGGTTCAGGGCGACCAGGGGCGCATCGGGTCGCGACTGCTGATTCGTTCACGGTGAGCTCCCGGCGTGGCGAGGCTCATCGTCGTCGAAGTGGGCGTGAGCTGCCAGCCGCTCACGCACTTGGCTGACCCGGTGCCGCCGCTCCTCGTCCAGTTCACAGCCTTACAGAGCGCCCGTGCGCGGCGTGGACATGGGGATGGTCGACCTCCCCGACCTCGTGGCAATGCCGGTATCGAAGGGTGTAGCGACGACGTTCGCCCAGCGAGTGGGTCAGGACATGGCTCTCCTTGATTAGGGACGGCGTGTCGGTGGAGTAGTCGAGATCGGCCCTCCTGACCGGTCAGCATCGCGACGGCCTCGTCGGTGGGAGGTGGTGGGCCAGCTTGGTGAGCATGTCCTCGATTGATCCGCGATGCTCCAGCAGAGTCTGGGCGGCGCGGTGGCGCATGTGCCAGAAGTCGTCGAGGTCGGCCTGGTCGATGCCGGGGCTGAGGTAGTGCTGTTTGATGCCGTAGAGACTGCGTAGAAGTTGAATGACGGGGACGTGGTAACAAGCTTGCAGGTCCGAAGCTGTGACGGTCGGGTTGACGTCGAGATAGGCGGTGAGGAGGGCGTTGGCGCAGTCGAGCCAGTCGCCGCGCGCGAGAGTCGTGGCGAAAAGCGCGGCGCGGCCGATGTCATAAGCGAGGAGTCCAGGGGTTGGCGGTGAGAAGTCGAGGACGGCTGTGAGTCGTCCTTCGTCGTCGAAGAGCAGGTTGCGGGGGGCGTAGTCGCCGTGCAAGACCTGGACGGTGAGATCCCCGGGAAGTTCCGCGGCGAGGGAGGGAAGGGCGGGGAGCATCGCCCGCCGCTCCGTCAGGGTGCGGGCAGCGAGGGTGTCGAAAGGGCCGGCCTGCCCCGCGTGTACCCGTTCCTCGATGATGCCGAGCAGATGGTCGATGGTGGCGGAGATGCCGTCGGTGTCAATACCGCGCCATGCGTCCTGCACGGGGCCGGCGGGCCGACGGCTTTCGGTCAGGTCAGCGGTGGCGCGGTGCAGATGACCTAGCGCACGACCCGCCTGCTCGGCGATAGAAGGGTTCAGTTCCTGGGCCGCGCTGCCGGGCATCCACTCCCATACCGACATCGCCACCGGTGAGCTGGTGTCTATGGGATCGCCTTCTCGGTTGTCGATAACGGGGGAGACGGGGACGCCGTTTTCGCCGGCGAACTCCGAGAGCGCGATCGCGCGGCGTTCGGTGGCCAGGTCGGCGGAATCCTCGTACGTTTTGACGAACATCGCGCGCTTGCCACTATCGGCGCGCAGGTTGACGGTGTGTTGGCCGCCGCGCACCGGAGACAGCTGCGCAGGGGCCAGCCCGTAGCGTTCGTCCAGAACGCGGGCCACGGTAGCGGAAAGGCCGGCGGAGTTGGGCATGCGGGTTCCTTGGTTGTGATCGGTTCGCTCGGGGACGCTGCCTCTAGCTGTTCTCCCGCTGTACAGCGGAAAGTCGTCTGTAGGCCGCGCCGATGGCGTTCCACTGTGCCTCCTCTGTTGCTGCAGCAGGCTACGATCAGCACACCGAGCCCGTCCGGGTCGGCGACAGGCAATACAGCCTGCGCCAGAGCCGGGGCGCAACAGTGGATTGGTTGCTGGAAACGGCGCCGGCGTCTGTGATGCGGCCTCCCCGGGTGTGGCCGTAGCCACGGTTCATGAGTCCCGTTCGCCTCGGACGGGAGACTCGTGGTCACACCTTGCCCCGTTCTCAGCGTCGTGCGGTCACAGCAATGTCTGCTGCCCGTGGCCGGGATCGTCGTGGCCGCCGAACCTTTCTCCAGAGTCGGTGAGCAGCGCGTCGATACCGGGGGCGCAGGCCCCGGTGGTCAAAGGCTGATGGCGCTGGGGCGCCGTCCTCCTCTGAGGTGCCGTCGGGAGCACGAACTCCCCTCACGCCAGGAGTCTGCGGAGAGCGGCTTCGGCGCGTTCGGACGCGGCGGTCAGGGTCTCCATGTGAGTTGGTGAAAGCCTGCCGGCGCCGAGCCCGGATTCGGCGACTATGGATTCGAGGTGGCTTCTCTGCTCCTCATCCAAGTGGGCGCCGACGAGGGGGTGGGTGAGGGTGTCGCGGGCGGCGTAGGCGTCGAGACGGGCCGCGTCGACGATGGGGTCGTGTAATCCGGCGGTGTGGGGGCCGGTGTGGTGGTGGGTTAGTTCAAGAGCGGCCAGGCCGACGCGGGTCTGGAACAGCGCAGTCGCAGGGTCAGGGGAGGTGAGCACCGCTCCCGCCCCGAGCAGTGCCTCGTCCCGTTCTTGCGCGGAGGCCGGCGCGGTTGCAGGACGGCAGGCCACTTGCAGCAGGGCCGCGATGGCGTTCTCCCATTCTTCGGTGGGCGCGGTGGCCTCGATCGCATCGCGCGCTTGCTGGTAAAGGCCCCGTTCCATCAGCGACATGATCATGATCTGGCGGCCGTCGAGAAGGCGGTGCCCGACGCCGCGATGGGCGGTCATGGCTTCGGCGGCCTGGGTCCAGCATCCGATGCGCGCCAGGGCCCGGGCGCCGTCGACGAGGAGTGCGACCCACAGTGCCTTGCAGACATCGTGGTGGTCCGATTCCGTGGCGGTGAGGGCCGATAGGTCGACGTCGTGGCCGCGGATGTGGGTCGAGCTGCGCGCGTGGGCGGTGCGGTAGAGCTGCTTGAGTACGTCGTAGGCGCCTTCTCCGTCGCCTTCGCGCGTCAGCAGCCGGGAGAGGTTGATCAACGGCATGAGTGCCATGACCGCGATCTCTCCGGTGAGACGGCCGGCGTCGGCGAAGGCGCGGTGCTGTTTCCAGCAGAGGTCGGCGGCCAGGTCGGGTAGCGCGGCGTCGGAGGCGATCAGCGCGGCGTAGTTGAGGACTCCGCTGGCGCGGGCCACGAGGTCGTGGTGGCTCGCGCCAGCGGACTCATCGGCCAGCCCCGTGACGTGGGCGATGCGTTGCTCTAACGGCAGCGCGGGAGCCTTGGGGCGACGCACCAGCGGAATGCGGGTGGCGATCGGGGGGATCATGGGCTCAGCTGCGGCGCGGCCAGTCGATGACCAGGCGGCTGTGAGGCTTGTCGATGACGAAGCGCGGATCGTTGGTCTTCAGCCGGTCGCGCGCCTCGCCGAGGGCCATGCGGAAGGTGGGGCTGGGCGCGGTGTTGCCCCAGCCCTCATCCCACGCGACGATCTCGCCCGCGACCTGCTCGGCGAGCTCGTCGGCGCACGGGCCATGGCCGATGACGCCGATCTCCCAGAACCGGCCCTGCGCGTCCTCGCCCTCGCGCACCGTCAGGTAGGCCAGGCTGCCGCCGTCGAGGGCGGCCATCGAGCCCCAGCCGAAGTGCGGGGTGAAGCCGGGGCGGGCACCCGGCATGCGGGACAGGCCGTTGGGCAGCACAGCCGCCAGGTACAGGTAGAGCCACTCCCAGGGGTCGCCCTGGCGGAACTTCACGCCGGAGTAGACCTTGGCCTGCTGCTGGTCGAGGACGGTGCGGATCGCTTCGCGGTCCACGTCCTGCTCGCTGAAGGTCTCCAGGAGCACGTTGCCCTCACCGGCCATGGGAACCCGCGTGTAGACGTCGTCGCACACGCCCTTGCGCAGGGGGATGAACGTCGCCATCTCGCACGAGACGGTTTTCCAGGCGTCGCCGTCACGTTCGAAGGCGAAGCTGCGGGAGATGCTGCCGCGGATGCGCATGGGCAGGACCAGGCGTCCGTGCGGGGCGAGCTGGTCGAGGATCCGGGCCGGCACGTCACCGGCGCCGACGGTGAACTGGATGCGGTCGTAGGGGGCGTGGTCCGGCCAACCGGCCGCGCCGTCGCCCAGGACGGCGGTGACATTGGAGGCGCCGGCTTCGGCGAGGTTCTTGCGGGCGCCCTCGACGAGGTCCTGGTCGACGTCGACCGTCCACACATGGCCCCCGGGCGCCACGAGGCGGCCGAGGAGGGCGGCGTTGTAACCAGTTGCGGCTCCGGCTTCCAGCACCCTGTGTCCGGGCCGGGCGCCCAGCTGCTCCAGTTGGGTGGCGACGATGGAGGGGGCGGAGATGCAGGAGATCATGTCGCCGGTGTCATCGTGCTTGATGGATACGGCGTCCTCGGCGTAGGCGGCGTGCTGGTCGACGCCGGGCAGGAACCGGTCGCGCTGGACCTCCCGGAAGGCGGCGATGGCCTCGGGGGTGCGGAGGTGGCCGCTGCCGACGAGGCGGTTCACGAGTTCGTCGCGCAGGTCGGCGGGGTCGGTGGCGGAAGTCATGGTCTCCATTCGGGTTGCATCGGTTGTCGAATGAGCGGACAGATGGGTGGACACGTCAGCATCCTGTCGATCGGCGAAGGCGACGTGGCTGCCCAGCCAGGCCGTTGCGGCCTGCTGGTCGATGGGAACTCCGGCGCGGTTGAAGGCGAAGACGGCATGGTGGGCCAGCACCGCCCGCAGGCCCCGCGTGAGCCGCCCTTGGTCGGCCAGGGACCTCAGCCGGCGGCCGGCGTCGGTGAACGCGGTGACGCGCTCGGCCCAGTCGGCCTCGGCGTTCGGCCGATGCTGGGCGTCGGCGTTCATCAGGCGCCGCATGGCCGCCACCGCACTGTCACGCGCAGAGCCGGCGGGCGGGGTGAGCGGTGGCCGCAACGCGCCGAGCTTCGTCCAGACGTCGCCGACCTCGAACGGATCCAGGCCGGCGTGTCGGAGCAGGACCGACAGCAACAGGACGCAGCGCTCCCTGGCGCCCGGGGCGCCGGTCTCCATCAAGGCGGAGGGACTGTCGGCGCAGAACAGGGCATGCGCGATGGCCATGCCCGCGCTACCGCCGAAGGCTTCGGTCTCCGGCTCGTAGACGGTGCCCACCCACCTCGTGGCCACCTGGTCGGCGACAAGGGCATCCAGGTGATGGGCTGCGCAGTGCTGCGTGCGCAGTCTCAGCCCGCCGTCCTTGCGCACAAAGTGGAAGCGCTGGTCGGCCAGCGTCGAGCACAGAGCCTGAGCGGCGTGCGAGCTCACTCCAGCCTCACCCGCGAACCACACGCTAGCGCTCCACCAGCCTTCCTCAGCGGCTCCGGGAAGACGTTCGTCCTCGTCTTTCAT
Source organism: Streptomonospora litoralis (assembly GCF_004323735.1). Lineage (GTDB taxonomy): Bacteria > Actinomycetota > Actinomycetes > Streptosporangiales > Streptosporangiaceae > Streptomonospora > Streptomonospora litoralis. The sequence continues at coordinate 5,054,561 of NZ_CP036455.1, read as the reverse complement.
GGTCGTGGCAAGCTCCTTAGTTGGTGCGGCGGCATGCGGATGCCCGTCCGGTTCAGGTGATCAGCAGGAGACGCGCCCAGCCGGTGGCGTCGGTGGCCTCCACGGGCAGCTGCGCCCCCACCCGGCCTTCCATGAGTCCGCGTTCGGGCAGCCGTTCCCGGTCGGCGGCGAGACGCCGGTGCAGGTCCGCGATCAGCGGGGTGAACCGCGCCGCGGCTGGGCTGTCTTCGGCGACGGCGCGGACGACGGTCAGTAGCCCGGCCCAGCCGTGGCACAGAGTGGCGTCGGTGATGCGGTCGAGCCAGACCGCATCCGTCAGGGTCTGTATGACCTGGTTCTCGGCCGCGCGTCGGCGGGACGGATCGCCCAAGGCGATCGCGGCCAGGTGCTGGGCGCGGGCGGTGCCGGCGCGTCCGTAGCACCAGGACGGACGCGTCGGCACCGGCGTGGGCGGACCGGGCGCCCGCAATTGATCGTCACTCGTCCAGTAGTTGCAGCCGTGGGTGTCGAGCCAGTGGTCGAATACCGCGATGGCCTCGCGCTGGTCTGGTACCTGGACGCCGTGCCGGGCGGCCAGTGACAGCAGAGCCAGGGGCCCGGCAATGCCGTGGGCGACACCGTTGTTGCCGTGGCCGCCGTCGAGCTCCTCACCGGAAGGGCCCACATCCGACCACCAGCCGGGCATCTCACGTTCCTCGGTGCGGACCGGTCGCGACAGCGAGACCAGGTAGACCAGGACGTCCTTCAACAACGGCGCGGCCTCACTTCGGGCCAACAGCAGCGCACCAAGACCGGTCAGCCCCCGAATGAGGTCGAATTCCGCCACATGCGGCAGCACCCCCGATTCCTGTCGCCGACGCGCTGCGGTGAGGCGAGCGGCCACAACGCGGTCGACCGCGGCGCACACATCCCGTCGCGTGATTCCGGCCCGGAGCAGGACGAATTCCAGCGCCGGGGCCCCGTGGAACAGCGACGCGTTGCCTCCGGTGCTGATCCCGTCCGCAACCGCCTGCGCAAGGGTGCTGCGGGCCGATGCGGTATCCCCGCGTTCGACGTGCAGGAGTGCGGTGCCCAGCGCGCCGTCGGACAGATCCTGGGTTCTGGGTAGCGTCGGCGCGGTCATGGACGCGCCTCCAAGGGGATGACGACGCTGTTGGCGCGTCCGCCCAGCCATCCGTCGGCATCGGGCGGCGGCGCCTCCTGCACGACGGCGACGCCGGTCCGGCTCGCGCCGAGATGGTTGCGCAACAGATCCCGGTGCAGGTCGTGCCGCAGGTCGAGAGGAAGGTGTTGATCGTCTTCTACCAGGACCACGCGGTCGGGAACGCGGAACCGGCGCATCCACTCATGGAGCCCGTCGGCCCATTGCCGCGGTGTCGCGCCGCGGCCGGGCAGATCGCGAGCGTGCAGCTTCCATCGCGCGGGGACCAGGACGGATCGCCGGTAGTGCAGCGCGGGCGTGAAGGGCAGCGTCCATGCGGCTCCCCAGTCGAACCACGTCACCTGTGGTACCCCGGCCCGGCTGATCTCGGCAACGAACCGGACCAGAGCGGGGGTGTAGTTGTTCCACTGGAAGTTGATCGCCGTAGGAGCGAGCAGCTCCAGCCGCGTGCCGGTGGCGGCTTGGGCGAGGTACAGGCGGCCCTCGCGCAGCCCCACGGCCAGGTCGGACGGAAACAGTACTCCGGGTGTGGGGTACCGGAACTCTCCGACGCTGACCAACCGGGGCAGCACCTGCGGGGCCCGCGTGAGCAGGTCCCCTGAGGTGCGTGCGGAATGGAAGGACAGCTGAGCCGATTCCGCGCCGGGCTCGACCGCGGGCAGGCTCGCACATCCCGAACCGGTGTGGGAGAACAGGTGCCAGAACCGGCCCGTCATCGAGCCGACCGCGCGGGAGACGGTGGAAACCCGCAGGCGAAAGTTGCCTCGGTCCACGGCACGCATCGAGTCGGCCTGGACCTGGGCGCACAGTTCAAGATGGGGCGGAGTGAGCGCCCGCGTGCCGGCGGCAGCCTCTAACCGTTCGATCACCGGCTCGGACAGGACCACCTCTCGGCGGCCCTCCACAGCCGCAGTGGTGGCCAGCTCCAGAAGCAGCCGATCTCGCAAGGTCATCGGCCGAGGCGCCTGCGAGATCTCGCCGAACCCCTCGGGCAAGCCCAGCCCTTCCTCTGGGTCTGTCACGAGCTCCAGCGGCACCTCGGCGCCCTCACCGTAGCGATCGGCGAAATTTTCGGCGTAGCGCTGCCATGCCGGGGTACCCGTCGGATACGCAGCGAGGCGGGTGAGGACGGTCGCGGCGGTCTCTGCCTCCGTCACGACCGCCGTCGGAAGCTGCACCGTCGCGTCCAGCCGCAGGTCCGGCGCCGCCGGGCTGTCTTCCGCCTCCTCCCGCAGAGCCGAGGGCAAGTGGTCAGCCGGATCGACGACGGTGGCGGGCGCCCGCAGGGCCGACCGAAGCAGCCGTACCCGCAACAGCTGCGTGAGCATGCCGGCCCAGTGGGCCTCGGCTTTGTCGGTGAACTCGGCGGCAAGTTTGTCCGCCAGGGCCGAAAACCGGATCGGTGACCGCGCCGCCTCCAGCACCAGTTCGACCGCAGGCGTCAGCGCGAGTGAGACCTCCGACGGCCCTTCGCCGGGAATGTAGATGCGGTCGCCTCGCCGGCGTGCCAGGTTGTTGACGCATACGTCGACCTCGGCCATGCGCGCGGCGTCGGTCTCCCAGGCGCTGATCATCTTCTCCAGCGCGACGGGGTCCGGCCTGCCCGCAGCCAGGTGCTGACGCCCGACGTGTGCCTCGGCCGCGTCGTCGAAAGTGACCGGTGCGACGCCTGCGAACAAGCCGAAGGGCGTGGATCGCTGCGTGTACCTGATGGCGTAGCGGGCTGTAGCCAGTGCCGCCCGCCGTACCCGACGCGGCTTCGGCGAGCGTCCGTCGAGGACGGACTGGACCCGGCGTGCCAAGTCCGGGCTGGCAGTGGACACGGCGTGACGAAAGGCGTCATCGACCCACACGGCTGCCAACCACGAACGCCAGCGTTCCACGGCCGCCGTGGGTTCTGGCCATGGAGGCATGTCGGGTCCGGTGAGGTTCGCTGCGGCGCGCAGCATTCCCTCACCGGCCCCCCGGTACAGGCTGCGCCGTGAGCGCGTCATCACCCTCGCTCCGTTCTCCGTGCGAACAGGACGGGTCAGTCGGACGGCTCCGACGTGACCCGCACCGTCTGCCTGGTCCTACGACGTGGTGCAGGCGCTCGGGCACGAGCTCCCGCAGTTGTCGCCGGTGCTGCACAGCAGTTCCGTCTCGGTCGCCGGCGTGTTCTCGATGAAGGTGATGTCGAGGCCGAACGGATCCGTCTCGTTGCCGGGATCGGTGATCTGCTGCAGCTCGGCGGGCTGATCAATGGTCGACGTGCTCATCAACTGCACTCCCAACATCTGTTGCGGAACCACGGGACGAAGGTGGTGACCCGCGGGGTTGTTTCTCTGCTGTATGGCTCCACGCGCACTGGCACGAACGGTGCTCGTGACAGTGCGCTCCGTGGGTGCCACACGGTCACTTTTCCAGGAGCGTGCGGGGTACGGCAGGGCATTCTGCGGTGCACCGAAGGGCAATCTGGAGCGGCCACGGCGCCCCACGGCCGAGGCCACCGCCACGGCTCCGACCGACCGCGGTAGACCGCTGACGGCCAGACGCGTTCCCCGGCGTTGACCTGGGCGACTGGATGCTTCGACCATCAGGCGGATGGCCCTGATGCCGTCAGTGTGCTGCCGGGATCGGAGCCGCTGGCGCCGTCTTGGCGGAGCCGCCGAAACCGGAACGCGGGTAGCTGCTCCTCGAAGGCGAAAACTCCTCGGTTCCCATCGCCTCGGAGCGTTCGCGATCTGGCGCGGGCGGCGCGCTGCTGCCACGCGGTGTGGGGTGGAAACCCAGCCCCGCGTCGTCGGCTACGCGCAAGATCGCGCGGAGTCCGGCCCGATAGTTCGCGTTGGGCCAGCGCACTCTGCCGCGTTCGTAGCGGGCGATGGTGTGGCCATCCAGCGCGTAGGCTTTGCCCTCGGTGCGCCATAGGTAGTCGTTGACCGCTTCGGCCAGTTCGGCCCGGCTCATCGGCCGGTCCGGAGCCGCCGGCGATGTACACGCCTCTCGCGCTCCACGAAGCCGGTGGTTGGCTTCCACACTCACTCCCTGCATCCGACGGTCCGGATCGCCATCTGCGGGGCCAGGGAACCGTCCCGCCGACCGCCTGCAGGGTCGGCGGCAGGGGAGGCGTGCCCGGGGAGCGTGTGACTGCCGGGTGGATATCGCATTGGTGGATTCCTCTTCCAGAACACGGAGCAGACGGGTCGGCCACGTCCGCGACGGTGCTGGTCATAGAAATTCTTCGGTGTGCCGGTGCGGGGTGGCTCCGTTGTAGGCGGCGGCTTGGATGCCGTAGAGCTCGGCGTAGAGCCCGCCGTGGGTGATCAGGTCGGTGTGGGTGCCCTGTTCGACGACGTGGCCGTGGTCGAGGACGTAGATCCAGTCGGCGCTGCGGGTGCTGGCCAGCCGGTGGGTGATCAGCAGCACCGCGGCCCCGTCGGCGGCGGCCTGGAATGTGGAGAACAGCCGCTCCTCGGCGCGGGCGTCCAGGGCGGCGGTGGGCTCGTCGGCGATGACCAGATCGGCCTGGGGGTAGAGGCCGCGGGCGGCGGCGATGCGCTGGCGCTGCCCGCCGGAGAGGTCCGCGCCGTCTTTGAACCGGGTATCCAGCGGCGTGTCCAGCCCGTGGGCGAGGTCGGCGACCACCTGGTCGGCGCCGCTGAGCCGCAGCGCCCGGCCCAGCCGGTCGGGGTCGGCGGTCCCGGGGGCGGCCATGGTGATGTTGCGTTCGGCGGAGAAGGGCCACTGGTGGTACTGCTGGCGGATCAGCCCGATCCGGGCGTGCAGCTCGTCGGGGTCCAGGTCGGCGATGTCGGTGCCGTTCCAGGTGATGGTGCCGGCATCGGGCACATACAGCCCGGAGATGAGGGTGGCCAGGGTGGATTTGCCGGACCCGTTCTCGCCGACCAGGGCCACGATCCGGCCGCGTTCGACGGTGATGCTGACTCCGGTGAGCGCGTTGGCCTCGGCGGCGGGGTAGGCGAAGTCCACACCCTGCACCCGCAGCTCTTCGAGTGGTCCGGGGGAGGTGGTGCCGGCGGCGGGCGGGGTGCGGCGGCGGGCCTGGTCGAAGGCCTCCAGCAGGTCCGACAGGTAGAGGCCGGATTCGTAGCAGGAGTTGACGGCGTTCATGAGCCGATCCAGGGCGGCTTTGCCCTGGCCCAGGGCGAGGTAGGCGGCCCCGGCCACCGCCAGCGGCATCAGCCCGGCCAGCAGCAGCGCGACCAGGGCGGCGTAGGTCGCCAGGGTGGCGATGCCGCCCAGCACGTCGCCCACAGCGCGGGTGGTGGTCTGACGGCCAACCACGGCCAGGAGGGCGTCGCGCACATGGTCGGAGATGCGGGCGAATTCGGCCAGCAGCATGGGGCGCATCGCGTAGGCGCGCAGCTCGGCGGCGGCCTCGCGCTCGGTCATGGCGTGGGTGTACATGTACAGCAGCCGGTTGGAGGTGCTCAGCGCCCGCATGCGGGCGTAGCGCATCCGGGCCGAGCGGATCGCGGCCCAGCCGACCGGGGCCACGGTCAGCGCCAGCAGCGGCAGCAGCACGGGGTGCAGGACGGTGACGACGGTGGCCACGGCCAGCAGGCTGATGAGTTCGGTGGCGATGTCGGCGGCGTAGCCGGTGATGCGTCCGGCTTCGTAGACGCCCAGGGTGCGGGCGCGGTGGATCTGGTCGCACCAGTCGGAGTCGTCGAAGGCCTCCAGGCGGGTGGCGGTGGTGAGTGAGACGAGTTCGACCTCCACGGCCCGTTCGACCATGGGGGTGAGTCGGCCTTGGGCCCAGATCGCTGCGGAGCGCAGTGCGGCCCGGGTCACCATGGCCGCGCCCGCCAGCAGGAGCGAGGGCAGGGCGGCCTGCAGCCGCTCGGGGGTGGGGCCCTGGGCGAACAGGCCTTGCAGGATGCCGACCACGGCGGTGAGCACGATCGCGGAGAGGGCGCCGGCGGCGATGTTGAGGCCGACGGTGAGCAGGGTGTCGCGGGGGCTGGCTTTCCAGCTCCAGCGCAGGGCGGTGGCGATGAGGGCGGGCAGGCGGGTGAGCATGCGCCACAGCGATAGGCGCTGCAGGTCGCCGAACCAGGGGTGGAATCGGCTGGTGGCCAGTTCGGGCAGTCCTGCGGGGGTGGCCGGGGCGGGGCGGCGCCGGTTCATACAACTCCGTTACACGTCGGTGCGGGAAGCGGCGGACACAAGGAGGACCGAGGGCCGGGCTCCGGGGCGGGCCGGTGCGCCGGCGCGGGGTGCGCCGGTGCAGGGTGGGCGGGGTGGCGCCTGGTCCACCCAGTCCCTGCCCCGGGTGGTGGGCCCGTAGTGGTTGGTGTTGTGTGTCGGCTCGGCCAGGGAGCCCGACGCCTCGGTAAGCCCGCGCGGGAAGCGGGCCACCCCTCGGCCGGTGCGAGACAGAGCCGTGTCCCCCTCAGCCCGCGGGCGGCCGTTGGGTAAGGCGGCCGAGGCCGCCGTCGCCCCAGGCCTGCTCGGGCGGCCAATAGGGCTCGTCCGGGTCGCGGCGCCACTGGGAGATGGGCACCACACCGGGCTCCACGAGTTCCAGACCGGTGAAGAACCGGCGGATCTCGGCGTGGCTGCGCCCTTTCAAGGTGGCGGAGCTGCGGGCGTAGACCTGTTCCATGAATGCCGCCCGCTGGGGGCTGGTCTCGTTTTCCAGGTGGGAGACGGCGATGTAGGAGCCCGGGCACAGTCGGTCGCGCAGCGCGGCCACCACCTCGTAGGGGCGGTCGTCGTCGGTGAGGAAGTGCAGGACGGCGATCATCAGCACGGCGACCGGCCGGGTGAAGTCGATCATCCCCCGGATCCGGGGGTGGGCGAGGATTCCGGCGGGGTCACGTAGGTCGGCTTCGGCGACCGCGGTGGTGGCGGGGTCCTCGGCCAGGAGCGCGTGGGCGTGGGCGAGCACGATGGGGTCGTTGTCGACGTAGACGACGCGGGCTCCGGGGGCGTGGCGCTGGGCGACCTGGTGGACGTTGTCCTGGGTGGGCAGCCCGGAGCCGATGTCCAGGAACTGGCGAATCCCGGCTTCGGCGGCCAGGTGGCGCACGACGCGGCGCAGGAAGTACCGGTTGGCGTGGGCGGTGCTGTGCAGCTCGGGGATGCGTTCCAGGAGCTCGGTGCCGGCGTCGCGGTCGGCGGCGTAGTTGTCCTTGCCGCCCAAATAAAAATCATAGAGTCGGGCGGCGCTGGGGGTGTAAGGGTCGACGCCGGTCGGGGGAGCGGGTGTGTGGTCGGACATGGTGATGCACCTGTCATACACAGAGGTGGTTTGCAGCTTCGGAGAGCACGCCGGTGGGGCCGAAGGCGGTGTTGGCGTCTTGCCTGCGCTCGTGCTGGTCGCCGGAGGATGCGGCCACCGAGAGAAGTCGCCGATCAGGCGGCGCGGGCAGTGCCGGGGTTCAGGTTCACCGGCAGGCCGGCGGGGCGGCGGATCATGAAGCTGGGCAGCGGCGGCACCGGACCCGCCACGTCCAGGTGGGGGAAGCGGGTGAACAAGCGCGAGAGAGCCGTTTCCAGTTCCAGGCGGGCGAGGTGGGCGCCCAGGCAGTAGTGGATGCCGTGCCCGAAGGCCAGATGCCCCTTGGGGTTGCGTGTGACGTCGAAGACCTCGGGGTCGTGCCACCGGTGGGGGTCGAGCCCGGCGGCGGAAATACCCAGCAGCACCCCGGCCCCGGCGGGCAGTTCGGTGCCGCACAGCTCGACCTCGCGGGTGGTGAAGACGATCGGGAGGGTGGCCACGGAGCTGTAGCGGCGCAGGCACTCCTCGACCGCCTCCGACCAGCTCACCTCTCCCGACTGGACGAGGTCGCGCTGGTCGGAGTGGGCGGCCAGGGCGTGGGCGGCGTTCAGCAGGGCCCCGAGGGTGGTGTCGAAACCCGCGACGATCAGCAGGTAGCAGGTGTCGATCGCGTCGGCGCGCGACACGTCACCGTCGCGCTGGGATGTGGCCAGCAAGGAGAGCAGTTCGCCGCCGGCGGTGTCGGGTGGGGTGTGGTCGAGCAGGTCGGCGATGTAGGCGCGGGCCTCCGCGTGCACGCCGGGGTCGGAGAGGGCGAAGGCGCGGGTGGTGATGTCGGTGAGCTTCTCGGCGTGCTCGGGGCCCAGCCCGAACAGGTCGAGAAACACCTCCACGGTCAGCTGCCAGGCGAAGTCCAGCAGGTCCGCCCGCGGCCCGGCGGCTTCCATTTCGTCCAGGAGGCGGTCGGTGATGGCCTCGATCTGGGGGCGGCGGTGTTTCACGGCGGCCGGGGTGAAGGCGGGCCGCAGCAGCCGCCGGATCTGTTCGTGTTCGGTGCCGTTGAGGGCGAGCAGGCTGCGCAGGTCGCCCACCAGCGCCACCAGCGGATGGGTCCGGTCGATCTCCCCGCGTTGCAGGGCGGGCCAGTTCTCGGCGCCGCGCAGGAACGTGCCGGAGATATCGCCTTGGACGGTGCGCAGGGCCTCGTCGCCGCAGGCGGCCCACAGGTGCAGGCCGGCTAGCTCGACCGCAGCCACCGGGCCAGCCTCGCGAAGACGCTGCGTGTTGGTGGCGGGGTCCTCGAGTTCGAGACGGATGCGGGTGCGGGGCGAGTGGGATTCCACTTCTCCTCCTGGTGTGGTGCGGCGGGTGTGATCGGGCGGGCGGGGGTGAACGTGACGGGAAGAGCGCGGCGTCCGGCGATGACCGTCGAGGCGCGCCGCGGAGTATCGGTCTCGCTCAGGCGCAGGTCGGGCAGGCGCTGCTGGAGGCGCTCCACCCCGGTCTGGGCGATGGCCAGGGCGATGTCGCGGCCCAGCTGCGGGCACCCGTGCGGGCCCATGCCGAACACCGGATAGGCCCGGTTGGAGGGTTCGGGCGGGGCGGTGCGCAGCTGGTGCCGCTGGGCGGCGCCGAAGCCCATGACCAGGCAGTCGCCGCGCGCCAGCCGGTAGCCGCCCACCTCGAGCCCGTCGGCGGTGGGGAAGCGGCCCACCAGGGTCTCCAAGGGCGGGTGGCGCCACACCCCGTGGTTGAGGGTCTCGCTGATCAGCCAGGTGGAGCCGACCATGTGCATCCGCGACGTCTGCAACAGGTCGGCCAGCGTGTTGGCGAGTGCGTGGGCGATGGGGTCGTGTGCGGCGGCCATGATCAGCGCGAGCTGGTCGCGGATCTCCTCATCGTCCAGCCCGCGGGCGACCATCCCGCTGGTGATGTCGCGGCCCGGGTGGGCGCGGCGGTAGGCGGCGTGCTCCAGCAGCAGGTCTTGGAGCTGGTGGTGGGCGTGGCCGGCGTCGGCCTCGCCGTCCCAGAGGCGCTGCATGGCCATACCCACCCGCAGCCCCGCGGGCTGGTCCATGCCGAACAAGCGGCACAGCACCAGCAGCGGCAGCACGGAGGCGTATTCGGAGACCACGTCGGCCCGGCCCCGGGTGCAGAACCCGTCGATGACCACGTCGGCGATCTCGCGGATGCGGGCGGGCAGCAGCGCCAGGGACACCTCCTGCAAGGCTCCGGTCAGCGCCGTACGCAGCCGCTGGTGCTCGCCGCCGTCGACCGACAAGGCGTTCCTGCGAGGCGGATACAGCGCCTGCAGCGGGCTGGTGTCGGGGATGGTGCCGTTCCACAGGTCGCGCCAAGCGCGGGGATCTCGCGCGAAGTAGTGCTCGTCTTTGAGGACCCGGTGCAGCACGGGCAGGCTGATCATGAGCCAGGCGGGCACGCCCTTCTCCAGCTCGACGGGCACCAGCCCGCGCTGGAAGTGCTCCTCGTCGAGGCGGTCGAGGGCGGTGGGCAGGTCCAGGACGGGATCATCCAGCCGCAGCAGCGGCGGTGGGGGTTCGGGGACCGGTGGCATGGCGGTGTCGCTTTCACACGAGGGAGGGGCGGTCGAGCGGGAACCCGGTCCGGTCCGAGTGCACCGGTGGCGTTGCGTCAGAAGCTTCCGGCGGCACGGCGCAGAAGTTCCTCGCAGCCGGCGACCAGGTCGGCGGCGCCCTCGATCAGGTCTTCGGGATCGATATCGATGTCCTGGGCGATCGCTTCCGCGCCGGCGGTCAGGGCGTCCTGGTAGGCCAGGCGGTGCGCCAGCTCCAGGGCGTTGGCGGCGGTCACGGTCTCCAGCAGCCCGAGCGCGGCCTGCTCAGCCGTTCGTGGCCGTGTGGCCACGAACCGGCCGCCGCCGGGGCCGGTCTCGTAGCGGATCCGCCACCGGGGATGCTGCCCCTGAAGCCGAGCTACAGCTTCTTCGCCTGCAGGGAGATCCCGCGTGCCCGTGCCGGCGGCCTCTGCGATGCGGCTCGCCACGGGGTCATGGATCTCCAACTGCCGAAGGAGCCCTTCCTCGCTGGCAGCCGCTGCGGTTAGAACTCCTCTAAGGAACTCGGGAGCCGGTGCGATGCTGGCCACGAACACGCCGCGTTCGGGCAGCGAGGTGGCGGCGTAATACCGGATGTCCCAGTGGGGATAATGCCAGCGCAGACGGGCCAGGGCGCCAGCGGCATTGTCGTCAGCTCTGCTCACGACGCACCTGCCTCATTGGCCGGTGCGCATTCGCTGCCCGACCACACGACGTATTGGCGAACGGCCGGTGTTGTCCCGAAGGTCTTGCGGATAGCGAAGTCCGGTCCTTGCCCGAATATGCTGTGTCCATCGACGGACACTGGCCGGTGGCATCGGTGCGCCCGCGCCACTGCGGACGCGCATGTCGCCAAAGGCGTTCGGCAGTCGGCCATTCCTTGTCTCCTCGCAGCGTGGTGGATCATGCAGCGAGGACGAACCTACGGAAGGGTGTAACCAGGCCTACTAGCGTTGCGACGTCCTAGCGCAGAGCTAGGAAAGCGTGTGACCGGCGGCGAGTTCGTCTTCGATGCCGACACGCTGGGCGAAAGCGGTGAGCTGCTTGCGAAGCGACGGACGGGCGCGCTGGAATACCCGGCGCACGGTGTCGTGCGCCGTCGGGTTGTAGCGAAGTTCCTCAGCGCTGCTCTGCTCGGCTTCTAGCAGATGCAGCAGCGCAGCCCCTGGCTCGGACCGCATTGCGTGACTGCGGGCGAGGTCGAGCGCGAGAGTTGTGCGGCGCTCACGTGATTGGAGCGGAGCCGGATCGATTTCGTCGGCGATAGCCAGGGCGTCGGCGGTGTGGCCGTCCTCGAGTTCGACACTGACCATGTGTAGGGCGACGTTGGTCGGTCCGAAGGCGGTTCGCCCCACATTGGTTTCCCCGGTTTTTTCCGCGAGGGGGCGAGCATGGTCCCTGATGCGCTCGATGGCCGCGAATCTTCGTTGACTACGCGCGGCGGCCACAGCGGCGGCCAGCCACAGCGCGCCGCTGATCGCTGCGGCTTCGCGGGTTCCATGCCCTTTGATATCGGCGATGGCCGCTAAGGCGATTTCCTCGGCTGTTTGGGGCTCCTGCTGCCCCAGCAACGCGTGTGCGAGGTTCCAATTCGCCCGTGCCAGGCGGACATCGTCCTCTGTCTGTTCGGCGGCCCGACGCTCACGATCGGCCGCGACCAACGCCAGGTCGGGGCGCCCGATGCGCCGAGCCACAGTCCGCAAGAGAGCATAGGCGTCGGTTGCCACTCGGTGCTCAAGGAGGGGATCGGTTGCTCCGGGGGCGTTGATTGTAGCGACGTCACCGATCAGGTCGGGGACCACAGCGGCCAGACGGCTGTAGCGGTCCGCGGCCCCTTGCCAGAGGCGCCAGGCGTGTTCGACCGCTTCCTGTAGCTCGTCGGTACTGCGGCCAGAGGAGGCTTCCTGCTGGAGGAGAAGAGCGCGGTGCAGTTCAGACGCCAATAGAACGTCGGGAGCGGGTGAGGGGCGCTCACTGCTCTCGGCTACCAGTTCGGGCACGGAAACCCCGAGAGCTCCGGCGATAGCCTCGACGACATCCAATGACGGGATCCGGTATCCACGCTCGATCTGTCCGAGGTACTCGGCGTTAAGGCCCGCGAGTCCTGCTACCACTGCCTGGGATTTACCCTGCCGAGTGCGATGCCACCGCACACGTTGCGCGAAGATCTGACCCAGCGACATGATCCCGCCCTCCTGGCTGGAACAGCGTCCGTGGGGGTACATGGTAAATGGCCCGCGCCCGATTCCCCTTGTTGGAGCCGCCGATGCTGCCCCGCTGCCTCGTCCTCTGGGACGTCGACCACACGTTGATCGAGACCCGCGGTGTGGGCAGCACTGTGTTCCGGGAAGCGTTCGAGAAGGCCACCGGAGCCACGATGAGCGCCGGCATGGCCACGGCCCACGGGCACACGGAACCGGTGCTATTGGAGAAGACCCTGGAGCTCAATGGGATCAAGGACCGCGAGGAAGGGCTGTTCGAGCGTTTCGCCGCCGCACAGGCGGACGGGTACCGCGCCCGTTCGGATGAACTCCGGGAGCGGGGGCGCGTCCTGCCCGGCGTCGAGGAGGCCCTTGGTGCCCTGGCGACGGAACCCGGCGTGATGCAGAGTGCGCTGACGGGCAACACAAGACGAGCGGCGCAGGTCAAGCTGAGCGCGTTCGGCTTGGATCGCCATTTGGACCTGGCAGTAGGAGCCTACGGTGACGACGACTCCTACCGGCCGCGGCTGGTCGAGGTCGCTCTCGCCCGAGCTGCGGAACGAGGGGGCATGCCGGTGCCGAGGGAGAGGGCCGTCCTTATCGGAGACACCCCCAAGGACATCGCAGCGGCGCGAGAGGCCGGAGTGGGCGTCATCGCAGTCGCCTCTGGAACCAGCTCCGTCGATGAGCTGACGGAAGTGGGAGCGGACCTGGTCCTGGGCACGTTGGAGTCGGTCGATATCCGTGACCTTGTTGGCCGTGTTCTCACTGTTCGTGCTGGAGAGTGAGTCCCTCATAGCGGTGGAGTGAGCAGGCATGGCTGAAGGCGCCACACACCTGGGGGAGCAGGCCGAGCAGCCCTACAGATCCTCGCGCCGAGCCGAGGCGAGGAACGCTGTCCACTCCCGAACCGAGAACTCCAGAACGCCCGCCTCCGGCTGGTAGCTGTCGCGGATCAGACGTTCGTCGGAAACAGCTGCGACCTCGACGCAGTTGCCGCCCGCGCCGCCGGAGTAGCTGGACTTGTGCCAGCGCAATCCAGGGCTTTCGTTGGTCGCCTCGTGCCTCATGGTGCGTATCTCTCCTGGAGCAGGTGCTGGATACGTCGCCGGGACTCCTCAGGGGTCAGCGCGGTTTCCCGTAGACGCTGGAAGACCTGGGAGAAGGAGGTGGTTTCGGACTCCTCTTCCAGGTAGAGCGCGCCGATGCGGTATTCCACCAGCACCACGTCGCCGGCGGCGACGTCGTCGAGGATGCCGGGGAACTGCATGATGACGAAGGAGCCTTCGCTGCCGGTGTGGGCGCCGGCCTCGAACGGCAGGATCCGGAGGTCGACGTTGGGCAACTCGGCGCGATCCAGCAGCGTCTGAAGCTGCTCGCGCATGACCGCGGTGCCGCCGACGACGCGGTAGAGGGCGGCTTCGTTGATGACCGCGTTGAACGTCAGCGGCTCTTCATCAGTGAGCCGGTCTTGGCGGCGTGTGCGGATCTCGACTTGGGCGGCGATCTGGTCGTGTGAGCCGGCGTCGATGTCTGCAGTGAGGACGGCCCTGGCGTAGTCGGCGGTCTGCAGCAAGCCGGGGACGGTGCCGTCCTCGTAGTTGTGGAGGGTGTGGGCCTCCTGCTCGAGTCCGAGGTAGGGCTCGAACCAGGCGGGGACGCTGTCGCCGTGGCGCTGCCACCAGCCGGGATCGCGCTGGCGGGCGAGGCTGACGATGCGGTCGCGGTCGTCGGTGGAGAGCCCGTAGTACTCGGCCAGCAGGTGCACGACCGAGACGGGCCAGGGGTTCTCCGCCTTTTCGTACTTGGTCAGGGTTCCGGGCGCGATGCCGGCGTGGTGCGCGGCGGTTCCGGATTTGATGCCCGCCCGCACGCGGGCCTGCCGCATGACGCGGGCGATCGTCCGCCGCGCGACGCCTGCCGGGCTCTGGCCCACTCGACACCTCCCAGTTCGCAGCTCCAGTTTGGCGCATCGGACATCACCGAACCAACTTACCGCAATCCACGCTAGGGAAAATTTCCTCAGTATGGATTGCGTGTGTGTGAGTTGATCGTGATACTGAGAGTTCGGAACAGCCCTTCATCCGGCCCGGTCAGACACAGGGGCGCCGGTTCGCCCCACGCACGTCAGTGACGACCGTGACGGTGTCTTGACCTGGCCCCGGAGCCCTCCAGGAGGCCTGCGGATGTCCCCCGAACACCAGTGCTGGCTCCCCGGCACTCCCGAAGCCGCCGGCATCGCTCGGCCCCGGGTCACCACCGTCCTCGGTCCGAGTCATCCCTTGCTCTTCGAGGCCCAGCTCATCGTCTCGGAGCTCGTCACCAACGCCTATCGCCACACGAGGAGCGGATTGCCCGACGGCAGGATCGGACTGACCGTCGCGCCCCTGGTGTGCGGGTGCGTCGTCGAAGTCGCCGATGACGGCCCGCGCCCTGTCACACCGACCGTGCCCCGTCTGCGCACCCCCGGTGGGGTGGAGACCGAAGGCCGCGGACTCTTATTGATCGAGTCCACCGCCCGTGCCTGGGGAACCATCGACCATGCCGACGGCGGCCACTCCGTATGGGCACTGCTCGTCTTCGATTCGGCTCCGCTGGACGAAACCGCGGCGCGGGATGAAGCGAGCCCGGCCCATCGGAGTCCCGGCCCACAGCAGCCGGGCGCCGCGCTCCCGTCCACCGGCGCGCACCCCGGTCGGCAGGAAACCGACGACCTCGAGGCGCTCGATGGGTTCAGCGCCGACGTTCCCGGCGGGTGGTCACCATGATCCGCCCCCACGCCCCCGCGGCCGCCCCGCAGGACATGAACACGCCCGGATGCCCCTGGTGGTGCCGCGGCAGACATCCCGAACGATCCATCCGCGGGCAGGCGTGGTGCATCCACCAAAGCACCACCTACCGCGGGACCCACGGCACCGTCGCCCTGACCGTGGCCGTGATCGGGCACGAGCGCATCGACGGCCGCGCCCCCCACACGCAACCGGCAGCACCGTACGTCGAACTGCGGATGCACGCCCCAGCCGGCAGCGGCGCCTACACCGCCCGGATCACCCCCGCCCAGGCGCGCTCGCTCGCTGAAGCGGTAGAGGCAGTGCCGCACGGCGATCCCGAGCTGGCCGAGGGGATGCGCACCGCCGCCCACCGGGCCGCTTCCACATCCGAGGAGGAATCGTGACTGCACGCTGGGGACGCACCCCTCGCTATGCCGCCGAGCACACCGCCGCTGCCAACGTGCAGGCCGCCCATCCCGGCCTGATCGTCTGGTTCGGCGAACGCAGCGGCCACTTCTACCTGATGGACGCCGAAGGGCTGCACGAACGCGACAGCATCGACGGCCTCACGCTGCTGGCCTGGTGGCGCACCCACCGGCCGAGGCCGCGCGGTAGCTGGTCGTCTCCGGCCGTGCGCACCTGACCCTGCCGCCGGGGAACCTCCTTGTAGTTCCGATCCCGGCAGCGCCCTCACGGACAACGGATGGGGTGGTGCTCCCGGCGCGCGCCGGTGATCTCATGAGATGCGTACCGACCATCGTGGGCCAAGTAGATTCATGACGGCCTGTGATGGTCGGCCAGCTCGGGAGCGAGGTCGTGTAGACGCGCCTTGGCCTCGACGGGCCCATGCACGGTGATGGACCTGCCGAACGGCAGCAGCGCCCGCACATCTTCAAGGTGCAGGAACCTGATGGTGGCCTCGTAGGGGGCGGTTTCGTCTGCGTGCTTCTGCAGGCGGAGGCGTGGTCCGAAGATCCGGTGCGCACGTTCGAGCTGGGATGCGTCGATGGTCGCGGAGACTTCGACGACGTGGTCGTGTTCCCACTGTGCGGTGAGGCCGGCAGTGACGCTGTGCAATGTCTGGCGGGGACGTAGCCGTCGTCGGTGACCGGTTTCAGTCCATGACGTGATCCGCTCGAGGCGGAACATCCGTGGTGCTCGGTCGCAGTCGGCGACGAGATACCAGATGCCGGCCTTGGCGAGGAGCCCGTAGGGATCGACGACGAGCGTGCTCGGTGGTGATTCGTGAGAGCTGCTGTACTCGATCCGCAGTTGCCGGGCCCGCCGCACCGGGCCGATGAGCGCAGCCGGGGGTGTGCCGTCGAGTCGTGATTGGAGCCAGGGGCGACTGTCGACCTGTACGGCCTCGGTGAGCGGAATCAGGTCCTCAGAGTGGCCCGGATGTGTCGTGGCGAGCTTGGCGAGCGCGTGCCGGGTCTCGGTGGAGGCGTTGAGGTCGTCCCGCTGCTTGTCATCCAGTCCCGTCACCGACAGGGTCTGCCTCTCACCCGGGGTGAGTCGGCTGAGGTCGAGCCCCGTGCCGGGGAGCACGGTGACTCCTCCGGACCGGCCACGCTGTGCGGCCACGGGAAATCCGGCCTCCCGCAGCCAGTTCAGGTCCCGGGTGACCGTTCGAAGCGATACTCCCAGCGCCGCGGCGAGGTCGGTGGTGGTCACGGCATCTCGCGACTGAAGAAGTAACATCAGGGAGAAGAACCGGTCAGGGGTCATGGTCTCGATCGTGGCAGAAATTGCGCCATCATCCGGCGCATATGCAGGTCAGTCTGTGTCTGCGTGCCGATCACGCAGCCCACGATCGATCGAAAGGGAACAGACCATGTCCGCATCCGTGGTGACCATCGTCTACGTGAACGACGCGCCGGCCGCAGCTCGCTTCTACGGTGAGCTTCTCGGTATCGGCCCGTCGTTGGAAACCCCGGGCTACATCGCCTTCGACCTGGGGCCCGGTGCCGACCTGGCCCTGTGGGCGGAGCAGTTCGAGGGTCTCGCCGAGGTCCCCCGAACCAGCGAGGTCTGCCTGGCCATCGACGGTGGCCCTGAGGAACTCGAAGCCGTCTTCCAGCAGTGGCAGTCCACGGGCGTCACGATCCTGCATGAGCCTCATGACGCGGGATTCGGCCGCACCTTCCTGGCAGCCGATCCCGATGGCAACCGGATCCGCGTCGCGCCGCAGGACTGACATTCAACCCCGGCAGGTGCGGCACGCCGACGGATCGGTGTCGGCGGTGCCGCACCTGCCGGTATGACCTCCTGGGAGGCTGAGCATCGCCCACGCGAACGCGCCCGTGAGCGATGCGGAGCGGTCAGGCCTGTTCGGCGGCGACCTCCCGCAGCCAGCGTCGTGTCTGGCGCCGGTTGGTCAGCAGAACCACGTCGGCCCGGTCGGCGGCGAACTCCTCGATCTTCGCCATCACGCGCGGCCGCATCCTGCGGCGATACGTCGCGACGTACGTGAGCACGCCCCAGTGGACGCGGTTGTGCACTCCGTTGCCCTTGTGCCCAGCCCCGTGCCGGAGTTGCCGCGAGAAGATCCCGTAGAGCGCGGCGATCGTGGAGACGTCCATCAAGACCACCGTGTCGCAGGCTTCGAGTCGGATCTGCAGTGTCGAGTTGTAGTTGCCGTCGATCACCCAAAGAGGCTGGGAGACCAACTCGCGCTGCAGCTGGGCGAACTCGTCCATGGGCAGGGCGTTCCACTCGTCGTCGTAGAAGGCGGCGTCCAGGTGCGTGGCCGGGGCGTCGAGGACCTGGCCCAGTGCGCGGGCCAGGTGTGACTTGCCGCTGCCGCCGCAGCCGACGATCGCGACCTTCTTCATGGCCCACCAGGGTAGAGACGCGTGGGCGCCCGGCAGGGTCTGCACGCGCAAAAGGCCTGTTCCCGCAGAGTGGTATTTGTCCGCGGCTGACCCGTCAGCCGTTCCACCCGTGCCAGAACTGCGTGGGGCGGTCCCCGGCGGTGACGAGGGCGGTTTTGAGAGCGCCCGGCCGAACGTCCGCATCGACGAGCTGATCCAGGGCTACCCAGTGGAACTCGAGATGATCTTCATGGCTGACCGGCTCGGTGCCGGTGATGGCGACTTCGAATACGAGATTGAGCTCGTGGTGCGTGATGCCGTCTTCGATGTAGCCGTGCTCGACCGCGCCACGAAATCCTGTGATCGTGGTCGCGGTACCGAGTTCCTCACCCAACTCGCGGACCAAAGCGGCTTCCACCCGCTCGCCGGGGTCGACGTGGCCACCCGGCAGGAACCACCAGGACTTGTCGCGTTGACGCGCCAAGAGGAGTCGGCCGTCGCGGCAGATGACAGCGCGGACGATGATCTCTGTCGCAGCAGCGGTCATAGGTGCCTTAAGGGATGCGGCAGGAAGCGGTCACCGAGCTTACTGCCGAGGATGTCACAGATCCGCTGCGCGAGTCGACGTCGGTTCGGGCGGTCCGTCCCCTGCGACGGAGCCGTCGTGATGCCTCGTCGGTGCTGGAGCCGGCGCGCGGCCGACTGGTGAAGAAGAGGCTCAAGGGCGCCCCGAAGCGGCTGACCGAACATCACTGATCCCCGCACGAACGAGATGAGGGGGCCGTCGGTACCGGCGTTTGTCGAGCGCTGCGCTGGAGTCTGTGCCGCCATGGGACGGGAGATCACAAGTGACCTTTCCGTCTCGAACATCGCTCTTCACTAGAGAAATGATCACTAGACACGAGGTTGGCGTCCCTTTCTTTCGCCTGCAGGCTTACCTCTCCGTGAGGATCCGGTTATCCCTCGCTTCCGCCGGAGAACTCCCTTCAATCAGAGTGACGGTCGTATTACTCTCGGGAGTCGGATTTCGGTCGGGAACACGGTGAAGTCATGGGGTGACCGATGGCTCATGCGCACTGTGGGGCGCTGATAGGCGGCATCGCGCTGGCGGTGCTTGCCGCCGCGGGATGCACATCGTCGAACGGCGGACCCGCCGCGCCCACGGAGTCTCCCTCACAGGCGAACACATCTTCCCCACCGTCGGCCGCCGACGAAGCGATGGGTGCGTATACCGGCCTGTGGGGCGCGATCACCAAGCAATCCCGTAGTACCGACCCTGATCTGACGGCGCTTGAGCGCTATGCCACCGGCCAGGCTCTGGAGTACGCCCGCGACAACCTGAGAGGGCGAGCCGAGGACGGCGTCGTCGCCAAGGGCGCGCCCCCGCATCGACGAGACCATCGCCGCCATGGCGGCCAATCAAGGACACGACGAACACGCAGCCGAGGAGCAGCGGATCCGCATGGAGATCGAGGAGTGCGAGCGCCGGCTTCGCCAGTACCGCGATGCCCTGGACGGGGGCGCGGCGGCCTCAGCCGTGATCGAGTGGATCACTGAGGCCGAGAACCAGCGCCAAGCCGCCCAGGCCAAGCTGAAGCGCCTGCAAGCCCCCAGCGATCGCTTGGACGAGGCGACCATCACCCAGATGGTGCATGAATTGGGCGACATCGTCCGGGTTCTGGACGGGGCCGACTCCAATGACAAAGCCGAGCTGTACAAGCAGCTCGGCTTAAGGGCGACCTACAGCCCCGGTGAGGAGACCGTTCAGGCTGAGGTGGTCCTCAGCTCCGATCTCATAGGAGATTCGAAAGTGTCCGAGGGGGGACTTGAACCCCCATGCCCTTAACGGGCACTAGCACCTCAAGCTAGCGCGTCTACCTATTCCGCCACCCGGACGTAGCAACCCTGCGCTCGGTGCGCGGGCTGGGTTAACCATAGCAAAGGTCAGCGGTGAGGCGGACATCGTTTTCTGGTTCGGGGGGACCATGGAAGGGTCGTGCAGAGCCGGTGGTGAGAGGAGGCGGTACGCGTCATGGCGGGTGTCGGTGGAGAGGCGAGTGCGGCCGAGCGTGAGGTCGTGGAGTTGTGTCGGGAGCTCATCGCGATCGATACGTCCAACTACGGCGACAACTCCGGTCCCGGGGAGCGGGCGGCTGCGGAGTATGTCGCGGGGAAGTTGGACGAGGTCGGGATCGAGCCGGCGATCTACGAGTCGCATCCGGGGCGCAGCAGTGTGGTCGCCCGGGTCGCGGGGGCCGATCCGGGGCGGGCGCCGTTGCTGGTGCACGGGCATCTGGACGTGGTGCCGGCCGCCGCCGCGGACTGGACGCGCGATCCGTTCGGGGGAGAGATCGCCGACGGGTGCGTCTGGGGCCGCGGTGCCGTCGACATGAAGGACATGGACGCGATGATCCTCGCCGTCCTGCGTCAGCGGATGCGTGAAGGGCGCCGGCCGCCGCGTGACATCGTGCTCGCATTCCTGGCCGACGAGGAGGCCGGCGGCACCTGGGGAGCCCGGTGGCTGGTGGAGCAGCACCCCGAGCTCTTCGCCGACTGCAGCGAGGCGATCAGCGAGGTCGGCGGGTTCAGCGTCACCGTGGGTGAGAACCGGCGGCTGTACCTGATCGAGACGGCCGAGAAGGGCATCGCCTGGATGCGGCTGGCGGCCCGCGGCACCGCCGGGCACGGGTCGATGGTCAACGACGACAACGCCGTCACCGAGCTCGCCGAGGCCGTCGCGCGACTGGGCCGCCACCGGTTCCCCGTTCGGCTCACCAAGACCGTGCGCACCTTCCTGGAGGAGATCTGCGCCGAGTTCGGCATCGAGTTCGACGAGAACGACGTGGAGTCGACGGTCGCCCGTCTGGGTTCGGTGGCCAACATGATCGGCGCCACGCTGCGCCACACCGCCAACCCGACCGTGCTGAACGGCGGCTACAAGGCCAACGTCATTCCCGGCGCCGCCACCGCGGAGGTCGACGGCCGGTTCCTGCCGGGGCTGGAGGAGGAGTACTTCGCCGAGATCGACCGTCTGCTCGGCCCCAAGGTCAGCCGCGAGTTCATCCACCACCTGCCCTCGGTCGAGACCGAGTTCGAAGGCGGGATCGTCACCGCGATGTCGGAGTCGCTGCTGGCCGAGGACGCGGGCGCCAAGGCGGTGCCCTACTGCCTTTCCGGCGGAACCGACGCCAAGAGCTTCCAGACGCTGGGTATCCGCAACTACGGTTTCGCCCCGCTGCGCCTGCCTCCGGAACTCGACTTCGCCGGGATGTTCCACGGTGTGGACGAGCGCGTGCCGGTCGACGGGCTGCAGTTCGGCGTGCGGGTCCTCGACCGCTTCTTCGACCTGAGCTGAGCGCCCCGGCGGCTCACTCCGGTCGGTGGCTCTCCGACCGGCGAGAACGTCGTCTTTGCCCGCTTTGCGATACCGCGAAACCGGTCGGGAAAAAATCCTCGGCCGGTTTCCCTGTTTCCCTCCTTCACATTGCCCTCAGTGGTGTTACGGTGACTGTCAGTTCGCAGGAGTTTTGCTCCGCGAACAGTCCGGGCGGCGGGTCGCGCCGCATCCGTAACCGGTGTTCGTCGAAGGGTCGTCCATGGTGCTCGCAGATCGCACGAGGCGGGGTATCCCCGCTCTCGCGCGCTGCCGCTCCGTGGGCCGCACCCTGCGCCGAGTGGGTGTGCTGACCGGCCTGGCCGCCGCGGGGTGGCTGCTCGGGGGAGCGGCCGCCGTCGCCGACGACCTGCCCGTTCCCGATCCGGCGCCCATCGCCGAGGCTGTGTCGGCGTCGGCGTCGGCGTCGGCGTCGGCGTCCGTGGACGAGGGCGAGACCGGAGCCGGTATCGGCGGCGCCGTGCCCGGCGAGGCCGGTCGCGCCGCCGAGGCCGCGTCCGCCCCCGCGGCCGGTGCCCTCGGGCGTGTCGGCAGGCAGGGGCAGGCCGCCGTCCAGTCCGGTGTGCCGGCCCTCGCGTCGGCGACCGGGGCCGAAGGTGTCGCCGACGCCGCCGGAGCCGGGGCCCGCGAAGTGGTGGAGACCACCGCTCGGGGGACCGGCGAGGTCGTCACCGGCACCGTGGACACCGGCCGCAAGGTCGGCGGTTTCGCCGACGAGTCGCTCGACGATTCCCGCCTTGCCGGAGCGGTCTCCGACCGGCTCGCCGGCGGGACCGATCGCATCCAGGACCACCTGGAGCAGACCATCGACGAGGGACCGCAGGCCGGGCTCGACGGAGTCGCCGCGGCACTCGACCCGCCGCGCCCCGATACCGGGGAAGGGGCCCCGGATCTCCGCGGCGACCGGGATTCCGCCGAGCGCGAGTCCACCGACGGCTCGGCGGCCGAGCCCGCGGCCCGTACCCAGCGGGCGCCCGTAGCCGACGAGGCGGTCGCCGCCGCTGCTGCCGCCGCGGCCGGGACGGCCGCACAGGCGCACTCCGCCGACTCCGCCGACACCGGTGAGCCGCTCGCCGGGACGGCCTGGCACGAGAACTCCGACTCCACGGGCACCGTGTCTTCCTCGCCGGTCCCCGCGGCTCCCGCGGGATTCCTGATGAGCCGCGGCCACACGCTGCGGCTGGTCGCCCAGCGCGTCGCGCTGCCGGCCGACCCTGCCGTGGTCGTCCGCTACACCGCCGACGACCCGTCCTTCTCGCCTGACTAGTACGCGCCGCACGGGCGTGCCCAGCGTGCACGCCTGAAAGCGGCGCGTCGCTGCGCCCGCCTCCTGCCGGGCGCTTTCGTCTTCGCTCAGCGTTTCCGTACCTCGGACGCGTGTCGAAGCACGCCTCGCCACCTGCCACGCATCAGTACGACCCACTACGACTCGCAAGGAATCGCCATATGTCCACGAAAACCACCACGGCGTTCGCCGCACTCATGGCCGCCGGTTTCTTCTCCGTCGTCCCGCTCGCCCACGCCGACACCACGACCAGCGGGAACGGCTCCATCGGCGGCGGAAACCAGGCCGTGGCCGACGCCGACGTGCCCGTCAACATCTGCGGAAACGCCGTCGCCGTGCTCGGCACCGCCGGAGCCTCCTGCGAAGGAGGGCAAGCCTCCACCGGCACCGGCGGCCCCAAGGGATCGGGCGGCGGCGCGTCGGTCTCGGAATCCGAGGGCGACACCACGACCAGCGGGAACGGCTCCATCGGCGGCGGCAACCAGGTCGGCGCCGACGCCGATGCGCCGGTGAACGTCTGCGGCAACGCCGTGGGCGTGGTGGGCAACGCGGGCGCGAAGTGCGAGGACGGCGAGACCCCGCCGGACTCCTACGAGTCGCCGAAGCCCACGCCCGAGCCCACGCCCACTGTGCCCCCGGAGTACCCGAGCCCGAGTCCCAGCCACAGCTCCACCCCCAGCCCCAGCGAGAGTCCCAGCACTCCGGGAGAGACCGATGCGCCTTCCCCCGCCCCGTCGACCCCGGCCGGTGAGACCCCGCCCGCCGACACCGGTGCCACGCCCCCGGTGAACGAGGCGGGCGGCACCCTGCCGCGTACCGGCGCCGGGCTGCTTCCGCTGCTGGGGGCCGCCGGTGCCTCGGTGCTCGCGGGCCTGGGCCTGGTGGTGGCAGTGCGCCGCAAGACCAAGAACTCGGCCTGAGCCGGATCGGCTCCCCGGTCCCGCGGACCGGGGGGTTGACGCGAGTTCCGCGACGCGGCCACGTCCGCGGGACTCACGTCAGCCTCTCCTCAGCCGGAGGGGAGCTGCCCCGGTGTGCGCCGTCCGCTCCGCCCGAACCGGCACCGAGCGGCGGACACGCCTCCCGCGTTCCGCGTAGCCCGTACCCCCCAGGTGCGCAGCCGCGGAACGAAAACCGGCCGCGCCGGATCGCGCCTCACTCCAGGGGCGCGGGATCCGCGGCATCCATCTCACTCAGCTGCACACACGTCTCGAAAGGACTCCCACATGCAGAAGTGGGTTCGCACATCCGCAAAGGCGGCCGTTCTCACGGCCGGCTTCGTGGCCCTGGGCGCCGGCGTCTCCTTCGCCGACAGCCACCCCGCCACCACCGGCAACGGCTCCGCGCTGAGCGGTAACCAGCTGGTCGGCAACGTCGACCTGCCGGTCAACGCCTCCGGCAACGCGATCGGCGCCGTCGGCGGCGTCGCCGGCGCCCGCTCCGACCACACCGGCGCCGCCGTCGTCGACCGCGGCGACGGCGGGCCCTACACGTCGGGCAACGGCTCGCTGCTGAGCGGCAACCAGGCCGTGCTCGACGGCGACGTGCCGGTCAACGTTTCGGGCAACGCGGTGGGTGCGGTGCTGGGCACCGCGGGCGCCGCCTCCCACGGCACCGGCTCCGCGGTCGTGGAGGGCGACGGCGGGCGCCACCACCACATGGGCGACACCGTCGCCTCCAGCGGCAACGGTGCGCTGGGTAGCGCCAACCAGCTCGTGGCCGACCTGGACGTCCCGGCGAACGTGTCGGGCAACGCCGTCGGCGCGGTCGCCGGCGTCGCCGGTGCGGCCTCGAAGGACACCGGCTCGCTGGTGGTCGAGGACGGCGGTCACCACCACCACGACCACAAGGACCACGGCGACCACGACCACAAGGACGGCCACGACCACAAGGACGGCCACGACGGTCACGGCGGAAAGGACGGCCACGACGGCTACCACCGCGACCACCAGGCCGCGCCCTCCGGCGAAGGCCTGCTGGAGTGGGCCAACCTCGGCCGCCCGGTGCACATCAGCCCCGACAGCGTCGACGCCGGCCCGGTCCTGCACCAGCGTGCGGGTGACGGCGGCGACGACATCATGACCTCGGGCAACGGCTCGATCCTGGGCGGCAACCAGGCGGTGGCCGACCTGGACGTACCCGTGAACGCGTCGGGCAACGCGATCGGCGCTGTCGGCGGCGTCGCGGGCGCCGCCTCCGACGACACGGGTTCGATCGTCGTCGACCGCGGCGGCGACGACATCACGACTTCGGGCAACGGCTCGATCCTGGGCGGCAACCAGGCCGTGCTCGACGGCGACGTGCCGGTCAACGTTTCGGGCAACGCGGTGGGCGCGGTGCTGGGCACCGCGGGCGCGGCCTCCGACGACACCGGCGCCGCCGTGGTCGAGGGCGCCGGCGAGGACCTCCGCAACCACACCTCTCACGCCCAGGAGCTGCCCCAGGCCGCCGACACCCGGTCGATGAGCCACGGGCTGCCCGAGACCTCCGAGGTCGCCGACCGCGTGACCGAGGAGCTGCCGCTGCGCAACGAGCTGCCCGACCCCTCCGGCGCCCTGCCGCTGAACGCGGAGGTCCCCGGGTCGCAGGCGGTCGAGGCGCAGATGCCCGCCGACGTCCCCGCTCCGGCCGCGGCGGCTCCCGCGGAGCTGTCCGGCCTGCCCGAGGCCGCGGCGGAGAAGGCCGAGGAGACCGACGCCCTCGGCGAGGTCGAGGAGAAGGTCGACACGGACCTGGGTCTGTAGACCGGGCCGCCGCGGCTCCGCCCTCCCCGCAGCCGGCGGGAGCGGTGCCGCGGATTTCGAAGAACCGGCGCGCGGCCGGCGCGGTGCTCTCCTGCCATCGGAAATGTCGTGGTGGACAGGCGGGGGAGCGGGGACGGCGGCCGCGACGCTGAAGCGGCGAGTCCTTTCGGGGCTTTCGTGATGGACCGGCGCCGGGCCGGTGCCGCTCTCCCGCAGCAAGGTTGTCGTGGTGGACAGGCGGGTGGGCCGGACCCGGTCGCGGCGGCGGTCCTCTCGGAGCATCCGAGGGGGCTCGCCGCTTGCCTGTGCGCGGGAAACGGCCCGGCCGGATGCGGTCAGCGCGGGCGCGCCGAGCCGCACCGGGCCTCGAATGTGGTGGAAATCACATCAGGCGGAGCTGTCGCAGGATCTTCCGGCGCAGGGTGACGCTCCGGCTCCCGTCGGGAAACAGGCGTACCCGGGCAAGTTCCCACTTCCCATACTCGGCCTGCTCGGTCAGCGCCTGCCTGGTGGCGCTGCGCGAGGTGCCGCGCGGAAAGCGGATCTCCCGGTATTCGTACTCAAGCATCCTCTTCATTCTGCGACCGTCGGCGACGTTCGTGCCATACCGTTCGTACACGTGAGCTACCGGGCCCCGGCTGCGGGTGGGCCGGTCGCGACGGGGACGGCCGGATCGCGCGGTCCGGCAAGCGGATCCCGTTGTCGTCGGTTACCGTCAGTGGCTGGGAATTCCGATGGCTGGCGATCCCGTTGACCGGTCGCACAGACAGCGCAAGGCGAGATGTAGGGGAAGAGCGTGCCACCCAAGAAGGGCAGCGCCGGCGAGAACGGCTCGAAGGAAACCGGGCAGCAGGGCGGCAACCGGCTGGTCATCGTCGAGTCGTCCGTCAAGGCCAATACCATCGCCGGCTACCTCGGCCGGGGATACGTCGTGGAGGCCAGCATCGGCCACATCCGCGACCTGCCCACCAAGGCCGCCGAGATCCCGGCGCGCTACAAGGGTGAGCCGTGGGCGCGGCTCGGGGTGGACGTCGAGCACGACTTCGAACCGCTCTATGTCATCAACTCCGAAAAGAAGCCGCAGGTCAAAAGGCTGAAGGAGTTGCTGGCGGAGGCCGACGAGCTCTACCTCGCCACGGATGAGGACCGCGAGGGCGAGGCGATCGCCTGGCACCTGCGCGAGGAGCTCAAGCCCAAGGTGCCCGTGCGCCGCATGGTCTTCAACGAGATCACCAAGGACGCCATCCGCCACGCCGCCGAGAACACCCGCGACCTCGATCTGCGCCTCGTCAACGCCCAGGAGACCCGCCGCGTCCTCGACCGCCTCTACGGCTACGAGGTCTCCCCGGTGCTGTGGAAGAAGGTCATGCCCAAGCTCTCGGCGGGCCGCGTGCAGTCCGTGGCCACGCGGCTGGTCGTCGAGCGCGAGCGCGAGCGTATCTCCTTCGTCTCCGCCGACTACTGGGGCCTCAAGGCCGCCTTCGACTCGGTGGGCCGCGGCACCCCCGAGGACCCGGCCACCTTCACCGCCTCCCTGGTAAGCCTCGACGGCGCCCGCGTGGCCGTGGGCCGCGATTTCACCGCCTCGGGCGAACTGCGCTCGGCGACGGGCGTGCTGCACCTGGACGAGGAGGCCGCGCACGGGCTGGTGCAGCGCCTGGTCGGCAGCGACTTCGCGGTTCGCTCGGTGGAGCGCAAGCCGCACAAGCGCTCCCCCTACCCGCCCTTCCGCACCACCACGCTGCAGCAGGAGGCCTCGCGCAAGCTGAACCTGTCGGCCAAGCAGACCATGCAGGTCGCCCAGCGGCTGTACGAGAACGGGTTCATCACCTACATGCGCACCGACAGCACCACGCTGTCGGACAACGCCATCGCGGCCGCCCGCGACCAGGCCACTCGGCTCTACGGCGCCGATCACGTGCCCGACAAGCCGCGCGTCTACACCAGCAAGGTCAAGAACGCCCAGGAGGCCCACGAGGCGATCCGCCCCGCCGGCGACACCTTCCGCACCCCCGCCGAGACCGGCCTGACCGGTGCGGAGTTCCGGGTATACGAGCTGATCTGGAAGCGCACGGTCGCCTCCCAGATGAAGGACGCGGTCGGCGAGTCGGTGACCGTCAAGGTGACCGGCACCTCCAACGCCGGCGAAGTGGCCGAGTTCACCGCCACCGGCAAGGTCATCACCTTCCACGGCTTCCTCAAGGCTTATGTCGAGGGGTCCGACGATCCCAACGCCGAACTGGACGACCGCGAACGCCGCCTGCCGGCGCTGGAGGAGGACGACCCGCTCAAGGCCGAGAACATCGAGGCCGAGAGCCACAGCACCCGCCCGCCGGCGCGCTACACCGAGGCCAGCCTGGTCAAGGAGCTGGAGGACCGCGAGATCGGCCGACCCTCCACCTACGTGTCGATCATCGGCACCATCCTGGACCGCGGCTACGTGTTCCGGAAGGGCTCGGCGCTGGTGCCGTCCTTCCTCGCCTTTGCGGTGGTGCAGCTGCTGGAGCGGCACTTCGGCAACCTGGTCGACTACGACTTCACCGCGCGCATGGAGGACATGCTCGACGACATCGCGCGCGGCGAGACCGAGAGCGTGCCGTGGCTGCGCCGGTTCTACTACGGCGGCGACGACGAGTCCGGGCTCAAGGACCTCGTCGGCGACCAACTCAGCGAGATCGACCCCAAGGAGGTCAGCTCCTTCCCGCTGGCCGGTACCGACATCATGATCCGCGTGGGGCGCTACGGGCCTTACATGGAGCGCGACGGCCAGCGGGTGAACATCCCCGAGGACCTCGCCCCCGACGAGCTCACCCCGGACAAGGCCGAGGAGCTGTTCGCCCAGCCCAGCGGTGACCGCGAGCTGGGCACCGACCCCGAGACCGGGCGGGAGGTCGTGGCGCGCAACGGGCGGTTCGGACCCTACGTCACGGAGGTGCTGGAGGACTCCGAGAACGGCGCGTCTTCCGGCGGTACCGCCAAGTCCAAGTCGAAGTCCAAGACGGCGGTCAAGCCCCGTACCGCCTCCCTGCTGAAGTCGATGTCGCTGGACACCATCACCCTTGAGGACGCGCTGAAGCTGCTGTCGCTGCCCCGGGTGGTCGGCGAGATCGACGGCGAGCAGGTGACCGCGCAGAACGGCCGCTTCGGTCCCTACCTGCGCAAGGGCACCGACAGCCGCTCACTGGAGACAGAGGAGCAGATCTTCACGGTCACCGTGGAGCAGGCTAAGGAGCTGTTCGCCCAGCCCAAGCAGCGCGGTCGGCGGGCGGCGGCCGCGGCCCCGCTGCGCGAGCTGGGCAACGACCCCGAGACCGGCAAGCCGATGGTCGTCAAGGACGGCCGGTTCGGCCCCTACGTCACCGACGGGGAGACCAACGCCTCGCTGCGCAAGGGAGACGAGGTGGAGGCGATCACCGACGAGCGTGCCGGTGAGCTGCTGGCGGACCGGCGTGCGAAGGCTCCCGCCAAGAAGTCGGCGGCGAAGAAGTCGGGGTCGGCCAAGTCGTCCTCGTCGTCGAAGTCGGGCTCGGCCAAGTCGGGCTCGTCGGGGTCCGCATCCGCCGACTCGGGTTCCGCGGCGGCCAAGTCGACGGGTGCGAAGACGACGCGCGCCAAGAAGAGCACCGCCGGAACGGCGTCCCGGTCGGGCACCAAGGACGGCACACCCCGCGGCGGCTCCCAGCAGTCCTGACCGCCCCGGTCCTCTCGCGTCCCCGCCGAGCCGCGCCGCCGCGTGTCCCGAAGAGCGGGTTCCGGGTGTGACGGGATCGTCACGCCCGCCGCGCATGCCGCTTACTCGCAGGTCGGGGCGGCCGGGCGTGCCGGTTCGAATGCCGTCCTCCGTCCGCGTCGCGCCGACCGGGGTAGCGCCGATGTGCGCCCGGCGTTACAGTGCCGCGGACGCTCCATCGAATCCCGCACTGCGCGCTGTGCGGGAGTTTCGGACCCGCGCGTCCGAGCGAGCTATCGCCTTTCTCACGTTTCGCACTAGGCTGACGATTGCCCCGCGGCGCGACGCGGACTTCGCTGCACCCGGCCCGATCCGGGCCGATAGCCCGATTCCCAGCACCAGAACAGTCGATACTTCATCGCTATGAGCAGATCTGCCCCCTTAGGAGCGCCGGGCGAGGCGCGCGGCGTACTTTCCAGCAAGCCGTTCCGCCGCCTGTGGGTCTCGCTGTCGCTCTCCAGCCTCGGCGACTGGCTCGGCCTGCTCGCCCTGGTCGCCTTGGCGGCCGCGCTGACCGCCGACGCCGACCCGTTGGTGCGGGCCTACGCGGTCGCCGGCGCCGCCGCCGTCAAACTGGCGCCGCCGGTGCTGCTGAGCCCGTTGGCCGCCCTGCTGGCCGACCGGTTCGACCGGCGGCTGACGCTGGCCGCCGCCGACGCCGCCCGCGCCCTCCTCTACCTGTCCATTCCGATCGCGGGCCGCCTGGACTGGCTGCTGATCGCCGGGTTCCTCGCCGAGATCGCCGCGCTGGCCTGGACTCCGGCCAAGGACGCCATGCTCGGCGAGCTGGTTCCCAAGCGCAAGCAGGCCCACGCCACACGGCTGGGCCTGCTGACCGTCTACGGTGCGGCGCCCGTCGCCGCCGCGGTATTCGCGGTACTCGCGTCGCTGAGCTGGCTGGTCGGCGCGCTGGTGCCCGGCTCGGGCGGCGCGGCCTCGGCCGACGCGTTCCTGGTGCCGCAGACCGACGCGTCGCTGTACGCGGCGGGGGCCGTGTTCCTCGCGTCGGCCCTGTCCGCCTGGTTGCTGCCCAAGCCGCGCCGAGCGGCGCCGGAGACTCCGCCGACGGCCGCCCCCGCGGGACCTCCCGCCGCGGCGGGTGCGGCCGCCGACAACGAGCGCACCAGCCCGCTGGCCACCACCGAGGGCACCGCTCCGCTCGCCACGACCGGCACCACCGACCCTCTGCAGACCACAGAGGGCGATGCGGACGCCGCCCGCTCCAACGAGCGCACCGCCCCGCTGACTCCGGCCACCGGACCCGCGGTCGCCGCCGACAACGAGGCCACGGCGCAGCTGTCCCCGGCGCCCGAGCCCGCGGCCGGCGCGGGGCCTTCGGCTGCGCGAGGTGCCTCCGCGCAGCCCGCCACCGGGCAGTCGGCCCCCGCGGCCGCTTCGGGCGGCCACCGCTACCGCCCGGAGAACCTGCTGCGCACGCTCTGGCAGGGCAGGCGGTTCGCCGGGACGACGCCGCTGGTGCGGGGGCTGCTGGCCGGCATGGTCAGCGTGTTCCCGGCCGTCGCCGCCGTGGCCGGCGTGGCCCGCCTGCACGTGGCGAGCCTGGGCGCGGGCAACGCCGGCTTCGGCGTGCTGTTCGCCGCCGTCTTCGCCGGCGCGGGCCTGGGCATGGCGGCCGGTCCGCGCATCCTGCACCACCTGAGCCGCCCGCGCCTGCTCGCCGTGAGCATGGCCGCGGCGGCGCTGGCGCTGCTCGCCGCCGGCCTGATCCCGAACATGGTCGTGGCCGCGGTGGCGGTGGCACTGGCCGGCGCCGCCGCCGGCATCACCTGGGTGACCGGCGTGACGCTGCTCACCCAGGAGCTGGAGGAGGACATCCGGACCCGCACGCTGGGCTACCTCAACGCGGTGGCCCGCACGCAGCTGCTGGTCGCGATGGTCGCCGCACCGCTGCTCGCCGCTGTCATCGGCGACTACGCGGTCGCCTTCGGCGAGCTGACCTACGGCTTCCTGGGCACCGGAGCGGTGCTGCTGATCGCGGGGGTGCTGGTGCTCGCGGCGTCGGCGGTCACCTACCGCCGGGTCGACGCCCGCGGTGAGGCCCCGCTGAGCAAGGAGCTGTTCTTCGCGCTGCGCGGTCTTCCGCTGCCCACCGTCGAGGCGAAGCAGGAGGAGCGCAGCCTGCCCGGCACCTTCATCGTCCTGGAAGGCGGCGAGGGAGCCGGGAAGTCCACCCAGGCCGGCCGGCTGTCGGTGTGGCTGCGCGACGAGGGCTTCGAGGTCGTGACCACCCGCGAACCCGGCTCGACGAAACTGGGGATGCGGCTGCGGGCGCTGCTGCTGGACCGGGAGCACACCGGCATGTCGGCGCGCGCCGAGGCGCTGCTGTATGCGGCCGACCGCGCCGAGCACGTCGCGTCGGTGATCCTGCCGGCGCTGCAGCGCGGCGCCATCGTCATCAGCGACCGCTACGTCGACTCGACCCTGGCCTACCAGGGCACCGGACGCGAGTTGCCGCGCGACGAGATCGAGCGTGTCAACGAGTGGGCCACCGAGGACCTCGCTCCGCACCTGACCGTGCTGCTGGACATCCCGCCGGAGCAGGGCCTCGCCCGCCTCGGCGGCAGCACCGACCGGATGGAGGGGGAGTCGGAGGAGTTCCACGCGCGCGTGCGCAGCGGCTTCCGCGAGTTGGCCGAGCGCGACCCGTCCCGCTATGTCGTGGTCGACGCGCGCGAGTCCGCCGAGGAGATCACTCGCGACATCCGGCGCCGCATCCGCCCGCTGCTGCCCGACCCGGTGCCGCAGGACGCCGAGGCGATCACCGGCATGATGCCCACCATCAAGGAG
Organism: Streptomonospora litoralis; assembly: GCF_004323735.1. Classification (GTDB taxonomy): domain Bacteria; phylum Actinomycetota; class Actinomycetes; order Streptosporangiales; family Streptosporangiaceae; genus Streptomonospora; species Streptomonospora litoralis. Next base: position 5,022,846 of record NZ_CP036455.1, on the reverse strand, counting down.
TAGTCCGCGAAAGCGCGTGCCGACGGCCGCCGGAGTCCCCCGACTCCGGCGGCCGGACCGCTTCCGGGGCCTGCTCGCGGCCGGGATGTCGTCCGCCCGGTCTATCCTGTGGGCAGGCCGGGCGGAACTCCGCATCGGCCGGGCCGAGCGGGCGATACAGCGGCAGCGGGGCGCAGACGTGGACGAACGACGGGAAGCCGGGGTCTTCGACGACCTGGTGGGCCAGGACGCCGTGGCCGAGCGGTTGCGCGCGGCCACCCGCGCGGCCGCCGACCTGCTCGCCGGAGGACCGGGCGAGGGTATGACCCACGCCTGGCTGTTCACCGGCCCGCCGGGGTCCGGCCGGGCCGAGGCCGCGCGCGCGTTCGCCGCCGCGCTGCAGTGCCCCCGCGGCGGCTGCGGCTCGTGCGAACCCTGCCACCAGGTGCTCGCCGGCACCCACGCCGACGTGCTCTACGTGCGCCCCAGCGGGTTGAGCTTCGGCGTCGACAAGACCCGCGAGCTCGTGCTGCAGTCGGCTTCCCGGCCCACCCAAGGGCGCTTCCGCGTCGTGCTCTTCGAGGACGCCGACCGCGCCACCGAGGCCGCCTCCAACGCGCTGCTCAAGGCCGTCGAGGAACCCTCGCCGCGCACCGTCTGGCTGCTGTGCACGCCCACCGCCGAGGACATGCTCGTCACCATCCGCTCGCGCTGCCGCCAGGTGAGCCTGGTCGCTCCGCCGACCCGGGCGGTGGTCGACCTGCTGGTCTCCCGGGAGGGCATCGACCCGGCACAGGCCGAGGAGGCCGCCCGCGCCGCCGGCGGCCACGTCGCGCGAGCCCGGCAGCTGGCCACCGACCCCGAGGCCAGGAAGCGCCGCTCGGAGGTGTTGGGGATGCCGGCCCGGCTGGACGGCACCGGTGCGTGCGTGGACGCGGCGGCACGGCTGTACGAGCTGGCGGAGGCGGAGGCGAAGGCCACTACCGCCGAGCTGGACGAGCGGGAGCGCGCCGACCTCAAGGCGGCGTTCGGCGAGGGTTCCACCGGCAAGGGCGTGGCCAAGGCCGTGCGCGGCGCGTCGGGGGCGCTGAAGGACCTGGAGGAGCAGCAGAAGCGACGCGCCACGCGCATCAAGCGCGACACCTACGACCTGGCGCTGATGGATCTGGTGGCGTTCTACCGCGACGTGCTCACTCTTCAGCTGGGCGCGCGAGTGGAGCTGTCCGCGTCCAGCCACGAAGGCGACCTGAACCGCGTCGCGCGCGCCTCCACTCCGGAGGCGAGTCTGCGCCGCATCGACGCCATCATGCTCTGCCGCGAACGCATCGCAGCCAACGTCCATCCGCAGATCGCGATGGAGGCGATGACGGCGGCCCTCTACCAGGGCTGATACCGGGCGGTCGCAGCGGCCGCCCCGAATCGGCTCAACAGACAGCCCCGGTCAGGACCGGGCGACCGCGTGTCCGTAATGCCGGGGTTCGCAGGGGCGAGCCGGACCGGAGCGCCGCACGCCGCCCCGCCCGGCCCCGGGAGCGGGATAGCCCCTGCGGGGGCGGAAGGGGCACCGCCGTCGCCGCCGCTTTTCAGTTCAGGCAACCCGACACCCGCCCGGTTCCAAGGCCCGGAAAGGCCGCACAGCAGACCGGCGTGCTTGAACACGGCTTAGGGTGGCGCTTGTGCAGAAGATGACGGCCACCGGCGGCGGGCTCCGCGTGTCGCGGATACGAGCCGGGCGGACTCGGATGGGTGCGGCGGCGCGGTGAGGTACCCGGTGCGGATGGGTGCGGCGGCGCTGGCGCTGGTCGCCGCGGCTGCCGGGTGCAGCGGCACCGGTGGCGGCGCGCCCGGCGGTGCGGGCGCCGCCGACGACGCGCTCGCCGAGTTCTACGGCCAGGACATCGACTGGCGCGACTGCGGCGACGAGGGCGCCGAGTGCGGCACGTTCGAGGTCCCGCTCGACTACACACGACCCGCTGGGGAGCGGCTGGAGATCGCGGTGCAGCGCATCCCCGCCTCCTCGCCCGACCCGCTGGGATCGCTGGTGGTGAACCCGGGCGGGCCCGGGGGGTCGGGGTTCGAGTACGCCGAATCGGCGGCCGCCCACACCATCGGCGATTCTGTGCGCAAGCGCTTCGACGTCGTCGGTTTCGACCCGCGGGGCGTGGAGCGCAGCGCTCCGCTCACGTGCCTGCGGCGGTCCGGGATGGACGACTTCATCGCGATCGACTTCACCAGCGAGGACGGCGACTCCGACCCCGCCGAGGTCAGCGACGCCGGGCTGCGGGAGTTGGCCGGGGTAAACCGCGGCTTCGTCGAGGGCTGCCGCGAACTCTCCGGCGACCTGATGATGCACGTGGGCACCGACGAGGTCGCGCGCGACGTGGACGTGCTGCGCTCGGCGTTGGGCGACGACAAGCTCACCTTCCTCGGGAAGTCCTACGGCAGCTTCCTCGGCGCGCACTACGCCGACCGGTTTCCCGAGCGTGTGCGGGCGCTGGTGCTCGACGGTGCGATGCATCCCTCGGCCGGCATCGTCGAACTCGGCATGCAGCAGGCCGAAGGGGCGGGAATCGCGCTGCGGTCCTTCGTCCGCGACTGCCTGGACCGGGCGCGGTGCCCGCTGGGCGGCGCCGAGGCCGGGGTGCAGCAGGCCACCGACCGCCTCGCGGGGCTGCTCGACGATGCCGGTCGCGAACCGCTGCGCAACGGTCTCGACGACGGCCGCGAGGCGACCCGCTCCTGGCTGGAGCTGGGCATCCACTCGGCGCTGTACAGCGAGAGTTCCTGGCCGCGGCTGCGCACCGCCCTGGCCGAGGCGTTCGACGGCGACGGCACCCGGCTGATGGAGATGGCCGGGGACCTCTACAACCGCGGAGACTCCGCCGAGTACACCAACTACACCTCCGCGCTGGTCGCGGTGAACTGCTCGGACCGGCAGAGCCCCCGCGACATCTCCGCTTTCGAAGACGCCGTCGAGGAAGCCCACGACGCCTCCCCGATCTTCGGTGCGGCGCTCACCTGGGGTGGGCTGACCTGCGCCTACTGGCCCGACGAGGCGGCGGCCGAGCACGAGCCGCTGGACGCCGCCGGCGCGCCGCCGATCCTGGTGGTGGGCACCACCCGCGACTCCGCCACCCCGTATACCTGGGCGGAGGCGATGGCCCGCCAACTGGAGTCGGGCGTGCTGCTCACCCGCGACGGCGACGGGCACACGGCCTACGGTCGCGGCAACGCCTGCATCGACGACGCGGTCGATACCTATCTGCTGAAGGCGGAGCCGCCGGAGAAGGGCACGGTGTGCTCGTAGCGGCCGGATCGGCAACGGCCGCGCCGGCGGCGGACTCTTTTCCGCGTACCGGTCGGGTGTTCCGAGGCGCTACACTGGGGACCGCCCCGCGCAGGCGGGGCTGTGCCGCCTTAGCTCAGTCGGCAGAGCGATTCACTCGTAATGAATAGGTCGTCGGTTCGATTCCGACAGGCGGCTCGGCTGCGAGGGCCCGGGGCGACCGCATCGGTCGCCCCGGGCCTTTCGTCATGCACGGTGGCTCCGGGTGCGTTCGGTGAGAATTCAGCTACACCGGGTAGATGCTTGGGCATGAGCCTGCTGCTGATGTTGCTGGCGCTGCTGGGCGCGTTGGCCGTGCTCGGCCTGGGGACCTGGGTCGCGGCACAGGTGCGGCGGAGCTACGGCGACCTGGAGCCGGGCGGGGCCGCACCGGCCGCCGCCACCTCCGCCGAGCCGCCCGCGGGCGGCTACACCCTGATCGACGCCGCCGAGTCGCCGGATGGGCCGCCCCTCCCGGCGGAGACCCTCGCCCACGTGTGCGGCCTGATCGAGCGGGGCCGCGAAAACGAGGCGGCCGGTGCCGTCCGCGACGCCACCGGCTGCGGCACGCACCGGGCCGAGGAGATCGTGGCGGAGATCCGCCGTTCCCGACGGCCGTGAGCTGTCGAGCCGGTCGCCGTCGCCGCGGACGCACCTGCGGTCCGCTGCACGGCGCCTCGCGGGCATGTCGGCCGGATGTGTGCCCGGCCCCAGGGACAGCCGCTTCGACTACGGGCGCGGCAGCACGTCGCCCAGGTCGGGGAACGCCTCCAGGTAGCCTTGCAGCAGCGTGCGAGCCGTTGTGACCGAGTCCACCAGGGGGTGGGCGGCGAAGGCGCGCAGCGCCGGAGTGCGTGATCCGGTGCGCACCGCCTCCATGACGTCGCGTTCCACCGACTTAACGGCCAGCACCAGCGCCAGCTGGTGCCCCGAAAGCGGGGCGGCGGACAGCGGTTGGGCGCCACCCGCGTCCACCAGGCAGGGCACCTCCACCACGGCGTCGTCGTCCAGCCCGGGCAGCGCACCGCGGTTGCGGACGTCGACGATCAACCGCGTCGGCTCGTCGCGGGTCAGCGCGCGCATCACCGCAAGCGCCACTTCCTCGTAGCCGCCGCCCTCCAGGTCGGCCTCGGCGCGTTCGCCGGCGCCGGATGCGCGGCGGTTGTCGGCCATGTAGCCCTGCTCCCGCTCCAGACGGGCGCGGTCCCACAGCTCGAACGCCTCGCCGGGCCGGGCGGCGGCCTCGCGGTAGAACCCGCGCTGCTGCTCGGCCAGCTCCTCGCCGCGGGTCGGCCCCTCGCGGGCGGAATCGGCCGCAGCGGCGGCGGCCTCGCGCGCCATGTAGTAGTAGTGCAGGTATTCGTTGGGCAGTACACCCAGGGTCCGCAGCCACTCGGCGCCGAAGAGCCGCCCCTCCTCGAAGGAGGTCAGCGCGTCGGAATCGGCCAGCAGGTCGGGCAGCCGGTCCCGGCCGCCGCTCCACAGGCCCCGCAGCCACCCCAGGTGGTTCAGCCCGGCGTAGTCGGCACGCACCCCGGCCGGGTCCAGGTCGAGCGCGCGGGCGGCGCGGCGGGTCAGGCCGACGGGGGAGTCGCAGATGCCGATCACGCGATCGCCCAGCACACTCGACATCGCCTCGGTGACCAGGCCCGCCGGGTTGGTGAAGTTCACCACCCATGCGTTCGGCGCGTGCTCGGCGATCGCGCGCGCCACGCGGTGCGCCACCGGGAGCGTACGCAGTCCGTAGCTGATGCCGCCCGCGCCGACAGTCTCCTGGCCGATGACTCCGGCCGAGAGTGCGACGCGCTCGTCGGTCACGCGCCCCGGCATCGCGCCGACCCGGATGGCCGAGAACACGGTGTCCGCACCCTGCAGCGCCGCCGCCAGGGTGTCCTCGGCACGGACGGTCAGCGGCGGCTCGCCGTGAGAGGTGCGGTAGGCGTCGCGCTGCCGCTCCAGCACGGCCCGGATGCCGCGCATCCGCTGCTCGTCGGTGTCGAAGAGCACGACCTCGGAGACGACGGCGTCGCTGCGCGCGGACTCGGCAAGCAGGGCGCGGTGCACCAGCGGGACGCGGAACCCGCCTCCACCGAGGATCGCCAGTCGCACGTCGGTGTCTCCTTCCCGCCGGATTGTGTCACCGGTCAACCGTAGTCTGCGCACAGTGCGGGCGGAGGCGTCCGGACGGGCGTGCCCGGCGCGGCCTGCTTGCATAGCCTGCACTTCTAGGACTCTTGTGAACAGGCCCCTGCCGGGGCGGAATCGCGAGGATGGCCATGGGCGTGCAGAAACGCGCGGACGGAAAGCAGGCGGCGAAGGCCAGCGGTCGGCTGGAGTCGGCCCCTCTTGTGGGGCAGCCGCACGACGTTCTCGCGGGCGACCGCGAACCCGACAGCCCTGCGGTCGATCTCGCGCTCAGCGGGACGGTGTTCTTCGACATCGTCCTCACCGGGCTGACCGCGCCGCCCGCCGCGGGAACCGAGGTCGGCGCCGAGGGCATGGGGTCGTGCCCCGGCGGCGTGGCCAACCTCGCGGTGGCGGCGTCGCGGCTGGGCCTGCGCACGGCGGTCGCCGCCGCCTTCGGCGAGGACGTCTACGGCGACTTCGCCTGGGAGACGCTGGGTGTGCAGGAGCGGGTCGACCTGACGGCGTCGCGCCGCATCCCCGACTGGCATTCGCCGTTCACGGTGTCGCTGGCCTACCGCGGGGACCGCAGCATGGTCACCCACGAGCATCCTTCGCCCACGCCGCAGGAGGAGATGGCCCACGCACTGCCGCAGGCCCGTGCCGCATTCGTCAGCCTGGGCATGGAGCACGGGGTGCCGAAATGGGCGCTGGACCAGGCTGACAAGGGCGCACGGATCTTCGCCGACGTCGGCTGGGACGACAGCGAGACCTGGAGCGGCTCGGTACTGGAGCAGTTGCGCCAGTGCTACGCGTTCATGCCCAACGCGATCGAGGCCATGTCCTACACCCGCACCGGCAGCCCGGCATCGGCGCTTTCGGCGCTCGCGGAGTATGTGCCGGTGGCGGTGGTCACCGACGGCCCCCGCGGGGCGCTGGCGGTCGACCAGTGCAGCGGCGAGTGCGCCGAGGTGGAAGGGCTGGTGCTGGAGGCCATCGACACCACCGGCGCAGGCGACGTGTTCGGCGCCGCGTTCATCGTCGGGACCCTGGCGAACTGGCCGTTGGACCAGCGGCTGCGTTTCGCCAACCTCTCGGCGGCGCTGTCGCTGCGCCACACGGGCGGTTCGCTGTCGGCGCCCGGCTGGGCCGACATCGCCTCGTGGTGGGGCCGGGTCACCGCCGGACAGAGCGACACCGACCGCAGGCTCGCCCGCGACTACGGGTTCCTGGCCGACCTGGTCCCGCTGTCCTGGCTGCCGACAGAGCGGCGCCGCGCCAGCGCCACGATCGGACTGCGGACCTGACCTCGATCAAGCCTGCGCACGGCGCTTCGCGCGTTCGGGCCTCATTTCGGGCCTCATTGCCGCAACCTCCTGTGGCGGCGGCGTCGCAGGTGGCCTACGTCGCAGCCGCAGCTGTGGACGCCGGGGACCGAGGGGCCTGCGGAATCAGGTGGCCGTATAGGGCCAGGTGCCGTCGACGACCGTGCCGTGGCCGGGGCGGCGCTTGTCGAGCCATTCCTGGCGGCTGCGTGCGTAAGCCGCGGCCCACTCGATCTGGCGGGCGTGCAGGGCGGGCAGGTCCAGCGCGGCGACGTCGGGGCGGCGGGCGCCGATCTCGCAGGCGAGTTCCAGACACGCCGCGGCGTCGCCGTGGGCGGTGTGGGCCTCGCGCAGGCTCACTCCGTAGAACTCGCACATGGCGGCGAGGTTGCGGGGGCCGCGGCGGTAGGGGTCGGCACCGCGGTCGATGACCAGCGGGTCGATGATGGGCGCAAGGGCGTCCGCGCCGACACGGGCGGTAAGCGGTGTGAGTTCGTGGCGCCGGAGTTCGCCGGAGAGCACCATCAGGTCGAACGGCGCGTTGAAGACGGTCAGGCCGCGCTCGGCGGTCAGGTGGGTGCTGACGGCGTCGGCGATCTCGTCGAGGGCCTTGGCTGCGGGGAGGCCCTCGTCGCGGGCGCGCTCGGTGGTGATGCCGTGGACCGCGACGGCGTCCTCGGGGATCTCGCGTTCGCCGGGGTCGACCAGCCAGGTGCGTGCGGTGCCCGCGGAGTCGACGAACGCCGCCGAGACCAGGAACGCCTCGCGAGGGTCCCGCGCGGAGGTCTCGCAGTCGTAGCCGGCGAGCGGCCCGGTGTGCCAGCCGATGTGGTCGCCGCGCGGGGGAGGCGTGGGGCGGGGTTCGTGCTCGGTGCAGTAGGTGCGCCACCGCCCGCCCTCCTTGAGGACGACCCCCGCCTGGGCCGCGACGGGGGTGCCGCAGGTGGTGCATGTTCCCGGGTAGCGGTTGCGCATCGTACTCCCCTGCTCTCTACGCGTCTCGGCAATGCTAGCCGCGGGTGGAGACGTTCCTGCGCGCACCGCCCGATCCCGCGGCGCCCGCGGGATCGGGCGCACGGCTCGCGCGCGGTGCTGCGCTGCGATGGCGCCGGGCTGCGCAGGGAAGTCGTGCCGGTGCACGACATGACCCCCGGGCCACGGGGGTAGACAGATTCAACGCGCGGCTCCTCGCGACGGATTCGCGCATGGAGGACCCGGAATCCGAACGCCGCGGCCCCCTCGGGCCGCGCGACCGCAGGGAAGGGGAGGCCATGAGCCTGGACGAGGCAGGACGCCAACTGGAAGCCGCCATTCACGATGCGCGCGTGGCGTTCGACTGCATCGAGCTGGACGACCTGGAACGGGCGCACACCAACGCCATCACCGCCCGCGCTGCAGTCGACGCCGCGGAGTACGCCATCCGGGTCGAGACCGAGCGCAGGGCGGGTGAGCAGGAGGAGGCCGGCGGGTCGGGGTCGGCACCGGAGTCCTCCGGGCCCGGCGGGTCTTCGGAGGAGCTGCCCGGGTAGCCGCCGCACCGGAGCGCTGACAGGCGGGCCGCTACGGCCGGAGCGGGGACCCCCGCCCCGAAATCGAACGCATGTACGACATCGGGTATGCTTGTGGCATGCCTGACCAGCAGTTATCTCCGGATTGGCCGGAGAGTGTGCATCCACCGGGTTCGGAGTCGTTCGAACAGACCGCCACCGTCTGGTTGTTCGATCACGTCCCCGCCGACTACCGGTTGCACGGTGTGCTGCGGCGGCATCCGGTGGCGCTCTCGCGGCTGGCGCGCCAGCACGTCGCGTCGTCGCTCGAAGGGGCGCGCCAGGGGTACCGCACCGCCCGTGTGGACCTCCGCGACCACCTGCCCCAGCACGCCATCGACCAGGTCATGCACGCCTACCAGGCCGAAGGAAAGCGCATGGCCGCGGTGCTGCGCAGCATCGAGGCCGTCGACGAGGCCCTGCGCACGGCGGCGGGCGGCGCCGAGTAGCCGAACGAGTGGCCGCGGCGGAACCGGCGGCGGGAGTTCGCCGCCGCCCGCGCCGAGCCCCCGGGGTCACCCGGTGACGCGCACGACGACCGCGGGCTCGTCGCCGGTGTTGATCAGTTGGTGGGCGTCGGCGGAGCCGAGTACGCGGGCGCGGTCGGTGGTGAGCTCCTGGACGGCCTGCATCTCGCGATTCGGCGCGACGGTGACCATGTGCGCGCGGCCGTGGGCCAGCTGCAGGACCGCCGCGTGCCGACCGTTCTCGGCGGGGACGGCGGCGAACTCGTTGGGCCGCAGGACCAGGAGGCTGACGCGCATCCGGCCGGACGTCCCGCGGCGAGCCGCGCGCGGTGCCGGCTGCCAGCGCCCCCTGCGGCGGGGCCACAGGCCGGGCCTGCCCAGCGCGGCGGCGGCGTTTCGGGCGGCGGCCGCAAGTCGGCCGATCGTGGGTGCGCGGCGGGTCTGCAGGTGCGGATAGGGCGCGGGTTGTCCGGCGAGCACGATGTCGCCGATGCCCTCGGGCGACGGCGCCGGTACCGCCGAGGCGGGCGAAGCGGGGGAGGACGGGCTGTGATCGGTTCGGCGCTTGCCGTATTCGGTCGCGGTTGCGGTCGCGGCGGCGTCGTAGGTCATGGGTGAAGCTGTCCTTCGCGGAGTGGGGCCGCCGATGCGCGCGCATCGGCGCCCGGGAACGGGATGCCGGTCCTCGGCGGCAAGGCGCCGTGGCGGAGCCGGCGCGTGAAGACGCGCGGGGCCCGTGCGGACCGGTGGAGCGGAGGCGGTGCCGTCAGGCGGTACTGCGGCGCGAGCCGACTCAGCGGCGGTGGCGGTCCTGCGGACAGCGACACAGACAGCGCGCACCGACCGCACGGCGAGCGCCGACGGCGGCGCTGCGAGCCATGGAGGTCAGGTAGGCACGGGTGCGCGGTTGCATGCCGGTAAGACCATCAACCTTTCTATCCGGGTGTCAAGTTCTGCGGTCGGCCCGGCGTGTCGGATGCGTCACTCGCGGAAGTGGGGGGTGGTGGTCGCGACGGTGTCGAGGGCCAGGCACGAGCTCGGGTGGAGCCCGGAATCGGCTGATCCGGCCGGACCGATTTTCGGTAAACGCGTTGCGGTCTTGTCGGTCTCGGTGATGGCATAAGAGTCCGCTAAAGACCGGAATCCGAGGCGAGGCGGCGGGTCCGCGGCCCGCCCGGTGCAGGCGGGCGCCCGGCCCCGCGCGCCGGACGTCCCGTGCCGGGCGGCGGAACGGGGCGAGGACGAGTGCGCGTCTGCGGAGCAGGTCGCGCCGGAGGTGATCGTTGGGGGGCGGGGGAGCGAGCCGACCCGGCCGGACCGGGCGGCCCTCCGCCGCGCCCGCAGGCAGGTGGGTCCGGTTCGCGGTGCGCGCTTCGGTCGCCGCGGCGGCCGGAGTGATGGCCGCGGGCTTCCTCGACTGGCGGGCGGGCGCCCTGGTGGCGGGGCTGACGGCGCTGACCTACCTGCTGCTCGGCACAGCGGGTCGGCGCATCCCCGCCGCGCGTGGCCTGCGGCCCGCGCTGCGGGCGCTGCGCGGCGGCGGTTACCGGGTGATCCGGGAGGGCACCGCCCGCTATGTCGCGGTCGGGCCCGGCGGCGTTTATCTGCTGGTCGCCACGCGGCGGCAGGCGGTGCGGCTCGGCGGCCGCGGCTGGCGCATCGGCGGCGCCCCCGCCGAGCGGCTCGCCGAGCGTCTGTCGGCGCAGGCCGCGCGGCTGGATCGGGCGCTGGCCTCCGACCCCGCCGCAGCGGACGGTTCCGCGACGGCCGCGGCGATGCTCCTGGTCGCCGGGCCCCGCCCCGAGGGGGTCGCCGATCTGGGAGGGGTGCTGCTGGCCCGCCCCCGGACCGGCGCGCGGTTCGTCCTGGGCCGCGATGACGTGCTGTCCGCCGAGGACGCCGACCGCATCGCCGAACGGATCGAGCGACACCTGTTCACGCCGGGATCGGGTTGAGCAACGGCTCCCGGCCGGAGGTGCTCAGCCGTTCGCCGGTATTCGACTCGGCCGCACAGCGAGTCGTGCGGGCGCCGATCACCGGCGTCGCGGACCTCCTCGCTCCCGCGGCCCGGCACCACGGCGTCTCGGGCCGGGCCGCGGACGGCGGTCCGCTCACCGGGCCTATTCGCCCAGCTTGATGTGGGAGGGGTCGCCGTGCACGCCGGCCTCCTCGGCGCGCTTGACCGATGCCACGACCTCCTGCTCGGCGTCGTGCCGGCCCACCCAGGTCGCCCCCTCGACGGACTTCCCCGGCTCCAGGTCCTTGTAGACGCTGAAGAAGTGCTCGATCTCCAGCCGCTCGAACTCGTTCACGTGGTGAATGTCACGCAGGTGCTCCATGCGCGGGTCCGTCGCCGGCACGCACAGCAGCTTGTCGTCGCCGCCGGCCTCGTCGCGCATGCGGAACATCCCCACCGCGCGGCAGCGGATCAGGCACCCCGGGAAGGTGGGGTGCTTCAGCAGGACGAGGGCGTCCAACGGGTCGCCGTCGTCGCCCAGCGTGCCCTCGATGAAGCCGTAGTCGGCGGGGTAGCTCGTCGACGTGAACAGCATCCTGTCCAGACGGATACGTCCTGTTTCGTGATCCATCTCATACTTATTACGCTCGCCCTTGGGGATCTCGATCGTGACGTCGAATTCCATGCTGTTCTCGGTTTCCTCTACGGCTAGTGTCGCTACAAACAGTCGATGGTCGTCGCATGCCAACGGAAGGCAGGTCCAGGGTGCGGCAGGTACGGGCCCGAGCGCTGCTCGCGTTGGCCGTCCTCAACATATTCGTGCTGGTAGCGGGCGTGGTCGCGATCGACGTGATCGAATCCCGTCCCCCCGCGACGATGCCCTACCCTGTCGCCTTCGCCGAGGACGCGCCCGACGCGGCACCGCAGGACGCCGCCCCGGTGGATCCGGAGCGGCTCAGGGATAAGCTCGATGATCCCATGGCGGACTCCGGCATCGCCGACGGGCTCTATGCATACGTGGCCGACGCCGAGACCGGCGAACGCCTCTACGGCCGTGACGCCGGCAAGACGGCGGTGCCCGCGTCGACCACCAAGCTCGTCACCGCGATCTCCGTGCTGCACGCCGCCGGCCCCGACAAGCGGTTGTCGACGGAGGTGGTCCGCGACGACAACGGCGGGATCGTGCTCGTCGGCGGCGGCGACCCCACCCTCACGAAGACCGGCGAGCGGGACCACTACCCCCGCCCTGCCACGCTCGAACAGCTGGCCGCCGACACCGCCGCCGAGCTGAAGAAGTCCGGCACCGATTCGGTACAGCTCCACTACGACGACTCCTTGTACCGCGGCTCGAACACGGGGCCGGGCTGGAAGCCGAGCTACGTCGACGGGGGCAACGTCTCGACCGTGCACGCGCTGATGATCGACGGCGGGCGCGTCTACCCCGAGAACGACTACAGCCGGCGCGTCGGCGACCCGCCCGGTGTCGCCGCCGACGCGTTCGCCGAGCAGTTGGCGGCCGCCGGGATCGAGGTCACCAACGAGCCGGGGCCGGCTGAGGCGTCCGACGGCGCCGAGACCCTCGCCTCCGTGCAGTCCCCGCCGATGTCCGCGCTGGTCGAGTGGATGCTGCTGGACAGCGACAACGATATCGCCGAGGCGCTGTACCGCCAGGTCGGCCTCGCCCAGGGGCACGGCGCCTCGTTCGCCGGAGGCGCAGAGGGCGTCCAGGAGGTGATGCGCGAACTGGGGGTCGAAAAGGTCCACATCGAGGACGGCAGCGGTCTGTCGGTGAACAACCGCATCGCCCCCAAGGCACTGGTCGAGCTGGTGCGGTTGGCGTCGGAGCGCCCGCGGCTGTACCCGGTGCTCAGCGGACTGCCCACGGCGCATTTCACCGGCACGCTGGACGACCGCTACTCGCAGGCGAGCGGCACACACTCCGGAGCCGGGCGCGTCCGGGCCAAGACCGGCACGCTCAACGGTGTCAGCACACTCGCGGGCACCGCCTACGACTCCGACGGCCGGCTGCTGGTCTTCGCTTTCATGGCCAATGCCCCGGGTGCGGCGGGCAGCATCCTGGACACGTTCGCGGCGGCCGTGGCCGAGTGCGGCTGCACGTGAGGCGCTTGGGGGCGGCGACACGGGACGCGGACGGGGTCGCTCCGCCCTCGCTCCGGGCCTCGCCGAGCCCCCTGTAGGGAAGTTCCCTGAGGAATCCCGGAAATCCCCGCGCCCCACGTCCGTTCGACGATTTCGTGGGTACGGTGAAGGCGTGAGTTTGATCGACTGGGACGTAGCCGTCAGCACCGGAGTCCGACTCGTCCGGCCCGGCCCGCAGGTGGACCTCGCCGACGCCCGCCAGGCCGTGGCGCAGCTGCGCGAGCTTTCCACCACCGCACAGGGCCACGTGCGCGAGTTCACCGGTATGGAGCCGCTCGAACCGGCAGGACCAGCGGTCATCGTGGACCGCCCCGGCTGGATCAAGGCCAACGTCGCCGGGTTCCGCGTGGTCCTCGAACCCATTCTCGACCGCCTTGGCGGCGAGCGGATGAGCGGGGGCGCCGGCACCCTTACGACCGCCGTCGGCTCCCGGGTCACCGGGGTGCAGCTGGGTGCCGTGCTGTCCTACCTCGCCGGCCGGGTCCTGGGGCAGTACGAGCTGTTCCTGCCGCCGGCCGCCGACGGCAGCGCGCCCACGGGGCGGCTGACCCTGGTCGCCCCCAACATCGTGCACGCCGAACGCGAGCTCGACGTCGACCCCGACGACTTCCGGCTGTGGGTCTGCCTGCACGAAGAGACCCACCGCACCCAGTTCACCTCCACACCCTGGCTGCGCGACTACGTGCAGCAGCAGATGCAGGAGATGCTGCTGGCCTCCAACGTCGACGCCGGAGACATGCTGGCGCGGCTGCGCTCCGCCGGCGAAGCGGTGGCCGACGCGATCCGCGGCGGCGAGGCCAACCTCATCGAGGTCTTCCAGAGCGAGGAGCAGAGCGAGATCATGGACCGCATCACCGCGGTCATGACCCTCGCCGAAGGCCACGGCGACTACGTGATGGACGCGGTCGGCCCCGAGGTCGTCCCCTCCGTCGAGGAGATCCGGCGCCGCTTCCAGCGCCGCCGCGAAGGCGCCAACCGCATCGACAAGGTCATCCGCCAACTGCTGGGCATCGACCTGAAGATGAAGCAGTACGAGGAGGGCGCGGCCTTCGTGCGCCAGGTGGTGGCCCAGGTCGGCATGAGCGACTTCAACCGCGTGTGGGAGTCGCCGGAGACCCTGCCGACCATGAAGGAGATCCGCAACCCCGACTCCTGGATCGACCGCGTGGTGCGCCCCGCCGCCCTGCCGCAGGAGTTCGGCGAGCGGCCCGCGACGGAGGGCGGGGCCGCGGGCGGCCCGTCCCCGGCGTGATCCGCGCCGCGGCGGGAGCCCGGCCGTGAGTGGACCGCCGACCGCCGTCGCCGCGGTGCGCCATGCCGTCCGCGGTGCTCTGGACGGACTGGAACCGGGCGCGCTGGTGCTGGTGGCCTGCAGCGGCGGCGCCGACTCGCTGGCGCTGGCGGGTGCGACCGCGTTCGCCGCCCCCCGGATGGGCCTGCGGGCGGGCGGGATCACCGTCGACCACGGGCTGCAGGACGGTTCGGCGGAGCACGCGGCCGAGGTCGCCGCGACCATGCGCACATTGGGCCTGGACCCGGCCGAGACGGCCTCCGTACGCGTCGGCGCCGAAGGCGGTCCCGAGGGGGCCGCCCGCGCCGCCCGCTACACCGCGCTGGAGCAGTCCGCGCGGCGGCTGGGAGCCGAAGCCGTGCTGCTCGGCCACACCCGCGACGACCAGGCCGAGACCGTGCTGCTGCGACTGGCCCGCGGCTCGGGCGGGCGCTCGCTGGCCGGAATGCCCGCGCGCAGCGGGCGCTACCTGCGGCCGCTGCTGCACCTGCCGCGCAGCCTGGTGCACACGTCCTGTACGGACATGGGACTCGTGCCGTGGGCGGACCCGCACAACGCCGACCCCGCCTATGCGCGCTCGCGCGTGCGCCAGGAGGCCCTGCCCGTGCTGGAGCAGACGCTGGGGCCGGGCATTACCGAGGCTCTGTCCCGCACCGCCGACCTGCTGCGCGACGACGCCGAAGCGCTTGAGGCCTGGGCCCGGGAGGCCGAGGAGCGCGTGCGGGACCCAGCCGGCGGGCTGGACGCCGCGGCGCTGGCCGAGTTGCCGCGGGCGGTGCGCACCCGGCTCCTGCGGCACGCGGCGATCGCGGCGGGTGCGCCGGCGGGCGCGTTGGGCGCGGTGCACGTCGCCGAACTGGACCGGCTGGTGGCCGACTGGCGCGGCCAGGCGCACGTCGACCTGCCCGGTGGCCTGCGCGGCAGGCGCGAGGAGGGCAGCATCACCTTCCGGGCCGAGACGGGATCCCGGAACGCGGAGGTGCCCGGCGGCGGCCATGGCGACCGTCACACCGGACCGGCTGCCCGCACCGCCCGCTAGAGCCGCAGGCCCGCGCTGCGCGGCCCCTGGCGGCGCCGGGCCGTGTGCGGCCGCCCGCACGGCGGAGTGCACCTGCGCACGGCGCCCTCGGTGCGCCCGTCTATTCTGGGGGCGTTCTGCCAACCCCGACCCGAGCAGCGAGGTCAGTCAAGCGTGGACGCGAAAGACATGGGTGAGGATCTGGAGAAGGTCCTGGCGACCGAGAGCCAGATCAGCGCCAGGCTGAGCGAGATGGCGGCCGAGATCGACGCCGACTACGCCGGCAAGGACCTGCTGCTCGTCGGCGTCCTCAAGGGCGCCGTGATGGTGATGGCGGACCTCGCGCGGGCCCTGCACCACCCGTGCGAGATGGATTGGATGGCGGTGTCGTCCTATGGGGCCGGCACGACGTCCTCGGGTGTCGTGCGGATCCTCAAGGACCTGGAGATCGACATCAAGGACCGCAACGTCCTCATCGTCGAGGACGTGATCGACTCCGGGCTTACCCTCTCCTGGCTGGTGGGCAACCTGAGGTCGCGCGGTCCGGAGTCGGTGGAGATCTGCACGATCGTGCGCAAGCCGCTCGCCTTCGACGTGGATCTGGATGTGCGCTACGTCGGATTCGACATGCCCAACGAGTTCATCGTGGGCTACGGCCTGGACTACGCCGAGAAGTACCGCAACCTGCCCTTCATCGGCACTCTCGCGGCGCACGTCTACCAGGGCTGAGCGCCGACCGGCCCGCGCCGGCTCCGGCGGGCCGCGCCGCGCATGGTAGGGCTCCGCCGCGGGCAGCTGCCCGGGTGCGGCGGCGCGGCGTCGGGCCGCCGCACAGGCGCCCGCGGCGAGCGGCGGGAACAACGAGTCCTCCCCGCGCGTTTGACTCGTGACGGTGTCCACCGTCCGCGAACGCGGGGGGACGTGAGTGCACCCGCTAACGCACGGGGTGTACCGTCGATTATCCCGGCGTTGCTGTAGGGAGTCTGCGGAGAACTGCGGGGACGACCGCGCAGGCCCGCAGCGAATGTAGGAAAACGTGTCCGATAGGTTCCGCTTCCGGCGGCCACATGGGGCTCCCCGGCCACGGGTTCCGGGCTCGGCACACGGCGCGCTTGCGTCGGGGCCCGGCACCGCGGCCGTGCCGACCCCTGCGGTTTTCGGGGCAAGCCGCCTGGTCAGGAGGGACGGACCCAGCGGGGTTCCGGATAGATGAATCTCAAGCGCTTGTACCGCGGGCCGTGGCTGTGGATCGTGGCCATCGGCCTGTTGATGATCGCCGTTTTCCAGTTCACCGGACTGGGCTCCGGCAATGAGCCGGAGAAAGTCGACACGTCCCGTGTCTTCGAGCTGATCGCCCAGGACGAGGTCGACAACGCCAGGCTGATCGACAAGGAACAGCGGATCGAGCTGACCACCACCGACGGCGAGGTCTACGAGGCCTACTGGGTGGCCGGGCAGGGCGACGAGATCGCGCAGCGGCTCGAAAACCTCCAAGAGGACGGGAACCTCCAGTCCTACGACATCGAGGTCCCGCAGGACAGCATGTTCGTGTCGTTGCTGTTCAGCTTCCTGCCGCTGGTCATCATCATCGCCATCTTCCTGTTCATCATGAACCAGATGCAGGGCGGCGGCGGCCGGGTGATGAACTTCGGCAAGTCGAAGGCCAAGCTGATCACCAAGGACACACCCAAGAGCACCTTTGCCGACGTCGCGGGAGCCGACGAGGCCATCGAAGAGCTCGGGGAGATCAAGGACTTCCTGCAGAATCCCTCGAAGTTCCAGTCCATGGGCGCCAAGATCCCCAAGGGCGTGCTGCTGTTCGGGCCCCCTGGCACCGGTAAGACCCTGCTCGCCCGGGCCGTCGCCGGAGAGGCGGGGGTGCCGTTCTACTCCATCTCCGGCTCCGACTTCGTCGAGATGTTCGTCGGTGTGGGTGCCTCTCGCGTTCGCGACCTGTTCGAACAGGCCAAGGCCAACGCGCCGGCCATCATCTTCGTCGACGAGATCGACGCCGTCGGCCGCCACCGCGGCGCCGGCATGGGCGGCGGCCACGACGAGCGCGAGCAGACGCTGAACCAGATGCTGGTCGAGATGGACGGGTTCGACATCAAGGGCGGCGTCATCCTGATCGCGGCCACCAACCGGCCCGACATCCTCGACCCCGCCCTGCTGCGCCCCGGCCGCTTCGACCGCCAGATCGTGGTGGACCGCCCCGACATGGAGGGCCGGAAGGGCATCCTGGAGGTGCACGCCAAGGGCAAGCCCATGGCCGACGACGTCGACCTCGACGTGATCGCCCGCCGCACCTCCGGCATGACCGGTGCCGATCTGTCCAACGTGGTCAACGAGGGCGCGCTGCTCTCGGCCCGCGCCGGGCACAACCAGATCGACCACGCCACGATGGAGGAGGCCATCGACCGGGTGATGGCCGGGCCCGAACGCAAGACCCGCGTCATGTCCGACACGGAGAAGAAGGTCATCGCCTACCACGAGGGCGGCCACGCCCTGGTGGGCCACGCGCTGCCCAACGCCGACCCGGTGCACAAGATCACCATCCTGCCGCGCGGCCGCGCGCTGGGCTACACCATGTCGGTGCCGACGGAGGACAAGTTCCTCACCTCGCGCTCGGAGATGATGGACCAGCTCGCGATGATGCTGGGCGGGCGCGCCGCCGAGGAGATGGTCTTCCACGAGCCGACCACGGGTGCGGGCAACGACATCGACAAGGCCACCAGCCTGGCCCGCAGCATGATCACCGAGTACGGCATGAGCGAGCGGCTGGGCGCCCGCAAGTTCGGCAGCGGCAACAGCGAGCCGTTCATGGGCCGCGAGATGTCGCACTCGCGCGAGTACTCCGAGGAGATCGCCTCGGTCATCGACGAGGAGGTGCGCCGCCTCATCGAGTCGGCGCACGACGAGGCGTGGGACATCCTGGTCGAGTACCGCGCCGTTCTCGACGACCTGGTGCTGCACCTGCTGGACAAGGAGACCCTGTCCAAGGAGGAGGTGCTGGAGGTCTTCGCGCCGGTGACCAAGCGTGCCTCGCGCGGCTCCTACACCGGCTACGGCAAGCGCCAGCCGTCGTCCCGCCCGCCGGTGAAGACGCCCAAGGAACTGGCCCTGCTCGGCCCGCGCGATCTGGACGAGCTGTCCTCCGGTAACGGCCAGAGCGGCTATTCCGGGGGCGAGCCCTGGGGCGAGTCCGACCGCCAGGGCGAGCACGCCGAGGGCCAGGGCTCCACGGGCGGGGTCAACGGCCGCACGCGCCGGTCGGAGGAGTCCGACGACGACACCGGGGAACAGGCGTGAGCGCTGAGAGCCCCGATGCCGATACCGACATCCCGCTGGTCGTCCCGGCACACAAGTCGGTCGACCACGGGCGGATCGAGAAGGCGGTCCGGGAGATCCTGCTGGCCATCGGCGAGGACCCGGACCGCGACGGTCTGCGCGAGACCCCGGCGCGGGTCGCGCGCGCCTACGAGGAGCAGTTCGCCGGTCTGAGCCAGCGCCCCGAGGACGTGCTGACCACGGTGTTCGAGGCGGGTCACGAGGAGATGGTGCTCGTCCGCGACATCGAGCTGTACTCGACCTGCGAACACCACCTCGTGCCCTTCTACGGCAGCGCCCACGTGGGCTACATCCCCAACAGCAAGGGGCAGATCACCGGGCTGTCCAAAATCGCGCGTCTGGTCGACGTCTACGCCCGCCGCCCCCAGGTGCAGGAGCGGCTGACCACTCAGGTCGCCGACGGCATCATGGCCAACCTGGAACCGCGCGGGGTCATCGTGGTGATCGAGGCCGAACACCTGTGCATGACCATGCGCGGGGTGCGCAAGCCCGGTGCGAAGACGGTGACCTCGGCCGTGCGCGGCGACTTCCGCAACCGCGACCGCACCCGTGCCGAGGCCATGAGCCTGATCCTGGGCCAGCACTGAGCCGCCCGGGCGGGCGTCCGCACTTGCCGCGCCGGCGCCGTCGCCGGACCCGCGGCGGCCGCCGATCCCGGCATGATCGATCGTATGGCGGGTCGCAGCGCAAGCCGGGGGTCTCGTAGGCTGATCGACAGGATCCGCCCGTCGGCGGCGGGCCGGATCGCCGCTGGTCCGCTCACGTGAGGACGGACGCCAACCGCGTACCGGGCGCGGCGGCCCCACGAAGGGGGAGGGGAAGAGACGATCACGGCCATCGAAGCGAACGGACCCCAGCAGCGTGAGGGCGCCCGAGCCGCGCCCACCACGCTCCCGTCGGGCCGGGATCTGCCCGGTCTGCCCGTCCGGGAGCGGTGCCTGGTCATGGGCGTCGTCAACGTCACCCCCGATTCGTTCTCCGACGGCGGATCGTGGTTCGACACCTCCAGCGCCATCGAGCACGGTGTGCGCCTCGCCGAGGAGGGCGCCGACATCGTCGACGTCGGCGGGGAGTCCACCCGGCCGGGCGCGCAGCGCGTCTCCCGCGACGAGGAGCTGCGCCGGGTGGAGCCGGTGGTGCGCGAACTCGCCCGCCAGGGAATCGCCGTCAGCGTCGACACCATGCGCGCCGAGGTGGCCGCCCATGCGGTGGAGGCGGGCGCGCGGCTGGTCAACGACGTCAGCGGCGGGCTCGCCGATCCCGCCATGGCGCGCCTGCTCGCCAAGACCGGGGTCGGCTACGTGCTGATGCACTGGCGCGGCCACAGCCACCTCATGCAGGACCGCGCCCGCTACGCCGACGTGGTCCAGGAGGTCCACGACGAGCTGCGCGAGCGCATGGCGGCCATGGTCGACGAGGGGGTCGCTCCCTCGCAGGTCGTCCTCGACCCCGGACTCGGGTTCTCCAAGCTGCCCGACCGCGCCCACAACTGGGCACTGCTCGCTCATCTCGACCGATTCCACGACTTGGGGCGTCCACTTTTGATCGCAGGCTCCCGCAAGCGCTTCCTCGGCCGGCTGCTCAGCGACGCCGACGGCAACCCGCGCGACTTCGCCGGATGCGACGACGCAACCGTCGCGCTGACCACGCTTTGCGCCGCCAACGGCGCCTGGTGCGTCCGGGTGCACGACGTCCGCCCCAACGCCGACGCGGTACGGGTCGCCGCGGCTTGGGGTACCGGCGGAGCCCGACTCGACGAAGGGCGTGGCGAACTCATCGGCCGGAGCGGCCGGTGAGGTCCCGCCAGGAGGTCATGGAGCGCGTCGCCGAGGCCAACGCGCAGTTCTACGGTGCCATCGAGAACGGCGACATCGACCTGATGCGCCGCGTCTGGGCCGAGGAGGACGAGGCGCCCGACCTCGTCTGCATCAACCCGGGCTGGCCGCTGCTGCGCGGGCGTGCCGAGATCATGCGGGCCTGGACGCTGATCATGGCGAACGTGCCCTACATCCAGTACGTGCTCACCGAGACCCACATCGGTGTCAGCGGCGAGGTGGCCATGGTCACCTGCGAGGAGAACGTGCTCACCGCCGAGGACGACAGCCCCGGGTTCGTCGCGGGCGGGCAGGTGGTCACCACCAACATGTTCGTGCGCACCGCGGAGGGTTGGCGGCTGTGGTCGCACCACGCCTCGCCGGTTCTGCTCGACGAGAACGAGGAGCAGGACGGGGAGGGGGACGCGGTGTGACCGAGGCGCTCGACCGCATCCGGTTGCGCGGACTGCGCGCCCGCGGATACCACGGGGTGCTTCCCGAGGAGCGGCGCGAGGGCCAGGAGTTCGTGGTCGACGTCGCCATCGGACTCGACCTCAGCGAGGCCGGCGCCAGCGACGACCTCGCGGCCACGGTGCACTACGGCGAGCTTGCCGAACGGCTCGTGTCGGTGGTGCGGGGCGAGGCGGTCGACCTGATCGAGACGCTGGCCGAGCGGTTGGCTGCGGTGTGCCTGGTTGAACCGCGGGTGCGGGAGGCCGAGGTCACCGTGCACAAGCCGCAGGCGCCGATCCCGCACACTTTCGAGGACGTCGCCGTGACTATCGTGCGTACGAACCGGGCGGGCGGGTGAGGCGCGCAGAGCCTCCGGCGGTACCGGGCGAGGTGTTTCGACCGGTCGGCTCGCGGGGCACGGCGATGGGCGCCGGAGCCGCCGTAGACGGCATGGCAGTCGAAGGGGGTAGGCGATGACCGGGCCGGCGACGCGACGCAGGGTCGTGCTGTCCCTCGGCAGCAACGTGGGTGACCGACTGGCCGCGCTGCAGGGCGCCGTAGACGCGTTGTTCGACGCGCCCGGGCTGGAGCCGGCCGGGCTGTCGCCGGTCTACGAGACGGCGCCGGTGGGCGGCCCCGAGCAGGGACCGTTCCTCAACGCCGTGGTGACCGCCGACACCCGGATGCCCGCCGATGTGCTCCTGGAGCGGACGCAGTCCGTCGAGGAGGCGCTGGGGCGGGTGCGCGACGTGCGATGGGGGCCGCGGACCCTCGACGTCGACATAATCGCGGTGGGGGGCGAGTCCAGCGACGCCCCGGAACTCGTTCTCCCGCATCCCCGCGCGCACGAGCGGGCGTTCGTGCTGGCGCCGTGGGCCGACGTCGAGCCCGACGCCGAGATCTCCGGGCGCGGCTCGGTGCGTCGGCTGCTCGCCGGTATCGACGGCCAGGAACTGCACCGCCGGGACGACCTCGTGCTGAGGGTCTGAGCCCGGGCGGCCTGCGAGGGGCCGGTCGGTCGCCGAGGCATCGAGGGTCTTTGAGGGTGTGAGGACTGTGTACGACGACAACGAGGACCGGCCGACGGACTACGGGAACGGCGCCGGACCCGGCGGTGAAGGTGATGAAGGCGGCGAGGGCCGCATCAAGCCGACCGGATGGCGGATGCCGCTGGCTGTCGCCGTGGTTTCGGGAGTTCTGTCGTTCCTGGTGATCGACCGGGTCTACGGCGGGATCCCGCTCCTTCCGTGGAGCGCGATCCCCACCCTGCTGCTGTTGGCCGCCGCCGAGACGATCACTGCGGTGCACACCCGGCGCCGGATCCGGCGGGTGCCCGGCACGGAGCCGATGGAACCGCTCAGCGCCGCCCGGCTGGTGGCCCTGGCCAAGGCCAGCGCGGTGTTCGCGTCGATCGCCATCGGCGCCTTCGCCGGCATGCTGGCTGCCCTGTTGGAGCGCCTCGGCGCGGTGGACGCTCGCACCGATGCACTTACGGCGGCCGGCACGCTGCTCTCGGCGGCGGTGCTGCTGGCGGCCGCACTGTTCCTTGAGTATGCCTGCCGCGTCCCGGGCGAGGAGGAGCCGCAGGGCCCGAAAACGTGAGAGCGCGGCAGCGGACGCCGGGGCATGGGGGCGTGGTGGCTGTGGGGTCTTGGGGCCTTGGGGCCTTGGGACAGCCGGGTGGCGGGGCCTGCGCCCGTCGGCTCGGGTGCTCGCCGGTGGCGGTGCGTGGTGGCGGGGCGGCTCGGGTCCGCTGGGTGGCTTTGCTGGTCTGCCGGGGTGCGGGTGGTCTTCGGGAAAAGCGGCGCCGAGGGCGCTGGATGGCTCGGCCTGCGGTTGTCGGATCGGGTGCTCGCCGGTGGCGGCGGCCGGCGGGGGCGGCGTTCGGCCGCCGCAGGCCGGTCGGCACATCGAACGCGCGGTTTTCACCGGATCCCGGCCACTGTCTGGTCGAAACCCTGCAATAGGTAGCACCGGTCCCATCGAGTCTGTCTCCAGGGCTGGATTCGGCGCCGAATCCAGCCCTGGAGACAGACTCGGCGCGGCTTCTCCCGTCTATCGTGGACTTATGGTCGCCGGAAATCGTATTCCGTGGCCATAAGTTCACGATAGATGCCGGATGAACCGGCATAGGGGACATACCGGCGCCGGGGCGGCGCCGAGGCGGGTGCCGCCGCACCTACGTGCATCTCGTGGCCCCGCCCCGGCCGCATGACCGCCGCCGACCACCGCAGGCCCGGGCCCGCCAGCGTCGTCGCCCCCGTCGGGCGCGCCACCGGCGAGCACCCGGTGCGTTGGACGCGGGCTGGGCCATCCGCTGCCGTTGCCGCCGCCGTTTCCCGTCAGGCTGCCCGTTTCCCGGCAGACCAACAAGGCCGCACAGCGAACCGCTCCCGCTCCCGCTCCCGCCCCTAATCCACTCCCGCTGCGCGGCACGCCGGGAACGGCCGGAAAGCCGCGGTTGCAGGCGTGTTCGCGCGGGCCTGTGGATGATGGCGCTCGGGAGTGGCATCGGGATGATTGACTGGAATCGTGGACTTTGCCGCGTCTGAGCCAGTCTCTCAGCAATCCGCGTCCGGCCCGAGCGCCGGGCGCGAATCCGAGGCCGATCGCAGCGCGTCCGCGGCTCCCGCCCAGTCGGGCGAGCCAGAGGGGTCGGCGGACCGCGCCGAACTCGCGTCGCGGATCGACGCGGCGTTCGCCGCCCCGGCGGGCACGTCGTGGAACCGCGTGTCGACGTCGCTGACCTGGTACCGGCGCTCGGTCATGTTCGCGGTACTGGTGCCGGCCCTGCTCCTGGGTGGCGCAGCGCTGTGGATCGTCGGATGGGTGTGGGCCCTCGCCTGGGCCGTTCTTGCGGCGGCGTTCGGCGGCCTGGGCTGGTGGGCGGCCCGGTTGATGCGCGACACCTGGGGCTACGCCGAGGGCGAGACCGACCTCTACCTGACCTACGGCCTGTTCACCCGCCAGCTCGTCGTCATCCCTTACGGCCGTATGCAGGTCGTCGACGTCACCTCCGACCTGCTGGAACAGGCGCTCGGCACGGCGACCGTGCAAGTGCGCACTGCGGCGACCACCGCCGACACCCGCATCCCCGGCCTGCGCCTGGACGACGCCGTCCAGTTGCGCGACCGGCTGGCCGCACGCAGTGAGACCTTCTCGACGGGGCTGTGATCCGTGAGCGACGCCGACCGCACCGCGTCCGGCCCGGACGCCGACAACCGCACCCGCGACGACCGCCGCGGGCAGGACGATCGAGGCCGCGAGCCCGGTTCGGATTCCGCCGTCCCCGCCGGCGAATGGTTCGGCCCGGCATCCGAGCGCGAAACGCGGAGCAGGGATCGCGCGGAGCCGGACGGCGATGCGACCCGGCCCGGCGGCGACGGGTCCGACCCGGCGGTGGAGCCGTCCAACGGCCGCGCCGCCGACGCCGCGGACAGGCCCGGCGCCCAGTCGCACGAGAGCGGTGAACCGGGTGACGCCGAGGGTGAGGCAGACCCCGAGGAATGGGCCTTCGGTAAGCCGCCCGAACGCGGCATGCCCGAACTGCGCCCGGTGACCGCACCCACCGACACCCACCGCTCTGAACAGGTGGCCCCGCCGCCGGTCGCCGAGCGCCCGTACTACACCGACCAGTCCTCCGACGCGGGATCCCCGTCCGCAAGCGGTGCCGCGAGCGGTTCGGAGGGTGTCGGGGCCGCTCGGCGCCGCGACGACGAGGACCACGCCTCCGTACGGCCCGACTCGTCTGCGTCGGGTCGGCGGGACGATACGGGAGCCGGTGCAGCATCGGAATGGCGGCGGGAAGACGGCGTCCCGGGCGCGGCCGGCGCTCAAGGCCCGCTCGACGGCCGCCATCCGCTGCGCGAGGAGCAGTCCGTGACCGGCGGGTTCGGGGAGCGGGGCGGACGCAGTGCGCCGGGCGGTGCCGAAGGCCGCGGCGCGGGGCCGGAGGGCCATCACGGGGTGCCGGAGCGGGAGGATCGCGGCGGGGCCGGGCCCGGTTCCGCCGGCGCCGCCGCGTCCCGGTCCGAGGCCGAGAGCGGCGACCTGCCGCAGGCGGGCGGCATCGTCGGCACCGACGAGTCGGGCGTCCCGGTCGTCGAGTCGGGCGGGACGCCCTCCCGCGGCGCGGCTGAGCGGCGCGGCGGCGGGCCGCGGTTCGCTCCTCCCGCCGATGAGCGCCCCGTCGACACGTACGCGGCGCCCCGCGGGTCGTCCCCTCAGGAATGGGCGCGTCCGCCCGCTATGGGCGGAAGCGCTCCGGGACCGTCCGAGCCGAGCCGCCCGGCGCAGCCGCCGGCACCCGCCCACGGTCCGCCGCACCACGGCCCACCGCCTTTCGCAGGCCCGCCTCCCGCTCCGCACGGTGCCCCCGGCGCCCCCTGGGGCGGGCAGGCCGCGCACTCCGCCGCGGGACACCATCAGGCCGGTCCCTACGCCCCGCACGCGGGCGCGGGTGCCCCTGCTCCGCTGCCGGGCGGCCCGCCCGTCGGCGGCAGTGTCCGCGCCCGCTTCCTGCCGCCTACGGCCGCGGCCCCGCCGCCTCCTCCCGGCGGTGGGGGCGAGCGGTCCGGGTCGCGGCCGTCCGGCGAATCCGACGTCACCCGCGGCGCCCACCGCACGCACTGGGCGTCGGTCCCCTTCCAGGTGCTCCTGGTGACCGTCGTCTTTCTGGCCCTGCCGGGCCCGCTGCTGCTGCAGTTCGGCCTGATCTGGGTACTGCTCATGACGCTGGCCGTGGCGTGCGGCGCAGTCGCCTTCGCGCTGCTGGCATGGTGGAACTCCTCTTTCGGACTGCGTGAGGACCACCTGGTGGTCCACTCCGGGCTGGTCCGCAGGTCCTCACGGGAGATACCGCTGAGCCGCCTGCAGGCCGTGGACGTCGTGCGTCCCCTGCTGATGCAGGTGCTGGGGCTGGCCGAGCTACGGGTGGAACTCGCGGGCGGCGACTCCAGCGAGATCCGGCTTCGGTATCTGTCCTGGAACCGGGCCGAGCGCCTGCGGGCGACCCTGCTGGCGCACGCGGCCGGGCTCTCCGGCAACACACCCGAGGCGCCCGAGTGGCCTTTCTACAAGCTGCCGTTCGGGCTGCTGCTGGGCGCTCTCGCGTTCCGGTTGCCGGTGCTGGGCGCAGTGATGCTGTTCGTGCTGCTCGTCGCCGCCGGCGCGGCCGTCGGAGCGGGGACGGGCGTGTTCGAGGCGGGTGTCCTCGGCGGCGCCGTACCGCTGCTGCTCGGGCTGATGCGCGGCTTCCTGGGACCGCTGATGCGCTATACGGACTTCTACGCCTCGTTGTCGCCGGACGGGCTGCGCCTGCGCTACGGGATCTTCCAGGCGCGGATGCAGACGGTACCGCCGGGGCGCGTGCAGGCGGTCCGCATCGTCGAGCCGCTGCTGTGGCGGGCGCTGGGCGTGGTGCGCGTGGAGGCCAACGTCGCCGGCTACGTCGGCGAGCGGCAGATGGACTCCTCGACCCTGCTGCCGGTCGTGCCGCGCCGGCTCGGCTACCTGCTGGTGAACGAGCTGTTCCCGGGGACCGATGTCTCGCAGACCCGCATGCACCCGGCCGGCAGCGGCCGTGCCCGCGACGGTGCGCTGGGTGTCGACGAGCAGGTGTTCGTGGCGCGGCGCGGACTCGTCTGCCATATCACCGAGATCGTGCCGCACACGCGGACGCAGACCGTTCGGATGACCGCGGGTCCGCTGAGCCGTCGGCGCGGTGTGGCCACGGTGGACGCCGACACGCCGCCGGGGCCGATCCGGGCGCACGCCGACGGACGGGAGATCGGGGAGGCGCGCCGTGTCGTGGACGGTATGGCCGCCTACGGCCACGCCGCGCGCCAGGCGAACGCGGGCCCCGAGCGCTGGGCGACACGCAGCGAGTCGGCGCCTCCGGCGCCGTGACGCCACCCTTGACGCCACCGCCGCGCCGGGCGTGTCGGCCGGGGTTTCGCCCCGAAGTGCCCGCGGGTTCCGGTCCGGCGCAACGCCGGTAGGGGACACGTCGGCCCGATGGGACGGATGTGGCATGTGTCACGCATGGTGCGGATGAGGGGCGCTGAAGTCGGAGATTCGTGGAGGAATGTCCGGACAATAGGTGTCACGCTACGCGCCTGAATGAATGCTGCGGGTTATTCACATTCGCCGAGTTGATCGAAACGCAGGACGCGGGCGGGGGTGTGTGACTAGATTGATCCTCGAACGCGATGTGTAATCGTGTTCTCACGCACAGTCGAACAACACGCCGGACGGTTGTCCCCGTTCGGCCTGGATAAGGGGAATCCACGTGCTGAAGAAGACCCTGGCCGCCAGTGCCCTCACCGCCGCCGCTGCCGGTGCGATCCTCGCGAGCGCCCCGAGTGCCTCGGCCGACGACGACATCTTCACCTCGGGCAACGGCTCGATCCTGGGCGGCAACCAGGTCGTCGCCGACCTGAACGTGCCGGTCAACGTCTGCGGCAACGGCATCGGCGTCCTCGGCAACGGCGGGGGCGCCTGCTACAAGTCCGGCGCGATGGTCTGGGAGTAGGCAGGAACTCCCGTGCTCCCGCCCGCGGGAGCACACCCTGAGCGCTGCGAGCCGGCGCCGCCCCGCGGGGCGGCGCCGGCTTCGTCGTTCCAGCGCCGTACCGGCCCGGGAATCGTCCCGGGAGCGGGAGGGGCGGCGCCAAGGCGCGGTTGAGAACGCCGGCCGGTAAGGCCGCCCGGTCGTCCCGAGCCGCCGCGCCGCAACCGCTACAGGTGGAGGGGATCCGAGTGGACGGGCCGAGTCGGCTGTTCTGCCCGGCCGCAACCGGCATGGAACTCTTCGTTCCGAAACGCCGGTTCCGCGGTGGGCGGAAACGGATGGTACGGGTGTGCCGCAGGTCACGTCATGCCGGAACCCGGGTGCTCGCCAGGTGGAGAACGTCATTCCATATCCGGACAAAGTGTTTCACCCAATGTGCCTGTGTGTATCCGCATCGACATAACCGCCGGTGTGGGAGGTGTGAGCGCGTGGGCGGGGGGCTACATCCGGTGTCGAGCACGACGGGTGCTCACGCATCAGCGAACACCGAGGGCCGGTCGACCCCTGACCGGTCCGAAGAAGGGAAGCCACGTGCTGAAGAAGTCTCTCGCCGCCGGTGCCGTCGCCGCCGCCTCCGCGGGCATCCTGTTCAGCGCCACCCCCGCCTACGCCGCCTACGGCGACGTCCTCAGCGCCGGCAACGGCGGCATCGTGGCGGGCAACCAGGCCGCCGTCGACGCCGACACCGCGGTGAACGGCTGCGGCAACGCGGTCGCGGTGGTCGGCAACGCAGGCGGCGCCTGCTACAACTCCGGCATCATGATCAACACGCAGTAGCCCTCAGCCGCCGGTGCGCCCGACACGGCCGGTCGGCGCACCCTCCCGCCCCCCGCCCCGTGCGCGGCAGGCCACCGCGCGCGGGGAGCCGGCGCCGCCTGCCCCCGGCGGCGCCGCTTCGTGTTGTGCGCCGTCTCTCTCCGTTCGCACCTCTACGGGCGATTCCACAGGTGGGACCCGCCGCGCCCCACTGTCGCACGGGGTGGTGTGGACGCGGCGCCTCCGGCCATAAGTAAGCTGGCCGCGCAGATGTCCGGTACCCCGGGTGGACTGGAACGAGGTGCGATGCAGCAGGCGGAGAACACGCAGCGGCCGGCCCGGTTGCGTGTCGGCGTCGTCGGCGCCGGGCGGGTCGGCTCGGTGCTGGGGGCTGCGCTGGAACGGGCCGGGCACCAGGTGGTCGCCGCGTCCGCGGTCTCGGAGGCTTCGCGTGAGCGGGCCGCCCGGCGGCTGCCCTCGGCGCGCATCGCCGACCCCGCCGAAGTCGTCGCCGCCGCCGATCTCGCGCTGCTCACCGTCCCCGACGACGCCCTCGAACCGCTCGTGCGCGGCCTCGTCGAGACCGGCGGCGACGTGAACGGCACGTTCCTGGTCCACACCAGCGGCAGCCACGGCTACCACGCGCTCGCACCCGCCACCGCGGCCGGGGCGCTGCCTCTCGCTTTGCATCCGGTGATGACCTTCACCGGCCGCGACGAGGACGTCGACCGCCTGGCGAGCTGCTCGTTCGGCGTCACCGCGCCGGAGACGCTGCGGCCCATCGCCGAGGCGCTCGTCGTCGAGATGGGCGCCGAACCCGTGTGGATCGCCGAGGAGCACCGCACGCTCTACCACACGGCCCTGGCCGGAGGCGCGAACCACCTGGTCACCCTGGTTGCCGAAAGTGCGGAGCTGCTGCGCTCCGCGGGCGTGGAGCACCCGTCCCGGGTGCTCGGCCCGCTGCTGGGCGCGGCGCTGGACAACGGCCTGCGGCTCGGTATGGACGGCCTCAGCGGCCCCGTTCTGCGCGGCGACACCGCGACCGTGGCCGCCCACCTCGCCGAGCTGCGCAGGCACTCGCCCGAGAGCGTGCCCGCCTACGTGGCTCTGGCCCGGCTGACCGCCGACCGCGCCCTGGACGCCGGACTGCTCAAGCCGCACGACGCCGAACGCCTGCTGGACGTCCTCCAGGCGTGAGCGACTGCCCCGGACCCTGGGAGACTCCCCCATGATCGACCCCGCCGAATCCTCCCGCACCACCCCCGCCGTCGCCCGGACCCCCGAGGAGCTGGCCGTCCTGCGTTCGCGCCTGGAAGGCCGGGTCGCGCTGGTGCCCACCATGGGCGCTCTGCACGGCGGGCACCGCGCCCTGATGTCCACCGCCCGCGAGCAGGCCGACGCGCTGGTGGTCAGTGTGTTCGTCAATCCACTGCAGTTCGGCCCCGGTGAGGACTACGAGAGTTACCCCCGCGACCTCGACGCCGACTTGGCGGTGTGCACCGAGGAGGGCGCCTCCCTGGTGTTCGCTCCCTCGGTCGAGGACATGTACCCCGGCGAGCAGATCGTGCGGGTCGATCCGGGAGCCATGGGCCGGGTGCTGGAGGGCGAGTTCCGCCCCGGTTTCTTCAGCGGTGTGCTGACCGTGGTGAACAAGCTCTTCAACCTGGTGCGCCCGGATGTCGCCGTGTTCGGGCAGAAGGACGCCCAGCAGCTCGCGCTGGTGCGCCGCATGGCGCGCGACCTCAACATGCCGGTCGCCGTCACCGCCGCCCCGACCATGCGCGACCCCGACAACCTCGCCTCCTCCAGCCGCAACGCCTACCTCTCTCCGAAGGAGCGGCGCAGCGCCCTCGCCCTCTCCCGGTCCCTGCTGGCGGGGGCGGACGCCTCGGTCACGGGGCCGGTGGGTATTCTCAGTGCGGCCCGCGCCGTCCTGGACGAGGCCGCCGCGGGCGACCCACCGGTCACCGTGGACTACCTGTCCCTGGTCGACGCGCACACCTTCGCGGAGGTCCCCAACGACTTCCGCGGTGACGCCGTCCTGCTCGTGGCGGCGCGTGTCGGGCAGACGCGGCTGATCGACAACGTGCCGCTCACCCTGTGAGCCGCCTCGCGGGCGGCGGCACCGGGACGAAGGAGGATCCGCGGTGTCGGACACGCCCCCCGACCTGCCGCGCAGGCTGACCGCACCCGCGCCGGGGTGGACGACCGCCTGCGACGTCGTCGTCGTCGGCTCCGGGATCGCCGGTTTGAGCACGGCCCTGCGCTACACCGAGCTGGCGCCGCAGGGCCGGGTCGTACTGGTCACCAAGGACCTGCTGTCCACCGGCTCGACCCGCTGGGCCCAGGGCGGTATCGCCGCGGTCACCGATCCCGCCGACGCTCCGCTGTCACACATGGTCGACACGGTCGTGGCCGGGCGCGAGCTGTGCGATCCGAAAGCCGTGCGCGCGCTGGTCACCGCCGGGCCGCAGGCCCTGCGCTGGCTGGTGGAACGCGGTACGGCCTTCGACCGCACCGCCGACGGCAGCCTGGAGCTGGGCCGGGAGGGCGGGCACCGCGCCCGCCGCATCGCCCATGCCGGAGGCGACGCCACCGGCGCCGAGATCGAGCGCGCCCTCGTCCACGCGGTGACCGCCGACCCCCGCATCGAGGTGGTCGAGCACGCCTTCGCACCGGACCTGCTCCGGAGCGGCCCCGCCGAGGAGGGCGGGGCGCCGGTGGCGGCCGGTGTCACGGTGCACGTCATCGGCGAGGGCGAGCGCGACGGTGTGGGCCGGGTGCGGGCGCCGGCGGTCGTGCTGGCCACCGGGGGGATCGGCCAGGTCTTCGCCTCGACCACCAATCCGGAGGTCTCCACCGGCGACGGCCTCGCGCTGGGGCTGCGCGCCGGGGCCGCGGCCGAGGACCTGGAGTTCGTGCAGTTCCATCCCACCGTGCTGTGGCTGGGTGCCGGGGCGCGCGGCCAGCAGCCGCTCATCTCCGAGGCCGTGCGCGGGGAGGGCGCCTTCCTCGTCGACACCGCCGGGCACCGCTTCATGCGCGACCGCCACGAGCTGGCCGACCTCGCCCCCCGCGACGTGGTCGCCCAGGGGATCGCCGAGGCCATGGCCCGTACCGCAGCCGACCACGTGCTGCTGGACGCCCGCCACTTCGGCGCCGCGATGTGGGAGGAGCGCTTCCCCACGATCCTCGCCGCCTGCCGCAAGCACGGCGTCGACCCGGTGACCGAGCCGGTGCCGGTGGCGCCCGCCGCCCACTACGCCTCCGGCGGGCTGCGCACCGACCTGCGGGGGCGCACCGGAGTCGGCGGCCTCTACGCGGTCGGCGAGGTGGCCCGTACCGGCGTGCACGGCGCCAACCGGCTGGCGTCCAACTCGCTGCTGGAGAGCGTCGTGTTCGCCCATCGCGCCGCGGAGGATCTGGCCGAGCGCGCGGGCGCCGAAGGCGGCAAGCGGCCCGCGCTGCCGCCGGCGGAGGCGGGCGGCGCGGGCCCGAGCGGGCTCGTCGCGCCCGCGGCCGTCGCCCGTATCCGCGCGGTGATGTCGCGCTGCGCCGGTGTGGTGCGCGATGAGGAGGGACTGCGCGCCGCGCTCGGTGAACTGGCCGAGGTCGCCGCCGACCCCGCCAACGACGAAGCCGTGCCCGGCACCTCCGCCTGGGAGGCGACCAACCTGCTCACGGTCGCGGCCACCCTGGTGCACGCCGCGCTGCTGCGGGTGCGTGCCGACGCCGCCGCGGCAGCCGCGGCCCCGGCGCCTTTCGGGCCCGCCCGGCTGAACGTCCGCGTAGAGCTCGGCGGGCGGCACCGGCTGGAGGAGACCGATCCGGACCCGCTGACCGGCCCACTCGGCGCCGAACTGGAGGAACTCGCCCGCTCCGGCGGCCACCACGGCGGGGGCGCCGCCGGGGTGGTGGACCGGGTGCGCACGGCGCTGCGGGAGGACCTCAGCCTGCCCGGCCCGCTCGGCGGGCAGGGCGCCGACGTCACCACCGCCGCCACCATCCCGGCGGCCCAGATCCGCACCGCGGACGTGGTGGCGCGGGCCGAGGGCGTGCTGGCCGGGCTGCCCGTCGCCGAACTCGTCTTCGCCGCGGTCACCGGCGGCGTCGTGGAGGTCGAACGGCACGCCGCCGACGGTGACCGGGTGGCGCGCGGGGACGTGCTGATGAGCGTCACCGCCCGCACCCGCGACCTCCTCACCGCCGAGCGGACTGCCCTGAACATCCTCACCCACCTGTCCGGAATCGCCACCGCGACGGCTGACTGGGTCGCGGCCGCCGCGGGCACCGGGGCGCGCGTGCGCGACAGCCGCAAGACCCGTCCGGGCCTGCGGGCGCTGGAGAAGTACGCCGTTCGGTGCGGCGGCGGGGTCAACCACCGCTTCGGTCTGGCGGACGCGGCGCTGATCAAGGACAACCACGTGCTGGCCGCCGGCGGGGTCGCCGCGGCCGTCCGCGCGGTGCGCTCCGCCTTTCCCGGAATCCCCTTGGAGGTCGAGGTCGACCGGATCGACCAGATCGAGTCCGCCATCGCCGCCGGCGCCGAGGAGATCCTGCTGGACAACTTCACCGTCGAGCAGCTGCGCGAGGCGGTCGGGCTGGTGGACGGTCGGGCGCGGCTGGAGTCCAGCGGCGGGCTGCGGCTGGCCGACGCCGCGGCTGTCGCCGCCACCGGGGTCGACTACCTCGCGGTGGGCGCTCTGACGCATTCCAGCCCGGCCCTGGACATCGCGCTCGATCTTCGGGACATTCGCTGAGATCCTCCACAACTCACCAGGAGAGGCCCCAGATGCTCCTCGCGATCGACGTCGGCAACTCGCACACGGTTCTCGGGCTCTTCGACGGCGAGACGCTCGTCGAACACTGGCGGGTCTCCACCGAGGCGCGGCGCACGGCCGACGAGTGGGCGGTGGTCCTGCACGGCCTCATCGGGGGCAGTTCCCTCATCGGCAGCGGCCAGGTCAACGGGATCTCGCTGTGCTGCTCGGTGCCCAACGTCCAGCACGAGATGCGGGAGATGTTCCGCCGCCACTTCGGCGACGTGCCCGCCGTCATCGTCGAGCCGGGGGTGAAGACCGGCGTCCCCGTCCGCATGGACAACCCCAAGGAGGTCGGCAGCGACCGCATCGTCAACGCGCTCGCGGCGGTGCAGCAGTACGGCGGTCCGGCGGTCGTGGTGGACTTCGGGACCGCGACCACCTTCGACGCCGTCAGCGCCAAGGGCGAGTACGTGGGCGGGGCGATCGCGCCCGGCATCGACATCTCGGTGGAGGCGCTGTCGCGCCGCGGCGCCCAACTGCACATGGTGGAGCTGGTCAAGCCGCGTTCGGTCGTCGCCAAGAACACCACCGAGGCGCTGCGCTCGGGCATCGTCTACGGCTTCGCCGGCCAGGTGGACGGCATCGTGGACCGCATGGCCCAGGAGCTCACCGACGATGTGGACGACGTGACGGTGGTGGCCACCGGCGGCCTGGCGCCGATGGTGGTCGACGAGTGCGAGACGGTCGACGCGCACGAGCCCTGGCTCACCCTCATCGGCCTGCGCCTGGTCTACGAGCGCAACTCCTGAGCGCGCCGGGCCCGGGGCACTGCGTCGGGGACACCCGGATGCGGCCGATAGGATTCACACCGTGAGCGAAGGACTGGACGAATCGTACGACGACCTGCCCGAACAGATGCGGGTCCGGCGCGAGAAGCTGGACCGCCTGCGCGCGGAGGGCATCGACCCCTTCCCGCTCGGGTTCCCCCGGACAGCCTCGATCGGCCCGGTCAGGGAGAAACACGGGGAGCTCGCGCCCGATTCGGCCACCGGCGAGCGCGTCGGCATCGCCGGGCGCGTCATGCTCTACCGCACCGGCGGCAAGCTCTGCTTCGCGACCCTGCGCGACGCCACCGGCGACCTGCAGATCATGCTGTCGCTGGACAAGCTCGGCCCCGACTCGCTGGCGGCGTGGAAGAGCGACATCGACCTCGGCGATCACGTCGGCGTCGAGGGCGAGGTCATCACGTCGCGCCGCGGTGAGCTGTCGGTGATGGTCGACTCCTGGAAGTTGACGGCCAAGTGCCTGCGGCCGCTGCCGGAGAAGCACAAGGGCCTCACCGACCCCGAGGCACGGGTCCGCCGGCGCTACGTCGACTTGATCGTCAACCCCGAGATCCGCCAGATGGTGGGCAGCCGGTCGGCGGCCATCCGCGCGCTGCGCGACGGCCTCAACGGCCGCGGCTACACCGAGGTCGAGACCCCGATGCTGCAGCCGGTGCACGGGGGCGCGACCGCGCGGCCCTTCACCACGCACATCAACGCCTACGACCTCGACCTGTACCTGCGCATCGCTCCCGAGCTGTACCTGAAGCGGCTCGTGGTGGGCGGCATGGAGAAGGTCTTCGAGATCAACCGGAACTTCCGCAACGAGGGCGCGGACTCCACGCACAACCCCGAGTTCACGATGCTGGAGTTCTACCAGGCCTACGCCGACTACGACGTGATGGCCGGGCTTACCCGCGGCCTGCTGCAGGAGGCGGTGCACGCGGCCTTCGGCACCACCCTCGTCGAGCGCGACGGCCGGGAGTACGACCTCAGTGGCGAGTGGCCGTCCGTGCGCCTCTACGACGCGGTCTCCGAGGCGGTCGGCGAGGAGGTCACCCCGCGCACGCCGCTGGAGTCGGTGCGCAAGGTCGCCGACACCCGCGAGGTGGAGTGGAGCCCGGAGTGGGGCCAGGGCAAACTGGTCGAGCACCTCTTCGAGGAGCTGGTCGAGCACACCCTGCAGCAGCCCACCTTCGTGCGAGACTTCCCCGTCGAGACCAGTCCGCTGACGCGCCAGCACCGCGACGACCCGCTGCTCACCGAGAAGTGGGACCTCATCGGGTTCGGGATGGAGCTGGGCACCGGCTACTCCGAGCTGGTCGACCCCGTCGAGCAGCGCCGGCGGCTGACAGAGCAGTCGCTGATGGCCGCGGGCGGTGACCCCGAGGCGATGCAGCTCGACGAGGACTTCCTGCGGGCGCTGGAGTACGGTATGCCGCCCACGGGAGGCGTCGGCGTGGGTGTCGACCGGTTGCTCATGGCGCTTACCGGGCGCAACATCCGCGAGACCATCCTCTTCCCGCTCGTCAAGCCGGAGTGAGGGGTCGGCGCCCGGCGCCTCGCCGGGCGCCGACCGAGCCGATCTCGTTGCGGGATCGTGATGTTCGCCGATTCCGTGTATTCGCAGGTCACAGCCACTGTATGGCAGGTCACGCAGCGGATCCCGCGCGCCCGGCCCAGGGGGTGGCCCGAGGTGGCCCCCGAAGGTTCTTTTCGCAGGTCAGTCTCTTGTGCGAGGTTTTCTCACCCGCATCTACCGTGACCAGTCATGATCGTAATGTCACACATCGTAGTCAATTCGACCTTGACGGGCAGTTGGGATCCGCCTAGCGTTTCGAGGCAAGCGGAGTATTCCTCCGCGGGTTTGCCGTAGTGGATCGGCATGACGGTGAGTGAGGGTGGCTGGGCACGGTTCCACCGGGTCCGTCCATCCTTGGCCGTGTGCGCCCACGCGCGATCTGTCCGTCCCAGATCGCGCCGACCGGGACCGCGCGCCCCCCGCTCGCCGGGCGTGCGCCTCTGTGCCAGAGAGGCGCCTCGCACCGGGGCAGAGGGGTGGGTACCGGGGAACGTCGGCGTACGTGTGCCCAGAGGCAGCGTGCCTCCGGCCGTCGCAGGACCTCTGCGGTGACGAGTTGATGTTCCGCACTCACCACGGATGAGGGAGGACGGAGTGGAACAGGCCACACTCGTACGTCGTGCAGCGAACGAGCCCGGTGCCCCGCTGATGCGCGAAAGCATCGTGCCGGCGCCCGTACCGGTCCCCGAGGGTGGAAAGCACCTTCCGGTCAGTCTGAGCGACGACGAACTCCAATTGCTCGCCGAGATCGCCACCGGTGTGACGACCGACGTCGCCGCACGCCGCCTGGAGCTGAGCGCGCGCACACTGCGGCGCCGCCTCCGCGGCATCTGCGACGAGCTGGGAGTCAACACCCCCATCGAGGCGGTCGTCTGGGCTGCCCGCAAGCAGTTGATCTAGCCCGAAGAACCGATCCCCCGACTGCTCGATCCGGCTGAACGAACCCCTGAAACACCCGGTTCCGCGGTGGCGCGCCGCCCTGTTCTCCCCCGGACGGGGCGGTGGCCCCGCTTCGTCGCCGTGCGGCGCTGCGGACGAGTAACCTGATGCGGTTATGGCCGCCACCCAGGTAACCGTCCGCCGCGCCCGCACCCGCGACGTCGCCCACATCCGGCGCCTCGTCGACTCCTTCAGTGGCGAGCGCCGCGTACTCGGCAAGAGCACCGTCAACCTCTACGAGGACGTGCAGGAGTTCTGCGTCGCCGAGTGGGGCGAGCCCTTCGAACGCAGTGTGATCGGCTGCGGTGCGCTGCACGTCCTCTGGGAGGACCTGGCCGAGGTCCGCACCGTCGTCGTCGATCCCGCCGCACAGGGCCGCGGCGTGGGCCACGCCGTCGTCTCCGCGCTGCTGGACCGCGCCCGCGAGTTGGGCGTGCGCCGCGTCTTCTGCCTGACCTTCGAGACCGAGTTCTTCGCCCGTCACGGCTTCCAGCCGATCCAGGGCGCGCCCGTCTCCGCACGGGTCTACGAGGAGCTGCTGCGCTCCTACGACGAAGGCGTGGCCGAGTTCCTGGACCTGGAGCGGGTGAAGCCCAACACCCTGGGCAACACCCGCATGCTGGTGTACCTCGACGAGCCCGGCACTCCGCGTACGCACTGACGCCGGAGGGGCACCACCCAGCGTGGGGCGGAACCCCCGACTTCGGCTGGGGGAGGAGGTCAAAGCAGCCGCATCTGGCGGTCCCGGGGCCGCTTGCGCGCCGCCGACTCCTCGTCGACCGGCATGGTCAAGCCCGCGTCGATCGCGTCCAGGAACGCCGAAGGCGCGGTGTCGGCGGCCGCACCGCGCCGTGTGCGACGCCGCGCCCGCGACAGGTAGAGCCGGTGCTGGGCCCGGGTCAGGCCGACGAAGAACAGTCGGCGCTCCTCGGCCTCGGCGCCGCCGTCGGGGGCCGCGCCGGGCAGCCGGAAGGGCAGCAGTCCGTCGTCGCAGCCCACCAGGAACACCACCGGGAACTCCAGGCCCTTGGCCGCGTGCAGCGTCAGCAGCGCGACGCGGTCGGCGCGCGGGTCGAGGGCGTCGACCTCGGCGCCCATGGCCAGCGCCGACAGGAACTCCGCCAGGTCCGCGCCGCACTCGGCGGCCAGCGGCAGCACCAGTTCACCCGCGGTGCGCAGGTCGGCGCATCTCTCCTCGTCGGCGGAGTGGCGCTCGCACAGCAGCTCCACCGCCGAGCGGACGCGCTCGGGGAGCGGCCCCTGCGCGTGGTGCACCAGCTCGTCGGCGAGCATCCGCACCCCGGGCCGCGCCAGCAGGCGGTCGTGCGAGCGCTTCTGGTAGGGGACGCCGGCGGTGTTGAACGCCCGCATGACGGCCTCGCTCTGCGCGTCGGTGCGGTAGAGCACGCAGAAGTCGCTGAAGGAGAGGCCGCCGTCGCCGTCGCCGGTGACCCGGCCGCTGTCCAGCGAGTGCCAGGACGTCCCGCCCAGCAGCCGGTCGACCGAGCGGGCCACGAACGCGGCCTCGGCCCGTTCGTCGGCGGCGACGTGCATACCGATGCGCGGCGGGTCCGTGAAGTCGCCGACGGCCCGCAGTTCGCGTCCGGGCACCAGGGAGGCCGGTGCGATCGCCTGCACGGCCGCGTCCACGATGGCGGCGTTGGAGCGGTAGTTGCGGCTCAGCCGGACGGTGGCGGCGTCCGTGAAGTCGGTGGTGAAGCGCAGGAAGAAGCCGACGTCGGCACCGCGGAACCCGTAGACGGCCTGATCGGGGTCGCCGATGGCGGTGATGTCGCCGTCCGGGCCGGTCAGCAGGCGCAGCAGCGCGTACTGCCACTCGTCCACGTCCTGGTACTCGTCGACGCTGATGCGGCTCCAGCGCTCCCGGTAGGCGGCGGCCAGTTCGTCGTCGGCCTCCAGCAGGCGCACCGGCAGCGAGACGAGGTCGGCGAAATCCACCAGGTCGAGTTCGCGCAGTCGGCGCTCGTAGCCGGCGTCCTCCTCGGCCGGTTCGCCGGCGTCGCGGCGTGCCAGCAGCCGCTTGCCCTCCTGCTCGGAGCCCGCGGCCGCGGCGGCGACCTCCAGCTGCCGGGCGGTGTCGGCGATGCCGAAGCCGGGGGAGAGTCCCGCCCGCTCGTGCTGCTCGCGCAGGATGAGCAGACCGAGGCGGTGGAAGGTGGCGACTGTGATGCCGCCCGCGGCCTCGCCCAGCAGGCCGCCGAGGCGCTCGGTCAGCTCTTCGGCGGCGCGCCGGGTGAAGGTGATCGCCAGGAAGCTCGCGGCGGGAACACCGCAATCGGCGACGAGATGCGCGATGCGCCGGGTCAGCGTGCGGGTCTTGCCGGTACCCGGACCGGCCACCACCAGCAGCGGGCCGGCGGGGGCCGCCGCGGCGGCGCGCTGTTCGGGGTCGAGTCCGTCGAGCACGCTTCGAGCGACAGGCGGGGCGGGGGTGTCCGCGTCGTCGGCGAACAGCACAGGGGAATCCGGGGCTTTCGTCCCTTGCGCGGCCGCGGGCCGTGCTCCGGAGGGCGCTGAGACGGCCGCTGCGGGCTCCCCGGCGGGTACAGCGGAGGCCATGGCCGGTTCCGGTACCTCGCCGGGGCGGAGAGCGGCTGTGCGCGCTTCGGCCTCGCCGTCGTCGGCGCCGCCGGCCTGACCGTGGTCCGGGTGTCCGTTCCCCGGCGCGTCGCCTTGTGCGTCGCCCGCACCGGCCGTGCCCGGCTCGGCCCCGGCGCCGTCCGAGCCGGCGCGCGGCGGGCGTGGGCCGCGGCCGGTCCGTGCCGTCCGCCCGGGGGCCGGGCCCGGCGCCGCGGAGGGCGACGCCAGCTCGCCGGCATCGAAGAGGGCGGGCGCGGAACCGGCGGAGGTCGGCTCGCCGGGACGGAACATGCGGATGGTGCCGTACTCGCCGTCGTAGCCGCCCTCGCGTACGACGGCTCCGGCGCGCAGCCGGGTGACGGCCTCGCCCAGCAGGGTGCCGCCGACCCGGGCGACCTCGTCGGTCGGCGCGGAGGTCAGGATGTCCAGTTCCGAGCCGAGTTCGCCCACCAACCGGGCCACCTCGCCCTGCACCCGCTTGCTCTTGGGGCCGACGCCGACGATCTCGCTGACGACCTCGGGCAGGGGCACCAGGCTGGTGAATCCCGCGGCGCCGACGGGGCGGTGGCCGAGGGGGCGGTCGGCGAGTTCGTGGACGCGGTGGGAGACTCCCACGGTCAGCGGCTTGGCGCACACGGGGCAGCGGCCGCCGTGTTCGCGGGTGGTGTGGGGCTCCATCCGCACGCCGCATTTGCGGTGCCCGTCGAGGTGGTACTTGCCTTCTTCGGGGAAGAACTCGACGGTCCCGCGGAATCCGTCGCCGGTCTGCAGAGCCCGGCGGATGGCATGGTAATCCAGAGCGGTGTCGAAGCGCGTCGCCTCCCGGGCGAGCATCGGCGGCGAGTGCGCGTCGGAATTGCTGACCTGGGTGTAGGCGTCCAGCGACGACACCGTCCAGTTCATCTCCGGGTCGCTGGAGAGCCCCGTCTCGACCGCGAAGATGTGCTCGGCGAGGTCGGCATAGCAGTCGGCGACGGCGTCGAAACCGGATTTCGATCCGAGAACGGCGAACCACGGCGTCCACACGTGGGCGGGGACGAGATAGCTGCCCGGGTCGCTGGCCAGGGTGATCTCCAGCAGGTCGCGCGAATCCAGCCCCAGGATGGGACGCCCGTCGGAGGCGAGATTGCCGATGCGGGCCAAATCGGCGGTGATGGTCTCGGCCGCCTCCATGGTGGGCGCGTAGAGCAAATGGTGCACCTTTCGGGTCCGTTCGCCCCGTTTGTAGATGGTGGAGATCTCCACGCTCAGCATGAACCGCGACGGATTCCGGCACGCGGGCGGCAGAGTGCGCAGCACCTCGGCCTCGATATCGGGAGCCAGGCGGAACAGACCGGGCTCCGCGGGCACCAGTTTGCTGCGCAACTGCTCGCGCCAGGCGGGGTGAGTGAAATCACCGGTACCGACTACCGCAATACCCTTGCGGGCCGCCCACCACGCCAGATGCTCCAGGTCGCAATCTTTGCTGCAGGCCCGCGAGTACTTGGAGTGGATATGCAGATCTGCGTGGAACTCCACGGTGAGGTCCTCCCAATGCCCACGGTGACCGGGCTGCGCGCGGAGAACGCGCGTAAGTCGCGTCCGCTCTCGCCGGCCGATGTCGGACTCGCCCGAGTCGGGCTGCCACGATCCCACAACTTGCCCGCGCCTTCGACGCCAATGCGGACCGCGGCGGGCGGGGCGGATACGATCAGGTAACAGGTAATGTGTGCAATGTGGGGCGGATCCCGGCTGAGCGCCGCAAGGGCTTCTCGGGATCGGCTCCCTCGGACTGTGGGTACCGAACTATATATTCCCGGTCTCCCCAGTGGATCGAAATGGTTGCAGCCGGCTCTGCAGCGGGGTTCGGCGGAGCCGCCGGCGAACCCGGAACCCCTTATATGACGGGCTTTCGGGGTTGTCCTAAAGCCATCCGCGGGGTCGGGTTCGAACGGGTGCGCGGGGTGTCTATGATGACGGAGTCCGCGGCCGTTGTATGAGCGGGCGCGTCGACCGGTCGGTCGGCCGAGCGGGCGGCGTCCCTCAGTGGGGTAATTGCTGCATAAAGTAACAACAAGGAAGGGGTGCAGGCTCGATGGGTGACGTTTTGTCGGCGCTGCTGCCCCCTGCTGTTGTCGCGGCGGTCTTCTGCACGTTCGTGGTCAAGCTGCTCCGCAAGGAGATGGCGCCCAGAACGTCGGACGGGCGACTTGTCAGCGAGGCGGACCCGGCTTCGCGGTGCGCATCCGCGGACACCGCGGCGGCCGCCGGGCCGGAGGCGGACAGCGCTGCCGGCGATGACGGGGCAAAGGGGGCCGGCGCTTCCGGCGCGGAACTCCGCGGTGACGCAGCGGATCAGCGCGACCGCTAACCGGCAGCACTCGGGAAAGGGGCGGAGCATCCCCCGTGTGAACGGCTTCGGCGGACCGGGCATCGGGCCGCGGGGCCGTATCGGCCGCCGGGCCGGGATTTGCTCTGCTCGGGCGGCCGCGGCATAGGCCGCGCGAGTTTTCCTCCGCGCGGAGAATTGTCTTTTGCGTTCCCCCCGGATAGCTTTATATTCAGGTGCCATCGCACCGCTCTGCTGGAAAGGTTCTATCAATGGCACAAAAGGTTCAGGTGCTTCTCGTCGACGATCTGGACGGGGGCGAGGCCGAGGAGACCGTTTCGTTCGGGGTTGACGGTTCCGCCTACGAAATCGACCTCAGCGGCGGCAACGCCACCAAGCTGCGCGAGGCTCTCGCCCCCTATGTCGAGGCCGCCCGCAAGGCCCCGTCCAAGAGCGGCGGGCGCGGAGGCAAGCGCCAGCAGCGCAACGCCCCCAGTCGCGAGCGCAGCGCCGAGATCCGGGCGTGGGCCAAGGCCGCCGGAAAGCAGGTCAACGAGCGCGGTCGCATCCCGGCCGCCATCGTCGCCGAGTACGAGGCGGCCCAGCGCTGAGACCCGCCGATCGGCGTCGGCCTGCGAGTGGCGGTTGCGCGGACCTCTTGCGGACCCGGGAGACCCGCGCAAGGCCATTACCTGCCGGGCCGGTCGGCGGAGCCCCCGTGTTCGCTGAGAGCAAATCCGCGCGCGAATGCGCGTTCACGGCCCGTGTGTCCTCGATATACCGAGGTGCACGGGCCGTTCGCTTGCGGCGTAGTCGGAACACTGAGCCCCCGATAGGTAGTTGGATGAGGATGAACGCCCTATCGTCGGGGAAAGTCTCTGGCACGGGAGGTAGGACCCTTCCTTCCGTGCCGGATGTGTTCGTCGAGCGCGCCGGAACGTCGGCCGCTCGGCGGACGGGTGCGGCAGCGCCTCCACGGGGCTTCCCCCGAGGGGCCGAAATGCGGAAAGCGAGGGTCGGAACTTCCGTCCCTGCCTGACCGCTCTGTGAGGAGCGACGAGACATGTTCGAGAGGTTTACCGACCGCGCACGGCGCGTGGTGGTCCTGGCCCAGGAAGAGGCCAGGATGCTCAACCACAACTACATTGGTACAGAGCACATCCTGCTCGGCCTCATCCACGAGGGTGAGGGCGTCGCTGCGAAGGCTCTGGAGAGCCTGGGAATCAGCCTCGAAGCGGTTCGGCAGCAGGTAGAGGAGATCATCGGCCAGGGCCAGCAGGCCCCCTCCGGCCACATCCCCTTTACCCCCCGCGCGAAGAAGGTCCTGGAGCTCTCCCTCAGGGAAGCCCTGCAGCTCGGGCACAACTACATCGGTACGGAGCACATCCTGCTCGGCCTCATCCGCGAGGGTGAGGGCGTGGCCGCCCAGGTGCTGGTCAAGCTCGGCGCCGACCTCAACCGGGTGCGCCAGCAGGTCATCCAGCTCCTGCACGGCTACCAGGGCAAGGAGCCCCAGGCCACGGGTGCCTCTTCGGAGTCCACCCCCTCCACCTCCCTGGTGCTGGACCAGTTCGGGCGCAACCTCACCCAGGCGGCGCGCGAGAGCAACCTGGATCCGGTCATAGGGCGGGACCAGGAGATCGATCGCGTGATGCAGG
Source organism: Streptomonospora litoralis (assembly GCF_004323735.1). Lineage (GTDB taxonomy): Bacteria > Actinomycetota > Actinomycetes > Streptosporangiales > Streptosporangiaceae > Streptomonospora > Streptomonospora litoralis. Next base: position 4,980,036 of record NZ_CP036455.1, on the reverse strand, counting down.
TGCTGTCGCGGCGCACCAAGAACAACCCGGTGCTCATCGGTGAGCCCGGTGTCGGCAAGACCGCCGTCGTCGAGGGGCTGGCCCTGAAGATCGTCAAGGGGGAGATCCCCGAGACGCTCAAGGACAAGCAGCTCTACACGCTCGACCTCGGCGCGCTGGTGGCCGGCAGCCGCTACCGCGGTGACTTCGAGGAACGCCTGAAGAAGGTCCTCAAGGAGATCCGCACCCGCGGCGACATCATCCTGTTCATCGACGAGCTGCACACCCTGGTCGGCGCGGGAGCCGCTGAAGGCGCGATAGACGCCGCCTCCATCCTCAAGCCCATGCTCGCCCGCGGCGAGCTGCAGACCATCGGTGCCACCACGCTCGACGAGTACCGCAAGCACCTGGAGAAGGACGCGGCGCTGGAGCGGCGCTTCCAGCCGATCCAGGTCGACGAGCCCAGCATCTCCCACACCATCGACATCCTGAAGGGCCTGCGGGACCGCTACGAGGCCCACCACCGGGTCTCGATCACCGACAGTGCCCTGGTGGCGTCGGCCCAGCTGGCCGACCGCTACATCAGCGACCGCTTCCTGCCGGACAAGGCGATCGACCTCATCGACGAGGCCGGCTCGCGGATGCGCATCCGCCGCATGACCGCGCCGCCGGACCTGCGTGAGTTCGACGAGAAGATCGCCGACGTCCGCCGCGACAAGGAGTCGGCGATCGACGCCCAGGACTTCGAGAAGGCGGCGTCGCTGCGCGATGACGAGAAGGGCCTGCTGAACCAGAAGGCCCAGCGGGAGAAGGAGTGGAAGGCCGGCGACATGGACACGGTCGCCGAGGTGGGCGAGGAGCTCATCGCCGAGGTCCTGGCCACCGCCACCGGCATCCCGGTCTTCCGGCTTACCGAGGAGGAGTCCTCCAGGCTGCTGCGCATGGAGGAGGAGCTGCACAAGCGGGTCATCGGCCAGGAGGACGCCATCAGGGCGCTCTCGCAGGCCATCCGGCGCACCCGCGCCGGGCTGAAGGACCCCAAGCGTCCCGGTGGTTCGTTCATCTTCGCCGGTCCCTCCGGTGTGGGTAAGACCGAGCTGTCGAAGACGCTCGCGGAGTTCCTCTTCGGCGACGAGGAAGCGCTGATCCAGCTCGACATGAGCGAGTTCATGGAGAAGCACACCGTCTCGCGGCTGTTCGGCTCGCCTCCCGGCTACGTCGGCTACGAGGAGGGCGGCCAGCTCACCGAGAAGGTGCGTCGCAAGCCGTTCTCGGTCATCCTCTTCGACGAGATCGAGAAGGCCCACAACGACATCTTCAACTCGCTCCTGCAAGTTCTGGAGGAGGGGCGCCTCACCGACGCCCAGGGCCGCAACGTCGACTTCAAGAACACCGTCATCATCATGACGACGAACCTGGGGACACGCGACATCTCCAAGGGTGCGGCCATGGGCTTCGCCAAGGAGGACGACGCCCAGACGAACTACGACCGGATGAAGGCCAAGGTCCAGGAAGAGCTCAAGCAGAACTTCCGGCCCGAGTTCCTCAACCGCGTCGACGACGTCATCGTCTTCCACCAGCTCACCGAGGAGGAGATCCTCAGCATCGTCGACCTGATGGTCAGCGCCCTCGACGAGCGGCTCAAGGACCGCGACATGGGTCTGGAGCTGCGGTCGGCGGCCAAGAAGATGCTGGCCTCGCGCGGGTACGACCCCGTGCTGGGCGCCCGGCCGCTGCGTCGGACGATCCAGCGCGAGATCGAGGACGCCCTGTCGGAGAAGATCCTCTTCGGGCACGTCAAGCCCGGCCAGATCGTGGTGATCGACGCAGAGGGCGAGGGGACCGACGGGAAGTTCACCTTCCAGGGTGTGCCCAAGCCCGATGCCGTCCCGGACGCTCCCGCGGTGCAGGAGACCGCGGCGGGCACGGGCGAGTAACCGCCTGAGCGCGGCGCCGCCGCGCGATCGGCAGAGGGGGAGCGGTCCTGCGGGGCCGCTCCCCCTAGTATTTCGTCAACCCGGGCGCCCGAGCCCCGCCGAGTCTTACTCCAGGGACACTTTCGGCGTCGAGACTGTCCCTGGAGCCAGGCTCGGCGCGCCGTCGGGCGCCCAACCGTCCGTGTCCTGCGCCGTCAGCTCGGCAGTGCGTAGGTGCCGTCCTCCAACGGGTCCACCAGGCCGTCGGCCACCAGTGCATCCAGCGCCCGCTCGCGCTGCACGGGCTCCTGCCAGACCACGTCCAGCGCCGACTTGGGCACCGGCGCCGGCGACTCGCGCAGCACGGCCAGCAGGCGGCCGCGGACTTGGCGGTCGGTTCCGGCGTAGGTCTGGCCGCGCCGCGGCGGTCCCTCGTATGCGGGCTTGCCGGCCAGCCGCCAGGCGCACTGCGCGGCGATCGGGCAGTCGGCGCAGGCCGGGGAGCGGGCCGTGCACACCAGCGCTCCCAGTTCCATCACCGCCACCGCCCAGCGGGCGGCCACGGCGGCGTCCGGCGGCACCAGCGACTCCGCCAGCGCCGTCTCGGCCTTCGTCTGGGCCTTGGGCGGGTACTGCACGCCGGTGTGCGCGCGTGCGAGCACCCGCCGCACGTTCGTGTCGAGCACCGCGTGGCGCCGGCCGAAAGCGAAGCTGGCGACCGCGGCAGCGGTGTAGGAACCGACCCCGGGCAGCGCGAGCAGGTCGGCGTGGGCGGCGGGGACCTCGCCGCCGTGCCGCTCGACGATGGCGCAAGCGGCGGCGTGCAGATTGAGGGCGCGGCGCGGATAGCCCAGGCGGTTCCACATCCGCACCGCCTCGCCCGAGGGCTCCTCGGCGAGGTGGGCCGGGGTCGGCCAGCGCTCCAGCCACGCCTCCCAGGCGGGCAGCACCCGCACGACGGGGGTCTGCTGCAGCATGATCTCGCTGACCAGGATCGACCAGGGGGTGGCGTCGTCCCGCCGCCAGGGCAGGTCGCGGGCGTTGGTCTCATACCACGCCAGAACGGCTGTGCTGTAAGGGTTGTCGAACATGTCAATCGATGTGCGGATCGGCGGGTTGAGTAGGTGTGGCGCCCGGAAACCCGGAATACTGCGCCTATGGCGTCAAGTGCTGGACAACCGGGGCCGGTGAGTCCCGAGACATATTGGAGAAGGCGTGTCTTCGTGCTGGTGGGTCTCTTCGTCGTCGTGGCGCTGATCACCTACGCGTGCACGCGGTCGTCGTCCTCCGACGACGGCGGCGGCCAGGCCACCGGCACCACCACTCCGAGCCCGACGCCCGAGGCGTCGTCGACGCCCAGTGTCTCACCCCCCGCCTCCCCGAGCGCCTCCCCCAACCCCTCCGCCAGTGCCGGCCAGGACGCCGCGGGCGGCTCCGGTCAGGGGGGCGGCTCCCAAGGAGGGGGCTCCGGCGACACGGGCGACTCCGGCGACGAGTCGGGCGGCGGTTCCGAAGACGGCTCCGGCGGAGGTGCGGGCGGTTCGGACGGAATCGCAGCGCCGAAGAGCCCCGACGACCCCTGCCGACCCTCCGACGTGGTGGTGACCCTCAAGGCGAACAAGAGCGACTACGACTGGAACGACAAGCCTAAGTTCGAAGTGACCCTGGTCAACACGGAGGACCAGACCTGCACCGTGGACGTGGGCCCTAAGCGGCTGGAGATCCGCATCACCTCCGGAGACGACCGGATCTTCTCCACCGCGGACTGCGTCGAGGGCCGGGCGGTCGACAAGCAGAAACTGGAGCGCGGGGTCCCCTTCACCAAGAAGGTGACCTGGGACCGCATGCGTTCCTGGGAGGACTGCCGCGACCGGAGGGTCAAGGCCAAGCGGCCCGGTACCTACGTGGCGCGCCTGCACAGCGACTACGACCAGGGAGCCGAACCGCAGGTGTTCCGGCTGAACTGACATCCGCCCGCGTCCCGCACGGCGCCGACCGGGCCGGCCCGGTCGGCGCCGTGTTCGTTCGAGCGGCCCCCGCGGGGGCGGGCACGCGCAGCCGGTGCGGGAATCACCCTGGCTGCGGCGCCGGAAACGCCGTCCGCAGCGCCTGTCCGAGGTCGTCGACGCCGACGATTTCGATTCCCTCGATCGGTTCCTCGCTGTGCCGGGGCACGATGGCGCGGGTGAACCCGAGCCGCTGGGCCTCGACCAGGCGCCGCTGCACCCCGGTGACGGCCCGCACGTCGCCGGCCAGCCCGACCTCGCCGAGGGCGACCAGGCCCCGCGGCAGCGCCTCGTCGCGCACCGAGCCCGCCACCGCCAGTGCCAGCGCGAGGTCGACCGAGGGCTCGCCCAGCCGCACCCCGCCGACGGTGGAGGCGTAGACGTCGGAGTTGGCGATGCGCACCCGCGCGCGGCGCTCCAGCACCGCCATCACCACGTTCACGCGGGCGCTGTCGAGGCCGGAGTTGGCGCGGCGCGGCTGGGGCAGGTTGGAGGAGGCCACCAGCGCCTGGACCTCGGCGATCAGCGGGCGGCGGCCTTCGAGGGTGACGGTGACGCAGGTGCCCGGAACGGGCTCGTTGCGGCGGGTGAGGAACAGGCCGCTGGGGTCCGGCAGCCCGAGGATGCCGGAGTCGGTGAGTTCGAAGCAGCCGATCTCGTCGGTGGGGCCGTAGCGGTTCTTTATCGCGCGTAGCATACGCAGCTGGGAGTGGCGGTCGCCCTCGAACTGGAGGACGACGTCGACCAGGTGTTCCAGCAGCCGGGGCCCGGCGATGGAGCCGTCCTTGGTGACGTGGCCGACCAGCACCGTGGCGATGCCGCGCTCCTTGCCCAGCCGAATCAGCGCACCGGCGACCTCGCGGACCTGGGAGACCCCGCCGGGCACGCCCGCGACGTCGGGGGAGCTCATGGTCTGCACCGAATCGACGATCAGCAGCGAGGGAGACATCGCGTCGACGTGGCTGACCACAGCGGCCACCGAGGTCTCGGCCGCCAGGAACAGCTTGGGCGACAGCGCCCCCAGCCGCTCGGCGCGCAGCCGCACCTGGCCGGTGGACTCCTCGCCGGTGACGTAGAGGACCGGCCCGGAGTCGGCGCACAGCGCCGCGACCTCCAGCAGCAGCGTGGACTTGCCGACGCCGGGTTCGCCGGCGAGCAGCATGACGCCACCGGGCACGACGCCGCCGCCCAGGACGCGGTCGAGCTCGTCGAGGCCGGTGGGGGAGGCGTGGGCGGACTCGACGCTGATTTCGGTGATGGGCCGCGCGGGAGCGGTGACCCGGGCCGGGGCGATGACGGTGGAGGTGGGCGCGCCGGCCTCCTCGACGGTGCCCCACGCCTGGCATTCACCGCAGCGCCCGACCCACTTGAGGGTGGTCCAGCCGCATTCACTGCAGCGGAAGGTGGTCTTCGCAGCCTTGGCCATGGCTGCACCGTAGCGGCTGCCGACGACAATGCGGACCCGTCCGGGCGCGGCCTGTGGAAACCCGCCGCGAGGAGCGCTACGTTCGGTTATCGTCAAGACGCCAGCGGTGATTGGCCGATTGCGGTCGGCGGCGTTGACCCGATGCAAGGGCGCGGTGACATTCGGGTTCGGCACCCTCCGCGATCCCGCGGCCGACCGCCGCCGCTCGTCCGCATCCCGCGCCGCACTCCCGAGCCCCGCCCCGCACCCGCCACGACCAGGAGTGATACGTGTCCGCTGCCCGCACCGCCCGCCGCGGCGGCGCTCCCGCACTCGTTCTCGCGCTCGCCGGCGCGCTCGGCCTGAGCGGGGCCGGCGCCGCGAACGCCGACACCGAAACCGACACCAACACCGCCCGACCCGCGGCTGCGGGGCTCGGCCGGGAGTACGTCGCCCTCGGCGACTCCTTCACCGCCGGCCCCTTCATCCCCCCGCAGTACGGAGATCCCGCCCTGTGCCTGCGTTCGCGCAGCAACTACCCCAATCTGGTGGCCCGCACGCTGGACGCCGCCGAGTTCACCGACGCCAGCTGCATCGGAGCCGAGACCGAGGACATGACCTCGGCGCAGAACCTCGCACTGACCTCCAACCCGCCGCAGCTCGACTCCCTCACCCCCGACACCACCCTGGTCACCCTCGGCATCGGCGGCAACGACCTGGGCTACGCCGAGATCGCGCTCAAGTGCCTGGCGCTGGCGCCCACCGACCTCGACGGCGACCCCTGCCGGGACCACTACATCGACCAGGGCCGCGACGAGCTGCGTTCGCGCCTTCCCGGCGTGGGTGAGGACATCGGCGCGGTGCTCGACGGCATCCGCGAGCGCAGTCCCGATGCCACCGTCGCCGTGGTCGGCTACCTCGCGCTCCTGCCCGAGGACGACGGTTGCCTGCAGGCGCCCTACGCCGAGGGCGACATCACCTACCTCAACGGTCTCTACCGGGAGCTCAACGCGGTGATCGAGAAGGAGGCCGCAGACGCAGGCGCCGTGTTCGTCGACACCTCCGAGCCGGGCCACGACATGTGCGCGCCGCCCGGCGAGCGCTGGGTCGAGGGCATCTTCCCCAACCGCCCGGCGGCACCGATCCACCCCAACGCCGAGGGCATGGCAGCGATCGGCGACCGCGTGGCGGAGGCGCTGGGCGTCGAGGGGGTGCAGCGAGACAGTCCGCGGGTCTGACCCATCGGCCGACCCGCGGGGCCGCGTCGGCCCCGCGGCGGCTCAGTACTCGCGCGACCACAGGTTGACCGCGTAGTCGACCTCCAGGCCGGGGTGCTCGGCCACGACCTGTTCGGCCACCTCGGGCGACAGCTCGATCCGCACCACCGCCTCGAAGTCGGCCCGCCGCCGGAAGAGCCAGCGCATCGTCAGCGGCGTCCGCTCGAACCCCTGCCGGAACCAGAACCGCTCGACGGCCTCTGGGTCGTAGCCGGGCAGGAACCGGCGGAACCACCCGCCGAAGGTGCTGCGGGTGGCGTCGTTGTCGATGACGAAGGCCGCCCCGCCCCGGCGCATGACGCGGCGCAGTTCGGCCAGTCCCGGCTCGCAGCCGGGGCCGAGGAAGTACGCCCACCGGGCGTGGGCGACGCCGACGGAGGCGTCGGGCACCGGTAGCCGCTGGGCCACCCCGGTGCGGACTTCGACGCCGGCTGTACCCGCCGTGCGCGCCCGCGCGGCCGCGGCGAGCTGCCGGTGCGGCTCCACGCCGGTCACCCGGGCGGCCTCGCGTGCGAACCGGGGCAGGTGGAAGCCGCTTCCGCAGCCGATGTCGAGCACATGCGCACCGGCGAAACCACGCACGGCGCGCATCGCCGCATCGAGCACCCCGTCGGGGTCCACGGCCTCGTTCTCCAGCTCGTAGACGCCCGGATTGTGCCAGATGTTGGGGCTGGGAACCGCCCCGGCCAGCGCTGTCCTCACCCGGGAAAGCATAGGGAGCCGCGGAGTGGAACCGGTACGGGGTCCCGGGGGCGCGACGCGCGGCGGCTCGCCGGAACGCGGCGGCGACCCGCCGAACGCGCGCCGGTCCCCGGGCCCTCGATCCACGCGGCCGCCAGACCGCATAGTCTTGGTGAAGTGAGTTCTGTCCAGGTTCCAGACGCGCCGGTGGTGCTGTCGACGGCGTCGGTCTACCCGGAGAAGACACCGGCGGCCTTCGAGATCGCGGCCAAGCTCGGCTACGACGGCATCGAGGTGCTGGTCTCCACCGACCCGGTCAGCCAGGACGTCGACATGCTGCGCCGGCTGTCGGACTACCACGGTGTGCCGATTCTGGCGGTGCACTCCCCCTGCCTGATCTTCACCCAGTGGGTGTGGGGCCGCGACCCCTGGGGCAAACTGGTCAAGTCCAAGGACATGGCCGAGGCGCTGGGCGCGCGGACCATCGTGGTGCACCCGGCGTTCCGCTGGCAGCGCGAATACGCCCGGGAGTTCGAGACCGGCATCCAGCGGATGCAGGAGGAGACCGACGTCGTCTTCGCGGTCGAGAACATGTACCCGGTGCGGATGCGCGACCGCGAGGTCGTGCCCTACGCCCCGAGCTGGAACCCGATCGAGCGCGACTACCCCGACGTCACCCTCGACCTGTCCCATTCGGCCATGTCCCACTCCGACGGCCTGGAGATGGCCAAGCAGCTCGGCGACCGGTTGTCGCACGTGCACCTCGCCGACGGCACCGGCACGCAGAACTTCGACGAGCACCTGATTCCCGGCCGCGGTACCCAGCCCTGCGCGGACGTACTGGAGCACTTGGCGACCACGGGCTACAGCAGCCAGATCGTGCTGGAGGTCAACACCCGCAAGGCCGCCGACTCCGAGACCCGCCACCTGGAGCTCGCCGAGGCGCTGGCCTTCACCCGTCTGCACTTCGCCGGCGTGCGCACCGATCCCGCCGACGACGGCGGCCGGGAAGGCCGCGAGCGCGCCACCCTGCTGCGCAAGCTACCGCCGCGCACCTTCGCGGTCTCCGCCGAGGGCACCGTCGACCGCCGCGCCTGAGCCGGCGCGGCGGGGCGGTTCCGGAGTGCCGTCCGCAGGCTTGGAAGCTGCGGTTCTACCGCGCTAGCGCCAGGATTCGCCGGTGATCCGCTCGTAGCATTCGACGTAGCGCGCGCGGGTGGCCTCGACGATGTCGTCGGGGATCCGCGGCCCGGGCGGGGTGCGGTCCCAGTCGGCGAGGGTGCTGCTCCAGTCCCGCACGAACTGCTTGTCCAGGGAGTTCTGCGGCTGCCCGGGGCGCCACTGGTCGGCGGGCCAGAACCGCGAGGAGTCCGGGGTGAGGACCTCGTCGGCGAGGACGATGGTGCCGTCCGGGGCGCGGCCGAACTCAAGCTTGGTGTCGGCGATGACGATCCCGCGCTCGGCGGCCGTCTCGGCGCCGCGGGAGTAGATCCGCAGGGTGAGCTCGCGCAACCGGTCGGCGGTGTCGGCGCCGATCCCGGAGGCCACTTCGTCGTAGGTGATGAACTCGTCGTGGCCCTCCGCGGCCTTGGTGGTGGGCGTGAAGACCGGCTCCGGGAGCTGCGACGCCTCGGTCAGGCCGTCCGGCAGCGCCACCCCGGAGACGGTGCCGTTCTTCCGGTACTCCTGCAGCCCCAGGCCGGTGAGGTAGCCGCGGGCGATGCACTCCACCGGCAGCATCTCCAGGCGCCGGCAGCGGATCGCCCGGCCCGCCCACTCCGCGGGCACGTCCGCGGCGGAGACGACGTGGTTGGGCACGATGTCGGCGAGGCGCTCGAACCACCACAGCGACAGCTGCGTCAGGATCCGCCCCTTGTCGGGGATGGGCGTGGGCAGCACCACGTCGTAGACGCTGACGCGGTCGGAGGCGACGAGGATCAGGTCGTCGCCGTCGGCGTAGACCTCGCGGACCTTGCCGGAGTGGACGAGTTCCATGGGGTGTGCGTGTCCTTGCTGTGGATGGGTGTGCGCCCGCCGCTGCGGCGCGCCGCCCGGGTCAGGCTCGGCGGAACGACGAAAACCCTACTCGATCACTGCCGGCGAGGCCGGAGCGGTCGCCGGCGGCGCCGCGGCGGGCGAGGCCGCGTCCGCCGGATCTCGACCCCGCCGGCAGGACGGCCCGGCCGTCCTGCCGGGCGCCGTCGCCTGCCACGGCGTAGCCTCGAAGGCGGCACCCGGCGCCGTGCGTCCGCGGCGCCCGCGCGGGCAGGGGAAGTCCGACGCGGAAATCGGCCAGGGAGGAGTCCGGGATGGTTCTGCGGCAGACACTTCTGGCGGCCTCGGGCAGCGACCGCCTGCGCACCATCGTCGCGGGTACGCGGCTCACCCGCGGGGTCGTCGACCGGTTCGTCGCCGGCGAGCACGCCGAGGACGCGGTGCGCGTGGCCGGCGAACTCGCCGGGCGGGGCCTGCTGACCTCCGTCGACCACCTCGGCGAGGAAACCGGGCACCCCGCTCAGGCGGCCGAGGTCACCAAGGGCTACCTGCACCTGCTGCGCCTGCTCGGCGAGGCGGGGCTGACGTCCTCGGCGGAGGTGTCGGTGAAGCCGACCGCCGTCGGGCTGGCCCTCGGCGATGAGGGCGAGCAGTTGGCCGCGGACAACATCTCGCGCATCTGCGCCGCTGCGGCCGAGGCCGGCACGACCGTCACCGTCGACATGGAGGGCGAGCGCCACGTCCCCGCCACACTGCGCCTGGTCGCCTCGCTGCGTTCGGAGCACCCCCGGCTGGGCTGCGTGCTGCAGAGCTATCTGCGCCGCACCGAGGGCGACGCCGCCGCCATGGCCGCCGCCCCGGGTTCGCGGGTGCGGTTGTGCAAGGGCGCCTACGCCCCCGACCCCGCCACCGCCTACACCGCCCGCCGCGACGTCGACGCGGCCTACGTGCGGTCGCTGCGTCGGCTGATGGACAGCGAGGCCTATCCGATGGTCGCCACGCACGATCCGCGGATGATCGACATCGCCACCACCCTGGCCCGCCGCTTCGGACGCACCTACGACGACTTCGAGTACCAGATGCTCTACGGCGCCCGCCCCGACGAGCAGCGCAGGCTCGCCGACCTGGGTGCCCGGGTGCGGGTCTACCTCCCCTACGGCGGCGACTGGTACGGCTACCTGGTGCGCCGCATGGCCGAGCGCCCGGCCAACGCTGCCTTCGCCGCCCGGGCGGTGCTCCGCCGCGGCTGACGACCGCCCCCTCCGGCGATCTCCCCCTCCGACGATTCCCCCTCCGACGGAGGACGTCCACAGTCGCGCCGACCGCGGATGCGGTGAGGACACCGGCCTCGGTAGCGTTGTCAGCGACACGTGGACGCTATGAGGTGAAGTCATGATCGCGATCATCGGCGGCGGCAAGATGGGCGAGGCCCTGCTCGCCGGCCTGCTCGCCACCGGATACGAGCCGAACCAGGTGCTGGTCACCGAGCCCGACAGCGAGCGCGCCGCCGAGCTGCGCGAGCGCTACCAAGTGGCCGCGGTCCCGCTCGCCGAGTCCGCCCGGCGCGCCGCCACCCTGGTGCTGGCGATCAAACCGCAGGACATGGTCGAGCTGCTCGACGAGCTCTCCGGCGACCTCGGCTCCGACACGCTGGTCATCTCGATCGCGGCCGGCATCACCACCTCGCTGCTGGAGAAGCACCTCTCGGGCGAGGTCGCGGTGGTGCGGGCGATGCCCAACACCCCGGCGCTGGTGAGCCGCGGCATGACCGCCGTCTCCGGCGGCGCCCACACCGGCGAGGCCCAGCTCGACCACGCCGAGTCGCTGCTGCGCGCGGTCGGCGACGTCGTGCGGGTGCCCGAGCGGCACATGGACACCGTCACGGCCATCTCCGGCAGCGGTCCGGCGTACTTCTACTTCATCGCCGAGACGATGATCGAGGCCGGTGTGGCCATGGGCATGACCCGCGACGCGGCGAAGAAGCTGGTCACCCAGACCATCAGCGGCGCGGCGGCCATGCTCGGCGACGCCGCGGCGCATCCGGTCGTGCTGCGCGAGGCGGTCACCTCGCCCGGCGGCACCACCGCCGCCGCGGTCCGCGAGCTGGAGCGGCACGGGGTGCGCACCGCGTTCACCGACGCCATCGAGGCTGCGCGCGAGCGCAGCCGCCAGTTGTCGGAGGGGTGAGGCGCGCCCGCCGTCCGGCTGCAGTGGGCACGCCCGGTCGTCGCCCCGGTGCCAACCGTCGCGTTGGCGATTGACTAGGCTGTAACGAAGCGGGTGATGGCGCACACACCCGTGTCGACACGATCCGCTCGGCGGGAGGGGCACATGGCCTGTTCGCTGCACGTGGCCTGGGACGACGGGCTGACCTCCTACAACTTCGGTCCGCAGCATCCGCTCCATCCGGTCCGGGTGGAGCTGACCATGGCGCTGTGCCGCGAGTTCGGCGTCTTCGACCGCCCCAACGTGGCGCTGAGCAACGGGGTGGAGCCGGCCGCGGACGAGCTGCTCGGCCTGGTGCACGACTCCGACTACATCGAGGCCGTCAAGCGCGCGGGCAAGGCCCTGGAGCCCGACGACCCCTACTGCCTCGGTACTTCCGACAACCCGGTCTTCCCCGACATGCACGAGGCGTCCGCGCTGGTCGCGGGTGCTTCGGTGCGGGCCGCATCGGCGGTGTGGAACGGCGAGTCCGAGCATGCCGCCAACATCGCCGGCGGGCTGCACCACGCCATGCCGGGCAACGCGTGGGGCTTCTGCGTCTACAACGACGCGGCGCTGGCGGTCGCCTGGCTGCTGGAGCAGGGCGCCAAGCGCGTCGCCTACGTCGACGTCGACGTACACCACGGCGACGGCGTGCAGACGATGTTCTACGACGACCCCCGGGTGCTGACGGTCAGCCTGCACGAGTCGCCGATGACGCTGTTCCCGGGTACCGGCCGGCCCACCGAGACCGGCGGGCCGGGTGCCGAAGGCTACGCGGTCAACATCGCGCTGCCCGCGGGCACCAACGACTCCCGCTGGCTGCGTGCGTTCGAGGCCGTCGTCCCGCCGGTGCTGCGCGAATTCCAGCCCGAGGTCCTGGTCACCCAGCAGGGCGTCGACACCCACGCCCTGGACCCGCTGGCGAACCTGATGCTCAGTGTCGACGGCCAACGCAGGACCTACTCCGCACTGCACCGCCTGGCCAAGGAGACCGCGGGCGGGCGCTGGGTGGTGCTGGGCGGAGGCGGCTACGAGCTTGTGCAGGTCGTCCCGCGCGCCTGGAGCCACCTGCTGGCCGAAGCGTCGGGCACACAGCTCGACCCCGCGGCCGAGACGCCGCAGAACTGGCGCGAGTTCGTTCGTGAGCGCACCGGCGAAGTCCCGCCGCTGTACATGACCGACGGGCGCGAATTCGAAGTCACTCCGTTCGAGGCCGGTTTCGACCCGGAGGACCCGGTCGACCAGGCTATCCAGGCCACGCGTCGGGCGGTGTTCCCCAGCCACGGGATGGATCCGAGCCTGTAGCGTGCCGAGCCGCGACCGGCCTTTCGCTCCCGCCCGGCGGGGGTTGAGGGCGCCGATGCGGAGGTGATCCGGTCGAGCCGGAACCACTCCCCGGTGTCGCTGCGCACCACCGGGACGTCCGTGCGCGCCCGAGTTGAAACGGCATGAAAGGGGTATGACGCCTCCTTATAGACCGTGACGGCCTCCGTCCGCCCCGCGGGGAGGGACGACGTCGCAAACACCGGGCCACCCGGCCGCCGAGTCGGGTCGAAGGGAAGGGGATCGCTGGTGACGCCGCCTTCGCGCGCAGAGCTCGTCGCCTATCTCGTGCGCACCGGGATCGCCGGGCACGTCGACACTCCGCGGCAGAACAACCTGCGCCACTACCGGCGGCTGTGCCACAAGGACCCCTACTACCAGTTCGGACTGACCTTCCAGCACGAGTGGCAGTTCGACGAGGTGCTCGCCCTGATGGCCAAGCGCTGCGGCGTCGTCGCAGACGAGTCCCACCAGTGGGGCATCGACACCATCGACCCCGATCGCACCGTCGACGCGCTCGACGCCGTCGCCGACCGCCTCGCCGGGGCCGCGAGCCGGCGTGAGCGCGTGATGTTCGCGACCGGGCACCCCAAGAACCTCACCGACACCTACCGCTCGTGGAAGGCGGCACTGGAGGAGCGCGGCTGCGAGGTCGTCACGGCCGCGGCCGGTTTCTCCTACGAGGTCGCCACCGAGCACCCGCCCAACCGCCGCGTGCTGGTGTGGAAGGACGGAGTGGGGTTCGTGATGGACGGCGGCAGCCCGCGCCACAGCCACCACCCCTTCGCCATGCGCGCCGCACTGCAGACCCTCACCGAAGAGGAGCGGCAGTGGCCGCAGTTGGTCATCGCCGACCACGGGTTCGCCGGTGCGGCGGGTGAGGCCGGTGTGCCGACGATCGGGTTTGCGGACTGCAACGATCCCGCGTTGTTCCTTGCCGAATATGAGGGCAAGCTGCTGTCCACTGTGCCGCTGGACGACGGCTACCCGCCGCGTGAGTACCGCCCGCTCACCGCATACGTGCTGGAGAGAGCCGGGTTGTCCTGATCCGCCGCAGCGACGGCGATCGCGGTACCCACTCCCTAAACCTCACGCGACCCCCGACTCTCATGTAGCTGCAGAGACAGCAAAACCGACCTTTCAATGCAGTGAACCCGGATCTACCCTGAAATCGGACGTGCCAGCAGTTACCGAACGACACGCCGGCGTGGTGATGGTGTTGGGGTCGCCGCGTCGGATGGCAGAGGCAGGGACATCCACGCTCACGTCCGGAAGTGAGGGCGTCGGAAGATGAACGGGAGTAAGCCTCTCGACGAGGTCAGGTTCCTGACCGTGGCCGAGGTCGCCACGGTCATGCGAGTTTCCAAGATGACCGTCTACCGAATGGTCCATTCGGGTGCGCTCCCCGCGATCCGCGTGGGGCGCTCCTACCGCGTACCCGAACGCGCCGTGCAGGACTACCTCCGCGACGCCTTCGTCGAAGCGGGATAGCCACCGGCGCCACCCGTCCGGGGCGGTGTACGCGCCCATCGCCCCGCGGGTGGGCATGCGCAGAGCAGCGGCGGCCGGCCCCGGTTCAACTGGGGTCGGGGTGCCGGTGGTGGTGCAGGAGTGTCTACTACACTTTGTCGTCGATGCACCTGCCACTTTTCCACCGCTCCTCTTGAGGTCCCGCCCATGCCCTGGAAGACCCGTACCCGGGTACTCCCCGCAGCCGCCGCGCTGCTGATGGCCCTCACCGCCGGATGCGGCGGGGGAGCGGCCACGCAGGCGTCCAATACGGGCGGCGGTTCCCAGGAGGACCGCTACGTCGCCGGCGACGGCTCCAGCACCGCCTTCGACCCCGGTGAGCGCGTCGCCGCTCCCGAGGTAAGCGGCGAGACCCTCGGCGGCGATGCCGTCAGCCTGGCCGACTACCGCGGCGAGGTCCTGGTCCTGAACTTCTGGGCGAGCTGGTGCGGCCCCTGCCGCTCCGAAGTCCCCGTCCTCAACGAGGTCTACGCAGAGAACAAGGACGCCGGTGTCGCCTTCCTCGGCGTGAACATCAAGGACAACGCCACCGCCGCCAAGGCGTTCGAGGAGAACCAGGACGTCGAGTACCCCAGCCTCTACGACCAGCCCGGCAGAGTACCGCAGGCATTCCGCGACACGGTGCCGCCCGCGGCCATCCCCAGCACGCTGGTCATCGACCGCCAGGGCCGCATCGCCGCGCGGGTGATCGGCGAGACGAGCTACAACGAGCTGAGCGGCCTGGTCGAGGACGTCGTCGCGGAGAAGGGCGGCTCGGCCGCGGGCGGCGGCCCCGCCGAGGGACCCGCCGGCGCCACCCGAGCCGCGGACCGGACATGATCGCCGAGACGGTGCTGCACGGCTCGCTGCTGCTGGCGGTCCCGCTGGCGCTGGCCGCCGGGCTGGTGTCGTTCCTGTCCCCGTGCGTGCTGCCGCTGGTGCCCGGCTACCTCTCCTACGTCACCGGGCTGAGCGGCGCCGATCTCGCGGCCCGGCGCCGCGCCCGCGTCGCGGCGGGTGCACCGGGCGGCTCCGGCGCTCGGATCGAGACGGCCGACGAGGTGCTGCAGCGCCGCCGCGGAACCATGCTCGCCGGCAGCCTGCTGTTCATCGCCGGCTTCAGCGCGGTGTTCGTGGCCGCGGGCGTCTTCGTCGGCGGGATCGGCGGCCTGCTGCTCGACTACGCCGAGCCCGTCACCCGCGTCCTGGGCGCCGTGACCGTGGTGCTGGGCCTGATGTTCATGGGCGCGATCCCCGGCCTCAACCGCGAGGTCCGCATCCACCGCGTGCCCGGCGCCGGCCTGGCGGGTGCGCCGCTGCTGGGCGTGGTCTTCGGCCTGGGCTGGACGCCCTGCATCGGACCGACGCTGGCGGCGGTGCAGACCCTCGCCTTCACCGAGGGCAGCGCCGGCCGGGGCGCGCTGCTGTCGCTGGTCTACTGCCTGGGGCTGGGGCTGCCGTTCATCGCCGCGGCGCTGCTCTACCGGCGCGCGCTGGGCGCCTTCGACCGCCTCAAACGCCACTACCGCGCCATCACGGTCGCCGGCGGCGCGATGCTCGTCGCGGTGGGGCTGCTCCTGGCGACCGGTGTCTGGACCGATATCACCGCTTTCATGCAGCGGTGGGTGGCCGACTACTCCACGGTGATCTAGCAGTGGCTTCCGAACACACCTCCGTCTCCGAGGCGGCGACCGCCGAGCAGGGCCGCCCCGCCGACCCGCCGCCGCCCGCGCCCGCAGGTCTGACCGCGCTGGGCTGGGCACGCTGGGCCTGGCGCATCCTGACCTCGATGCGCACGGCGCTGATCCTGCTGTTCCTGCTGGCGGTGGGCGCCATCCCCGGGTCGATGCTGCCCCAGCGCGGGGTCAGCGTCGAGCAGGTGCAGAACTACTTCGTCGAGCACCCCGATCTCGCGCCCTGGCTGGACCGCTTCTACCTCTTCGACGTCTACTCCTCGCCGTGGTACGCGGCCATCTACCTGCTGCTGTTCGTGTCTCTGACCGGCTGCGTACTGCCGCGGGCGCGGGCGCACTACCGGGCGATGCGGGCCCGTCCGCCGCGCACCCCGCGCAACCTGGGCCGGATGCCCTACTCGGCGAGCTTCACCACGGCCGCGGCGCCCGAGCGGGTGCTCGACGGCGCACGCGCGCTGCTGCGGCGCCACCGGGTCGATACCGAGAGCGAAGACGGCGGCGCCGCGGCGCTCTCCGCCGAGACGGGCTACCTGCGCGAGACCGGCAACGTGCTGTTCCACCTTGCGCTGCTCGCGCTGCTCGTGGCGCTGGCGGCGGGCTCCTTCCTGGGCTACCGCGGCAACATGCTCGTGGTCGAGGGAGACGGCTTCGCCAACACGGTGACCTCCTACGACGCCTTCTTCCCCGGCACGGCTGTGGGCCAGGACGACCTCCATCCGTTCTCCTTCACCCTGGAGGAGTTCGAGGCGCGGTTCATCGAGGACGGCAGGCTCAGCGGGCAGGCGGCCTCCTTCTCGGCCGATCTGGCCTACCGCGCGAGCCCCGAGGCGCCCGAACGGCACCACGAGCTGGAGGTGAACCACCCGCTGTCCGTCGGCGGTGCGCAGGTCTACCTCCTCGGCCACGGCTACGCGCCGGAATTCCGGGTGACCAACGCAGACGGCGAGGTCGTCTTCGACCAGCCCGTGCCCTTCATCGCCCGCCAGGAGCGCACCTTCACCTCCGACGGCGTGATCAAGGTGCCCGACGCCGGCGAGCGGCAGCTCGGCTTCACCGGGGTCTTCCTGCCGTCGGCGGCCGAGGGGCCGCAGGGCGATCTGGTCTCCGAGTTCCCCGCGCCCCGCGACCCGGTGGTCACGCTCACCGGCTACCGGGGCGACCTGGGGCTGGGCGAGGGCGCCTCGCAGTCGGTGTTCCAGCTCTACACCGACGACATGAGCAAGCTGGGGGAGTCGCCCGAGCTGCGGCCGGGCGAGTCCTGGGAGCTGCCCGACGGTGCGGGCACGGTCACCTTCACCGGCTACAGCGACTACATCAGCATGCAGGTCAACAGCGACCCCTCCCGCCTCCCGGCGCTGGCCGCGGCGTCGACGGCGGTGCTGGGCCTGCTGGCGACGCTGTTCGTGCGCCCGAGGCGGGTCTGGGTGCGGGCCCGCCCCCGCGGCGACGGGCGTACCGTTGTCGAGGTGGCCGGCCTGGGCAAGAGCGAGAACGCCGCGCTCACCGCGGAGTTCCACCGCTTCGCCACCTCGCTGAGAGACCGAATGCGGGACGGCCCCGCTACCGATACAGGCACGAAGGAGTAGCCGGTGGTGCATACGCTCGCCGCGACGGCGGTTTCGGACGGCCGGATGTCCTCGATCAGTGACGGCCTGATCATCGCGATGATCGTGGTGTACGCGATCGCGCTGTTCCTCTTCGCGATCGAGGCCGCCTACGGCCGCAGGCAGCGGCTGCGGGCCAACCGCCTCATGCCCGGCGCGGCCGGCGCCGCGAAGGCCCCGGCCGCGGCCGCGACCGTGGCGTCCGCCGGCGGCTCCGCCGCGTCCGCCTCCGGCACGACGGCCGATCTGGACTTGGACGCCGAGGGCGCGGACCAGGGGCCCGGCGGTGATTCGGACGACGGCTTGGCGGTGCGCGTGCGCCGCGAGGAGCCCGAGCCCAGCGCCGCACAGCATGTGGTGGGCCGGATCGCCGTGTTCGTCACCGCACTGGGCTTCGTGCTCAACGCCGCGCAGATCACCACCCGGGGCTTGGCGGCGGACCGCTGGCCCTGGGGGAACATGTTCGAGTTCGTCGTAGCGATAGCCCTGTGCAGCGTCGCGGCATTCCTGTTCGCCGCGCTGCGCTACCAGGCGCGTTTCCTGGGCACGTTCGTGCTCGTTCCGGTGGTGCTGCTGCTGGGCATCGCCGCCCGGTGGCTCTACAGCGAGGCCGGTCCGGTCATCCCCGCGCTGCACTCCTACTGGATCGCGATCCACGTCTCGGCGGCGATCATCGCCACCGGCGGGTTCATGGTCGCCGGCGCCGCGGCGGTCGCCTACCTGCTCGCCAACCGCGCCGAGCTCAAGCGCGCCGCGGGGGAGCGGGTCGCGGGAGTGGCGGCCAAGCTGCCCGCGTCCGAGCTACTGGACCGCGTCTCGCACCGCTTCATCGTGCTGGCGTTCCCGCTGTGGACGTTCGCGATCATCGCGGGAGCCGTCTGGGCGGACGAGGCCTGGGGCCGGTTCTGGGGGTGGGACCCCAAGGAGGTGTGGTCCTTTATCACGTGGGTGGTCTATGCCGCCTACCTGCACGCCCGCGCGACGGCGGGCTGGCGGGGCTCCAAGGCCACGTGGATCGGGCTGGCGGGATTCGCCTGCCTGCTCTTCAACTTCTTCGCGGTCAACTACATCTTCAGCGGCCTGCACAGCTACGCCTGAGCGGTCCGCCGCCGCGCCGGTGCGGAGGCGCACGGACGCGGACGGACGCACCGGCGTACCCACGAGCGCGCGGCGCCCGGTCAGGGCGTCGCGCGGCGCGTGTCACTCCTCGGGGTTGATGCGCCGGTTCAGCCGGCGCAGGAACTCCGGGTCGTCGTCGGGGCCGAGGGGCCGATCGCGGTCGGCCGCCTGCTGGAAGTCGGACGGGTCCAAGTCCTCCGCCGAGACGGACCGGGCGTCGGAGGCCGTCGCTTCGGGGACGTCGCCGTCACGGGGCCGGCCGAGGAACAGCCACAGCAGCGGGCCGACCGGGGTGAACAGGACGATGACGACCAGCCAGAGGACCTTGGGCAGATTGCGCACTTCCGCGGCGGGGCTGGTGAGCGCGTCGAAGAACGCGTACACCCAGACCACGATCGTGAGCAGCGTGATTAGGCCAGCGAGCCACACCATGTCTCCAGCCTATCCGGGATGATCCGGATGCGCGCAGTCGAACGAAGGAGCCCGGTGGCTGACGGGAGCGGGGGCCACCGAGGGGGCTCCGACGTGATGGGCGAGTGGGCGGACAGCGGTCAGGGTGTGGACTCGGTCGGCTCTCCGTGCAGCAGAGCGCGGACTTCGGACTCGCGGAACCGGCGGTGGCCGCCGGGGGTGCGGATGCTGCTGATCCGTCCGGATGCGGCCCACCGTGTCACGGTCTTCGGGTCGACTCGGAAGAGGGAGGCCACCTCTCCGGGGGTCAGCAAGCGCTCGCTTCCTCTTTCCACCTTCACAATCCCCCTTCGGGCCCGCCAGTCGACTTGGGGGGAGGCGGGCGTTTGATCCCCTAGTGTGCATGAGTTAGTCCGTTTCCTCCCTAGTTTTCGTAAAAACAGAGAGGAACTGGGGGCGAGTCCGCGATATGTGATCGGAACGTAATGTTCAATTCGGATAGCCGTATTCCACAGGTCCCATCATCCGCCCGGCACCGTTTCCGGGGCCGCGCGGCTACCGCACCGGGGGTGCGGCGGGGCACCGGTCCCCGCCCCGTACCCTGGCAATGAGCCGGGCCGCGGGCACGCGCACACGGCCCGCGCGGGTGCTCGGCGCCCTCGGCTGCCTCGCCCAGACTCAATCTATTGCCGAATGATCCGTTGTGAGGCGGTTTTCATGCGTAGCGTCCTCGCTTATACCGCGGCGCGACTGCTGCTGTTCGCCGTTGCCTTCGGTGTCCTCTACCTGCTCGGCGCCCGCGGACTGCTCGCCGCTGCGATCGCGGTGCTGGTCAGCGGGCTGGTGAGCTACGTGCTGCTGTCGCGGCAGCGGGACGCCGTGTCGAGCGGGATCGCCGACCGTATCAGCCGCCTCCGCGGTATCGGGGCGCGCCTGGAGGCGGGCGCGGCCAAGGAGGACCAGGCGCAGCAGGCCGCCGCCGGCCGGGGCGGGGACCCGTCCCCCGCACATCCGGCGGAGTCCGGCGGCGCGCACGCGGACGGCCCATCCGCCGACGCGCAGCCGGACGAGGGCGCCGGGCAGGGATCCCCGGCCTCGCCCGATGGTCGGGACCGCACCGGCGAGGGCGCCGACTCCCGGCCCGGGACCGCCCGGCCGAGGGGCTGAGTCCGCCGCCGCACCGGTAGCGCCCGCCGGAGGGGCCGCCGGACGCTCGGCCCGCGCCCCGGGCCCAGCCGCTCGCCGCTCAGCCGTTCAGCGGGAACATGCCCAGCCGGCCCCGGTAGGTGCCCCCCAGGCCGGTGGTGTCGCTGCCGATGTAGAGGCCCTCGGGCGTGGCCGTCAGCGCCTCGACGCCGTGGCCCCGCGGCCTGCGCCCCGGATTCCATGCCAGGGCACGCCCGGTGCGGGGGTCGACGGCGGCGATGCCGCTGCGCTTCACCGCACCCGGTCCGGCCGCGTGGTCGCCTTCGGGGTTGTCCATCCACCGCTGGTGGCCGCCGACGTAGACCGCGGCCCCGGTGGCCTCGACGGAGTACAGCGAGTCGCCCCCGGTGTAGTTGACCCACGTGGGCTCGGCATCGGCCCCCGCACGGGTCTCCCACCGGGCGACCGTCTTGCACAGGCCCGGCTTGAGCTTGGGCCCGCCCGCTGTGACGACCGTGAAGTAGGAGCCGTCGGGCGCGAAGTCGATCTGGCGCATGTAGGTGTGCATGCGGCTGTAGTCGCAGGGCGCCGCGTAGGAGTCGGTGGAGAACTCCGCCAGCGCTGCCGGGCGCGCCGCGGTGTCGACCATCGCGATCTGGTAGCGGGGCCGGCCGTCGACCCGCGTGAAGGTGCCCGCGATCACCAGGCGGTCGCCGTCGGGTCCCGCCGCGAGCTCATGCACCCGCAGACTGCCGCGGCGGGCGTCGGAGATACCGATGTCGAAGCCCGGGTCGACCCGTCCGGTAGCGGCGTCGACACGGGCCAGCCCCCGCCGGTCGGCGCCGCCGACGGAGCGGAACGTGCCGCCGAGGTACAGGTCGCGGCCGTGCGCGTCGATCCGGTAGACCGAGCCGCCCGCTACCCGCGCGTCGAAGGACTCCACGGTCTCGCCGTCGAAGGTGGAGACCAGCGCGACGCCGCGCCGGTCCTCGCCCTCGACCCGGCGGAAGTGCCCGCCCAAGAAGACGGTGCCGCGGTACGGACCGGGCACCAGGCTGGTGACGGTGCCGTCGACGTCGGGCGTGAAGAACCTGCTGATCTCACCGGTGCCGCGCTCGAAGGCGAAGACGTTGTGCCGCTCCACGCTCCCGCGCCGGTCGGGTCCGGTCACCCGGTCGAACCGCCCGGCGACCACCACCAGGTCGCCGACGGGCAGCACAGCCTTGACCCGCCCGTCGAGCACGTGGGGGGTCCAGCCGACGGGGCGTTCGCCGACGACCCCGCTGTGGCGCATGCCCGCCCAGGCGGGCGAGGATGCGACGGCCGCGGGTGCGGCCAGCGCGAGCGCCGCCACGGCGGCCGTGAGCGCGGTTCTGGCCCCGCTGCGGGGACGGCGGTCGGTGCGGTGCGGTGCGGTGCGGCGTCGGATGGTCACGGGCGGCCTCCAGGTGCGGTTCCGGTTTCGCGGGGTCGGGCGCCGCGACGGGGCGCGGATACCCGCCGAAGCGCTGCCGACGGCGGGCGCACGACGGCGCTGGCACGAAGGGAAACGGTGTGATCACTAAGGGTAACCGCGTGTCGCTCATGATGCGCGGCCGAAAAGCCCGTCGCGTGTCCGCCCGCTCGGCGGCGGCCCTAAGGTGGGGGCATGACCCGCGCTGAGCTCGACAAGCGGCCCTCCGATGTCGCGAGCATGTTCGACGGCATCGCCGACCGCTACGACCTGGTCAACGACGTCATCTCGCTCGGGCAGGACCGCTATTGGCGGCGCGCCGCGGTGCAGGCCGTCGACGCCTACAGCGGCGAGCTGGTGCTCGACCTGGCCGCGGGAACCGGCACCAGCTCGGAGTCCTTCACCCGCAAGGGCGCGCGGGTCGTCGCCTGCGACTTCTCCCAGGGCATGCTGCAGGTGGGTGCCCGCCGCCGCGGCGGCGCGTCGCGCCGCGGAGTCACCTTCGCCGCCGGCGACGCGCTCGCCCTGCCCTTCGCCGACGAGACGTTCGACGCCGTCACCATCTCCTTCGGTCTGCGCAACACCAACGACTGCGATCGGGCGCTGCGCGAGCTGCACCGGGTGACCAAGGTGGGCGGGCGCCTGGTCGTCTGCGAGTTCAGCCACCTCCCCGTCGGCGCGCTGGACCGGGTCTACGGCACCTACCTGATGGGGGCCCTGCCCAAGATCGCGCGACTGGTGACCCCGCGGACCGAACCCTACGAGTACCTGTCCGAGTCGATCATGGACTGGCCCGACCAGCGAGCACTCGCCGCCCGGCTGCGCACCGCGGGCTGGGAATCGGTCACCTGGCGCAACCTGACATTCGGCGTCGTCGCGCTCCACCGGGGATACCGCAGGAGCTGACGCGTGCGACGGCGACCCGGCGCCCATATGCCCGGTATGCCGGTCCGTCCGGCGTCTATCGTGAACTTATGGCCGCGGGAAAGCGCATTCCGCGGCCATAAGTTCACGATATCGGGAGAAGCTGCCGGGCACAGCGGCGGAATGGCGAATGAAGCTTAGGCTTGCCTTCCTTTTCTTTCGTGTCTGTTTTGTCGGCGAAAGTGTCGAATAAAGATGAATGCCCCCTGGGGGTCGCCCCAGTGGCGCTAAAGGTCTAGACTGCGGAGCGAGCCCTTGTGAAGGACTTCACAAGCGTACGAGCCGTACATAACACTCCTGACCAGCCACTGAACAGCCGCACAAGCGCCTGCGGCGCACCCCCGAGGCGCAACCGCGCCAGGCAAGCCAAGGACCAACTCGTGAGCGAGACAGCACCCGCCCCCTCGTCCGCCCGGGGCCGAACCGACGACGCCGACGTCATCGTCGTCGGAGCCGGGCCGTCCGGATCCACGGCCGCCTACCACCTCGCGCAGGCCGGAGTCGACGTCCTTCTGCTGGAGAAGACCTCCTTCCCGCGCGAGAAGGTGTGCGGCGACGGCCTGACGCCGCGCGCGGTCAAGCAGTTGACCGCGATGGGCGTCTCGCTGGAGGACAAGGGCTGGGTCCGCAACCACGGACTGCGGATCATCGGCGGCGGCGTGCGCATCGAACTGCCCTGGCCCGAGCTCGCCGAGTACCCCGGTTTCGGCCTCGTGCGCACCCGCGAGGACTTCGACCAGATCCTCGCCGAGCGCGCCGTCGCCGCCGGCGCCCGGCTGCTGCAGCGGACCAGCGTCACCGGGCCCGTGATCGACGAGCGCAGCAACCGCATCGTCGGCGTCACCGCCAAGGACGCCGACCGCGAGCCCGTCACCTACCGCGCGCCCCTGGTGATCGCCGCCGACGGCAACTCCTCGCGCCTGTCGGTGGCCATGGGCATCCGCAAGCGCGACGACCGCCCCATGGGCGTAGCCGTGCGCACCTACTTCACCAGCCCCCGCCACGACGACGACTACCTGGAGTCCTGGCTGGAGCTGTGGGACAAGAACGAGGGCCGCGACGTGCTGCTGCCCGGCTACGGCTGGGTGTTCGGCGTCGGCGACGGCACCAGCAACGTGGGGCTGGGCATCCTCAACTCCACGGCCTCCTTCCAGGACGTCGACTACCGCTCGCTGCTGCGCCGCTGGACCTCCAGCATGCCCGCCGAGTGGGGTTTCACCGAGGACAACCAGCAGGGCAAGATCCGCGGCGCCGCGCTGCCGATGGGCTTCAACCGCGTGCCCCACTACAGCCGCGGCCTGATGCTGGTGGGCGACGCGGGCGGCATGATCAACCCGTTCAACGGCGAAGGTATCGCCTACGCGATGGAGGCGGGCGTCATCGCCGCCGACGTCGTCGCCCAGGCCCTGGCCCGCCCCACCCAGCAGGCCCGAGAGCGCACCCTGCTCAGCTATCCGCGCATCCTCGCCGACACCTACGGCGGTTACTACACGCTCGGCCGCTACTTCGTGAAGATGATCGGCAACCCGGAGCTGATGAAGTACGCGACCAAGTACGGCCTGCCGCAGCGGACCCTGATGCGGTTCGCGCTGAAGATGCTCGCCAATCTGACCGAGCCCAGCCGCGGGGACGCCATGGACCGCGTGATCAACGGCCTGTCCAAGATGGCCCCCGCGGCCTGAGGCGAAGGACCGCACCATGCACACCGCACAGCCGCACCGCCGCTCGCACCGTTACGTGAACGTATTCACAAGCGTGCGTGCAGCCGCCCGCCCGCATCCCGGGACCGCGGCGCCCGCACGCCGCACCGGCACTGAGGGGAACGCCTAGCCATGGAGCTGTACGCACCCGTCTTGGTTCTCGCCGCCATCGGCGCCGCGTTCGTCGGCGTCTCGATGGTCGTCGGCTCCATCGCCGGGCCCAAGCGCTACAACCGGGCCAAGCTGCAGCACTACGAGTGCGGCATCGAGCCCACGCCCCAGCCCGCCGGAGGCGGCCGCTTCACGATCAAGTACTACCTGACGGCGATGCTGTTCATCGTCTTCGACATCGAGATCATCTTCCTCTACCCGTGGGCGGTCCACTTCGACGAGCTGGGCGTCTTCGGGCTGATCGCAATGGTGCTGTTCCTGGTGAACGTGTCCATCGCCTACGCCTACGAGTGGCGGCGCGGCGGCCTGGAGTGGGAGTGAGTGCCGCGGCGCGCCCGCACGGCGCCGAGACACCGAGCAAGGGCAAACCGACCACTCAGAAAGGGGGTTCGCCGGATGGGGCTTGAGGAGAAGGTACCCAGCGGCATCATGCTGACGACGGTCGAGCAGGTCGTCGGCCTGATGCGCAAGAGTTCGATGTGGCCGGCCACGTTCGGGCTGGCCTGCTGCGCCATCGAGATGATGTCGGCGGGCGGACCGCACTACGACATGGCCCGGTACGGGATGGAGAAGTTCGGGGCCACACCGCGCCAGGCCGACCTGATGATCGTGGCCGGGCGCGTCAGCCAGAAGATGGCCCCCGTCCTGCGCCAGATCTACGACCAGATGCCCGAACCCAAGTGGGTCATCTCCATGGGCGTGTGCGCCTCCAGCGGCGGCATGTTCAACAACTACGCGATCGTGCAGGGCGTCGACCACATCGTGCCCGTCGACATGTACGTGCCGGGCTGCCCGCCGCGGCCGGAGATGCTCTTCGACGCGATCCTCAAGCTGCACGACAAGGTGCAGCACACCAAGCTCGGCGCGCACCGCAAGCGCGAGATCGAGGAAGAGGAGGAGCGCCGGCTGCGCCGCGAGCTGCCCCTGCTGGACCAGAGCGAGGTGGCCCGGCGGTGAGTCTCAACGGCAACGGAAACGGCCCCGACCGCCACGAAGGCGGCGGCGAGGACGACGCCGACCTGCCCGCCCGCGCCGGCGAGGAGCGGCTGAGCGCCCCCATCGCCCGCAGCGGCATGTTCGGCGCCAAAACCACCGGCGACACCTCCGGCTACGGCCGGCTGCTGCTGCGCAAGACGCCCCGCGCGGCCTCGCAGCGGCCCTTCACCGATCCCGACGACCCGCGCACCGCCTCCTTCGACACCGTGGCCGACGCGCTGGAGCGGGCCCTGGGCGCCGACGGCGCGCCGGGAACCGGCGCCGTCGAACGGGTGCTGGTCGACCGCGGCGAGATCACCTTCCACGTGCGCCGGGAGGACCTGCGCGAGGTCGCCCGGCTGCTGCGCGACGACCCCGAACTGCGCTTCGAGCTGTGCACGGGCGTGAGCGGCGTGCACTTCCCCGACGACTCCGGACGCGAGCTGCACGCCGTCTACCACCTGCGGTCGATCACCCACAACAACCAGATCCGCATCGAGACGGCCTGCCCCGACGCCGACCCGCACATTCCCTCCGTCGTGTCGGTCTATCCCACCAACGACTGGCACGAGCGCGAAGCCTGGGACTTCTTCGGGATCGTGTTCGACGGGCATCCCGGGCTGACCCGCATCGAGATGCCCGACGACTGGCACGGCCACCCGCAGCGCAAGGACTACCCGCTCGGCGGGATCCCCGTCGAATACCGCGGCGCAACCGTTCCGCCGCCGGACGAGCGGAGGTCATACCAATGACGAACGTCACCGAGGACTACATCGACGCCTCCGGCGGCGACTGGGAGGAGGTCATCGCCAGGGCGCAGGCCAGCGGAGCCGAGCGCCTCGTGGTCAACATGGGCCCCCAGCACCCCTCTACCCACGGCGTGCTGCGGCTCATCCTCACCCTCGACGGCGAGACCTGCACCGAGGCGCGGGTGGGCATCGGCTACCTGCACACCGGCATCGAGAAGAACATGGAGTTCCGGACGTGGACGCAGGGCACCACGTTCGTGACCCGCATGGACTACCTCACGCCGATGTTCAACGAGGTGGCCTACTGCCTCGCGGTGGAGCGGCTGCTGGACATCACCGACCGCATCCCCGAGCGCGCCGACATCATCCGGGTGATGATGATGGAGCTCAACCGGATGTCCTCGCACTTCGTGGCGATGGCGACGTTCGGCATGGAGTTGGGCGCCACCACCATCATGACCAACGGGTTCCGCGAGCGCGAGATGGTCCTCGACATCTTCGAGCTGATCACCGGCCTGCGGATGAACCACGGCTACATCCGCCCCGGCGGCGTCGCCCAGGACCTGCCCGACGGCGCCGAGGCGAAGATCCGCGAGCTGCTCAAGGAGATGCCCAAGCGCATCTCCCAGATGCGCAAGCTGCTGGACGCGAGCCCGCTCTACCTCGCCCGCACCCGCGACGTCGCGCACCTGGACCTCTCCGGCTGCATGTCGCTGGGCGTCACCGGGCCGATGCTGCGCGCCTCGGGCCTGGCCTGGGACCTGCGCAAGGCCAAGCCCTACTGCGGCTACGAGAACTACGAGTTCGACATCCCCGTTTCCGACGGCGGCGACGTCTACGCCCGCTACCGGGTCCGCATGGCCGAGCTGGAGCAGAGCCTGCGCATCGTCGAGCAGTGCCTGGACCGGCTGCGCCCCGGCCGGATCATGATCGACGACGCCAAGATCGGCTGGCCCGCCCGGCTGCAGCTGGGCGGCGACGGCCTGGGCAACTCGCCCGAGCACATCGCCCACATCATGGGCGGCTCCATGGAGGCGCTGATCCACCACTTCAAGATCGTCACCGAGGGCTTCCGTGTCCCGGCCGGCCAGGTCTACACCGCGGTGGAGAGCGCCAAGGGCGAGCTGGGCGCCCACGTCGTCAGCGACGGCGGCACCCGCCCCTACCGCGTGCACTTCCGCGACCCCTCCTTCACCCACCTGCAGGCGGTCGCGGCCATGTGCGAAGGCGGAACCGTCGCCGACGTGATCGCCGCCGTCGCCAGTATCGACCCCGTGATGGGAGGGGTGGACAGGTGAGCAGCACCTTTACCGACGAGGTCCGCGCGCGGCTGGAGGTCGACGCCAAGGAGATCATCGCCCGCTACCCGCGGGAGCGCTCGGCGCTGCTGCCGCTGCTGCACCTGGTGCAGGCCGAGGAGGGCTACGTCTCCACGGCCGGCATCCGGTTCTGCGCCGACCAGCTGGGCCTGACCACGGCCGAGGTAACCGCCGTGGCGACCTTCTACACCATGTACAAGCGCCGCCCAACCGGCGAGTACCACGTCGGGGTGTGCACCAACACGCTGTGCGCGGTCATGGGCGGCGACGAGATCCTCAAGACCGTCAAGGAGCACCTGGGCGTCGGAAACGACGAGGCCACCGAGGACGGCCGCGTCTCCGTCGAGCACGTCGAGTGCAACGCCGCCTGCGACTTCGCGCCGGTGGTGATGGTCAACTGGGAGTTCTTCGACAACCAGACCCCCGAGTCGGCCAAGCGGCTCGTCGACGACCTGCGGCTGGGCAACGACGTGCGGCCCACCCGCGGCCCCGAGCGGCTGTGCACCTTCAAGGAGGCCAGCCGCCTGCTCGCCGGGTTCTCCGACGGACACGGCGGCGAGGGCACCCAGGCCGGCGGGCCCTCGCTGGAAGGTCTGCGCCTGGCGCGCGAGCGCGGCTGGAGCGCCCCCGAGCCCGGCACCCCGGCCGGCGGCGACGCCGCCGCCGACGAAGGGAGCGCGAAGTGACCACGCTGACCCCGGTCCTCTCCGCCAACTGGGACCGCCCCGACTCCTTCACCCTGGAGGGCTACCGCGCCGACGGCGGCTACGAGGCGCTGCGCAGGGCGCTGACCATGGAGCCCGACACGCTCGTGGACCTGGTCAAAGCCTCCGGGCTGCGCGGCCGCGGCGGCGCCGGGTTCCCCACCGGAATGAAGTGGGGATTCCTGCCCGCGGACAACCCCAACCCGCGCTACCTCGTCGTCAACGCCGACGAGTCCGAACCGGGAACCTGCAAGGACGTGCCGCTGCTGCTGGCCAACCCGCACGTCCTCATCGAAGGTGTGGCGATCTCCGCCTACGCCATCCGCAGCTCCCAGGCGTTCATCTACGTCCGCGGCGAGGTGCTGCACGTCATCCGCCGCATCAAGCAGGCGGTCGAGGAGGCCCGCGAGGCCAACCTCATCGGCCCCGACGTGCTCGGCACCGGGTTCGACCTGGACGTGGTCGTGCACGCCGGCGCCGGGGCCTACATCTGCGGCGAGGAGACCGCGCTGCTGGACTCGCTGGAGGGCTACCGCGGCCAGCCGCGGCTCAAGCCGCCCTTCCCCGCTGTGGCCGGGCTCTACGCATCGCCGACGGTCGTCAACAACGTCGAGTCCATCGCCAGCGTCCCCGGCATCGTCCGCAACGGCGCCGAGTGGTTCACCTCCATGGGCACCGAGAAGTCCGCCGGCTTCGGCTTCTTCTCGCTCTCCGGCCACGTCGAACGGCCCGGCCAGTACGAGGCGCCGCTGGGCATCACGCTGCGCGAACTGCTGGACATGGCGGGCGGCGTCCGCAAGGGCCACGAGCTGAAGTTCTGGACGCCCGGCGGGTCCTCCACCCCCATCTTCACCGACGAGCACCTCGACACCCCGCTGGACTTCGAGTCGGTCGGTGCCGCCGGGTCGATGCTGGGCACCCGCGCGCTGCAGATCTTCGACGAGACCACCTGCGTCGTGCACGCCGTCGGCCGCTGGATCGAGTTCTACGCACACGAGTCCTGCGGCAAGTGCACACCCTGCCGCGAAGGCAACTACTGGATGGTGCAGGTGCTGGACCGCCTCGAACGCGGCGAAGGCACCGAGGCCGACCTGGAGAAGCTGCTGGACATCTGCGACAACCTGCTGGGCCGCGCCTTCTGCGCGCTCGGCGACGGTGCCGCCAGCCCGGTGATGTCCTCCATCAAGTACTTCCGCCAGGAGTACATCGACCACGTCACCCAGGGCGGCTGCCCGTTCGACCACCGCAAGTCGACGCTGTGGGCGGACAGCGGCAACCACGGCAGCGCGGCAGCGGCGCCGGCGGCGCCGGCAGGAGAGGAGGAGCAGTGACCGTCACGACCAACAGCGCCTCGGGCGGCACGCCCGCCGTGCCGCCGGAGGACCTCGTCACCGTCACCATCGACGGTTTCCAGATCCAGGTGCCCAAGGGCACCCTGGTCATCCGCGCCGCCGAACTGCTGGGCATCCAGATCCCGCGCTTCTGCGACCATCCGCTGCTGGACCCGGTGGGTGCCTGCCGCCAGTGCCTGGTGGAGGTCCCCGACGCCGGCAACGGCCGCGCCATGCCCAAGCCGCAGGCCTCCTGCACCATCTCGGTGATGGAGGGCATGGTCGTCAAGACCCAGCTCACCTCCGAGGTGGCGGACAAGGCCCAGCGCGGGATCATGGAGTTCCTGCTGATCAACCACCCGCTGGACTGCCCCGTCTGCGACAAGGGCGGCGAGTGCCCGCTGCAGAACCAGGCCATGTCCAACGGGGGCGGCGAGACCCGGTTCCTCGACCACAAGCGCACGTTCCCCAAGCCGATCGCGCTGTCCACGCAGGTGCTGCTGGACCGCGAGCGCTGCATCCAGTGCGCCCGCTGCACCCGCTTCTCCGCGCAGATCGCCGGCGACCCATTCATCGAGCTGCTGGAGCGCGGCGCCGACGAGCAGGTCGGCATCGCCGAGGGCGAGCCGTTCCAGTCCTACTTCTCCGGCAACACGGTGCAGATCTGCCCGGTGGGCGCGCTCACCGGCGCGGCCTACCGGTTCCGCTCCCGGCCCTTCGACCTGGTCAGCACGCCCAGCATCTGCGAGCACTGCTCCGCCGGCTGCGCCCAGCGCACCGACCACCGGCGCGGCAAGGTCACCCGCCGCCTGGCCGGCGACGACCCCGAGGTCAACGAGGAGTGGAACTGCGACAAGGGCCGGTGGGCCTTCAAGTACGCCACCCAGCCCGACCGGCTGAGCCGGCCGCTGGTGCGCGACGAGGACAGCCGCGCCCTGGAGACCGCGTCCTGGCCGGAGGCCGTGACCCTCGCCGCCCGCGGTCTGGCGCAGGCCCGCGACCGCGGCGGTCGCGTCGGCGTCCTCACCGGCGGGCGGCTGACGCTGGAGGACGCCTACGCTTACGCCAAGTTCGCCCGCGTGGCGCTGCACACCAACAGCGTCGACATGCGGGCCCGGCCCAACACCGAGGAGGAGGCCGACTTCCTCGCCGCCCGCGTCGCCGGCACCGGCCTCGGCGTCACCTACTCCGACCTGGAGACCGCCCCGGCGGTGCTGCTGGCCGGTTTCGACCCCGAGGACGAGTCGCCGGTGGTGTTCCTGCGGCTGCGCAAGGCGCACCGCAAGAACGGCACGCAGGTGTTCTCCGTGGCCTCCCACGAAGCCCGCGGCCTGACCAAGGCCGGCGGGCGGCTGATCCCGGCCGCACCCGGCGCCGAGCCCGATGTCTTCGACGAGCTGGGCACCCTCGACTCCGCCGCGCTGGAGGCGCTGCGGCAGCGGGGCGCGATCATCCTGGCCGGTGAGCGGCTGGGCGCGGTGCCCGGTGCGCTGTCCTCGCTCACGCGGCTGGCCGACCGCACCGGCGCGCGCCTGGCATGGGTGCCGCGCCGGGCCGGCGAGCGCGGCGCGGCCGACGCCGGCGCGCTGCCCAACCTGCTGCCCGGCGGCCGCCCGGTCGCCGACGCCACCGCCCGAGCCGAGGTCGCCCGCACCTGGGGAGTGGGCTCGCTGCCCGAGCGCGAGGGCCGCTCCACCGCCGAGATCGTCGAGGCGGCCGCGTCCGGAGAGCTGGAGGCGCTGGTGATCGCCGGCGTCGAACTCGACGACCTGCCCGACCCCGCCGCCGCTCGCTCCGCGCTGGCCCGCGTGCCCTTCATCCTCAGTGTGGAGATGCGCGCGGGCGACGTCACCGACCGCGCCGACGTGGTGCTGCCGGTGGCCGCCGTCGCCGAGAAGAGCGGCACCTTCGTCGACTGGGAGGGCCGGCGCCGCCCCTTCGGCGCCGCGCTGAAGAAGCCCGGCATGCTCTCGGACCTGCGGGTGCTCTCCGCGGTGGCCGACGCGATGGACGTGCACCTGGGCCTGCCCGACGACGCGGCCGCCGTGCGCGAACTCGACGAGCTGGGCGCGTGGGCGGGCGAGCGCGTGCCCGACCCGCTGACCCGCCCGGCGCAGCGCCCCGAACCCGGCAAGGGTGAGGCGGTGCTGTCGACCTGGCGCCAGCTGCTGGGCCGCGGCCGCATGGAGGACGGCGAGCCCTATCTGGCCGGTACCGCCCGTCCGGCCCTGGCCCGCGTCTCGGCCGCCACCGCCGCCGAGATCGGCCTGTCCGACGGCGCCCGGCTGCGCGTAGCCGGCCCCGGCGGCGCGGTGAGCGTGCCCGCCGTCGTCACCGCGATGCCGGACAGGGTCGTCTGGCTGCCGGAGAACGCCCAGGACTGCGACGTCCACCGCGACCTGGGCGCCGCCGTCGGCGCGGTGGTCTCGCTCAGCCCGGACGGCGGGACGAGCGCGGCGGCCGCCGACACCAACACCAACACCGACGTCGAAGCCAAGATGACCGCGACGAGTGCGGGGAGCGACCTGTGACTACGACCGCGCTGGCCGGCGCGGCGGTGCCGGTGGCAGCCGAGGCCGACCTGGACGCCTTCGGCACCGACCCCTGGTGGATCACGCTGATCAAGGCGTTGGTGATCTTCGTCTTCCTGATGGTCTGCGTGCTGATGATGATCATGGCCGACCGCAAGGTCATGGGCCGCATGCAGCAGCGCCACGGCCCCAACCGCTTCGGCCCGCTGGGACTGCTGCAGTCCCTGGCCGACGGGGTGAAGCTGTCGCTGAAGGAGGACGTGATCCCGCGCGGCGTGGACCGGCCGATCTACATCGCCGCCCCGATGATCGCCGCGGTGCCCGCGTTCATGGCGTTCTCGGTCATCCCGATCGGTCCCGAAGTGAACATGTTCGGGGTGCAGACCCCGCTACAGCTGACCGACCTGCCCATCGCCGCACTTGTGGTGCTGGGCACCGCGGCCATCGGCGTCTACGGGATCGTGCTGGGCGGCTGGGCCTCCCAGTCGCCGTACGCGCTGCTGGGCGGTCTGCGGGCCTCGGCCCAGGTCATCAGCTACGAGATCGCGATGGGCCTGTCCGTGGTCGCGGTGTTCATGCTCTCGGGCACGCTGACCACCTCGGGCATCGTCGAGGCGCAGCAGCCGCTGTGGTTCGCGGTGATCCTGGCGCCGTCGTTCCTGATCTACCTGGTGACGATGGTCGGCGAGACCAACCGACTGCCCTTCGACCTCGCCGAGGGCGAGGGCGAGCTGGTCGGCGGGTTCATGACCGAGTACGGGTCGATGAAGTTCACCATGTTCTTCCTCGCCGAGTACGTGAACATGGTGACCGTCGCCGCCGTCTCGGTGACGTTCTTCCTCGGCGGCTACCTCGCCCCGCCGCCGCTCACCGCGTTCTGGCCCGGCGCCGCCGAAGGCTACTGGCCCGTCCTGTGGTGGCTGCTCAAGTTCATGTTCGTCATGTTCCTGTTCATCTGGCTGCGCGGTTCGGTGCCGCGGATCCGCTACGACCAGCTCATGGCGCTCGGCTGGAAGATCCTCATCCCCGTGCAGCTGGTGTGGATCACCGCCGTGGCCCTGGTGCGCATCCTCATCAACGAGGGTGCCCCCGCCTGGGTGATCGCCGCGGTGGTGGCCGCCTTCACGGTGCTGACCGTGGCGGTGCTGGCCGCCTGGGCGCGCTCGACGCGGCGCAGGCGCGCCGCCGAGTCCGCCGAGCGCCGGGAGGAGATGCGGCGCATGCGCGACGACCCCGCCTACGGAGGATTCCCCGTGCCACCGTCCAGCGCACCCCACTACGGCAGCAGCGTGCCGGCCGAGGGGCCCCGCTACGCCCCCCGTGCCCCCGACGACAAGCGTGAGGAGGTTACCGGTGCTTGACTGGCTCAACCCCGTCAAAGGGTTCGGCGTCACCTTCCACACCATGTTCAAGAAGGTGCCGACCACCAACTACCCCGAGGTCAAGCGCGCGACGGCGCCCCGCTTCCACGGCCGGCACCAGCTCAACCGCTGGGCCGACGGTCTGGAGAAGTGCATCGGGTGCGAGCTGTGCGCCTGGGCCTGCCCGGCCGACGCCATCTACGTGGAGGGCGGCGACAACACCGAGGAGGAGCGCTACTCCCCGGGAGAGCGCTACGGGCGCGTCTACCAGATCAACTACCTGCGGTGCATCCTGTGCGGACTCTGCGTCGAGGCGTGCCCCACCCGGGCGCTGACCATGACCAACGAGTACGAGATCTCCGACGACGAGCGCGAGAGCCTCATCTGGACAAAGGAGCAGCTGCTCGCGCCGCTGCTGGAGGACATGGAGGCCCCGCCGCACCCCATGCGGCTGGGCGACACCCAGGAGGAGTACTACCGGAGCGGCGTCGCCACTCCGGCCGAGGCCACAGTGCCGCTCCGGCCCGAGGGTGAGGAGAGCGCGTGAACGCCGACATCCTCACCGGCGCCTCCGCGGCGCCGGGCAGCTCCATCGGCGGCGGTGAGGCCGCCGTCTTCTGGATCCTGGGCACCGTGGTCGTCCTCGGCGCCATCGGCGTGGTCTTCAGCCGCAAGGCCGTGCACTCGGCCGTCATGATGGCCCTGGTCATGCTCGGCCTGGCCGTCTTCTACGGCATGAACCAGGCGCCGTTCCTGATGATCGTGCAGATCGTCGTCTACACCGGCGCGGTGCTGATGCTGTTCCTGTTCGTGCTGATGCTGGTCGGCGTCAGCTCGGCGGACTCGCTGGTGGAGACCCTGCGCGGGCAGCGGGTGCTGACCGCGGTGGTGGCGTTGTGCTTCCTCGGCGCGCTGACTCTGGGCCTGACCCGCATCACCGCCGTCGAGCCCCTCGGCCTGGGCGCCGGCATCGCGGCGGCGGGCGGCAGCGTGCCCTGGATCGCCGCCGAGGTGATCTACCGCTACATCATCGCCTTCGAGGCCACCGGCGCGCTGCTGATCACCGCGGTGCTCGGCGCCCTCGTGCTGGCCCACGTGAACCGACTGAAGAAGAAGCGCACCCAGCGCGAGCAGTCGCGCGAGCGCATCCGCAGCGAGCACCCCACGCCGCTGCCCGGGCCCGGGACCTACGCGCGGCACAACGCCATCGACATGCCCGCGCTGCTGCCCGACGGATCGGTCTCGGAACTGTCGCTGAACCCCGTGCTGACCGCACGCGACCCCAGCCTGCAGTCGGGGGTGCCCGAAGACTTCCGGTTGGGCTCCATCCCCGCTTTCGGCGCCGCCTCCGACTCGGCGGGCTCCAAGGAGGCCGACCCGCTGGGCGCTGGGCCGGGCGAAGACGAGCCCGGCGGCGAAGGCCCCGCGGAGCACGACGCCGCGGCCGCCCGCGACGGCAACGGCGACGCCAACGGACAGGAGGCCGAGCGCACATGGACCCGATGAACTACATCGTGCTGGCCGCGATCGTGTTCACGATCGGAGCCATCGGCGTGCTGGTGCGGCGCAACGCCATCATCGTGTTCATGTGCGTGGAGCTCATGCTCAACGCCTGCAACCTGGCGTTCGTCGCCTTCGCCCGCATGCTCGGCGACATCGAGGGCCAGGTGATCGCGTTCTTCGTGATGATCGTGGCCGCGGCCGAGGTCGTCGTGGGCCTGGCGATCATCATGCAGATCTTCCGGACCCGCAGGTCGGCGTCGCTCGATGACGCCAATCTGCTCAAGCACTAGAAGGCGACGTGGCTGTGTCTGAGATAACCCTCGCCGCCGAGCAGCACGGGACCGCTGTCACCTCCGAGGCCAGCGGGGCGATCCTGGCCAACTCCTGGTTGCTGATCGCGTTTCCGCTGGTCGGCGCCGCCATCCTGCTGATCGGCGGCCGGCGCACCGACGGCTGGGGCCACTGGTTGGGTACCGCCCTGCCGCTGGCGAGCTTCGGCTGGGCGATGGCGGCCCTGTTCGAGATCCTGGGCCGCGCCGCCGCGGAGCGCAGCTTCTCGGTGCCCGTCTACACCTGGTTCTCGGTGGGCGGCTTCGACGCCGAGGTCTCGCTGCTGCTGGATCCCCTGTCGATCAGCTTCGCGCTGCTGATCACCGGTGTCGGCTCGCTCATCCACATCTACTCGGTGGGCTACATGGCTCACGACGAGCGGCGGCGCCGGTTCTTCGGCTACCTGAACCTGTTCGTCGCGGCGATGCTGGTCCTCGTGCTCGCCGACAACTTCGTGCTGCTGTTCCTGGGCTGGGAGGGCGTCGGTCTGGCCTCCTACCTGCTGATCGGGTTCTGGCAGCACAAGGACTCGGCGGCGGTCGCCGCCAAGAAGGCGTTCCTGGTCAACCGCGTCGGCGACATGGGCCTGCTGATCGCCGTCATGCTGATGTTCACGACCTTCGGCACGGTCGCCTTCAGCGGCGTCTTCGGCGCCGTCGGCGAGGCCGGCCAGGGGGTGGTGACCGCGATCGGCCTGCTGCTGCTCCTGGGCGCCTGCGGCAAGTCCGCCCAGCTGCCGCTGCAGTCCTGGCTGCTGGACGCGATGGAGGGCCCCACACCGGTCTCCGCGCTCATCCACGCCGCGACCATGGTCACCGCGGGCGTCTACCTGATCGTGCGCGCGGGCCCGGTCTTCGAGGCCGCCCCCGCCGCGCAGGCGACCGTCGCCGTCGTCGGCGCCGCGACCCTGCTGGCGGGTGCGGTCATCGGGTGCGCCAAGGACGACATCAAGAAGGCCCTGGCCGGCTCCACCATGAGCCAGATCGGCTACATGACGCTGGCCGCGGGCCTGGGACCCGTCGGCTACGCCGCGGCCATCGCCCACCTGATCACGCACGGCTTCTTCAAGGCCGGCCTGTTCCTCGGCGCCGGCTCGGTGATGCACGGCATGAACGACGAGGTGGACATGCGCCGCTTCGGCGGTCTGCGCAAGGCGATGCCGATCACCTTCGCCACCTTCGGGCTGGGCTACCTGGCCATCATCGGGTTCCCCCTGCTGTCGGGCTGGTGGACCAAGGAGGGCATCATCGAGGCCGCGTTCTCCAGCGGAGGCGCCTTCGGCACGACGCTGGGCGTGGCCGCGCTGGTGGGTGCCGGGCTGACCGCGTTCTACATGACGCGGGTGATGATCCTGACGTTCTTCGGCGAGCGCCGCTGGGCCGAGGGTGCGCACCCGCACGAGTCGCCCGCCTCCATGACCGCGCCGATGATCGTGCTGGCCGCCGGATCGGTGTTCCTGGGCGCCGTCCTGGTGTTCGGCTACCGCTTCGCCCACTTCCTGGAGCCCGCCGTCGGCGCGCCCGAGGAGGCGCACGAGTTCAGCCTCGTGCACATGCTCACCAGCGTGCCGAGCCTGGCGGCGCTGGGGATGCTGGCGGGCGGCGCCGCAGTCGCCTGGTTCATGTACGGCCGCCGCGAGGTGCCCGCCACCGCGCCGCGGCCGGGCTGGGTCACCGCCTTCGCCCGCAACGAGCTCTACGGCAACGCCCTCAACGAGGGGCTGTTCATGCGTCCCGGACGGGCCCTCGCCGCGGCGCTGTCGGCCTTCGACCGCACAGTCGTCGACGGGCTGGTCTACGGGGTCGCCGCGAGCGTGCGCGACAGCTCCCGGGGGCTGCGCGGCGCGCAGACGGGATTCGCCCGTACCTACGCGCTGACGATGCTGTTCGGCGCCGCCATCGTCGTCGCAACGCTGGCTGTGAGGATCTAGATGACCGACTTCCCCTGGCTCACCCTCGCCATCGCGCTGCCCGCCCTGGGCGCGCTCGCGGTGGCGCTGCTCCCGCGTGAGCGGATCGAGACGGCCAAGCGGGCGACCCTGGGCGTCACCGTCGCGACCCTGCTGGTGGTTGCGGCGATGGCGGCGCAGTTCGCCCCCGGCGGCGAACGGCTGCAGTTCACCGAGGTCTACCCGTGGATCCCGCGGTTCGGCGTCAACTACGCGGTCGGCGTCGACGGCATCGCGCTGGTACTGATCCTGATGTCGGTGGTGCTGGTGCCTTTGGTGGTGCTGGCGGCCTGGCGGGAGAACGACGACGCACCCGACGGCGGCAAGGGCTACTTCGCGCTCATCCTCGCCCTCGAAGCGATGATGATCGGCGTGTTCGCGGCCACCGACGTCTTCCTGTTCTACGTCTTCTTCGAGGCCATGCTGATCCCGGTCTACTTCATGATCGGGCGCTACGGCCGCGGGGACGAGCGCCGGGCCGCGGCGATCAAGTTCCTGCTGTACAGCCTGCTGGGCGGGCTGCTGATGCTGGCGGCGCTCATCGGCGTCTACGTCTACGGCGACACGTTCCTGTGGAGCGAGCTCGTGGGCGACTCGGGCGCCCTGGCCGGGATCGACCCGACCGCGGCGCGCTGGCTGTTCCTCGGGTTCTTCGTGGCCTTCGCCGTCAAGGCGCCGATGTGGCCGGTGCACACCTGGCTGCCCACGGCCGCCGGCTCCTCCCGGCCGGGCACCGCGGTGCTGCTGGTGG
The DNA here is from genome assembly GCF_004323735.1 of Streptomonospora litoralis. Lineage (GTDB taxonomy): Bacteria > Actinomycetota > Actinomycetes > Streptosporangiales > Streptosporangiaceae > Streptomonospora > Streptomonospora litoralis. Next base: position 4,942,013 of record NZ_CP036455.1, on the reverse strand, counting down.
GCGTGCTGGACAAGGTCGGCACCTACGGCATGCTGCGCTACTGCCTGGAGATGTTCCCCGGTGCGGCCACCTGGTTCATCTGGCCGGTGGTGGTGCTCAGCCTGGTCAGCATCGTCTACGGCGCGATCCTGGCGATCGCGCAGAGCGACATGATGCGGCTGATCGCCTACACCTCGGTGTCGCACTTCGGCTTCATCACCCTGGGCGTGTTCGTCATGACCTCCCAGGGCCAGTCCGGCGCGGCGCTGTACATGGTCAACCACGGCTTCGCCACCGGCGCGCTGTTCCTGGTGGTCGGCTTCCTCGTCGCCCGGCAGGGTTCCACGGCGATCGCCGACTACCGGGGCGTGCAGACCAAGGCTCCGGTGCTGGCCGGGATGTTCCTGGTCTCCGGCCTGGCGGGGCTGGCGCTGCCGGGGCTCTCGCCGTTCGTCAGCGAGTTCCTGGTGTTCATCGGGACCTACGCCTTCCACCCGGTTCCGGCGATCATCGCGTCCATCGGAGTGGTGCTGGCCGCGCTCTACATCCTGTGGATGTACCAGCGCACCATGACCGGCCCCCTGCCCGAGAGCATGGCGCGGCTGCGCGACCTGTCGCGCAGGGAGACCCTGGCGGTCGCGCCGCTGGTCGCGCTGCTGATCGTCTTCGGCGTCTACCCCCAGCCGCTGCTGGACGTGATCAACCCCGCGGTCGAGGCGACCATGGAGTCCGTCGGCGCCACCGACCCCGCACCGGCGGTCGGCCACGCCGAGGCCGGGGGCGGGCACGGTGAAGGCACGTCGGGCGGACATGAAGGAGAGCACGAGTGAGTCCGACGAGCGAGCGGAGTGGGCGGTGCCGATGCGAAGCCCGTGTGTACCGTCCGCGCAGCGTGCGAGAAGCGGCGAACGAGTCTAGGAGGCACCGCTGATGCTGACTTCTGCGCAGATGATGGTGGCGGCTCCCACCATCACGGAGAATCCGCCGCAGATCGACTACTGGCTGCTTTCGCCGATGCTGGTGGTATTCGGCGCCGCGGTCATCGGCGTGCTGATCGAGGCGTTCGTGCCCACGGCACGCCGCCGCCCGCTTCAGCTCGGCCTGGCACTCGCGGCGGTGGCCGCGGCGTTCGTGCTCACCATTTTGATCACCGGCTCCCTGCCCTCCGATGCGGCGGGCGTGCCGATCGCGTTCGGCAGCGTCGCCGTCGACCGGGTCTCGGTGTTCCTGTGGGGCACGGTGCTCGTGCTCGGGTTCGTCAGCCTGCTGCTGATCGCGGAGAACCGCCGCGGTGAGAGCTCGTTCGCCGCGCAGGCGGCGGCGGTGCCCGGCAGCGAGGAGGAGCGCGAGCACGTGCTCGCCGGCTCCCAGCACACCGAGGTCTACCCGCTGGTGCTGTTCGCGCTGCTGGGCATGCAGCTGTTCCCCGCGGCCGGGGACTTCCTGACGATGTTCATCGCGCTGGAGGTCATGAGCCTGCCGCTGTACCTGCTCTGCGGGCTCGCGCGGCGCCGCCGGCTGTTCTCCCAGGAGGCGGCCGTGAAGTACTTCCTGCTCGGGGCGTTCTCCTCGGCGTTCTTCCTGTTCGGGATCGCCATGGTCTACGGCTACGCCGGATCGGTGAACTTCGGCGAGGTCGCGCGCGCCGTCGAGCAGGGCGGCGGCCCGCTGTTCGCCGACGGCGGCGGACGGCCGCTGCTGCTGCTCGGCGTCGGGCTGGTCGCCGTCGGCCTGCTGTTCAAGGTCGGCGCGGTCCCCTTCCACAACTGGAAGCCCGACGTCTACCAGGGCGCGCCCACTCCCATCACGGCGCTGATGGCCTCATGCACCCTGGTCGCCGCCTTCGGGGCACTGCTGCGGGTGTTCTTCGTGCCCTTCGGGCCGACGGCCGCCGATTGGGCGCCGATGCTGTGGGTGGTCTCCATCCTCACCATGGTGCTCGCGGCGGTGATCGCGGTGACCCAGCGGGACGTCAAGCGGCTGCTGGCCTACTCCTCGGTGGTCCACGCCGGATTCGTGCTGACGGCGGTCGTCGCCGCCAGCCCCGAGGGTCTGGCGGGCGCCATGTTCTACCTGGCCGCCTACGGTTTCACCACCATCGGCGCATTCGCCGTGGTCACCCTGGTGCGCACGCACGAGAACGGCCCCGAGGCCAACGAGCTGTCGCAGTGGGCGGGTCTGGGCCGCACCTCGCCGCTGCTGGCCGGCGCGCTCGGGCTGTTCCTGCTCGCGTTCGCCGGCATCCCCCTGACGAGCGGTTTCATCGGCAAGTTCGCGGTGTTCCAGGCCGCCATGGCGGCGGGGGCGACCCCCCTGGTGGTGGTCGGTGTGCTCAGCAGCGCGGTGACGGCGTTCTTCTACGTGCGGATCATCGTGCTGATGTTCTTCGCCGAGCCCGCCGACGGCGGACCGACCGTGGTGCGGGCCGGTGCGTTCACCGGTTCGGCGATCGCGATCGGGGTAGCGGCCACGTTCCTGCTCGGCGTTTTCCCCTCGCCGGTTCTGGACAACCTCCTTCCTCAGCCGGGGCAGGAGCAGAGCGAATCCCTGCTCGCGACCGCGGAGGGGGCCGCAGAGTAGCCGGGGGGACCCGGTGGGTGCCTTTGGCCGCCGAATCCGGGTCAGATAACTTGGCTAGTCGGTTTTGTTCATCCCGAGAGCGCGCGATACGTCCGATTCCGGAGGTATCGCGCGCCTGCTGACGTGTGGAGCTTCCAGGTGAGCGGTGCTGTACCGAGCGATTTCCTCGCTCTGCCGAGTATCGACGCGGGTCTCGCCAAGGAGGTCCAGGAGGCTCTGGACCACGTCGAGGAGTTGCTGCGCGAGACGGTCTCGGCCAGCGACCCCCTGCTCACCGAGGCCGCCTCGCATCTGCTGTCGGCGGGCGGCAAGCGGTTCCGGGCGACCCTGGTGCTGCTCGCCTCCCACTTCGGCGACTCCACGGCACCCGAGCTGGTGCGCGCGGCCGCCGTGGTGGAGCTCACACACGTCGCCACGCTCTACCACGACGACGTGATGGACGAGGCCGAACTGCGGCGCGGCGAGCCCAGCGCCAACCAGCGGTGGGGCAACAGCGTCGCCATCCTCACCGGCGACTACGTCTTCGCGCGCGCCTCGGAGATCCTGGCCGACCTGGGTACCGAAGCGGTGCGGATGCAGGCGCGTACCTTCGGCCGCCTCGTGCAGGGCCAGATCCTGGAGACCGCCGGGCCCCAGGAGGGCACCGATCCGCTGGAGCACTACCTGCGGGTGGTCTCGGACAAGACCGCCTCGCTCATCGCCTCCTCGGCGGAGTTCGGCGCGATGTTCGGCCGGGCCGGGGACGAGGCCACCCGCGCCATCACCCGCGCCTGCGACGCTCTGGGCACGGCCTTCCAGCTCGCCGACGACATCCTCGACGTCGCGGGCGACCCCGGCGAGTCGGGCAAGGTGCCCGGCACGGACCTGCGCGAGGGTGTGCTGACGCTGCCGATGCTCTATGCGCTGCGGCCCGCGCAGCCCCGCTCGGCGGCGGACGCCCGGCTGCGCGAGCTGCTGGGCCGCCCGCTGGACGACGCGCGGACCGAGGAGGCCCTGGGCCTGCTGCGCGCCCACCCGGCGATGGAGGAGGCGCGGGCCACCACCCGCGAGTGGGCCGACCGTGCGCGCAGCGAGCTGGTGACACTGCCGGGCGGACCCACGCGCGAGGCGTTCGAGGCGCTGTGCGACTACGTCGTGCGGCGCACCGGCTGAGACGGAGCGCCCTGGGCGGCCCGTGCGGCGCCCGCTGTGCCCACGGCGCCGCCGCTTGCTGTCGCGGCGACCCGGGTAAAGGCCGTACACCGAATCGGTCATCACCGGGCAATGTCCCCATTCGCGGTCGCATGCCCCCATTCACCTGCGGGAATCTGGCGACTGGCGGCCCCGCTGCCGAGCGCACCGGGGCCACTCTGACACGTCTTGGGCGATACGGGGGGAAGTGAGTCGCCGTGGCATCGCAGATGGGGACCCAGCAACTGATAGGCCACCGACTGGTCGACAGGGACGGCGCGTCCGTCGGCAAGATCGGCCAGGTCTTCTACGACGACCAGACCGACGCGGCGAAGTGGATCACCGTGCGCATCGGCCTGTTCGGTTCACGCGAGAACCTGGTGCCGCTGGTGGGCGCCGAGATGGTCTACGACGCGCTGCAGGTGCCCTGGTCCCGGAACAAGATCAAGGGCGCACCGAGCTTCGACGTCGACCAGCACATCTCCGTGGAACAGGAGGACCGGGTATACCGGCACTACGGCCTCGACCCGGAGATCCCGGGCCAGCGCGTCCCGGAGCGGTCTCCGCGGCCGCGCGGCCGCCACGCCCGGCCCGAACCCGAGGAGCAGGCGGACCGCGTCGCTCCGGGCGGCGATCCGCGGCGGGATGAGGCGCCGCGCCAACAGATCTGGGAGCCGGGCGGCGGCTCCCCGCAGCCCCAGCAGGGCGGCGGGCGCGGTATCTGAAGAGCTGCGGCGGCGGGCTGCGGCCCGCGGCCCGGGCGGATCGGCCGCGGACTCCCGAGGCGCGGCCGGTTCGCCGGGGCACGCAGCGCGGCGCCCTACCGCGCCTCACGCGACGGGTTCGTCCGGATCCGGCCACTTGGCGGCCTTGTGCGCGGATCGGGGAGCCGCACGTCCGCCTCGCGGGGACCGGGCCGCACCGGAGGGCGCAGCCTCGCCGCCGGGTGTGCGCCGGGCGGTGCGGAGCATGTCGGTGACGAACACCACGAGGGCGAGCCACACGATCGCGAAGCCGACCCACCGGCTGGCCGGCATCGGCTCCTCGAACACCAGCCAGGCGAACAGGAACTGCATCACCGGCACGATGAACTGCAGCAGGCCCAGCATGCTCAGGGGCACGCGGCGGGCGGCGGCGCCGAAGGCCAGCAGCGGCAGCGCGGTCACCACGCCCGAGCCCACCAGCGCGGCGGTGTGCCAGGGCGACTCCGCGGTGAACGTGCCCGATCCGCCGACCTGCAGGAACGCGATGTAGCCGGCGGCCGGCACGAACAGCAGCAGGGTCTCCACCGCCAGGCTCTCCACACCGTCCAGCCCGGCGGTCTTCTTCAGCGCGCCGTAGGTGGCGAACGAGCAGGCCATGCCCAGCGACAGCCACGGCACACCGCCGTAGGCCACGCTGAGCACCGCCACGGCCACCGCGCCCAGCGCCACCGCGGCGACCTGCGCGCGGCGCAGCCGTTCGGCGAACAGCAGCACCCCCACTAGCACGCTCACCAGCGGGTTGATGAAGTACCCGAGCGCGGCCTGGCTGGTCTGCCCGCTGTTGACGGTGTAGACGAACAGGCCCCAGTTCACCGAGATCACCGCGGCGGCACCGGCCAGCATCGCGAGCTGGCGGGGGCGGCGCAGCACGGGCAGCAGCCACCGCCAGTGCGCGCGCAGCGCCAGCAGGGCGAGCACGGTGAACAGCGACCACACCATGCGGTGCGCGATCACCTCGGTCGCGCCGGCGGCCGAGACGAGCGGCCAGTAGAGGGTGGACAGGCCCCACATCAGGTAGGCGCCGGCTCCCAGGAGCACGCCGCGGTTGGATTCAGGCACGGGCGCAAGGGTAAGCCAGAATTCATCCTATGAGTACCGGATTTCCGGGCGGTTCAGCGGGCTCGGGCCCTGGCCGTCCGGGGCGCCGCGGGTAGCCTGGAGGCATGTTCGGCAAGCAGATGAGCATGGTCACTCCGGAGCAGGCCCTGCCGGGCCGCGACACACCTATGCCGGTGCCCGAGCGCCACGAGGTACTCGGCACACCGCTGGCCCCGCCCTACCCCGAAGGCAGCGAGATCGCCGATTTCGGCATGGGATGCTTCTGGGGCGTCGAACGCGGGTTCTGGGAGATCGGCGCCGGCAACGGCGTCATCACCACCGCGGTCGGCTACGCCGGCGGCTACACGCCCAACCCCGCCTACGAGGAGGTGTGCAGCGGGCGCACGGGCCACACCGAGGCCGTGCGCGTGGTCTTCGACCCCCGCACCATCTCCTACACCGACCTGCTCAAGGTCTTCTGGGAGGGCCACGACCCCACCCAGGGCATGCGCCAGGGCAACGACATCGGCACCCAGTACCGGTCGGCGATCTTCTACCACGACGAGGCCCAGAAGGCGGCCGCCGAGTCCTCCCGCGACGCCTTCCAGCAGGTGCTCAGCGCCGCCGGGCACGGCGCCGTCACCACCGAGATCGCCCCGGCGGGCCCGTTCTACTTCGCCGAGGACTACCACCAGCAGTACCTATCCGACGCCAAGAACCCCAACGGCTACTGCGGCGTCGGCGGAACGGGCGCCACCTGCCCGGTGGGCGTGGCCCGTACGGCCGGATAGCACAGGAGTACATCCGGGCGGCCCCTGGTGGCGTTCGTGGAGAGTCGCTGCGCCTTGCCGTCCTCGGCGCGTAATCTGTACGTGGCGAGCCCCGAGCGGGGAGTCTCGGAATTTCCCGGGGGCGTGCCGCGTATCCGCCAAGGCCGGAGGGTGAGGAGGACGATGACTGCTGAGCCCGCGGACTCCGGTGAGCCGGATCCGGTTGTGGGGCGCGACCTGGCCGGGTACGTGCTGGTCCCCGCCGCATGGGTGGAGCACTACGAAGACCTGGTCGACGGCGCCGAGATCGATCGCGTGAAGGAAGACATCCGAGCGGGACGCGATGAGATGGTCCCGTTCCGGGTGGAGGACTACGGGTGAGCCGGTACACGATCGAGATCTCCGTGTCGGCTCGGAAAATGCTGCGTAAGCTCGACGTTCCGGTGCGAAAGCGCGTCGTGGCGGCGATCGCGGATCTTGCCGACAATCCCCGCCCGGATGGTTGCAAGAAGCTTCAAGGCCGATCGGAATATCGCGTCCGCGTCGGGGACTACCGTGTGCTCTACGACATCAACGACTCGCGGATCAGAGTCGAGGTTGTTGCGGTCGGACACCGCCGCGAGATCTACGGCCGCTGAGGACGCTGTGTACTCCCATTCTGACTGGCGTGACCTGCGAGACGAGCGCATGGCCGAGCCTGGGGCCTCGGATGCCTACGCGGCTGCGCGGTTCGCCCACAAGTTGCAGCATGTCGTTCGCGGCTCACAACGAGCCGCCCGCGCGGTTGGTGCGCACGATCAGGTAGACGAGGTAGGGCGCGCCCAGGACTCCGGTGACCACTCCGACGGGGTAGCGGGTGCCGAGGGCGTACTGGCCGACGAAGTCGGCTACCAGCACCAGGAGTGCGCCGACCAGGGCGGCCGGAACCAGCAGGGAGCCGTTCGGGCCGACCATGCGCGCCGCGATCGGGCCGGATAGGAACGCGACGAACGCGATCGGCCCGGCGGACGCCGTCGCGAACGCGATGAGCCCTACCGCCCCGACGACCGCGACCAGCCGCGTGCGGTCCACGCGCACGCCCAGCGCCGCCGCCGTCTCGTCACCCAGCTGGAGAATGGACAGGTCGGTCGACTTGTACAGCAGCAGAGGCCCGGCCACGAGCAGCGCGGCGACGACCGGCACGGCCTCAGCCCAGGTGGCGCCGTTGAGACTGCCCGTCAGCCACCTCATCGCCTCCTGCAGGTCCCACTGGGCGGCCTGGTCGAGGATGTAGGTGGTGACGCTGTCGAGCATCGCGGCTATGGCGATCCCGATCAGGATGAGGCGGGTACCGGAGACCCCGCTCTTGAACGACAGCGCGTAGACGAGCAATGCGACCGCCAGCCCGGCCGCGACCGCGAAGACCGCGACCGCGGTCTCCGTCAGGGAGAGCACCACGATCGCGAAGGTCGCCGCCGTGCCGGCTCCCGCGCTGATTCCGATGATGTCCGGGCTGGCGAGGGGGTTGCGCAGCATGGTCTGGAAGGTGACCCCGGAGAGCCCGAAGCACAGCCCCGCCGCGACGGCCAGTACGGCCCGCGGCAGCCGCAACCGCCCGACGGTGAACGACGCGCCCGGGACATCCTCACCGAGAGCGACCCGCACGACATCGCCGATCGGGTAGAAGGTCCGTCCGAACATCAGGCTCGCCGCGAACACGAGCACGATGAGGACGGCGAGAACGGCGATGACGATGCGCCGCCGGCGTGCGCGCTGCCGACGACCGCGGGCGGCGCCCTCAAGGGCGGAGACGCGGCTCTCGGTGACGGTCACAGGCCACGCACCTTCTGCCGGCGGACGATGTAGATGAAGAACGGGGCACCGAGCAGGGCGGTCACGATTCCCACGTCGACCTCGGCGGGGCGCGCCGCGATCCGGCCGACCACGTCGGCCGCGAGCAGCAGCACCGCCCCGCCCAGCGCCGAGAACGGGAGCAGCCACCGGTGGCCGGTACCGCCGAGCAGTCGGCACACGTGCGGCACCACGAGCCCGACGAAGGCGATCGGCCCGGTGGCGGCGGTCGTCGCGCCGCACAGCACGACCGCGCCCAGGGACGACGCGGCCCGCGCGGCCGCCACGTGCGCACCCAGCCCGGCGGCGAGTTCGTCGCCGAGCGCGAGCAGGTCCAGCCCGCGGGCCGACAGCAGGCACAGGGCCAGGCCCACGGCGAGGAACGGCGCCACGTGCCCGATGGCCTCGAACGAACCGCCACCCACTCCGCCGATCTGCCAGGAGCGGGCCCCGTCGGCGATGTCGCCGCGCGGTAGCACCACCGCGGTGATCAGCGACGCCAGAGCGGCGGAGGTCGCCGCCCCGGCCAGTGCGAGTTTCAGCGGGGTCGCGCCGCCCCTCCCCAGGGAACCGACCACGTAGACGAACACGGCGGTCACGCCCGCCCCGAAGATGGCCGTCCAGGCGTAGTCGGCCGCCGAGGTCAGGCCGAAGTAGGCGAGACCGGTGACCACGGCGAGCGAGGCGCCCATGTTCACCCCCAGAATCCCGGGATCGGCCAGCGGATTGCGCGTCACCCCCTGCATGACCGCCCCCGAGACGCCCAGCGCCGCGCCCGCGAGAAGCGCGAGCACGGTCCGGGGGATCCGCTTGGCGACCGCCGCCTGGTCGAACCCTTCCGGTGAACCGTCGAAGGCCGCGACCACGGCACTCCACGGCACGTCGCGCGAACCGACCGCGACGGAGGTGCCCGCCAGGGCGACCAGAGCGGCGACCACGGCCAGCAGCCAGAGGAGTCTGCCCAGCCGCGGGCGCCACCGCACAGCGGCGGTACCCGCGGGGGAGTGCGGTCGGGGCGCCGTCACCGTCACTGTGCGGCGCCGGCGGCTTCGTCCAGCAGGGCCAGGTAGTCGTCGAGGACCCAGGAGATCGACAGGGGAGTGGGGTTCGCGGCCGTGCCGAGGGGGTCGTCCGAGGGGAGGTTGACGACGGAACCGTTCTCCACCGCCGGCATCTGCGACAGCAGCGGGTCGTCTTCGAGGCTCCGCACCAGCTCGTCGCCGCCGTAGGTGACGATGATGTCGACATCGTCGAACGTGTCGGCCCGCTCGGCGCTGCGGGTGAGGGAGAACTTGTCGGTCTCGGCAGAGGCGCTCGCGACGCTCTCGGGAGTCTGCATGCCGAGGTCGTCGAAGAACATGGCGCGGGTGTCGTGCGCGGTGTAGAAGCTGACCTCGCTCAGGTCGGTGGTGTCGACGTGCGTCAGGAACATCGCCGACCGGCCCTCGATTCGCGGATGCTCGGCGGCCGCCTCCTCGATGTCCTGTTCGAGGTCGGCGATCAGGTCGTCGCCTTCCTCGGCCATGCCCAGGGCCTTGCTGTTCAGCTCGATCATCTCGCGCCACGGCGTCCCCCAAGCGGTCTTCGGGTAGGCGACGACGGGGGCGATCTCGCTCAGCGTGTCGTAGTCCTCCCGGGTGAGTCCGGAGTAGGCGGCGAGGATCACGTCCGGTCGGGTGTCCGCGACGGCCTCGAAGTCGATGCCGTCGGTCTCGTCGAACAGCACCGGCGTCTCGGCGTCGAGCTCCGTGAGCTTCTCCTCGACCCAGGGGAGGACGCCGTCGCCGTCGTCGTCGCCGAAGTTCGCCGCGGCCATGCCCACCGGCACCACACCGAGGGCCAGCGGGACCTCGTGGTTGGCCCAGTTCACCGTGGCGACGCGCTCAGGCTCGGCGTCGATGGTCGTGGTGCCGAAGGCGTGCTCGACGGTCACGGTCGTCCAGCCGTCCGCCCCTGAGCCGGAGCCCCCGGTCTGCTGGGCGGAGGGGGACGACGAGCATGCGGCGAGTGGGACGGTCAGCAGTGCGGCGGTGGCGAGCGCCACCAGCCGTGAAACGCGGGCCATGGTTTCCTTCCGGTTGTGCCGGCCGTGCGGGCTCCGCCGCGGCGGAGCGAGGCCGCGGTCGCCCCCGCATCGCCTGCAGTGCAGCGGCGCCCTGCCCCTGCTCGGGGCCGGTCGGCCGGGGCGCACCGATGCGCTGCCGCCCACGACGGGCATACCGCGAGGCCGCATCGGATACATCGATTGACGGTTAGGTTTGCCTAACCGAATTTAGGGTCGGCTGGCCAGGCACGCAATCGCGTAAATCAGACTCGTTTGTCGCGAAACGGACAACGTGCGTGACGATGCGGGAGGGGGCGCAACTCGTGGGACCGGCGGTGGAGGCGGCTGCGGGGCGTCCCCCGCGAAGGTCACTGCGAACGGAAGCGCCCCGGACTCATCCCCGTGATCCGCCGGAACGCCGCGCCGAACGCGCTCGCCGAGTGGTAACCCACGCGCGCCGCGACGTCGTCTATGCCCTCTCCTCGCGCGAGTAGCGCGACCGCGTGCTGCACGCGCGCCGTGGCCAGCCACCGGCTGAATCCCGCACCGGTCTCGGCGCGGAACGCCCGGGTGAGGGTGCGCGAGCTCACACCGAGCCGCGCCGCCCAGCCCGCCAGCGTCGTGGGGTCGGCGGGATCGTCGCGCACGGCGGCGAAGATGGGCGCCAGCAGCGCGGACTCGGGTATCCGCAGGGACAGTTCGTGCTGGGCGGGACCGAGCAGGTCGAGCACCATCGCCTCGGTCCGCGTCCGCTCACCCGCGCCGAGGCCCGCAGCGTCGAGGCGGTCGAGCAGGAGCCGCAGTAGCGGTGTGACCTCGACCGCGACCGGCCCCTCGGATATCGCCGGCGCAGCGCGGACGCCGAACTGGGCCGCGCGGTGCCGCGTACCCGCGGGCGTCCAGCCGGAATGGCGGGTGCCCGCCGGGATCCACAGCCCGGCCGCCGGGGTGATCGTCCAGATCCGCCTGCCGATCGTCGCCGATGAGGCCCCGCTCTCGTTCCAGAGCAGCTCGTGCGTCGGATGCGCGTGCTCGTCCCAGAACGTGTCCCGCGGGATGATCTCGGCGCTGGTCGCCACGGCGAACGGCACATCGATCTCACCGGCGGCGTAGAGCGGAAGCCTCCGCCGGTCGGCGTCGGTGGGCTGCGGCGACGGCCGCCCGGCGGCGTGCGCTCGGGCGGCCGGACCCGTCCGGATGTCTCGCATGGCCACGTCATAAGGTTAGGCAACCGGCGGGGGGTGACCGGACGCGGCAGCGGGAATCCCGTTCCCCGGGCGCAAGCACGAGCGGGCGGCCCGGAGACGGTACCGGGCGCCCGCTCAAGCCCGTGCGGTGCCGCGGCGCTACACCGGCAGCGCGGTCAGACCGTAGTGGGCGCCGAACGCGACGAAGCCGAGGACGGCCACAGCGACCAGCGAGTAGTGGATCCGGCCGGCGACGCCCCACCAGCGGAGGATCCATGCCCCGACCGCGGCGGCCAGGACTATGACTGAGACGGCTCCGGCCACGGAGAGCGGGACGGTCAGCAGCGGCGAGCCGTTGAAGACCATGCCGGTCAGGGCGGCGCCGTCGCCCAGGGCCGAGACCACGAAGGCCGTGTAGCCCGCACAGGTGACGACCGCGGCCGCGGCCAGGGCGCGCGCAGTACGCGACCCGCGGGTGCGGGCGCGGTCGTGGCCGCGCCCGCGCAACCTGCGGACGAGCGCGGCCGACGGCCACACCAGGACGGTGCCCATGATCAGCAGCGCGGCGCCGGCTCCCGCAAGGTGCAGGTAGACGTGCTCGTGCCAGGCGATCCGCTCGTAGTTCTGGGTGGGGACAGCGCCGTAGGCCAACCCGGTGATCTCGCCGTCCTCCTCGATGAAGGCCAGTTCGCCGCCCTTCTCACTGCGGAACCGATTGTCCCCGACCGGAGTCCAGACCTGTTCGCCCAGCATCGTGTTGGCCGTGCGCAGTCGGCCGTCGCCGGCGGCCGAGACCGACGTCAGGTCGATGGCCGACATCAGCTCGCTGGTGTCGCTGCGGCCGATGCGCGTCGTCCGGTAGGAGCCTTCGTAGTGTCCCGGCGCGACGCCGGACGCAGTCTGCCCGGTGGGCGCTGCGGTGGTGTCCGCGGAGGCGGTGAACTCCTCCAGCACCTCCTCGACGACGAGTGCCCGCACGTCCTCCAGCGGGCTCTGCGCGGTGCCGTCGCCGTTGACCGCCACGTAGACGCCCAGATCCGCTTCGGGTACGACGGCCCATTCGGTGTGCGCGCCGTCGAGGTCGCCGCCGTGGCCGACGGCATGCGGCCAGGCACCGGCCTTGTCCCAGGTTCCGTATGCCGCCCCCGCCAACCGCGGATGCACCGAGTGCTGCGCGGACAGCATCGTGTCGGCGGCTTCGGGGGAGAGGATCCGCGCCCCCTGGTACTCGCCACCGTTCAGCAGAGCAAGCAGGAACGCCGACATGTCGGACGCGGTGGCGTAACCGGCCCCTGCCGGGGCCTGGTTGACGTAGAGCGCGTCGGCCTCTTCGAGGGACGCGTAGTAGAGGGTCGGCGTCTCGAACCGGTCGGCGGCCTCGTCGGGAGTGGCGAAGGCGCTCCGCCGCATGCCCAGCGGAGCGAACACGTTCTCGGCGACGTATTCCGCGAACGGGACACCCGACACCCGCTGGACGACCAGCCCGGCGAGGCTGGTGCCGTAGTTGGAGTACCCGATGAACCTGCCGGGCGGATAGATGCGGTCGGGCCGGTACTCCCGCACATACTCGCCCAGCTCCAGCATGCCCTCGGCGGAGTCGGCGGCCATTCCGGCGACCGCGCTCTCGAACCCGGCCGAATGGGTCAGCAGGTGGTGCAGGGTCACCGGCTTGCCGGGATAGGTCTCGGGGATCCGCGCCTCCTCGGGCAGGTAGGCGTTGACGTCGGCGTGCAGGTCCACCTCGCCCCGGTCGGCGAGTTGCAGGACAGCCGCCGCGGTGAAGGACTTGCTGACCGAGGCCATCGGGAACGAGGTCCTGTCGGCGTCGACCGGTGTCCCCTCGTCGACATCGGCTTCTCCGTAGCCGCCGGCGTAGACCTGTTCGCCGCCGGCGACCACGGACACCGCGGCGCCGGGGACGTTGTGCTCCTCAAGCAGTTCGGGCACGCGCTCGTCGAGCAGGCGCTGCACAGCGGCGGGTGTCGGTTCGACCGCGGCGTCCTCGGCACCGGCCTTGTCGGCGGCGGCAGCGGTGCCGGGCAGCACGGCCGTGGCGGCGGCCAGCGCCGCCGCGCAGAGGGAGAGTACGGATCGGATTCGTGGCGACACGGCGCCGTCTCCTCGTCTTCGCTTCCGCCGGAACCCGAGTGGTCCCGGCAAGAATGAAGACACTACGCAGCCGACCGGCGACGCTTCAGCGGTGTGAGCCGCCCTTTCCCAGCGGTAGAGGGTGGGACAGCGGATGTACAGCGGGCTGCACGTCCGACGGTCCGCCCGTCGACGGGTGCACGGCGTCTGCCGCCGTCGGGCGCGGGCGCGAGGTCTTCAACGGTCGACGCTCGCGGGAGTCCTCGTCGTCGCCCATGGGCGGGGGCCGCCCTGGGCGGCTACGGCTACCGGTCGGTAGCCGCGGTCTCCCGTCCTTGGCATCGCCGGCCGGGAGGCCGCACGGCCTTCGCCGCCCCCGGCCGCCCGCCGCGCTCAGCGCTCGGCGAGCAGCTTCTCCGGTTCCGGGCAGTAGGCGGTCATCCACTGCGGCTCGATGCGGTAGTAGACGACATTGACACCGTCCCAGTTGACCGGTGAATCGCCGTAGTGCGCGGTGAGGTGCTCCAGTACGGCGGGCCAGCCCTGTGCCTCTGGATCGGCGGCGTCGGGCGGGCTGATCGGCACGGCGGTGCCGTGGGTGAACACACCGAGGGCCTCGCCCCGCATGTGAGCGGCGCTGATCCCCGGGCGGGCCGCCAGGTGACGCGCCTTGGCCGCGGAGCGGTCGGTGCCGACGATCCAGCGGCCGTGCAGGAAATGGCCGTCGATGCCGCTGATGCGGGGCTCGCCGCGGGCCGTCACGGTGGAGACCGACAGTGTGCACATCCCCGTCAGTGCCCCGGTGAGCTGTGCGGCCGTGAGGGTGCTCGGCCGTTCGCCGCCCAGGTAGATGGACCGCAGGTGCGCGCTCGCGCGTTCCACGGAGCTGTCGAGCAGGTGCTGCAGTTCGGCGAGTTCGGTCGTGGTCTCGTACATGGCGACGATTGTGCGCCTCCTTCCTGCCATCCTGTGTCAGGAAGCGCGGCGAGTCCGCGGTGCCGCGGGCGGACCCCCGGGGAATGTCCGCGGCGGGTGCGACACTTCACACATGATCGACCATATGTCCCTGCAGGTCGCCGATATGGCGGCCGCCACCGGTTTCTACGACACCGTCCTCGCTCCTCTGGGGTGGCGGCGCGTTATGGACTTCGGCGACCACGCGGTCGCCTACGGCGGCGACCACCCGGCCTTCTGGGTGGGCCCGGCCGTCACCGAAGGCCCGGCGCGCGAGGTCCATGTCGGCTTCGCCGCCTCCGACCGTGCGGCAGTCGACGCCTTCCACGCCGCGGCGGCCGCAGCGGGTGCGGAAGTGCTGCATACGCCCCGCCTGTGGCCGGAGTACCACCCGCACTACTACGCGGCCTTCGTCCGCGATCCCGACGGCAACAATGTGGAGGCGGTCTGCCACACGCCGGAATGAGGCCGCTCAGGTGCGGCAGGAGAGGCGGTCGGAGGCACCGGCACCGCCGGTGAGCCGTGCTCGCGGCTCCTGCGCCACCGGTGTGGCGGCCCGCCCCGTCGGTGCCGAGGGTGGTGGACTGGCGGGGTGAACGCATTCGGGGGATCCGCCGGCGATTCCTCCGGTCTGCCCGCGGACCAGGGCCGTGTCCGTCGAGACGCGTGGCCGGTTGCCGAAACCGTGCTGGTGACCTTCCTCGCCGACGCCGTCCTGATCGCGCTCTACGCCCTCGCGCCGCTGGACCTGGACGCCGACCGGCATCCTGTGCTGCGGACGCTGGGCGCGCTGCTGCTGCTCTCGGTGCTCGTGGTCTGGCAGATCCGGGCGATCTCGCGGGCTCCCCGGCCGCAACTGCGCGCGTTCGCCGCGATCGGTTTCCTCAGCGCTGTGTACCTGCTGGGCTGGGCGGCCGCCTACGTCGCACATTCCGCCGCCGCCCCTGACGCGTTCACCGAGCCGCTGAGCCGCTTCGACGCCCTGTACTTCGCCGTCACCGTCTTCGCCACCGTCGGGTTCGGCGACGTCGTCCCGCTCACCCAGGCGGCCCGCGTCTCCGTGACGGTGCAGATGGTGTTGAACCTGGTGATG
This sequence comes from Streptomonospora litoralis, assembly GCF_004323735.1. Lineage (GTDB taxonomy): Bacteria > Actinomycetota > Actinomycetes > Streptosporangiales > Streptosporangiaceae > Streptomonospora > Streptomonospora litoralis. The sequence goes on along the minus strand of NZ_CP036455.1, from coordinate 4,926,516 downwards.
ATCGGCGCCGTGCTGCGCCTCGTCGTCGCGACCGCGCGCACGCGCAGTCGCAGTCTCGGAGGCGGCTGAATCCCGGCCGCGGGCACGTCGGCCCTGCTCCGTATCACCAGGGGAGAAGGCGAGCCCGTTGCCGGTGCCGACTGCGGCGCCGGCAACGGGGTCAGGCGTTGGGGGTGGGCTGTTCGCCGCCGATGTGGCTGCGCCAGTCGCCGTCGGCCGTGAGCCAGTGCGGTACCAGCCGGACGGGGAAGGGGAGTTCCGTCTCGAAGAGGTCCTCGCCGTGGACCTGGCGGGCCTCGACGTACTGGCCGTTCTCCAGCCGGAGTTCGGAGATGCCGGTCTTGTCCGGAGCCGGGTTGATGATCCAGTAGGACTCGATGCCGAAGTCGGCGTATTCGCGGCGCTTGGTGTGGTTGTCGCGCAGCACACTCTCCGGGGATACGACCTCGACGGCGAGCACGGGCGGACGCGTGATGTAGGGGTGCTCGGCGTCCTGAGAGCGGAGTACCACTACATCAGGGATGCGATGGTGGGTGCGGTCGGCGTTGAAGTTGATACCCAATCCGTTCAGGACGAGGTATTCCTGCGGAGCGGTCATCCCCAGGTAGGTGTTCAGTCGGGACTCGATGAGGGTGTGCAGGAAAACCGGTGCCGGAGACACGTCAAGCCTCCCGTCGACCAGCTCGTAGCGCCTGCCGTCGTCGGGCATGCGTGCCAGGTCGTCCACTGTCAGGCGCTGGACGGGAGGATCCGTCTTCCCGATGCTCATGACTGCCATACTGCCTCCTTTGCTGCATGGAGACCAGTATTCAGCCCCGTGTTCGGTTACGGGCGAGTACGCTGCGATTTCCCGGGAAGCGCGCCCATTCCGGCGGTATGTGTCCCGGTATCTGCCGTCGTTTCTCCCGCCCCCGAGACTGCGAAGGCCCGGGCGGCCGCTCCCGCCCGGGCCTCTGGTGCGCTGGCGCGCCCGAGTCAGCTGACGCCGATGCCCTTCTCGTCGTGCACGTCGACGACGCTGCAGCCGTCGGGGGCGAAGCCCGAGGCCTGGAGCAGGTCGACGCAGACCGGGACGGTGATGTTCTGCACCTCGGCGTTGTTGTCGGCGCTGGCGGTGCCGGCCATGGCGCCCAGGGCGAGGGCCGTCGCGGCGACGAGGCCGGAAACCTTGGCGATGCGCTTCATGGGAATCCTCTCGGAAGTACGGGAAGCTCTTGCAGGCGGCGGCTCTCTCCGCCCGCGACAAGTAACCTAACGTAGTTGCCGCAGCGCGTCACGTGATTACGGGCAAAAGAGCGATGATTATTCTGCCTCTGACCTGCGGAGATCCGGCCCTTGGTGCAGAACGGACGTTTCGCTTGGGCGGTCGGCGCACCGCCGGCGGCCGCGATTCGCGTCCAGCACGGGCACGCGCGCTCCGGTCGGCCGTCCGCGCGCCGCCGTCCTCGGACATGCGAACGGCCCGGGTGCCACGCACACGGGCCGTTGTGGAATCTCCGCCGGTCGGTCGGGCCGGTTGCGGCCGCAACCGCCGTCTCAAGCCGAAGGCGCGGTCACCAGCCTTGCTGCCCGTACCCCGGGTACTGCTGCCCGTAGCCGGGCTGCTGGTGTCCGTAACCCGGATGCGGCTGCTGACCGTAACCGGGGTACTGCTGCTGTCCGTAGCCCGGGTACTGCTGCTGATACTGCTGCTGGTAGCCCTGGCTGTACTGCTGCCCGCTCGGGTACTGGTAGCCGGCGTAGGGGTCCGGCTGCTGCGGATGCTGGGCGCCGGTGGGGTGCTGCTGGTAGGCCTGCTGCTGCCCGGTGGTGTGGTCGGGGACCTCCTGGCCCCTGCCGCCGGCGGAGTCGGGGCGGAAGATGAACAACCGCGCCGACGCACCTTCTTCGCCCGAGCTGGGCGCCATCTGGTCCAGCCGCCACCCGGCCTCCTCGATCCCCTCCAGGATGCGGGTCAGCCCGGGGCGGACCTTGCTCGACGCCTCGTCGTAACTGTCGACGTCCAGCTGCACGATGAACATCCGGCGCTTCTGCTGCGCGGCGACCTTCGCGTGCTCGACGACGGTGCTGTCCCTCACGACCTGCGTGACGCTCATTAGTCCAACCGTACCTATCTGCTCTGTGCGGCACTCGCCTGCCCGTCGAGCGGCGCTCACCGTCCGCATCAGCCGAGGAGTCACTCCGCCGGGCTCCGTCCGCAACCCATCATGCCTTCTTTGCGAGACTTCTAGCCAGAAGTCCGCGAACGGCTACGATCCGGCGGCTTGGACCGCATCGGCGATCGGCGTGGTGCCGCCCACCACCTCAAGCACATGGCCCACGGTGGCGGGTTCGTCGAGCAGCGCGACGACGACCGCGGCGACGTCCTCCCGCGGGATCTCCGCCCGCTCCACCTTCGGCGCGAGCCGGACCGATCCGGTTCCCGGATCCTCGGTGAGGCGCCCCGGACGCAGGATGGTCCAGTCGGTCTCCAGGCTCCGCTGGCGCAGGTCGTCGTCCGCGGCGCGCTTGGCCTCGACGTAAGCCGCCCACACCGGTTCGGAGCCGGGCGCAGGGCCGTCGTCCACCCCGATGGCCGAGACCATGATGTAGCGCCGGACGCCCGCCAGCGAGGCGGCGTCGGCCAGCAGCCGAGCCGCGCCGCGGTCGACTGTGGACTTGCGGTCGGCGCCGCTGCCCGGTCCGGCGCCCGCGGCGAACACCACCGCATCGGCGCCCATGACCTTCTCGGTGAGCTGGGTGGCCGTGGTGTTCTCCAGGTCGATGACGACCGGCTCGGCACCCGCGGCGCGCACGTCCTCGGCATGGTCGGGGTTGCGGATGAGGCCCACCGGTGTGTCGCCGCGGTCGGCCAGAAGCCGTTCGAGCCGCAGCGCGATCTTGCCGTGTCCTCCGGCGATCACAATTCGCATACCCGCAGGCTATGCCCTGGCGGGAATCGCGCCGCACAGCACGAGGCCCGCGCGGTGTCGCGCGTGCGGAGCGCGCGGCGCGGAAGCGGCGTCTGAGTGCCCCGCGCACAGGCCGCACGGCTTGCTCCGAGCCGGGCGCAGGCGCCCCTCACCCTCTGCTGAAGTGCTCTCGCAGCACTCGTTTGAGCAGCTTGCCGCTGGCGTTGCGCGGCAGCTCCTCCACCATGTGCACCCGTTTGGGCGTCTTGAAGCCGGCCAGCCGCTCGCGGACGAACCCGATCAGCTCGTCCTCGGTCGCCGGTCCCTTCAGTACCGCCACCGCAGTGACGGCCTCGCCCCAGGCGGGATCGGGCACCGAGATCACCGCGACCTCCGCGATCGACGAGTGCCGGTAGAGCACGTCCTCGACCTCGCGGGGGGCCACCAGCACACCGCCGGTGTTGATGACGTCTTTCACCCGGTCCACGATCGTGAAATAGCCCTCGGAGTCGCGCCGGGCGATGTCGCCCGAGCGGAACCAGCCGTCGCGGAAAGCCTCCTTGGTCTCCTCGGGCTTGTCCCAGTAGCCCTCGCACAGCTGCGGAGAACGGTAGACGACCTCGCCGCGCTCGCCCGGGGCGACGTCGGCGCCCTCCTCGTCGACCAGGCGCGCCTCCACGAAGAGCACCGGGCGCCCGCAGGAGTCCATGCGGCCCGCGACGTGCTCCTCGGGGCGCAGCACCGTGGCGAGCGGTCCGATCTCGCTCTGCCCGAAGCAGTTGTAGAAGCCGATTCCGGGATGCCGGGCGCGGATGCGCTCCAGCACCGGCACCGGCATGATCGCGGCGCCGTAGTAGGCCTTCGCCAACCCCGAGAGGTCGCGTACGGCGAAGTCGGCGTGGTTCGACAACGCCGCCCAGACCGTCGGCGCCGCGAAGAACGACGTGATGCCGTTCTCCTCGATACGGCGCAGCAGGTCGGCGGGCTCGGGGGTCTCGACGATCTCGCTATAGGCCCCTGCCGCCAGCGCGGGCATCAGGAACACGTGCATCTGCGCGGAGTGGTACAGCGGCAGCGCGTGCAGCATGCGGTCGCCCTCGCCGACGTCGAGGGCGTGCAGGCAGCTCACGTACTCGTGCACCAGCGCGCGGTGGGTCATCATCGCGCCCTTGGGTGCCGAGGTGGTGCCCGAGGTGTAGAGGAGCTGCACCACATCGGTGTCGGCGACGTCGGTGAACAGGTCCTCGGGCGAGTCGGGATCGCGCGCGACCTCCAGCGCCGACTCCTCGGAGCCGCGCAGCGCCAGCACGTCGCGGGCGGGGATCTGCGCCCGGACCTCCTCGATCCGCCCGGCCAGCTTGGGATCGGCGAGTACCACGATGCTGCCCGACTGGGCCAGCAGGTAGCTGAGTTCGGCGCCGCCCAGGTTCTGGTTCACGGGAACATGCACCAGACCGGCGCGGGCGCAGCCAAGAAAGGCCAGCAGGTAGGCGTCGGAGTTGTGCCCGTAGGCGGCGACGCGGTCCATGCGGGTGAGCCCGAGGCCCAGCAGCCACGCCGCCACCCGCGTGGCGCCCCGGTCCAGCTCGGCGAACGTCCACTCCCGGTCGCCGAACCGCAGCGCTACGCGGTCCGGCGACCGCGCGGCAGTGCGCCGCAGCACGCCGTCGACCGTGCTCGCCCTGGCCAGTGCCGACTCGTCGGCTCCCATACCGCCTCCCACCGCCGTATCGGGGTACGCCTGCCGCCGCTGCTGTGGCGTGGCGCACTCACCAACGTAGGGCGCCGGGGTGCCGCTAGGCCAGACGCGCGCCCGGCCTGTGGACAGCGCCGCCCCGGTCGGCGCCGGGGACCCCCTCCGACCGCGCCGCGCGGCCGCCGCCCCGGTGCCGGGTGCCCGAACCGCGGTGCCCGAACCGCGGTGCCCGAACCGCGGCGTACGAACCGCGCGCGAAGCCCCCGGAAGCGGCGGCGGGCGGCCGCGCTCTGCGCAGCCGCCCGCCGCCGCGGAAGGACGCGGCGCCGACTCAGCCCACCGTCCAGGTGTCGCCGCTGGAGAGCAGCGCGGCCAGCTCGGCCTCGCCGCCGCGGGCGGTCTCGGCCGCGGCGAGCTGCTCGGTCATCCGCCCGTCGTAGGTGGGGTGGTCGACATCGCGGAAGACACCGATCGGCACGTGCTCGAACGCCGGGTAGTCCATGCGGGACAGCGCGAACGCATAGCCGGGGTCCTCCCGGTGGGCGTCGTGGCGGACCAGCGCGTCCTCGCCCACCTCGGCGGTGTCGGCCACGGACAGCTCGCCGTAGTCGCCCATGACGACGCCGCGGTCGGAGCCGATGCGCAGCGGCTCGCCGTGCTCCATGCGCAGCAGCCGCATGTCGCGCTCGCCCGGGTCCTTCAGCGGCTCGAACGCGTCGTCGTTGAAGATCGGGCAGTTCTGGTAGATCTCCACGAACGACGCGCCCTCGTGGTCGGCTGCCGCGCGCAGCACGCTGGTGACATGCTTGCGGTCGGAGTCGACGGTGCGCGCGACGAAGCCGGCCTCCGCGCCCAGCGCCAGCGAAACCGGGTTGAACGGGTTGTCCAGCGACCCCATCGGCGAGGACTTGGTGACCTTGCCCGCCTCCGAGGTCGGCGAGTACTGGCCCTTGGTCAGCCCGTAGATGCGGTTGTTGAACAGCAGCACGTTGATGTTGACGTTGCGCCGCAGCGCGTGGATGAGGTGGTTGCCGCCGATGGACAGGCCGTCGCCGTCACCGGTGATCACCCACACCGACAGGTCGGGCCGGCTGGCCGCCAGTCCGGTGGCGATGGCCGGAGCACGCCCGTGGATCGAGTGCATGCCGTAGGTGCTCAGGTAGTAGGGGAACCGCGAGGAGCACCCGATGCCCGAGACGATCACGATGTTCTCCCGGGGCACGCCCAGCTCGGGCAGGAACCCCTGGAAGGCGGCCAGGATCGCGTAGTCGCCGCAGCCCGGGCACCAGCGCACGTCCTGGTCGGACTTGAAGTCCTTCATCTTGTACTCGGTGTCGGTGCGCGGGACCAGCCGAAGGCCGTTGAAGCCCTCACCCGCGCCGTTGCCGTTGCCGTTGCTCTCAGACACGGTCGATGACCTCCTGCACCACGCCGGCCAGCTCTTCCGCCTTGAACGGCAGGCCGCTGACCTTGGTGTAACTCACGATGTCGACCAGGAACCGGCTGCGCAGCAGCATCGCCAGCTGGCCGAGGTTGATCTCGGGGACGAGCACGCGGTCGTAGGACCGCAGCACCGCGCCCAGGTTCTCCGGGAAGGGGTTGAGGTGGCGCAGATGGGCCTGGGCCACTTTGCCCCCGGCCCGCCGCACCCGGCGCACGCCCGCTCCGATCGACCCGTAGGTTCCGCCCCAGCCGAGGACGAGGACCTCGGCGTCGCCGGTGGGGTCGTCGACCTCCAGTTCCGGGATGTCGCGGGCGATGCCGTCGATCTTCGCCTGGCGCGAGCGCACCATCAGATCGTGGTTGGACGGGCTGTAGGAGATGTTGCCGGTGCCGTCGCTCTTCTCGATGCCGCCGATGCGGTGCTCCAGCCCCGGCGTGCCCGGGACCGCCCACGGGCGGGCGAGCGTCTCGGAGTCGCGCAGGTAGGGCTGGAACGAGCCGTCGGCGCCGTTGGCCTCCTCGGCGAAGTCCACCGAGAGGTCGGGCAGGGTGGCGACCTCGGGGATGCGCCAGGGCTCGGAGCCGTTGGCCAGGTAGCCGTCGGAGAGCACGATCACCGGCGTGCGGTACTTGGTGGCGATGCGGGTGGCCTCGATCGCGATGTCGAAGCAGTCCGAGGGCGACCGCGGAGCCAGCACCGGGGCCGGGGACTCGCCGTTGCGCCCGAACATCGCCATGAGCAGGTCGGCCTGCTCGGTCTTGGTGGGCATGCCGGTGCTGGGGCCGGCCCGCTGCACATCGATGACCAGCAGCGGCAGCTCGGTCATCACCGCCAGGCCCAGCGATTCCGCCTTGAGGACCATGCCCGGCCCCGACGTGGTCGTGACCCCCAGCGAACCGCCGAACGCGGCGCCCAGCGCGGCGCCGACGCCGGCGATCTCGTCCTCCGCCTGGAACGTGCGCACGCCCATGTGCTTGTGCCGGGACAGCTCGTGCAGGATGTCGGAGGCCGGGGTGATCGGGTAGGAGCCCAGGAACAGCGGCAGACCCGACAGCTGCGATCCGGCGACCAGGCCGTAGGAGATCGCGAGGTTGCCGGTGATGTTGCGGTAGGTGCCGACGGGCAGCTGTGCGGGCTTGATCTCGTAGGAGACCGCGAAGTCCTCGGTGGTCTCGCCGAAGTTCCATCCGGCCTGGAACGCCGCCACGTTCGCCGCGAGGATCTCGGGCTTGCCGGCGAACTTCGACTTCAGGAACCCGAGCGTGCCCTCGGTGGGCCGGTTGTACATCCACGACAGCAGACCCAACGCGAACATGTTCTTCGCGCGTTGGGCGTCCTTCTTCGAGATGTCGAACTCTTCGAGGGCCTTGACCGTCATCGAGGTCAGCGGCACCTGGCTGACCTTGTACTCCGACAGTGAGCCGTCGGAGAGCGGATCGCTTTCGTAGCCCACCTTGGCCAGGCTGCGCTTGGTGAACTCGTCGGTGTTGACGATCACCGTGGCGCCGCGCGGCACGTCCTCGACGTTGGCCTTGAGGGCGGCCGGGTTCATGGCCACCAGCACGTTGGGCGCGTCGCCCGGCGTCATGATGTCGTGGTCCGCGAAGTGGAGCTGGAAGCTGGAGACGCCCGGCAGTGTGCCGGCCGGGGCGCGGATCTCCGCGGGGAAGTTCGGCAGGGTCGACAGGTCGTTGCCGAAGGACGCTGTCTCCTGGGTGAACCGGTCTCCGGTCAGCTGCATGCCGTCGCCGGAGTCGCCTGCGAAGCGGATGATGACGCGATCGATCTGCTGGACCTGCTTGGTCACGGGGATCGCCGACCTCCTCGTCGAACCGCCGTATGGGGCCGGCGGCTCAGGTTGGCAGAGTCCTCACCACCACGTTGTGGACCGGCGGGGCCGGAGGGTGGCCGGACATGGGTATTCGAACGGGGACCTGGCCTGGGCACCGGCTCGCGCCCGTACCGCGGCTCCGGCCGGCGTACGCGGGGCACGCCTGCCGGCCGTGGGGCGAAAATCCGAGCGGCCCCGTCGGATGCGCCGACGGAACGTTCGCTCGGCGATGGCCGGTGCGAAGTGACTTCGGTCAAGGACAACAAGGCTCGCGTGCTATGCGCACGAGGTCCACGTGCCGCCGACCGGTGAGCGGAGCTCCCGGCTCGGCGGTCGTCGAAGCAAAAGCGGCCACCCTTGCATGATAGGCGGTCGCATCCGCTGCCACGGAACCGAGTGGGGCATTTCACAGGACCCTTCGCAGGACCGAGGGCCGTTCCGGACGGAATCGCCCCTGCTCGGTGTAGCGGCGGTTCGCTCGGCGTAGCGGCGGTTCGGCGTGGGGGCGGGGTACCGACCGAAACGGGCCGCGGCCGCGGCCCGATCAAGGGTTTGCCTGCCGAAACGGGAACGCTTCGCCGCGACTCGCACGTTTGCTACCCAGAAGTGGCCTGGAGGGGGCCCGAGACCTAGGGAGGCCGTGAGCCGTGCAGCTCAACACGATCCGAGCAGCGGCCCTGCTCGCCGGGCTTTCGGCCCTGGTCGTCGCGGTGAGCTGGGCTGTCGCGGGGGCTCAGGGGCTGCAGGTGGGCATCGTCGCCGTCGTCGCGCTGAACGCCGTCGTCTACTTCTTCGGCGACACCATGGCGCTGCGGGCGATGCGGGCGCGCCCGGTCGGCGAGATCGAGCAGCCCGACCTCTACCGCATCGTTCGGGAGCTTGCCACCCGGGCACGCCAGCCGATGCCGCGGCTCTACCTCTCGCCCACGCCGGCGCCCAACGCCTTCGCGACCGGCCGCGGCCCGCGCCGCGCCACCGTGTGCTGCACCACCGGTCTGCTGCGCATGCTCGACGAACGCGAACTGCGCGGGGTCATCGCCCACGAACTCGCCCACGTGCGCAGCCGCGACACGCTGCTGTGCTCGGTCGCGGGCACCGTCGCCGTCGTCATCACCTCGCTGACGGCGCTGGCGCTGCTGCTGCCGCTGGGCGACTCCGAGGACGAGGACGTCCCCAGCGTCCTCGGGGCACTGCTGTTCCTCGTGCTGGGGCCGCTGGCGGCGGGCGTCATCCGGGTGGGGGTGCGCCGCTCGCGCGAATACCGCGCCGACCACGCCGCCGCCGAGCTGACCGGCGACCCGCTCGCGTTGGCCGCCGCTTTGCGCAAGATCGAGGTCGGTACCCGCACCCACCCGCTGCCCGCCGAACGCCCGCTGCTGGCCACCGGCCACCTGATGATCGCCCACCCGTTCCCGCAGCGCGGCATCAACAAGCTCTTCGCGGTCCACCCCCCGGTACAGGACCGCATCCGCCGCCTCCGCCGCCTCGCCGAACGCTGGGGCACACACTGAGCGCAATCCTCGGGCCCGCGGATGGGCCCGCGGAGCGGCGGCGCCGGTGAGGCCGTGGTGGAGGTCCGACTCGACGCGGGCACTGCGCCGTAGGTGCACCGCGGGCACCGCGCCGTGGGCATTCCACTGCGCGGCCGGGGAGATGCGCTCGGGCCGCGGGCGCCGAGCGCGCGAGCCGGCACAGCGGCGGCCCGCGGGTCCGAAGAGCCGCTGCCGCTGTGCCGACGGTCCGCGCCCTACCGGTAGTTCGTGAACTGCAGGGCGATGTCCAGGTCCTTCTCCTTGAGCAGGGTCTGCACCGCTTGCAGGTCGTCCTTCTTCTTGGCGCTGACGCGCAGCTCGTCGCCCTGGATCTGCGCCTTCACGCCCTTGGGGCCCTCGTCGCGGATGATCTTGGAGATCTTCTTGCCGTCCTCGGTGGAGATCCCCTCCTTGAGAGGGATCGGCATCCGGTACTCCTTGCCCGAGGCCTTGGGCTCCTGATCGTCGATGTCCAGCACCTTCAGCGAGACGCCGCGTTTGATGAGCTTCTCCCGGAAGACGTCCAGAGCGGCCTTCACGCGCTCGTCGGAGTTCGCCCGGATCTCCACCCCCTGCTCGCCCGACCAGGTGACGGTGGCGCCGGTGCCCTTGAAGTCGAAGCGCTGCGAGAGCTCCTTGGCGGCCTGGTTCAGCGCGTTGTCGACCTCCTGCCGGTCGAGCTTGGACACGACGTCGAAACTGGATTCAGCGGCCACGTGCGCTCACACCTTCGAAAAGCGGTTCCAGGGGCCGCGAGGTCCGCGGCCCGCGATGTCCTCGGCGCCGCCCTCCGCCGCCGCACATCCCTGCACGGCTCCGGACTGCGACAGCCCCCGAGCTTAGCCCCGCATCCCCGCTCCCGCGCGTCGCCCACCCCGCCACTGGCCCCGCTCGCAGAACCGATTTCGTATCCGGGCCCCATGTCCGCTAGTCTCATCCCTGCGTCGCGACACCGAGTCGCCCGCCCCAGGCAGGTTGCCCGAGCGGCCAAAGGGAGCGGTCTGTAAAACCGCCGGCATTGCCTTCCAAGGTTCGAATCCTTGACCTGCCACCCATGGGAAACGCCCCTATGACCGGGCATGTCGCGGTCATAGGGGCGTTCTCGTGTTCCCGGTTGTTCCCGGATGCGACCGGCTGTTGCCGGTTGTCTGTGGAACAGCAGTGGAACGCCCAGCAGCGGCGAGGGTGGCGGTGGGGTCGGCCCCGCGGTCATCGCACCGGGTGTGCGCCGGTGGCGCGCCCGGCGGGGCGGCGGGCACCGGTCCTGTTCGCGGGCGGTGGCACGTCGGCGCCGACCGGCGCCGGTACGCCCGGTATGCCGGTTCACCCGGTGTTGATCGTGCCCTTATGGCCACGGGAAGGCGCTTTCCGTGGTCATAAGGGCACGATCGTCGGGAGCCCGCCGCCGCCCCGACCAGCACCCTTACCTTCCTTCGCCGGCCGCCGCCACCGGCGGGAACCCGACCCGACAACTCCCCGCGCACGCCCGCTCCGTCGACGTCACAGGGGACACTTTTCCACAGGGCTACTCGTTGCTACGCATTCAAACGAACAGCTGCCAGCCCCTTCAGGTGGACTGTGAGCGCAGAGCGCAGTGAAACCGCGCCGAAGTTCCTCGAAGCTGTCTGTGGCTTCTGAGCGCGTGACAAGTGGCCTGGGGCGGGATCGCAAGTCGTGCCAGCGGGTGACGGGCCCCGACTTCGTTCGGCGTCGTCGGCGCTAAGTAGCAGGTGCGGACTGCATAGTGCCCGCGGAGTGACACTACGGTCTCCGGTTGAGCACCGGCTTCTCTCCTCAGCGCCTCTGTGATCGGCCGAGGCGGCGTATGAGTATCGGCTGCGCACCGAACACAGTGCGTAATCGATGATCACTGGTTGGAGATCACGCCGATGGCCCGAAACAGGCGCAGCGCAGCATGGAAGTACTGGGGATACCTGCCGTTCGCGGGTGCGCTCCTGGGATGGCTCAATCCCGCGATCGGGACGGGGGTCATCCTGGCACTGGCTGCTCTCTCCATGTTCTACTTCTTCTTCCAGGTCCCCCGCCCCTGCGGGGCGTGGAACCGTGGTGAGCGAGGACGCTGTCGCAACAACGCCTACGGCCTGCTACGAGGCTGCCACCTCCAAGAGCACAAGTGGCAGAACATGCGGATGCTGGTGAACTACCATCGCTGGCGCGAGCTGGGGGCCGGCCTCTGGGCCAGCTGGAAGAGCGCGCTGCCTGCATTGGCTCAGTTCGCCACGATGGTCTCCGGTGTTTCCGCAGCCTTGATGTTCTTCATCGCCCAACCCAAGTAGCCGGAGTCTTCGTGTTTGCGCTGCCGAGCCCGGGTCGAAGTGGGCGCACCGGGATGGGTCTGTGGTCGCCGGGTGGCCGGCTGGGGCCGGGTGCGGACGGCCGGGTTGCGTCGTGCCGCCGTGTCGGCGGCCCCCTGTGGGCTAGGGTCGGGGTGGCCGCGGCCCCTCGGGCGTGGCGGGTGGGTGGGCCGTCTTCGTTCGTTTTCTTGTTCGCGTCCTGCCGGTTGTGCTGCGGCGGGGCGTATTAAGTCATGCCCGGAACCGGCGCAGGGCGGGTGTAGGGGTGGGTGGCCGCGCGTCGGGGGCCCGCGGGTGGGGTGGCGGATCGGTGTACCGGTGAGCGGCGTGTCGAGATGGCTGCCGAAAATATGTCCGGAATGCCGCGGGCAAAAGCGACTTTCCATTGCGCAATGCCGTGCAACGGGCACTCCAAACCATTCGGAAGGCTCGGCAAATTTATCTCGGTGGATTTGCTGCCGCTTGCTGCCAAAATTGAATCAACGGACGAATCGGACATATTGATTCCGCCGTTTTTGGCGTTGACAAAATCCGCCGGCTACGTCGATGATTACTCCCGTCCACCGCGACAACGGGCGCCTCGAAGCGTCTTTCTCCAGCCTCGTATTGAAATTCCGGGGGAATCGTGAAGAAGAAGTTGACCGCTGCCGGTCTGATCGCCGGCGCCGCGATGGGCGCTGTGCTTATGGCTGGACCCGCTCACGCCGGTCCCTACGGCGGCGACCAGCAGTTCAACCAGAACCTGCAGGTCGTGCCGATCCAGCTGTGCAACACCAACGCCTCGGTGCTCGGCGCCACCGTGCCGATCCTGTCGCCGCAGACCACCGGCGACTGCACCAACGGACCTCGCGGCGCCAACGTCGACGGCTGACGGCGCCAATCAGCTTCATCCACTTTCCACACGTTTCACAGTCAGAAGGGAAATCCCCATGCTGCGCAAGCTGGGAATCGCCGGCGTGATCGCCGGCGCGGCCCTCGGGGCCGTTGTCGCCGCCTCTCCCGCCAACGCGGGCGCCTACGGGGGCGACCAGCAGTACAACCAGAACCTGCAGGGTGTCGCCGCACAGTCCTGCAACGCCAACGTCGCCGCCGCGATCGGCGTGACCGTTCCGGTTCTGTCGCCGCAGACCACCGGCGACTGCACCAACGGCCCCATCGGCGCGAACGTCCAGGACTAGGAGAGTAGACACATGCTGCGCAAGCTCGGAATCACCGGTCTGATCGCCGGCGCGGCCCTCGGGGCCGTCGTCGCCGCCTCGCCCGCGAGCGCGGACTCCTACGGGGGCGACCAGCAGTACAACCAGAACCTGCAGGGCGTCGCGGCCCAGCTGTGCAACACCAACGCGGCCGCGGTCATCGGTGTCACGGCGCCGATCCTGTCGCCGCAGACCACCGGCGACTGCACCAACGGCCCGGTCAGCGCCAACGTCCAGGACTAGGGGCTGGTCAGGCATGCTGCGCAAGTTCGTCGCAGCCGGGACGGTTGCCGGCGCCGCCCTCGGGGCGCTGCTGTTGGCCGGTCCCGCGCAGGCGCAGACCCACGGCGGTGACCAGCAGTTCAACCAGAATCTGCAGGTCGTGCCGATCTCCGTCTGCAACGCCAACGCGGCCGTGCTCGGGGCGACCGTCCCGGTGCTGTCGCCCCAGACGACGGGCGACTGCGTCAACGGTCCGTCGGTGGTGAACCTGGACTCCCAGGACGCCTACGACGCGATCCCGGACCGCAACGGCCAAGGGTACTGATCGCGCGGCGCGGCGCCGCCTGAGGCCGCAGGCCCCACGGCGGCGCCGCCACCGCGATCGGCGCCCTCCGCGGCACGTGTCCCCCGGACCCCTCGCGGGTGCCGGGGGACACCCGTATCGGGGGCCGGTGCCCAAATGCCGCCGGTGCGGGTAGGAGATCTCTGCACGCGCGCCCGCGCGCAGCCCGGGAGAAGCCAGGAGAGCGCCATGCCAGCGACCTGCCCGCCCTCCGCCGCAGCTCGAGCGTCGGCGGCGCTGTGCGCCCTCGCGCTGCTCGGCGGCTGCGCGCAGAATCCGGAGGACACGGGTGGCCGCGGCGGCGCTCCGGAGGTGGAGCCCCCTCCATCGGCCACCGCGGGCATGGATCCCCGCAGCGCCGATCCGACCGTGGAACCCGGGACGATCTTCGTCTTCAACACCCACGGCAACGAGCAGGGCGAGGCCGACCAGCGTCCGAAGAACCTGGTCGCCTCTCCCAGTACGACCTTCACCGGGCTGGAGTGGGCCGGCTGGGGCGGCGGACCGGCGCTGGGTACCGGCCAGGTGCAGGGCACCTGGTGCCTGCCCGACTGCCAGGACGAGCCCTTCGCCGTCAGTGTCGAGCTGAGCGGAACCGAGACGATCGACGGCACCGCCTTCTACACCGACTACTCCTTCGCGGGCATGGGCGACATCCCCGAGGAGATGCGGGGAAGGCTGCGCGACGTCGACTCGGGCCGGCTCACCCTGCCCTCGGCGTGGTGATCGCGCCTTCGGGCGGCCCGGCGCGGCCGCCTCGGCGGCGACTGCGCGCCAAGAATTACCGATGCGCGATAATCGCAGGTCATCAGCTTGGACAGGCTCCGATTCCGGCCTTTCGCACCCCCGTTCCGGCCGCGACGGTGGCCAGGGGTCTTTAGTCTGCTGAGTTGTGGGTGTCTCAGCGGAACAGGTGCGGACGGTGGGCCCGAGTGCGAGTGCCGCCGGCCCTCGGGAACGGCTGCCCGACGGACGCGCTTCCGGCGACGGGCCGGTACCCCGGCACGGCCGCGCCGCCCTGCTGCGCTTGGCCGCCTGGTTCGAGAACGCCGATGCCCGATCGGCCGACGAGATCTGCACCGCCGCCTTCGGGACGCAAGCCGCCACCCACCTCGGCGGCCCCTGCGACGAGCCCGCCGGCGCAACGGTCAGCTGGTGGGACGCGCCGCTGGCCAGCGTCGCCGCCGCGCGGTTGTCGAGCGCGCTGCCCGCGGACCCCGTGCGCGACCACACCGCGCAGCGCTCCCGGCTGCGCGACGCCGCCGAGTCCTCCGCTCATTGGCGCCGCACAGCCGCTCAGGAGTTGCGCCGCGTCCTGGCCGAGGCGACCGGCGGCGACTCCCGCATCCGGCTCTCCGATCCCGCCCTGGAGGTCCTGATGGAACTGCTCACCGCCGCGCTGGGCTCCGGCGACGCCACCCGCCGCCCCGTCTCGGTCGGCGACCTCGAACTCGGCGTCCGCCTGAACGTCCGCCACGACCCCGAGGCGTCCATCACGCTGCGCGGCTCCGGCGGCGACCTGAGCCTCGACGGCCTGCGGCTGCAGGTGACCACCTTCTCCGTGGCCGGGGATCCGCAGACCGCCTCCGAAGCCGATCCCGACAACCGCACCACACCGCCGTCCGGCATCGCCCTGCCGTTGGCCCGCGAAGCCTGACACCGGCCCGGCCCCGGCACCGACGGTGCGCGGGCCGCCCGACCGCACGCCCGTCCCCGCACCGCGAGGGTGGGAGGCGTCCCCGACCGACCGACCCACAGCGACGGAGGAGGTGGCGACGACCGTGACGTCCACGGAGGACATCGCCCTCACGGGCGAGCGCCAGGCCGCCGCCCGGCGGCTGCTGGCCGACCCGATCGTCACCGAGCGCACCCATCCCGAGGATTTCGCGCTCATCCGCGCGCACTCCGACTGGCTCATCCAGCGCTTCCGCCGTGTTCTCGGCTACGATCTCACCGTCGCCGCCGATCACGCCCGGCTGGCCAAGACCGGCCTGGTGCGGGCCGCCGCCCGCCCCCTGAGCCGCCCCAGCGGCGCGTACTTCACCCCCCGCGCCTATACCTATCTCGCGCTGTGCCTCGCGGTGCTGGTGGAGGCGCCCTCGCCCATCACGCTGTCCCGGCTGGCCGGCGACGTCGCAGCGGCCGCCGACGAGGCGGGCCTCGCGCTCGACCCCCGCGAGCGATCGGGGGAGCGCCGCGCCTTCAGCGTCGCGCTGCGCAAGCTCTGCGCGTGGGGAGCCGTCGCCGAAGAGCGGGAAGGCGGCCTGACCGACTACGCCGACGACCCCGCACAGCAGGTGCGGCTGAATGTGCACCACGCCGTGGTCCGCCGCGTGGTGGCCCACCCGCCGCACGCGACCGCCGACGCCCGCGCCTTCGTCGACGGCCACGACACCACCGACCCCGCGAGCGAGGACACCGGAGAGGTCGCGCTGCGCCGCACACTGGCCGAGACCGCGGTGCTCTACCGCGCCGATCTCTCCGAGCGCCAGCGCAGGCGGCTGGCCACCCACCAGTGGCGGGCCGTGGCCGAACTCGGCGAGCTGCTCGGCTGCGACGCCGAGATCCGCGCCGAGGGCATCGCGCTGATCATGCCCGGCGACGCCGCCGCCGAGGGGGTCACCGCGTTCCCCAGCGCCGACCCCGTCGGTCAGGCCGCCCTGCTGCTGCTGGAGAACCTGGTGGCCCGGCTGCGTCCGGGCGCGGTGCCGCAGAGCGGGGTGGAGGTGCCCGAGGATGTGCTGACCGCCGAGCTCGCCCGGGTGCACGCCGCCGACGCCCGCCCCGGCCACGGGGCCCGGTCGGCGCTGCGCCACGAGCCCGACCCCGATACGCTCACGGCCCGGGCCCTGCGACTGCTGCACGAGACCGGGATGCTGCACCACCCCGATCCGGCGAGCGGCGACCGCGCAGGGTGGCGGCTGCGGGCCGCGGCCGCCCGCTACGGCGGCCGTCCCGCCGACGCCCCCGGCGGCGGGACCCCGCCCGCCGGATCGGCGCCCACCGGCCACGGCCCCTCGCCGGGCGCGGAGGAAGAACCGGCGAGTCCCCTGTGACGACCGGGTGCCCCACTTGACCGAGGCGGGAGCACACCCGGCGCACTCGCACCATCCGGAAGAATGGCAGGATCGCCCGTCACCGGAGAATCCGGAGGCGCGGCGCGAGACGGTACAGAGCGGAGGACGGGCGATGACCGTCGCCAACGCCCACGGGCGGACGGAGCCGTCGCCGGCCGGCGACGGCACCGAGCAGCCGGGCGGCGCCATCGGCGCCCAGCAGTCCCCACCGGCCGGCGCAGCAGCGTCCCAGGAGGGCGCCGCGACCCACGCCGGTGAGCAGGGGCACACCTCCCGAGAGGGCGGCGTGCCCGCCGGCGACCTGCTCGGCGACACCGGTCCCGTCGAGCCGCCCGCGAACACGTCGGCCGCCGCCTCCTCCGGCGGCGCGGCCGCCGACTCCCAGGCCGACGACCCCGGTGCCGATGCCCGCGAGGGCGGCGCACCGGCGTCGCCGGGCCGCTACCGCCTCAACCGGGCCGGCATCCAGAACGTCTGGCACTACGACGACCACGTGTTCGACTTCGCCGACGGCCGCCTGCTGCTGCGCGGCCGCAACGGCGCCGGCAAGTCCAAGGCACTGGAGATGCTGCTGCCGTTTCTGCTGGACGGCGACGCCCGTCGGCTCGACACGACCGGCAGCAGCCGCACCAGCCTGCGGTGGCTGTTGCTGGAGGGCCGCGGCGGCGGTTCCACCGGGGGGCGGACGCCTTCCGCGGGCGCCGGTGCGCAGGAGCACGAGGGCCCCGGCGGTGACGGCGCCGCGGCCCTCGACGACCCCCTTGCCGACCCGGCCGCCGAGACCGCGTCCGCTCCGGACGGCGCCGCCGAGGACGACGGCCCCACCGCCACACTCGGCTACCTGTGGGTGGAGTTCACCCGCGCGGAAACCGCCGCCGCCACAGCGCAGGGCACCGCGGAGGCCGAGACGCCCGGCCCCCGACGCATCACCCTGGGCGCCGCCGTCACCGCCTCACCCGGATCCGACGCCCGCAGCGTGTTCTTCATCACCGAACGCGAGTTGGGCACCGACCTGCGCCTGGTCTCCGACGGCCGCCCCATGCCCGTCGACCGCCTGCGCACCGAGGTCGGCCCGCAGAACTGCTATGACACGCCGGTCAACTACCGGGCGCGGGTCATGCGCGAACTGTTCGGCATCGACGATCCGGTGCGCTACCGCAACCTCATCCACCTGCTGTACCGATTGCGCCGCCCCACCATCGGCGAGCGCCTGGAGGCCGGCGAACTCGTCTCCGTGCTCGCCGAGGCGCTGCCGCCCATGGACGAGACGGTCCTGGACGAGATGGCGCGCAACATCACCGACCTGGAGCAGGCCCGCGCCCGGCTGGAGGCCCTGCGAGCCGCGCGCGAACAGGTCGGCGACTTCCTCGCCGACTACCGCGGGTACCTGCACCGGACCCTGCGCATCCAGGCCGGGCAGGTCCGCGAGCAGGTGGACGCCCACCGCCGCCGCGACGCCGAGGTCGACCGGCTCACCGGCGAGCTGGAGGAACTGGTTACCGCCGAGAGCGCCGTCCAGGAGGAGCGCGACCGGTTGCGCCGCACCCGCGACACCGCGGCCTCCGACACCGCGACCCTCTCCAAGAGCGGCGACGCCCCCGACGCGGCTTCCGACTTCGAGCAGCAGGCGCGCGACGCCGCCGTCTCCGCCTACATCCGCGCCGCCGAAGCCGCCTCGGGGGCCGCGGGCTACGCGATCAGCAACGAGGAGCAGGCCAAACACCGCATCGGCGCCGACATCGCCGCGATCGAACGCTCCCTCGACAGCCTGGGCGGCCTGCACGAGCAGCTGTGCGCCACCGCCCGCGCCGCCGGAGCCGATCCCGCGGGCCTGGGCCAGGTGCCCCACCCCGTCCCGACCACCCTCGCCCCGCGGGAGAGCGTCACACGGGTGAACCTGGAGGGCCTGGAGCAGGCCGTGGAGCGCGATCCCGTATCCGGCGTCGACGTCGCCGACCTGCGCAACCGCCTCGCGGAGCTGCACGACCTGTTCACCTCCGCCGACGCGGCCGCCGCCGAACGCGAGGAAGCCGTCGCCGACCTCCTCGACCGCGCCGGCGAGCGGCAGGACGCCGAACAGCGCCAGGCGGCCCTGACCGGCGAGGCCGAGGCCGCCGACGCCGCACTAGAGCGCGCCCGCGAGCGGGAGCAGACCGCCATCGACGCCGTCCGCTCGGCCAGCGCCGACTACACCGAGCGCGTGCGCGGGTGGTGCGCCCGATTGCGCGAGAACGCCCCGGACGCCGATCTCGGCGCGCAGCTGGCCGAACTGGAGTCCCTGGTCGAGCTGCCGCTGGAGGACCGCCTGCGCGTCCTCGACGCCGACGTGCCCGAACGGGTCGCCCGCCACGCGCACGGCGTCGTCGACCCGCTGCTGCGGGAGCTGCGCACCCGCCGCGACACCGCCGTGGGCGAGGAGCGGGAGCTGTCCACCGAATTGGACGAGCTCTCCGAGCGCCGCGGCGCCGCCTCCGGCCACATCGCGCCCGAGCGCCCGGTGTGGGCCACGGCCGGGCGCGACGAGGCCGCCGGCGCACCCTTCTACCTCGCCGTGGACTTCGCCTCCGGCCTGTCGTCCGACGAAGAAGCCGGGCTGGAGGCCGCCCTTGAGGCCTGCGGCGTCCTGTCCGGCTGGATCGCCGCCGACGGCTCGCTCACCGACGGCATGACCCGCGACCTGCTGCTCGCGCCCGGCCGCCCGGTCAAGGGACGCAGCCTGCGCGAAGTCCTCGCACCGGCCGACGACCTGCCCGGAGGCATCACCGCCGGCGCGGTGTCGGCCCTGCTGGACTCCATCGGGCTGCTTCCGCCCCCCGGAGAAGAGGAGCCCGAGCCCCGCCACCGCCGCGACAGCCCTCCACCCGTGGCCAGCGCGGTCTCGCTGGACGGCCGCTGGCGGCTGGGCGCCGCCTCGGGCGCGCACAGCAAGTCCGGAGCCGAGTACATCGGCAAGGAGGCCCGCGCGGAGACCAGCGACCGCCACCTGGCCAACATCGACCGGCGCATAGCGATCGCCGAGGCGCTGCTCGCCGAGGCCGGGGAGCGCCGCGGCGACATCGAACGCCAGCACGCCTCGCTCGTCGAGACCGACCGGGCCCTGCCCGACCCGTCCGGCGTCCTGGCCGCCTGGTCCGCTTTGGACAACGCGCGCGCCTGGCTGGCCCAGACTCAGCGGGCGCACAACGCGGCCCGCGACGAGCTGGCCCGGGCCCGCGAGACCACGCTCGACCGCCGCTCCGCGCTGTCCGAGCCGGCCGAGCGGCACGGCCTGCCCACCGGTGCCGACGACCTCGCCGCCACCCGGACCGCCCTGCAGCGGCTGCGCGCCGAGCTGGCCGCCGGCCACCGCGACCTGGAGAGCCTCGCCGTCCTGCTGGAGGACTACCGCGGACACACCGCGGCCTGGGAGGACGCCCGCTCCGGGCGCATCCTCGCCGAGGACTCCCGCACCGCCGCCATCAGCGACATGATCACGGTGCGGCGCGAGATCGAGCTGACCGACCGGGCCCGCACCGCGGCGCCCGAGCAGATCTCCACGGCCGTCGACCAGGTGCGCGAGCGGATGGACGAGGCCGCCGCGCGGCTGCCCGAAGTCGAGCGCGAGGCCCAGCGCGCCCGCGACGATCGTGTCGCCGCGGAGACCCGCCTGGACACCGCCGTACTCGAACGCGCCGAGCAGGCCCGCCGCGCCCTGGGCGCCGGCGACGTGCTGCGCGCCATGCTCACCCGTGACGACGACGGCGGCGGCGCCGACGCGGCGCTGCTGGCCGCCGCCGGACTGGAGCGGCTCGCCGCCCACCTCGCCCCGTCCGCCGCTCCCGCCGGAACCCGGGCAACCGGTGAAGACACGAGTCCCGAAGAGGGCACCGACGCGGCCGATTCCGCCGATCCGCAGGAGGCCGACCACGACCTCCTCGCCGAGCGCGTCGCCGCGCTGGACGCATTGCTGTCGGCGCTGGAAAGCGGCCTCGACGCGCCCGCCGAGAGCGAGCTGGACGACAGCGGCATCCTGCGCCGCCGCGAGGAGCTGCACAGCCTGCTCTCCGCCGGCGACGCCATCGGTGCCTGGACGGAGCTGACCGAACCCGCCGGCGTCAAGCGGCTCACCGTGCACGGCGACGACGGCAGCCACGACATCACCGCCTACGCCGGCCACCTGGACGAGGCCGTGGCCGCCGCCGAGGAGGCGGCTCTGCTGCGCGAGGAGGAGGCGTTCGAGCGCCACCTGCTCGGCGAGCTGGCCGGCCACCTGCGGCAGCAGATCGAGGAGGCCCGCGCGCTCATCTCCACGATGAACGACGTGCTCGGCGACATCACCACCTCCCAGGGCCTTGGCGTGCGTCTGGACTGGCAGCTGGCCCCCGACGCCGATGAGGACATCCAGGCGGTCGTGCCGCTGCTCGCCCGGCCCCCGGAGCAGCGCACCCGCGTCGAGAGCACCCGGTTGCGCGACGCGCTGCGCCGGTGCATCGAAGCCATCCGCCGTCTGGACCCGACCGCCACCGGCGGAGCACAGCTGCGGGCCGCGCTGGACTACCGCTCCTGGTTCGCCTTCACCGTCTATGTGACCGACGCGGCACACCCCGACCGCGAGCGCCGACTCAGCCACCGCACCGCGCTCAGCCAGGGCGAGCAGCGCGTGGTCGCCTACCTGGTGCTGTTCGCCGCCGCGGCTGCCCAGTTCGGCTCTCTGGCCGCCCAGGCGCCGGCCGCGCCGCGCCTGATCCTGCTCGACGACGCGTTCGCCAAGGTCGACGAGCCGACCCACGGCCGCCTGCTGGGGCTGCTTGTCGAGCTCGACCTGGACTTCGTGCTCACTTCGGAGCGCGTGTGGGGCTGCTTCGCCAGTGTGCCGAGTCTGCACATCTACGAGTGCCTGCGCGATCCCGCCGTGCCCGGCATCGCGACCCTGCACTTCACCTGGGACGGCAGCAGGCGCAGGCTCGTGGGGGTGTGAGCCCCGGAACTGTCCACGGCCTTCGATGGGCTTGGGTGAACTTGTTCAAGTGTTGGGTTTATGCAATAATCGACTGTATGAGCCCGGTGCGTAACGGCGAGAAGCTGCCTATCTACAACCGGTTGCGTGTACTGCGTGCCGAGCGCGGTATCAGCCGGGCGGAGCTCGCGACGATGGTCGACGTCAATCCGCAAACCATCGGGGCGCTGGAGCGCGGCGACCATTACCCGAGTCTCGACCTGGCCTTTCGCATCTGCGACGTGTTCGGGCTCCCCGTCGAAGCCGTCTTCAGCAGGAAGCCGTTCGCGCCGCTGTCCACATCGGTGTACGGGGACCGGGAGGACAGGCGGTGATGTCGCGGCATCCGGGCGGGCACGCGGGTGCCGAGCGGGACCGATCGTCTGGAGTGGGGATGGAGCAGGAGCGACCCGCATGGCGGGGGCGCAGCGCGCGGCGCGCGGTCGCCGTGTTTTGGGCGCTGGTGTTCGCGGCGCTTGTGCTGAGTGCCCTGTTGTCCGAGCAGGCCGGTATCGGCGACGCCTGGTGGGTCATGTACGCCGTCTGGCTGGTGCCCTCGGTGGCGTTGCGGCTGATGACGCGGGGCATCGCGGAGGGCCCCGCCGACCGCCTGGACGAACGGGAGCTCGGTTTCCGTGCCCGGTACCTCGCGCTGGGCTACTACACCGCGCTGATCAGCGGCGCGGTCGTCGCGATCTACCTGGTGGTGGTCTCGCACGTCGATCCCGGCGACGTCGTGCGGGGGGCCCAGCTGCTGCTGGTCGCCGTCGGCCTGGCGGCCGCCGCGCCGACGGTCGCCTTCGCCTGGACGGCGCCCGAAGAGGAGCCGGACGACCTCGACGCGGCATGAGCCGTCGGCGGAGTGCCGCAGGGCCCCGCAGGTATTGACGGAGTCCACTTCACGGAGTCCTGCGGTGCGTGTCCCGCGCGATCGGAGGATCCCGTTCCGTCGCGTATGGCGCGCGGCCCCGTCGTTCGCTCTCGCCCGGCCCGGACGGCGCGGGTCGCGCTGCGCCCTCGGCGGCGCAGCCTCCGCTGTTGAGCCGGGGAGTCCCCCCGGCGCACAGCCGCCGCGCGCCGCACTCCCGTGCGGCTCGGCTCTGCGCAGCGCCACCTGCGCCGACCGGCACGGGGCGTGGGCACTACGCGGCCGCCCCGGGCCCGCTGGTCGACGGCGGAGGAGCCCGCGCGCTGAGCGCATCGATCCGGTAGGGCCCGCCTGGCGCGTCCCGGGCATGTCGCCATGTCCGCGTGCGCATCCGACTGAAGAATGGAATGGTCTGCCTGCTTTAATGTTGTGTTTTCACAACACAACGCTGTACTGTCCATCGCGAAGGCACGTAGATCCAAAGGGTGAGGGTTGTGGGTGGGAAGGACCTCCAGATCGACCGGGTCAGCAAGCGCTACGGCGACGTGCACGCCCTGCGCGAGATGACCTTCGACGTCGGCGAGGGCGGCATCTTCGGCTTCGTCGGCGGCAACGGCGCGGGCAAGACGACCACGATGCGGATCATCCTCGGTGTGCTCGCCGCGGACTCCGGCGAGGTCCGTTGGCGCGGTGAGCCCATCGGTCTCGAAACCCGCCGCGACATCGGCTACATGCCGGAGGAGCGGGGGCTGTACCCCAAGATGGGCGTGCGCGACCAGCTGATGTACCTGGCGCGGCTGCACGGCATTCGCAAACGGGCCGCGGGCGCCGCGGCCGACGAGTGGCTGGAGCGGTTCGGGCTCACCGAGCGCCGCCGCGACGAGCTCGACGACCTCAGCCTGGGCAACCAGCAGAAGGTTCAGCTCGCCGCCGCCCTCATCCACGACCCGGAGGTCCTCGTCCTGGACGAGCCGTTCTCCGGACTCGACCCCATGGCCGTGGACGTCATGAGCGAGGTGCTGCGGAAGAAGGCCGCCGCCGGCGTACCCGTCATCTTCTCCAGCCACCAGCTCGACCTGGTCGAGCGGTTGTGCGACCGGGTCGGGATCGTTCGTGCCGGAAGCATGGTGGCTTGCGGGCCGGTCGGCGAACTGCGCGACGGTTCTCGTCGGCGCTTCGAGATCGAGATCGCCGGCGGCCCCACCGGATGGGCCGACGAGCTGGACGGAGTGTCCGTTCTGGGCGCCTCCGGTGACCGTGTCCGTGTCGAGCTCGCACCTGGCGCCGATGAGCAGGCGGTCCTCGCGGCGGCGATGCGCAGTGGGCCGGTCGGTGAGTTCGTCCCGCTGCGTCCGACCCTTGCCGAGTTGTTCCGCACCGCCGTGAACGGGGAGGAGAGCGAATGAGCGCCGCGTCGCCGGTCGGCGGCCGACCGGGCAACTGGGCCGCGGTATTCCTGGTCGCCGAGCGCGAGATCACCACCCGGCTGAAGACGAAGTCCTACGTGATCGGCACCCTTGTGCTGCTCCTGCTGATCGGCGGTGGCGCGTTCTTCTTCCAGCTCCAGGGCCAGCAGGAACGCTACGTGGTCGCCGCCGCTCCCGAAGCCCGCGGCTACCTCGACGCGGTCCGCTCGGCAACGGGCGCAGCACAGGCCGACTTCGATCTGCGTGAGAGCCCCGACCCCGCACTCGCGGCGGACCGGGTACGCGACGGCGACATCGACGCCCTGCTGACCACGACCCCGGACGGACTGGAAGTCGTTGTGGCCGGAGGGATCGACCCCGGCCTGAAGGCGCTCCTGGACCGCGTCGTGCGAGCGGAGCGGACGCAGGCCGCGCTGGCGGAGGTCGAGGCCGACACGAGCGGCGTGCGGGCCGCGATGTCGGCCACCGCGGACGTGCGCGACCTGGAACCGGGGGGGTCCGGCGTCGGCGACCGCCTCTTCCTCAGCCTCGTGGCCGTGGGGTTGCTGTACGTCTTCCTCGTCGTCTTCGGCATTTACGTCGCCCAGGGGGTCGTCGAGGAGAAGGCGAGCCGCATCGTCGAGCTGCTGCTGTCGACCATCCGCCCATGGCACCTGATGTTCGGCAAGATCATCGGTATCGGGGCCGTGGGCATGCTGCAGTTCGCGGTCATCGTCCTGGCAAGTCTGGGAGCACTGGCGGCGACGGGCCGGCTCGACTCCGTCCCTGCGACCGCTACGAGCGCCGCCGCGTCCGCGCTGATCTGGTTCGTGCTCGGCTACTTTCTCTACGCGACGCTGCTCGCAGCCTCCGGAGCGCTGGTCTCCCGCCAGGAGGACGTCCAACCCGCCGTGCAGCCGGTGCTGGCGCTGCTGGGGGTGCCGTTCGTCGTCGGTGTCTACCTCGTCACGAAGAACCCGCTCGAACTGGGAGCCGCAGAGGCGCTTTCGGTGATCCCGCCCTTCTCCCCGGTGATGATGCCGCTGCGCGCCGCGCTCGGCGAGGTCCCGGTCTGGCAGACCGCGCTCTCCATCGTTCTAGCGCTGCTGCTGCTGGCGGGGCTGGTTGCACTGGGCGGCCGGATCTACTCCAACGCCATCTTGCGTACCGGCGGCCGGATCAAGATGGTGGACGCGCTGCGCACGCGGTGAGACTCCGCTGCGCAGGCCGGACAGCGTCTCCGTCTCCCGCATAGTCGCCGACGCGAGGCGTCACCCGTCCTTTCCGGGCCGAACGGAGCGGAACACCGCATCCCGCTCCCAACCGCCCCGCTCGCCGCTTGCATGCACAGCTCTGCGCACCGGCACCGCAAGGGCCTCCGCCGGCCGGCGGCACCCGCCCCGCGGCGCTTGGAGCCGCGGAACCGCCCCCACCCGATTCGACGGGTAAGCCGTGTTTAAGAACGCCGGTCTGCTGGGCGGCCTTGTTGGTCTGCCGGGTGGCGGGTGGTCTTGACTGAAAAGCGGCGGCGACGGCGGCGGATGGCCGGGCCTGCGGTCGTCGGGTCGGGTGCTCGCCGGTGGCGGCGGCCGACGGGGGCGGCGACGCCGGTAAGGCCGGGCCTGGGGTGGTCGGGGCGGTGGTCACCGGCCCTGGCAGTGGGTGGTCGAGCCCGGGGATCGCCGCTCGATTGTCGGCGCGGGCCCGACGCGGGGCGGTCGGCGGCGGTCATGCAGCCGGATCGGGGCCACGAGATGCACGTAAGTGCGGCGGCATCCGCCTCGGTACCACCCCGAGGCATCGTCCTCGCACGATCATTCCGCGATACGAAACAACATGGGGTGTTTTGTCCACCAATGCCCGAGTCTCCAGTGGGCCCGCGCCCGCGCCGCGGCGGCGACGGCGCACGAGGTGCGCTGAATGGCGCGAAAACAGCCCCCGGGGGTCAACTTTTCGTGCGTCTCGTGGCCAGCGCGCCCGCCGAGGCCGCGCGCAAAACGGGCATAGGCCCCCAAAAGTCGGCCTCATCGGGGGGTGGGGCAACCGGAGGCGACGCCGGGGCGCCACGAGCGACGTGTCGTCGCCCCCGCCCCCCGATCCGGCGCACCTTCGGGCCGTGCGGGCGCCCGCGACCGCGCCCCGCCGCGCGGCTGCCTGCCCGCGCGGGCCCGGCCGGAACACGGCGGCGGCGCCTCCCCGCCCCCGCGCCCGCTATGACCGACGTTCCGGGGGCGGCCGCGGGGATCGTGGCGAAAATCCCAAAAACGCCGACTGGAATTCGTCATACGGCCACGATCGTCCCGCCGCTCTGCGACATAACGGACACACGTCCCCTTTCCGGCCCCGCACCGCCCCTCGCCGGGCGGGCCACCACAGGCCACCGAAACCGACACCTGCGCCCCCGGTCCCATTGCTGCCGTCGCCGCCTCGTCGGGCGCGCCACCGGCGGGCACCCGACCCGTTGGGCGAGGGCGCCACCCCGCGGCGCCCTCGCCGCCCCTCCCCACGCACCGCCACCGGCGGTGCCCGCTCCCTCGACTGCGGGCCCCGGCCCGTCATCGTCCCCGGTGCCCGCTGCTCCCCATCCTTCAGCCCGCCGCCCGGCCGGGGGCAAGGCCAAGGGCAAGTCGGCGTAGCGGAGCCGAGCCGCACGGCCCGGCCGCCCATGGGAGCCGGACCGATCCAGACTCCTTAAACACGGCTTAGCGCTACTGCTTTGACCCGTCCTGTCCTACTCTGCAGGGCGAGGCCAACAATTGAGCGGGTGTGGTGACGACAGTGACGACGGGTCCTGCGACCTCCACCGGCGCTGCCCCGCGCCGGTACGACAGCAGTGCGGTGGCCGCGCGTTCGCTCCTGGACCGCCTGGCCGACTCCGGGCTGGAACCGGCGGCCCGCCGGTGGGTGATGGCGGCGCTGCATGGCGATGACGCCACGGCCGCCTGCGCCCGCGGCGAGGAGGTCCCCGATGCGGTTCCCGACGCCGGCGACGCTGCGGCCCCGGACGCGGCGGCCCACTCGCGCCGCAGCTTCCTGAGCCGGATCGAAGTGCAGGGCTTCCGCGGCATCGGGCGGTCCAGCGCGCTGGAGTTCCACCCGGGCCCCGGGCTGACGGTCATCGTGGGCCGCAACGGATCGGGCAAGTCCAGCTTCGCCGAGGCTGCCGAGGCCGCGCTGACCGGGCGCAACCTGCGCTGGGACGCGATGCCGGCCGGGTGGCGCGACGGTTGGCGCAACCTGCACTTCGACGATCGCACCGAGATCACCGTCGGCATCCACCTGGCGGGCGACCCCGGACCGACACGCGTGACCCGTACGTGGACCGGTGAGAGCGTGCGCTCGGCGCGCGGCGAGGTGATCTCGCCCGACGGCACCGTGTCGCGGCTGCGCAATTGGGGATGGGACCCCGAGCTGGCCCGCTACCGCCCGTTCCTCTCCTACGACGAGCTCGGCCGCGCCGTCACCGGCCGCGCCGCCGAGCTCTACGACACGCTCACGGCGCTGCTGGGCCTGACCGACCTCACCGAGGCCGAGCGGCGCCTGGCCAAAGCCTGCGACCGGCTGACCAAGCAGCGCGACCGTCCCGGCCACGAGCACGGCTACCTCGTGCAGCGGCTGCGGGCGAGCGGCGACCGCCGCGCCCAGACCGCCGCCGACCTGCTCGGGGCGGAGTCCCTGGACCTCGACAGGCTCGCCTCCCTCGCCGCCGACGACGGGCCCGCCGACCCCGGTCAGCACGTGGTGCTGCGCCGTCTGCGCCGCCTGTCGGTGCCCGAGCGCGGCCTGCTCACCGATGTCGTCAACGAGTTGCGCGGTGCGGCGATGGAGTTGGCCATGGCGGCGGGCACCAAAGGCGACCGCGCCCGGGGCGTGGTGGACCTGCTGAACCGCGCCCTGGAGCACCACGAGCGCCACCCCTCCGACACCGACTGCCCCACCTGCGGCTCGGGCGGCGCCCTCGGCTCCGACTGGGAACAGCGCGCCCGCGCGGAGATCCGCAAACTGGAGCCGGTCGCCGCGAACGCGGCGGCCGCCTACGAGCGCGCCGAGAACGCCCGTGACCAGGCGCGTTTTCTTATGGCGCCGATGCCGTCGTGGCTGCCGCCGGACAGCGAGCTCGGCCGCGTGTGGGCCGAGTGGGAGGCCGGCACCGAGATCGGCGACCTGACCCGGCTCGCCGAGCACATCGAGACGGTGGGGCGCCGGCTGCGGTCCACCGCGATCGCGGCGCGCAAGGCCGCGGGAGAGAAGCTCGACGATCCCGACGACGGCTGGGCCGACCTCGCCGAGCAGCTCGGCGCGTGGGTCCGCGACGCACGGGCGGCGGTGAGCGCGGACGAGACACTGGGCCCCGCCGAGCGGGCCCTGGATTGGTTCAGCGCGATCGCCCGGGAGATCCGCGCCGAACGGCTGCGGCCGCTGGCCTACCACGCCGAGCAGGTCTGGCACCGGCTGCGCCAGGAGCGCCGCATCGACCTGGAGGCGCTGCGCCTGGTGGGGCGGGGCGCGCGCAGGCGCGTCGCCGTCGACGTGGCCGTGGACGGCACGGAGAACGAGGGCAACGCGCCCGGCCTGCTCAGCCAGGGCGAGTTCCAGGCGCTGGCGCTGTCGATCTGCCTGCCGCGGACCATGGTGCCCGACAACCCGTTCGGGTTCCTGCTGCTGGACGACCCGGTGCAGGCGATGGACACCGAGACGGTCGAAGGGCTGGCGGCGGTCCTGGCCGAGGTGGGGCGGCACCGCCAGCTGGTGGTTTTCACACACGACACCCGGCTGCCGGACGCCCTGCACCGGCTCGGACTGCCCGCCGACATCCGCCGCATCCAGCGCGACGCCATGTCCAACGTCTGGGTCGCGGAGTCGGGGCGCACCGGCGAGGCGGGCGCGGAGCCTGCCCAGGCCGGCGCGCAGCCCCCGGCGTCCCCGGCGGCGGGCGGCGGCACCTGGACGCCGACCGCGGACCAGGGGTCGTGGCGGGGCGCCGGCTACGGCTCCGAGCCGGGCCCGTTTCCGGGGCCGGCGTGAGCCGCCGCACCGCCGCGGCATCCGATTTGGCAGAGCACCCCCGGATCCCTGTATAGTCATCACCAACGCGAACGGCGGGAACCCCCGGGGGCCCCGCGCAGGCGCGCCCCTTTAGCTCAGTCGGCAGAGCGTCGCCATGGTAAGGCGAAGGTCTACGGTTCGATTCCGTAAAGGGGCTCCACCACTTGATTGAGGTTGCGAACCGCTCAGGTGGGACAGGCCGGAGGGACCTGAGTTCCCCGGTCCGTCCCGGGTTCGGGTATTCTGATTGGGTACCCGGTCTGCCCGGGATCACGGCGGAGTAGCTCAGTTGGCAGAGCAAACGGCTCATAATCGTTGTGTCGTCGGTTCGAGTCCGGCCTCCGCTACTGCCCTCGTCGCCCCTGCCAGCGCAGGGCGCTGCGCGGGTTCTGAAGTTGTGTCCACTGTTACCAGCGAGAAAGGCACTCCGACGTGGCTGTCACTGACGTCAGGCCGAAGATCACCCTGGCCTGCCAGGAGTGCAAGCACCGTAACTACATCACGCGCAAGAACCGTCGGAACAACCCCGACCGTCTCTCGCTGAAGAAGTTCTGCCCGAACTGCCGGCAGCACCGCGAGCACCGCGAGACCCGCTAGTCGGCCGCGCCTTCCGGGCGCCCCCGGCGGATGGCTCCGGTGTGCCGCGCCAGCGTCACCGGGCACGCGAGCACCAGCCCAGCGAGCATTCCCGCTCGCTGGGCCATTAGTGTTCCACCTGTCCCGCCGGGCGGGGGCTTCGGCCGCGGTACAGCACAGTGAGAGGGAGCCGATGGGGATCAACCGCGAATACCTGGGCAGGGAGTACCGCTCCCCGCAGCCCTACGAGGTCACCAGGGGCAAGATCCGCGAGTTCGCCGAGGCGATCGGTGACCCCAACCCCGTCTACGTCGACACCGACACGGCGCGCGCCGCCGGCTACGACGACGTCATCGCCCCGCCGACCTTCCCGGTCATCATGGGCATGGAGGGGATGTCCCAGGCGGTCGTCGACCCGGAGTTGCGGTTGGACTTCTCCATGGTGGTCCACGGCGACCAGAGCTTCACCTACCGGCGCCCGCTGCGGGCGGGCGACGTCGTCGAGACCGTCACCCGGATCGCCGACATCGCCACCCTCGGCGGCAACGAGCGGCTGACGTTGGAAAGCGAGATGCGCACCGTCGCCGGCGAGCACGTGCTGACCGCGGTGAACATGCTGGTGGTGCGCGGCGCCGCCGAGCCGGGTGGAAACGGGCAGGGGAGCAGCGAATGACCGCCATCGTCCGCTACGCCGACGTCGAAACCGGCACCGAGATCCCCGAGCAGGTCTACCCGGTCCGCCGCATCGACCTCATCCGCTACGCCGGCGCCTCCGGCGACTTCAACCCCATCCACTGGAACGAGCGCACCGCCAAGGCCGTGGGCCTGCCCGACGTCATCGCGCACGGCATGTTCACCATGGCCCAGGCGGGACGCCTCGTGACCGACTGGGCCGGCGACCCCGGCGCGCTGGTGGAGTACAAGGTGCGCTTCTCCGCCCCGGTCGTGGTGCCCGACGACGACAACGGCGCCGAGATCAGTGTCAGCGGCGTCGTCAAGGAGAAGCTCGACGACAACCTGGTGCGCATCGCGCTGACCGCCCGTTCCGGCGGCGCCAAGGTGCTGGCGCGCTCGACCGCCCTCGTCCGCCTCGCCTGAGTCCAGCGGCCCCCGCTCGCGCGGCCGGGGGCCTGCCACACCCGACCAGCCAGGGGTTGCCCGTGTCCCGTCCCGAGTCCGAACCCGCCGCAGGCGCAGACGGCGCCTCGGCGGCCCACGCGCCCGGTACGGCCGCCGACGTGCGGCTGGCCGACTACACCACTCTTGGCCTCGGCGGGCCCGCCTCGCGCTTCCGCGTCGCAGCCGACACCGAGGAGCTGATCGCGGCGGTCGCCGAGACCGAGGCGTCGGGTGACGCGCTGCTGGTGCTGGGCGGCGGCAGCAACCTCGTCGTCTCCGACCGGGGCTTTCCCGGCACGGTCGTGCACGCGGACTCGCGCGCGCTGTCCTTCCACGAGGCCGGCGGCGACCGCGTTCGCGTCCGGGCCGGCGCCGGGGTGCTGTGGGACCCGCTGGTCGAGCAGGCGGTGGCCGAAGGGCTGAGCGGTGTCGAGTTCCTCTCCGGAATCCCCGGCCGGGTGGGGTCCACCCCGATCCAGAACGTCGGCGCCTACGGCCAGGAGGTCAGCCAGACCATCGTCGAGGTCGTGGTCTACGACCGGCGCAGAGGCGAAAGGCGCACGCTGGGCAACGCCGACTGCGGTTTCGGCTACCGCGACAGCGCCTTCAAGGGCAGCGACCGCTTCGTGGTCTGCGAGGTCGTCTTCGAGCTGGCGCGTTCGCCGCTGAGCCGCCCCATCCGCTACGCGGAGGTCGCCCGCGCCCTGGACACCGAGGCCGGCGCCCGCGTGCCGCTGGAGCGGGCCCGCCGGACCGTGCTCGGACTGCGCCGCGGCAAGGGCATGGTGCTGGATCCGGCCGACCCCGACACCCGCAGCGCGGGTTCGTTCTTCACCAACCCGGTCCTCGACCCGCCGGACTACGCCGAGTTCACCCGCCGCGCCGCCGACCTGCTCGGCCCCGACGTGCACCCGCCCGCCCATCTCGACGACGCGGGCCGCGCGAAGCTGTCGGCGGCCTGGCTCATCGACCGCGCGGGCTTCCCCCGCGGCTACGGCGCCCCGGCCCGGATCTCCACCAAGCACACCCTGGCCCTCACCAACCCCGGCGACGCCACCACCGCAGATCTCCTCGCCCTGGCCAGGGAGGTCCGCGCCGGGGTCGGCAAGTCCTTCGGCGTGACCCTGGTCAACGAGCCCGTCCTGGTGGGCGTGGAGCTCTGAGTTCGTCGCTCCCATGCGGCCGGGCACTGTGGAACCTCGAATGCGACCAGAGGAGAGGATCACCTGAGCCGGGCGGGCGGCTTCGGGCCGCCTGTCCGGATTCGCGCCCCCGCGAGCACCCTTGGAAAACGGCGCGGGCACCTTTTGTTTTCGGCGCGGCCAACTTTCCTATTAGCCATTCTTGCGGCAACCGATCGGAATGCCCAGGAATTGCATGATCCTATTTCCCTGTTAATCTGGAAAACGTCGAAGGGGAGTAGTCCTCGGTATCGCACGGTCGACACGCTGGCGGCTCGTCCGCCCGGCCGTGCGGGTCTGTGCTGCGGTTATATCGCCGGTGGCCAGGCGGACGAGACCTTCGGGCCGGCAGGAGCGACGCCGGGTCGGAGCCTCGTTTCCGCATCCGCCCGGGTCTGCGCAGAGCACGGAGGGTCGGCAGATCTATGGATTTCCTGTTCGCGGTCGCGGTGAGTACCGGGGCGATATTCGTCGCCGAAATGGGGGATAAGACGCAGCTGGTCGCCATGTCGCTGGCGACGCGTTACCGGGCCGCGACGGTCCTGCTGGGCATCACCGCCGCGACGGTGGCCGTGCACGGACTCAGCGTGCTGATCGCCGAGGTGCTGGGGTTCGCTCTGCCCACCGACTGGATCACGCTGGTCGCCGGGCTCGCCTTCGTCGGTTTCGGCGTGTGGACGCTGCTCGGCGACGAGCTCACCGACAAGGACGAGGAGCGCGCGGCTTCGCGGCGGATCCGATCGGGGATCATCACGGTCGCCGCGGTGTTCTTCGTCGCCGAACTGGGCGACAAGACCATGCTCGCCACCATCACCGTGGGCACTCAGTACGACTGGGTGCCGGTATGGATCGGTTCCACGGCCGGGATGGTCGTAGCCGACGCGCTGGCGATCGGCCTGGCCGCCGTCCTGGGCAAGCGGCTGCCCGAGCGTGCCGTGCAGATCGGCGCGGCACTGCTGTTCTTCCTCGCCGGCGGGGCGATGGTGTTCCAGGGTGTGCGCGCGCTCGCCGGCTGATGCTCCGCCGCCGACGACCGCTCTCACCCCGCGTCGGGCGGCGCTGCCAGCCAGGCGTCCACGCCCGCCAGCAGCTCCTTCTTCAGGGCCTCCGGGGCGCCGGAGCCGCGGATCGACATCCGCGCCAGCTCGGCCAGCTCCGGGTCGGTGAAGCCGAACACCTCGCGGGCGATGCGGTACTGCTCGACCAGCCGCGGCCCGAACAGCAGCGGGTCGTCGGTGCCCAGCGCGACCGGCACGCCCGCTTCGAAGAGTCTGCGCAGCGGGACCCTTTCGACCTCGTCGAACACCCCGAGCGCGACGTTGGAGCTGGGGCAGAGCTCCAAGGTGACGCCCTGGGTGGCGATGTGCTCCAGCAGGTAGGGGTCCTCGGTCGCCCGCACCCCGTGTCCCACCCGGTCGGCGGCGAGCTCCTCCAGGCACTCCCGCACGCTGCGCGGCCCCTGCAGCTCTCCGCCGTGCGGCGCCGAGAGCAGGCCCGCGCGCCGCGCGATGCGGAAGGCGCCCTCGAACTCCAGCGCCCGGCCGCGCCGCTCGTCGTTGTTCAGGCCGAAGGAGACGACGCCCCGGTCGGCGTACTTGGCGGCCAGCCGGGCCAGCGCCTTGGCGTCCAGCGGGTGCTTGGTGCGGTTGGCCGCGACCATGATCCCGATCCCCACGCCGCTCTCGTGCTCGGCCGCGCGGGCCGCGTCGAGGATCAGCTCCAGTGTCGAGGTCAGCCCGTCGAAGCGGGCGGCGTATCCGCTGGGATCGACCTGGATCTCCAGCCATCCCGAGCCGGCCGAGCGCTCCTCCTCGGCGGCCTCGCTCAGCAGCCGGTACATCGCCTCGGGGGTGCGCAGCACCGAGCGCGCGATGTCGTAGAGCCGCTGGAACCGGAACCAGCCGCGCTCGTCGGTCGCCCGCAGCCGGGGCGGCCAGTCGGTCGCCAATGCGTGCGGCAGGTGCACGCCGTAGCGCTGCGCCAGGTCGACGAGGGTCGCATGCCGCATCGAGCCGGTGAAGTGCTGATGGAGGTGGGCCTTGGGAAGCCGGGAGATCGGACGTGCCATGTCCCAAGGGTGCCTCAACGCGAACGGCGGTGCCGGAGGTCGGCGGGAAATCCTCCGGCACCGCCGCGGCGGTCGTCGCCGGCGGCTCGACGGGCCGTGCGGCCGAAAGGGGCGCGGCCCTCGGCTACTCGGGCCCGCGGTGCCGCGCCCGCACTTATTCGGACTCGCTGATCAGCTTGTGGATGCGGCCCACGCCTTCGGCCAGGTCGGCGTCGCCAAGCGCGTAGGACAGGCGCAGGTAACCGGGTGTGCCGAACGCCTCACCCGGTACGACCGCGACCTCGGCCTGCTCCAGGATGACCTCGGCCAGCTCCGCGGACGTCTGCGGGCGCCGCCCGCGGATGTCGCGGCCCAGCAGCCCCTTGACCGAGGGGTAGGCGTAGAACGCGCCCTCGGGTTCCGGACACAGCACCCCGGGGATCTCGTTGAGCATGCGGACGATGGTCTGCCGGCGGCGGTCGAAGGCCGCGCGCATGTCGGCGACGGCGGCGAGGTCGCCGGAGACGGCTGTCAGCGCGGCGGCCTGGGACACGTTGGCGACGTTGGAGGTGGCGTGCGACTGCAGGTTGCCCGCCGCCTTGACGACGTCGGAGGGCCCCACGATCCAGCCCACGCGCCAGCCCGTCATGGCGTAGGTCTTGGCCACGCCGTTGACGACCACGGTGCGGTCGGCGATCTCGGGTACCTCCACCGGCAGCGAGGTGAAGCGCGCGTCGCCGTAGACGAGGTGCTCGTAGATCTCGTCGGTCAGCACCCACAGCCCCTGCTCGGCGGCCCAGCGCCCGATGGCGCGGACCTGCTCGGGCGGGTACACCGCGCCGGTCGGGTTGGACGGCGAGACGAACACCAGCACCTTCGTGCGTTCGGTGCGGGCGGCCTCCAGATCCTCGACCGAGGCGAGGTAGCCGGTGGACTCGTCGGTGACCACATAGCGCGGCACGCCGCCGGCGAGCTTGACCGACTCGGGGTAGGTGGTCCAGTAGGGCGCCACGATCAGGACCTCGTCGCCGGGGTCGAGGAGTGTGGCGAAGGCCTCGTAGATGGCCTGCTTGCCGCCGTTGGTGACCAGCACCTGGCCGGGCTCGACCGAGTAGCCGGAGTCGCGCAGCGTCTTCGCGGCGATGGCCTCCTTGAGCTCGGGCAGGCCGCCGGCCGGCGTGTAGCGGTGGAACCGGGGCTCGCGGCAGGCCTGCACCGCGGCCTCGACGATGTAGTCGGGGGTGGGGAAGTCCGGTTCGCCGGCGCCGAATCCGATGACCGGTCGCCCGGCCGCCTTCATGGCCTTGGCCTTGGCGTCGACGGCCAGCGTCGCTGACTCGGAGATGCCGCCGATACGTGCGGAGATACGAGGTCGGTCAGTCATGTCACCATGCTTGCACGCGCGGGCCAGTCGTTTCGGGCAGCCGCCGCGAACGGGCTCCGGGCGGGCCGCTGCCGAAGCCGTCGCGGATTTCGGGTTGGTTCCACAGCGCGATTGGGCATACACTCGTGCAACCGATGGTCCGGACACCGGGCGCGGAGCGCTGCCCGAGTAATGCTCGGTGCGCGAAGCACTCGGATCCGCGACTATCGTGGGTACCGCAATACCCGCTGAAGGGCAGTGGCTCAATTGGAAGAGCACCGGTCTCCAAAACCGGCGGTTGGGGGTTCGAGTCCCTCCTGCCCTGCAAAGGACACTTGGGCGAGATGCGGCGCATCGCGCACCCGCGCACAAGGCGCTCTCGATCGAGGCAGTTCCGCCGGAACAGTCCAGCCGAACCGTCGACTCCTAAGGACCTCAGGTGACACAGACTGACGCGGACGCCAAGCCGGAGAAGGAGCGCAAGCGTCGTACCGGTCCGGTGACCTTCACCAAGCAGGTCGTCGGCGAACTCCGCAAGGTCCGCTGGCCTACGCGGCGCGAGCTCATCACCTACACGATCGTGGTCATCGTGTTCGTGCTCATCATGGTCGGTTACGTCTCGCTGCTGGACTTCGGGTTCGGCGAGGCCGTCACGTGGCTCTACGGCCAGTTCACCCCGGGCGCCTCCGGCGGGGCGGGGGCCACCGGCGGCCAGTAGCGCCGGCGCGTATCGGGAACCGCGGCGCGCGGCCGCGTCCGCCTGGCCCCATGACGTCCGAAGAGCCCCTAAGCTGGCAGTAACCGGCGGCGGCGCCTGTCCCGTGCGCCGTCCAGCGCGCAACCGACGAGAGAAAGAGCAGCCGTGTCCGAGTCCCCACTGAGCCCCGGCGACCTCCCCAACGAGGAGCGGGATCAGTCGTCGGAGGAAGAGGCCGGTCAGCGCGCCGAGTACAGCGACTCTGCCGACCCCGCAGACGACGCCGCGCTTGCTGCCGAGCCCGGGCAGGGCGGCGCCGAGGAGCCCGAGGGCGAAAAGTCCGCGAGCGCCGAGGCCGAGGAGTCCGACGAGGCCGCCGGCGACGAGGAGGCGGCTCCCCGGGTCGACCCCGTCGAAGATTTCAAGCAGGAGCTGCTGCTGCTTCCGGGCGACTGGTACGTGGTGCACACCTACGCCGGTTACGAGAACCGCGTCAAGGCCAACGTCGAGAGCCGTACTCAGTCGCTGAACATGGAGGAGTACATCTTCGGCGTCGAGGTGCCCACTCAGGAGGTCACCGAGGTCAAGAGCGGCAAGCGGCAGCAGGTCACCGAAAAGGTGCTGCCCGGCTACGTGCTCGTGCGCATGGAGCTGACCGACGAGTCCTGGGCGGCCATCCGCAACACCCCGGGCGTCACCGGCTTCGTGGGCCTCTCCAACCGCCCCGCTCCGCTGAGCCTGCAGGAGGTCGCCGACCTCCTCGCGCCCGAGCCCGAGGAGCAGCCCGAGCAGCCGCAGAAGGAGAAGGTCGAGCCGCGCTCCGACGTCGCCTACGAGGTCGGGGAGTCGGTCACCGTGATGGAGGGCCCGTTCGCGACCCTGCCCGCGACCGTGAGCGAGATCAACGCCGACACCCAGAAGCTGAAGGTGCTGGTGTCGATCTTCGGTCGCGAGACCCCGGTGGAGCTCGGCTTCAATCAGGTCTCCAAGATCTGAGGACCCCCGGGAGCCCCAGCCGAGCGGACGCCGCTCCAGGCGCGTCCGTTTGCGCGTAGACTTGACGGGTTCGCCCTTGCCGGGCGGACCCCGTCGCGCCCCTCTGCGCCGCCGCACTCGGGGCGTCCCACGCCTGAGCGCGGATCCCGGCGCAGGCGTGGCCTCCACCGCGGACGCCGATGCTCCGCGCTGTGCGGCCCGGCCCGCCGGTCGGCCGCTCGGGATCCACGACACACAGCAGATCAGGCAAAGGACCCGATATGCCTCCGAAGAAGAAGATCGCCGCGCTGGTCAAGGTGCAGCTTCCCGCCGGCCAGGCCACCCCGGCCCCGCCCGTCGGTACCGCGCTCGGTCCGCACGGCGTCAACATCATGGAATTCTGCAAGCAGTACAACGCTGCTACGGAAGCCCAGCGCGGAAGCGTGATCCCCGTTGAGATCACCATCTACGAGGACCGCTCCTTCACCTTCATCACCAAGACGCCGCCGGCGCCCAAGCTGATCCTCAAGGCCGCGGGCGTCGACAAGGGCAGCAACGACCCCAGCCGCAAGTCGGCCGGTTCGGTGAGCCAGGACCAGATCCGCGAGATCGCGCAGACCAAGCTCCCCGACCTCAACACCGACGACCTGGAGCTGGCCACCGAGATCGTGGCCGGTACCGCCCGCTCGATGGGCATCCGGATCAAGTAGGCGGCGCGTCCGCACTCACCCCACAACCGTGGAAGGGCCCAGCGCCGGCCCCCACCACACCTCTCGACAGGGAGCAGCAGTGAAGCGCAGCAAGAACCATCGCAAAGCCAGTCAGCTGGTCGACCGCAACAAGCTCTACGCGCCGCAGGACGCCGTGAAGCTTGCCAAGCAGACGCGCGTTGTCAAGTTCGACCCGACCGTCGAGATCGCCCTGCGCCTGGGCGTCGACCCGCGCAAGGCCGACCAGATGGTCCGCGGCACCGTGAACCTGCCGCACGGCACCGGCAAGACCGCCCGGGTCCTGGTCTTCGCCACCGGTGACCGCGCCGAGCAGGCCCGCGAGGCCGGGGCCGACTACGTCGGCGACGACGACCTCGTCGAGGAGATCCAGAAGGGCTTTCTGGACTTCGACGCCGTCGTGGCCACTCCCGACCTGATGGGCAAGGTCGGCCGCCTGGGCCGGGTGCTCGGCCCGCGCGGCATGATGCCCAACCCCAAGACCGGCACCGTCACGCCCGACGTCTCCAAGGCCGTCTCCGACATCAAGGGCGGCAAGATCGAGTTCCGTGTCGACCGCCACGGCAACCTGCACTTCATCATCGGCAAGCTGTCCTTCGACGACGCCCAGCTGGTGGAGAACTACAGCGCGGCGCTGGACGAGATCATCCGCATCAAGCCCTCCGCCGCCAAGGGCCGCTACCTCAAGAAGGCGACTCTGACGACGACCATGGGTCCGGGCATCCCGGTCGACCCCAACGTCACCCGGCCCGCCGCCGCCTGACGGCGGCCGTGTGACGGCAGCACCGCGAACGCCCCGGCTCCTCGTCTGGAGCCGGGGCGTTCGGCTGTTCATCGCCGCCGCCGCGGGCGGGGGGAGCGGCTAGAGCCGGTGGATCTCCTCCTGGCCGGGCATCTCGAACGACGTGGAGCCGACGTCGGAGAAGGCGAACGCCACCTCGACCTCGGCGTCGGCGACCTCGACACGGACCGGTGCGCCGTCCTCGCCGATCCACGCGGAGAAGCCGACGACGTCCGCGGGCGCGCCGCCCAGCATGCCCTCGACCGTTTCGCGGCCCGGTCCGAGTCCTTCGACCTCGGCCTGCTCCAGCTCGCCTTCGACGAGTGTGGCGGTGACGCCGCCTACGTTCTCCGACCCCTTCTCCGCGACCAGTTCCTCGTCGGCGAGCTCCTCCAGCAGCGGCGCCAGGTCGCCGGGAACCAGGGGCGGCGGCGGGGGCGCCTGGACCCCGTCGAGGCCGCGCACCCATTCGGTGCCGCCCGGGAACGCGCCGTGGCTGTTGGAGATGATCGGCTCGCCGCCGTCCGGATCGATGATCATGGTTACACTGCTCAGCTCCTCCGCGGTGAGACCGGGATCCTGGCCGGTCATGCGCATGGTCTGCAGAAGCCTCTCGCCCAGGCCCGGCACGGTCGAGGTGACGCGGTCGGGGCTATCGGCCCCCTGCACGTGATAGGTGCTGGTCACGGAGGGGGTGCCGGAGTCGGTGCCGAGCTGGGTGGCGGAGGCTTCGAGTGTGAAGCTGTCGGATTCGGCGGTGGTCTCGGCGAGAGCGTCGACGAGTCCGGCGAGTCCGCTTTCGGCCGTGGGAGAGGGGGACGGCTCGGCGGACGCGGTGCTCGCGGGCGCCTCCTCGGAGGCATCGCCGGCCCCGCCGCAGGCGGTCAGCGAGACGAGGGCGGCCGCGAGCGCCGCGGAGGTCCGAGGCTGTCGGGGGATCTGCACGCGAACGGTTCGCTTTCT
This sequence comes from Streptomonospora litoralis, assembly GCF_004323735.1. Taxonomy (GTDB): domain Bacteria; phylum Actinomycetota; class Actinomycetes; order Streptosporangiales; family Streptosporangiaceae; genus Streptomonospora; species Streptomonospora litoralis. The sequence goes on along the minus strand of NZ_CP036455.1, from coordinate 4,887,244 downwards.
TGTCTTCGACGATGTCGGCCGGTGCTGGAGCAGTGTCGGTGAGCGGGAGATGCTCCAGAGGGGATTATGTCCCCTGCTAAGGACAGAACATCAGAAATCGGACGCACGGCGGGCGGTCTTCACGGTTTCGGTACCGTCCCGACACCGCGGGGACTCCTGGGCCGAGCCTTCTGCGCCGCTCGCCGGGGCCCGTCTCCCGTCCCCCTTGCGCCGCAGCCGCGCAGAGCAGCCCTGCGCGTCGGTTAGACTGGTGAGTGCCGAAGACCGCCGGTCGCCACCTACGGGTGGCCTAAGGTCCCATGCGAATGGGCGGCCCGCGCAGGTGTGCTGAGCGAGCGACGCGTGCCGTCGCGCCCCGTGCCCCTGCGCCGGGGCTTTTTTCATGCCTCCCGCCTTCCCGCCGCCGGGCCTTTGCCGCCGGACCGGCGTTCACAGTTGGAAGGAGTCCCATGGCGAGGCCGGACAAGGCAGCCGCGGTCGCCGAGCTCAAAGAGGAATTCGAGAGTTCGCAGGGCGCTGTGCTGACCGAATACCGGGGGCTCAGTGTGGCGCAGGTGACGAAACTGCGCCGCAACCTCGGCGAGAACGCGCGCTTCCGCGTCGTCAAGAACACGCTGACCAAGATCGCGGCCACCGAGGCCGGTCTGGACGAGCAGGTCCTGGACCTGCTTGAGGGTCCGTCGGCGATCGCCTTCGTCCGCGGAGACGTGGTCGAGGCCGCCAAGGGTCTGCGTGACTTCGCGAAGGGAAGCTCGCCGCTCGTGATCAAGGGCGGTGTCATCGACGGCAAGCCGATGACGCCCGAGCAGATCAACGAGCTGGCCGATCTGGAGTCCCGCGAGGTCATCCTCGCGAAGCTGGCCGGTGCCCTGAAGTCCAAGCAGGGCCAGGCCGCCGCACTGTTCCAGGCGCTGCCCCTCAAGGCCGTGCGACTGGCGCAGGCGCTGCACGACAAGCGCTCCGAAGAGGGCGCCGAAGCCTAGGCAGGCACGACGCGTCGGCGTGCCTGCGCCGGCGTCAGGCTCGGCACCGCGCCGCGGGGCGCGGGTGCCGGTAGAGAAAGAGAGACCGCAATCATGGCGAAGCTCAGCAACGAAGACCTTCTCGGCGCCTTCGAGGAGATGACCCTCCTGGAGCTGTCCGAGTTCGTGAAGCTCTTCGAGGAGAAGTTCGACGTCGAGGCCGCCGCCCCGGCCGCCGCCGTCGTCGCGGCCCCCGGCGGCGGTGGCGCCGCCGAGGAGGAGGAAGAGGAGAAGACGGAGTTCGACGTCGTCCTCGAGTCCGCCGGCGACAAGAAGATCCAGGTCATCAAGGAGGTCCGCGGCATCACCAGCCTGGGTCTCAAGGAGGCCAAGGACCTGGTCGACAACGCCCCCAAGCCGCTGCTGGAGGGCGTCAGCAAGGAGGCCGCGGACAAGGCCAAGGACGCCCTGGAGGGCGCCGGCGCCACGGTCACGGTCAAGTAGGACCGGGCGGATCGCGCCGCACGTTCGCGGCGCTCATGCACGAGGGCGGTCACCTTGCGGGGTGACCGCCCTCGCTCGTTTCCGTCCCGACTGCAAAGGCCGCCCGGTCGCGGGTGGTGGCCGGGTGGACCGGCGCGGCTGCGCGCAGGGGCGCGTGGCATCCGGCGGCCGGGCTCACGCCGGTACGAACCGGGGCCCGTCGAAGCCCTTTTCGCGGCTACTCGGGCGGGGCCGAGGTCGGCCCCTTAGTGGTCGGACCGAAACGTGATTCTCGTCTTGTCCGCATCCCGCCGTCGCCGATGCGCGCAGGCCGGACGTATAGGGTCTGGGCAGACGAAACGCAGGAAACGGGCGTGCCGACGGCGGCGCCGACCCCACGGTGCCCACCTCCGGTACGGACTCCGGGTACTTTTCAGGCAACCGTCGAATCGGGGATACTTTCCCTCATGTCGAGCCGCTCACACCCCATACATCCTGTGGGGCCTCTCACGGTTCCCGAACCGTTCGTCGGCAGCGTCCCGGGCTTGACGGATCCGTCCGTTGGGGCGATGCTGCGTGGTGTCGTGACTGACTTCGGGGGCTGTGGTTGGACAGCGGTGTAGTATTCGGCTACACTGCCCTTTTGCGCTGCCCATTGACGATCCGTGTGCCGGTGTCCGTGCTCCGCGGCCGGAGTCCGAGGCTACCTCGGTGTTCCCGGACCCCACCGTACGTTCTTACATGGAGATCCGACCGATAGTCATCGGCGGGCCTCAGCCAGACATTCCGGATCGTCCGGCGTGCGCGCGCATCAACCGCCACAAGCCTTCGGAAGGACCCCTGTTGGCAGCCTCGCGCAACGCCTCCGCTAACGCCCTTGGTCCGAACCGCGTTTCCTTCGCCCGCATTCGGGAGCCACTCGAAGTCCCGAACCTCCTCGCGCTGCAGACCGAGTCGTTCGACTGGCTGCTCGGTAACGAGAAGTGGGGTACCCGAGTCGAGGCGGCTCGTAACGCCGGCCGCAAGGACGTTCCGGAGCAGTCCGGTCTCGAGGAGATCTTCGAGGAGATCAGTCCGATCGAGGACTTCTCGGGCACCATGTCCCTGTCGTTCCGCGACCACCGGTTCGAGCCGCCCAAGTACTCCGAAGAGGAGTGCAAGGACAAGGACATGACCTACTCCGCCCCGATGTTCGTCACGGCGGAGTTCATCAACAACGACACCGGTGAGATCAAGAGCCAGACGGTCTTCATGGGCGACTTCCCGCTCATGACGGACAAGGGCACCTTCATCGTCAACGGTACCGAGCGCGTCGTGGTCTCCCAGCTGGTGCGCTCGCCCGGCGTGTACTTCGACCGGCAGGTCGACAAGACCTCCGACAAGGACCTCTACGGCTGCAAGGTCATCCCTTCGCGCGGGGCGTGGCTGGAGTTCGAGGTCGATAAGCGCGATTTCGTGGGTGTGCGCATCGACCGCAAGCGCAAGCAGGGCGTGACGGTGCTGCTCAAGGCGCTGGGGTGGAGCACCGACCGGATCCTGGAGCGGTTCGGGGCCTACGAGTCGATCCGCAACACGCTGGAGAAGGATCCCACGGCGGGTACCGACGACGCGCTGCTGGACATCTACCGCAAGCTGCGTCCGGGTGAGCCGCCGACCAAGGAGTCGGCGCAGGCGCTGCTGGAGAACCTGTACTTCAATCCCAAGCGTTACGACCTGGCCAAGGTGGGCCGGTACAAGATCAACAAGAAGCTGGGGCTTGAGGCGGAGTTCTCCCAGGGCACGCTGACCGAGGACGACATCGTCGCGACGATCGACTACCTCGTGCGGCTGCACGCCGGCGAGGAGGAGCTGGAGACCAGCCAGGGCACCCGCCCGGTCGAGACCGACGACATCGACCACTTCGGCAACCGCCGTCTGCGCACCGTCGGCGAGCTGATCCAGAACCAGGTCCGGCTGGGCCTGGCCCGCATGGAGCGGGTCGTGCGCGAGCGGATGACCACGCAGGACGTCGAGGCGATCACGCCGCAGACCCTGATCAACATCCGCCCCGTGGTGGCCTCCATCAAGGAGTTCTTCGGCACCAGCCAGCTGTCGCAGTTCATGGACCAGACCAACCCGCTGGCGGGCCTGACCCACAAGCGCCGCCTCTCGGCGCTGGGGCCGGGCGGTCTCTCCCGTGAGCGCGCGGGCTTCGAGGTCCGCGACGTGCACCCCTCGCACTACGGCCGGATGTGCCCGATCGAGACCCCGGAAGGGCCCAACATCGGCCTCATCGGGTCGCTGGCGGGCTATGGCCGGGTGAACTCCTTCGGCTTCGTCGAGACCCCCTACCGCAAGGTCGTCGACGGCAAGCTGACCGACGAGGTCAGCTACCTGACCGCCGACGAGGAGGACCGCTACGTCATCGCCCAGGCGAACACCCCGGTCGACTCCCAGGGCGACTTCCTCGACAGCCGGGTCCTCGTCCGCCGCAAGGGCGGCGAGTTCGAGGCAGTCTCCATCGACGAGGTGGAGTACATGGACGTGTCGCCGCGGCAGATGGTGTCGGTGGCCACGGCCATGATCCCGTTCCTGGAGCACGACGACGCCAACCGCGCGCTGATGGGCTCGAACATGCAGCGCCAGGCGGTGCCGCTGCTGCGGGCGGAGTCGCCGCTGGTGGGCACGGGTATGGAGTACCGGGCCGCGACGGATGCCGGCGAGGTCGTGCTGGCGGAGAAGCCCGGTGTGGTCGAGGATGTCACGGCCGACTACGTCACGGTGATGGCCGACGACGGCACCCGCAAGACCTACCGGTTGGGCAAGTTCCGGCGCAGCAACCAGGGCACGTGCTTCAACCAGCGTCCGATCGTGGAGGAGGGCGTGCGGGTCGAGGAGGGCCGGGTGCTGGCCGATGGGCCCTCCACCGACAAGGGCGAGATGTCGCTGGGCAAGAACCTGTTGGTGGCCTACATGTCGTGGGAGGGCCACAACTACGAGGACGCGATCGTGTTGTCGCAGCGGCTGGTGCAGGACGACGTGATGTCCTCGATCCATATCGAGGAGCACGAGGTCGATGCGCGCGACACCAAGCTGGGGCCCGAGGAGATCACCCGCGAGATTCCCAACGTCAGCGAGGAGGTGCTGGCGGATCTGGATGATCGGGGGATCATCCGTATCGGTGCCGAGGTGATCGACGGCGACATCCTGGTGGGCAAGGTGACGCCCAAGGGTGAGACGGAGTTGACTCCGGAGGAGCGGCTGCTGCGGGCGATCTTCGGTGAGAAGGCGCGCGAGGTGCGGGACACGTCGTTGAAGGTGCCGCACGGCGAGTCGGGCAAGGTGATCGGTGTGCGGGTGTTCAGCCGTGAGGACGGTGATGAGCTTCCGCCGGGGGTCAACGAGCTGGTGCGGGTGTATGTGGCGCAGAAGCGCAAGATCACCGATGGTGACAAGCTCGCGGGCCGGCACGGTAACAAGGGTGTGATCGCCAAGATTCTGCCGCAGGAGGACATGCCGTTTTTGGAGGACGGCACGCCGGTGGACATCGTGTTGAATCCGCTGGGTGTTCCGGGGCGGATGAATGTGGGTCAGATTCTGGAGATCCATCTGGGCTGGCTGGCCCAGAACGGATGGGCGGTCGACGGCCTCGACGAACCGTGGAAGCAGGCGATGGCCGACATCGGCGCCTCGGAGATCGAGCCGGGCACCAAGGTCGCCACTCCCGTCTTCGACGGCCTGCGCGAGGACGAGATCGGCGGTCTGCTGGCCTCCAGCCTGCCCAACGAGGACGGCATGCGGCTGATCGACGAGTACGGCAAGGCGCAGCTGTTCGACGGCCGCACCGGTGAGCCGTTCGCCGAGCCGATCGCGGTGGGCTACACCTACTTCCTGAAGCTGCACCACCTGGTCGACGACAAGATCCACGCGCGCTCCACGGGCCCGTACTCGATGATCACCCAGCAGCCGCTGGGTGGTAAGGCGCAGTTCGGCGGGCAGCGCTTCGGCGAGATGGAGGTCTGGGCGCTGGAGGCCTACGGCGCCGCCTACGCGCTGCAGGAGCTGCTGACCATCAAGTCCGACGACGTCCTGGGCCGGGTGAAGGTCTATGAAGCGATCGTCAAGGGCGAGAACATCCCCGAACCGGGCATCCCCGAATCGTTCAAGGTGCTCATCAAGGAGATGCAGTCGCTCTGTCTGAATGTGGAGGTGCTGTCCAGTGACGGTATGTCCATCGAGATGCGCGATACCGACGAGGACGTCTTCCGGGCGGCGGAAGAGCTGGGAATCGACCTGGGGCGGCGCGAGCCGAGCAGTGTCGAAGAGGTCTAACTTCCGCGATCTTCAAGAGCAGGGGACGAATTAAGTGCTCGACGTCAACTTCTTCGACGAGCTCCGGATCGGCCTCGCGACCGCTGACGAGATCCGCCAGTGGTCGCACGGCGAGGTCAAGAAGCCGGAAACCATCAACTACCGGACCCTTAAGCCGGAAAAGGACGGGCTCTTCTGCGAGAAGATCTTCGGCCCGACCCGCGACTGGGAGTGCTACTGCGGTAAGTACAAGCGGGTCCGCTTCAAGGGCATCATCTGCGAGCGCTGCGGTGTCGAGGTCACCCGGGCCAAGGTCCGGCGCGAGCGCATGGGCCACATCGAGCTCGCCGCTCCGGTGACCCACATCTGGTACTTCAAGGGCGTGCCCAGCCGCCTGGGCTACCTGCTGGACCTGGCGCCGAAGGATCTCGAGAAGATCATCTACTTCGCCGCCTACATGGTGACCTGGGTCGACACCGAGGCCCGCGAGCGCGACCTGCAGTCCCTGGAGGCGCGCATCTCCGTGGAGCGCCAGCACCTGGAGCAGCGCCGCGACTCCACGGTCGAGGAGCGCCACAAGAAGCTGGAGAACGACCTCGCCGAACTGGAGGAGCAGGGCGCCAAGGGCGACGCGCGGCGCAAGGTCCGCGAGTCGGCCGAGCGCGAGATGCGCCAGATCCGCGACCGTGTCCAGCGCGAGATCGACCGCCTCGAAGAGGTCTGGAACCGCTTCAAGAACCTCAAGGTCCAGGACCTTGAGGGCGACGAGATGCTCTACCGCGAGATGCGGGACCGCTTCGGCAAGTACTTCCGCGGCGGCATGGGTGCTCAGGCGATCCAGGAGCGGCTGGCCAACTTCGACCTCGACGCCGAGGCCGAGCGGCTGCGCGAGACCATCCGCAGCGGCAAGGGCCAGAAGAAGGCCCGCGCCCTCAAGCGGCTCAAGGTCGTCTCCGCGTTTTTGAACACGCGCAACAGCCCCATGGGCATGGTGCTGGACTCTATCCCGGTCATCCCGCCGGACCTGCGCCCCATGGTGCAGCTCGACGGCGGCCGGTTCGCCACTTCGGACCTGAACGACCTGTACCGCCGGGTCATCAACCGGAACAACCGCCTCAAGCGGCTGCTCGACCTCGGCGCGCCCGAGATCATCGTCAACAACGAGAAGCGGATGCTGCAGGAGGCCGTCGACGCGCTGTTCGACAACGGCCGCCGCGGCCGCCCGGTCACCGGGCCGGGCAACCGTCCGCTGAAGTCGCTGTCGGACATGCTCAAGGGCAAGCAGGGCCGCTTCCGGCAGAACCTGCTGGGCAAGCGCGTCGACTACTCTGGCCGCTCGGTCATCGTCGTCGGTCCGCAGCTCAAGCTGCACCAGTGCGGCCTGCCCAAGCAGATGGCGCTGGAGCTGTTCAAGCCGTTCGTGATGAAGCGCCTGGTCGACCTGAACCACGCGCAGAACATCAAGAGCGCCAAGCGCATGGTCGAGCGGTCCCGCCCGGTGGTCTGGGACGTCCTCGAAGAGGTCATCACCGAGCACCCGGTGCTGCTCAACCGCGCTCCGACGCTGCACCGGCTGGGCATCCAGGCATTCGAGCCGCAGCTGGTCGAGGGCAAGGCCATCCAGATCCACCCCCTGGTGTGCACCGCCTTCAACGCCGACTTCGACGGCGACCAGATGGCGGTCCACCTGCCGCTGTCCGCCGAGGCCCAGGCCGAGGCGCGGCTGCTGATGCTGGCCACCAACAACATCCTCAAGCCCTCCGACGGCAAGCCGGTGACCATGCCCACCCAGGACATGATCATCGGGCTGTACTACCTGACCACCCGCAAGGAGGGTGCGCAGGGCGAGGGCCAGGCCTACCGCACGCCGGCCGAGGCCATCATGGCCTACGACCTGGGCGAGCTCGATCTGCAGGCGCCGATCAAGCTCCGCGTCGACGGCGACGTCCCGCCGCCGCGCGACTGGGTCGAGCCCGAGGGGCACGAGCCGGGCGAGCCCTATGTCCTCGACACCACTCTGGGGCGCTACCTCTTCAACGAGACCACGCCCGCGGACTACCCGTTCGTGAACTACCAGGTGGGTAAGAAGCAGGTGTCGGGCCTGGTCAACGAGCTGGCCGAGAGCTACCCGAAGATTCAGGTCGCCACGACGCTGGACGCCCTGAAGGACGCCGGGTACCACTGGGCCACCCGTTCGGGCCTGACCATCGGCATCTCCGACGTCCTCGCGCCGCCGCGCAAGACGGACATCCTGGAGGGCTACGAGCGCCAGGCCGACAAGATCCAGCGCGAGTTCGACCGCGGTCTCATCACCGACGACGAGCGCCGCCAGGAACTCACCGAGATCTGGACCAAGGCCACCAACGAGGTCGCCCAGGACATGGAGGACAACGCTCCCGCCGACAACCCGGTGTGGATGATGGTGAACTCCGGTGCCCGAGGCAACCCGATGCAGGTCCGCCAGATCGCGGGTATCCGCGGCCTGGTGTCCAACACCCGGGGCGAGACCATTCCGCGGCCGATCAAGTCCTCCTACCGCGAGGGCCTGTCGGTGCTGGAGTACTTCATCTCCACGCACGGTCAGCGCAAGGGTCTGGCCGACACCGCGCTGCGTACGGCCGACTCCGGGTACCTCACCCGGCGCCTGGTCGACGTCGCCCAGGACGTCATCGTCCGCGAGGTCGACTGCGCCACCGACCGCTCGCTGTGGCACGAGGTCGGCGAGAAGAACGCCGCGGGCACCGTGGTGCGCAAGCACAACGTCGAGAACACCGGCTTCGGCCGGACGATCGCCGAGGACGTCGTCGTCGACGGCAAGGTGGTCGTCCCTGCGGGAACCGACACCTCCGAGGGGATCATCGACAAGCTGGTGGCCAACGGCGTCGAGCGGGTGCGCGTGCGCAGCTCGCTCACCTGTGAGGCCAAGATCGGCGTCTGCAGCACCTGCTACGGCCGGTCGATGGCCACGGGCAAGCCCGTCGACGTCGGTGAGGCCATCGGCATCATCGCGGCCCAGTCCATCGGTGAGCCCGGTACCCAGCTGACCATGCGGACCTTCCACATGGGCGGTTCGGCCGGCCAGGACATCACCCACGGCCTGCCGCGTGTGACCGAGCTGTTCGAGGCCCGCATCCCCAAGGGTGTGGCCCCGATCAGCGAGCTCGAAGGCCGCATCCGCATCGAGGACACCGAGAAGAGCCGGAAGATCATCCTGGTCCCCGACGACGGGTCCGACGAGATCTCCTACCCGGTGCCGATGCGCGCTCAGCTGCTCGTGGGCGAGGGCGACCACGTCGCCGTCGGCCAGCAGCTCATCCAGGGCGCCATCAACCCGCACGAGGTACTGCGCATCCAGGGCCCGCGGGCCGTGCAGCAGCACCTGGTGTCGGAGGTGCAGGAGGTCTACAAGTCGCAGGGTGTCTCGATTCACGACAAGCACATCGAGATCATCGTTCGGCAGATGCTCAAGCGGGTGAACATCCTGGAGTCCGGCGACTCCGAGCTGCTGCCCGGCGAGATGGTGGAGCGGCCCAAGTTCGAGTCGATCAACCGCCACGTCGTGGCCGAAGGCGGCCACCCCGCGTCCGGCCGCCCGGTGCTGCTGGGCATCACCAAGGCCTCGCTGGCCACGGAGTCGTGGCTGTCGGCGGCCTCCTTCCAGGAGACCACCCGGGTGCTCACCGAGAACGCCATTCACGGCAAGAGCGACCCGCTGGTCGGCCTGAAGGAGAACGTCATCATCGGTAAGCTCATCCCGGCCGGTACCGGCATGCCGCAGTACCGGAACGTTCGGGTAGAGCCCACCGAGGAGGCCAAGGCTTCGATGTACTCCGTTTCGGGTTACGAGGAGCCCAGTGAGTACACCTTCGGGCAGGGCTCGGGAGAGGCCGTGCCGTTGGAGGAGTACGACTTCGGGCCCTACAACAGGTGACCTGAAGAGTCGATCGGCAGATCCGATTGGTTGATCCAGCGGCGGCGGTAGTCCACTCGTGTTCCGGGTGGGCTGCCGCCGTTCGTCGTTGCGGTTCGGCATACTCGTAGGCGGAGGGCGACATCAGCGCACACGCGCGGTCGGGAGAACGAGGACAGTGACGGACAACGGGGGACAGCGGTACGTGCCGCCCGACGGTGACCACGGCTCCGGCGAGCACGCCGGAAGCTCCTGGTTCACACCCAGCGGCGACCGCCACCGGACGCAGTCTGCGTATCAGGACACCTACAACGAGGCCGACGCCGCCGAGGGGGGCGACGCGGGCCGCTACGGCACACCCGACGAACAACCGGGCGAGCAGAAGCGCGCTCCGGCCCGCGAGGGCCCGCCGTTTCCGCAGCGCCCGCACGAGCAGCAAGGGCCCGAATCCGGGCGACCGCCGCACGAGGGCGAGCGGCCGCGGTCGACCTTCCCCGACAGCGGCGGCTACCCGGGCCTGCGTGCCGAGCGTCCGGGCATGGCCGAGCCCTACCCGTCGGCGCTCGGCGACCTCGGACCGCCGGCCGAACCGCGCAGTGCGGGCCCGCCGGCGTCCCCCGGCGGGCAGCAGCCGGCGTCGCCCGGCCGCCCCTATGCGGCTCTCGGCGACACAGAGGACACCGGCGAACACGGCCGCGGCCCGACGGGCGGTGTGTCCGCGGCGGGTCCCGGGGATCCCCTCACCGGGCATCCCGCCGACCAGGGGGACGCCCGGTCCGCGGCCGGCGACCCGGCGCGCTCCGCGCCGGCGGACCACGACGGGTCGGCCGGTACCACAGCGGCGGACACCGATCGCAGCGGCGACGGCAGTATCGTGGCCGGCTACCGGCTGCCCGGGACCCCGGCATCCGGGAAAGACCCGCTGAACGGCGCCGCGGGCACCGGCTACCCCGACCCGCACGCCGACGCGGGTGCCGCGCGCGGCGCAGGCTCCACGGCAGCGGAACCCTCCTCTACCGCGGGGCCCCCCACGGCCGACCACGGGTCGCGGCCCTGGGCCCGGAGCCCGCAGGACGCGGCCGATCCCCTCCGGACCGCCGGCGAAGGCGCCGGCCCCGATACTCAGCCCTTCCGGGCCGGGCCGGAACCCGGTGCGGACACCGACCGGTTCGACGACCAGGGCTACTCCGCGTCGGGTGCCGCGGCAGCGCCCGCAGGCGGCGCCGCTCGGTGGGACGACCGCTACTCCGACTCCGACGCCTCCGGTGCACGCGGGACGGCCGACGGGCGCCGCGACGCCTTCGACGGCTATCCGGCCCCTCCCGCCGGCGACGCAAGGGACGGCGCCTACCCCGGGGCGGCCGACGAGCCGCAGCGGCCCGGTACCGCCGTGCCGGACGACCCCTATCCCGGCCCTACGACCGCACACGCACCCGGTTCGGACCCGTCCCGACCGGCGGGCGGTACCTGGCGCGAGTCCCCGCAGCCCTGGAGTGCCGGACTCTCCGCCGACGATCCCCGGCGGAACGGATCCGAGGCCGCCTCCTGGCGGGAGTCCGCCTTCGGGGCCGCGGACACCGGTGCGTCGCCGAATGAGCGCGGTGCTCCCGACCTCTCCGCCTATGCCGACGACCGCGCCCCCGGTGCGTCGTCCGTGGAGTCGTGGCGGGATGCCCGCGGAGGGGCCGGGGCGTGGTCGGATTCCGGGCGCGATACCGATCCCGGGTTCGGTTCGTCCGAGGCTGCGAGCGATACCGCGCGGTTCCCGGGGCACGGCGACTTCCGCGGCCCCGATGGGCCGTTGGGCGAGTCCGACGGCGGGGCCGCGGCGGCATCGGGCGACCGCGCGTTCGGCGGCGCGGGGGAGCCGGCGGACTTCCCCGGTTCCGGCGGCTTCCGCGACCAAGGGGAGTCTGCCGCGAACCGGTGGCGGGAACCCTACGGCGGTGCGGCGCCCCGCGACGCCTCCGCCTCCGGCGACCTCTCCGCGCACACCGACATGCGTGGCCACGGCGACCGCTTCGAGGGGGAGCGGTGGGAGCCGTCCGGCGAGGACGACCGGCAACCGGCGGACCCCGCCTATTGGTACGGTGCCGGTGCCGTCGGCGAGCCCGAGCGCTACGGATCCGGGGCCGGCTACCGCCTGGATGCCGAACCCGGCCTCCCGTCCTACGGGGAGTCCGCCTCCTATGGGGACGGCGCTTCGAGCGAGTGGTCCGACGCGCGGCGCTACCCCGGCGCCGGGTCCTCGGAGCGCACCGGTGCCGACCCCGCGGCCGGCGCTTACGGCTACGACGACGGCTATGACGACGAGCTTTCGCGTCCCTACTCCCACCGCATCCAGGCGGACGGCGACCCGGCCGCCCGATCGGAGTCACCGTCGGCTTCGCCCTCCTTCGGCGACACGGACCCTTCCGCCCCCGATGAGCGTGTCGGCGACACCGGGGCGGGCGAGGGCCTGGGTACCGGAAGCGGCAACACCTGGGCCTTCAGCCGCGACGACTCCCGGCTCCCGGAAAGCGTGCGCGAGGCGGTCGCCGAGGCGCACCGCAAGCGGCGTGACGGTTCGCCCGACCACACCACCCGGATGTTCGGTGGCGGCGGGCCCGGATCCGAGCCCGGCGCCGACTCCGGCGATCCGCGGGATCGTGCTCCGGCCGCCGGCCTCGGCGACGACCCGCTCGCCGCGATCGCCGAGCAGCAGGCGCGCGCCCGCTCCGCCGAGGAGGCCGGGGGTGAGAGTGCCGAGCGCGAGGAGCGGCCTGGTGCCGAGGCCGGTTCGGGCGCTCCGGCGGGTACGCAGCAGATGCCCGCGGTCTCCGACGAGCTCGGATGGGACCTGCGAGGCGGTGAGTCCGCCTACCCCGGCGAGGCCACGCGGGACCGCCGCGGAGCGGGCGACGCCTACGACCCCTACGCGCAGCGCGGCCACTACGACCACTACGACCGGTTCGGCCCGGACGACGACTCCGGGGCGTCCGCAACGTATGCGGAGTACGGGAGCCACGCGGGCCACGGGCGCTACGGCGGCGAGCCCGTCGGCGCGCAGGACGCAGACGCCGGATACGGCGGCACCGCGGAGCCCGAGTACTCCATCGGCGGTTCCCACGCGGGCTACGACTCCGGCCGGGCACAGGCCGAGGGCGCCTACGGGGCCGCCGAGTCGCAGAGCCCGGCGGGCGAGTGGGCGCGTTCGGAACGGCCCGCCGAGGGCTATTCCGAGCACACCGACCGCCGCGGCGCGGAACCGCCTCGCCCGGACGGGTTCGGCGGCGATCCCGGCTCCGCCTACGCCGGACTGTCGGCGTCGGGGGCGGCTGCCGGGCAACCGTACTCCGCCCATGCCTCCGCGGGCTCCGACACAGCGGCGATGAGCCTCCGGGACTTGGAGGCCGCCGGCGACGATGCCGCCCGGTACCGCGCCGCCGAGGCCGAGGAGTACGGCGCCGAGCCCTACGGGGCCGACCCCTACCAGGGCGCTCCCGATGCCCTTTCGGAGCCGCCGGTCGGCCCGGACGGCCGGCGCGGCCGGTCGTCGCGGGAGCGCGACCCCATAAGGGAGGACTTCCCCGGCTTCGACCGCCCCCTCGGCGGCGACGCCGGCGACGCCTATCCCGGTTACGACAACATCGACCACTGGCCGGACACCGCCCCCGAGGCCTCGGCCACCCTGTGGTTGGGAATCGCCGCGCTGATCCCGGTCATCGGCCTGTTCACCGCCGTCGCGGCGCTGATAACGGGCCCCCGGGCGCGGCGGGCCGTCCAGCGTTCGCAGGGCGAGCTGGAAGGGCTCAACCTGGTCCGGTTGGGCACGATCCTGGCCTGGGTCGGTATCGGACTGTTCATCGTGGAGATCGCGGGCTATCTGGGCGCGTTCGTGCTCGCCTGACCGCGGCTTCCGGATCCCTGCAGTGCCCGGCGCGGTGCCCACCGCGCCGGGCACTGCGCATTGCGCCAGAGTGGTTGCACCCCCTCGGCCGGAATGCGGCGCGGGTGAGATCCGGCTCTCTCCGGTGGGTTCGGCGGCGCTTCCCGGCCGCGTCGAATCCGCGGTGCCCCGTCGCGGTCGCCGTCGCCGGACAGCGCCTCGGTCAACTTGACCCGGCCCTGAAGGGTTCGACCTGCACGACGAGCTTCACAGCGGTGATCCTACGATCACCGCCGCCCCGGCGGGGGGCGAACGCCGATATCCGCAGGCGTGCTCGTATTCGGGGCGGGGCCGTGATGCGAAGCGATTCCTCCCGGCTCTGCAGAGCCGGGGCTCCTCGCTAGAATCAGCTGAAGGCCGGGTGGGCGCACATGACCGCGTCCGCGGCCGAATATGCCGCGCGAGCACTCGCGAAAGCCCGTACACTAGAAGAAGACCTACGACAGCATGAGGCTGCGGACGACGGGTACCGGGGCGCACGGTCGCTGTTTTGACCTGCTACAGGCCCTTCGGTACTCTGTCAATTCGTGCCCGTGAGTCGACGGGTCAGCACGTGCGCACTTTGCGAACGGCTCCAGCCGGACAGCGCAGAGCGCGGCGCGTGGTACCTCCTCCCAGAGAAACGGCCGCAGGGTCGGACGTTATCCGGTTCCGCCATGCTTGGGGTATAGCCCGACACGCCCGGGTGCGTGGGTAAGGGAGGACGGGAAGTCCACCAGGTCACAGGGACACATCGGCTAAGAAGAACCGGCGTAGGTCACGAGGGAAGACGGAGACGCGGTGCCCACCATCCAGCAGCTGGTCCGCAAGGGCCGACAGGACAAGGTCGCAAAGAACAGGACCCCGGCGCTGAAGGGGAGTCCGCAGCGTCGTGGTGTGTGCACGCGTGTCTACACCACTACGCCCAAGAAGCCGAACTCCGCCCTGCGCAAGGTCGCCCGTGTGCGGCTGAGCAGCGGGATCGAGGTCACGGCCTACATCCCGGGGATCGGACACAACCTCCAGGAGCACTCCATCGTGCTCGTGCGCGGCGGTCGTGTGAAGGACCTGCCGGGTGTCCGCTACCGGATCGTCCGCGGCTCACTCGACACCCAGGGCGTGCGTAACCGCAAGCAGGCGCGAAGCCGTTACGGCGCTAAGAAGGAGAAGTAAGCATGCCGCGCAAGGGCCCGGCGCCGAAGCGCCAGCTCATCACCGACCCGGTCTACGGATCGCCGCTCGTCACCTCGCTGATCAACAAGGTGCTGCTCGACGGCAAGCGCTCGATCGCGCAGGGGATCGTCTACAGGGCCCTCGAAGGGGCCAATGAGAAGACCGGCCAGGACCCGCTCGTGGTCCTCAAGCGTGCTCTGGACAACGTGAAGCCCGCACTGGAGGTGCGCAGCCGCCGCGTCGGTGGCGCCACCTACCAGGTGCCGGTCGAGGTCCGTTCGTCCCGCAGCACGACGCTGGCTCTGCGCTGGCTGGTCCGGTACTCGCGTCAGCGCCGAGAGAAGACCATGACCGATCGGCTGATGAACGAGCTGGTCGACGCCAGCAACGGACTGGGCGCCAGCGTCAAGCGTCGCGAGGACACCCACAAGATGGCGGAGTCCAACAAGGCCTTCGCCCACTACCGCTGGTAATCCCCGCGGCTCCATCGATACGAGAGACCGAGAGAAGACGAGCCCTCATGGCTACCACTGCTCTTGACCTTGCCAAGGTCCGCAACATCGGGATCATGGCGCACATCGACGCGGGTAAGACCACGACCACCGAGCGCATCCTCTTCTACACCGGCGTGAACTACAAGCTGGGTGAGGTCCATGACGGCGCGGCCACCATGGACTGGATGAAGGAGGAGCAGCAGCGGGGCATCACGATCACGTCCGCGGCTACGACCACCCACTGGAACGACAACACCATCAACATCATCGACACGCCCGGCCACGTCGACTTCACGGTCGAGGTCGAGCGTTCGCTGCGTGTGCTCGACGGTGCGGTCGCGGTGTTCGACGCCAAGGAGGGTGTCGAGCCCCAGTCGGAGCAGGTGTGGCGCCAGGCCGACCGCTACGGCGTTCCCCGGATCTGCTTCATCAACAAGATGGACAAGATCGGCGCCGAGTTCCAGCGCTGCGTCGACATGTTCACCGACCGCCTGAACACCAACCCGCTGCCGGTGCAGTTGCCTATCGGTGCGGAGTCGGACTTCAGGGGCGTCATCGACCTGGTGCACATGAAGGCGCTCGTCTGGAGCGAAGAGACAAAGCTCGGCGAGATGTACGACACCGTCGACATCCCCGACAGCCATGTCGACGCCGCCCGCGAGGCGCACGACAAGATGATCGAGACGCTGGCCGAGGCCGACGACGAGATCATGGAGCTCTACCTGGAGGGCGAGGAGCCCACGATCGAGCAGATCGTGCCCGCTATCCGGCGCGCCACCATCGCCGGCACCGCCATCCCGGTGCTGTGCGGTACCGCGTTCAAGAACAAGGGCGTGCAGCCGCTGCTGGACGCCGTGGTCGACTACCTCCCCGCGCCGCTGGACGTCGAGGGCGTCGAGGGCCATGACCCCAAGGACGAGGGCGAGAAGGCCGAACTCGTCCGGCGCCCGGACGAAGAGGAGCCGTTCTCGGCTCTGGTCTTCAAGATCATGAGCGACCCCCACCTGGGCAAGCTCACCTACATCCGGGTGTACTCGGGCGTCCTGAAGACCGGGACGCAGGTGCTCAACAGCGTGAAGGGGCGCAAGGAGCGCATCGGCAAGATCTACCGCATGCACTCCAACAAGCGCGAGGAGATCGACCGTGTGGGCGCCGGCGACATCGTGGCCGTGATGGGTCTGAAGGACACCACCACGGGCGAGACCCTGTGCGACTCCTCGGACCCGATCGTGCTGGAGTCGATGACGTTCCCGGCCCCGGTCATCGAGGTCGCCATCGAGCCCAAGAGCAAGAGCGACCAGGAGAAGCTGGGTGTCGCCATCCAGCGCCTCGTCGACGAGGACCCCTCCTTCCGGGTGTCCACCGACGAGGAGACCGGCCAGACGGTCATCGCCGGCATGGGCGAGCTGCATCTTGAGGTGTTCGTCCACCGCATGCGCGACGAGTTCAAGGTCGAGGCCAACATCGGCCGTCCGCAGGTCGCCTACCGCGAGACGATCCGCAAGAAGGTCGAGAAGGTCGACTACACCCACAAGAAGCAGACGGGCGGCCAGGGGCAGTTCGGCCGCGTCGTCATCGACGTCGAGCCCCTGCTCGCCGAGGACGGCGGAGACAGCGCGGGCTACGAGTTCGTCAACAACATCACCGGCGGCCGCATCCCCCGGGAGTACATCCCCTCGGTGGACGCGGGCTGCCAGGAGACCGCCGAGTTCGGCATTCTCGCCGGTTATCCCTTGGTGGGCATCAAGGTGACGCTGCAGGACGGCGCGTATCACGACGTCGACTCCTCCGAGCTCGCGTTCAAGGTCGCCGGTTCCATGGCGTTCAAGGACGCGGCGCGCAGGGCCAAACCGGTCCTGCTGGAGCCGGTCATGGCCGTGGAGGTCACGATGCCCGACGAGTACATGGGCGACGTGATCGGCGACCTGAACAGTCGGCGCGGGCAGGTCCAGTCGATGGAGGAGCGCTCGGGCACCCGAGTGGTCAAGGCCCAGGTGCCCCTGTCGGAGATGTTCGGCTACGTGGGTGACCTGCGCAGCCGTACGCAGGGTCGAGCCACGTACACGATGGTGTTCGACTCCTACGCGGAGGTCCCGTCCAACGTCGCAGAAGAGATTGTGGCGAAGGCGCGCGGCGAGTAACCCGCGACACGTATCCAGTCAGCTAGCAACCCTGTACGTCTAGGAGAAATCCAGTGGCGAAGGCCAAGTTCGAGCGGAGCAAGCCGCACGTAAACATCGGCACCATCGGTCACATCGACCACGGTAAGACCACCCTTACCGCCGCCATCACCAAGGTTCTGCACGACGCCTATCCGGCGCTGAACCCGTTCACTCCGTTCGAGGACATCGACAACGCTCCCGAGGAGCGCGAGCGCGGTATCACCATCTCCGTCGCTCACGTCGAGTACGAGACCGAGCAGCGCCACTACGCGCACGTCGACTGCCCCGGCCACGCCGACTACGTGAAGAACATGATCACCGGTGCGGCGCAGATGGACGGCGCGATCCTGGTCGTGGCCGCCACCGACGGCCCGATGCCGCAGACCAAGGAGCACGTGCTCCTGGCCCGCCAGGTCGGCGTCCCCTACATCGTCGTCGCGCTGAACAAGGCCGACATGGTCGATGACGAGGAGATCTTCGACCTGGTCGAGCTCGAGGTCCGCGAGCTGCTCAACGAGTACGAGTTCCCCGGCGACGACGTGCCGGTCACCAAGGTCTCCGCGCTGAAGGCGATGGAGGGCGACTCCGACGCGGCCCAGGGCGTCCTGGAGCTCATGAACGCCGTCGACGAGAAGATCCCGAACCCGGAGCGGGACATCGACAAGCCGTTCCTGATGCCGATCGAGGACGTCTTCTCGATCACCGGTCGCGGCACGGTCGTCACCGGCCGCGTCGAGCGCGGTGTCATCAAGGTCAACGAGACCGTCGACATCGTCGGCATCAAGGAAGACAAGCAGACCACAACCGTCACCGGTGTGGAGATGTTCCGCAAGCTGCTCGACCAGGGCCAGGCCGGTGACAACGTCGGTCTGCTGCTGCGCGGCACCAAGCGCGAGGACGTCGAGCGCGGCCAGGTTGTCATCAAGCCGGGCACGACGACCCCGCACACCGAGTTCGAGGCGCAGGTCGTCATCCTGTCCAAGGACGAGGGCGGCCGCCACACGCCCTTCTTCAACAACTACCGTCCGCAGTTCTACTTCCGCACGACCGACGTCACCGGCGTCGTCACGCTGCCGGAGGGCACGGACATGGTCATGCCCGGTGACAACACCGAGATGTCCGTCCAGCTCATCCAGCCGGTGGCGATGGAAGAGGGTCTGCAGTTCGCCATCCGCGAGGGTGGCCGGACCGTCGGCGCGGGCCGAGTGACCAAGATCAACAAGTAGCACGGACGTGCGGGGGCGGACCCGGCCGGCGACGCCGGCCCGCCCTCGGGGGCGGTCGGCCCGGGTATTCGCGGTCCGGCCGCCCCCGACATGAACCGACGTCATCGGGCTCTGTAGCGGTGATGCGCCTCAGGGGACAGCCCTGTCGCAGATTCTCAGGTGAATAGAGCCAGACCAGGGCAGATCCCTGCGAGGCGACGTGCCGGCGAGCGTCGGCACCGCGCCTCTACGGACACGAAGCGAAGGACGAAAAGGCCACCATGGCGGGACAGAAGATCCGCATTCGGCTCAAAGCCTATGACCATGAGGTCATCGACAGCTCGGCTCGCAAGATCGTCGAGACCGTGACGCGGACTGGTGCGAGCGTCGCTGGCCCGGTGCCGTTGCCGACGGAGAAGAACGTTTACTGCGTCATCCGCTCGCCGCACAAGTACAAGGACTCGCGCGAGCACTTCGAGATGCGCACACACAAGCGGCTGATCGACATCATCGACCCGACGCCGAAGACCGTCGATTCGCTCATGCGTCTCGACCTGCCGGCAGGCGTCGACATCGAGATCAAGCTTTAAAGGACGCACTGACATGGCCACCAAGCAGATCACGGGAGTACTGGGCGAGAAGCTCGGCATGACCCAGGTCTTCGACGACGCGGGCAAGATCGTGCCCGTGACGGTTCTGAAGGCCGGTCCGTGCGTCGTCTCGCGCGTCCGTACTCCGGAGACCGATGGCTACTCCGCCATCCAGCTCGGCTACGGGAAGATCAACCCGCGCAAGGTGAACAAGCCCCTGGGCGACTACCTGCGCAAGCACGATCTCACCCCGCGCCGCCACTACGTCGAGGTTCGTACCACCGACGCCCCCGAGTACCAGCTCGGCCAGGAGCTCACCGCTGACGCCTTCGAGGTCGGCGAGCTCGTCGACGTCACGGGCAGGAGCAAGGGCAAGGGCTTCTCCGGCGTGATGAAGCGCCACGGCTTCCGCGGCCTCAGCGCCACGCACGGCACCCAGCGCAAGCACCGCTCGCCCGGCGCCATCGGCGGCTGCGCCACGCCCGGGCGCGTGTTCAAGGGCACGCGGATGGCGGGGCGCATGGGCAACGTGCGCAAGACCATCCAGAACCTCACCGTCCACTCCGTGGACGCGGAGAAGGGCCTGATCCTGGTCAAGGGCTCGGTGCCGGGGCCCAACGGCGGGCTGGTGCTCGTCCGCACCGCCGTGAAGGGGGAGAAGTAAGCCATGGCGCCGACCATCAAGGTGAAGGACGCCGAGGGCCAGGCCGGCCGCAGTGTCGAGCTGCCCGAGGCGATCTTCGACCAGCAGGTGAACATCCCGCTGATGCACCAGGTCGTGCTCGGCCAGGAGAACGCGGCCCGGCAGGGCACCCACGCCACCAAGACCCGCGGCATGGTCCGCGGCGGTAGCAAGAAGCCCTACCGGCAGAAGGGCACCGGCCGGGCCCGGCAGGGCTCCACCCGCGCCCCGCAGTTCGTCGGCGGCGGCACGGTGCACGGCCCCCAGCCCCGCGACTACACCCAGCGGACCCCCAAGAAGATGAAGGCCGCGGCGCTGCGCGGCGCACTCTCCGACCGCGCCCGCCACGAGCGCGTGCACATCGTCAGCGAGTTCGTCGGCGAGGACGTCACCGCCAAGCGGACGCAGGCGGCGCTGAAGGCGCTGCGCAAGGTCACCGAGTCGCGGAAGGTGCTCGTGGTCCTCGACCGCGAGGACGCGCACAACCGGCTGGCGCTGCGCAACGTGCCCGAGGTGCACATCCTCGACGCCGACCAGGTGAACACCCGCGACGTGCTCTACGCCGACGACGTGGTCTTCACCGAGCGCGGCTACGAGGCGTTCCTGGCCCATGCCCAGGGCGGCGCCCAGGCGGCGCGCGAGGAGTCGCAGGAGGAGGACCAGTGAGGATCCCCGACCCTCGGGACATCATCATCGAGCCGGTGATCTCCGAGAAGAGCTACGGCCTGATGGACCAGAACCAGTACACGTTCCTGGTCCAGCCCTCGGCCAACAAGACGCAGATCAAGATCGCGGTGGAGCAGATCTTCGACGTGAAGGTCGACAGCGTGAACACGATCAACCGCTCCGGAAAGCGCAAGCGGACCCGGTTCGGTTACGGAAAGCGTCCTGACACCAAGCGGGCGATCGTGAGCGTTCGCGAAGGCGACCGAATCGACATCTTCGGCGTCTGAGCCACTCGCCGGATTCGTCCACCGAGTAACACGTAAAGGAATGCGCGAAGAAGATGGGCATTCGTAAGTACAAGCCGACCACATCGGGTCGGCGCGGCTCCAGCGTGGCCGACTTCGTCGAGATCACGCGCGACCACCCGGAGAAGTCGCTGGTGCGGCCGCTCCACTCCAAGGGCGGGCGCAACGGCCACGGCCGCATCACCGCCCGCCACCAGGGCGGCGGCCACAAGCGGGCCTACCGGGTGATCGACTTCCGCCGCCACGACAAGGACGGCGTCCCGGCGAAGGTCGCCCACATCGAGTACGACCCCAACCGCACCGCGCGTATCGCGCTGCTGCACTACGTGGACGGCGAGAAGCGCTACATCCTGGCGCCCGCCGGCCTCAAGCAGGGCAACCGCGTGGAGAACGGTCCCTCCGCGGACATCAAGCCGGGCAACTGCCTCCCGCTGCGCAACATCCCCACGGGTACGTTCGTGCACGCGGTCGAGCTGAAGCCGGGCGGCGGTGCCAAGCTGGGCCGGTCGGCGGGATCGCAGATCCAGCTGCTGGCCAAGGAGGGCAAGTACGCCACGCTGCGCATGCCCTCCGGGGAGATGCGCCAGGTCGAGGTGACCTGCCGGGCCACCGTCGGCCAAGTGGGCAACGCCGAGCAGTCCAACATCCACTGGGGCAAGGCCGGACGCAATCGCTGGCGGGGCAAGCGCCCCCAGGTGCGCGGTGTCGCCATGAACCCGGTGGACCACCCCCTCGGCGGTGGCGAGGGCAAGAGCTCGGGCGGCCGGCACCCCGTCAGCCCGTGGGGCCAGCCCGAGGGGCGCACCCGCAGGCCCAACAAGCCCAGTGACCGGCTCATCGTGCGTCGGCGTAGCAAGAAGAAGCGGTAAGGAGCACGTCCGATGCCACGTAGCCTGAAGAAGGGTCCTTTCGTCGACCACCACCTGATCAAGAAGGTGGAGGACCAGAACGAGAAGGGCACCAAGAACGTCATCAAGACGTGGTCGCGGCGTTCCATGGTCGTTCCCGAGATGATCGGGCACACCATCGCCGTGCACGACGGCCGCAAGCACGTCCCGGTGTTCGTCTCCGAGTCGATGGTCGGTCACAAGCTCGGCGAGTTCGCTCCCACGCGCACTTTCCGGAGCCACGTCAAGGAAGACCGCCGTAGCCGCCGCTAGCGGTTGCTGTAGGAGTTATGAACCGTATTCCCCACGGTGCGTGGGGGTGATTTCCGTGAGCGAGGGAAAAGCGATGGGAACGAGGGCTCAGGCACGGTTCGTCCGTGTTACGCCCCGAAAGGCCCGCCGGGTGGTGGACCTTATTCGCGGCTTGCCTGCTGACGAGGCACAGGCGGTGCTCCGGTTCGCGCCGCAGGCGGCGAGCGAACCGGTGGGCAAGGTGCTCGCGAGCGCCATCGCCAATGCCGAGCACAACGACAAGCTGGACCGCGAGACGCTGGTGGTCGGCGGCGCCTGGGTGGACGAGGGTCCGACCCTGAAGCGCATCCGCCCGCGCGGCTTCGGCCGCGCGTTCCGGGTCACGAAGAGGACGAGCCACATCACCGTGGTCGTTGAGCCGCGTGAGACCGCGGGCGCCTCGTCGGCCAAGACGAAGGAGAGGACCCGATAGTGGGGCAGAAGGTCAACCCGCACGGGTTCCGACTCGGCGTGACCACCGACTACAAGACCCGGTGGTATGCCGACAAGCTGTACAAGGACTACGTCAAGGAAGACGTGGCCATCCGCCGGATGCTGAACCGCGGCATGGAGCGCGCCGGAATCTCCAAGGTGGAGATCGAGCGCACCCGTGAGCGGGTCCGCGTCGACATCCACACCGCCCGGCCGGGCATCGTCATCGGCCGCCGCGGGTCGGAGGCCGACCGCATCCGCGCCGACCTGGAGAAGCTGACCAACAAGAAGCAGGTCCAGCTCAACATCCTCGAGGTCAAGAACCCCGAGACCGACGCTCAGCTCGTCGCTCAGGGTGTGGCGGAGCAGCTGTCCAGCCGAGTCGCGTTCCGTCGGGCCATGCGCAAGGCGATGCAGAGTGCGATGAAGAGCGGCGCCAAGGGCATCCGCATCCAGTGCGGCGGCCGTCTCGGCGGTGCCGAGATGTCGCGTTCGGAGTTCTACCGCGAGGGCCGCGTGCCCCTGCACACGCTCCGTGCCGACATCGACTACGGCTTCTTCGAGGCCCGCACCACCTTCGGCCGCATCGGCGTGAAGGTGTGGATCTACAAGGGCGACGCTCCCGCGACCCGCGCCGAGCGCGAGGCGGCCCAGGCCGCCCAGCGCGCTCCCGGCGGCGGCGGTGGCGGTGGCGGCGGAGGTCAGCGCCGCGAGCGCGCCGGACGCCGCCGTCGCGGCGGCCAGGGCGGCGCTCAGGGCTCGGGTCAGGGCCAGCAGGCCGAGGCCCGGTCGGGCGCTCCGGCCGAGGCCGGCCAGGGCGCGGAGAAGTCCGGGAACGAGGGGAGCTGACCGATGCTGATTCCCCGTAAGATCAAGTACCGCAAGCAGCACCGTCCCGACCTGCGGGGCCGGGCCAAGGGCGGCACGAAGGTCAACTTCGGCGAGTTCGGTATCCAGGCGCTGGGCGCCGGCTACGTCACCAACCGGCAGATCGAGGCCGCGCGTATCGCCATGACGCGGCACATCCGCCGTGGCGGCAAGGTGTGGATCAACATCTTCCCCGACCGCCCCATCACCAAGAAGCCGGCCGAGACCCGCATGGGTTCCGGTAAGGGTTCCCCCGAGTGGTGGGTGGCGCCGGTCAAGCCCGGACGAGTGATGTTCGAGCTGTCGGGTGTGCCGGAGCCGATCGCCAAGGAGGCCATGCGCCGGGCGATGCACAAGCTCCCGATGAGGTGCAAGTTCGTGAAGCGCGAGTGGGAGGCGTGATGGCCAAGACCCTGACCGCCCAAGAGCTGCGCGGCCAGTCCGTCGAGGACCTGGTGAGCAAGCTCAAGGAGGCGAAGGAAGAGCTGTTCAACCTCCGCTTTCAGGCCGCCACCGGGCAGTTGGACAACCACAGCCGGCTGCGCACCGTGAAGCGTGAGATCGCTCGGATCTACACCGTCATGCGCGAGCACGAGCTCGGAATCATGCCGCTGACCGGTGAGTCGGCTGAGGAGACGAAGGAAGCAGCCGAATGAGCGAGACCACGCAGAGCTCCACGCGGAATTACCGCAAGGTGCGCGAGGGCTACGTCGTCAGCGACAAGATGTCCAAGACGGTCGTCGTCGAGGTGGAGGACCGCGTCAAGCACGCGCTTTACGGCAAGGTCATCCGCCGCACGACCAAGTACAAGGCTCACGACGAGGGCGAGACCTGCGGCGTCGGCGACCGGGTGCGCATGATGGAGACCCGGCCGATGTCCGCGACCAAGCGCTGGCGCGTCGTGGAGATCCTGGAGAAGGCCAAGTAACCCCTGACCTGGCGGCCGGTTCGTGGAGATCGGCCGCCCCAGGGGTGTGACCACCTAGCAGCGCGAGGTCTTTCGGGCCGCGCGCATATATCAGGAGCAGACGTGATTCAGCAGGAGTCGCGACTCAAGGTCGCCGATAACACGGGGGCCAAGGAGATCTTGACCATCCGTGTCCTCGGCGGCTCGGGTCGGCGCTACGCGGGCATCGGCGACACAGTTGTGGCGACGGTCAAGGACGCCCTCCCCGCCGCGGGCGTGAGAAAGGGCGATGTCGTCAAGGCCGTTATCGTGCGCACCTCCAAGGAGCGCCGCCGGCCCGACGGCTCCTACATCCGCTTCGATGAGAACGCCGCCGTGCTCATCAAGGACGGTGGGGACCCGCGCGGCACCCGTATCTTCGGCCCGGTCGGGCGTGAGCTGCGGGACAAGAGGTACATGCGCATCATCTCGCTAGCGCCGGAGGTGCTCTAGGCGATGAAGATCAAGAAGGACGACGAGGTCGTCGTCATCGCCGGCAAGGACAAGGGTGCCACCGGGAAGGTCATCAAGGCCCTTCCGCGGGAGGACCGTGTCGTCGTCGAGGGCGTCAACCTCATCAAGAAGCACAAGCGGGCGAATCCGGCGAGCGGCCAGCAGGGCGAGGTCGTGACCAAGGAGGCGCCGATCCACGTGAGCAACGTGTCGATCGTGGAGGACGGCAAGCCCATCCGCGTCGGTTACCGCTTCGAGGAAGACGGAACCAAGGTCCGGGTCTCCCGCCGTACCGGGAAGGACATCTGATGACGGTCGACACCGGCACCTCCGCCCCGGCGATGCCGCGGCTGAAGGAGAAGTACCGCTCGGAGATCATGCCGTCCCTGCGCGAGGAGTTCGGGATCGGCAACATCATGCAGATCCCCGGTCTGACCAAGATCGCGGTGAACATGGGTGTCGGCGACGCCGCGCGCGACGCCAAGCTGATCCAGGGCGCGGTCAACGACCTCTCGGCGATCACCGGCCAGAAGCCGCGCGTCAATCGTGCGAACAAATCCATCGCGCAGTTCAAGCTGCGCGAGGGCATGCCCATCGGCGCCAGCGTCACGCTGCGCGGCGACCGCATGTGGGAGTTCCTCGACCGGCTGCTCTCGCTGGCGCTGCCCCGCATCCGCGACTTCCGCGGGCTCTCGCCCAAGCAGTTCGACGGGCGGGGGAACTACACCTTCGGGCTGACCGAGCAGGTCATGTTCCACGAGATCGACCCCGACAAGGTCGACCGCCAGCGCGGCATGGACATCACGGTCGTCACCTCGGCGACCACCGACGCGGAGGGGCGCAGCCTGCTTCGGCAGCTCGGCTTCCCCTTCAAGGAGTCCTAGGGGAGACCATGGCTAAGAAGGCACTGATCGCCAAGGCGAACCGCAAGCAGAAGTTCGGCGTTCGCGCATATACTCGGTGCTCGCGGTGCGGTCGCGCGCGCGCCGTCTTCCGGAAGTTCGGCCTGTGCCGCATCTGCTTCCGCGAGATGGCCCACCGCGGCGAGCTCCCCGGCATCGCCAAGGCGAGCTGGTAGTAGTCCTCACGCGCCAGTGCCCGGGGTCCGGCGCCGCCAGGCGGCGCGCCCGGCCCCGGGTACCGGCGCGGCCGCCCTGTCGCGGCAGCCGGCCGCGGAGCGGAGAAGTAGGAACCGCGGCCCCGGGCAAGCGCCCCGAGGGCCGTGGAACGCGTACAAGACAAACCGACAGGGCACGGTGCCGTTTGCTCGGCACGGTGCCCATGACCACGCCGTAGGTCCTAGAGGAGCCCGCGCGCCAGGTGCGGGAACAGGTCCGCAAAGGGACGGCCCTGTCCTTGGGGAAACCGCGGTGAGGAAGGGCCTATCGGCCATGACGATGACCGACCCGATCGCAGACATGCTGACACGTCTGCGTAACGCGAATTCGGCCTACCACGACACCGTGGTCATGCCGTATTCCAAGATCAAGGCGCACATCGCCGAGATCCTCCAGCAGGAGGGCTTCGTGCAGAGCTGGAGCAGCGAGGACGCCTCCGTGGGCAAGAGCCTGGTGGTCGAGCTCAAGTACGGGCCGACCCGTGAGCGCTCCATCGCCGGCGTGCGCCGGGTCTCCAAGCCCGGGCTGCGGGTCTACGCGAAGAAGGACAACCTTCCGCGCGTGCTGGGCGGCCTCGGTGTCGCCATCATTTCGACGTCCGGCGGCCTGATGACGGACAAGCAGGCCAAGAAGCGTGGCGTGGGCGGCGAAGTCCTCGCCTACGTCTGGTAGAGGGAGGGATTTCGACATGTCGCGTATTGGTCGACGGCCGATATCGGTTCCCAAAGGCGTCGAGGTCGCCATCGACGGGCAGGACGTCAAAGTCAAGGGGCCGAAGGGCGAACTGAACCACACCGTGGTCGACCCGATCACGATCGACTGGGACGAGGACGGTCAGCTCAGCGTGGACCGCCCCGACGACCACCCGGACAACCGTTCGCTGCACGGTCTCACGCGTGCGCTTGTGCAGAACCTCGTCGAGGGCGTCTCCAACGGCTACACCAAGACCCTGGAGATCCACGGCGTGGGCTACCGCGTCCAGGCCCGCGGGGAGAACCTGGAGTTCTCCCTGGGCTACAGCCACCCGGTCGTGATCGAGCCGCCGGAGGGCATCAGCTTCCGCGTCGAGAAGCCCACCGTGCTGCACGTCGACGGCATCGACAAGCAGCTCGTGGGTCAGGTGGCCGCGAACATCCGCAACTTGCGCAGGCCCGACCCCTACAAGGCGAAGGGCGTGCGCTACCAGGGCGAGCGCATCCGCCGCAAGGCCGGAAAGGCTGGTAAGTAGTCATGGCCAAGTCCACGACGCTGACCCGCAAGGGAACGTCCAAGCGCGCGACCTCCCGTGCGCGTCGCCACCTGCGGGTCCGCAAGAAGATCTCCGGCACGCCGGAGCGTCCCCGCCTGGTCGTGTTCCGTTCCTCCAAGCACATCGTCGCGCAGTTGGTGGACGACACCCGGCACCACACCATGGTGGCGGCCTCCACGGTCGACCACGGCATGCGCGGTGCCGAGGGCACCAAGACGGAGAAATCGCGCAAGGTCGGCGAGCTGCTGGCGGAGCGCGCCACGGCGGCGGGTATCTCCGCGGCCGTCTTCGACCGCGGCGGGTACCGCTATCACGGCCGCGTCGCCGCGCTGGCCGACGGCGCGCGGTCCGGCGGACTGGAGTTCTGATGAACCCGGTCGCAAGCATTTTCACCAACGGGAAGAGGAACCACTGATGGCTGCAGCTCCGCGGCGCGGCGCCGGTGGCGAGCGGCGAGACCGCCGTGACGATCGCCGCGGCGGCGCCGCAGACAAGGGTGTCTCCTATATCGAGAAAGTCGTGACCATCAACCGGGTCGCCAAGGTGGTCAAGGGCGGTCGGCGCTTCAGCTTCACCGCTCTGGTCGTCGTGGGCGACGGCAACGGGATGGTGGGCGTCGGCTACGGGAAGGCCAAAGAGGTCCCGTCGGCCATCGCCAAGGGCGTGGAGACGGCGAAGAAGAACTTCTTCCGCGTCCCGCGCGTCCAGGGCACGATCACGCACCGGGTCCAGGGTGAGGACGCCGCCGGCGTCGTGCTCCTGCGTCCGGCCGCGCCCGGTACCGGTGTCATCGCCGGTGGTCCGGTCCGCGCGGTGCTGGAGTGCGCCGGGATCCACGACGTGCTGAGCAAGTCGCTGGGCTCGTCGAATCCGCTGAACATCGTGCACGCCACCGTCGCCGCGCTCAAGGGCCTGAACCAGCCGGAGGAGATCGCCGCCCGGCGCGGCCTCCCGCTGGAGGACGTCGCTCCGGCCGCCATGCTGCGTGCCCGTGCTGAGGCGAAGGCGGGTAGCTGACATGGCCGGCAAGCTGAAGATCACCCAGGTCCGCTCGAAGATCGGCGGAAATCGGAAGCAGCGCGACGGCCTGCGTTCGCTCGGGCTGCGTAAGATCGGCTCGACTGTGGTGCGTGAGGACAATCGCGCCATCCGCGGGCAGATCGACATCGTCGCGCACCTCGTGAATGTCGAGGAGGTCGACGCATGAGCGACTACACGCCCGACGAGCCGCTCAAGCTGCACCACCTGCGGCCGGCGCCGGGCTCCAACAAGTCCAAGATCCGCAAGGGTCGCGGCGAGGCGTCCAAGGGCAAGACCGCGGGTCGCGGCACCAAGGGCACCAAGGCCCGCTCCACGGTCCCGGCCGGGTTCGAGGGCGGGCAGATGCCGCTGATCAAGCGGGTGCCCAAGCTGAGGGGCTTCAGCAACGCCCGGTTCAAGACGACCTACCAGGTCGTGAACCTGGACAAGCTGGGCGAGCTGTACCCCGAGGGCGGCGAGGTCACCGTCGAGGACCTGGTCGCCAAGGGCGCGGTTCGCAAGAACCAGCTCGTCAAGGTGCTGGGCGAAGGCGAGATCTCGGTGGCCGTGCGGGTCACCGCGGATGCGTTCTCCGCCTCGGCCCGGGACAAGATCACCGCGGCCGGTGGCAGCGTCACCGAGCGGTAGGAATGACCCTCGCATCGCGCCAAGGGGCGCCCGCCGACCGGTCCCAGGGGGACGGGAACCGGCGGGCGCCCCTGCGCGTTGTGCCGCGGGGTGCGGTAAGTTCGGGGGCACTGTCCGCGTGCCACCACCCGGGCACAGGGCGTGACACCGTGTGACCTCGGCGGCCCCTATCCCCCCGCGATTGGCTGTTACAGTGCGATACTGCTTGACCGATGACCTCAGGGTCCCGGGACCATTCCCGGGGCCGACGCTCTACGACGATTCAGGATCGGCCGCGATGTCTGGAACCGGTTCCGCCGCCGAAACCTCGCAGGAGGAGACGTGCTAGGTGCGTTCATCCGTGCGTTCCGCACGCCTGACCTGCGCAACAAGCTGCTGTTCACGCTGTTCATCCTGACCATCTTCCGGCTGGGAGCGGTGATCCCGGCGCCGGGCATCAACTCGGCGGCCATCCGCGAGCAGTTGGAGGCGGTCCAGGCGCAGGACTCCACCGGAGTCTTCACCCTGCTGAACCTGTTCAGCGGCGGCGCACTGTTCCAGCTCGCCGTGTTCGCGCTGGGCATCATGCCCTACATCACCGCGAGCATCATCATCAACCTGCTCACGGTGGTGGTTCCGCGATTGGAGGCCCTCAAGAAGGAGGGCCAGTCCGGGCAGGGCAAGATCACCCAGTACACGCGGTATCTGACCCTGCTGCTGGCGGTCCTGCAGTCTTCCAGCATCGTCGCGATGGCCCGCACCGGGCAGCTGTTCCAGGGCCAGATCCCGGTGAGCAGCTACATGCCCAACCAGGACCCGCTGACCCTGGTGACGATCGTGGTCACGATGACCGCGGGCACCGGCATCATCATGTGGTTCGGCGAGCTGATCACCGAGCGCGGGGTCGGCAACGGCATGTCGCTGCTGATCTTCACCACGGTCATCGCGGGCTTCCCCTCGGCGATGACCACCATGTTCCAGGAGCAGGAGGCCTGGGTCTTCGGCCTCATCTGCGTCGCCGGTCTGGTGCTCATCACGGGTGTCGTCTTCATCGAGCAGGCGCAGCGCCGCATCCCGGTGCAGTACGCCAAGCGGATGGTCGGCCGGCGGATGTACGGCGGCAGCTCCACCTACATCCCGCTGAAGGTGAACCAGGCGGGTATTATCCCGGTCATCTTCGCCTCGTCGCTGCTGTACCTGCCCCAGTTGGCCGTGGGTCTGATGGGCCAGGACGCCGACAACCCGGTCGCCGACTTCATCAACAGCTACTTCATCACGGGCACCAGCCCGCTCTACATGGCCACGTTCTTCGTGCTGATCGTGGGCTTCGCGTTCTTCTACGTGGCCATCACCTTCAACCCCGCTGAAGTCGCCGACAACATGAAGAAGTACGGTGGGTTCATCCCGGGTATCCGGCCTGGGCGTCCGACCGCCGAGTACCTCGACTTCGTGCTGACCCGGCTGACGACTCCCGGTTCGCTTTACCTCGGGCTGATCGCTCTGCTGCCGATGATCGCGCTGGGGGCCTCCGGCGCGGGCCAGAACTTCCCGTTCGGCGGTACGAGCATCCTGATCATGGTCGGTGTCGGGCTGGACACGGTGAAGCAGATCGAGAGTCACCTCCAGCAGCGGAACTACGAAGGTTTCTTGCGATAGTGCGTGCCGTATTGGTGGGACCCCCGGGAGCCGGAAAAGGCACCCAGGCCCAGATCTTGGCGTCCGAAATGTCGATTCCGAAGGTGTCCACCGGCGACATCTTCCGTGCCAACGTCAGCGGTGGCACCGAGCTGGGAAAGCAGGCGAAGGCCTACATGGATCGGGGTGACCTGGTCCCCGACGAGGTCACCAACGCCATGGTGCGCGACCGGCTCGGGCAGGAGGACGCCAAGGACGGCTTCCTGCTCGACGGTTTCCCGCGCAACGTCGCCCAGGCGGAGGCGCTGAACAAGATCCTGGACGACCTGGGCGGGCGGCTCGACGCCGTGCTCGAACTCAGGGTCGACCAGGAGGAGGTCGTCAAGCGCCTCTCCGGCCGCCGCCAGTGCCGCAACTGCAACGCCGTCCACCACGTGGACTTCGAGCCGCCCGCGGCCGAGGGCGTGTGCGACACCTGCGGCGGAGAGCTGTTCCAGCGCGAGGACGACCGCGAGGAGGTCGTCCGTCACCGGCTGGACGTCTACCGCGAGCAGACCGAGCCGCTCGTCTCGTTCTACGAGGGCGAGGGCATCCTGGTGGCCATCGAGGCCACCGGAAGCGTCGACGAGGTCACCGAGCGGGCCAAGGCCGCGCTGCGAAGCGGCGCGTGATGTTCCGCAAGAACGAGCCGGCGGTGCAGATCAAGACGCCGGCCGAGATCTCCAGGATGCGCGAAGCGGGCAAGGTGGTGGCGCGCACGCTGGATGCGCTGCGCGCCGCCGTCGAGCCCGGAATGAGCACCCTGGATCTCGACGCGATCGCCGAGGCCCGCATCCGCGACGCGGGTGCGGTGCCCTCGTTCAAGGGCTACTACGGGTTCACCGGCTCCATCTGCGCGTCGGTGAACGACGAGGTCGTGCACGGTATCCCGCGCGCCGACAAGGTGCTGGCCGAGGGCGACATCATCTCCATCGACTGCGGGGCCGTGCTGGACGGCTGGCACGGCGACTCCGCCGTCACGATGCCCGTCGGCACGCCGCGTGCCCAGGACCTGCGGCTCATGGAGGTCTGCGAGGAGTCCATGTGGCGGGGGATCGCCGAGCTGCGGCCCGGCAACCACCTGGGCGACATCGGGGCCGCGATCGACGGATCCATGCGCTCCGCCGGGCGCTTCGGCAACGTCCAGGAGTACGGCGGCCACGGCATCGGCACCGAGATGCACATGGACCCGCACGTGCTCAACTACGGCAAGCGCGGCAAGGGCCAGGAGCTCGTCGAAGGCATGTGCCTGGCGATCGAGCCGATGGCCAACGCCGGCACGCGCCACGTCGTGCAGCTGGAGGACGGCTGGACGGTCGTCACCCGCGACGCCGAGCGCTCCGCGCACTTCGAACACTCGGTGGCCATCACGGCCGAGGGGCCGCTGGTGCTCACCGCCCGCGAGGAGAACCGGGAGCGGATCGCCCGGCTCGGGTTCCCCGACCCCGGCTTCCAATAGCCGCCTGCAGCCCGGTTCCGCGCCGGATGGCGGGCGGGGTCGGCGGCGCCGCGGCCGACCGCGGCGCGGCCGCGGTCCCTGCCGGGTCGCCTACGATAGGCGTGCGGGCGGGCGCCCGCGCTTGTGCAGCAGCCTAAGGAGAGTGGGCGATGTCGGAGTCCTCACCACCGATCCGGGCTTCGGACGCCGACCGCGACCGCGTGGCCAAGTTCCTGCAGCAGCACTTCGCCGACGGCCGCCTGGACAACGACGAGTTCACCACCCGTCTGGAGAACGCCTACAACGCGCGGACCCGCGGGGAGTTGGAACCGCTGACCGCCGACCTGCCCGAGCGCGACCTCGCCGCACTGGCAGCGGAGCCGCCGAAGCCGCCGCCTCCGCCGCTGGGTGCCGACGGGGGTCTCTTGGGCCTCCTGCGCGATCCGGCGCTGGCCATCCCCTGGGGACTGTGGGGCGGCGTCAACCTGCTGTGCTTCACGATCTGGCTGATCCTGTTCCTCACCGGCGCCAGCGACGGCTACCCGTGGTTTCTGTGGGTGCTCGGCCCGTGGGGTATCGTGATGGTGTTCATCACCCTTGCACTTGCGGCCGCCAACCGCGGCGGTCCGCAGACCGGGGGACGCTAGCGCCTCCGGCCTCGCGCGCTCCGGTGCCGGCGGCCGCGTCGGCGGCCGCTGTGTCGGCAGCACCTGCGCGAGCGGGGTAGAATGGCTATGCCCACACTCGGGCTGTTGGGTCGGGCTGCCCGCCAGCGCTCGCGTCCGCTCGCCGCCGTGCCGTGCTGTCGCAGTCGACCTGATTTCTCAGTGTTCGCTATCGCTTCAGCAGTGCCCGGGCGCAGTGCTCGGGTCATTCCGTATGTTCCCCGCTTCCAGCGGGGATGGTCCCGGTGGAGGATATGGCTAAGAAAGACGGCGCCATCGAAATCGAGGGCTCCGTTATCGAGTCCCTACCCAACGCTATGTTCCGAGTGGAGCTCGACAACGGGCACAAGGTGCTTGCCCACATCAGCGGCAAGATGCGGATGCACTACATCCGCATCCTCCCCGACGACCGCGTCGTCGTGGAGCTGAGCCCGTACGACCTCACGCGCGGGCGCATCGTTTATCGGTACAAGTAGTCCGCCACCGTCGCCGGGTCACCGGCGGTCGCAGTGACGTACGAGTTCCAGGAGTCCGGAGCCACCATGAAGGTCAAGCCGAGCGTCAAGAAGATCTGCGCGAAGTGCCGGGTGATCCGTCGCCACGGCACGATCATGGTCATCTGCTCGGACCCGCGCCACAAGCAGCGCCAGGGCTGAGCGCCCCCGCGGCTTCGCGCAGGTTTCTCCGCGCAGTGCACTGACGACGCTTCCAGCCCCGCGGTCAGCCGCGGCGGCCAACCGACAGTCCTGTCCCGATCCCCTCACCTGAGAGGGGAGAACCCCCGGTCGGAGGCCGGGGCCTCGTCGATGGGCGACGAGAGGGTGGGACGGGGACAACCTCCGCAGAGACAGTTGAGGAGATCGCCCATATGGCACGCATCGCCGGCGTCGACCTCCCCCGCGACAAGCGGGTGGAGATCGCCCTTACCTACGTCTACGGGATCGGCCGCACCCGCGCCGTCGAGACCGTCCAGAACACCGGCGTCAGCGCCGAGACCCGCGTCCACAGCCTGAGCGAGGACGACCTCGTCAAGCTGCGCGAGTGGATCGACGCCAACTACCAGGTCGAGGGCGACCTGCGGCGCGAGGTGCAGGCCGACATCCGCCGCAAGATGGAGATCGGCAGCTACGAGGGCATCCGCCACCGCCGCGGCCTGCCGGTCCACGGCCAGCGCACGCAGACCAACGCGCGCACCCGCAAGGGCAAGAAGAAGACCGTGGCCGGCAAGAAGAAGGTCGGCAAGAAGTAAGTAGCCGTTGCCGCCGCCCGGGCGCCGCGGAGCGCGCAGGCGCCCGGACGTGAAGACCGCAACGGACCGATGATCTTGGGAGTTTTCAGCTATGCCGCCTAAGGGCCGTCAGAGCACTGCACGCAAGGTGCGCCGCAAGGAAAAGAAGAATATTTCCCATGGACATGCTCACATCAAGAGCACGTTCAACAACACGATCGTGAGCATCACCGACCCCGCCGGTGCGGTGATCTCGTGGGCGAGCTCCGGCCAGGTCGGGTTCAAGGGGTCCCGCAAGTCCACCCCCTTCGCCGCGCAGATGGCCGCTGAGGCCGCGGCGCGCCGTGCCCAGGAGCACGGCATGCGCAAGGTCGACGTCTTCGTGAAGGGTCCCGGCTCCGGCCGCGAGACCGCGATCCGCTCCCTCACGGCCACCGGCCTGGAGGTCGGCTCCATCCAGGACGTCACGCCGGTGCCGCACAACGGCTGCCGTCCGCCCAAGCGCCGCCGGGTCTAAGAGCGGCGCGCAGCCGCGCTGCCTTTCGCGTCCCACGAGGGTGCGCAACGGGCAGGGCAGATCGGGCCCCGCGACCGCGGGGCCGTCCAGTGGCCGTCATATAGCGGGCGGCCCGGGGAAAGGAATCATCCGCCATGTTGATCGCTCAGCGTCCGACGCTCTCCGAGGAGTCCCTCGGCGAGTTCCGCTCCAAGTTCGTCGTCGAACCGCTGGAGCCGGGATTCGGTTACACGATCGGCAACTCGCTTCGCCGCACTCTGCTGTCCTCCATTCCGGGGGCAGCGGTCACCAGCATCCGCATCGAGGGCGTCGAGCACGAGTTCACCACCGTGCCCGGCGTCAAGGAGGATGTCACCGAGCTCATCCTCAACCTCAAGGGCCTGGTCATCAGTTCCGAGCACGACGAGCCGGTGCTGATGTACCTGCGCAAGCAGGGCCCGGGTGTGGTCACCGCCGCCGACATCGCTCCGCCGGCGGGTGTCGAGGTGCACAACCCCGACCTGCACATCGCGACCCTGAACGGCAAGGGCAAGCTGGAGATGGAGCTGACGGTCGAGCGCGGCCGCGGCTACGTCTCGGCGACGCAGAACAAGCAGCAGGGCCAGGAGATCGGTCGCATCCCGGTCGACTCGATCTACTCGCCGGTGCTGCGGGTCACCTACAAGGTCGAGGCCACGCGTGTCGAGCAGCGCACCGACTTCGACCGGCTGATCGTCGACATCGAGACCAAGCCGAGCATCCGTCCGCGCGACGCCGTCGCCAGTGCGGGCAAGACCCTGGTCGAGCTGTTCGGCCTGGCGCGCGAGCTCAACGTCGACGCCGAGGGCATCGACATGGGCCCGTCGCCGACGGACGCCGCCCTGGCCGCCGATCTGGCCCTGCCCATCGAGGACCTCAACCTCACGGTCCGGTCCTACAACTGCCTCAAGCGCGAGGGCATCCACAGCGTCGGCGAGCTCGTCGCCCGCTCCGAGCAGGACCTTCTCGATATAAGGAATTTCGGCGCGAAGTCCATCGAAGAGGTCAAGCAGAAGCTCATCGACATGGGCCTGTCCCTGAAGGACTCCCCGCCCGGATTCGACCCGAGCACCGCGGCCGACTCCTACGGCTCCGAGGACGAGGACGAGGCCTTCGTCGAGACCGAGCAGTACTAGGCCCTTCTGCGCGCCGAGGTACTGACAAGCCTTCGTAACTGGTCCCCTGCCCGCCTCCGCGGTGGGCGGGGGACCGCACCACTAGGAGAACGAGACCATGCCCACGCCGACCAAGGGACCCCGCCTGGGGGCCGGTCCGACACATGAGCGGCACTTGCTGGCGCAGTTGGCGACCGCGCTGTTCCAGCACGGTCAGATCAAGACCACCCAGGCCAAGGCCAAGCGGCTGCGTCCCTACGCCGAGAAGCTCATCACCCTGGGCAAGCGCGGCGACCTGCACGCCCGGCGCCAGGTGCTCACCAAGATCACGGACAAGGCCGTGGTGCACGAGCTGTTCACCGAGATCGGCCCGCGCTACGAGAACCGGCCCGGCGGCTACACCCGCATCACCAAGATCGGGCCCCGCAAGGGCGACAACGCCCCCATGGCCGTGATCGAGCTGGTCGAGGCCGGCCCGGCGACCCCGCCGGCCGCCCGTCGGCCGCAGACCGCCGAGGCGGCCGCGGCTCCCGCCGAGGAGCCCACCGCCGAAGAGCCGGTCCAGGCCGAGCAGGCCGCCCGCAGCGAGCAGGCCGAGGGCGAAGCGGAGGCCTCCGCCGAGTCCGCCGAGTCCGCGGAGTCCGCAGAGGGCAAGCCCGACGAGAAGTAGCCGCGCCCGCGGTCGGCGCGGTCGGCCGCGGTACGGCGGCGAGGTGCCCGGTCCCCGAGGGGGTCGGGCACCTGCGTGTTTCAGGGAGGGGGCTGGAGCGGGGTGGCCGACGGTGCGCCGGTCCGGCTGCGGCTGGACATCGCCTACGACGGGACGGACTTCTCCGGTTGGGCCGAGCAGCCCGGCCGACGCACGGTTCAAGGGGAGCTGCAGGCGGCGCTGAGCCGCGTTCTGCGGCTTGAGGCGCGGCAGGCGCGTCTGACAGTCGCGGGACGCACCGACGCGGGCGTCCACGCCCGCGGACAGGTCGCCCACCTCGACGTGCACGAAGAGGTGGCCCGAGCCGAGGGACCCGAGCGGCTGCTGCGCCGCCTGGCGGGCGTCCTGCCGCCCGACGTACGGGTGCACGGTGTCAGCACCGCGCCGGAGGGCTTCGACGCGCGGTTCTCGCCGCTGTTCCGCCGCTACATCTACCGGGTCGGCGACGCCCCCGGCGGCGTGGATCCGCTGCGCCGCCGCGACGTGCTGTGGCACCGGCGGCCGCTCGACGTCGCGGCGATGAACCGGGCCGCCGCCGGGCTGATGGGCGAGCACGACTTCGCCGCCTACTGCCGCCGGCGCGAGGGCGCGACCACCGTGCGCGAACTGCAGCGCCTGGAGTGGCGCACCGACGACGAGCACCTGCACGCGGCCACGGTCCAGGCCGACGCCTTCTGCCACAACATGGTGCGGGCCCTGGTCGGCGCGATGCTGGCGGTGGGTGAGAGCCGCCGCGGCGACGACTGGCCCGCCGCGGTGCTGGCGGCCGGAGTGCGCGACTCGGGCGTGCACGTGGTGGCGCCGCACGGCCTCACGCTGGAGGAGGTCCGTTACCCGCCCCCGGAGCAGATGGCCGCCCGCGCGGCCACCACTCGCAGGGTCCGCACCCGTTGATCCTGCCTGTATAGGGCGCCCGGCGGGGCGGGTGCTCGCCGGTGGCCCGTCTGGCGGAGGCGCCCCCGGTCCGCTAAGCGGCCATGTCGGTCTGCCGGGTGGCGGGGTGGTCTTGGCTGAGAAGCGGCGGCGACGGTGGCGGATGGCTGGGCCTGCGGTCGTCGGTTCGGGTGCTCGCCGGTGGCGCGCGCGACGGGGCGGGTCGGGGTGGCTGTGCGGCCTTGTGGTCTGCCGGGTGGCGGGGTGGTCTTGCTGCCGGGCGGCGGGTCGCCTGACGGCGAACGACGGGCAGCGAGCACGGCGGATGGCTGGGCCTGCGGTCGTCGGGTCGGGTGCTCGCCGGTGGACCACCCGACGGGGGCGGCGAGGAGGCCGGGGAGCCGGGAGGCGCTCGCGTGCCCGTTATGTCGCAGGGCAGCGTGGCGATCGTGCCCGTATGACGAAATCCAGCGGCGTTTGTTGGGAATTTGGCCACAATCGCCGCGGCCGACTGCGGGACATCGGACATAGCGGGCGCGGGGGCGGGGAGGCGCCGCCGCCGTGTCAGCAAGGCCGCCCAGGGGACCGGGGCCGCCCCCGGCCGCACCCGCCACCGGCGAGCACCGGGTGTGTTGACCGCGGGCCGGACCCTGCGCCGTCCTCGGTGCCCGTCGTTCTCCGTCAAGCGACCCGTTTCCCGGCAGGCCAGCAAGGCCGCCCAGTGGACCCGAGCCGCCTCCCGGGCGCCGCAGGCGTCGAAAGAAGTCGGACCCGCTCGACTAAACGGCCTCGCCCAGCGAGCCGAGCGGAACGTCCAGGAAGCCCTCGCTGATCTCGGCCATCTCCTCGGTGCGGTTTTCGTTGACGCGTCCGTCGCTGGCCGCGGCCAGGGAGAACACCAGGTAGGGGCCCCAGCGCGCGCCCGAACCGTGGCCGCCGGCGACGTCCATGCGCTCGGCGCCGCTGCCGTCCTCGCCCTGCAGGCCCGCGAACCACTTCGCGGAGCCGAGTTCCTGGGCGCGCTCGGCCGCTTGCGCCTCCTCGGGGCTGCCCATGGCCGCGATCCCGACCGTGACGGCCCTCGATTTCTCCTCGCCGACGTAGGTCGCCCGCACGATCTGCCGGCAGTTGTTGTCGGTGAGGACGCCGCCGTAGCCGCCGTGGGCGGCGGTCGGGCACTCGTCGGTGTCGTCGGTGGTGCTCAGCGTGTAGGACGTGCCGGCGACGTCGACCGAGTTGGGGAAGAGGTCACCGGTCTCCAGCTCCGCAGGGGTGTCGGGGGCTTCCCCCGCGGCCAGGTCGGCGTCCGTTCCGGCGCCGCTGGTCGCGACGACGAACGCGCCTCCGCCGCCCAGCACGAGGATCGCGACGAAACCCGCCACGAGCAGCAGCGGGCTGGGCATGGCCCGGCGTCCCCCGCCGTCGTCGTCCATCTCCGAGAGGTCGATCTCGGCCGTGCTCGATCCACCCGAGCCCGCACGGGAGTCGTCGCGGAACATCGGGCGACCGCCGAACTCGTCGTCGACCCGGTTGCCGGCATGGGTGGAGCCGTCCTCGCCGACGGCGTTCATGTTCTGCGTGGAGGCGCCGGCGTCCGGTGGGAAGTAGGGCTCCTCCTCGACACCGTGGGGCGTGGGCGTGCCCGGCGTCATGACCCGGCCCTGGATGGGCTGGTTCGGCTGGTGTGGGTTCGGCGGTTGCTGATACGGGGCACCCGGGTGTCCACCCGGAGGAGGCTGGTTCGGCGGCTGCTGGTACGGCGCGCCGGGGTGGGCGCCCGTCTGCGGGCCGCCGGGATGCTGCTGGGCGGGCCCCGCGCCCGGTGCCGCGGGGTACCCGCCGCCGGCGGGTGCGCCCGTGCCCGGAGGCTGCTGGTACTGCGGGCCCTGGCCGGGTCCCTGGGTCAGGCCGGGGCGCTGCTGCTGCGGCGCGCCCTGCGGTCCCGCGGCACTGTGGTGGCCCGGATGGCCCGGCTGCCCGGTCTGGCCGCCCGGCCCGGGCTGCTGGGGGTGGGGCTGCTCGGGATGGGGCGCCTGCGGGGGCGCGCCCGGGCCTGCGGCCGCCGCATACGGCGGTTGCTGGTGCCATCCCTGTTGGGGGCCGGAGCCGGGTGCCGGGGGCGGTTGTCCCCCGGGTGCGGGGGGCTGCTGCGGGTGGGGCGTCTGGGGGCTGCCCGGTCCGGGTTGGCCGGGTTGGTGGGGTGGTTGCTGGTGCCATCCCTGTTGGGGGCCGGAGCCGGGTGCCGGGGGTGGTTGTCCTCCGGGTGCGGGGGGCTGCTGGGGGTGGGGCTGCTCGGGATGGGGCGCCTGCGGGGGCGCGCCCGGGCCTGCGGCCGCCGCATACGGCGGTTGCTGGTGCCACCCCTGTTGGGGGCCGGAGCCGGGCGCCGGGGGCGGTTGCCCTCCCGGCGCGGGGGGCTGCTGCGGCTGGCCGGGCGGCACGGCGCCCGGCTGGGGCTGCTGTCGGCCTGCGCCCGCCGGCTGGGTGGGCGCGGGGCCACCGGTCGGCGGCTGCTGCTGGGCCGGGTGGGGCTGCTGGGGGCCGGACGCGGGCGGCTGTCCCGCGCTCGCCGCCGGATACTGCGCTACAGGCGGATACTGGCCACCCGATCCCCCCGCGGGGGCGTGCGGGGGCTGGTGGTCGCCGGGCCGCGGGTGCTGCGCGGGGGGCTGCGGCCCGGAGGGCCCGGTGTGCGGGGGCGGCTGCGGCGCGCCGCCGGCGGGCCCGGCGTGGCCCGCTTGCGGGCCGGAGGCGCCGGTGTCTCCGGGCTGCTGCGGTGTGGCGGGCGGCGGGCCGCTCGGCGCCGCCGGGGCCTGGGGCTGTGCGCCGCCGGGCGGGGTCTGGGCTCCACCGCCGAGGAGGTCTCCGCTGTCCGCGGGCGGCGCGTGCTGCGGCTGCTGCGGGCCGGAGGCTGCGGCGGAGTGTTCCGCGGAGTCCGGGTGCGTGGGTGCGTGCCGCGGCTCGGGTCGGCCGTCAGGGCCGCCTCGGCCGTCGTTCGGCTCATTCGGATGCGGTGCGATGGCGGTACTCCGGAGACTGTCCTGGGGAGGCGGATGGGGGTCGAGGGAGGCGGTGGCCTGTCTCGGGTGCGCCCCGTGGCGGGGCGGCGTTCGGCCGCACGCTCCCTGCCGGGCGGCCGGCGTTCGACGGCGGGGTCCGGCGGCGAACCGCCGCTGCGGCGCTGCCGCCGCTCCTATCGGCGGTTCCGGTGGCTGCCGCGGCGAGCGGCGAGCGGGCACGCTCGGCGCTCGGCCGGTCGACGGTGCGGGCCCGAGGATAACCTCTCGCGGCCTCGGCGCGCCGCTCCGCCCGGCGGCGCACCGGCGGCTCGCGGCGCCGCGGACGACTGTAGTGCCACGTGGGGCGGTAGACGGGTGTGATCTCCTGCGGGATACGGGGTCGGGGATGGCGGGGGCGGATGATGCGGCCGAAGCACTCACTCGGCAAGGCATAATGAGAGTGGAGTATTCGCATGTCGCCGTACCGCTGCGGGTCCGCGCCCGGCTCGGCAGTGTATGATCTCCGGTCGTTTTGACCAGCGGTGCGTCCGGTGGATAGTATATTCCGTCGTTGTGCGTTGAGTTGCCGTGGGCTCCCATATCCACTTCGTGGGTGCCGATCACGCAATATCGTCCGCACCTACCCCGTCGGCTGGTGGCCCCGTGTGCCGGGCGCCGCAGCCGGACAGTAACCGAGTTCTCCATCTCCGCCCGCGGGGATGGGCCCCGCC
Source organism: Streptomonospora litoralis (assembly GCF_004323735.1). Classification (GTDB taxonomy): domain Bacteria; phylum Actinomycetota; class Actinomycetes; order Streptosporangiales; family Streptosporangiaceae; genus Streptomonospora; species Streptomonospora litoralis. Next base: position 4,846,558 of record NZ_CP036455.1, on the reverse strand, counting down.
GACTGAGACGAAGGCATACGATCGTGCGCACACACAGCCCAAAGCCCAGCGATGTCCAGCGTCAGTGGCACGTCGTCGACGCCAGCGATGTCGTGCTCGGGCGGCTGGCCAGCCACGTCGCCACTCTGCTCCGAGGCAAGCACAAGACCTACTACGCGCCGCACATCGACACCGGCGACTTCGTGATCGTCGTCAACGCCGGCAACGTGGCGCTGACCGGCAAGAAGCGGCAGCAGAAGCGCGCCTACCGGCACTCGGGCTATCCCGGCGGTCTGCGCTCGGTCGCCTACGGCGAGCTGCTCGAGAAGTACCCGGAGCGGGCCATCGAGAAGGCCGTCAAGGGGATGCTGCCGAAGGGCCCCCTCGGTCGCAAGATGGCCAAGAAGCTGAAGGTTTACGCCGGGGCGGAGCACCCGCACCAGGCGCAGCAGCCGGTGCCCTACGAGTTGAAGAAGATCGACCAGCCCGCCTAGGCGTTCGCGAGACTTAAAGGAAGTACGAGGAGAACCGTGGTCGAGCCGACCGGTATCGAAGACGTCGCCACTCAGGACAACGAGGGCAATCCCGAGGATTTCCCCGCTGAGTACACCAGCGAGACCCCCGAAGCGGCCGCCGCCGGGTACGTCCCCACGGCCTCCGGCCCGGGCGCCGGCACCGGTCGCCGCAAGAAGGCGATCGCCCGTGTCCGCATCACGCCCGGCTCGGGCGAGTGGAAGGTCAACGGCAAGCCGCTCGAGGACTACTTCCCCGACAAGGTGCACCAGCAGGTCATCAAGGAGCCGCTGGTCGCCCTGGGCTTCGACGGTGCCTACGACGTCTTCGCCCGGATGAACGGCGGCGGCCCCAGTGGCCAGGCCGGAGCGCTGCGCCACGGTCTCGCCCGCGCCCTCGCCGGCCTGGACACCGAGAACAACCGCCCGGTGCTGAAGAAGGGCGGCTATCTCACCCGCGACGACCGCGAGGTCGAGCGGAAGAAGGCCGGTCTCAAGAAGGCCCGCAAGGCTCCGCAGTACTCCAAGCGCTAAGGCCGGTGCCGTCGGCTCCGGTCGGCGCATCCGGTCACGGCCCGCCTTTCCCCCGGTCACCGGGTGGTCTGCGCGGGCCGTACCTTTTTTCGCCGGTTCCATCCGGTTCGGCGCATGCGTACGGATACTTCGGCCTCCGGGGCCTTCGTCTGCTCCTTGCGTCGGATCGCAACTAGGATCGCTACAACCCAGACGAAGGGGCGGTTGGTTCGTGACTCGGCTTTTCGGTACCGACGGAGTCCGGGGGGTCGCGGGCCGCGACCTCACCGCCGCGTTCGCGCTGGAACTGTCCAGCGCCGCAGCGCGGGTGCTGCCCGGTGAACGCCGCGAGGGCGGGCGTCCCCGGGCGGTCGTCGGGAGGGATCCGCGGGCCTCGGGCGAGTTCCTGGAGGCGGCGGTCGTCGCCGGCCTCGCCGGCGCCGGTGTGGACGTCGTCCGGCTCGGGGTGCTGCCCACCCCGGCGGTGGCCTACCTCACCGGCGAGATGGACGCGGACTTCGGTGTGATGCTCTCGGCCAGCCACAATCCCGCCCCCGACAACGGCATCAAGTTCTTCGGCCGCGGCGGGCACAAGCTGCCCGACGCCGTCGAGGACGAGATCGAGTCCGCGCTGAAGGCCCCCGCAGAGGGCGCCGTCGGTGCGGCGGTGGGCAGGGTCACCGACTCCGCCGACAGCGCCGAGCGCTACATCCGCCACGTCGTGGGCACCATGCCCTACCGCCTCGACGGGCTCAGGATCGTGGTGGACTGCGCCAAGGGCGCGGCCGCCACCGTCGCCCCCGAGGCGCTGCGCCGCGCGGGTGCCGATGTGGTGGCGATCCACGACGATCCCGATGGGCTGAACATCAACGAGGGTTGCGGCTCGACCCACATAGAGGAACTGCGCGCGGCGGTGCGCCGGCACGGTGCCGACGCCGGAATCGCCCACGACGGCGACGCCGACCGGTGCCTGGCCGTGGCGGCCGACGGGTCGGTGGTCGACGGCGACCAGATCCTGGGCATCCTCGCCGTGGAGCTGCACGAGGCCGGCCGGCTGGCCGAGGACACGCTGGTCGTCACGGTCATGTCGAACCTGGGGCTGAAGCTGGCCATGCGGGAGGCCGGGGTGACGGTGGTCGAGACCCCGGTGGGTGACCGCTACGTGCTGGAGGCCATGCGCGAGGGCGGTTTCTCGCTCGGCGGCGAGCAGTCCGGGCACGTGGTCATCACCAACCACGCCACGACCGGCGACGGGCTGCTGACGGGGCTGCACCTGCTGGGGGCGATGAGCCGGCGCGGGCTGGCGCTGGACGAGCTGGCGAAGGTGATGACGCGGCTGCCGCAGGTGCTGATCAACGTCCGCGGCGTGGACAAGTTCGCCGCCGAGTCGTCGGCGGCCCTGGCCGAGGCGGTCGCGGCCGCCGAGACCGAATTGGGCGACACCGGGCGGGTGCTGATCCGTCCCAGCGGCACCGAGCCGATGGTCCGCGTCATGGTCGAGGCGGCGGCCGAAGCCCACGCCCAAGAGGTCGCCGAGCGGCTGGCCGGCGTGGTTCGCGCGGACCTCGCGATCGAGTAGCCGACGCGCCCGCCGCCGCCGACGCGGGCTGTTTCGAAACCCCGGGGGCGGGCACCGGCGCGCCGCCCCCGCGCGTGCACGGGGGCGGGCACCGGCCGCCGGCAGCCTCTCCGCGGCTCTTCCGCGGCCGGGCGCGCCACGGTCCTATTCGGCGGCCGCCGAGGTTCTCTCCGCGGCCGCTGCGGATTGCGGAGCGGTGTCGTGAGCGCCGACGGGAACCACCAGCGGCGACCCGGAGACGGGGTCGCCGATCACCGCGCACCGCAGCCCGAACACCTCGGCGAGCAGGTCGGGGGTGAGCACCTGCTCGGCGGTGCCCTCCGCGCGGATCGCGCCGTCGGCCATGGCGACCAGCCGGTGGGAGTAGCGGGCCGCCAGGTTCAGATCGTGCAGCACCATCACCACCGTGCGGCCGTGGCGCTCGTTGAGGTCGCGTACCAGATCCAGCACCTCGATCTGGTGGGCGAGGTCGAGGAAGGTGGTCGGCTCGTCCAGCAGCAGCAGGTCGGTCTCCTGGGCCAGCGCCATGGAGATCCAGGCGCGCTGGCGCTGGCCGCCGGACAGCTGCTCCAGGGTGCGCTCGGCGTAGTCGAGCATGCCCGTCAGTTCCAGGGCCCGCGTGACCGCGCCGCGGTCGGCGGCCGACCACTGGCGGTACCAGCTCTGGTGCGGGTGGCGGCCGCGCGCCACCAGGTCGGCGACGGCGAGGCCCGGCGGTGCCTGCGGCGATTGCGGCAGCACCGCCACGGTGCGGGCGACGTCGCGCGGAGGCGTCGCGCGGATGGGGCGGTCGTCCAGCACGATCTGTCCGGCTCCGGGGCGCAGCAGGCGTCCCAGGGCCCGCAGCAGGGTCGATTTGCCGCAGCCGTTGGGGCCGATGATCGCCGTCACCGCGCGGTCGGCCACGGCGAAGTCCAATCCGCGCGAGATGACGTTGTCGCCGTAGGCCAGCGTGACCCGCTCGGCGCGCAGCCGCGCCGTTTCGGTGGAGCCGGGGTCGGACGTCATAGGCGGGCCTCCCGGTGGCGGAGAACGATCAGGTACATCAGGAAGGGTGCGCCCAGCACGGCGGTGAACACGCCGACCGGCAGCTGAGTGGGGGCGAACAGCCCGGCGGCCAGCTGGTCGGCGATCAGCGTCAGCGCGCCGCCCAGCAGTGCCGAGGTGAGCGGGGGCGGCTGCGCGGAGCGGCACAGCCGCAGCGCGAGCTGGGGAGCGGCCAGCGCGACGAAGTTGATCGGCCCCGCGGCCGCTGTCGCCACGCAGACCAGCAGCGCCGAGATGAACAGCAGCGCGAGCCGCGCGGCGTCGACGCGCACGCCCAGCCCGCGCGCCGTGTCGTCGCCCAGGCCCAGCGCCAGCAGTGTCCGGGCGGCGACGAGCGCGGCCGGCAGGATCACCGCGAGCGCGACCGCGGCGGCCCCGGCCCGGTCCCAGTCGGCAGCGTGCAGGCTGCCGGTCACCCAGGTCTGGGCGCGTGCGGCGCTGCGCACGTCGGTCCAGGTCATGATCCAGTAGACGAGGTTGGCGCACGTCAGCGAGACGGCGATGCCCACGAGCAGCAGCCGGTTGCTCTGCACACCCGCCTGCCAGGACAGCCCGAAGACGGCGGCGGAGGCGGCGAGCCCGCCCACGACGGCGCCGGCGGGCACCCCGAACTGGGCGGCGGCACCGCTGATGCCGCCCGCGCTGCCGCCGAGGACGATCACGGTGACCGCGCCGATGGCCGCGCCCCAACCGATCCCGAGCGTGTCGGGGGCGGCGAGCGGGTTGCGGGTGATCGACTGCAGGACGGCGCCGGACAGCCCGAGGGCGGCGCCCACGAGCGCGCCGGTGAGCGCGCGCGGCATGCGCAACTCCAGCACGATGAAGCGCTGGCCCGGATCGCCGCCGCCGAGCAGCACGCCGGTGACCTCGGCTAAACCCACGTCGGCGGAGTCGAAGGCGAGCAGCGCCCGCACGAACGCCGCACCCAGCAGCGCGGCCGCCGCCAGGCACACCAGCGCGGTGCGGGGGCGCCAGGGCCACGAGGCCGGGCCGATGCGCACGGCGCTGCGGTTGAGTGCGGGCGCCGGTCGCGGTGGAGGGGTGGAGGCGGGTGCGTTCACAGCTCGACGAGCCTCCTGCGGCGGATCAGCGTGATGAAGAAGGGCCCGCCGAACACGGCGAGCACGATGCCGACTTCGACCTCGCCGGAGCCGCGCACCACGCGCCCGGCGACGTCGGCGGCCAGGACCAGCGCCGCGCCGCACAGTGCCGCGTAGGGCAGCAGCCACCGGTGGTCGGGTCCGGTGGCGGCGCGGGCGGCGCGGGCGGCGTGCGGCGCGACCAGCCCGACGAACCCGATGGGGCCGGCGGCCGCGACCGCGGCACCGGTCATCAGGGCGATGGCGGCGACCCCGGACGCGCGGATCAGCCGCACCCGGTGCCCGAGCGCGGTTGCGACGTCGTCCCCCAGGGCCAGCGCGTTCATGCCGCGGGTGCCCGCGGCGGCCAGAGCGAGGCCGACGGCGGCGAAGGGCAGGATCTGGGTGGTAACCCCCTCGGGGCGGCCGCTGAGCGAGCCCACGCGCCAGAACCGGTAGACCTCCAGGCTGCGCTCGTCCAGCAGCACCACGCCCGCGGTGATGCCGCTGAGCAGTGCGGTCATCGCGGCGCCCGCGAGCAGCAGGGTGACCGGTGTGGGGCCGCGGGAGCCGCCCGAGGCGATTGCGAACACCGCCACGCTGGCGGCCAGCGCGCCGCCGATTGCGAACCAGATGTAGGCGGAGAGGCTCGCCAGGCCGAACAGGAACACGCTCAGCACAACGGCGCAGGCTGCGCCGTAGGCGACGCCGAGCAGGCTCGGGTCGGCGATGGGGTTGCGGGTGTGGCTCTGCATCAGCACGCCGGAGACGCCCAGAGCGACGCCGACGACGAGGCCGAGCAGGGTCCGGGGCATGCGCATCTCGTGCACGATCGTGCTCGCCTCACCCCCGTCGGGGGCGAGCAGGACGCGCCAGATCTCGGCGGGGGCGATGCCGCGGGAACCGACGGCGACGCTCAGCGCCGCGCACAACGCGAGCGCGAGCAGCAGCAGGAGCAGTCCGGCCAGGCGGCTGCGGAGGTGCGGCTCACCGCCGGGCGCAGCGGTCTCGACCGCGCCGGATCCGCGCGGCGGGGCGGGCGCGCTCGTGTTCACCGCGGCGACCTCTTCCTCCCGTGGCGGGCGTGGACTGGACAAAGCAGCACAAAACTCGCATACTCCCAGTTCTCCGGCTTTTGCCAACATTAGGCAAGACGAACCTAATCTACCGTGAACAGCAAAGGGATCCTGATGGCGCCTACCGCACGCCTGCGCACCCCTGCGCGGACGGTCCTGACCGCGTCCGCCGCCGCCGTGCTGGCCCTGGCCACCGCCTGCGGCGCAGACACCGGCGGCGCCGCCGACGCCTCCGGCGGCTCCGCGGGCTCCGGCGGCTTCCCCGTCACCGTCCAGCACGCCATGGGCAAGACGACCGTCGAGACGCGCCCCGAGACCGTGGTCGTGCTCGACACCAGCTACCTCGACTCCGCCATCGGCCTGGAGATGGAGGTCGTGGGCCGCACCGCCTACTCCGACGGCGGCGGCCTGCGCGACTACCTCGGTGAGCCGGGCGAGACCTACGCCGGCGGCGCCGAGGTCGTCGGCACGCTGCAGGCGCCCGACCTCGCGGCGATCGCCGAACTGCAGCCCGACCTGATCCTCTCGGCCAAGGTCCGCCACGAGGACATCTACGACCAGCTGTCCGAGATCGCCCCCACCGTCTTCTCCGAGACCACCGGCGCCACCTGGAAGGAGAACCACCTCCTGGTGGGCGAGGCCGTGGGCAAGCAGGACCGGGCCCGAAGCCAGATCGCCGACTACGAGGACCGGGCCGCCCGGCTGGGGGAGGCGATCGCCGAGCAGAACGGCGGCCAGGCGCCCACCATGACCCTCGCCCGCTTCGCCGGCGAACCCACGGTGCGCCTGTACGGGCCGGAGTCCTTCCCCGGCATCATCCAGTCCGACGTGGGGCTGCCCCGGCCCGAGGACGCGCCCATGCCCGAGGACGGCGGAATCGCGGCCAATCTGAGCCCCGAGGAGATCCTCGACCTCGACGCCGACCACATCATGGTCTCCACCTGGGACGACGGAACCGGGGAGTCCGCCGAGAAGGCCGAGAAGTTCACGCAGAACCCGCTGTGGGACCAGCTCGAAGGCGAGAAGCACACCGTCTCGGACAAGGTGTGGCTGACCTCGGTCAGCCTGCAGGGCGCGAACGCCGTGCTCGGCGACATGGGCCGGATCTTCGGGGTCGACGCCCCCTGACCCGCGGGCCCGGCGCCCTGGGGAAGGGAAGGCGACGCGAGGGCGGGGGCGGACCGCGCACGACCGCGCGGCCCGCCCCCGCCTTCCCTGCAGTCGCCGGTGGCGGTGCCGGCTGCTCCTACTCCACCGTCACGCTCTTGGCGAGGTTGCGCGGCTGGTCGACGTCGTTGCCCTTGGCCAGCGCCAGTTCGCAGGCGAAAACCTGCATCGGGATGGTCGAGACCACCGGCTGGAGCAGCGTCGGCACCGCCGGGATCTCGATCAGCTCGTCGGCGAAGGGCCGCACGGTGTCGTCGCCCTCCTCGGCGATGACGATGGTGCGGGCGCCGCGGGCGCGGATCTCCTGGATGTTGGACACGATCTTGTCGTGCAGCACCCCCCGCCCCTCGCGCGAGGGCACCACCACGACCACCGGCAGGCCGTCCTCGATCAGCGCGATCGGCCCGTGCTTGAGCTCGCCGGCGGCGAACGCCTCGGCGTGCATGTAGGCCAGCTCCTTGAGCTTGAGCGCGCCCTCCAGCGCCACCGGGTAGCCCACGTGGCGGCCGAGGAACAGCACGGTCCCCGAGTCGGCCAGCGACTTGGCCAGTTCGCGCACCGGGCCGACCGTGCCCAGGACCTTCTCGACCTGCTGGGGCATGTTGGCCAGCTGCTCGATGACGGCGTTGATCTCGTCGCCGAACTTGAGGTTGCGCGCCTGGGCGAGGTACAGGCCCACCAGGTAGCAGGCCACCAGCTGGGTGAGGAACGTCTTGGTCGCCGCGACGCCCACCTCCGGCCCGGCGTGGGTGTAGAGCACGCCGTCGGACTCGCGCGGGATGGTCGAGCCGTTGACGTTGCAGATCGCCAGCACGCGGGCGCGCTGCTCGCGGGCGTAGCGCACCGCCATCAGCGTGTCCATGCTCTCGCCCGACTGCGAGATCGCGATCACCATCGTCTGCCGGTTGAGGATGGGGTCGCGGTAGCGGAACTCGCTGGCGACCTCCACCTCGCAGGGGATCCGGCACCAGTGCTCGATCGCGTACTTGGCGATCAGCCCCGCGTGGTACGACGTGCCGCACGCGATGATGACGATCTTCTCGATGTCGCGCAGCTCGGAGGGCGCCAGGCGCATCTCGTCCAGCGTGAGCGTGCCGTCGACACCGACACGTCCCAACAGGGTGTCGGCGACGGCCTGCGGCTGCTCGACGATCTCCTTGAGCATGAAGTACTCGTAGCCGCCCTTCTCGGCGGCCGAGGCGTCCCAGTCGACGTGGTACTCGCGCACCGGCGCGGGATGGCCGTCGTAGTCGGTGACGGTGACCGAGTCGCGACGCAGCTCCACCACCTGGTCCTGGCCCAGCTCCACGGCGTCGCGGGTGTGGGCGATGAAGGCGGCGACGTCGCTGGCGAGGAAGTTCTCGCCGTCGCCGCGGCCCACCACCAGCGGCGAGTTGCGCCGGGCGGCCACGACCAGGTCCGGGTCACCCGCGGACATCGCGACCAGCGTGAACGCGCCCTCCAGGCGGCGGCAGACGGCGCGCATCGCCGCGGCCAGGTCGTCGCCCTGCTCCTTCAGCTCCGCGCCGAGCAGGTGGGCGGTCACCTCGGTGTCGGTCTCGGAGCTGAACTTGCAGCCGAGCTCCTCCAGTTCCAGGCGCAGCGCGGCGAAGTTCTCGATGATGCCGTTGTGGATGACCGCCACCCGGTTGTCGTTGTCGACGTGGGGGTGGGCGTTGACGTCGGTCGGCGCGCCGTGGGTGGCCCAGCGGGTATGCCCGATACCGATGCCGTCGGCCGAGCGCGGCGTCTCGGCCAGGGCCGCCTTCAGATTGGCGAGCTTGCCCGCGCGTTTCTCGGTATCCATCCGGCCGCCGGCCAGGACGGCGATTCCCGCGGAGTCGTACCCGCGGTACTCCAACCTTTTGAGGCCGTCGACGACGACCTCAAGCGCCGGTTGCGGCCCGACGTAGCCAACGATTCCGCACATGGGGGTCAGCGTAGGCGATCGGCGGCCGCCCGCCGACCGCCCGGGTGTCATACCAATGGATGTTTTTGCAGGTAAGGGTATAGACCAATCGGTGCTCCGGATAAGACCGCGCACGTCAGGCGGCCCGGCAGCGCCCCGGATGCGGTCGCGTAGGGGGCGCTGAACGGGAGAAGAATCATCCGCTCTTGTCCGAGGTCGGCCAGGCGGGCGATCCCCGCCCCGCCCGCGGGCGCGTCGGCGCGGCGAGGTTAACCGGCAGCTAAAGATCGTTTCATCGCCGAGCATTCCACCGTGTTCGTAACCTCCCCCGGCACGGCTGTCGCGCACGATCGGGTGCCGTTGACCAGCCGATCCGACGGGGATGACATGCACAAGGCAGCAACGGGGAGACCGGCGCGCGCCGCGAGAATGCTGGCGGCGCTGCTACTGGTCGGTGGATGGACGCTGAGCGGACCGGCCGCCGCCGCGACCGTGGAGCAGGCGACGCCGACCGCGTCAGCGCATCGGGCCGAGGCGCCCGAACCGCCGGAGGCGCCCGAGCCGCCGGAGACCGACCGGCCCGCGACCGAATCCCCGGCGGCGGAGCCCGCCCCCGCGGCCGCGGGAGAGTTCCGGACCTCGACCGGCCCGCTGCCGGGCGCGTCGGCCCCGCCGTTGGAGCCGGTGGCGCCGGTGGCGCCGGAGGTACCGCAGCGGTCGCAGTCCGCGCCGAGCGCGGCCGAGGAGCGCGTACAGCAGCAGGCCCCCGTGCTGAGCATCGACAAGACCGTCTCGCCGGACCCGATGATCATCGGCGACGAGGCCACCTACACCATCACGGTCACCAACAGCGGCGACGAGACCGCCGAGGACGTCGTCGTGACCGACACCCTGGACGGCAACGTCACCTTCGTGTCCTCGCCCGGCTGCACCGCGTCGGGGCAGACGGTCACCTGCGGAGGGCCGGGCACCGAGTTGGCCCCGGGAGACAGCCTCACCTACGAGATCACGGTGCAGGTCGACCCGGGCGTCTCCGACGGCACCAACATCATCAACCAGGCGGGCGTCGACGCCTCCAACGCCCAGGGGGCGCAGACACAGGAGATCTCCCAGACCCAGACGCAGACCGACGTGGAGATCACCAAGACCGGCGATCCGGCCACGGTGAACCCCGACGGCACCATCACCTACACGATCGTCGTCACCAACAACGGCCCCTCGGAGGCCGTCGACGTGTTCGTGCAGGACCCGACCAACGGCAACCTGACGACGATCACCGGCTTTCCCGACCAGTGCCCGCCCAGCGGTCTCACCATCAGCTGCAATCTGGGCACCCTGCAACCGGGGGAGAGCGTCGAGCTGGAGGTGACCGTCACCGTCAACTCCGACGTCGCCGAGGGCACCGAGATCCTCAACTGCGCCACGGTCTACACCGGCTCCCGCGAGACGAACACCGACAACAACCAGTCCTGCGACACCACCACCGTCGGACCGCCCGACGGCGCGGAGGCCGACCTGGTCGTCGCGAAGACGGGACCGGCGACGGTGAACCCGGGCGGCACCTACACCCAGACCATCACGGTCACCAACAACGGTCCTGACATCGCTGAGGATGTGACTGTCGAGGACGTCGTCGACACCGACCACGCCGTCGTCGAGGAGCTTCCCGACGAGTGCGAGGTCGTCGGCTCGTCGCTCGAATGCTCCCTCGGCGGTCTGGACGCCGGAGAGTCCCGCACCATCGAGGTCGTGCTGCGCGCCGACGCCGACGACGAGCCGGGAACGATCATCAACAACTGCGCCGAGGCGTCGACGACGACACCGGAGACGACCGAGGAGAACAACGCCGCGTGCGTGCAGACGGAGGTCGAGGGAGTAACGCCGACGCCGACTCCCACCCCTACCCCGGATCCGACGCCTACGCCGGATCCGACGCCTACCCCGGATCCCACTCCGACACCTGACCCCACGGACAGCCCGTCACCCGATCCCACAGACGACCCGACGGACGATCCCACGGATCCCGGCTACGGCGGCGACGGCTACGACGGTTACGACGGCGTCGGCGCGACGCTGCCCGTGACCGGGCCCGGCGCAGCCGCCCTCGGCGCGGTCGGAGCATTCGTCGCCGTGTGCGGCGCCGTGCTGCGGTGGTCCGCGGTTCAGCAGGCCAACGGGTCTCGAATCTGAGGCCCGCGTTCGTCCGGTGGTGGTGCGGGGAGACGGCATCCTGCACCACCATCGGGCCCTCGGTGACGCCCGCCGCGGTGCCGCACGGTGCCGCGGCGGAGCGCTGTGCCGGGGGAGGGCGCGTTTGCCCAGGCCGCCTCGTCTAGTGTGGGCAGGCGTGGCTCCGACGAAGAACGGCTTTTCGACGCCGTATGTGGAACTCGACCGGCCGGCGTGGGCGGCGCTGCGCGACACGACGCCGCTTCCGCTGACCGAGGACGACCTCGAAGCGCTGCGGGGCACGACCGACCCGACGTCGCTCGACGACGTGCGCGACATCTACCTGCCGCTGTCCCGACTGCTCAACCTCTACGTCAGTGCGACTCGGCAGCGGCACGCGGCCGTGCGCGGCTTCCTCGGCGAAGGCGACCAGCCGATGCCCTTCATCATCGGCGTCGCCGGCAGCGTTGCGGTCGGCAAGTCCACAACGGCCCGCCTCCTGCGCACACTGCTGGCGCAGTGGCCCGACCACCCGAACGTGGAACTGGTCAGCACGGACAACTTCCTGCACTCCAACGCGGTGCTGCAGGAGCGGGGCATCATGAACCGCAAGGGGTTCCCGGAGAGCTACGACCGGCGCGCCCTCGTCCGGTTCGTGTCGGAGATGAAGGCCGGCGCGCCGCGGATGGAGATCCCCGTCTACTCCCACCTGGCCTACGACCTGGTCCCCGGCCAGACGCAGACCGTGCAGCGGCCCGACATCCTCATCGTCGAGGGCATCAACGTGCTGCAGCCGCCGCTGCCCGGACGGCTCGCGGTGGCCGACTTCTTCGACTTCTCCATCTACGTCGATGCGAAGGTGGAGCACATCCGCGCCTGGTACCTGGACCGCTTCCTGGCGCTGCGCCGCACGGCCTTCTCCGACCCCCGCTCCTACTTCCACGCGATGGCCAGCGAAACGGACGAGGAGCAGGCCGTCGAGTTCGCGTCGGGCGTCTGGCGCAGCATCAACGAGGTCAACCTGGTCGAGAACATCCTGCCGACGCGCGGCCGGGCCACGCTCGTGCTGCACAAGGGGGCCGACCACACCATCCGCCGGGTGCGGTTGCGCAAGACCTGACCGCCGCACCGCCGGCCGGCACGCCGCGGCGGCCGCCGCCGTCAGCTGCCCGCTGCGGCTTCAGGCCGGCTGGGAGCGCGTGCGGGAACCCCGGTGGCCCGTGGTGGCCGAGCACGCCGCGAAAGGGCCCGCGGGCGACCGGAGCCGCTCCAGGGCGGGGTCGAGGTGGTCGCGGTGCCAGACGCCGGGGCCGGAGGGGCCGGACGTTCGCGTGTCGGCCAGCTCCTCATAGGCCAGGCGCAGCGCGTGCAGTCGGCCGACCGCCTCGTGGTGCTCCCACCACATCGGGCACCAGGGCGCCGCGCCGCCGCCCTGGGCGGTGCGGCTGTCCTCGCCGGACCCCACGTACACCGGGACGAGGAAGTCGTCGACCCAGGTGACCAGCGCCGCCAGCTCCGTCTTGTAGGCGTCGCGGGACATGTTGAAGATGAACGGCGTCGCGCCGCCGTCGTCGTCCTCCGGCGCGGGTTCCGGCGCCGCGGCCAACTCGGAGAGCTGGGTCTGCAGCCTGATGACGTCCGCGCCGAGCCGGTGCATGGCGTTCTGCAGGTGGGCGACGCGGTCGGACAGCCCGTCCCGGGCCGGTGCGGCTTCGGTGGCGATGCGGTCGTCTGTGGAGGTCATGCGGCAAGTCCCGTGCTGCTGTCCGTGTCCGGGGCGGCTGTCCCGAATGGAACGGTTCGAAAGTGGGTCGGTTGCCGGCACCCGGCGCCCGCGCGTGCGAAGGCTCCCGGTGCGATGGCGGGGGCTCCCCCGACCGTATGCCACACCCGGGGCCGGGCGGTCCGAGCGGGTGTCCCAGCGTCCGTCTGTGGCGGGCGGGTGCGGTCGGTGCCGGCGGGGTGAGCGATTCGCCGGCGGGAGCGCCGCTCATGGGTTCGCTGCCGGGCGGGCCGCCGATGAGCGAGCCGGCCATGCTCCTCGCGGGGCTGCTAGGCGGAGGATGCGCGGATCTGTGGAAAACCGGTCGCGCCACATCCCTGGCGACTACTTTGAGTAGCCGGTGCGGCATTCTATTCGGAGGTGTCCCATGGGCGCGGCAGACGAGTCGGAACTCCCGGAGCACTGGTTCGGCGATCCGGATCCGCGGCGACTCTTCTCCCCATGGGACTGGCCCGTACCGCCGCCGTGCGGGATCACCGCCCACGACCTGGACAAGATCCCCTATCTGCCCCGTCGCGTCGAACTCATCGACGGCGCACCCGTCTTCGGTAGCCCGCAGAACCTTTTCCACGCCCGCACGCTCTCGGTGCTGCAGCGCGGATTGGGCGAGCAGGTTCCCGAGCGGCTGCGGGTCGCCCGCCAGATGAGCGTGATCCTGGGGCCGCGCCAGCGCCCCGATCCCGACGTCGCGGTCGTCGACGCGGCAGCCGACCGCGGGGATGACCAGACCTACTATCCGGCCGCGTCGGTGTTACTGGTGATCGAGGTGGTCTCTCGCGATTCCGAGGTACGCGACCGCGAACGCAAACCACAGTTGTACGCGCAGGCGGGCATAGCGCACTTCTGGCGGGTCGAGCGGGAGGCCGGTGACCCGGTGGTGTACGTCTACGAACTCGATCCGGCCACGCGCTCCTATGTCGCCACGGGCATTCACCGCAGGCGGCTGCGGCTCGGCGTGCCCTTCGACGTCGACATCGACCTGCTGCAAACCCGGTTCGAGTGAGGTGACGCGGTCCATGCTCCCTCCTCCCGGCGGGCCGGGTTTCCCGGACGCCTCCGCATGCGGCATGCTCTCGAAAGGCGCGAAATCCGGCCAGGACGGACGAGGAGGCCCCCGTGCGCAACGCACACTCCGTCGACACGGTGCGCAAGGCCGAAGGCGGGCTGATGGCCCGGCTGCCCGAGGGCACGCTGATGCAGCGGGCCGCTGCGGGGCTCGCCGTCGTGTGTGCGCGCATGCTGCCGCGCACCTACGGGGCGCGGGTCGTGCTGCTCGTCGGCAGCGGCGACAACGGCGGCGACGCCCTGTACGCGGGGACACTGCTGGCCCGGCGCGGCGCCTCGGTGCGGGCGGTGCTGGTGGGCTCGCGCGTCCACGAAGGCGGGCTGGCGGCGCTGCGGGCGGCCGGGGGCCGCCTGGTCGCGGTGCCTGATGCGGCCGAGGGCATCGGCGACTCCGACGCCGCCGCCGAGGTCGCCGCGGCCGACCTCCTCGTCGACGGCCTCGTCGGCATCGGGGGCAGCGGGGGACTGCGCGAGCCGCACGCCGCCATCGCGGGCCTGGCGGGCGCCGCCGAGGCCCCGGTGGTCGCGGTCGACCTGCCCAGCGGTATCGACGCCGACACCGGTGCCGTGGACGGGCCGGCGGTACGCGCCGACGTGACCGTCACCTTCGGCACCCACAAGCCCGGCCTGTTCGTCGACCCCGGCGCCACCCGCGCCGGGGTGGTGGAGCTGGTCGACATCGGGCTGGGGCCCGAGCTGCCGGGCGCCGCCCTGGAATGCCCGCAGACAGAGGACATCGCCGGGCTGCTGCCGCGCCCGTCGGCCGAATCCGACAAGTACCGGCGCGGCGTGCTGGCCATGGCGGTGGGCTCGGACCGCTATCGGGGTGCCGCCGTGCTGGCGGTGGGCGGGGCGATGCGCACCGGCGTCGGCATGGTCCGCTACGCCGGTTCCGAGGGCGTGGTCACAGAGGTGCTCAACCGCTGGCCCGAGGCCGTCTCCTCGGTGCTCGACCCGATGGATCCGCTTTCCGGGCTGCCCGCACGCGTGGCCGCGTGGGTCGTGGGGCCGGGGCGCGGCCTGCACCCGATGGCGCAGGCCGAACTGGAGACCGTCCTGGACTCCGCGCGCCCGGCGCTCGCCGACGCCGACGCGATCACCCTGGTATCCAAGAATCCCCGGCTGGTGCGGGAGCGTTCGGCGCCCACCCTGCTGACCCCGCACGCCGGCGAACTGGCGCGGCTGCTGCCGGACACGGAGCGCGAGGAGGTCGAGGCGCGCCGCCTGTCGTATGCGGCCCGCGCGGCCGACGAGTACGGGTGCACGATCCTGCTCAAGGGCTCGACCACGGTCGTCGCCGAGCCCGGCCATCCGGCGATCGCCAACCCCACCGGAAGTGCGCTCCTGGCCACCGCGGGAAGCGGCGATGTGCTTTCGGGTGTCATCGGCGCGTTCCTGGCCTCCGGAGCGGCGCCGCGCGAGGCCGCCATGTGCGGCGCCTACGTCCACGGGCTGGCCGCGCGCCTGGCCCACGACGGCGCCCCGATCTCCGCGTCGGACCTATTCGACGCGCTGCCCGCGGCGCTCGCCGAGGTCCGCTGAAGCCACCGGGTCAGTCGGCGGCGGCACCGGTCCGCCGCGCGCACGGTGTCGCGCGTGTTCCGCACGGCCGCGCGCGCCGTCGCCGGGTCGCAGTGGCCGCGGCCGGGCCGGCGCAGCGGCCGCGCGGTGGGGCCGCCGGGGCGCGCTTACTCCGGGGTTCGAGCGCGTGCCAGCCCGAGGGCCGCCGTCTCGGCGATGAACGTGTCGCCCGGGTCGCGACTCTCCTGCAGGATGTGCAGCTCCCCCTCGCCGATCCAGCGGAAGTCCGTGTGCTTTCCGGGCTCCAGCCGGGGCGCCGCGAGGTCGCCCGCAACGCGCACGAGGTAGTCCGCCTCATGGCGTTCCACACCGTCCGCGGGAGTCCACACCAGGCGGTCCAGTTCGGCGACGACGGCGGTCAGCCGCCAGCCGGTCTCCTCGGCGATCTCGCGGCTCAGCGCCTCCGGCATCGTCTCGCCGGGCTCGACGTGGCCGCCGACCAGGTCCCAGCAGCCGGGGAACAGCCGCCGGTCGGGTGAGCGGCGCTGTACGAACACCCGGCCCTCGCCGTCGGTGACCAACGCTCCCGCCACCCACCGCGCGCCGTCGGCGGTATCGGGGAAATGGATCCCCTCGGCCACACTGATGCCGTCCCCCAATGCCGCCTCCCCTCCCCGTCGCGGGCGTGTCCACCGCTTGTGCCACGGATCGGGGCGTGCCGGCCCCGGCCCCCGCGGCAGCCGCCGCAAGCGGCCTCCGTCGCCCCTGGATTCACGACATGCAGTGGTGGTACACGTGAACAGTAGGCGATGGGGCCGACACGACGAACGGGGACAGCCGTGGCTCGAACTATGGGCGCCGAATCCCCCGCAGGCGACCGATCGCCCGGTGGACGGGTGTTCCGTTCGGCCGCGGCCGGGGTCCTCCGCCGGTCGCGGGCCGCTGACACCGGGCGGCGGGGCTGGGTGACCGCCGCGGTCGCCGTGGGCGTACTGCCGTGGGGTGCGTGGGCGGCGGTCCGCGTCACCGGCGTCGAAGGCGGGTTCCCCGCCGTCGCGCTGATCGCGTTCACGCCCTACGTCGCGGCCACCTCCGTCGTGCCCCTGGCCTTCGCCCTGCTGACGCGGCGGGGTTGGGCCGCGCTGGCCGCCGCGGCAGCAGCCGTCGCACTGTTCGCCTGCGTCCTGCCGCGCGGACTTCCGGGCCCGGAACCCGCCGCCGCTCCGCGCGGGCCGCGGCTGACGGTGCTGTCGGCGAACGTCTATTACGGTCTGGCGGACCCGGATGCGCTGGTGCGGCTGGTCCGCGAGCACGGCGTCGACGTGCTCAGCCTGCAGGAGCTGACCCCCCAGTCCGACGACGCGCTCACCCGCGCGGGCCTGCGCGCGCTGCTGCCCTACGACGTCACTCACGCCGGCACGGGGCCGGTCGGCGGCGCGATCTATGCGGCGCACCCGTTGAAGGAGGTCGGCGGGCACGAGTGGAACGCGTACTTCGCCATGCCCCGGGCCCGGTTGCAACTCCCCGATGCCGCCCCGGTGGAGATCGTTTCGGCGCACGCGATGCCGCCCAGCGACGCCCAGTCGATCCCGGGGTGGGCCGACTCGCTGCGGCAGCTGCCCGATGCGCGGCCCGGCGGCGACATCCGCATCCTCGCGGGCGATTTCAACGCGACACTGGACCACGCCGAGCTGCGCGCACTGCTGGCGACCGGCTACACCGACGCCGCCGACGCCACGGGCGCCGGCTGGCGCCCCACCTGGCCCGCCGGCGGGTCGCTGCCCGGCACCGCGATCGACCACGTGCTGGTCGATCGCCGCGTCGACGTGCGGCACACCTCCATCCACCGCCTGCCCGACACCGACCACCACGCCGTACTCGCCGAACTGGCCCTGCCGCGCGGCTGACTGCGGCATCCCCCGCATACGGACAGCGGAGGATCCGCCGCGCTCCTGCGCGCGGGTGCGGCCGAGGGCGCGCTAGGAAGCCATGGCCGAGAGCGGAGACGTTCCCGCCTGGGCGTAGGAACGGGTGGAACTGCAGTCCCGCGACTCGGTCTGGCGGCGCACCGGGGGGTGCGCGGCGGGAGAGGAGGTGCACGGCTGGGGCGGCGCATAGTGCGGGAGGAGGTACCGGCCTCGACGCAGCGGCCCCGGAGCCGGGCCTGCCGGTGGGGCGTGGGAGGGGCGGCTCGGGTCTGCTGGGCGGCCTTGTGGTCTGCCGGGCGACGGGCGACCTCGGAAAAGCAGCGCCGAGGACGGCGCAGGGCTGGGCCTGCGGTCATCGGGCCGGGTGCTCGCCGGTGGCGGTGCCGGTGGGGAGTAGCGGGGGCGGCTCGGGTCTGCCGGGAATCGGGTGACTTCGCGGAAGTGCGGCGGTGAGCGCTCCCGGAGTCGACTTTTCGTGCACCTCGTGACCACGGCGCCCGCCGACGCCGCCCGCAAAACGAGCATAGGCCCCAAAAGCCCACCCCATCGGGGTGTGGAGCCCCCGGCGGCGACGCCCGAGCGCAACGAGCGACGTGTCGTCGCCCCCGGCCCCCGATCCGGCGCCACCGGGGGCGTGCGGGCGCCCGCGACCGCGCCCCACCCCGCTGCCTCCACCCTGTGCCGGCCCGATCGCAACACGGCGACACCCAGCCGGCCCACCGGCGCCGGTAGGTCCCCTATGCCGGTCCATCCGGCGATGACCGCGAACTTATGGCCGCGGAATACGCCTTCCTGCGACCATAAGTTCACGATAGACGGGCCAAGCCGCGCCGAGTCTGTCTCCAGGGCTGGATTCGGCGCCGAATCCAGCCCTGGAAACAGACTCGATGGCACCGGTGCCGCCCAACGCAGGGTTGTAACCAGGCAGCGGCCGGAATCCGGTGAAAACCGCGCGTTGGATGCGCCGACCGGCCCGCGGCGGCCCAACGCCGCCCCGCCGCCGGGCGCGCCACCGGCGAGCACCCGACCCGTCGACCGCGGGCCGGACCCTCCGCCGCCCTCGGCGCCGCTGTTCCCCGTCAGTCCGCCCGACACCCGGCAGACCAACAAGGCCGCCCAGCAGACCCGAGCCGCTCCTCCGCCACGCACCGCCACCGGCGAGCACCCGACCCGTCGACCGCGGGCCGGACCCTCCGCCGCCCTCGGCGCCGCTGTTCCCCGTCAGTCCGCCCGACACCCGGCAGACCAACAAGGCCGCCCAGCAGACCCGAGCCGCTCCTCCGCCACGCACCGTCACCGGCGAGCACCCGACCCGTCGACCGCGGGCCGGACCCTCCGCCGCCCTCGGCGCCGCTGTTCCCCGTCAGTCCGCCCGACACCCGGCAGACCAACAAGGCCGCCCAGCAGACCCGAGCCGCTCCTCCGCCACGCACCGCCACCGGCGAGCACCCGACCCGTCGACCGCGGGCCGGACCCTCCGCCGCGTCGCCGCTTTTCCGTGCAGGCGCCCCGCCGCCCGGCAGACCAACAAGGCCGCCCAGCAGACCCGAGCCGCTCCTCCGCCACGCACCGCCACCGGCGAGCACCCGACCCGTCGACCGCGGGCCGGACCCTCCGCCGCGTCGCCGCTTTTCCGTGCAGGCGCCCCGCCGCCCGGGAGACCACAAGGCCGCCCAGCAGACCCGAGCCGTCGCCGCGGCCGACATGCGTCGACTGCACCTCTACTCCCGCCCGCAGTTCCGCCCGGCGACGTGAAAGGGCGCCGCAGCAGGGGATCCCGGAGCGGCGGGACGGCGCGTCTCCGCGATAGCGTAGGCGCTCGCCGCGCCACACCCCCGTGGCGCGAAGGGATCCTCGCGACATGCCGGTCGGCGGCCTCTCACCGGCCGGGACACCGCCGTAGGGGGCTTATGGACGAGCAGGCCATGATCACCCGCGACCTCGCGTTGCGGCTCTGCGCCAACGCGACCGAGTTCGACCGGAGCTGGATCGGCGAGGACGCCAAGATCGTCGTCCCCTTCACCGCCCCCCGCGATACCGCGCTGATCGAGCGCGTCGTCTCCGCCGGCCGCGCCCTGGGCGTGGACCGCCTGCTCGTGTGCCGCACCCGTGCGGAGTTCGCCTACGAGCCGGTGACCGAGGTGTCCGCCGACGCGCGCAGCGTCGTGCACGTCATCCGCGCCTGGGGCGACGAACCCACCGATGTGCTGGTGGCCGTCGAGGACTTCTCCGCGGCCGTGCTCGTCACCTCCACGACGCTGACCGTCGCGGCCGGCCCGCCGGACTTCCTGCGCCCCCTGGTCGGCGCCGACTTGGAGGCCGCCCGCGCCTCGTTCGCCGAGGAGGCTCGCGAGAGCCGCGATCCCGAGCTGCTGCGCGCCGCCCAGCTCTACACCTGCCTGGAGCCCGGAGCCCGTCACGCCCGGAACCCGCGCGGTCCCGGTCCCGACCTCGCCGAACGGTTCGCGGTCCGGGCCGCCCGGCTGCGCGAGAAGTCGCCGGGCGCCGCCGCCGCGCTCGGTGCGCTGCGCGGCGGGTGGGCTTGGACGATGCTCGCCGTGCTGCTGACGGCGCCGCTGTTCGTGCCCGCGACCGGTGCGGCCCTGCCGATCGCGATCGGCATGCTCTGGCTGGTTGTGCAGCTGGCGTGGATGTCGCGTTCGCGTACGGTCGCCTTCGCGACCCTGGTGCGCGTCCTGCTACTGGGAGCGCTGCTGGTGTGGCCGCTGGCCGCCGTGGAACAGGCGCTGACCTCCTCGCTGGGGGCCGACCCGTGGATGTCCTACACCTACATCGCGGTCTGGGTGGAGGAGGTCGGCAAGCTGCTGCCGCTGCTGCTGGTGCGGCTGCCCGCCCGGCACCGCTTCCGCCGGTTCGCGGCGGTCGACTACCTGCTCGTGGCGGCCGCGTCGGGCGCGGGTTTCCAGTTGGCCGAGACCCTGCTGCGCGCGCTGCCCGCCGCGGGCTCGGGCGGGCCGGTCCCGCTGCCGCCGCCCGCACTCGGATTCCTGCCCGGCGCCGTCGCCCTGCCCGACATGGGCGTGCACTTCTCCGGGCACGGTGTGCTCACCGGCATCGTCGGCGCCGCACTGGGACTCGCCGCCGTCGGCGGGCGGCGCCCCCGGGGCACCTGGCTGTGGCTGCTGCCGCCGCTCGCTGTGGGCTTCGCCGTGCTGCAGCACATGATCTTCAACGCCGCCGTCGCGGAGTTCGCGCTCGGCGCCTCGCTGGAGCCCCACCCGGCCACCGCGGTGCTGTACCGGGTCACGGGCGGCGGCACGGCCGACCGGTGGCTGCTGCTGATCCTGCTCGTCTGCGCCCTACTGCTGGACTACCGCACCGCGCGCCGCGCTGCCGACGTCACACCGCCGCTTCCGGGACACCCGCCGCTGGCGGGGCTGCGCCGCCGCGCCTACGGGCGCGCCGTGCGGCTGGGCGTGCGCGTGCCCGGCGACATCGCCCCGCTGTTCCGGCGCGCGGCGCTGGTGTGGGCGCGGGCGCCGCTGCGGCTCGCGCTGACCGCCTCGGAGGCGCTGCACGAGGTCGCCGTGATGCTCGCCGCGGCGCGGCGCGGGCCGGCGGCCCTCGGTACGGCGTGGCGGTTCCTGCGTGAGCGCCGTGCCTATGCGATGGGCGCGGCGCGGGCGGGGGAGCGGCCGTGGCGCCGGTTCCCCGACAGCGGGGACCTGCGCACGACCGAGCAGCGGCTGGAAACGGTGTTCTTCGGTGCGGCCGCAGCCGTCGTCTGGGTCGCCGCGGCCGGAGCCGCGGCGGGGGAGTACGCCGGTGCGGCCTCAGGCGGTGCCTACACGGCGTTCGCCGCCCAGTTCTCCACTCATCCGGCTTATGCCGCCGAGGCTGTGCGCCACGCCGCCGACTGGTACGGCGCGCTGCCCCCGTCGTCGCGGCCGTGGGTGTGGGCGTGGTGCGCGGCACTGGTCACTCTGCCCGCTGCCGGGTGGTCGGTGCCTCGGCGATACCCGGACGCGGGGGCCTTTCTACGGGAGCCTTCGCGGATGGCGGGTCGTGTCCTGGGCGCTCTGGCCCCGGGCCAGATTCCCTACGCGGCGGCCGGGCTCGCCGGGCTGCTGCTCCCGCGCGGCGTGGACCGGCTGCTGCGGCGGCGCTGACGGGGCCGCGGGCGCTTCGCAGGACGCTGTCCGGACCCGCCCTCGGCGCGGTGGCGCCGGGACGGGCCCGGATCCGGTCGGTTGCCGCGGGCTAGCTAGGCGGAGTCAGCCGAGGAGGCCGTTGCCGAGGAGGCCGCCGCCCAGGCCGCCGTTTTCGCCGAGGGCACCGCGGTGGCCCTTGTCCTTGTCGTGGTCATGGTCCTTGTCGTCGTCCTTGTCGTGCCCGTGGTAGCCGTGGTGGCCGTTGTCGTCCCAGTCCTTGTCGTGGTCCTTGTCCTTGTGGTCGTCCCAGTCCTTGCCGTTGTCCTTGTCGTGGTCCTTGTCGTCCCCGTAGTAGCCGTGGTCGTCCCCGCCGGCGACCTGGCTGGTCATCCGGTGGTCGTCGCCGTTGAAGCCGTGGTACCCCTCCCAGCCGTCGGCCTGGGCGGCTCCGGCGCTGAAGAGGGCGATGGCTGCGCCGGCGGCGGTGGTAAGGGCGGTGGTGGCGACGGTTCGCTTAATGGACACGAATGTTCCTTCCGTGGGTGGTCGACTGACTACTTACCGTGGTCACTGTAGTGAGCCGATGCCGACCTATCCAGCACCGTGCACGGGTACAGCCGAATCGGCGCGCCTACTGCGAACGATCGCTTCCACGCCTCCTTACTGCGGATTCGCGCCGCCGACCGATCACCCTGGAGTGGTCGGTGTCCCCCTAGCCCGGTTTCGTTTGCGCTCCCCCGCTCCGAGGGCGGTTACGCCGGGTAGCAGCGGACCTCGGTCGCCTTCACTCCGGCCCAGACCTCCATGCCGCCCGCCAGCCGAAGCTCCGCCAGGGCCTCGGGGGTGATGTCCGCCAGTAGCGGGAACGCGCCCACCAGGTGCACGCGCACCTGGTCGCCGAAGCGCTCCACACCGTCGATGCGCAACCGCCACAGGTTGCGCGGAGTGCCGTCGGGGCGCTCGCGGTACAGGGCGACGGCCCGAGGCGGGAAGGCGACGAACACCTCGCCTTCCCACCGCTGGGGCAGAGAGATCTCCGCCGCGCCGAAGCCGTCGCTCACCGGCACGCGGACGCGGGTGCCCTGGGCACTCCCCCGGTACAGGTTGAGTCCCACCAACCGGGCGACGTAGCCGGTCCGCGGATGCTGGGCCACCTCGCCCGGCGCGCCCTCCTGGACCACCCGGCCCGATTCGAGCACCGTGATCCGGTCGGCGAGCACCATCGCGTCCAGCGGGTCGTGCGTGACCAGCACCGTCGCGTAGTCCAGCGCGGCCAGGCGGTGACGCAGCCACGAGCGCACCGACGCACGGGTGTGCACGTCCAGCGCCGCCATCGGCTCGTCGAGCAGCAGCAGCCGCGGGCGCACCGCCAGAGCCCGTGCCAGCGCGACACGCTGCGCCTGGCCGCCCGACAGCGCGCGCGGGCGGGCGGCGGCGTGGTCCGCCAGGCCCACCGTCTCCAGCAGTTCGGCGGCCAGGGCGCGCGCCTCGGCGCGGCCCGCGCCCGCGCACCGGGGGCCGAAGGCCACGTTGTCCAGCGCGGAGAGGTGGCCGAAGAGCAGATAGTCCTGGAACACCATCCCGACGGGGCGCCGCTCGGCCGGAGCGACGGTGATGTCCCGGCCTCCCAGTAGGATCCGTCCCGAGGAGAGGGACTCCAGGCCCGCCAGTGCCCGGAGCGCGGTCGACTTGCCCGACCCGTTGGGGCCCAGCACCGCGACGACCTCCCCGGGGCGCGCCCGCAGCCCGGCCTCCAGCCGGAACGCGCCCCGGTCCACGACCAGCCGCGCGTCCAGCCCCTTGTCTCCGCCCCTGTTCGCCTCCGCCGGCGCCGCCGCGTCCCCCGCGCCGTCGAGCCGCAGGCTGTCGTTCCCGGTCATGCCGCCCCCACCCACCGGTCACGCAGTGCGACCAGGATGACCAGGGACACGCCCAACAGCACCAGGCTCAGCACGATCGCCGACTCCGGGCTCTCCTGCATGGCCAGGTAGACCGCCAGCGGCATGGTCTGGGTGCGGCCGGGGAAGTTGCCGGCGAAGGTGATCGTGGCGCCGAACTCGCCCAGCGCCCGAGCCCAGGCCAGCACAGCACCGGCGATCACGCCGGGCCCCACCATCGGCAGCGTGACGCGCCGGAAGACGACCGCCCGCGACGCGCCGAGGGTGGCCGCGGCCTCCTCGAAGCGCCTGTCGGCCCCCCGCAGCGCGCCTTCGACGCTGATTACCAGGAACGGCATCGCCACGAACACCTGGGCGACGACCACCGCCGCCGAGGTGAAGGGCAGCGTCAGGCCGAACCACTCGTCCAGGTAGCGCCCGACGATCCCGCGCCGCCCCAACGCGAGCAGCAGCGCGACACCGCCGACGACCGGCGGGATCACCAGCGGCACCGTGACCAGCGCCCGCAGTAGTCGGCGGCCGGGGAACTCGGTGCGCGCGAGCAGCCAGGCCAGCGGCACGCCCAGGCACACCGAGACGGCGGTGGCCGCGGTGGCGGTGGTCAGCGACAGCCACAGTGCCCCGCGCACGTCGGGCATCAGCAGCCGGGTGACGAGAGTCGGCCACGGCGCGCGGGCGAGCAGCCCGGCGAACGGCAGCACCAGGAAGACCAGCCCGAGCAGGGCGGGCACCATCAGCAGCCACGGGAACCGCCCCGACCGCACGCGCAGCCGGGCCCTGCGCTCGCGCGGGGTCGGGTCAGAGGGTGCTGAAACCTGCGTCATCGAGCACCTCGTCGCCGTCGCCGGAGCGGACGAACTCCACCCACGCCTCGGCGAGACCGGGCCGGGCGGCACCTTCCAGCACGGCGACCGGGTAGTCGTTGGCCGCCTCGTCGGCCTCGGGGAAGGCGATCCCCTTCACTCCGTCGGCGGCGCGGATGTCGGTGCGGTAGACAAGCGCCGCGTCTACCTCGCCCAGTTCCGCCTTCGTCAGCGCCGCCTTGACGTCGCGCTCCCGCGACACGGGGGCGACCTCCAGGCCGGCGGCGTCCAGGGCCTCGGCCGACGCCGCGCCGCAGGGCACCTCCTCGGCGCACAGTACGACCTTGACCGCGGGATCGGCGAGGTCGGCCAGGCCGTCGACCCCGGCGGGGTTGTCCGCGGGAACGGCGATCCGCAGGGTGTTGCGGACGAAGACGACCGGTTCCTTCGCGGTACGGCCCTCCTCGACGACGAGGTCCATGGTGTGGGTGTCGGCGGAGGCGAACACATCGGCGGGGGCGCCCTCGTTGATCTGGTTGGCGAGGTCGGAGCTGCCGGCGAAGTTGAACTCCACCCGCGCGTCGGGGTGCTCCTCCTCGAACCGCCCGCCCAGCTCCTCGAACGCCTCGGTGAGCGACGCCGCGGCGAACACGGTGAGTGTGCGCTGTGCGGCGCCCCCTCCTGTATCCCCGCTGCCCTCGCCGCCTTCCACCGGCGCGCAGGCGGCACCGGCCGCCAGCACCCCGACCGCCGCGGCCGCGGCGGCGCCGCGGCGCAACAGCCGCCGGACGGCGTCGAGGAAGTCGCCCTGTCGGGTCGGACGACTAGCCATGGCGTTGTCCTTTCGCCGGCTCGTTCTCGACGACGACGTTCGTCGACTTCACCACCGCTGTGGCGGTCGATCCCACGCCGAGTCCCAGTTCGTCGGCGGCCTCGCGGCTCATCAGCGACACCACGCGGTGCGGCCCGGCCTGGATCTCGACCTGGGCCATCACCTCGTCGCGGATCACCGCGGTGACCAGACCGCGGAACCGGTTGCGCGCCGAGGAGACCTGGCGAGCGGGGTCGTCGCCCGGGTCGGCGCGCAGGAAGGCGGCGAGGTCGGCGCCGTCGACCGTGCGGTGCCCGTGGGCGTCGCGTGCGGCGCGCAGCCGACCGGAGTCCACCCAGCGGCGGACCGTGTCGCCGCTGACCCCGACGAGCCCGGCGACCTCACTGATTCGGAACATCGGCACGCCCCGCAATCTACTCCTCGCAGAAGCGAAGGGAAACCCGGAAATCGCACGCTTTTACAAGCTCAAGCAGCGAAAGAGGTCGCTGGTGCGATGGTGCCGTCCTGGACCGGGGCGGTGGGGTTAGCACTACCCGGGCGCGATGTGGTGGCGTCATGGCGCGCATGCCGCGCCGCCTCCTACTTTGATGAGTACGACGGGACGCTCCACGGGTGCCAGTGGAAGGAGGTGGCGGGCGTGCGCGCAACCGCGGCCCCCGGCGCCGCGGACCCGCTGCGGACCGGCGGCGCCGACGCGGCCCCGGCCAAGGGCCGGCTGTTCGGCCTGCTGCATCTGCTGACGTCCTTCGCGCTGTCCGTCGGCTACCTGATCCCCGTGCTGCTGGTGACCGTCCAAGGCGTCGCCTACATCCTCAGTTTCTTCTCCGGCTTCCTCGGCGGGATTCCCGAGGGCGATCCGCCCCCGCTGGCGGTCCTGCTGGCCTTGACCGCCGTCCTGCTCGCCGCGGCCACCCTGCTCTCGCGGCTGGCCTGCCGTATCCAGCGCCGCCGCCTGGAGGACGTCTTCGGCATCGTCGAGTCCCGCCCGCGCGAACCCGCCGCCCGTGCGACGCGCAATCCCGCCGTACTGCTGCTGCGCGGCGTCGCCTACCTCTACGGCCGCGACGCCTGGACCGCCTTCGTGTGCGCGACGCTGACCGGCATCCAGGGCGTCGTCTTCGGCGGTATCGCGCTGGGCCTGGTCGTCTACGGCAGCGCGATGGCCCTGGGGTCCATCGTCGGCGTCGGCTACGCGCTGGCCGCCGGATCCCTGGAGCCGGCGGTGCCGCTGGCCGCGGTCTTCCTCGGCCCGGTGGGCGCGGCCGTCGGCCTGTGGGTGGTGCCGCTGCTGGTGCGGCTGGAGGTCGAGGTCAGCCGCCGGCTGTTGCTGGACGCGCCGGAGATGCTGATCCGGCGCCGCCTGGCACACGTGCAGGACAGCCGCTCGCGCATGGTGGACGCGGCCGAGGCCGAACGCCGCCGCATCGAGCGCGACCTGCACGACGGCGCGCAGCAGCGGCTCCTCGCGGTGACCATGACCCTCAGCCGGGCGCGCGCCAAGTCCGACCGCGCGGGTGACGCCGACGAGGTGCGCACGCTCATCGACGAGGCGCGAAGCGAAGCCAAGGCGGTGATGGCCGAACTGCGCGAGGTCGCCCGCGGCCTGCACCCGCGCGCCCTCACCGACCACGGCCTGGAGGCGGCGCTTCCCGTGGCCGCCGGCCGCTGCCCGGTGCCGGTACAGGTGCGCGTGGAGCTGCCCGAGCGGCCCTCCGCACGCGCCGAGGGCGTCGCCTACTACGTCGCCTGCGAGGCACTTACCAACGTCGCCAAGCACGCCGGCGCCGCAAGCGTGGAGGTGCGCGCCGACCGGGTCGCAGGCGCCTCCGGCGACCTGCTCCGGCTCACCGTCACCGACGACGGCAAGGGCGGCGCCGACCCCGACTCCGGTTCGGGCCTCTACGGCCTGTGGGACCGCGTCAACGCCGTCGACGGCACCTTGTCCGTAGACAGTCCGGCCGGTGCGGGAACCGTCCTCACCGCCGACATCCCCTGGGAGGCATGACCGTGCGCATCATCGTCGCCGAGGACTCCGTGCTGCTGCGCAGCGGCATGGTCAAACTTCTGGAGGACGCCGGTGTCGAGGTGCCCGCCGCCGTCGGCGACGCGGAGGAGCTGCTCGCGGCCGTGGATGCCCACGGTGACGTCGACCTCTGCCTGGTCGATATCCGGATGCCGCCCGGCTACGCCGAGGAGGGCCTGCAAGCGGCCGTCGAGATCCGCCGCCGCAAACCCGGCGTCGCGGTCCTGCTGCTGTCCCAGCACGTCGTCAGCCGCTACGCCGCCGAGCTGCTGGGCGGCGACGCCGGCGGTGTGGGCTACCTGCTCAAGGACCGCGTCGCCGACATCGACGAGTTCCTCGTCACCTTGCGGCGCGTCGCCGCCGGCGGGACCGCCATCGATCCCGAGGTGGTGTCCCAGTTGCTCAGCCGGCGCGACGACAGCGCGATCCAGCGGCTCAGCCCGCGGGAGAGCGAGGTACTCGGCGTGATGGCCGAGGGGCTGAACAACGTCGGCATCGCCACCCGGTTGTTCATCACCGAACGCGCCGTCGAGAAGCACATCCGCGCCATATTCACCAAGCTCGACCTCGGCCAGGACGACCACGACCACCGCCGCGTGCGGGCGGTTTTGGAGTACCTGCGCGGCGGCGAACACCGCAGCGCCGCCCCTTGACGGCCGCCGTCCGCCGGCGGCCGGTCCGTGCACGCGACGACAGAACGAGCGATCGAGGGGGCGTAGGCATCCCCCGGAGGGAACAGAGATGACATTCACCGGACGCGGGCTCTACGCCGCATCCAGCAAGGAGCCGCGCGGGCGGCGCTCCGGCTGGCTGCTGATCGGGGCGGTGGTGGCGCTGGTCGTGCTGCTCGGCGGCACTCTGGCGGCCTTCGGCAGCGTCCAGTTGGGCGGCGAGTCCCGCACCGACGATTTCACCGGCGCCGACGCGGTGGCGGTCCACAACGGCTCCAGCGGTGACGTCTCGGTCCACCGTGTCGCGGGCGACGAGGTCACCGTCGAACGAGAGCTGCAGGGCACGCCGCTGGCCGACGCGCGGGAGAAGCTCGACATGAAAGGCGGCACGGTCACCGCCGGGGCGAAGTGCGGCGGTGGCTGGTTCTTCGGCGGCTGCGAGGTGGACTACTCGATCGGCGTGCCGGAGGGCACCGCGGTCACCATCGAGGCGCACTCCGGCGACGTGGAGCTGGAGGGGATCGCGGGCGAGGTCGACGTGGAGGCCGGTTCCGGCTCCATCACCGGCGAGGACCTTCGGGGCGACGTGCACGCCGCCACCACCACCGGCGATATCGAGCTGAGCGGCGTCGAGGGCGACCTCGACCTGGAGTCCAACACCGGCTCCCTCAGCGCGGAGGGCACCGGCGGGACCGTGGTCGCCGAGGCCACCACTGGCCAGGTGGACTTCGGCGGATTGCAGGCCGACCGGTTCGAGATCGAGACCACGACCGGCGGCGTCGACCTGGAGGCGGGCTTCTCCGTCGCCGAGATCGAGACCACGACCGGCCAGGTCGAGGTCGAGGCGCTGGAGCCCTTCTCTCGCCTCGCCGTGGAGACCACCACCGGCTCGGCCGAGGTGGAGGTCCCCGACGGCACGTACCGGATCGGCGGGGAATCCACGACGGGTGACCGGGACATCGACGTGGAAACCTCCCCTGATGCCGGCTCGCGCATCCTGGTCAGCAGCACAACCGGCTCGGTGAGCGTCAGCGCCGACTAAGCCGGGCTTAAGAAGTGCTGGATCGGTCCGGCTTCCATGGGCGGCCGGGCCTTGCGGCTCGGGTCTGCTGGGCGGCCTTGTCGGTCTGCCGGGAGCGGGTGGTCTCGACGGAGGCGGCAGCGGGCGCGGCGGATGGCGGCGCCCGTGCCCAACGGGTCGGGTGCTCGCCGGTGGCGAGCCCGACGGCGAGAACCGGCGCAGGCCCGCGCCCACCCGTTGCGGGGGCGTCCGTCCATTCGGGCGGGCGCCCCCGTGCCATGCCCTACAGTTTGCGCCTGAGTGGCTGAACGATGGGAGAGCGGGCCGATGGAAGCGACTACGTTCGGGGACGTCTGGCAGGAGGCGTTCTCGGTCCAGACACCGCCCCCCACCTGGCTCGTCATCGCCGTGGGGGTCGCCGCGCTGATCGTGGTCGTCGTCCGCGGCCCCTGGCGCGTCGCCCGCAACGTCGTCACCATCGCCCACGAAGGCGGGCACGCCGTCGTGGCGCTGCTCAGCGGCCGCCAGCTCACCGGCATCCGGCTGCACTCCGACACCTCGGGAGTGACGGTCTCCCGCGGCAAGCCGCGCGGGCCGGGAATGATCCTGACCGTCGCCGCGGGCTACATCACACCCTCGATCGTGGGCCTGCTGGCCATCCTGCTCCTGGTGAACAACCGCATCACGGCGCTGCTGTGGATGAGCATCCTGGTGCTGGCGGCGATGCTGCTGCTGATCCGCAACGTCTACGGCGTGGTCTCGGTGGTGGGTACCGGAGCCGTGGTTTTCCTCGTCTCCTGGTTCACCCCGGCCGAGATACAGGCCGCGTTCGCCTACTTCTTCACCTGGTTCCTGCTCCTGGCGGGGATCCGCCCGGTGTTCGAGCTGCAGGCGCAGCGCAGCCGCCAGCCGTCGCCGCAGTCCGACGCCGACCAGCTGCACCGGTTGACGGGACTCCCGGGCGTCGTGTGGGTGCTGTTCTTCGGGGTGGTGAACGTCGCGGTGACTGCGACGGGTATCTGGCTGCTGATGTTCTGAGCCGCGCGGCGCCCGGTCGCCGCGCGAAACGGGCGCCGCCGCAGAGCCCGGAAGCGACGCAGGCGCCGCGCGTCGCACGCCGGCGCCTACTGGGCTCGCTTGCGGGCTCAGCCCGCGCTGGAGCTCTCCTGGGCGGCCGCGAGCGCCGCCTCGACGGTGGGGAAGACGGCCACGCGGGTGTCGATGGCGGTCACGTGCAGAATGCGGGCGATCCGCTCGGAGGCGGCCGCGATGGCGAGGCTTCCACCGGCGGCCTTGGTGGCCTTGTGCGCCTGGATGAGGACCCGCAGTCCGCTGGAGTCGATGAAGACCAGGCGGGAGAAGTCGAGGACGAGGCGCCCCTGCGGGCGGTCGTCGACCGCCGCGAGTACCGCACGGTGGAACTGGTCCTCAGCGGCCATGTCGATTTCGCCGCTGGGCGCGAGCACGACGCAGTCGTCGCGGTCGCGGCGGGTGATCTTCAGCGAGGCCATGTCCGCTCCGGGGTGTCGCGCCGATACCGTTGCCCTGGGGCCCGGTGCGGCGCTCCCGTCGCCCGCAGGGCGAGGGTTCTTCCCGAACGTGCCGGCCAGCACGTTGGTCGACGCGCCGCATAGGCGAGGCTGGTTTTCCAAAGTCGGTTACCCCCATGCTGACAACCGATGTGCCAGGCATATGTGGATCTACGCTGCCTGCCGTGCCGTAGTGCCGCGGGCGCGTAGTCGGCAGAAGGCGGTCGGCGGCAGATGGCTGTGGCCTGTTCGGCCCGATGGGCGGCTCGCGATGTGCGAGCGCCGCTCCCCCTCATTCCTAAGATGCTTAGAATCAAGCATCCGACGGGACGATACCACAGTGCCGTGGCCTTTTCGTGACGCGAGTGACGCAGACGCGTGTTCTCCGGCGCCTCGTCGGTGGCGCTCACCTGCGCTTTCTCCCCTCGGCGGAGCCCGGGCCGCCGAAGGCGAGATGCGCCACACCACCGCCCGCGGAGATCACACACAGCACGCCCGCATCGCCGGGTCGCCAGGTGTCCACATCGGCCCGGCACGGGTAGGGGGATGGGTGCGCCGCCCGCCGGAGCGCGTCCCGCTACCTGCGGCCGCGGCACCGCGGCACCGCGGCGCGGTGCGCGACGAGCGCCCGGCGGCGCGTCCCGCACTCTTGCCTTGGGGGATCGCGATGAACGAAAGAGGGGCCTCGGCCGCCGCCGCGGACACCGCCGCGACGGCGTACGTGCTGCGGCTGGGCGACGACGCGCTGGTGGCCGGACACCGGTTGGCCGAGACCGAAAGCAGCGGACTGTGGCGTCAGGCGTGCGGCACCGACGCCCACGACGCCGCATACGAGGCCGCCCGCATCGCACGCGGCCTGCTGCGCCTGGCCGGCTCCCTGCTGGGCTGCGCCGGCCGTATGGAGGAGCAGCTCACCGGCGTGCTGCGGACCGAGGAAGACCTCATCCGCGGCCGCGGCGCCGACCAGTACCTCAACGTGCGGCTGGTGGAGTCGCCCAACACCGATCTCGCGCACACCGTCGTCCGCCAACTGCTGTTCTCCACCTACGCGCTGGAGCTCTACACCGCCCTCGCCGACTCGGCCGACGAGTCGCTGGGCGCCATCGCCCGGACCGCGGTGCGTGAGCTGCCCTTCCACCGCGACCACGCCGTGCGCTGGATGCTGCGGCTGGCGGCCGCCGAGGAGGATCGGCGGCGGCTCGACACGGCGCTGGGAGAAGTGTGGCCGTGCACCGGCGAACTGTTCCTGTCCGACGAGGTCTCGCGCACCGCCGCCGAAGCCGGTATCGGGGTCGATCCCCAGGATCTGCGCCCCGCCTGGGAGGCCGCCGTCGGCGGTGTCCTGCGCGAGACCCGGCTGGCCCGGCCCGCCCCGGTGCCGCGTGTCGGCTCGATGGAGATGTGCGGCCGCGCCGGCGTGCACTCCGAGCCGTTCGCCCGCACCTTGGCCGACATCCGCCGCGACCGCGCCCCCGGCTGACCGCCCGTGTGGTCCTCAGCGGGGAGCCGGTGCGAAGTCCACCGTGGAGCCACACAGGACCCCGCCTCGCCGCCTCCCGGTGCACACGACGGAACCCGGCCCCGCGGGGCCGGGTTCCGGTCTTCTCGTCGGTTGAGATCGTGTCGGCCGGGTCCTGCCCCTGCTGCGCGCCGACCCGTGCCGTGGCGCCGCTCATTCGCGGGACGAGTCGCGGGCCCGAGCGGGATCGTAGGGATCGTTTCCGCGGTGGCGGCCGTCGTAGCGGCGCGCCGGGGACTCGCCCAGGGCGTCGCGGTAGCCGCTGGAGTAGCCGGAGTCGTCGAACTCGGCGCTCTCGGGCACGTCGCGCTCGACCGAAGGGCGCCGGCGCCGCACCGCCGTGGCTCCCACGCTGCTCAGCAGCGAGACGATCGCGATTCCGGTCACGGTGTTGATGACGGCGGTGGCCAGTTGGCTGGGTAGCGCCGCCTCCTGGGTGAACGGGCTCACGGCCGCGACGATCGTGGCCAGCCCGACGATCCAGCCGAAGAACGTCGTCGCCCGCGGCGCGCTGACCAGCAGCAGGTGCAGCAGCGCGGTCGCCACCAGCGCGGCGATCCCTGCCACGACCGCATAGGCGGCGGTTCCGGCGTCGCCGGCGTAGCCCGCCTCCTCCGGAGCGAGTACCGGGATGCCCAGCACTCCCCGCACCACCAGTGCGCCGACCAGGATGATCAGTGCCGCGACCACGGCCGTGGCGAGGCCGCCCGACCATAACCTGCCTGCGTTGACCCGCCGCTCGCTGCCATATTCGCTCATGCCGTTTCCCCCCGATACGGCCCGAACACGGTTGGTGGCCCCATACCCGGCCGCCACCGGCGAAAACCACATTCCGATCGTCGGCGCTGGTCAGCGGGCTTCTCCGGGGCGACGAGAGCGCCCGGTGCCGCGGTCCGCCCCGGGCGCCGACCGCGGCTCCGGTGCGGTGTCCGACGCTATACGGGAGGCCCGCCCGCCTGGGTGGCGGCCGCGATGTCCGCGGCGAGCCCGGACAGCTCGGCGGCGTCCACAGCCGAGATCGTCACCCTGATCCCCGGCCCGGACTCCAGGCGGAAGCGCCGGCCGGGCGCCACCGCCCAGCCGCGCGCGTGCAGGGCGGTCACCGTGGCGGCCTCGTCCTCGACCGGGACCCACACGTTGACGCCGCTGCGGCCCCGGCCGCCGACGCCGTGGTCGGCCAGGCGGGCGACGAGCGCTTCGCGCCGCTCGTCGTAGGAGCGGGCGGTGCGCGCCCAGTCGACGGCGCCGGTGCGCCACAGCTCAGAGAACGCCTCCTGCAGCACGGTGCTGACCCAGCCCGGACCGGCCTGCTGCTGTGCCCGCACCCGCTCGACGGTCACCGCGTCGCCCGTGAGCAGGGCCAGGCGCAGGTCCGGCCCGTAGGTCTTGGCCACCGACCGCACCAGTGCCCACCGCCGGGTTGCGCCGACCAGGCTGCGAAAGGGCGCGCTGACGAACCCGAAGCCGTGGTCGTCGTCGACGGTGAGCACGTCGGGATGATCGGAGAGCACCGCGCGCAGCGCCGCCGCTCGCTGCGGGCTCAGCGCCGAGCCGAAGGGGTTCTGCGCGCGGTCGGTGACCACCACCGCGCGGGCGCCGCTGCGCAGCGCGGCCGCCAACGCGTCGGGCAGCATCCCCTCGTCGTCGATCGCCGCGGGCACCGGCCGGATGCCCAGCGCGGTCAGCAGGTTCAGCGTGCTCGACCACCCGGGGTCCTCCACGACGGCGCTGTCGCCGGGCCGCAGCGAGGAGCGCAGCACCCGGTCGATGGCGTCGAGTGCTCCTGAGGTGGCCGCGAGGCGCTCCGCGGGCACGCCGTCGGCTTCGAAGATCTCGCGGGCCGTGTGCGCGATCCGCGGGAGCAGCGGCGGGTCGCCGTACAGGGCGTGGCGGCCCGAGCGGTGCCCGGCGACCGCGGCCAGAGCGCCGGAGAGGTCGGGGAGCAGGCGCGGATCGGGGTTGCCGGTCGCGGCGTCGCGGACGCCCGGCGGCACGGTCCCCGGCTCGCTCTCCCGCGGGGCGCCGAGCGGGTGCGGGCGCACGTGCGTGCCCCTGCGGCCGGCGGTCTCCACCAGTCCGCGCTCGCGCAGCATGCGGTAGGCGGCCGCGACTGTGTTCGGATTCACACCCAGTTCGCCGGCGAGATCGCGGATCGGAGGGAGCGCGGCACCGGCGCGGAGTTCGCCGTCGGCGATCGCTCGCTCGGCGCTGTCGGCGATCTCGTTGGATCGGCGTCCGGTGATGCCCATGCCCGCATTATCCAGTAACGAAGGCGGTTCCAGCGCGCTCGTGCACGCCGCCGGACGGCCGAGCCGGCGCCGCCCGAGGCCCACCGCGGCCCGCCTGATCGGGCCGCCTCGGCGGGGGTGTCGGCGAGTGGGGAGAGAAGTATAGCCTATCGGGAATTCAGCATTGTTTCCCGGTCGCCCTTTCTTTTTTCGGGGTGCGTCTTGCGCAATGCGTTGCGTAGTGCGATTCGTTGCCCGTGGGACAATGGCTGTGGGTGCCCGCAGAGCCTCGGTGGGCCGCTGTGCTGCGACGATGACCCCGGGTGAATTTTTCCCGGCTGACCTGCGAAGACACCTGAAAAATGGTCTTCGCCACTTGAACTATGGTGGGGGTCATGGCTTTCAATGTATATGCGCGAAGTTTGACCCTCGGCGTCGTGTGTGTCTGGTGAGAGGGTTTTTCGAGTGTGAGGAGTCGAACAATTAAAGGACAGGATCAGCAGCATTTTGGTGACGACCCGCTGGCCGTTCGCGACACCGACCACTACAAAGCCGAGTACGTGACGGGGTTCGTCGACAAGTGGGACGAGCTGATCGACTGGAAGCGTCGGTGGGCCAGCGAAGGCAACTTCTTCGTCGAGCAGCTCAAGGCCCGCGGGGTCGAGAAGGTCCTCGACGTGGCCACCGGCACCGGCTTCCACTCCGTCCGCCTGCTCGAAGAGGACTTCGAGACCGTCAGTGCCGACGGCAGTGCGGAGATGCTGGCCAAGGCGTTCGCCAACGGCCAGAGCTACGGCGGCCACATCCTGCGCGTCGTGCAAGCCGATTGGCGCTACCTCAACAGGGACGTCCACGGCACCTACGACGCCATCATCTGCCTGGGCAACTCGTTCACGCACCTCTTCTCGGAGCGTGACCGCCGCAAGGCGCTGGCCGAGTTCTATGCGATGCTCAAGCACGACGGCGTGCTCATCCTCGACCAGCGCAACTACGACGCCCTGCTCGACGGGCAGTACGGGAACAGCCACACCTACTACTACTGCGGCGAAGAGGTCTCGGCCGAGCCGGACCACGTGGACGAGGGCCTGGCGCGCTTCGTCTACCGCTTCCCCGACAAGTCGCAGTACTACCTCAACATGTTCCCGCTGCGGAAGAACTACGTGCGGCGGCTGATGCGCGAGGTGGGCTTCCAGCGGGTCGACACCTACGGCGACTTCCAGGAGACCTACCAGGCCGACGAGCCGGACTTCTTCATCCACATCGCGGAGAAGGCCTACCGCGCCGACGACGAGCTGGCCGAGGGCTACTCGTCGGCGGTGCAGACGGCGCGGGACTACTACAACTCGTCCGACGCCGACACCTTCTACCACACGATCTGGGGCGGAACCGACATCCACGTCGGCCTCTACGAGTCCGACCAGGACGACATCGGCGAGGCCAGCGTGCGCACCGTCGAGCGGATGGCCGGCAAGGTCGACACCATCACCCCCGACACCAAGATCATCGACATCGGCGCCGGCTACGGGGGCTCCGCCCGGTACCTGGCCCGCACCTACGGCTGCCACGTGACCTGCCTCAACCTGAGCGAGGTGGAGAACGAGCGCAACCGGGAGAAGAACCGCGCCGAGGGCCTGGAGCACCTCATCGACGTGATCGACGGTTCGTTCGAGGACGTCCCGGTCCAGGACAACGGCTTCGACGTCGTCTGGTCCCAGGACGCCTTCCTGCACAGCGGGGACCGCATCCGCGTCATGGAGGAGGTCGCCCGGATCATCCGGCCCGGCGGCCACTTCGTCTTCACCGACCCCATGGCCACGGACAACGCCGACCGGGAGGCGCTCAAGCCCATCCTCAAGCGGCTGCACCTGGACACCATGGGTACGCCCGGGTTCTACGACCGGGAAGCCGCACGGCTGAGCCTGCGCAAGGTCGAGTTCGACGACCTCAGTCAACAGCTGCCCAACCACTACGGCCGCGTGCTCGCCGAGACCGAGCGCCGCGAGCCGGAGCTGAGCGGCGAGATCAGCCAGGAGTACCTGGAGCACATGAAGACCGGGCTGCGCAACTGGGTCAACGGCGGCCGGTCCGGCTCTCTCGCCTGGGGGATCCTGCACTACCGCGCCTGATATCCCCGGCGACTCACCAGCGGCCCCGCGGCCCTGCGACCGCGGGGCCGCTGGTGTCTCGCGTGCCGCGGCGGCGTGTGGGCGGCGGACCATCGGGTATGCGGCTGGCAGAACACCGCTGCGATCCGGGAGCGGTTTCCTCCGGAGCCGGATGCGGGTAGCCGAGCGGCGGGCACGCCGCGCCGCGGCCGGCGTCTGCGTCTGCGTCTGGTGCGCCGCCGACCGGCGGAGGCGGACCGCGCCCGGTAGGAGGAGGAGCGCGAGATGGACGGCACGTCGCAGAAGCTGTGGGTGGTCGTAGGCGTCGACGGCTCCGACTCCAGCCGCTACGCGCTGGAGTGGTCGGCCAACCAGGCGGCGACGCGCGGGCGCGGTCTGACCATCGTCACCGCTGTGGGGCCGCCCGACGCCGCGGGTGCCTTCCGCGAGATCGTGCCGCGCGGCGGCGAGCAGGAGACCGACGACCGCCTGCGCGACGCCCAGGCGCTGCTGGAGTACGCCCAGGACTGGATCCTGCGGCTGTTCCCCGAGCTTTCGGTGCGCACCCGCATGCCCACCGCGCGCGCCGCCGATGCGCTGCTGGACGAGGCCAAGCAGCCCGACACCTCCGCGGTGGTCGTCGGATCGCGGGGGCTGGGCGGACTGGCGTCGGCGTTCGTGGGCTCGGTGGGCATCGAGCTGGCCGCGCACTCCCCGGTGCCGGTTGTGGTGCTGCCGAAGAAGCACGAGTCCGCGCACGGGGTCAAGGGCCGCATCGTCGCCGGTGTGGACGGCTCGGAGTCCAGCCGCCGGGCGGTGGAGTTCGCCTTCGCCCAGGCTGCCTGGACCGAGAGCGAACTGGTGGCCGTGTGCGCATGGCAGCCCATGGCCGCGTTCGTGTCGGCGATGGGGCCGGTGCCGCCCGAAGCCTTCGACGACGAGGCCGTGGAGGCCACGGCCCGGCGCACCGCCGAGGCCGAACTGGAGGAGATGCGCGAGCAGCACCCGAACGTCTCCGTCGACCTGCGTACGGTGCGTGCGCACCCGGTGGTGGCGATCCTGGACGAGGCCACGCCCGCCGACCTGGTCGTGGTCGGCACCCGGGGGCGCGGCGGGTTCCGGGGCCTGCTGCTGGGATCGGTCAGCCAGTCCGTCCTGCACGGCGCGCACGGACCGGTGGCGGTGGTGCGCTGAGCGCGGAGCCGGTGGCGGGCCGGGCGTGTCCCCGACCGCGGGGGCTTTTCGGGCGAGTGGGGTTTGGAGGCGCTCTCCGGGGCCACGGGTAGCCGGGCCCGCGGAGGTTGCGGCGATGGGCATTGCCGCGCGAAGCGCTGACGCCAGCCTGCCGCCGAGCGCACGCCGTGCTTTCCCACGGGAGTCCCGCCGCCGCGCACCGGTACCGTGCGCCTGCGTCACGCCTCGGGGACCCAACACTTGACGGGCGGGCGCGGATCGCGGTTGACTCGTCGAACCGACCAGTTGGTATCCGGGTTCGGGAGTCGAGTCTGCGGAGGCGGCCAGTGAGAGCGTTGCGCGTGCACGAGAACGGGGAACCCGGAGAGGTTCTGCGGCTGGAAGACGTGGAGACTCCCGCCCCCGGCCCCGGGCAGGTGCTGGTACGGGTCCGCGCCGCCGCGGTCAACTTCCCCGACGCCCTGCTGTGCCGCGGCATGTATCAGGCGAAGCCGCCGCTGCCCTTCACCCCGGGCGTCGAGCTGTGCGGCGAGGTCGCCGAGCTGGGCGAGGGCGTCTCCGGCGTCGAGCCCGGCACCCGGGTGATCGGCAGCGCCGACCTGCCCACCGGTGCCTTCGCCGACTACGCGCTGATGAGCGCGGACACCGTCTACCCGGCGCCCGCCTCGCTTACCGACGACGAGGCCGCCTCGCTGTTCATCGGCTACCAGACCGGCTGGTTCGCCCTGCACCGGCGCGCACACCTGCGCGAAGGCGAGACGGTCCTGGTGCACGCCGCCGCGGGCGGGGTCGGCAGCGCCGCGGTGCAGCTCGCCAAGGCCGCCGGCGCCCGCGTCGTGGGTGTCGTCGGCGGGCCCCGCAAGGCCGAGACCGCCACCGCCCTCGGCGCCGACGTGGTCGTGGACCGCCGCAGCGAGGACTTCGTCGCGGTGGTCAAGGAGTACACCGGCGGCCGCGGTGCCGACGTCGTCTTCGACCCGGTCGG
Organism: Streptomonospora litoralis; assembly: GCF_004323735.1. Taxonomy (GTDB): domain Bacteria; phylum Actinomycetota; class Actinomycetes; order Streptosporangiales; family Streptosporangiaceae; genus Streptomonospora; species Streptomonospora litoralis. The sequence goes on along the minus strand of NZ_CP036455.1, from coordinate 4,808,311 downwards.
CGGTGACGCCTACGAGCGCTCCACCAAGTGCATCGCCTTCGAGGGCCGGATCGTGGTCATCGGCTTCGCGAGCGGGTCGATCCCCACTCCCGGCCTGAACCACGCGCTGATCAAGAACTACTCCATTCTCGGCCTGCACTGGGGGCTCTACCGCCAGCGTGCGCCCGAGACGATCCCCGAGGCCCACGACCGCCTCACCGAGCTCGCCGACCGGGGGCTGGTCAAGCCGCTGGTCAGCGAGCGGATCGGGCCCGCCGAGCTGGCCGCCGGGGTGCAGCGGCTCGCCGACGGCGACACGGTCGGCCGGCTCGTGTTCACCCCCTGAGCCCGTCCGGCCCCTCAGCCGGTCATCCGGTCCCCGCCCGGCGCCGGTTGCGCCCGCCCCACCCCCTCCCACGTCCGCAAAAGGAGCCCCCAATGGCCGAACCCTTCTCCATTCCGGGGACGACCGCCGTCGTCACCGGCGCCGCAGGCGGCATCGGCTGGGCTCTGGCCCAGCGGCTGCTGCGCGAGGGCGCGGCGCGCGTGGTGATCACCGACCTCGACGCCGAGCGCGCCGCCGCGGCGGCCGAGCGGCTGGGCGAGCGTGCCCGCGCCATGGCCTTCGACGTCTCCGACGAGGCAGCCGTCGCCGACGCCGTCGGCCGCATCGAGCAGGACTACGGGCCGGTGGACCTGTGGTGCTCCAACGCCGGGATAGCTGCGGGACGCGGTCTCGGGGAGGACTCCGACTGGGACGTCTCGTGGCGGGTGCACGTCATGGCCCACGTCTACGCCGCAAGGGCGCTCTTCCCGCGCATGGCCGAGCGCGGCCGCGGCCACTTCCTCGTCACCGCCTCGGCGGCGGGCCTGCTCACTCAGCTGGACTCGGCGCCCTACACCGCCACCAAGCACGGCGCGGTCGCGCTGGCCGAATGGCTGGCCATCCGGCACGCCGACGACGGCATCTCGGTGGCGTGCCTGTGCCCGCAGGGCGTCAACACCGACATGACCGCGGGCGACGGCGGCACGTCGGCCACCCGGCTGGGCGGCGACTACATCGAGCCGGGCGACGTCGCCGAGTCCGTCGTCGCGGCGTTGCACGCCGGCCGGTTCCTGGTTCTGCCGCACCCCGAGGCGGCCGACTTCGAGCAGCGCCGCGCCGCGGACCGCGACCGGTGGATCGAGGGCATGCGCCGCGCCTGGGCCAAGATCCGCCCCGGCGCCGCCGCGGGCAACTGAAAGGGGCGATCATGGACTTCGGCTACGACGACACCACGCGGGACTACCTGGAGCGCCTGCGGGCGTTCATGGACGAGCGCATCATCCCGGCCGAGCCCGTCTACACCGAGCAGGCGGCCCGGCGCAGCGACCCCTGGTCGCAGCCGCCGGTGATCGGGGAGCTGCAGGCCGAGGCGCGCGAGCGCGGCCTGTGGAACCTCTTCCTGCCCGACTCCGCTTACGGTGCCGGGCTGACCAACCTGCAGTACGCGCCGCTGGCCGAGATGACCGGCCGTTCGCCCGGCCTCGCGCCGAGCGCCCTCAACTGCGCCGCCCCCGACACCGGGAACATGGAGATCCTGGCCATGTTCGGCACCGAGGAGCAGCGCAAGCGGTGGCTGGAGCCGCTGCTCCAAGCCGAGATCCGGTCGGGCTTCTGCATGACCGAACCCGACGTGGCCTCCTCCGACGCCTCCAACATCGGGCTGAGCATCACCGCCGACGGCGGCGACTACGTGCTCAACGGGCGCAAGTGGTGGACCTCGGGCGCCCTGAGTCCCGCCTGCGCACTGCTCATCGTCATGGGCGTGACCGACCCCGGAGCCGAGCCCTACCGCCGGCAGAGCATGGTCCTGGTGCCCACGGACACCCAGGGAGTCGAGGTCGGCCGCGGACTGCCGGTCTTCGGCTACACCGACGGCACCAAGGGCGGGCACGCCGAGGTCACGTTCACCGACGTCCGGGTGCCCCGGGACAACATCCTGCTGGGCGAAGGCGAGGGCTTCCGCATCGCCCAGGAACGGCTCGGACCCGGCCGCATCCACCACTGCATGCGCGCCATCGGGGTGGCCGAGCGCGCCCTGGAACTGATGTGCGCCCGCGCCGCCGAGCGCGTCGCGTTCGGCAAGCCGCTGGCCGAGCAGGGCGTGGTGCGCGAGTCGATCGCGCGGGCCCGGGTGCGCATCGAGCAGGCGCGGCTGCTCGTACTGAAGACCGCCTGGCTGATGGATACCGTCGGCAACAAGGGCGCGCGCACGGAGATCTCGGCGATCAAGGCCGAGGTTCCGCAGATGGTTCAGCAGGTGCTCGACGACGCGATCCAGGTGCACGGCGGCGCCGGCGTCTCCGACGACTTCCCGCTTGCGCACCTGTGGGCGGCGAACCGGACGCTGCGGCTGGCCGACGGGCCCGACGAGGTGCACCTGCGCTCCATCGCCCGACGCGAGCTGCGCCCCTACTTGGCAGACCGAAAGTCCTGATCCAGCACGACCGGAACAGGGTGCCGCTGCTTTCGACACGCCGCCGCCACGGCCCGCGCCGCACCCCGTCAACGCCCGCCCAACCCCCGGTGCAGACGGGATCGGGGGCTGGCGCGGCCGCCCAAATCCCCGCCAATTCCGGTGAATACTTTCGTGAAGTCGCCTCCGGAGAGCGCTTGCGCGGATACGTTCGGTGTCGGGGTGTGTCCGCCGCGAAAGGGGGAGGGCGCCCCGCGGTGCGTACGGACCGGGCGGGACGACGGAAGGGGTTGCGACCGTGAGTGCTCCCACTGCGACGCGGCTGTGTCTGCTCGGCGGTGCCGCCGCACTGCTGGCGGTCTCCGGATGCGGCGCCGAACTCCCCGGCGGCATCGACGGCACCGCCGAGCTGCCCGGCGCGGACGCGTCCGAGACCGCCTCGGCCACGCTCAGCGTCGCCGAGGACACGGCGGCGGGGACGGTGGTCACCGACGACGACGGCTACACCCTCTACTCCTACACCGGCGACAGCGCCGAGCCCTCGCTGTCGATGTGCACCGGCGACTGCGCCGAGCAGTGGCCCCCGGCTCTGGTGCGGGGCCGGGCGTCCACAGAGGAGATCGACCACAGCCTCGTCGGCCGGCTGGAGCGTGCCGACGGCGCGACGCAGCTCACGCTGGCCGGCTGGCCGCTGTACCGCTTCTCCGGCGACGTCGACCCCGGTGACGTCAACGGCCAGGGGGCCAACGGGACCTGGTTCGCCATGAAGCCGACGGGGACCCGCGCCGACGCCCTGCCCCACGGCCGGCAGACGGGTACCGGCGGCCCGAAGGGGTATTACTAGTCCGACGCCGCGCCGAGCCTGGCGCCAGGGACAGACTCGACGCCGAAAGTGTCCCTGAAGCAAGACTCGGTGCGGGGCAGAGCGCCAGGGCCGCACGGTACTCCAGTGGTGTGACGCGAATCATGGGCGTGGCCGCGCGGGTGCGGAGGCGACGCCGCGGGCCGCCGCGGGCCCGTGCATCGGCAAGCGCTTTCCGATATCGGCGGCCGACGGTCTCCGCCTGCGGGGCGCGATAGTAGTCCGGGCTTCTCATCAGGACGAACGCCGCGGCGCCGAGTGAGTGAGCGTGCGGCCGCGGAGCGCGCGCAGTTCTCCATCCCGCGTCCGCGCCCGCGTGCCGCCGAGCCCGCTGCCGCGCCTCGGCGGCGGCGCGCCCGGCGTGCGGGCGACACGCCGCGGCCGTCGTCCGCCGTGGTGTGATTCCAGGTGGGGCGGGGCCTGTGTGCGGGAATAAACCATTGGTCTAAACCAGCTGTCTAGGCCAACTGGCCTGATCGGCGAGGTGTCGACGATGATGCGGACTTGACGCTGACGAAGGAGCCGCTGTGTCGCAACAAGTGACTGGCCCGGATGTGGCCCCCACGGACCACAAGGAACTGATCGAATGGGTTCGCGAGGTCGCGGGCCTGGCCCGGCCCGACCAGGTCGTGTGGTGCGACGGCTCGGACGCCGAGTGGGAGCGCCTCACCGGTCTATTGGTCGAGCAGGGCACGTTCGTCCGCCTCAACCCCGAACTGCGGCCGAACAGCTTCTACTGCCGGTCGGATCCGAGCGACGTCGCGCGGGTCGAGGACCGGACGTTCATCTGCTCCGAGCGCGAGCAGGACGCCGGACCCACCAACAACTGGGTCGACCCCGCCGAGATGCGGGCGACCTTCGCCGACATCTTCGACGGCTGCATGCGCGGCCGCACCATGTACGTCGTCCCCTTCTGCATGGGACCGCTGGGCGGCAACATCTCCCAGCTGGGTGTGGAGATCACCGACTCGCCCTACGTCGTGGTCTCGATGCGCATCATGGCCCGCATGGGCGAGCCCGCTCTGCGGCTGATCGAGCAGCGCGGGTCGTTCGTCAAGGCCGTGCACTCGGTCGGCGCGCCGCTGGAGCCGGGCCAGGCCGACGTGCCCTGGCCGTGCAACAGCACCAAGTACATCTCGCACTTCCCGGAGACGCGCGAGATCTGGTCGTTCGGCTCCGGCTACGGCGGCAACGCGCTGCTGGGAAAGAAGTGCTACGCGCTGCGCATCGCCTCGGTGATGGCGCGCGACGAGGGCTGGCTCGCCGAGCACATGCTGGTGCTCAAGGTGACCCCGCCCCGGGGCGAGCCGCGCTACATCGCCGCGGCCTTCCCCAGCGCGTGCGGCAAGACCAACCTCGCGATGCTGGCGCCGACGATCCCCGGCTGGAAGGTCGAGACGATCGGCGACGACATCGCCTGGATGCGCCACGACGACGAAGGCCGCCTGCGCGCCATCAACCCCGAGGCCGGGTTCTTCGGCGTCGCCCCGGGCACCGGCGAGAAGACCAACCTCAACGCCGTCCGCGCACTGTGGGGCAACAGCATCTTCACCAACGTCGCGCTCACCGACGACGGCGACGTGTGGTGGGAGGGCCTCACCGAGGAGCCCCCGGCCCACCTCGTCGACTGGAAGGGCCGCGACTGGACGCCGGACTCGGACGAGCCCGCCGCCCACCCCAACGCGCGCTTCACCACGCCGGCCGACCAGGCGCCCACCATCGCCCCCGAATGGGAGGACCCGGCCGGGGTGCCGATCTCTGCCATCCTGTTCGGCGGCCGCCGCGCGACGGCCGTGCCGCTGGTCGACGAGTCCTTCGACTGGCAGCACGGCGTGTTCCTGGGCGCCAACGTCGCCTCGGAGAAGACGGCGGCGGCCGAGGGCACGGTCGGCGAGCTGCGCCGCGACCCCTTCGCCATGCTTCCGTTCTGCGGCTACAACATGGGCGACTACTTCGGCCACTGGCTGGAGGTGGGCCGCGCCACCGACCCGGAGAAGCTGCCGCGCATCTTCTACGTCAACTGGTTCCGCAAGGACGACGAGGGCCGCATCGTCTGGCCGGGCTTCGGCGAGAACAGCCGCGTCCTCAAGTGGATCGTGCAGCGCCTCAACGGCGAGGCGGACGCCCGGCGCACGCCCATCGGCAACGTGCCTACGCCGGAGTCGCTGGACACCGACGACCTGGACATCTCGCGCGAGGACCTGGAGTTCCTGCTGTCGGTCGATCCGCAGACCTGGCGCGAAGAGGCGTCGCTGATCCCGGAGTTCTTCAAGACCTTCGGCGACCAGCTGCCCGACGAGCTGTGGGACGAGTACAACGGACTGCTGAACCGGCTGCGCTGACACGGCCCGCATTACCGCACCCGGCGGCCCGTCCGGGCCGCCGGTGCGGTCTCCGGTGGACGGCCGTCGTCAGCCGCAGCCGTCTGTCGCCGGGAGGCCCCGTAGGCGCACAGCCGCACACCAGGGGTGGGACCTCTCGGAAGACAGCGGGAGCCGCCTCGGCCGCCTCGGTCGATCGGGCCCGGACGCCGCGGCCGCCGTCCGCGCACAAGGGCGCGGACGGCGGCCGGTCGTCCGATTCACCGCGTCCCGCTATTCGGAGCCGGGCTCGGAGCTCGGCGGCTCCTCGTCCTCCTCCAGCTCGACGCGTTCCTTGCGCCGCTCGCCGTGCACCGCCTGGTCCTCGGTGACCTCGTGCTTGCGGACGCGCACCCGCTCCACGGGAACCGACTCCTTGGAGACCGTGGCGTGCTCCTCGTGCAGCGTGATCTCCTGGTCCTCGGGCTCCATCCGCGTGTCGCCCATCTCCGCGGACTCCACGGGCTCGCGTTCGACGGTGACCTCCTCGTGCGTCACGGGCACCGTCTCCTGGAACTCCTCGGTGTCGACGTGCTTGCGCAGGTGGAGGTGTTCGCCCTCGTCGCGCTCGGCACCGACGTGCACCTGCTCCTCGGAGCGTGTCATCGAGGCTTCCTCGCCGCCGGCGCCGGCGGCGGTCGCGCCCGTCTCGGCGGCCGTACCCGATTCGGCGGTCGTGCCTGTTCCGGTCGGCGTCGCCGTGTCCGGTTGGGCGCTCATCGCACCTGCGCCGGCGGCCGCATGGCGGCCACTGCCGCCCTCCTCGGCCTCCCGCAGGTCCTCCTGGCTGCCGCGCGGCCCCGGGACCCCCGGATAGGGCATGTCGTAGTGCTGGTAGATGCTCCGCTCCTCCTCGACGGAGATGTGCTGGCCAACGTCGAAATGCGGCGCGTCCTTGATCGTCTGCTTGTCATGGGGAACCTGCACGCCCTGTTCCACGGTGCGGGATCCCTGCAGCGGCACGAAGCTCTCGTGGCTGCCGAAGAGTCCGGTGCGTACCGTCACCCACTTCGGTACGTCGGTTTCGTCGTCGTAGTAGACCTGACCGATCTTTCCGACGTTGCTGCCGTCGCTGTCCAGCATGCGGTGGCCGACCAGACCACTCGCTCCCATTTGCGTCGTCATGGCGGAATCACCCCCCGAATCGCTGCGTCGCCGACGGCACGCTCGGTCCAGCGTGTCTGCATCGGCAACCGACCCCTATCCGCCTGACCAGCTACGACTCGGGCATTGCGGAAGTGTTTGCGCACTTTGGACGTGCCGTTGAAGCCTCAGGCGGCAGCCTCCGGCCGCTGGGTCGAGAGGGCGCGCCATTCCGGAAGCCGTGCTGAGGTGACAAGTCAGCTTGACAATCCATCGTGGTGTAAAGCACGCTTGTCATATGCGAAGTGACGTCAGGGATCTGCGGGCCGGGGCCGGGCTGTCACAGGGGGCGCTGGCGGAGATCCTCGGTGTCTCACGGCAGACGGTCAACGCGATCGAGACCGGCCGCTACGATCCCTCACTCTCGCTCGCGGTCCGGATCGCCCGCCATTTCGAACTGTCAGTCGAGGAGGTCTTCCATGTCGACGATTAAGACCCGGGCGAAGCGCATGTGGCTGGTGGTCGCCGTCGCCGTCGCAGCGGTCCCCGCCTTCGCTCTCGTGGTCTACGCCGGCCACTCCAACTGGGTCATGACGACGATCGTCACGGCGGTGGTCTGCCTCGGACTCTGGGGCGTTCTCCGGGTGCATCTGCGCCCGGAGGAGGCCACTGACAGCCAGCGCGCGGAATCGGGGAGCTTTCTGGATGAGCGGGACCGCTCGATCTCCATGGCGGCCTTCGCCATCATGGGCGGGATCGCCCTGGTGTTCAGTCTGATCGGCGTTTACTCGACGCTGCTGTTCGGGATGGACGCGCAGTTCTTCGTGACCACGCAGTTCCTGATGCTGATGGTGGCGTACCCCCTGGCGATCCGATACTTCGCCAAACGTCGGTAGGTCCCACTCGGCGAGTCCGTCTCCAGGCGCGCCGAGGGTGTCCTCGGAGTCATGCTCGGCGCCGAATGTGACGCTGCGGGACGGATTCGGCGCCGAATCCGTCCCTGCAGACAGACTCGGCGCGGCTTGGCCCGACGATCTTGTACTCGTAGCCAAGGAATGTGTTTTCCTATGACCACAGGAGTGAGATCAGCGCCGTATGAACCGGCATACCGGGCATATTGGCGCCGGTTGGTCGGGCCGCTGCCGCCGCACCTACGTGCGTCTCGTGGCCCCGACCCGGTCGCATGGCTGTCGCCGCCTGCCCCGCATCGAGCCTCGTCTCCGCCCCGCCGGGTGCTCCACCGGCGAGCACCCGGTCCGTCTGGCGCGGGCCTGTTCCTCCGCCGTCCTCGGCGCCGCTTTAGACCACCCATCAACCCGGCAGACCAACACGGCCGCACAGCAGACCGGCGTTTTCGAACACGGCTCAGCGTCGCGGATCGGTCCCCGCTGTGCCGGCTGTGGCTGCGGCGCCGTGGTGCAGGCCGTCGATGAGCAGGTCGACCATGCGCAGGGACCGGTCCGAGCCGTCGCCGCCGGTGGCCATGCACAGGTTGCTCACCGCGTGCAGCAGTTCCATCGGGTCGACGTCGCCGCGGACCTCCCCGGCGGCCGATGCGGACTCCAGTAGTGAGCCGAGGGCGGGGCGCAGGTGCGCCTCGAAGTGAGCGGGAAGGGCGTCGAAGGCGGGATCCCCGGAATGCAGGGCCGCGGCCAGGCCCCGCTTGGTCGCCACGAATTCGGTGAAGCGGCGCAGCCAGCGCGCCAGCGCCTCGCCGGGCGGGTGCGCGGCCGCCAACTCGGGCGCGGCCGCGGCGCAGGCGTCCACCTCGTGCCGGAAGACGGCCACCACCAGGTCCGAGCGCTGCGGGAAGTGCCGGTAGAGGGTGCCGACACCGACCCCGGCCCGCGCGGCGATCTCCCGCACCGGCGCGTCCACACCCGATTCGGCGAAGACCGCCTTGGCCGCCTCGCGTACCGCGTCGATGTTGCGCTGTGCGTCGGCCCGCACCCGGCGCCCGCCGCCCGGCGCCTGCGCCGCCGATATCTCGGCGGTGCCGCTGCGCCCGTTGTGGTGTTCGCCCATGCCGCTCCCTCGAACTTGCTAAGCGGAACATTGTTCCGTATATTTAGCGGAGCGTTGTTCCGCTTGGTTTCATCGTACGTCACTCCGGCGGAACCGCCCATACGCTCACCACCACTGGAGGCACGGCCATGCAGTACCGCACGCTGGGCCGCACCGGAATCAAGGTCAGCCCTTACGCCCTGGGCGCCATGATGTTCGGGGCCATCGGCAACCCGGACCACGACGACTCGACCCGGATTATCCACAAGGCCCTGGACGCCGGGATCAACTTCATCGATACCGCCGATGCGTACTCGCAGGGGGAGTCGGAGGAGATCGTCGGTAAGGCCGTCAAGGGCCGCCGCGACAGCGTCGTGCTCGCCACCAAGGCGGGCCTGCCCATGGGAGCGCGCGACGGCGGGAGCGACCCCAACCGGCAGGGCGCCTCGCCGCGCTGGCTGGTGCGCGCCCTCGACGACTCGCTGCGCCGGCTGCAGACCGACCACGTCGACCTGTTCCAGATTCACCGGCCCGATCCGGAGACCGACATCGAGGAGACCCTCTCCGCTCTCACCGACCTGGTACGCGCGGGCAAGATCCGGGCGTTCGGCACCTCGTCCCTGCCTCCCTCAGAGATGGTCGAGGCGCAGTGGGTCGCCGAACGGCGCGGTCTGCAGCGCTTCCGGACCGAGCAGCCGCCGTACTCGATCCTCAACCGGGGGATCGAACGCGAGGTGCTGCCTATCGCCCAGCGCTGCGGGATGGGCACGCTCGTCTGGAGTCCGCTGGCCGGCGGCATGCTCACCGGCCGCTACCGCAAGGGCGAGACGGCGGACACCCACCGGTCCCAGTACGGGTTCAACCACCTGCGCGACGAGCGCCGCCTCGACGCAGTCGAGGCCCTCCTCCCCGTCGCCGAAGAGGCCGGGATGCCGCTGACGCACCTGGCGATGGCTTTCGCGATCGCCCACCCGGGTGTGACCTCGGCGATTGCCGGGCCGCGCACGATGGGCCACCTCGACGACCTGCTCGCCGGCGCCGAGGTCACCCTCGACGACAAGATGCTCGACCGGATCGACGAGATCGTCCCGCCCGGGACCGATGTCAGCAAGCTCGACATGGAGTACATGCCTCCGGCCATCCGGCACACGTCCCGGTACCGCCGCCCTTCGGCGGAACGCGCCGCTGCCTGACGCGGATGCCTCGCCACTCGGCGCCGGTGGTTACGGCCGCCGGCGCCGAGTAGCGCGCGGATTACATATGCCAGGGTCATCGGTGGCCGCCGGGCGGCGCGCCGAGCCCGGCTCCAGGGACAGTCTCGACGCCGAAAGTGTCCTTGAAGTAAGACTCGGCGGGGCTCGGGCGGGCGGGGCCGGAGACCGCACGCGCGAGTCGACCAGGTCGGTAGGCGAGCAGACAACCGGGCTCCCCTCCCTTGCGGTAGGGGAGCCCGGCCCCGGGCGAGTGCCGTGCGGGCCTACCGGTGGCGCTTGGTCAGCGAGAAGTCGCTGATCCGCAGGTCACCGTCGAACACCAGGTACACGTCCCGGTGCTTGCCGCCGGTGCGGCGCAGATCCGTCTCGATCTCCTCGTACTCGTACTTGCCGTCCGTGCTCGGGACCTCCGCCGTGCCCAGCAGGCGGCCGTCGGGCGAACCCAGCCGGATCTGCAGACCGGTCTCACCCTCCTTCTCCCGAGCGGTCTGGGCGGTGAAGCCCTTCAGGTGCCGCAGGTCGGAGCCGTCGAAGGCGATCCAGTCGCCCGCCGAGCCCTCCACGGACATGCCCTTCACCTTGCTCTCGTCGACGATCTCCACGCCGTCGGAGTAGCGGTCGAAGTCGGCCGCCCGGGTGTCCTCGGACAGGTCCCGGGGCGGGATGCGGTCACCGCGGACGCGCAGGCGCGTCTCGCGCCGGATGTCGTCGGAGGCGGAACCGACCAGCACGTCGTGGCTCGCGCGCTCCACGACCATCCGCTGCCGGGTCACGTCCCAGAACGCCAGGTCCGCCGCCTCGATCTGCAGCTCCACTGTGACCGTCTCACCGGCCTCGATGTGCACCCGCTCGAAGTCGCGCAGCTCCTTGTTCGGCTGCTCCACCCGTGAGCGGTTCTGGTGGGTGTAGAGCTGCACCACCTCGTCGCCGTCGCGTTCGCCGGTGTTGGTCACCGGAACCCGCACGGTCACGCTGCCGTCCTCGTCGATCTTGCGCCGGTCCAGCTGCGGGCGCCCGTACTCGAACTCCGTGTAGGACAGCCCGTGCCCGAACGCGTACAGCGGATCGCCCTCGAAGTACTGGTAGGTGTGGCCCGAGTCGATGATGTCGTAGTTGCTCATCTTCGGCAGGTCCTCGGTCGAGCGGTACCAGGTCTGCGGCAGCCGGCCCGCCGGGTTGGTGTCGCCGAACAGCACCGAGGCGAGCGCGTTGCCGGTCTCCTGCCCGGCGTGGGACGTCCACAGCATCGCCGGGACGTTCTTCTGCGCCCACGGCACCGCCTGCGGATAACTCGACTCCAGCACGACGACGGTGTTCGGGTTCGCCTCGGTCACCGCCTGGATCAGCTCCCGCTGCGTCTTCGGCAGCGCGATGTCCTCCCGGTCATCGGTCTCGCGCGCGTTGATGAAGGGCATGTTGCCCACGACGACCACGGCCGCGTCCTTGCCCGCAGCCGCTTCGGCGGCGGCTTCGGTGCCGTCGGACAGCGTCTCCACCTCGAACTCCGCCGCCTGCTCGGGGGTGTCGGCGTCGACCGTGAGCGCGCCGTCCTCGCCGATGGACACGTACTTCTGGTTCCAGGTGTCGTAGCCGTCGTACTTCAGCACCACCCGGCCGTCGCCGACCTCCTCGAAGCGGAACAGCTGCTGGACGAACCAGCCGTTGGGCTGCTCCTGGTCGTTGTACAGCCGGTTGCCCTCGCCGAGCCCGACGACCTTGCCGTTGGCCTCGGTGCGCAGCGTGACCACGCCTTGCCCCCACTCGAAGACGCTGACGGCCTGGTCCGCGCTGTCGCCGCCCTCGGCGACACGCAGCACGCCGCCGTCCTCGGCGGCGGAGGCCGTCACCGCCCGGCCGTCCGGCGTGGTCAGCCGGACGCGGTCGGCGCCCTCGGACGTGGCGACCGAGCCGCCGTCGCCCAGGCGCTCGGCGATTCCCTCGGCCGGGGTGACCTCGTAGGGCATCGTGCCGCTGTACCAGTCCTCGTACAGCGTTTCGGCGAGCGGGCCGACGACCGCGACTTCGCTGTCCTCGCCGGCGTCCAACGGCAGCGTGCCGTCGTTCTTCAGCAGCGTCATCTGTTCGGCGGCCGCCTCGCGCGCCAGCTTGCGGTGCTCGGGGGAGTCGATGGCCTCGGGCGTGATGTCGTCGTAGGGGTTGAGCGAGTCCGGGTCGAACTCGCCCAGCCGGAAGCGGATGGACAGGCTGTGCCCCACCGCCCGGTCGATGTCGGCCTCGGTGATCAGCCCCTGCTCCAGCGCCGAGGTCACCGCGTCGATCGTCAGCGAGGAGTCGGTGGCCTGGTCGGTGAAGCTGTCGATGCCAGCCTTGAGCATCGCCGCGTGCGACTGCGGATGGGACTCGTAGTAGTTCTGGGTGTTGACCACGTTGGACGGCCCGTAGGCGTCGCTGACGATCATGGGCTCGCGCTCGCTCCACGACCGCACTTCGTCAAGCAGCGGGGAGACGTGCGCCGGACGCCCGTTGATCAGGTTGTAGGCGGCCATCACCCCGGTCGCGTCGCCCGACTCGATGGCCGGGCGGAACGCCGGGTAGACGTATTCGTGCAGCGTGCGCGGGGGAACGGTGACCGAGATCTGATCGCGCTTGGCCTCGATGTTGTAGCCGGCGAAGTGCTTCAGCGTCGGCGCGGTCTTCAGGTAGAAGTCGTCGTCGCCGCTCAGTCCGTCGGTGTACGCCTTGGCCATGGTGCCTGTCAGTCCGGCGTCCTCGGAGTAGCCCTCCTCGTTGCGGCCCCACCGGGGGTCGCGCAGCGGGTCGGCCACCGGTGCCCACACGTTGAGCCCGTGGGCCGCGGGGTCCTGGGCGTGGAACCCGCGCATTTCGGTGCCGACGGCGTCGCCGATGCGCTCCAGCAGGTCGGGGTTCCACGTGCCGCCCAGGCCGACCGACTGCGGGAACACGGTGGCCTCGCCCAGCCACGCGACGCCGTGCAGCGCCTCGGTTCCGGTGCGGAACGCGCCGATGTCCAACCGCGGGATCGCCGGCTGGTACTGGTGCAGCATCGCGATCTTCTCGTCGCGTGTGAGCCGCCCCAGCAGGTCGGCGACGCGCTCGTCGACGGACAGGTCGGGGTCGCGGAAGGGCAGGTCGTCGGCCGAGGCGGGTGCGGCGGCGGCCGTGCCCGCGGCGACCGCGGCCGCCAGCGCGACCACGGTGCCCCGCCGCAGGCCGGCGGCCGACCGCCGCAGCGCGGACCGCAGGCCCGCGCCCGCACGCACGGCGAGAGAGGTGGGTGGGGGAGAGGAGGAGGCTGGGGGTGGCGGATGGGGGATGCTCGGTTTCACCGTGCTACCTCGATTCGTTGTCGGCGTGTTTCTCCTGGTGGGCTGCACTTCTTTGCGGATGCGGCCGCGGTAGCGGCCGACTGGGGGGTGGATCGGGTGGAAAAAGGGGCCGAGACGGCGGCCGCGCCCCCGATCGGCCGCCCACCGGCGGGGGCGGCCGATCGGGGGCCGGCTCAGCCGGCGGCCACGGGCACCGAGGCGCCTTCACGCAGCAGGACCGGCGCGCGCTCCAGCGGCGCGTCCAGCCGCACCACCGTCCCGCCGGGGTGCACCTCGCCGGTGTAGGGGTTCTGCCAGCGCGCGCCCTCGGGCAGGTAGACGTCGCGTTCGCGTGCTCCGTACTCGGTCACCGGCGCCACCAGCACATCGGGTCCGAACATGAACGCGTCCTCGGCCTCCCAGGCGCGCGCGTCGCCGGGGAAGTCCGCGAACAGCGGCCGCATCGGCGGCATCCCGCGCTCGTGGGCGGCGCGCATCTGCTCCATGACGTAGGGGCGCAGCCGCTCCCGCAGGAACAGCAGTTCGCGCAAGCGCCCGTAGACCTCCTCGCCGTAGGACCAGACCTCGTTGGGCCCGCCCGACATCTGCGGGTGGAGGTCGTCGACGAAGGGTTCGCGGAAGCCGTGCAGCCGCAGCAGCGGGCAGAACACGCCGTACTGGAACCACCGCACCAGCAGCTCCCGGTACTCCGGCGAGTCCTGGTCGCCGCCGTGGAACCCGCCGATGTCGGTCGTCCACCACGGAATCCCCGACATCGCCACGTTCAGGCCCGCGCGGATCTGCGTGCGCAGCGAGTCCCATGTCGCCGCGATGTCGCCCGACCACAGCGCCGCGCCGTAGCGCTGGCTGCCCGCCCAGGCCGAGCGGCACAGCGTGACGACCTCGGAGTCCCCGGCCGCCAGCATGCCCTCGTAGAAGCCGCGCGCGTGCTCGGCCGGGTAGATGTTGGCGACCTCGTCGCCGGGGCCGGCGTGGTAGTGCAGGTTGTGCTGGTGCCCGGGCTTGATCTCCGGCTCGCAGGCGTCCAACCACCACACCCGGATGCCCAGGTCGTGGTAGTTGCGGCGCACCTTGTCCCATAGGTAGGCGCGGGCATCGGGGTTGGTGGCGTCGTAGAAGGACACCTGGACCTTGCCGTCGACCCCCTTGTCGGCCCAGTCGGCGTGCACCGGCGGGCCCTGCTCGGTGGCCACCAGAAAGCCGCGCCGCAGCATCTCGGCGAAGTTCTCCGACAGCGGGCTGACGGAGGGCCACACCGACACCATCAGCTCGGTGCCCATCTCCCGCAGCTCGCGCACCATGCCGTCGGGGTCGGGCCACTCCGCGCGGTCGAACCGCCACTCGCCCAGGTGCGTCCAGTGGAAGAAGTCGGCGACGATGACCGACAGCGGCAGACCGCGCCGCTTGTGCTCGCGGGCCACCTCCATCAGCTCGTGCTGGGTCTTGTAGCGCAGCTTGCACTGCCAGAACCCCGAGGCCCACTCCGGCAGCATCGGCGCGTGCCCGGTGGCGCCGGCGTAGTTGGCCATGATCGCGGCCGGGTCGGCGCCGGTGGTGACCCAGTAGTCGATCTGGCGGGCGCTGTCGGAGACCCAGCGGGTGCCGTTGCCGGCCAGCTCCACGCGGCCCACCGCCGGGCTGTTCCACAGCAGGCCGTAGCCGCGCGAGGAGAACAGGAACGGGATGGACACCTCGGCGTTGCGCTGCACGAGGTCGACCACGGCGCCCTTCTGGTCGAACATGCCGTGGGTGTGCTGGCCCAGCCCGAAGACCCGCTCGCCGTCGTAGGCGCCGAACCGCTGCTCGATGCGGTAGTAGCCGTTGCCGGTGGAGGTGTAGGCGCGCGGGCCGGGCCACCAGAAGTGGGCGCGCTGCTCGGCCAGCAGCTCCTCACCGGTTCCCGTGCGCACGAAGCGCAGCATTCCCTCGTCGGTGACCTCGGCCGTCATCTCGCCGTTGACCAGGTGGGCGGAGTCGTGGTCGATGCGGACCTTGGCCTCGGTCCCGGGACGCTCATACAGCGCCCCGGGGATGTCGGAGTGCAGGCGGTACAGCCCGGCGCGCACCCGGACGCTGTCGGCGCCCCATGGTTCGACGCGCACGACCTGGTGGCCGCCGTGCCATTCGATGCCGCCGTCGATCTCGTGCAGCACGCGTTGTCCTTTCCTACTCGGCCGGCGTGGCTGTGCTCGGCAGGGGCCGCCCCGGGGATCGCCGCGGGGCGGTTGTGGTGGTCGGGGGAACGGCCCGCCGCTGTGGGGGGCTGGGCGGCGGTCCGCGGTGGCCTGCGGTTGTCGGGTTCAGTCCTTGAGCGCGCCGCCGGTGACTCCGGCGGCGACGTAGCGCTGGGCGACGACGAGCAGGATCGCGGCGGGGATCGAGGCGATCACCCCCGTGGCCATGACGCCGTTCCAGTCGGCGGTATGGGCCCCGATGAACCGGTAGATGCCGACGGTTACCGGCATGACCGAGTCGTCGGTGTTCAGCGTCACCGCGAACAGGAAGTCCGCCCAGGCGAACAGGAACGCGAAGAGCGCCGCGGTGATCATGGCGTTGCGGCTCACCGGCAGCACCACCGACCACAGCACCCGCGCGTGCCCGGCGCCGTCGACCATGGCCGCCTCGCTCAGCTCGGTGGGGATGGTGACCATGAACGCCCGCAGGATCAGCACTGCGAACGGCACGGCCACGGTGGAATCGGCCAGGATCAGCGCCAGGTGGGTGCTGAGCAGCCCGGTCTGGTTCATCACCGCGTACAGCGCGTTGGCCATCACGATGCCCGGCACCATCTGCACCAGCAGCAGCGCGAACAGCAGCGCGCCCGCGCCGCGCATGCGGAACCGGCTGAGCGCGTAGGACGCCGGTACCGACAGCGCCAGTGTCAGCGCGACCGTGCCCGCTGCGATGACGATGCTGTTCAGCAGCGGGAGTCCCTGGCTCTGCAGCGCCTGGCGGTAGCCGTCGAGGGTGCCGCCGACGGGAAACCAGCGGGGCGGAGTCTGCAGCAGGCCGGTGGCCGGCTGGAAAGAGGCGTTGACCATCCAGTACAGCGGGAACAGCAGCACGCCCACGATGGCCAGGGCCGCCACGGTCGTGAAGGCGGTGCGGACCCTTCGGTGCACGGCCACGGCTACCTCCTCTCTCGCGTGGGTGCGCCCGCCGAGCTGCGCAGCCCGCGCAGGTAGAACAGCGCGAACACGAGCGCGATGACGATCAGCAGGTTGCCCACGGCCGCGCCGAGGCCGAAGTCCAACTCCTGGAAGGACAGCGAGTAGGACCAGGTCGTCAGGGTCTGGGTGGCGTTGGCCGGGCCGCCCTGGGTGAGGACCATGATCACGTCGAAGACCTTTAGCGTGTAGACGAGCCCGAGCATCAGCACCACCGCGCTCACCGGGCGCAGCAGCGGCCAGGTGACGTGCCGGAACCGCTGCCAGGGTCCGGCGCCGTCCAGCGACGCGGCTTCGTACAGGTGGGCCGGGATACTCTGCAGGCCGCCGTAGAGGATGACCATGTTGAACGGGATCCCGACCCAGATGTTGGCCACGGTGACCGAGGGCAGCGCCATCGCCGTGCTCGACAGCCACGGAATGCCGGCGTCGATCAGCCCCAACCCCAGAAGCGTCTGGTTGAGGACCCCGTACTCCTGGTCGAAGATCCACCGCCACACCGTGCCGGAGACGACCAGCGGCAGCAGCCACGGGATCAGCAGCATCGAGCGCAGCACGCCGTTCAGCGGGAAGTGGCGCTGGAAGAAGACCGCCAGCGCCAACCCGATCCCGAACTGGAACGCCAGCGAGGCCACCGTGAACACCGCGGTGTTGAACAGCGCCGTGCCGAAGACCGGGTCGCCCAGCACCGTCGCGTAGTTCGCGAACCCCACGAAGGGCGCTTCGCCGGTGTAGAACGACGCGGCGGTGTACTCCCGCAAGGCCATCGTGAAGTTGGCGACCAGCGGGTAGCCGAAGAAGGCGGCCAGGAAGACGAGGATGGGTGCCAGGAAGCCGATGCGGGCGAGCATCAGGACTCCGGAACGGCCTGCTGGGCCTGGCTCAGCGCCTCCTCGGCCGATCCCGATCCGGCGAGGGCCTGCTGAATCGCGTCGGCGATGGCGCTGGAGACGTCGGGGTACTGCTCACCCAGCTTCGCGGTGCGCGACCGCGCGGTGGGCACCGACTCCACGAACGGCGCCATCTGCGGGTTCTCCTCGGCGACCTGCTGCGCAAGGCCCTCCTTGGCGGGCACATAGGCGTTCAGCTCGGCCCACTCGCGCATGTTCGGCTCGTTGAGCAGGCACTGCAGCACCTCGACCGCCTTCTGCTCGCGCTCCTCGCCGTTGCGGGCGATCGCCCAGACCTCGCCGCCCATGGGGGTGGCCGGGTCGGCGCCCGCCTCGGGCACCGGCAGCGGCACGACCTCGTAGTCCACGTCCTGCTCGTCGAGCACCGGGATCTGCCAGGAGCCGTTGATCATCATGGCGGCGCGCCCGCCGAGGAACTGGTCGTTGACGTCGGCCTGCGACCAGTTGACGACCGACTGCGAGACCGAGCCCTCCTCGACCATGTCCGACCACAGCTGCAGCGCCTCGACGGCCTCGGGGGAGTCCAGTTCGGTGAGCGTGGCGCCGTTGCTCCACAGGAACGGTTCGAAGGTCCAGGTGCCCTCCTCGTGGCCGATGGCGGAGAAGGCGAAGCCGTTGGTGTCGCCCTGCGTCAGCTTCTTCGCGGCGTCACGCAGTTCGTCCCACGTCTGGGGCGGCTCCACGCCGGCCTCCTCCAGCTTGGCGGTGTCGGTGAACAGGGCCAGGCCGTTCACGCCCGCTGCGAGGCCGTACAGGGTGTCCTCGTGGGTGCCGACTTTCAGGACACTGTCGTAGTAGCCCTCGGTGTCGAACCCGGCCTCCTCCAGCGGGAGCAGCGCGCCGGTGGCCGCGATCTGCGGCAGGTTGGGGTTGTCGAGCAGCATCAGGTCGGGCAGCTCCTGCTGGGAGGCGCCCTGCAGCAGGCGCGGCATCAGCTGGTCGCGCGGCAGCGCGTTGCGGTTGATCTCCACGCCGGCCTGCTCGCCGCACTGCTGGAGCATCTTCTTGGTGGTGCCGTTCTGCGGTTCGGCGAGGTTGTAGTCCATGGCCGTGAGCGAGGTGACCTCCTCGCTCCCGCCTCCGCCTGCGCAGGCGGAGGTCAGGGTGAGCAGGCCGGCGGCGACGAGGGCGGAGGAACCGCGCAGGATGTACGCGCGGCGGGTGGTGGGCGATGTCATGGGGCGCTCCTTAACGGGGGGTGTCGAAGCGCTTCGATTGCGCTGACATGGTGGAACGGGGTCGGGGGTGGGGAACGGAACGGGAGCACTGCTGCCGGGCTCAGGGCCGGCGCGGATGGAGTTCGGGAGCGGTCAGAACAGGGCGGGTCGAGCGGCGGCGCTCGCCCGCGGCACGAGACGCGGCGGAAGGAGTGTCACTTCCGGCGGGTCGATGGCGTCCAGCTTGTCCATGAGCAGGGAGACGGCGCGCCCGCCCACCTCCTCGGCGGGCAGGCTGACCGACGTGAGCGGCGGCGAGACCTCGGTGGCGAGGTCGTCGGGCGCGATGGCCACGACGGACAGGTCGGCGGGGACCTCGCGCCCCAGCCCGCGCACGGCCTCCAGCAGCGTGGGCAGCACCGGCTCGTTGTGCACGACGATGCCGGTCAGCCGGGGGCGCTCGCGCAGGAGTTCGGTGACGGTGGCGGTGACCGCGGCCTGGCCGGCGTCGCAGGGCACCACCGCTGACTCGACGCCGCGCTCGCGCGCCTCCGCTTCGAAGCCCGCGACCGTGCGTTCGGCGAAGCCGGTGCGCCGCTCGTAGACCGAGGGCGGCTGCCCGATCAGCGCGACCTCGCGGTGGCCGAGCGCGGCCAGGTGCGCCACGCACGCCCGCCCGGCCGCCTCGAAGTCCAGGTCGATGCATGTCAGGCCCGATGTATCGGCCGGAACGCCGATGAGTACCGAGGGATGCGACAGGGCGCGCAGTGCCGGGATGCGGGCGTCGTCCACCTCGACGTCCATGACGATGATGCCGTCGACCATCGAGGTGCCGGCGACGCGGCGCAGGCCGCCCTCGCCCTCGGCCTGGGTGAGTAGCAGGACGTCGTGCTCGCGGTCGCGGGCGCTGGTGACCACCGATACCGCGAACTGCATGGCGACGGGGACGTGGATGCCCGGGCGCAGCGGGATAACCAGGGCGATGACGTTGGAGCGGTTGCTCGCCAGGGCGCGGGCGCCGGCGTGCGGCTGGTAGCCGAGGACAGCGATGCTCTCCAGCACCCGCTCGCGGGTGGCCGCGGAGATCGACCGCTTGCCGCTGAGAACATAGGAGACGGTGCTGGGCGAAACCCCGGCGTGTCGGGCGACGTCGGATATGCGCACACCGGCCTCCTTGCTCCAGACGCGTATCGAACCGCTTCGATTAGCTGTGGATGTTACGCGTCTCACACTCTCGGCGCAATGGGTGGGCGCGGTTCGACGCGCGCAGCGGGGCGGGTGGAGTGGGCCGCCGCGCCGCGGCCGCCGCCTGACGTGCACGGCGGCGCGGATCAGCCGCGGACGAGCAGGTGCAGCCGGACCACGCTGCGGCCCTCGACGGACCTCGGATGCACGCGGTCGCACAACTGGCGCACCACCCACAGGCCGCCGCCGCGCTCGTCGAGCGCCGGCGGGCATCCGGCGAACGGGGGCACGCCTCCGCAGGCGGCGTCGTCGACGATCTCGCAGATCAGCTCGTCGTCCTCGGTCCAGAACCACAGGCTGCCGGTGCCGCCGCCGTGCTCAACCGCGTTGGCCGCCACTTCGTTGACGGCGAGGGCGAGGTCGAGCGCGCGGGAGCGGGGGACGGAGAGCCGGCCGGCGTAGGCCAGCGCGTCTTCGCGCAGGCGCGGGAGGTCGGCGGGGGTGAAGCGGCCGCCGGAGAGGTTGGCGGGGACCGAGCCGGAGACGGCGCCGTCGGCGGTGAACACCGAGGGCTCGACGAACGTGCGGCTGGCCCGGGATGCGCGGCCCAGGACCAGTTCGGGGTGCGTGCGCCGTGCGTCGGCGACGATGCGGGGCGGTACCAGCCGCGTGTCGTAGGGGCAGACCATCCAGATGTTGGTGGCGCCGAAGAGCAGGGTCATGCTCGACTCCATATGGGTCCAGGCGGCGATCTCGCGCTCCGAGCGGCCCGACCACACCGGCTCGGCCAGGATCCGGATCCGTCCCTCGCCGGTACGGGCGCGCTTGCGCCAGTACTGGTCGATGGCGATGAGCCGCTCGGGCGGACGGCGGCCGAAGGCCACCGACTCCACGTAGTCGACGCCGTGCGCGTGCCGACCGAGGTCCCGTTTCAGCATCGCGATGTTGGCTGCGCTGGTGGCGGCGAGCACGGGTTCGCCGCGTTCCACACCGCGCCGGAGAAAGGGCAGCGCCGTCTCCAGGAACTCGGCGTCGGAGCCGTAGACGCAGGCCTGGTGCGTCATGCCCGGTGCCTCAGCCACGCGCGCACCCCCGTCCGGACGCGGCGGCGCGGCGGCAGGAGCGGCGGGCCGGACGGCGCGGCGGGCCGCCGACCGGTGCGGTCGTCGCGAACAGTCGAGGTCTCCCAATCCGATCGGTTTCCACTCCGCGGCGCGGCGCCGCCCCGTCCCGCCGGATCGTCGCCTGCGAATGCGCTCCGGGGAGGGATGCGGGGCGGACGGTGCGGGTGTACGCATCGGATTCGCGCGCAACCGGCAACCGGACCGCCGCCCGGTTCGATCCCCACCGGGGCACCGCGCCATCGGATGTTCTCCGGCGCCGGTGCGGCGTGGACGAAAGGCTGCTTCCGCTCGCGCGCCCGGACGATCTGCGGAGAATGTCGGCCGGGGCGAGCCGAAAGGGCCACTATACCGTTCATCGGTGGTTTTCGCCGGAGAAAAGCAAAGCCGTGGATTCTCCGGTTGCTCGGGTCGGATTCGAGATCGCTGGATGCGGTGTCCCGATTAGGCCGGGCGGTCACCTGGGGGCCAGGTCGATGTCCCGTTGTCCTTCTCTCGCGCTCCGTATCCGGTGGCGATCGGAGCGTGTCCGCCTGTGCCTGGATGTCCGAAACCGGTGGCGCGGCTCTCGTTCGGCAAGGTGCTTCGATTCGAGAGCGCCGGAACAGTCGCTGTTCACCGACCGGATTCGGAGACCTGTGCATCGGCGGTGTCGGAAAAAGTCGCGAGTGGCTGAAGTGGCGCGGGATCGCATGGTAAAGCAGGAGCCGTCCCGCGCATCGGGAAAGTCGTTCGCCGAACCGGAATCACGTCGATCCGGTGTCCGATTAGCCGTGGAAATCACTTTTCAGGAGAGACATGACAGTCAGCCTCATCGTGGTTTTCGTCGTCCTCGCCCTCCTTCTGGTCACCGGAATCGTCGTAGCACGCAAATTCGGCATATCCACCGACGACTCCGAAGGCCCCATCGGCATCCTCATCGCCCCCTGCGTGCTGTCCATCTACCTCATCGCGCTGGCGATGGGCCTGGTCATCGGCTGGGAGAACAACCGCGGCGCGGCCGACTCCGCCGTCGACGAAGCCGGCCACGCCACCGCCCTGTACTGGAACACCGCCGCGTTCCCCGACGAGGAGGGCGCGCGTGTGCGGGCCGACGTTCGCGACTACGTCCGCCTGGTCGTCCGCGACGACTGGCCGTCCATGCGCGAGGGGCGCGGGCTCGACGCGAGCGCGGCCGCGGCGCTCGACCGCCTGCGCATCAGCGTCAACCAGGTGCCCGCCGACGACCCGGCGTCCGCGCTGGAGAACCTGCAGGCCCGGCAGAACGTCACCGACCTGGTGCAGTCCCGCGTGCAGCGCGCCGATTCCGCGGCCGACCAGATCCCCCGGTTCATCATGCTCGCCACCGCCGTCAGCGGACTCGCCGTGGTGGTGCTGCCGTTCGGCATGGGGGTGCGCCAGTCACGCGCTCGGATCTTCTGGTCGCTGGTGAACCTGGCCTTCGTCGCGGCGACACTGACAGCCCTGCTCTTCCTGGACAACCCGTACTCGGGCGTCCTGGCCACCGATTCCGGGGCCTTCCAGGACGCCCTGGCGGGCTTCGACCGGATCGACGCCGCCATCGCCGGCATGTAGCGCCGAGGAGGCGGTCGCGGCTCCGAAGCCGGATCAGCCGGTCTGCGGAGCCGCGGGGCCGAAGGCGGGCGGCCGGAGGCGTCAGCGGCGGGCGCCCGAGGCTCCCACAGCCGCCGATGCGGCGATGAGTACGACGATCACCATGATCTGCATCGGTGCGAAACCGTCTGGGCCGCTGCGCTCCTGGCCTTCGATCAGCGGGGTGCCGGCGAACAGTTCCGTCTCCTCCGGCGGCGCGGGGGTCGGCGGGGAGGGCTCCTCGGAAGGGGATGCCTCGGGGACGGGCGGTTCCGGAGCCGGCTGCGTCGGCTCCGGCGCCACCGCGGCCACGGGCGTCGCGGGCACGACCCGCTGCGCGGGCAGGCGTGGTTCGGCGGACGGGGGAGCCGGTTCGGGCGGATCGGGGCGTTCCGGAGGCTCGGGTGTCGGCTCCTCCGGAGGCTCGGGCGGCGCCGGCGGTTCCGGCTCGGGGGATTCCGGGGGATGCGAAGGGTCCGGCTCGGGCGGCACCGGTTCGGGCGGCTCGGGACACTCGGGCCGGAACGGGGGAGTGGGCACCTCGGGCGCCTCGGGCGCCTCGGGAGGGCCGGGCGGGTGCGGTCGCGGCGGCCGAGGGGGCTGCGGTGGTTCAGGCGGCGCGGGTGGTTCCGGCGCCGCTTGGAGGGGCGGCCGCGGCGGGCCGGGCGGCTGCGGCCGGTCGGTCGGCGCGGGCCCGGCCGCGGCGGGGGCGCCGACCGGCGGCTGTGTATCGGAGTTCTCGGCGTGTGCGACTCCGCAGAATGCGGACTCGGCGGCGAATGCGGCCAGCACGCACGCGCACAAGCGCGCGCGCCGCCGACCGCCGGTACGACCTCGGGGCATGGGCGTCGGAACTCCTCATCCGGGCCGGTTCTCGCAGGACGGTCCACCTTCTAGCACGTGACCGGGTGCGCGGCACGCGCCAAGCGCGCGCCGCATGCAGGCCCACCCGCTTGCGGTGCGGCATTGGGCCCTGGATGCCCGGTGCTTCACGCCCGACCGAATCCACATGACCTCGATCGACCACCCGGATGGGATGCGCCTGCGCAGTCTGCCCGGCCCGATTCCCGGCCCTCGCCGGAGCGGAGAGACGGATCGGGCGCCACCGGCGACGGCGCCGACCAGGAGGCCAGGTCGCCGGTGCGCGAGACCCGTGCCGTCTTGCGGTCCGCAGCGTGGCGGACGGTGCGGGCGGCCTGCCCCGACTTCCGACGCCGGTCCTGTACCGGCCGTCGTGATCAGTGCCGGCGTCGGACATGGCCACAGGTACACGGCGACGGGAACCCGGTACGGCCGAGCGCCGCAGGTCACGTTTTCCGACGCCCTCGGGACGGTAGCTTGCAGGCATGAACGCAACGGAGCCTTCATCCATGTCGTCCCCGGCCGGGCAGCCCCGGGTCGCCGTCCTGGGCACCGGGATCATGGGTGCGCCCATGGCCCGCAACATCGCCGCCGCCGGCATGCCCGTGCGGGTGTGGAACCGCACCGCTGCCAAGGCCCGGCCGCTGGCCGAGGACGGCTGCACCGTCGCCGACAGCGCAGCCGACGCGGTCGCCGACGCCGACATCGTCGTGACCATGCTCACCGACGGAGACACGGTGGCCTCGCTGATGGCCGGTCTCACGCCGCCCCGCGGCGCGGTCTGGGTGCAGACCACCACCGTGGGGGCCGAGGCCATCGAGGGCCTGGCCGCGCGGGCCGCCCAGTTGGAGTTGGAGTTCGTCGACGCCCCGGTACTGGGCACGCGTGCCCCTGCCGAACAGGGCGCACTCACGGTGCTGGCGGCGGGCCCGCAGGGGGCGCGTGAGCGCGCCGCACCCGTCTTCGACGCGATCGGCGCACGCACCGTGGGCATGGACGCGATCGGCGCGGCGAGCCGCCTCAAACTGGTCGCCAACAGCTGGGTACTGGCGCTGACCTCGGCAACCGGCGAGGCGCTCGCGCTCGCCGAAGCGCTGGGTACGGACCCCCGCGCCTTCCTGGACCTGGTCTCGGGCGGCCCGCTGGACAGCGGATACCTGCACGCCAAGGCGGAGGTCATTCTGGGCGGGGACTACACGCCCAGCTTCTCGGTGACCAACGCCGCCAAGGACGCCCGCCTGGTGCGCGAGGCCGCCGAGCAGGCGGGCGTGCGCGCGGACCTGGCGGCGGCGTCGGAGAACCGCATGCTGCGGGCGGCCCAGGCGGGCCACGGCGAGGAGGACATGGCCGCGGGGTACTACGCAAGCTTTCCGCCACGCTAGATCGCGCCGGCCCTGTCGCTCAGGCCGCGGGCCGCCCCTTCCTCGGGCGCCCTGGACGCCGGGGCGGCTCGTGCGCTGCGCTCCGGCGACCGCGGCACGGTGGTCGCGGCACAGGAACCATTCGGCGCGATCCGGCCATGCTCGGCAGGTTTACCGCGCCGATTCTCGCTGTGCGCATGGCGAAGCCCGCGACACAAGTCCCATACGCACCATCGGACATGGGTGCGCTGTGTGCCGACCGGTGTTCCCAGCGTCATGTCAGGGTCATGTGCGGGTAAAAAGCCCGGCATGGAAGCACACAAGTCCGGCATCCGTGTTCATTGCATGAGGATCGCGGCCTGCGTCGCGCTTGCGGCCGTGACCGCTGGCGGCTGGAGCGCGGCGGCGCACGCGGCGACGACCCCCTCTGCGGCGCCTCCGGCCGCCCCGGCGCAGTCCGGTGAGCAACCGCTGCTGAGCCGGGGCGACTCCGGGCCGGAGGTGCGCGAGGTCGAGCGGCGCCTGAAAGAACTGGGCTACTGGCTCGGCCCGGCCGACGGCGAGTTCGACGTCCGCACCAGCCAGGCCGTCTTCGCCCTGCAGAAGGCGGCGGGTATCGGGCGCGACGGGATCGTGGGTCCCAACACCCGGGCGGCGCTGGCCGAGGGGCCGCGCCCCGCGGCGAGCAGTTCCTCGGGCGAGGTGATCGAGGTCGACTTGGACCGGCAGCTGCTGCTGGTGGTCCGCGACGGCGAAGTGCGCCACATCCTGAACACTTCGACCGGATCGGGGGCGACCTACACCTCCGAGGGGCAAACCAAGGTCGCCGTCACGCCCACCGGCGAGTACGGCATCTTCCGCCGTGTCGACGGCTGGGACGACGGCCCGCTGGGCTCCCTCTACCGGCCCGTCTACTTCAACGGCGGGATCGCCGTGCACGGCTACTCCTCGGTCCCGCCCTACCCGGCCTCCCACGGCTGCGTTCGGGTCAGCATCCCGGCCATGGACTGGCTGTGGACCAACGGCCACGCCACCAACGGCACCCCGATCGTGGTCCGCTGAGACCGTCCGCCCGCCTCTGCCGCACACCGGCCCCTACGGTCCCCGGAGCCCTCCGGACTCCGGGGACCGCCCGTCTGCGGCGCCGGCTCGGGGCGCGGAGGCCGCTGGAGGCCGGTAGCCGGCGCCGACGACGGAGCCCCGACGCCGACCGTCAGGTCTTGCAGCTTGGAGGCCGGCCCTGTGTCGCCTTCGGCGGATTCCCGTTTCGCTGCGCGGCCTAATGGGAGTTGCCGGGTCGGGGAGACTCGGTGCCGTAGCCGCCGGGGCCTGCGGTCGTCGGTTCGGGTGCTCGCCGGTGGCGGCCGGCGGAGGGGCGGCTCGGGTCTGCTGGGCGGCCTTGTCGGTCTGCCGGGTGTCGGGCGGACTTCACCGGAAAGCCGCAGCGAGGACGGTGGATGGCCGGGCCCGCGGTCGTCGGTTCGGGTGCTCGCGGGTGGCTCGTGCGGCGGGGGCGGCGAGGAGGCCGGGGAGCCGGGAGGCGCTCGCGTGCCCGTTAAGTCGCAGGGCGGCGCGGCGATCGTGCCCGTATGACGAGATCCAGCGGCGTTCTTTGGGAATTCGGCCGCGATCGCCACGACCTCCGCGGCCGACTCCGGCACCTCGGACATAGCGGGCGCGGGCGCCGGGACTGGGAGGCGCCGCCGTGTTCCGGCCGGGCCCGCGCAGGCCGGAGGCCGCGCGGTGTGGCGCGGTCGCGGGTGCCCGCACGGCCCGGGGGTGCGCCGGATCGAGGGCCCGGGGGGCGACGACACGTCGCTCGTGGCGCCCCGGTGTCGCCTCCGGTTGCCCCACCCCCCGATGGGGCGGTCTTTTGAGGGGTTTATGCCCGTTTTGCGGACGGCGTCGGCGGACGCGGCGACCACGAGGTGCACGAAAAGTCGACGCCGGGAGCGTTTTCGCGCCATTCGGCGCGCCTCGTGCGCCATCGCCGCCGCGGCGGGGGGCGGGCCTACCGGAAACTCGGGCATTGGAGGACAAAACACCCCGTGTTGTCTCGTGTCGCGAAATGACGATGCGCGGGTGGCGCCTCGGGGCGGCGCCGAGGCCGATGCCGCCGCACGTACGTGCATCTCGTGACCCCGATCCGGCCGCAGGACCGCCGACCGCCCCGCATCAGGCCCCGCCGACGACCGGGCGGCGCCCCCGGGAGTTCGACCACCCGCGGCCGGGGGTCGGGGCCGGTGACCGCCGCCCCCGACCACCACCGGCCCGGCCCCGCCGGCGTCGCCGCCCCCGCCGACCACCACCACCGGCGAACACCCGACCCGGTGAGCCGCAGGCCCGACCGCCCGCCGCCCTCGGCGCCGCTTTCCAGTGAAGCCCGCCCGTCGCCCGGCAGATCAGCAAGGCCGCCCAGCAGACCCGAGCTGCCCCTCCGCCACGCACCGCCACCGGCGGGCACCGGAACCGGTGTCCGCGGGCCCACCCCGCTGCCGCCGTCGCCGCTCCTCCCGACGGCGGCCCCACTCGTCTAGGGTGCTCGGCATGGAGGAGCGACGGGCACTGCTGCGGCGTATCAGGTTCTGGCTGACCGTGTTCGTCGTCGGGCTTGTCCTCAGCGGCCTGACCGCGTTTCCGCTGGTCGCCGAGGCGCAGTGGGCGCACCGGCTGCTGTCGGCGCCGGGCTCGCCGGCTCCCGGTCTCCTGCCCGGACTCGTCGACTGGAGCGAGCGGGTCAGTAGCGGTCTGCAGCACGTCGACCGGCACCACCCCTTCGTCCTCTACGGCACGGACTGGCTGGCCTTCGCGCACTTGGCCATCGCGGTCGCGTTCTATGGTCCGCTCCGCGACCCGGTGCGCAACGTGTGGGTGGTGCAGTTCGGCCTGATCGCCTGCGCCGGTGTCGTCCCGATCGCGCTGATCTGCGGCCCGATCCGGCAGATCCCGCCGACGTGGATGCTGGTCAGCGCCTCATTCGGGGTGCTCGGCGCGATCCCGCTGGTCATCGTGTACCGCAACATCCGGCGCATGGAGGCGCTCGAAAACGCTTCCGCCGACGCCGGCGGACGGAACGGAGGCTGAACCGTGGCCGTTCCCGTTCTGCCCCGCCTCTCCGATGTCAGCGTCGCGTGCCAGGATCGGCGGTGCGGCCTCGCCCGGCCGCGCCGATCGCGCACAACCCGAGGAGCGCCCCGTGACCGACGACCCGGGTTCCTACGCGCCGCGCCTGGCCGACGATCCGCGCCTCGCCCCGGTCGATGTGGGCGGCGAGCGCGAGACTCTCGTGTCGTTTCTGGACTGGCACCGGAAGACGCTGCAGCTCAAGTGCGCCGGGGTCGCGACGCCCCGGCTGTCCGAGCGCGCCGTGCCGCCCTCGAACCTGTCGCTGCACGGGATCGTGCGGCACATGGCCGACGTCGAGCGTTGGTAGTTCCGCATCCAGTTCGCCGATGAGCAGGTGCCCCTGCTCCATTACTCCGACGACGATCCAGACCTCGACTTCAACGACACCGACGGGGAGCCGGGCGAGGCGGCGGCCGCATGGTGCAGGGAGGTCGAGTGGTCCCGGCGGATCGTCGATGCGGCGTCGCTGGAGGACACCGGTGTCCGCAGGCGCACCGGAACGCAGGTGTCCCTGCGCACGGTCCTGGTGCAGATGATGGCCGAATACGCCCGGCACAACGGGCACGCCGATCTGCTGCGGGAAAGGCTGGACGGAACCACCGGAATGTGATTCCCCATTCCGCGCCGAAGCGGGCGCGAAAAATCGTCCGCGAGGCACGGAAAAGCGCTGGACGTGCGATTACGGCGATGCGGCACACCGTTCACGCAGCCGGTTCCGCGGACGGTTCGCCGAGCGGGACGCCACTCTGGGCCGGGTTTTCACTCCGCGAATTTCCGGGATTCGGGAAAGGCTCGGCGCGCGGGCGGACCGCGCCGGGGCCCGTCGGCCCCCGCGCGGTCCGCTCCGCCACTGCGGCCGGTTCGCTCAGGCGGCGCCGACGTTGACGTCGACGCAGGAGTAGAACGCGTTGGCGGTGTCGGCGACGTTCCACACGGCCAGGATCTTCTGCTCGCCGCTGTAGCCGCTCAGGTTGACGTTGTGGGTGAACGTGGACGGCGGCTGCTCGCCCCCGCCGTCGAACGAGGCGACCAGGTCGTCGCCGATGTAGTAGTTCCACGTCGCGGTGGCGTGCATCGCGGTCAGCGACCAGGTGAAGTCGACGCTGCTGCCGACCGGGGTGACCTCCCAGTCCTTGCTGTCGTCGTTGAGTTCGGCGAAGCGGCCGTTGCCGCCGTGGCAGCTCTTCAGCCCCTTGGGGCCCTCGACGCTCTGCGGCTCCCACTTGATCTGGCCGCATTCGACGGTGCCCGCCGCGCACTGGGCCTGGCGGCTCGGCGGCGAGGAGATGTAGCCGTGCGCGCTGGCCGTCGCGGCGGGCAGCAGCGCGAACAGCAGAGGGGTGGCGGCCGCGACGGCCGCGGTGTTGAAGGTGGCCTTCTTCAGGTTCATGGAAGTCCTTCGTGTCGGGCAGCGCCGCCCCGGGGCCGACAGGATGCCGTCTAATCGGAGCGTCGCTGGAGCGGGGTAGGAGGACCGGATCGGCCCTCGCCGTGCGGTCCGGTGCCCGGCCGGAGGTACCGGTGGCCGCGCGGATACTGCGCTGACGGCGCCGCGGGGCGTGTCCGCCCACCCGGACCCGTGCGACGCAGCATTCCACGGCGCGCGGAATTTCCGCCCTCGGCGGCGAACGGCGCCGTCCGCTGAATTCCGGAGATCGCCGACCCGAACCCTGCGTGAATTCATGTCCGCCGAGTGGTTATGACCGTAAATGGCAGACCACACCCCGTCAAGGCCGTGCCCCGCTCCGTGGCGACGGGAAATTCCCTCCTCACGCGGGGGTGTTTCCGTGTGCCGCGCGAGGACCGGTATTGCCCACCGGAATTGCGGATTCCGGCTTTCTGCCTGCGCGGTCGCCGCCGCTTCGTGGTTCCGGTCTAGACCGCATGCGCCGGACCGCCCGCTCCAGGGAGGCTCCGCGTCGCGGCGATCGGGGGTAAGGGCGATCTATCGCTACAGTTAGACTTCCCTTCGCGTCTGGTGGAAGGTAGACAGGAACGGACAATCCGGGAGGTTCCGGCAGGGGTATCCGCTGCCGACCCGCGACTCGCCTCTGTGTCACAGCCGCCCGGCAGCGTGGCCTCGCTAGGGCGCTCGTCTCCCACACCGCTGTCGCTCCCGCGGCGCGTGTGTCCGCGGCGGGCACTACGGGCCCGCCGGGGGCCGGTCGGCGAAGGGCGGCGCGGTCCGGTGCACCCGGCGCCCGATCGGCGGCACATGCGATGGGGAGGACGACGTGACAGGCACGACGATCGATCCGGAGGGCACGGGGGGTACGGAGGGCGCGCCTGCGGACCTGCCGGTACAGCCCGCTCCGGGTGCCGAATCCGCCGACGAAGGGGCGCTGGAGGTCGCGAAGGCGTTCGCGGAGTTCGCGCGGGACCTCTTGGCGCACGACAGTGTGCAGTCCACCTTGGAGGAGATCACCGCCCTGGCGGTGAGCGAGATCGACGGCTGCGACTTCGCCGGGGTCTCCCTCGTGGAGAAGCGGCGCCGCATCTCCACCCACGCCGCGACAGATCCACTGGTGGAGCAGATCGACGGGATCCAGTACAGCACGGGCGAAGGCCCCTGCATCGAAGCCGTCTGGGTGCGCGAGGTGTTCTCCGTCGACTCCGTCGAGGAGGAGACGCGCTGGCCCCGGTTCACCGACCAGGCGCTCCGGCTGGGGGTCGGGAGCATGTGCTCGTTCCAGCTGTTCACCCACAACGACATCCTCGGCGGGCTGAACCTGTACTCGACGCAGCCGCGGGCCTTCGGTGTCGATGCCTACGAGATCGGCTGGATCCTCGCCGCACACGCGGCCGTCGCCCTGGCCAACGTGCGAGCGCACGACAACCTGCAGCAGGCCGTGCGCACCCGTCAGCGCATCGGCGAGGCGACCGGCATCCTGGTCGAGCGCTACAAGATCACCGACCGGCAGGCGTTTTCGCTGCTGGCCAAAGCCTCGCAGAACCTCAATGTGAAGCTGATCACGCTGGCCGAGGAGCTGGTGCACACCGGCAGTTTCCCCGCCGGCGACTCCTGAGCGGCCCGTCGTCCTCCGCGCGCCGCATCCGGTCGGGTCGACCGAGGCGGACGCGGGCGCCGAGGCCGCGGCGGAGCCGCGGCGCCGGCGGGGATCTCGCAGGGCGGCGGCCCGGCGTCGGCGTCAGGAGTCGGTGCCCGCCGGCGACCCGCCGCGCTCGGCGCCGGAGTCGGAGGTCACGACGGCGACGTCGGAGTCGGACTCGCGCAACCGCCGCAGCCGGTCCCGCCAGGTGCGTTTGCGGTGGGCGAGCCGCCGCTTCGTGCTCACCTTCGCGTAGCGCGCCAAGTGCCCGGCTGACGCGCGCGGCGCCCCCGACAACTCGTAGCCGTTCGCCTTCAGCCGCCCGCCCAGCACCGTCTCGGCGAGCGCGGCCTCCCACGGTTCCAGCCGCTGCTGCCAGGAGCCCGAGCTGGCGGCGTTGACGTCGCGGCGGGTGTTCTGGTGCCACGTCTTGAACTTGGGCACGGCGCTCTTGGCCACGCGGCGCGGCTCGCACATCACCGGGTCGAACTCCTCGCCGAGGAACTCGCACAGCGCGGAGAGCTCGCGCGGGGGGTCGGCGACCAGATCCTCGTAGCGAAGCTCGTAGAAGGTGCCGGGCCCCAGGCGGCGGGCCGCGGAGCGGCCGTAGTCGATCGACTCCGCCCAGGTGGAGACCGCGTGGTAGCTGTCCAGCTTGTACCACGGCATCTGCTTGAGCGAGCCGACGCAGTCGCGCCCGTCGCGGATGAGGTGGACGAACTGCGCGTTGGGGAACATCCGCGCGAGCTCCTCGATCCCCTGGTAGTAGCCCGGCCGCTTATCGCCCCAGCGCTGCTTGCCGAACCGGTGCGCGTACTGGCGGAAAACCGTGCCCACCGCGGAGCCCACGGTGGGCGGTCCGTCGACGATGGCGGCCGTCGTCTCCTGCGGGTCCAGCTTCAGATCGCGGTAGCGGGTGTTGCGCGGGCCCGTGATCGCCTCGGCGAGCCGGCGCCGGTTCGCGGCCTCGCGCAGGTCGCCGAACTCCGCGCGGCGGCGGTAGACGTCCAGCGTGAACCGCGTCTCCGGCGGTATGGCGATCCGCGGGTGCGCGTGCAGCATCAGCTGCAGCAGGGTGGTGCCCGACCTCGGGCACCCCAGGATGATGATCATCCGCTCGGCGGAGGATGGCCAGCCGTCCACGGGTGAGTCACCGCCCATCGTTAACGGGAGTATGCGTGCGGGAGTGCTGCGGTATCGGCCCCGGGAGCCGGGTGATCCGGCCAGCTTAGCCGTCGGCGCCGCCCGGAGCGCCAACTCCCGGGCGTGCCCGAGCGCAGCGCTCGGCCCGCCCGCCCCGACCGGTCGGCGGGACCGCGTCCTGTGGCATGCTGACACGCCGACCGGTCGCGGAAGGCGCCAACACAGCGCGCGGCGGGTCGGCCACCCGGCGACCGGCGAGAGGGGAACCCATGGCGGCCGAGACTCCCTCGTCCGCGCCCGCCCCCGGTGCGGGGCCGCGTCCCGCCGCGGCCGCCGACTGGTTCTCCCCGCCCCAGCTGCTCCGCTTCGCCTGGCAGGAGGCGCTGTCGTGCCTGTTCGCGGTGTGCCTGCTGGCCGGGCTCGCGGTGTCCTCCCTTGCGCCGCTGCCGATCGCCCGCTACGACGCGCTGCTGCTCTACGGCATCGCCCTGACCGCGGTCTTCTGGGCCACCCGGCTGGAGACCGGCGCGGAGGCGCTCGCGGCCGCCGGATTCCACGTCGTGGGGCTGGTGTTCGAGCTGGTCAAGGTGCACATGGGGTCGTGGAGCTACCCGGAGGAGGCGGTCACGAAGTTCGGCGGTGTACCGCTGTACAGCGGGTTCCTCTATGCCGCCGTAGGCAGCTACGTCTGCCAGGCGTGGCGGCGGCTGGACCTGGAGTTCACCGGCTACCGCAGGCTGGCCACGGCGCTCGTCGCGGGCGCGATCTACGTCAACTTCCTCACCCACCACTGGCTGCCGGACGTGCGCGTCCTGCTGGCGGTCGCCATGGTGGCGGCCACCTGGGGAGTCATGGTCCGCTTCACCGTGGGCGGGGTGCGCTACCGCATGCCGCTGGCGCTGTCGTTCGTACTCATCGGCTTCTTCCTGTGGGTGGCGGAGAACATCGCGACCTTCCTGGGCGCGTGGGAGTATCCCCACCAGGCCGACGTGTGGCACCTGGTACACCCGGCGAAGTTCGGCGCCTGGGCGCTGCTGGTGACCGTCGCCTGCGTCATAGTCGCGACCTGGAAGTACAGCGGCCGGGGGCGGGCAGCGGCGGCGTGAGCGCCCCGCTCGCCCCCGCTCTCCGGGCGCGGTAGATTTCCCGCCGTGCGAACGAGCGGAGAGCAGGCCGGCCCGGAGCAGTCGGTGCGGATCCACACCGACGGCGCGTGCGCGGGAAACCCCGGCCCGGGCGGGTGGGGCGTCGTGCTGCGCTACGGCGAGTACGCCAAGGAGCTCTACGGCGGTGAAGCCCGGACCACCAACAACCGCATGGAGCTGATGGCGGCCATCATGGCGCTGGAGGCGCTCAAGCGCCCGCTGCGGGTGGTTCTGCACACCGACAGCACCTACGTGCGCAACGGCATCACGTCCTGGATCCACGGATGGAAGCGCGCCGGGTGGTTGACCCGTGCCAAGCAGCCGGTCAAGAACGCCGACCTGTGGCGGCGCCTGGACACCGCCGCGAACCGCCACGAGATCGAGTGGCAGTGGGTCCGCGGGCACAGCGGGGACAGCGGCAACGAGCGCGCCGACGCGCTGGCCTGCCGGGGGAGGGACGAGGCGCGCAAGGGGTGACGGCGGTTCGCCGGGGCCGCCACCGCGGACGCGTCCGGCGGTGGCGGCTCGGGACGCCGGGGGAGCGGCGGCCGCCGCGCGGGTCAAGTGCCGTCGAAGACGATCTCCACGCGGCGGTTCTGTGCCCGCCCCAAGGGCAGGTCGTTGCCCTCGTCGTCGGTCTCGTCGGCCACGGGGTCCTCGGATCCCCGGCCGCTGACCTCGAATTCGGGGGCGTCGGCGCCCAGCTCTCGCGTCAGGACGTCGCGCACCGCCTCGGCTCGCCGCTCGGATAGCCGCTGGTTGTATGCGTCGTCGCCCGGACCGTCGGTGTGCCCGATCACCTGCACGGGACCGGAGACACCGCGCAGCCGGTCGGCGATGTCGGCCAGCTCGCCGCTTGCCACGTCGGTCGGTTCGGCCTCGTCGAACTCGAACAGCACGTCGGCGGCGACGGTCACGGTGGTCGTGGTGCCCTCGACGTCCTCTTTCTGCAGCGGTTGCACCGCGGCCTCCAGGTCGAGAGCCGACACCGAGCCTTCGGCATCCAGTCCCGAGATGGAGGCGGCCCGACCGCTCGCCCCGACGTCCGCGGCGCCGGGTGCGCCGGTTGCTCCGACGAGCGCCGGGCCCACCGCCAGCACCGCGGCCAGGACGAGGACCGCTTCGCCGCGACCCCTCATCGCCGCACCGGGACGTCGGTGACCGGCGGCTGCCCGCCCACGTAGACGTCCATGGTCTCGGCGTTCGCGGGCGGTGCGGCGTAGGTGAAGCTGAGGTTCCGGGGATCGCCGAACTTCAGCCGATTTTAGCGAGGAGCCCCGGCTCTGCA
Source organism: Streptomonospora litoralis (assembly GCF_004323735.1). Classification (GTDB taxonomy): domain Bacteria; phylum Actinomycetota; class Actinomycetes; order Streptosporangiales; family Streptosporangiaceae; genus Streptomonospora; species Streptomonospora litoralis. The sequence goes on along the minus strand of NZ_CP036455.1, from coordinate 4,773,934 downwards.
GAGCCGGGAGGAATCGCTTCTCATCACGGCCCCGCCCCGAATGCGAGCACGCCTGCGGATTTCGGCGTTCGGCCCCTATCGGGGCGGCGGTGATCGTAGGATCGCCGCTGTGAAGCTCGTCGTGCAGGTCAAACGGCACGGCGACTTGGAAGGGGAATCGGGGGATCGCATTTCTCGCACTCCTTGCGGATCTGCGTTGCTTCCTCCCCTCCGACGCAACCGCGGGCCGGGTGCGTTCCTTCGCGTGCGTGTGCCGATCCGGCGGAGTCCCCCCGAGCGGCGCGTGGACCCGAGGCGGCGGATACCGAGCGGGCCCCGGGGCTTTCGGACTTTCGGATCCGCCGCGCGGGCGGGGCTGCGGCGCTCGCCGCGCGGATGCGGCCAGTCATAGCCGCCCGGTCGGGTCCTGCGCCATGACCCCCCACCGCCGCAAGGCCGTCTGCATCGCCGTGCTCGTCCCCGCGGCGCTGATCACGCTGGGCTACGGATTCGAGTGGGGATACCGGTTTCCACTGGCGGGCGTGGCCGGGGGCGTCGTGATGCTCGCGGCGGTGTGGCTGACCGTCTACGCAGTACTTCCGGGGATTCACTCGCGCAGCGGCCTGCCGGCGGTGTTCGTCCTCGGCTGGGGAGTCGTCGTGCTCGCCGCGGCCCTCGGTTCGGCCGCCGCTGCGGTCACGGGCAACGAGTTGATGCGCTACAACCAGCCGACGGCTTTCCCGCAGGACGACGAATCCTCGTTCGGCTGGTTCGCCTACGAGCAGCCGCGGGCGTACAGCGGCGGACTCCTGGTGCAGGATTTGTACGTCGAAGGCTCCTCGTCGGCGTTCACGTCCGTCGACTCGGTGGTCCCGTCGGGCACTTCCGCCGACGCGCTGATAGCCGGATGGCTGGCCGGCGGAGCCGGGGCTTTCGTCTATTCCCGCACCCGTCCGCGCGAGGCGGGCGCGGGCGCCGGTGCGGCCGAAGCCGAACCCGCAGGCGCGAGCGGAGGGGGAGAGACCGGCGGCGAGGAGCGGCCGAAACCACCGCGCTGCCCTGAACAGGCGGCAGGCGACGCGGACCGGCCCGGCGGCGCCGACGCTGAGCGGGGCGGCACGGTCGGCGGCCGCGATGGCGGCGAAGGCACCGGCGATGCAGAGGGGCCGGGCGGCCGCCCCGGCCCCGGCGAGTCGTAGCCGCGCGGGTCGGCGGGGCGCCGCCGACGCGATCGCCCAGGCGATGCGGCCGGCCGCGATCCGATCGGCCGCGAGCGCCTGCGCGCCGTCAGGAGGCGGCCTCCCGCTCGGTCGCGTCCTTCGCGAGTTCACTCTTCTTGCGGGCGACCACCAGCCCCACGGCCGGGATCACCGCGGCCATCGCGGCATAGCGCATCCACGGCCGGTCCAGCACGTGCCCGGTGACCTGGTCCAGCGAGATGCGCCCGGGTCCCTGCGCGACCAGCGCCAGCGCGCTGAGCCCGACCAGCGCCGGGTACTCCAGGCCGCCCTGCTGGTTGAAGAAGCCGTTGGGCGAATGCATCTCGGCGGCCACGCCCATCGTCCCGGCGACGGCGGCGCCCCCGGCCGGGGTGCCCAGCCCGAGGACGAGCGCCGCGCCACCCGCGGTCTCGCTCAGCCCCGCGGCCGTCGCCATCGGCTTGCCCGGGCGGTAGCCCATCCCGTGGAATCCGCCCGCGGTGCCGTCCAGCCCCCCGCCGCTGAACCAGCCGAAGAGCTTCTGCGAGCCGTGGGCGAACAGCGTCGCCCCGAGTCCGGTGCGGATGGCCAGAGCGGCCACGTCTCCCGCTGTCACGCGTCCCATGGTGCGAACCTCCCCGCGTCCTCCTACTGCGAAAAAGCCGTGCGCGGACCTGCCGGGACCACCCGGCGGGTCCGCGCCCCTGCTACCCGTTCCGGTGTGTCCGAAAGGTGAAGCGGCACGTGGTGCGTACAACAGCCGGCGAAGAGGTCAGGCGCCCGACTCGTCGCCCGCCCGGGCCTTGCCCGCTTCGGCCAGCGCGGCCGCGACCAGTTCGGTGTCGGCCGCGGTCACCATGACCTCCCAGACCGAGGACGCGTCCCGGATCGTGGTCTGCAGCATGCTCTGGTACTGCGCCGGCGCAGGGCCGAACCCGCCGAGCTCGAACGGCCCGCGCAGGGCGACGGGCGGCCCGTAGGGCATGAAGGGGCGCCATTTGCGCCACACCACGGGTTCGGAGGCGTCGAGGTCGAAGACGAAGGCGCCCTGCCGGTACCGTCGGTTCGACTTCACGAACGCGGTGGCCATCAGGGGAAGCCCGGCGTTCAGGTCGCGCAGGTCCGCCTCCTGCGCGGCGCGGGCGTTCGCCATCTGCCACACGGTGCGCACAGGGTGCAGGAGCGTCGAGGTGAGGCTGCGGGTTCCGGCGGTGAAGCGCGGTCGTTCGGACATGGTGAACTCCGTGGTCCGGTCGCCCGTCGGGCCGCCGCCGCGGTCCGACGGTAAGGGGGATGCGGGCGTGCGGCGCGATCGCGCGCCGAGCCCGGAAGGGACCCGGAAACCTTACCGACCGTGCGTCCGCCGCCCGCATCGGGGCGGCGACGTCCCGGGGCGGCGCCAAGCACCGTCTGCCGTGCGGCTCGATCGGCCAGTCGGCGGAGGCCGTCCGAAAGCCGGCGGACGCCTCAGCTGTCGGCGGAGTGGCGGCCCGCGGACTCCTCGACGGCGTCGAGTACCCGGCTCCACGGTGGCGGGCGTTCTCCGTCGGGGGAATCGGGATCGTAGAGGACATCGGCGCCCATGCCGAGCTTTCACCGGTACCGGGGTGCCGGAAGTCCACCCGCACCTCGCCGCCCGTGGCATCGGCCAGGTCCGCGGCTGCGTGGAAGCGGGTCCCCATCGGGGAGGAGATCGCCGTCACCGACCACCCGCGCCCCCGCGCCGCCCGCGCGAGATCCGCCGCGCTCTCCTGCTGCGCGGCGGCCCCCGTCACCACGAGATACAGCGTGCGCTCGTCCATGCGGCGATTCTAGGAACGACGGCTCCTCGGTGCGCGGCGTTGTCGAGGGTTCGCACGCCGCCGCAAGAGGTGGCCCCAGGAGGATTCGAACCTCCGACACCCACTTTAGGAGAGTGGTGCTCTGTCCCCTGAGCTATGAGGCCGCAAGCACGGTCCAGCCTAGCGGAGATCGGTGCGGCGTGGGCCCCGGGCACGGCGGCGTTCAGACGTACCCTTGTCGGCGATGAAGTTGCCATCGGGTTGGTGTGACCTTGGTCACTGTTTGCCTCGTATTGCCGATTTGGGGTTTATGCGTTTGTAATCCCCAATAGTCTGGCACGCGTAGTTGAACACCCGGTGACCTGCTGTTTCGCATCGCAGTAGGCGTCGCTCGGCGACGTCCAGCCCCCCACGCTCTCCACATGTCCGTTCCGGGAAACCATCTCGGTCTGTCCGATTGAGGACATGTAGTAACTTGCGTTGCGGTCACGTGACCCACCGATTACTCGCGACCGGAGGACCTCTGTGCCGCTTCCTCTCGATCGCACGCGGCGTTCGTACCGCGTGCCGCGAATCGGCCGATATCCGTCTCCACTGACGCTGATGGCCTACTCGCGCAGACACGGTGGCCTGGCGGTGCTGGCCGTGCTCATCATGGCACTCCTCGTGGTGCCCGGTGTGCAGACGGCTTTCGCGCCGGTGACCGCTCCGGCGGCCGCCGACTCCGATTTGGACAAGCTCAAGAAGAAGGCCGACGAGGCCAAGAACGAGCTGGAGAAGGCCACCAAGGAGTACACCCAGCGCGAGGAGAAGCTGGAAGACGCCCAGGACAAGCTGGTCTCCACGCTGCACGACCTGCAGCGGACCGAACTGCGCCTGTCCAAGATGCGTGAGCCGCTGGCCCAGTTGGGAAGCACGCTGTACATGCAGCCCAACGCGGGCGTCCTCGGCATCATGACTTCCGACAAGCTCGACCAGGACCTTGAGGCCGAGGCGCACGTGCTCAAGCTTTCCGACGACCGCCAGGCGTTGCTGGACGAGGCCAACGGGCTGCGTGAAAAGCAGTCCGACCTTGCATCGCAGGCCCAGGAACTGCAGACCGAGACGCAGCTGGAGCGCGTCGAGCTGGAAGGCGAACTCGAGGACCTGCGCGCGAAGTCCAAGGAGAGCACGGAGAACCTGACCGACGAGCTGAAGAACCGCGGCCTGGACCCGGAGGCGTACTTCGCCGGCGCCGAGTGCGACGCGTCGGTATCCCAGAACGCCGCGGGCCACCCCAACGGCCTGCTGCCCCAGAACAGCCTGTGCGAGCTGCCCCAGGACGGGGAGTCCCTGCGGGGGGACGCGGCGGTCGACTTCATGAAGATGAATCAGGCCTACGCCGAGAGGTTCGGCGAGAGCATGTGCCTGACGAGTTCCTACCGCGACCTCTCCAAGCAGCAGTCGCTCTACGCCACCAAGCCGCCCGGCATGGCGGCGGTGCCCGGCACCAGCAACCACGGCTGGGGCCTTGCTGTCGACCTGTGCGGCGGCGTGCAGAACCAGGGCAGCCCGCAGTTCAACTGGCTGGAGGAGAACTCCACGAAGTGGGGCTGGTTCCATCCGCAGTGGGCGTACTCGAACCCGTTCGAGCCGTGGCACTGGGAGTACGAGGCCCCGCACGCGTAGCTCTCGCGCGCCACGGCGGCCCCGCGCCGCCGGGGCGCGGTGGCTGTTCGGCTCGGGGGCGGGCCGGTGTACCCGTCCGCCCTTCCGGCGCCCCGCGGGTCCGGCCGCAGCGCGGCGGAGCGCCCGGCGCGGCGACCGTGTGCGCCGCACGCGGCGGGGGCTCCGATGGCGTATCGCCACCGATAGCCGCGAGGCGGCCGAGTGGCCCGCCAGCGCGCGGGCTTCGTCGGGCCGTACGGCCAGGAGGATAAGCCCGCCACCCGTGGCCACCGCCGTCGAACCGCGGGGGTCGGGGACGGCGATCACCGGCCGGTCCTCGACCACGGTCCTGGCGGGTGGAGCCGCGCCGCGGAGTTCGCCGGTGACCGACGCGCGTGGCGCCGCCAGGACGTCGACCCTGCTGCCCGGGCGCAGCAGCCCCGCGGGACCGGGCTCGGGCAGGTGAACGGGCGCCGCCACGAGACCGGGACCGTAGCCGCGCGCCGGCGGTCCGGCGATCCGGGCGCGGGTGATGACCTCACCGCGGGTGACGGGGCCGGTCAGGGAACGCCCCACCGCATCGTCGCCGGGCCCCAGTGCGCCGTCCGGTACCGCGGTCGCGGGCAGCGCCCGCACGGCGAGGTCGCCCGCGGCCAGGGGCGCGAGGGCGTCCAGCGCCCGAGTTGCGACCAGCACCTCGTCGGCGGGCGCCGGCGCGGGACGCAGCAGCAGGACGGCGCCGGTGAGCGCGAGTACCGCGCAGACGGCGCCGAGCGGTCTGCGCAAGCGGGAGAGCGCGCGGATCGGCGCCGGCGTGGCGGAGCGCCTGCGGGCCGAGGCGCCGGTGTGGGGCGGGCGGATGCCGTGTGGAGCGGTGGCGGTGCGCATGTCCGTACGGTAGGCGGGCGCGTGCGAAGTGTGCTTCCGTCGTCCACAACCCGTCCGCACGCGGATCCGCGCCGCCGCAGGAGGCGGTTCGGGGGCGAGGTGACGACCCGCAGCCGATGGTTCCGTCCGTCGCGCGCAGGCACGTATTCGCTCACGGGCGCACGCCGCTTCCGGCGGCGCGAGGGCGATCCGAAAGCCACGCCGCCGGGTGGGCGGGGGCGTGGTGCGATCGGCGCGGCGGCCGCCGCCCTGTCAGCTGCCCGTGGCCGCGGAGGAGGTGCCGGAGCCGGCCGTGGCCTTGGTCTCAGCCGAGCCGCTGGAGGAGGACTCGGACTTCGCCGAGCCGGAGGAGTCCGACCCCGAGTCCGAGCCGGAGCCCGCCGATTCGCTCTTCGCGGAGTCGCCGCCGGAGTCCCCGCTGCCGCCGGACGAGGAGGACGCGGAGGAGTTGTTCGAGGAGGAGTTGCTGTCGGTGCGGTAGAAGCCCGAGCCCTTGAAGACGATGCCCACCGCGGAGTACACCTTGCGCAGCCGGCCCTCGCACTCGGGGCAGACGGTCAGCGAATCGTCGCTGAAGCTCTGCACGACCTCCATCTGGGAGCCGCACTCGGTGCATGCGTACTGGTACGTCGGCACTGGGTCCTCCTTGCTGGCACTCTCACCCGTCGACTGCCAAATATTACGCGGTCCGGCAGCACAGCCGCGACATCGGGGTGTGGCGCCGCGCCGATCAGGTGTGATCACGCTGCCGACACCCTGCAACACCGTGCGGGCGGCGGGTGTTCCCCGGTCCGCCGCCGCCCACAGCCCGGTCAGCGCGCCGAGAGCAGGCGCATGCCCGTCTCGGGTGTCACCACGCCGTCCACCGGGCGGTCGTGCGGCTCGGCCGGTACCGACCACACCAGTTCTGTGTCGTAGATCACCGCCAGGGTGAGCGTGTTGGGGCCGACCAGCGACAGCGCACGGTCGTAGCACCCGGCTCCCCGGCCCAGCCGCAACCCGCCGCGGTCGACGGCGAGTGCCGGGCACACCACGGCAGCTGCGCGCCGCACCGCGCCGGACCCGTAGCGCTGGCCCACCGGCTCCAGCAGGCCCTGCCGGGTGGCCTCCAGGCTGTCCGGCCCCTCGTAGGCGGCCCAGTCGAGTTCGCCGTCGGAAAGGAACACCGGCAGCAGCACGTAGGTGCCGCGCTTCCACAGTGCGGCGATCAGCTTGCGCGTGTCGGGCTCGGTGCCGACCGAGTAGTAGACGGCCACCGTGCCGCCCGTAGTGAGCAGCGGAACCTCCGCCAGCGCGTCGCGTATCGCCGACCCGGCGGTCACCCGGTCGTGCTCGGGCATCGCGCGCCGCGCCGCCACGATGCGCCGGCGCATCTCCTGCTTCGTCTCCTGTGCGGTCACGGCACAGCAGTCTCGCAGCTCCGGGAGCGCTCAGCCGCAGCCGGGCGCCCCGGCGGCGCGGCGCTCCGACGGCCGGTAGCACCACCGGTGCGCAGCGTCGTCGCGACCCGTTCGGCCGCAGTGCCGCAGCGACGGGGACGGCCTGACGCGCGCCGGACGCCGAGCGCCCGGCCGGTGTCCTAAAGTGCCGACATGACAGATACAGAACACCGCGGTCCCGGTGTCGCAAAGGCAGTCGTACCCGCCGCCGGACTGGGCACGCGCTTCCTCCCCGCGACCAAGGCGACCCCCAAGGAGATGCTGCCCATCGTCGACAAACCGGCGATCCAGTACGTCGTGGAGGAGGCCGTCGACGCGGGCCTGGACGATGTCCTCATGGTCACCGGCCGCTCCAAGCGCTCCATCGAGGACCACTTCGACCGCGCCTACGAACTGGAGGAGGCGCTGCGGGCCAAGAGCGACACCCAGCGCCTGCACTCCGTGCGCGAGTCCAGCGAGCTCGCCCAGGTCCACTACGTCCGCCAAGGCGAGCCGCGCGGCCTCGGCCACGCCGTGCTGTGCGCCTCCGCCCACGTCGGCGCGGAGCCCTTCGCGGTGCTGCTCGGCGACGACCTCATCGGCCGCCGCGAGGCCCTGCTCAAGCGCATGATCCAGGTGCGCGAGACCTACGGCGGCAGCGTCGTCGCCCTGATGGAGGTCGAGCCCGAACAGGTCTCCCTCTACGGCTGCGCCGCCATCGAATCCACCGGCGAGGACGACGTCGTCGCCGTCACCGACCTGGTCGAGAAGCCCGCCGTGGACCAGGCGCCCAGCCGTTGGGCGATCATCGGCCGCTACGTCTGCGACCCCGCCGTGTTCGACGTGCTGCGCGAGACTCCGCCCGGGCGCGGCGGCGAGATCCAGCTGACCGACGCCCTACTGGAGCTGGCCCGGCGCAAACCCGAAGACGGCGGCCCGGTGCACGGTGTGCTCTTCCGCGGCCAGCGCTACGACACCGGAAACAAGGCCGACTACCTTCGCACTGTGGTGGAATTCGCGTGTGAGCGACCCGACCTCGCCGCGGAGTTCCTGCCGTGGCTGCGCGAGTTCGTCGACCGCAACACCGCCGACACCTCCGGCGCGGGCGCCTGAGCACGCCGGCACCGCCGCCGCGGCGGCGCGGGTGCGGCACCGCAGACAGTGGCTGAAGGAGCAGCGATGAAGACCGTCGAGCAGCACATCAGCGACGTCCTGGACCTGGTCGAGCCGCTCGAACCCGTCGAGCTGGACCTACTGAGCGCCCACGGCGGCGTGCTCGCAGAGCCCGTGGCCTCCAGGGTCTCCCTGCCGCAGTTCGACAACTCCGCCATGGACGGCTACGCGGTGGCCGCCGCCGACCTTGCCGGCGCCTCCGCCGACGAGCCGGTGCGCCTGCCCGTGGTGGCCGACATCCCCGCCGGCGACGTCTCGGCCGTCGCCGTCCGCCGCGGCCACTGCGCGCGCATCATGACCGGCGCGCCCCTGCCCCGGGGCGCCGACGCGGTCGTGCCGGTGGAGTGGACCGACGGCGGCCGCGCCACGGTGGCCGTGGACCGCGAGGTCCGCGTCGGCAACGCGATCCGCCGCTCGGGGGAGGACGTCGAGAAGGGCGCCACCATCCTGCAGCGCGGCGCAGTCCTGGGCGGAGCCGAACTCGCGGTACTGGCCGCCGTGGGGCGGGGCTCCGCGCTGGTGCACCCGCGTCCCCGTGTCGTGGTGCTGTCGACCGGGGCCGAACTGGTGGAGCCCGGATCGCCCGTCGGGCCCGGGCAGATCTGGGAGTCCAACAGCTACATGCTGGCCGCGGCGGCGCTGGACGCCGGCTGCGTCGCCTACCGCCACGGCTTCACCGGAGACGACCCCGCCGCCGTACTGGCCACCATCGAGGACGTGCTCGCCCAGGCGGACATCGTGCTGACCACCGGCGGTGTGAGCATGGGGGCCTACGACGTCGTCAAGGAGGTGCTGTCCGGATCGGGGACGGTGCGCTTCGACAAGGTCGCCGTGCAGCCGGGGATGCCGCAGGGAGCGGGCACGGTCGGGGAGTCCGGCACACCGATCCTGACACTGCCCGGCAACCCGGTCAGCGCCTACGTCTCCTTCCAGCTGTTCGTGCGGCCCGCCCTGCGACGGCTGCGCGGACTGCCGACCGACCCGCTGCCGGCCGTGCACGCGCGGCTGACGGCGCCGGTGCCGCACTCGCCGCGGGGCAGGCGCTCCTACCTGCGGGCGGTGCTGCAGTACGACGGCGGCGAGGGCGCGACCCCCTACACCGCCCGGCCCGTCACCCGGCAGGGCTCCCACCAGCTCTCCGCCCTCGCCGAGACCAACGCGCTCGTCGTGGTCCCCGAATCGGTCACCGAGCTGGCCGAGGGCAGCGTGGTCGAAGCCGTACAGCTGCCCGCGACCCCCTGATGCCGCCACCGCGAACCCGCCGAGGAGGACCGACACCATGTCAGAGGCCGACCCCGCCCACCCTTCCGGGTTGAGCCACCTGGACGCCGCAGGCGCCGCCCGCATGGTCGACGTGTCGGCCAAGGACGTCAGCGCCCGCACGGCCACCGCCACCGGGCGGGTGCTGCTCTCGTCCGAGACTGTGGCCGCGCTGCGCGGCCAGGGGGTGCCCAAGGGCGACGCCCTGGCCGTCGCGCGGCTGGCCGGGATCCAGGGTGCCAAGCGCACCCCCGACCTGGTTCCGCTGTGCCACCCCATCGCCGTCCACGGCGCCGACGTCGACCTCGCGGTCGAGGACGCGGGCGTGCGCATCAGCGCGACCGTGCGCACCGCCGACCGCACGGGCGTGGAGATGGAGGCGCTCACCTGCGTGATGACCGCCGCGTTGGGGCTGGTGGACATGGTCAAGGCGATCGACCCCGAGGCCGTGGTCACCGATGTGCGGGTCGAGGAGAAGACCGGCGGCAAGACCGGGACCTGGAGGCGGTCGCGGTGAGCGCGCGGGACGGCGCCGCCCGATACCGCGTGGCCGCCATCACCGCGTCCAACCGGGCCGCCGCCGGGGTCTACCCCGACCGCTCGGGACAGGTGCTGTGCGAGGAGCTGGGGCGCCTGGAGGGCGTCTCGGTCGAGGGGCCGTGGGTGGTCGCCGACGGCCCGCCGGTCGGCGAGGCCCTGCTGCGCGCGCTGCGCCAGGGCTGCGACGCCGCCGTCACCACCGGTGGCACCGGCCTCAACCCCGCCGACGCCACCCCGGAGGCCACACGTCCGCTGCTGGCCTACGAGGTTCCCGGCATCGCCGAGGCGCTGCGTGAGGCGGGCCGCGCCAAAGGCGTCGCCTCGGCCGTGCTCTCCCGCGGGCTGGCCGGTGTCGCCGAGCACGGCGGCCGCCGCATGCTGGTGGTCAATCTGCCCGGCTCCAGCGGCGGGGTCCGCGACGGCATGGCGGTGCTCGGCCCGATCCTCGCCCACGCCGTCGAACAGCTGCGAGGCGGCGACCATCCCCGAACGGCCACCTGACGGGGCGCCGACGGTGGTGGAATACTGGAAAAAAGCGAACGGGGCACCGCCCGTCTCCCACCCGTCACCGCGCGGGCGGGAACACCACCACCGCCGGTCGGCCGCCGGGTGTACCGGGGGCCGCCGGTGCCGGAAGGACGCGACGTGAATCGGATCCGCGGCTGGCCGATCACCCTCGGGGAGGGCCCGGTCGGCCTGCGCCCGCTGCGACTGCGCGACGCCGGCGCGCTGCGCGAAACCCGCATCCGCAATGCCGACTGGCTGCGTCCCTGGGAGCCTACGCACCCCGAGATGCCGCTGCACACGTCGGGGCTGTCGCCTTACGTCGCGATGCTGCAGGCGATTCGGCGCGAGGCCCGGCACGGGATCTCCATGCCGTGGGCGATCACCTACGACGGCGTCTTCGCCGGTCAGCTCACGGTCAGCGCCGTGGTGTGGGGGTCGGCGCGTTCGGCCCAGGTGGGTTACTGGATCGACAGCGCCTACGCCGGGCGCGGCGTCACCCCCACAGCGGTGGCGCTCGCCGTCGACCACTCGTTCTTCACCGTCGGCCTGCACCGGATCGAGGCCAGCATCCGCCCGGAGAACCGGGCGAGCCGGCGCGTGGTGGAGAAGCTCGGATTCCGCGAGGAGGGGCTGCGCAAGCGCCAGCTGCACATCGACGGAGCCTGGCGCGACCACATCGGCTACGCGCTGACCACCGAGGACGTTCCCGGCGGTCTGCTCTCGCGCTGGCGTCGCCGCGGCGGCCGGGTGGCCGACTCCGGAAGTGCCGCCGGACCCGCCCCGCAACCGGAGTGGCCGTGAGGCTGGGCGGGGGTTAGCGAGGAGCCCGGTAATCCGGTGTCGGCGTATTGTTGTTCGCGGCATAATCGCCGGTACCCGGCAGACGCCCGTAGGCGGCGCGGCGACCGGGTCGCTATTCGCGGGTCCCCATGACCACAGGGCTCCTGCAGCGCGGCCGGGTGTGCGACGGCGAATGAGGTCGTCCGGGGAAGAGGAAAGACTGTAATCTCACGACACTCCGGTCCGAATACTGCGCATTTATGGACACCTGGTCGTACGGTGCGGAACGTAGACGCACTAACGATGCAGGCAACACGTACATATGGCGCATGGGAGACGGCGAATGACGAGGGGTGCGATGAACGGCGACGGTGCCGGATCGTGACCTCGGCGCGGCCCCTCGCGGGGCCGCCGCCCGCCATGGGCCATGAACGCGCCTGGTCGCCGGAGCGTCGGGAACAGTCGTCGGGTCGGCGGTGCGAGGAGGGGTCATGAGCAGCTCTCCTCTGTATCTCGCCATCGTGGTCGTCTGGCTCATCGTGCTGGTCCCGATGCTGCTGCGCCGCGACTCCGCGGTGCAGTACGAGGACGGCGCGGAGATCGACGGTGATCTGGACGCGGAGCTGGACGGCGACCTGGACTCCGATCTCGACGACGACTCCGCCGGTGAGGTCGGGGAGTACCTCCGCACCGGCGAGCACGGCGGCGCTTCACAGACCGCCGAAACGGGCGGAACGGACGGCCGCACCGCGGGCGACGGGGCGCGCGACGGGCTGAACGCACGGGCCGAAGGGGACCGCGGCGACGCGGTGCCTGGGGTTGGCGGCGACCGTCGCCAACCCGAGGACCCGGACCGTACGCGAATCCTCTTCCGGGAGGAGGCCGAGCCGCCCGAGATCGGCGAGGACGAAGCGGACGTCGCCTACACGGAGTCCGCACCGCCCGGGCCCGTACGGCGCCCGCGTCCCAGCCGAGCCAAGGTCATCGCCCGGCGCAGGCGCCGCACCACCGGCCTGACGGCGCTGCTGGCGCTGACCGGGGTCGGCGTCGGTACCGGGCTGGGGCCGTGGTGGGTCCTCGTGCCGCCGGCCGTGCTGCTGCTGGGCCACGTGTTCCTGCTGCGGGAGGCCGCCAAGGCCGACGCGGAGCGCCGGGCCGCCGAAGCGCGGCACCGCCGCCGTATGGCCGAGGTCCGGCGCGCCCGCGCCGACGAAGCGAGGGCGGCACGCGAGGCCGAGGTCATCGAGCTGATGGAGCGCCGCAACCAGGTCTACGACCAGTACGCCGACGCCCACCTGCGCGCCGCGGGCGACTGAGCGCCAGGCCGCTCGGTGGCCGGGGCCGCAGCGAGCGGCGTACGCACGGTGCCTCGCGGGACGACGCGCGACGGCGTCGGGCCGGGTGCCTCCGGTGGCGCGCCTGACGGATCGGCGGATCGGGTCTGCTGGGCGGCCTTGCTGATCTGCCGGGCGACGGGCGGGCTTCACTGGAAAGCGGCGCCGAGGGCGGCGGGCGGTCGGGCCTGCGGCTCACCGGGTCGGGTGTTCGCCGGTGGTGGTGGTCGGCGGGGGCGGCGACGCCGGCGGGGCCGGGCCGGTGGTGGTCGGGGGCGGCGGTCACCGGCCCCGACCCCCGGCCGCGGGTGGTCGAACTCCCGGGGGCGCCGCCCGGTCGTCGGCGGGGCCTGATGCGGGGCGGTCGGCGGTCCTGCGGCCGGATCGGGGTCACGAGATGCACGTACGTGCGGCGGTATCCGCCTCGGCGCCGCCCCGAGGCGCCACCCGCGCATCGTCATTTCGCGACACGAGACAACACGGGGTGTTTTGTCCTCCAACGCCCGAGTTTCCGGTAGGCCCGCCCCCCGCCGCGGCGGCGATGGCGCACGAGGCGCGCCGAATGGCGCGAAAACGCTCCCGGCGTCGACTTTTCGTGCACCTCGTGGTCGCCGCGTCCGCCGACGCCGTCCGCAAAACGGGCATAAACCCCTCAAAAGACCGCCCCATCGGGGGGTGGGGCAACCGGAGGCGACACCGGGGCGCCACGAGCGACGTGTCGTCGCCCCCCGGGCCCTCGATCCGGCGCACCCCCGGGCCGTGCGGGCACCCGCGACCGCGCCACACCGCGCGGCCTCCGGCCTGCGCGGGCCCGGCCGGAACACGGCGGCGCCTCCCAGTCCCGGCGCCCGCGCCCGCTATGTCCGAGGTGCCGGAGTCGGCCGCGGAGGTCGTGGCGATCGCGGCCGAATTCCCAAAGAACGCCGCTGGATCTCGTCATACGGGCACGATCGCCGCGCCGCCCTGCGACTTAACGGACACGCGAGCGCCTCCCGGCTCCCCGGCCTCCTCGCCGCCCCCGCCGCACGAGCCACCCGCGAGCACCCGAACCGACGACCGCGGGCCCGGCCATCCACCGTCCTCGCTGCGGCTTTCCGGTGAAGTCCGCCCGACACCCGGCAGACCGACAAGGCCGCCCAGCAAACCCGAGCCGCCCCTCCGCCGGCCGCCACCGGCGAGCACCCGACCCGTTGGGCACGGGCGCCACCCCACGCAGTCCTCGCCGCCCCTCCCCACGCACCGCCACCGGCGGTCCCCGCTCCCTCGACCGCGGGATCCGACCCGCCACCGTCCCCGGTGCCCGCTGCTCCCCATCAATCAGCCCGGCGCCCGGCAGAGGCAAGGCCAAGGGCAAGTCCGCGTAGCGGATCCGAGCCGCACGGCCCGGCCGCCCATGGAAGCCGGACCGACCCAGCGGGGCGCTGCCGCGTTCGATCCACGCGCTCGAAGCTGTTAGTATTGAACCGTTGTCGAGGGGCTGTGGCGCAGTCCGGAAGCGCACCTCGTTCGCATCGAGGGGGTCAGGGGTTCGAATCCCCTCAGCTCCACCACATAACGACCGGTGGCCGTGATCTCGGTATCGGGTCAGGGTAATCCGGTTGAAGTACGAAGGAGACCGCCGAGCGGTCTCCTTTTTCTATGTTGTCTGCTATGTCGGCTGCGACGTGCGAACGGTTTCGGTCGTCTGGGGGCATCGGGTGACCTGGGGAAAACCGACGGCGCAATCGGCCGTATCAGGGTAATGTGTGATCCGGGGGAGCCCGCGCCCCGCTGTAAGCCGCTTCGCGCACCTCTTCCAGCGGTGTCGGCGCCCGATACCCTCGGTGTATCGCCGGTGCGCGGTATTGCCGATCAGCCGCTAGAATGGCCGCCCCGGTAATGGGGACGGCCGGGAGCCTCGCCCCGCGTCACGGCCTGCGGAATTCCAGCGGACGCGAGAATTCGCAGGTGGGCGTGTTTCGAGGGCGGGCGCCCGGTTCTGGAGTGCTGGGCGGTGCGCCGCTCCTCCGGGGAGGCGGATTCGATTACAGAGAGTCCTCCCAGGTCAGGTGTCGGCCAGTGATTCGGGGAGCACGAGCGGGTGCGGCTGTGCCGCACGGTCGCCGGGGAGTGGGGAGTCAACGGGTTCGGTGGCTCGCACGCATTGTTTGCGCGCTTTTCCGCACTATGGAGATATATATGCGGTAGAAGGCCGGTAAACATGGCTTCGGGGCTTGCGCGAAGTGTGGCGGCTGGCTTATCTTACTTTCCGGGGATGGATGACGATGCAATGGAAAGGTGCACTGTGATTAAGAAGTCCTTTGCGGTCATCGCGCTCGCCGTCACCGCGGTTCTCGCGCCTGCGGTTCCCGCTGCCTCCGCCGACACGGCCGAGGCCGCGACCGCCGGCTTCAACTGGGCGTAAGGGCCGACCCTTCCGCTGAAGGCCGTCGTATTCGAAGACGCCGTTACCCGGCCCGTGCCCCCGGGCCGGGTAACGGCGCTTCCGGGACTCCGTGCCGACGCCGTCCCGCCTTGAGGGTGGCGCACCGCCGGGAGTTCCCGAACGCCGGCGAGCGGGTACGCAACCGAGCGTGACCCCCGGACAAGCGGCAGGAGGACGGCGAGACCCGTGCCCGACCATCCGGAGAATCCCACGCCAGAGCAGCCCGCGCCGGATGATCCGCCGCCCGAGCCCGGCCGCCATTCCGGCGGCAGCGAATACCCGCGCGGCCACCACGCCCCCGGCGGCTACCACTTTCCCGAGCCCGCCGAGACCCCCGAGCCCACACTTCCGCTCGACCCCCCGATACCGGACGCGGACCGGCCCGCCGCCGAGCCGCAGGACGATTCCGTGCCGGTGGCGGCCGAACGGTTCCGCCGGGTCACTCCGGCCCGCCGCAAGGCGATACCGGACGCCCGCGGCAAGGGCTACTGGCGGCTGGGCATCTCCACCGCGCTGTTCGTCATGTTCACGGGTAGCTGGGCCGACTCCATCGCACCTCTCACCCGCGCCGGGTGGCACCTCGTGTTCTGGGCGCTGCTGGGTACCGCGGCGCTCGTCGCCCTCTACCGCGAACGCCGCAACGGTTGGCCGCCCTCGCCGCGCTGGCCGTGGCCCGCCGCCGCCGTGGCGGGCACGGTAGCCGCCGAGATCCTGGTCGCCACAGTGGGGTCACCCGCCGTGATGATCGGTTCCGTGGTGGTGCTGGGGATCGGTCTGTTCCTGGCACTGCTTTTCGGCTGAGTATCCGGGCGCGCACTACTGCACGCGGGGGCCGTGGGCGGCGAGCCTCAGGTGGCCTCGCTGTCGAAGGGCGGGCGCTTGCCGTTCAACTGGGCCGCCGGCCGGCGGCTGTCGGAGTCGGCCTCGTCCTCGTCATCCCAGAAGTGCTTCTGCACGAACCGCCGCGGGTTGAGATCCTGCACGTCGAAGTCCTTGAACTCCGGTCCCAAGCCCTGCTGGATGTCGGTCTTCGCGCTGTCGGCCATGTTCCGCAGCTGCCGCAGTACCCGGCCGACCTGGGCCGCCGCCTTGGGCAGCTGGTCGGGACCGAAGATCAGCAGTGCGAGCAGAGCAAGGGCGACGAACTCGCCCCACCCGATGTTGAACAATGCCGGCTCCTCCGATGGCCCGTGGTCTGTGCTCCGGCCTCCTAGCAGATTAGCCGGTGTTGTGCCGCTTGTAGACAACAGAGTGCGACCTGCGGATGACCACCCCGCTGTCTCGTCGCGCCCGCCCGCGGCTCGGCCGGGGCGCCGCACCGCCGCGGTGGCCCGCCGGCTCGGGCCCGGCTGTGCCTGCCGAGCGCGCGCCGCCGGGCGCTAGGGTTGGTGCGGTTCGCAGTCGCCGAACCCGTGCGGGGCGCGGGCTGCGGCGCGTTGCGCCTCGCCGGAGGCGGCGGGCGACCGAGGGGGAAAGGGCAGGTGCGTGGGGGCGAACGCGCTGCGCGACCGGGCGCGGAGGATCGTCGGCAGCCGCTGGTTCCAGGCGGTGATCATCGGGCTGATCCTCTGCAACGCGGTCGCTCTGGGAATGGAGACCTACGTCGACGACACGCTCGCGGGCGCGGTCCACCTCCTCTACGCCGCCGAGGTCGTCTTCGTCACCGTCTTCGCCGCCGAGTTGCTGCTCAAGGTGTTCGCCTACGGCCGTGCGTTCTTCCGCGACCCGTGGAACTGGTTCGACATGCTGGTGGTCGGCATCGCGCTGGTGCCGGCGTCCTCGGCGTTCTCGGTGCTGCGGATGCTGCGTATCCTGCGCATCCTGCGCCTGATCAGCGTCCTGCCGCAGATGCGCACGATCGTCACCGCGCTGTTCCGGTCGGTCCCCGGCATGGGGACGGTCATCGGCCTGCTGCTCATCATCGTCTACACCGCCGCGGTGCTGGGCGAGCGGCTCTTCCACGACGTCGACCCCGAGCACTTCGGCGATTTGGGCACCACGCTCTACACCATGTTCGTGCTGCTGACGACCGAGGACTGGCCCGAGGTGGCCCAGCCCGTGATGGAGCGGCAGCCGATGGCGTGGGTGTTCTTCGTCGGCTACATCGTGCTGACCGCCTTCATCATGCTGAATCTGGTCATCGGTGTGATCGTGACTGCGCTGGAGCAGGAGGTCAACGCCGAGCGCTGGCAGGAGGACCAGGAACTCGAACTCGAACAGCACCGGTCGGTGATGCGGCGGCTGGAGGAGCTCACCGAGCAGGTGAGTCGGCTCAGTGAGCAGGTGCGTGAGCTGGGCGGGGGAGGCCGCGAGGTCGGCGGGCAGGCTCCCGGCGGGCAATCCCCAGGCGGAAAGTCGGCGGCGGCCGCGCAGGCCGAAGATCCGGAAGCGGCGGCTACCGTACGTGGTGCCGAATCGGGCGCAGTTCAGTAGCCGGCCCGGAGAAACCGTCCGTCCCGGTGCGGAAAAGCGGCAGCCCTCCGCCCGAGATCGGGCGAAGGGCCGAGAAACGAATTCAGGCGACGTCAGAGCGCGCGCACGTCAGACGCCTGCGGGCCCTTCGGGCCCTGGGTGATGTCGAACTCGACCGACTGGTCCTCTTCCAGGTTCCGGAAGCCGGTACCCGCGATCGCCGAGTAGTGCACGAACACGTCCGGTCCACCGCCCTCAACGGCGATGAATCCGAAACCCTTCTCAGAGTTGAACCACTTCACGGTGCCCTGAGCCATCTGCTCTCCCTTTGGGGACTACATCGGGGCCGCACCCTGCTGGCCCCGGGCTGCTGAGCGCTCGTCCCCCGGGAGTTCCGCCCAAACGACCAGCGCCCACGTGAAGTTCCGTGAGGCGCCTAAGCCGTCCATGGAAACTACAACCGCAACCGGTTCATGAGACTACCAGCCCCGCAGATGCCTTGAGGAGACTCGCCGGTTGTCGAAATCAGTGTTCGGAATCCCGTCATTCGGCGGTGTCGTTCCTGTCGATTCCCACCCGTGCCGGTGCGGAGCGGGTTGGCCGGGGAATCGGCGCGTGCCCGCCGCGGCGGGCACGCGCCGAAACGCCGGGATTCCGTTCTCCCGGATGTCTCGGCCGAGCCGACGGGTCAGCTCGCGTCGCCGTTGCCGTAGATCCAGGTTTGGAACCACATCCGCTCCGACCAGGACTGGTAAGTGATCGTTTCGGCGCTGAGAACCGGGTAGAGGTAGGCGAAATTGGCTATCACCAGCAGTAGGACGACGCCGAAGGCCACGCCTCCCGCAACTCGCGCCCACGGTGAGTACTCGGGCCGCGTCTCGCCGGCGCCCATGGCCAGGCCCAGCGCCAGCACGATCGCCAGTACGACGAACGGCAGCATCGGCAGCGCGTAGAAGACGAACATCGTGCGGTCGGGGTAGGCGAACCACGGCAGCCACCCAGCGGCCACGCCCAGCAGCACCGCGCCCGCGCGCCAGTCGCGGTAGGTCAGCCACCAGCCCAGCATCACCAGCACGGCCGCGATACCCAGCCACCACACGGCGGGGGTGCCGATGCTCAGGATCGTGGTGGAGCAGTCGGAGGCGCCGCAGGTCGAGGGCTGGTCGTCGTAGTAGAACGCAACCGGGGTGCGCATGATGGGCCACTCCCAGGGCTGCGACGCGTAGTCGTGCGGCTTGGACAGCCCGCTGTGGAAGGAGTACATCTGCTGGTGGTAGTGGAACAGGCTGCGGACCGCGTTCACGGGGGCCTGGACGAATCCGGGGACGCCCTGCAGCCAGCCGGGCATGTTGGCGGCGCCCCAGTCGCGCGCGTAGCCGCCGGAGGTGGCGAACCAGCCGCTCCACGTGGCCACGTAGGTAACGGCGGCGACCCCCACCATCTGGAAGAACGCCGGGACGGCGTCGAACCCGAACCAGCGCAGCGCCGTGCGGTCGTGTGCCGTGCTGCGCCGGGCGCCGTAGTCCCAGGCCACCGTCAGCAGCCCGAACGCGGCCAGATAGAACAGCGCCGACCATTTACAGCCCACCGCCAGGCCCAGGCACACCCCCGCACCGATCCGCCACCAGCGCATACCCAGCCAGTTGGCCGCCGCGCCGCCCCGCTCGGCGCCTCTGGCCAGCCGCTCCCGCGTGCGGTCCCGGTCGACCACCAGGCAGCCGAACCCCGCCAGGATGAAGGTGGTCAGGAAGATGTCCACCATGGCGATGCGGCTCAGCGTGAAGTGCAGGCCGTCCAGGGCCAGGAGCAGCCCCGCCGCGCAGCCCAGCAGCCACGAGCGCGTCATCCGCTGGGCGATGCGCACCAGCAGCAGCACCGAGAGCGCGCCGAAGAGCGCCGAGGCCAGCCGCCAGCCCTCGGGGTCCACCCCCGTGGTGCCCGGAAGCAGCCGCCACAGCTGGTCGCCCGCCGCGATGAGCCACTTGGCCAGCGGCGGGTGGACCACGAAGTCGGCGCCGCCGCTCCAGATGTCGCCGTTGCCCCGGGCGAGCATCGCGTCGGCGTTCTCCAGGGTCTCGTGCTCGTAACCGTAGACCCACATCGACAGGGCGTTCTTGGCGTAGTAGGTCTCGTCGAAGTAGATCCCGCCCGGTCGGCCCAGTCCGATCAGGCGCAGCGCTCCGGCGAACAGGGCCAGCGCCACCGCGCCGACCCAGCCGATCCAGGCCGGCTGCGGCATGGGCGGTACGAGGCGGGAGCGTACCGAGGCCCGCCAGCTCGGATCGGGGTCGACGGTGGCTTCGGGTGCGGTGGTGGTCATCGCGGCTCTTAAGGTTGGGGCACGGGTGGACGGTCTTCGGGGATACCGCGCGGCGGGGTGGTGCCGGGTGGTGCCGTGCGGACGCGCCGGCGCAGCACGGGCCCGGACGACTCGGGCCGCGCCGTCCGGCTCGCGCGGCCGGCCCGTACGGGCGCCGCGGACCGCCGCAGCGGGGCCGCTCGCCGGTTCCGGGCATCCGCAGAACACTCCTTACCGTAGCGTCTAGAGAACGGGTGGAACGTGACCGCAGGGCCGAGTGGGCCGGGGGAGCCGGGCGCCGCAGACCGACCGGGGACGCTGACGCTGGCGGGGCTGCCCATCGGCAACCGAGACGACGCCCCGCCGCGGCTGCTGCGCGCCTTGGAGGACGCCCGGATCATCGCCGCGGAGGATACCCGCCGACTGCGCCGCTTCGCCGCCCGGTCGGGCCTGCGCCTCGGCGGCGAGCCCGGCGCGCGCGTGGTCTCCTACTACGACGCCAACGAACCGCGCCGGGCCGAGGAGCTGCTCGGCGACCTGCGTGCGGGCCGCGACGTCCTGGTGGTGACCGACGCGGGCATGCCCGGTGTCTCGGACCCGGGTTACCGGCTGGTCACCGCGTGCGTCGAAGCGGGGGTGCCCGTCACCGCCGTACCCGGGCCCACGGCCGTGACGACCGCGCTGGTCCTCTCGGGCCTGCCCACCGACCGCTTCTGCTTCGAGGGGTTCGCCCCCCGCAAGGGGCAGAGCGGCTACTACGCGGAGATGGCCGCCGAGCGCCGCACGATGGTGTTCTTCGAGAGCCCGCACCGCCTGGCCGCGACCCTGGAGGCGATGTCCGCCGCGTTCGGCTCCGACCGGCGCGCAGCGGTGTGCCGGGAGTTGACCAAGACCTACGAGGAGGTGCGCCGGGCACCGCTGGGCGAACTGGCCCAGTGGGCGCGCGGTGAGGTGCGCGGCGAGATCACCGTCGTGGTGGCCGGCGCCGCCGCGTCGGCGGCCTCCCGCGAGCCCGCGGATCTGGCGGCGGCCGTGGACGAGCGGGAGGCCGCGGGACTCTCACGCAAGGACGCCGTCCGCGAGGTCGCGCGCGAGCTCGGCGTGCCCAAGCGGGAGGTCTACGACGCCGCGCACCGGTGACGGGCGACTGCCGCTCGCCCGGCCCGCCGCCTCCGCCCGCGCGGCGGTGCGCGGCCCCACCGACACGAAAAGCGGGGCCGGGCTGTCGGCCCGGCCCCGCCTCGACCGCCGTGGACGATGCGGTGGAGTTACACCACCGCGCCGTCACTCTGCTCGCGGGCGGTGCGCAGCTCCTTGCGCTGCTTGGTGCGCTTCTCGCGGATGACGTGCGGCGGGGCGGTCTTGTCCCACCGCTGCAGCCACGCCGCGAGCGGCGCCGCCACGAAGACGGTGGAGAACACCCCTGATATCAGGCCGATCAGCATCGCCACCGAGAAGTCGCGTAGCGACGACCCGCCGAAGACCGCCAGTGTGGCGAGGATGAACACGCCGCCGATGGTGGTGTTCACCGTCCGCGGGATCGTGTGCAGGATCGCCCGGTTGGTGATCGCGGCGAAGCCCGACTTGCTGTCGTTGGCCCATTCGTCGCGAACCCTGTCGAACACCACCACCGAGTCGTTCACCGAGAAGCCGATGACGCTCAGGATGGCGGCGAGGAACACGCCGTCGATGGGTCGGCCCAGCCAGCAGAACAGGCCGATGACCAGGGTGATGTCGAAGGCCAGGGCCAGCATCGTGGACAACCCGAACGACCAGCGGAACCGCCAGGCCAGGTAGACCATTTGCAGGGCGAGGGCCGCCACCAGCGCGATGAGTGCGCGGTTGCGCAGCTCGTCGCCCATGCTGGGACCGATCTTCTCGTCGGAGAGCCGCTCCGCGCCGCCGGCCTCGGCGGCCAGCGCCTCCTGGATGTCGGCGGCCTCCTCGTCGCTGAGCGGACCCGTGCGCACGGCGATGTCACCGTCGCCCGACTCCTGCACGACCGCGTTGGGGAACCCGGCGGCGGAGACGGCGTCGCGGGCCTCGCCGACGCTGACGTCCTGCTGGGTCGTGTAGTCCATGACGCGGCCGCCGGTGAACTCCACGCCGAAGTTGGGCGTGCGGATGAGAACGCCGGCCACGGCGGTGACCACGATCAGCGCCGCGATGCCCAGCCACAGGTTGCTCCGCGACATCAGGTCGGGGTTGCGCTTGGTCAGCCAGTCGCGCACCGCGCTGATCTTCGAGATGCCCGTGACGGCCGGGTGGCGCCGGACCACCTTGCGGCGGACCGCCCACTCCACCAGCACGCGGGCGATGACCAGGGCCGAGACCATCGAGGCGATGGTGCCCAGGCCCAGGGTGACACCGAACCCGCGCACCGTTCCCGACGCGAAGAGGAACAGCAGCGCCGCCGCGATGAGCGTGGTGATGTTGGTGTCCAGCACCGCGCTCCACGCCCTCTGCGTACCGGACAGGAACGCCTTCTGCAGGTTCGGCGGGATCGCCCGGCGGCGCCGACGCGAGAGCACGCCGGAATCCGCCTGCTCGGTCTCGGCGTCGGTGGCGTCGACCATCCCGGCCGACTTGTTGGCCTGGTAGATCTTCTCCTGCTGCTGGTACTCCTCACGCGCTCGCTCGAAGATCAGCACGTTGGCGTCGATGGCCATGCCGATCGCGAGGACGAACCCGGCGAGGCCGGGCAGGGTGAGCGTCGCGCTCAGCGCCACCAGCGCCGCGTAGGCGATCAGCGTGTAGCAGGCGAGGGCCACAGCCGCGAGCAAGCCGACGAGGCGGTAGGCGACGCAGATGTAGACCGCCGTCAGCAGCAGGCCGACGGCGCCGGCGATGAAGCTGGCCTTGATGGCGTCGGCGCCCAGCGTGGGGCCCACAGTCTGGCGCTGCACCTCGGTGACCGGCAGCGGCAGCGAGCCGCCCTCGATCAGCACGGCCAGGTCCTTGGCGCTCTCCTGGTCGAAGGTGGAGCTGGTGATGGTGGTCGAACCGCCGGTCTGGCCCACGTCGCAGGCCGTGTCCTGGTTGACCTCGGGCGAGGAGATGACCTGGTCGTCCAGCACGATGGCGACGCGCCGCTGGGGCTGGCCGGGGTCGTTGCAGGCGGCCTGGCCGGTGAGTTGGGCCCAGGCCTCCTCACCCTCGCCCTGGAACTCGACGTTGACCTGCCACTGGGTGTTTGTGGTGGGGTCCAGCACCGCCTCGGCGTTGGCGACCTGGGTGCCCTCGATCTTGGGCTCGCCCAGCTGGAGCCGGTTGCCCTGCTCGTCGGGCAGGGTGCGGGCGACCTTGCTGGGGTCGGCGGCCTGCTGGCCGCCGCCCGCACCGGCGCCTCCCTGCTGCTGCATGAGCTGCTGGAGCTGCTCTTGGCTCATGCCGCCGGCGCCGCCGGAGCCGCCGCTGCCGCCGCCGGAGCCTCCTCCGCCGCCGGAGCCTCCCTGGCCGTCGGCCGGGGCGCGGGCCTCGTCGGCCGGTGGGTTGGCGAAGTCGCCGGAGGGCGCCTGCACGCCGCTGCCCTGCGAGGGCGCGATGCCCAGCACCGGGTGGAAGGTCAGCTGGGCGGTCTGGCCGAGGATGTCGGCCGCCTCGGCGGGGTCCTGCACGCCGGGAAGCTCGACGATGATCCGGTTCTCCCCGGACCGGGACATGGTGGCCTCGCTGACGCCGAGGCTGTCGATGCGCTCGCGCAGCACCTGGATCACCTGGTCGGTGTTCTCGGCGTTGGCCTCGGTGCCGTCACGGCCGTCCTGGGTCTCCAGGACGATCTGGGTTCCGCCGCTGAGGTCGAGCCCCAGCTTCGGCG
Source organism: Streptomonospora litoralis (assembly GCF_004323735.1). Taxonomy (GTDB): domain Bacteria; phylum Actinomycetota; class Actinomycetes; order Streptosporangiales; family Streptosporangiaceae; genus Streptomonospora; species Streptomonospora litoralis. Next base: position 4,750,475 of record NZ_CP036455.1, on the reverse strand, counting down.
GTATGAACCACGCGGCGCCGAACGCGCCGATGACGATGGCTAGGGAGAGGATGCCGCGCAGCCAGCGCGATCCGGCTCCCGGTTGGGTGGACAATGGACTACCTCTCACGAACGGTTCATGCGGCCTCTGCGGCAGCGCGGGAGCGCTGTCGCGGGTGGACGGGTGCACATGTGTTCGTCAGAGCGGCGGCGCGCGGCCGAAGGGCAGTGCGAACGCCTCGCCGGCGACGGGCGCCTCGGTCGAGCCGGGGAGAGTGACTCGCGCCCAGGGGGCTTCGAGGCTGCCGACCCACGGCAGCACCGGGCTGTAGCCGTCGGGCAGGTCGCGCACCGGAACGCGGTGGTCGCTGCTCCAGCCCGGGAAGGCGACCGCCACGGCCTGGGAGTCGCCTTCGCTCAGCAGCGTCTGGACGGGCCCGGAGCCGTCAGTGTCGGTGTCGGCGTTGGCATCGGAACCACCGGCCGCGGCGAGCGCGAGCGGCGCTTGCCGCGCAGCGGATGCGGGCAGCGCGGTCCCGCCGGGCGCCAGCGGGGCGCCGACCACCAGCAGGGCCACCGCGACGAGCGCGGCCAGGGCACGGGAAACCGTGGCGACCACCGCCTTCGTCGAACAGGGGCCGGGTAGGCCGTTGCGGAGCCCGAAGCGGGAAACGGGCGAGCGCTTACATCGGCAGACGAGCCTAGGACTAAACACTACCGACACGCGACCCCCCGCCGATCCGCCGCAGCCGCCGCGCGGAGGGAGCGACGCGCCGCGGCCGGGGGCCATGCGGTTCCGATCGGCGGCACGGCCGCGAGGGTACGGCGCCGAATCCGGCCCGGGTACGTCCACAAGGACGGTCAAGCGGGTGAATCGGCGGCACGCACCCCAGTAGGCTTGGGGCATGTCGTCGAAACGCCACATCCTGACCGCGGTGGCCTGGCCCTACGCCAACGGCCCCCGCCACATCGGGCACGTCTCCGGGTTCGGAGTCCCCTCCGACGTCTTCGCGCGCTTCCAGCGAATGTCCGGGCACGAGGTCCTCATGGTCAGCGGCACCGACGAGCACGGTACGCCGGTCCAGGTGCTGGCCGACCAGGAGGGTGTCGGCGCGCGCGAGCTCGCCGACCGCTACAACCGGGTCATCGTCGAGGACCTGGTCGCGCTCGGGCTCTCCTACGACCTGTTCACCCGCACCACCACCGGCAACCACTACGCCGTCGCCCAGGAGCTGTTCCGCGGCCTCTACGACAACGGCTACATCTTCACCCACACCACCAAGGGGGCCATGTCGCCCTCCACCGGCCGCACCCTGCCCGACCGCTACATCGAGGGCACCTGCCCCATCTGCGGCTACGGCAGTGCGCGCGGCGACCAGTGCGACAACTGCGGCAACCAGCTCGACCCCATCGACCTGATCGAGCCGCGGTCCAAAGTCGACGGCGAGACCCCGGAGTTCGTCGACACCGAGCACTTCATGCTCGACCTCCCGGCGTTCACCGAGGTGCTGGGCACCTGGCTGCAGTCCAAGAGCGGCCAGTGGCGCCCCAACGTGCTGAAGTTCTCCCTGAACCTGCTCGACGACCTGCAGCCGCGCGCCGTCACCCGCGACCTCAACTGGGGTGTGCCCATCCCGCTGGAGGAGTGGCGCGACAACCCCAACAAGCGGCTGTACGTGTGGTTCGACGCCGTCATCGGATACCTTTCGGCGGCCGTGGAGTGGGCGCGGCGCACCGGCGACCCCGAGGCATGGCGCCGCTGGTGGCAGGCACCGCAGGCCGAGAGCTACTACTTCATGGGCAAGGACAACATCGTCTTCCACGCCGAGATCTGGCCGGCGATGCTGATGGGCTACAACGGCGAGGGCGACAGCGGCGGCGAGGCCGGGTCGCTTGGCGCGCTGAATCTGCCCACCGAGGTGGTCTCCAGCGAGTTCCTGACCATGGAGGGCCGCAAGTTCTCCTCCTCGCGGCGCGTGGCGGTCTACGTGCGCGACTTCCTGGAGCGCTATTCCGCCGACGCGCTGCGCTACTACATCATCGCGGCGGGGCCCGAGACCCAGGACACCGACTTCACCTGGGCCGAATTCGTCCGTCGCAACAACGACGAACTGGTCGCGGCCTGGGGCAACCTCGTCAACCGGTCGATCTCCATGGCCGCCAAGTACGTCGGCGAGATCCCCGAGGCCGGTGAGTTCACCGACGACGACCGCCGCGTCCTGGCCGACTCCGCGGCCGCGTTCGACGCGGTCGGCGAGCACCTGAACCGCTCCCGGTTCAAGGCGGGCCTGCAGGAGGCCATGCGCACCATCGCCGAGGCCAACAAGTACATCTCCGAACAGGCGCCGTGGGCACTGCGCAAGACCGACACCGAGCGGATGCGCACCGTCCTGCACGTGGCGCTGCAGTTGGTCAGCGACGCCAAGACCCTGATGACACCGTTCCTGCCGGGCTCCTCCAATCAGGTCCACGCCATGCTCGGCGGTACGGGCGTGTGGTCGGCCATGCCGCGCATCGAGACCGCCACGGACACCATCGGCGGCAACACCGAACCCACCGAGTACTCCGTCATCACCGGCGACTACGCGGACAACGAGGCGGTGTGGCGATCGGTACCGATCCGGCCGGGTACCCCGCTGTCGGCGCCCACTCCGCTGTTCACCAAACTCGACCCCGGCGTGGCCGACGAAGAGGTCGCCCGTCTGGAGCAGGAGGCCGGCTGATCGGCACGGTCGAAAGACCACGCCGCAACCGATAGAGGCGGCGCGCGGCGCTGGAGACGATCCGGGCGCGCCGCGGACTTCATCGGCGGGCCGCCGCGGGGCGGCCCGCCGTATCCGTGTCCGCCGGCGCGAACCGGCGAGGGATGGGGGAGATTCCCGATGGGCAAGCGAAGCGGCAGCGCCGTGCGCAATCGGAATGCGCAGACGCCGCCGGAGGCGCCACAGGCGCTGCGTGTGGCCGTGGGCGACAGCCACACCCACATGGACATGCAGACCCCCGACGTGCCCGAGATCGTCGCGGCGGCCGAGGCGGTGGGCGTCACGCCGCTGATGCAGGTGGGCGTGGACGTCCCCTCCTCGCGCTGGGCGGCCGAGATCGCCACCGAGTACGCGGGCGTGTGGGCGGCGGCGGCACTGCACCCGAACGAGGCGCCGCGCATCGTGCACGGCGACGGCGCACCGGGCGTCGAGGCCGACGACACCGACTGGGCCGGCAAGGCCCGCGCCGCGGGCGGGTCGGCCGGGCTGGAGGAGGCGCTGGCCGAGATCGACCGGCTGGCCGCGCTGCCGCAGGTCCGGGCCGTCGGAGAGACCGGGCTGGACTACTTCCGCACCGGCGCCGAGGGTGTGGCCGCCCAGCAGGAGTCGTTCCGGCGGCACATCGCGGTCGCCAAGCGGCACGGCCGGGCGCTGATGATCCACGACCGCGACGCCCACGAGGACGTGCTCTCCGTGCTGGCCGAGGAGAGCGCGCCCGACGCGGTGGTGTTCCACTGCTTCTCCGGCGACGCCGAGATGGCCAAGATCTGCGCCGACAACGGCTATTTCATGAGCTTCGCGGGCAATGTGACCTTCGCCAGCGCCGAGTCGCTGCGCGAGGCCGCCGCTATCGCCCCGCCCGAGCTCGTGCTGGTCGAGACCGACGCCCCGTTCCTCACGCCCAAGCCCTACCGGGGCCGCCCCAACGCCCCCTACCTGATCCCCCACACCCTGCGCGCCCTTGCCGCGGCCAAGGGGATGGCCGAGGACGACCTCGCCGAGACCGTCGCGGCCAACGGCCGCCGGGCCTTCGGGCTGGAGTAGGGCGCGCGGCTACTCGTGGCCGGTCGCGGTGCCGTCCAGACCCCACTCGGCCAGGGTCGCCTCCAGGCCGGGTTCGCCGAAATCGGGGTCGCGGGTGACGCGGCCGGGGGTGCGGTCGAAGCGCGGGGCGGGGCCGGGGTAGAGACGGCCGTCCTTGCGTACGACGGAACCGCGGGCGTGCACGTGCGGGTGCTCGGCCGCCTCGTCCATCGACAGCACCGGCTGCACGCATGCCTCGGAACGGCCGAAGACCTCGGCCCACTCGTCGCGTGTGCGGGTGCGCAGAACCTCGGCGAAGCGCTCACGCAGCACCGGCCAGTTCTCTTGGTCCCACTGGTCGGGAAGGTCGGCGCCCGCCAGCCCGACACCCTCCAGGAACGCGGCGTAGAACTGCGGCTCGATGCAGCCCACCGAGACGTGCCGACCATCGGCGCACTCGTAGACGTCGTACCAGGGAGCGCCGGTGTCCAGGTAGTTGGTGCCGCGCTCGTCGGTCCAGGCGCCGCGCTCGCGGTCCTCGTAGACCATGGACATCAGGAGTGCGCTGCCGTCCACCATCGCGGCGTCGACGACCTGCCCCCGCCCCGAGGTCTGCCGCTCCACCAGCGCGCTGAGGATGCCGGTGACGACGAACATGGTGCCGCCGCCGAAGTCGCCGAGGAGGTTGACGGGCGGCACGGGCGCCTCTCCCCGGCGGCCGATGCTGTGCAGGGCCCCGTTGAGCGAGATGTAGTTCATGTCGTGCCCGGCGACCCCGGCCATGGGCCCTTCCTGGCCCCACCCCGTCATCCGCGCGTAGACCAGCCGCGGGTTGAGGTCGAAGCAGGCGTCCGGCCCGAGGCCGCGGCGTTCCATGACTCCGGGGCGGAACCCCTCCAGCAGCACGTCGGCCGCCGCGACGAGGTCGCGCGCGGCCGCCTGCCCCTCCTCGGTCTTCAGATCGGCGCCGAGTACGGGCCGCCCGGCGCTCATGTGCGGACGCGCGCCCTGGCGGGCGGCCTCCGCGGCGGCCGGGCGGTCCAGCCGGATGACGGAGGCGCCGAGGTCGGAGAGCAGCATGGCGGCCATGGGGCCGGGTCCGATTCCGGCGAACTCCACGACGCGGATTCCGTGCAGAGGACCCATGGGCGACCTTTCCGGAGCGGGACCTGAGCCGGTCGGCGGGTTGCGGCGGGCGGCCGCTGCTGCCGGGCGCGGTCCGGTGGTTTCGGGCATGAGGCGAACCGGGTTCGGTTCTGCGGCACATTCTGGTGGGCGGCCGTGCGGCGGCGCCAGTCGGCGGCGGGCCCGGTCGGCGCCACTGTCGGCCGGGGCTGCGCGGTGCGTCCGCTGGTACTGGATCGCGGGCAGGGCGCGCCGGGTCGGCGCCGGGGCGGGCGGCCGCGGGACGGTCGGATTCGGTCAGGACTAAAGCGATGCACAAGGCAGTGTGATACTTTCCCCAAGCATCAGTGGTCGGCTGGAGCGCATCCGCCCCCGACCCGCCGCGAGCCGCACGCCGGGGACCTCCCGCACCCTCCGGCCCGCTCGCCCCGAGCCACCCCCTCCCGTCCGTGAGCGATCGCGAAGGCCGAGACCAACGTGCGTAGTCCGTCGAACCGCGGATCCCACCGCGGAACCCGCAGGGCATCGAATAAGCCGGGCCTGTTCGGGCGGCAGGGCGGAGGCGGCATGCGCCAAGGCCGCGAGGGCGGTCCCCGCCCGGCCGATCCGCCCGCCGGCCCCGGCGGCGCGGCGCCCCCGCACGACTCCTATACCCACTACCGGCAGACCGCGGCGGCGCCGATGGGCGGTGCGCCCGAGGGCGGGCCGAAGGGGCGGCCGCGCGACGCGGGCGCGGGCCGCCGGGGCGGCCGTCTACCGGGCGGGATCACGCTGCCCGACATCCCGCTGCTGCGTTCCCGCGGCGTCGTGATCGGCGCGATCGCCGCGGCCGTCCTGCTCGTGGTCGGCGGCGGCACCGCCTTCGCCATGGATCAGCGCATCACCCTCAGCGTCGACGGCGAGCGCACCACCGTGCACACCTACGGCGCGACGGTGCAGGACGTGCTCGACTCCGCCGGTGTGACGCTGGGCGAGCACGACGCCGTCGCCCCCGCCCTGGACACCGAGCTGGGCCAAGGCGACAGCGTCCTGGTGCGATCCGGCCGCGAGCTGACGCTGACCGTCGACGGCGAGTCCGAGCGGCACTGGGTAACCGCGCTGACCGTCGGCGAGGCGCTCCGCCAGATCGGCGTGAGCCCGGAGTCGATGGAGCTGTCGGTCGAGGCGGACAAGGCGATCCCCGATTCGGGGCTGGAGGTCGAGGCGACCGCGGCGCGCCGGGTGGTCATCCTGCGCGACCGGGTGCGGATCGAGACGGCGACCACCGCCGGAACCGTCGCCGAGGTGCTGGAGGCCAACGGCATCACGCTGGGCGAGCACGACACCGTCGAACCCGAGCGCGGCGCCGAGCCCACCGACGGCATGGTTATCGACGTGACCCAGATCCTTTCCGAGCCGAAGACCGAAGAGGTCCCCATCGAGGCCGAGGTCGAAGAGCGGGAGAACCCCGACCTGCCCGAAGGCGAGGAGAAGGTCGTCAAGAAGCCCGAGGACGGCGTCAAGAAGGTCACCACCGCCACGATCATGGAGCAAGGCGTGGAGACCGAGCACGTCATCAAGGAGGAAGTCGTCAAGAAGCCGGTCAAGGGCATCACCGAGATCGGCACCAAGCCGGAGGAGCCGCAGATCGACGCCTCCGCCGAAGCCTCCAGCCTGAACTGGGCCGCTCTGGCCGAGTGCGAGTCGGGCGGCGACCCCACCGCGGTAAACCCGGCCGGCTACTACGGCCTCTACCAGTTCTCCATGTCCACCTGGCAGTCCGCCGGCGGCACCGGCAACCCGGCCGAGGCCCCCGCAAGCGAGCAGACCATGCGCGCCCAGAAGCTCTACGACATGGTCGGCGGCAACTGGCAGGGCCAGTGGCCCGAGTGCGGAGTGCACCTGTTCGACTAAGCCGTGTTCAGCCTGCTGGATCGGTCCGGCTCCCGTGGGCGGCCGGGCCGTGCGGCTCGGGTCTGCTGGGTGGCCTTGTCGGTCTGCCGGGTGTCGGGCGGACTTCACCGGAAAGCCGCAGCGAGGACGGTGGATGGCTGGGCCTGCGGTCGAGGGAGCGGGGCCCGCCGGTGGCGGTGCGTGGGGAGGGACGGCGAGGACGGCGTGGGGTGGCGCCCGTGCCCATCGGGTCGGGTGCTCGCCGGTGGCGGCGGCCGGCGGGGGCGGCGAGGAGAGGCCGGGGGCCGGGAGGCGCCCGCGTGCCCGTTGTGTCGCAGGGCAGCGCGACGATCGTGCCCGTATGACGAAATCCACCGGCGTGCTTTGGGAATTCGGCCACGATCGCCGCGGCCGGCTCCGGGCGATCGGACATACCGGGCGCCGGGTGGGAGGCGCCCCGTGTGCTGGCACAATGATCCGGTGACCGATTCCGACTCCTCCGGCGGCGCTCGCCTGCTCACGCCCGGCGATGTGCGGCGGCTCGCCGAGCGTACCGGCATCCGGCCGACCAAGACGCTCGGCCAGAATTTCGTCGTCGATGCGGGCACCGTGCGCCGCATCGTGCGTACCGCCGAGGTCGGCGCCGACGACGTGGTGCTGGAGGTCGGGCCCGGACTCGGCTCCCTGACACTGGCCCTGCTGCCGCGCGTCCGCGCCGTTACGGCCGTCGAGATCGACCCGCGGTTGGCCGACGCGCTGCCGGCCACCGTCGCGGAGTTCGCGCCCGATCGGGCCGACCGGTTGCGGGTCGTCGCCGCCGACGCCATGCGCGTCACCGAGGTCCCCGGGCCTCGCCCCACCGCGCTGGTGGCCAACCTGCCCTACAATGTCGCGGTTCCGGTGCTGCTGAACCTGCTGGAATCGCTGCCGAGCCTGCGCCGCGGCCTGGTCATGGTGCAGGCCGAGGTCGCCGACCGGCTGGCCGCCGGGCCGGGCGGGCGCACCTACGGGGCGCCGTCGGCCAAGGCCGCCTGGTACGCCGAGGTGCGCCGGGCGGGGTCGGTGGGTCGCAGCGTCTTCTGGCCGGTGCCCAACGTCGATTCCGGACTCGTGGCATTGCGTCGCAGGAACGGACCCCCCGACGCGGGCGGCGCACACGGCTCGCACGCGCCCGCCGGGCCGGGCGGCGCCGCACCCGAGCGCGGTGCGGTCTTCGCGGTCGTGGACGCGGCCTTCGCCCAGCGGCGCAAGACCCTGCGCGCGGCCCTCGCCGGATGGGCGGGGTCGGCGCCGGCGGCCGAACGGGTGCTGCGGGCCGCCGGAATCGATCCCGGCGCCCGCGGGGAGTCGCTCGGCATCGCCGACTTCGCCCGCATCGCCGCGCACGCCGACCGCGCCGCCGACACTGAAGGCTCCGGCGGCGCGGCGTAGCGCCGTCGCGCACGGCCGGGGCCGCGCCCGAAAAGCGCGCGCCGGGCGGCCTGCGCGCCCGCTGCCTGGTACGCCCTCAGTCCGCCCTGGAGACGTCGGAGACCTCGACGACAGCCGGAGATCCGGTGCCGGCGCTGCTGAGGTGCAGGGCGCCGGAGGCGACCTCCGACTCGTCCAGCACGATGAACACCAGTTTCCCCTCGGCATGGGCGCCGCTGGGGATGGACTGCCACAGCGGGGCCCGGCTCTCCTGGATCGAGGGCTCCGAGGCCGATAGGAACTCCTGACCGCCCCGGGCGAGGCGCTGCTGGTCGTGTTCCAGGCTGATCCGTTCGGCGCTGGTGTTCTGCACACTCAGCGCGAAGACGCAGTAGGTACCCCGGTGCACGGTCGAGCGCCCCTCGATGCTCGGCGTGCACTCGTACTCGCGCACCTGGAACACCATCCGGCCGTCGCCGGCGGTGTCGGGCGCCACCGCATCCCCGGACTGCTGGTCGCCGTCCTCGCCGGGCGCGGAGCCGCCGTCTTGCTCCCGCTCGGCGGAACCACCGGTGCCGGCCTGGCTCCCGCCGGACTCCTCCGCGCCGTCGGCGTCCTGCTGCCAGATCAGGTTCTGTACGCCCAGCAGGGTGAGCGTGGTGAACAGCAGCAGCGCGAGGATGACGGCGGCCACGGCCGTGACGGCGATCCACCGCACCCGGCGTTTGCCCGGCTGCATGGGCCGGTGCGGCGGCAGCGACGCCGGCGGCACGTAGGGCTGGGCGTGCGGGCGCGGATTGGGCGGCTGCTCCTGGCCGGGCGGCACCTGCGGGATGGGCCCCGTCTGGTGCGGTGAGGCCACCGGGAACTGCCCGGTCTGGTGGCCCGGCGGCCCCGGCGGCCCGCCTTGTCTCGGCGGGGGCGGCGGCTGCGGCGCGTGCGTCCCAGGTGCGGACTGGCCCGGAGGCGGACCCATGCCGGCCGGTCGCTGCGGAGGCCGGTTCTGCTGGTGCTGGGCGGGCAGGGACCCCGGCTGCGGCGCAGCCGGGTAGGGCTGCGCGTGCGGTGCGCCGGCGCCGTGCGGCGGTCCGGGGGGAGCCGACGGCGCCTGGTGGGGCATGCCGGTGGCCGTCTGGTGCGGGTTCGGCGGCGGGCCGCCGGGCTGCGGCATCGGCGCCATCGGCGGCAGGTTGGGGTGCCAGGAGGCGTGCAGCGCGTGGCTGACCATCTCGTTGGCGTCCCCGCCGCCGCTGGAGGTCTCCTCGCCGCCGGCCAGCTCCAGCAGCAGGTCCTGGGCCTTGGGGCGGTGCTCGGGCTCCTTGGCGAGCGCCTGGGCGACCAGCCGGTCCAGCGGGCTGTCGAGGCTGCCGATCTGCGGTTCGGCGAACAGCACCCGCTTGCCCAGTGTCATGGCGTCGCCGTTGCCGAAGGGATGGATGCCGCTTCCGGCGAAGGCCACCAGGCACCCCCAGGCGAAGATGTCGGCGGAGGTGGTGACCTTCTCCTCCAGCAGCTGCTCAGGCGCCATCCAGCCCGGACTGCCCATGACGATGCCGGTCTGGGTGTGGTTCGTGGAGGTGTTCATCGCCCGCGCGATGCCGAAGTCGATCACCCGCGGGCCCGACAGCGAGAGCAGCACGTTGGCCGGCTTGAGGTCGCGGTGGACCAGCCCGGTGCGGTGGATGGCCGCCAGGGCCGCCGCGACGCCCAGCGCGAAGCCGTGCAGCGTGCTGGAGTCCAGCGCGCCGTGCTCGGAGATGTGCTCGGCCAGCGCGGTCCCGGCGATGTACTCGGTGACCATGTAGGGACGGCCCTCGAAGGTGCCGTGGTCCAGCACCTTGGCCGTGCAGAAAGAGGCGACCCTGCGCGCGTTCTCCATCTCGTCGCGGAAGCGTGCCCGGGTGGCCTCGTCGAAGGCGAGTTCGGGCCGGATCACCTTGATCGCGACTTGGGCACCCTTCTCAGGGGTGCGGCCGAGGTAGACCGTCCCCATTCCTCCGCTGCCCAGGCGACCGGCCAGCACATAGGGCCCGATGGTCGCCGGATCTCCGGCGGCCAACGGTTCCAGGTTCTTCGGGAGCCCATCCGACGGCAAGCGACCCTCCCCGACGGTGTCCTAACTCCGCCTGGCCCCAAGGTAGCGGGGAACGCGTCCTGATACCCACCCGTGCACTTCGCGGCGCCCGCATCCGGACAGCCGCGACCTCGGGGCGGGTCTGCGACCGCGGCAGAGCCGCCCACCGCCGTCGTCCGGCCACCGGGCACGCGGGCGCCCGGATTCGCGGAACGGGGGTTCACGGGGGTGGGGGTTCCTTTACGATCTAGGACTCGTGACCACTACGACCGCCGTGACCGTTCGGGTCCCCGCAAAGGTGAACCTCCAGCTGGCGGTGGGGCCGGCGCGCGAAGATGGATACCACGATCTGGTCAATGTCTTCCACGCAGTAGCGCTGTTCGACGAGGTTACCGTCACCGGCGCCGCGACGCGCCCAACAGGGGGCCCCGCCGGGTTGACGGCCGAGGACGCCAGCGGTGGCGGCCTGGCCTCGCATCTGGCCCGCGTGCCGCTGGACTCGACGAACCTGGCCTGGCGCGCCGCCGAGCTGCTCGCTCGCGAGACCGGCGCCGACACGGCCGTCCATCTGCATGTGCGCAAGGCCATCCCGGTGGCCGGCGGGATGGCAGGCGGCAGTGCCGACGCCGCCGCGGCGCTGGTGGCCTGCGACGCCTTCTGGGGCACCGGGCTGCAGCACCGGGAACTGCTGGCGCTGGCCGCCCGGCTCGGCAGCGACGTCGCCTTCCCGCTGCTCGGGGGGACCGCTGTGGGCACCGGGCGCGGCGAGGTCCTGGACCCGGCCGAGTGCGGCGCCCGGCTGCACTGGGTCTTCGCGCTGTCCGCCGGCGGGCTGTCCACCCCCGAGGTCTTCGCCGCATACGACCGCATCCGCCCCGGCGCCCCGGCGCCCCAGGGCGACCCCGTGCTGATGACCGCCCTGGCGCAGGGCGACGCCCGCGCGGTCGGCGCGGCGCTGGGCAACGACTTGCAGCCCGCCGCGCTCGAACTGCGTCCGGCGCTGGCCGAGACACTGGACGCCGGCCGCGCGGCGGGCGCGCTGGGCGCTTTCGTGTCGGGTTCCGGGCCCACGTGCGCGTTCCTGGCCCGTTCCGCCGAGCACGCCCACCAGGTCGCCGCTGCCGTGCGCAGCGCCCCCGACTGCGTCCACACGGTGACCTGCCACGGGGACGTCCCGGGGGCGGTGGTGCTCTGATTCCGCCCGAGAGCCGCAGGAAAAGCGCGGCGCGGACCGCCCGCACGGCTCGCCGGCGGCGGGTTCGAGTGCGCGGGCCGGACAGTGAGGCACCTCACTCGGCGGGTGCTTCGGGGATCCGCCCTGGGGCTTGACTTCAAGTTAAGTTGAGGTCTGAGACTGGCGGCATGACCACCGCACCGGCACTGACCAGATACGCCGACCTGCCCGCCCTGATCGGGCTCATGACCGGCGACGAGAAGCACCAGATCGCGGCCGATTCCACGCGCGAAGTGCTGTGGGTGCTCTACGACCGCGTCTTGAACGTTTCACCACAGGCCGCCGACGATCCCGACCGCGATCGGTTCCTGCTGTCCAAGGGGCACGGGCCCGCACCCTACTACGCGGTGCTCGCCGCCAAGGGCTTTCTCGACCTGGCGACCCTGCGCAGCTGGGCGGCGTTCGACTCCCCGCTGGGCCACCATCCCGACGCGACGCTGGTACCCGGTGCCGAGATCGGCAGCGGCTCGCTCGGCCACGGCCTGGGGCTGGGCGTGGGCACGGCGCTGGGGCTGCGCGCCCAGGGGCGCACCGGTCCGCGCGTCTTCGTGCTCCTCGGCGACGGCGAGCTCGACGAGGGCAGCAACCACGAGGCGATCGCCGCCGCCGGGCGGCTGGGCCTGGACAACCTCACCGCGGTCGTCGTCGACAACGCCTCGGCCACGCACGGCTGGCCCGGCGGAATCGACACCCGTTTCAGCGGCGAGGGCTGGGCGGCGCTCTCGGCGCCCGGCCGCGATCAGTCCGCCCTCCACGACGCACTCACCACTCCGCACCGCGGCCGACCGCTCGCCGTGATCGCCCGCGTCCGGCCGAAGGGATGACCGCCATGACCACCGCCGTGAACACCGCGATCCCCGAACAGACCACGGATGCCGTCGTCGCGCCCGCCGTCACCGCGCAGCCGATGCGCGACACCTTCGCCGAAGTCGTCGGTGCGGCCCTGGATACCGACCCGCGGCTCGCCGTCGTGCTGGCCGACATCTCCGCCGACCGGTTCGCCGCCGCTGCCCGGCGCCACCCCGACCGCGTCGTCAACCTGGGCATCCGCGAGCAGTTGATGATCGGCGTCGCCGGCGGGCTGGCGCTGACCGGTATGCGGCCCGTCGCCCACACGTTCGCGCCCTTCCTCGTCGAGCGGCCGTTCGAGCAGGTCAAACTCGACCTGGGGCACCAGGGCGCGGGCGCGGTCCTCGTCAGCCACGGCGCCTCCTACGACGGCTCGCATTACGGCCGCACCCACATGGCGCCCGGCGACGTCGCGCTGCTGGACTCGCTGCCCGGCTGGACCGTGCACGTGCCCGGCCACGCCGACGAGGTCGGCCCGATGCTTCGATCGGCGCTGCGCGGCGAGGGCAACGTCTATGTGCGGCTGGGCGAACGCGGCAACGCCGCCGCCCGCCCGGTGGGGCCGGAGTTGACCACGGTCCGCGCGGGCTCGGCGCGCTCCAGCGGCGTGGTAGTCGCGGTCGGCCCGATGCTGGACCGGGTTCTGGCGGCCACCGGGGACCTGGACGTCACGGTCGCCTACGCGGCCACCGTGCGGCCGTTCGACCGCGCGGGTCTGAACCGGCTGGCCGCCCGGGCCGGCCAGGCCGACGTGCTGGTGGTCGAGCCCTACCTCGCGGGCACCTCGGCACACGAGGTCGCCGCCGCATTGGAGGACCGCCGCCACCGCCAGCGGTCGCTGGGCGTGATCCGCGACACGGAGGTGCGCGGATACGGCACACCGGCCGACCACGACCGCGCCCACGGTCTGGATGTGGAGGGCATCGCCAAGCAGGCGCGCGACTTCTTCCTGCTGTCAACTTGACCCGGGCCCTGAAGGGCCGGGCTTGGAGGTAGCCGCCCGCCTGGCCGGCGGGTGGGCTCCTCCGTCCAGACACCCCTTATGGGGCGGCAGGGACGCGCGACTCACGCCCCGCGTTCCACGCAGCCTCGCCCCGGCGGGCGATGGTGCGGGAAGCGTTGCGGTCGGCGTGGGCAACGACCCCGCACGACCGGCACACGAAGAGGGCCTGATCGACCCTGTTCCTCGTGCCGATGTACCGGAATTCGGCGCATTCCCGGCTGGTGTAGGCCGGATCCACCGAGACCAGCGGCACCTCGGCCCGCTTGGCCTTGTAGACGCAGCTACGATCGCCGCCGCCCCGGCGGGGGGCGAACGCCGAAATCCGCCATCGTGTTCCCGTAGGCCCTCAGAGCCGTGATGAGAAGCGATTCCTCCCGGCTCTGAAGAGCCGGGGCTCCTCGCTGGAATCAGCTGAAGGCGTCCGGACTGGCCGGCCTCGGGAGGGGGCGCCCGGGGCCGGGGCGGCGGGGGCGCCTGTGGACGGTGGTCGCGGAGGTCCGCGCGCGCCACCACAATGGATAGCACGATGACGAATCTCGTGAACCTGCAAGACGTGTCCCTGGCCTACGGGCCGCTCGTGCTGCTCGACGAGGTCGCCCTCGGCGTCGACGAAGGCGACCGCATCGGCGTCGTCGGGCGCAACGGCGGCGGCAAGTCCACGCTGGTCTCCGTGCTGGCCGGCCGTACCGCACCCGACTCCGGCCGGGTCGTGCACAGCCGCGGCCTGCGCGTCGGGTTCCTGCAGCAGCGCGACAGGTTCCCCGAGGCCACGGTCGGCGGGTTCGTCCTGGGCGACCTGGCCGAGCACGAATGGGCCGGCGACGCGCGCGTGCGCGACGTGCTGCGCGGGCTGCTCAGCGGCTGGGACCTCGACGCCCCGATGTCCACGCTCTCCGGCGGCGAGCGCCGCCGCGCCACGCTTGCGCGGCTGCTGGTCGACAGCCACGACCTCGTCATCCTCGACGAGCCCACGAACCACCTGGACATCGAGGCGATCGCGTGGCTGGCCGAGCACCTGCGCGGCCGCCGCGAGGCGCTCACCGTCGTCACCCACGACCGGTGGTTCCTCGACGCCGTCACCAACCGCACCTGGGAGGTCGTCGACGGCCGCGTCGAGCGCTACGAGGGCGGCTACGCGGCTTACGTGCTGGCCAAGGCCGAGCGCGAGCGGCTGGCGGCCCAGGCCGAGGAGCGGCGGCAGAACCTGGCACGCAAGGAGTTGGCCTGGCTGCGCCGCGGCCCGCCCGCCCGCACCTCGAAGCCGAAGTTCCGCGTCGAGGCCGCCAACGCCCTGATCGCCGGCGAGCCCCCGGCCCGCAACACCGTGGAGCTGGTGCGCTTCGCCAGCACGCGGCTGGGCAAGACGGTCGTCGACGTCGAGGGCCTCACCCTCGTCGCCGACGACACCACCCTCCTCGACCGCCTGACCTGGCAGCTCGGCCCGGGCGACCGGATCGGGCTGGTCGGCGTGAACGGCTCGGGCAAGACCACGCTGCTGCGGGCGCTGGCAGGCGAGCGCGAACCCGACGGCGGCCGGGTCCGGCACGGCAAGACGGTGAATCTCGCGCACCTCTCGCAGAGCCTCGCCGAGCTGGCGCCCGAGCTGCGCCCGCTGCAAGCCGTGGAGGAGGTGCGTCGGCACATCACCGTCGGCGGCCGGGAGTTCACCGCCGGCCAGATGCTGGAGCGGTTCGGATTCCGCGGTGAGCGGCAGTGGACCCCCATCGGCGACCTCTCCGGCGGCGAGCGGCGCCGCCTCCAGCTGCTGCGGCTGCTGATGGACGAGCCCAACGTGCTGCTACTGGACGAGCCCACCAACGACCTCGACATCGAGACCCTCACCGAGCTTGAGGACCTGCTCGACGGCTGGCCGGGAACCCTGGTGGTGGTCAGTCACGACCGCTATTTCCTGGAGCGCGTGACCGACCGCACGATGGCCCTGATGGGCGACGCCGACCTGCTGTTCCTGCCGGGTGGCGTGCAGGAGTACCTGGACCGCCGCGCCCGCCAGAGCGACGGCGCCGCCGCCGTCCCCGGCCGCCGTCCCGACGGCTCGGGCGGCGCCGAGCCCGACGCCGCCCCCGCCATGTCGGCCGCCCAGCGCCGCGCCGTGCAGAAGGAGGCCCAGCGCATCGAGCGCCGCCTGGAGCGCATCGGCACCCGAGAGTCCGAGCTGCACGAACAGATGGCCCAGGCCGCCGACGACTACGCCCGCCTGGCCGAACTCGACTCCGAACTGAAGAGCATCCAGGCGGAGAAGGAGGAACTGGAGGAACTCTGGCTCACCGAGGCCGAGAAGATCAGCGACTGAATATGTGAGACAGTCTGGGCGACAAGCGTCCTGACAATAGGGTCGGCCCAACTGACCGGTATGCGGGACAATCGACTCATGATGGGCCGGAACCGCTGCTGAAAAGAGTCTCCGATGCGCAACGTGACCTACTCGATGGTCGTGTCGCTGGACGGCTACATCGTGGGGCCGGACGGCTCCTTCGACTGGGGGTTGCCCGACGAGGAGGTCTTTCGCCTCGCCACCGACGAGATCCGGGGTGTGGGCGTCCACCTGCTCGGACGACGGTTGTACGAGACGATGCTGTATTGGGAGACCGCCGAGCAGAACCCTTCGCTCGACTTCTCGACTCTCGAGTTCGCCGCGCTCTGGAAGTCGCTTCCGAAGGTGGTGTTCTCTACCACGCGGTCGGAAGTCCAGGGCAATGCCCGCTTGGCCTCCGACGGCCTGGCGGAGGAGATCGAGCGGTTGCGAGCTGAACCGACCGAAAGCGACATCGCCATCGGCGGTGCGTCGCTCGCCGCCGAAGCGGCCGCGCTGGATCTCATCGACGAGTACCGGGCCAGGGTCTACCCGGTGCTGCTGGGCGGTGGCACTCGGTTTTTTCCGCACGGCGAGCGCCGGGTGGGCCTCGAACTCATCGAGAACCGCACTTTCAACTCGAAAGTGGTCTATCTGCGTTACCGGGTGGTCCGCTAGCGTCGCGAGTTCCGTCGAACCGCGAAAGGCGAGCGTCTGCCAACGGCACGCGTTGCCGCCCTCCCGAATTCGACGGCCCGGGTGGGACCGGCGATCTGAAACAGGTCGTCGGAGCGCTACTGACCGGGTTCTAGCGGCGCAGGTTTCCGGTGAAGCTCTTTCGCGCTCGGTATCGGCGGCTCGCCTCCGGCGACTACACGTCGAGCGGGGAGAGCACCGATCTCAGCAGTGCCGCCAGCGCATCGCGGTCGGTGCGGGAGACTCCGGCCAGCAGCGACTCCTCGTAGCTGAGCAGGTCGGCCAGTGCGCCGTCGACGCGTTCGCGCCCCTCGGGGGTGAGTCGCACCAGGACGCCGCGCTTGTCGGCCGGGTCGGGGCCGCGGCGCACCATGCCGGCGGCGGCGAGCCGGTCGATGCGGTTGGTCATGGTGCCGGAGGTGACCAGGGTGGCGCGCAGCAGCCGTCCCGGGCTGAGTTCGTAGGGCGGGCCGGAGCGGCGCAGTTCGGCCAGGACGTCGAACTCCCAGGGCTCCAGCTGGTGTTCGGTGAAGACTGCGCGCCGGGCGCGGTCCAGGTGGCGGGCCAGGCGGGAGACCCGGCTGAGCACCTGTAGGGGTTCGATGTCGAGGTCGGGGCGCTCGGCGCGCCACGCCTCGACCAGACCGTCGACCTCATCACGCATACCGACAGCCTATCTCTTGATATCAAGATAGTAGTCGCCCGCTGCGGAAGCACCTCTGTCCGGCCGCGCGTCGCGCGGCCGGACAGAGGTGGTGGACTAGTCGCCGCGCTTGCGTTGGACGTGGTCCAGCCGCGGGCGCGGCTCCAGATTGGACAGTCCGTTCCAGGCCAGGTTGACCAGATGGGCCGCCACGACCTCGCGTTTGGGCTTGCGGACCTCCAGCCACCACTGGCCGGTCAGCGCGACCATGCCCACCAGCGACTGCGCGTACATCGGGGCGAGCTGGGGGGCGAAGCCCCGGTTGCCGAACTCCTCGCCCAGGATGTGCTCGACCTGTGTCGCGATGTCGCTGATCAGGCTGGCGAAACTGCCGGTGCCCGACGCCGCGTGCGAGTCGCGCGCCAGGATTCGGAAGCCCTGGCTGTACTCCTCGACGTAGCGCAGCAGCGCCAGCGCCGCGTTCTCGACCTTGCCGCGCGGGGTGTCTGCGGTCAGCGAGTCGGCGACCATGCCGAGCAGCGTCTGCATCTCGCGGTCGACGACCACCGCGTAGACGCCCTCCTTGCCGCCGAAGTGCTCGTAGACGACGGGCTTGGACACGCCCGCCCGAGCCGCGATCTCCTCGACCGAGGTGGCGTCGAAGCCGCGCTCGGCGAAGAGTTCACGGCCGATGTCCAGCAGTTGCTCCCGGCGCTGCTTTCCGGTCATGCGCCTGCGGCGCGACTGTGTTTGCGTCTGTGTCTGCTGCTCGCTCTCGCTGACCGTTCCCATGGTGGAAACTCACTTCAATTCTCGACGCTGACGCGCTTGGCGGCAAGGCGATCGGCGTTGGGCCAGCGGACCTTGCTCGCCCATCCGAGTTTCTCAAACATCCAGATGACGCGGGCGGAGATGTCGATCTGGCCCTTGAGTACACCGTGGCGGGCGCAGGTGGGGTCGGCGTGGTGCAGGTTGTGCCAGGACTCGCCGAAGGACGGGATGGCCAGCCACCACACGTTCCGGGAGCGGTCGCGGACCTCGAAGTTCTCCTCGCCGATGGTGTGGCAGATGGAGTTGATCGACCAGGTGACGTGGTGCAGCAGCGCGACGCGGACCAGGCCTGCCCAGAAGAACGCGGTGAGAGCGCCCCACCAGGACATGGTGACCAGGCCGCCGATCACGGCCGGGCCCAGCAGCGAGAAGGCCACCAGCGGGCCGAACCAGCGGTCGACGCGGCGGATGTCGGAGTCCTTGAGCAGGTCCGGGGCGAAGCGCTTCGGAGAGGTCTTCTCCTCGTCGAGGTAGAGCCAGGCCATGTGCGCGTAGTAGAGGCCCTTGGCCACCGAGCGCCAGTCGTCACCGAAGCGCCACGGCGAGTGCGGGTCGCCCTCGGCGTCGGCGTACTTGTGGTGGCGGCGGTGGTCGGCGACCCACTTGATGACGGAGCCCTGGATGGCCAGGCTCCCGGCGATCGCCAGCGCGATGCGCAGCGGGCGGTTGGCCTTGAACGAGCCGTGGGTGAAGTGCCGGTGGTAGCCGACCGTGATGCCCAGGCCGCTGACGAGGTAGAACACCGTCCCGATCACGATGTCGGTGACGGTGAGGCCCCACCCCCAGGCGAAGGGCACGGCGGCGGCCAGGGCCGCCAGCGGGATGAAGACGAACGCGAAGACGGTGTAGCGCTCCAGCCTGCCCCGGCCTTCGGGGTCGATCTCGGGCTCGGGCGTGCGCTTGGCCTTCTCAGGAGCGATCTCGGGTGCTGCGGTCATATGTCCACCTTGTTCGTGGGCCTAACTGCGGTAGTCGGCGCGGAGGTCCGCTCCGGCCGCCCGACCGCGCGTCGGTCGCCGGAACCTATGCCTACGTAACCGTAACCTACGGTCTCGTAAGTTCCAACCGGTGCAGCGCACGGAACACGAATCGCCTGCGCAGCCGCCCCGCGCCTTCCCCCGCCGACCACGCCCGCCGCCCCGCACGGCGGCGGATGTGCCGACGCCCGCGCCGAGCCGCTATCGTTGGCATGCGGACCGCGCCGCCTTCCGCCGACGGCGGCGATCGTCCTTCCCGGGTGGTCTAATGGCAGGACACAGGCTTTTGGTGCCTTGAGGTGAGGGTTCGAATCCTTCCCCGGGAGCCCGCCGAGGACAGCGGCGCGGCGTAGCCCCCTGCGGCACCGGCGTGCGCCCGCCGATCGCCTATGTCACACCCCGCCCGCGCCGCGGCCGCCGCACCCGCAGCGCCGCGTGCCGCCCACCCGCCCGCGTCCGGGCGCCTGCGTTGCTCCGAATGTCGCGCGCGACGCGTGGTGCGGGCGCCGCGGGCGCAGCCGCGCCCGGCAAATGCCGCATGTATCCTTCCCATGTCGGCCCTGGGTGGAGTCTGGTCGCGGTTCCGCCGTGAGCCGTCAGCCGAACGGACACGTCGTGTCGGTCCCGCTGAGAACCGCGGGGCCGGCGCTGCACCGTGTCTGTGAAACCGGCAATCCCCGCCCGCGCGAGCGCGGGGGTCATCCGCATCCGCCAGCGACATGAGGAGTCTCCGCCAGTGAGCGTGAGCCGTCCGGCTGCCGTCATCGTCCTTGCGGCGGGCGAGGGCACCCGAATGAAGTCCAGGCTTCCCAAGGTCCTGCACGAGATCTGCGGCCGGAGCATGCTCGGGCATGTGCTGGCCGCCGCCGACGAACTCGACCCGCAGCGCACGGTGGTCGTGGTCGGGCATGCGCGCGAGCGGGTGGTCCAGCACCTGAAGGACACCGCCCCGGCCGTCTCCACGGCCGTGCAGGAGGAGCAGAACGGCACCGGCCACGCCGTGCGGATGGCGGTCGAGGAGTTGGCCGCCCAGGGCGTCACCCTCTCGGGCACGGTCGTCCTCGCCTACGGCGACACGCCGATGCTGCGCGGGCGCACCCTCTCCGACCTCGTCGAGGCGCACGAATCCGACGGCAACGCCGTCACCGTCCTCTCCGCCGAGGTCCCCGACCCCGCCGGATACGGACGGGTCGTGCGGGATGCCTCCGGCGCCTTCACCTGCATCGTCGAGCACGCCGACGCGACGCCCGAACAGCGCGCCGTCGGCGAGATCAACTCCGGCATGTACGCCTTCGACGGCGCCCACCTGGCCTCGGTGGTGGGGCGGCTGTCCACGGACAACGCCAAAGGCGAGGAGTACATCACCGACGCCGTGGCGATCCTGCGCGGCGACGGCCACCGCGTCGGAGCCTCGGTGGCGCGCGAGTGGACCGAGATCCAGGGCGTCAACGACCGCGTGCAGCTGGCCGAAGCGCGGCGCATGCTCAACGACCGGCTGCTGACCGGGCACATGCGCGCCGGCGTGACAGTCGTCGACCCCGCTTCGACCTGGGTCGATGCCGAGGTCGAGATCGGCCCCGACACCGTGGTCGAGCCGCAGACCCAGCTGCTGGGCCGCACCAGCGTCGCGGAGGGCGCCGTCGTGGGCCCCGGCTGCCGACTGCAGGCCACCCGTGTCGGCGCCGATGCGGTCGTGCGCCACGTGGTCGCCGACGACGCCGAGATCGGCCCCGGCACCAGCGTCGGCCCCTACGCCTATCTGCGCCCCGGCACGGTCGTGGAGCCCGCCGCCAAGATCGGCACGTTCGTCGAGGTGAAGAACTCCACGGTCGGCGAGGGGGCCAAGGTCCCGCATCTGACCTACGTCGGCGACGCCGACATCGGCGCAGGCGTCAACATCGGCGCCTCCTCGGTGTTCGTCAACTACAACGGTGTCAGCAAGAACCGCACCACCATCGGCGACCACGCCCGCACCGGCAGCGACAACACCTTCGTCGCGCCCGTGCACGTGGGCGAGGGCGCCTACACCGGTGCGGGCACCGTGGTCCGCGAAGACGTCCCGCCCGGTGCGCTGGCGGTCTCGGCCGGCAAGCAGCGCAACATCGAGGGCTGGGTGCGGCGCAAGCGCCCGGGATCCGCCGCCGCCGAAGCCGCCGAACAGGCGGCGGGCGAGGGGGCCGAGGCCGCCGAGCGCCGCGATGAACAGTGACTGTGTTCGTGTCTTTGTTTGTGTCTGTGGGGGATCTCTGAAGTGACCGGCATGAAGGCCGCGGGTCAGAAGAAGCTCATGCTGTTCGGCGGGCGCACGCACCCCGAACTCGCGGAGCAGGTGGCCGAACAGCTCGGCATCGAAGTCGCGCCGACGAAGTTCCAGGACTTCGCCAACGGCGAGATCTTCGTGCGCTACCTGGAGTCGGTGCGCGGGTGCGACGCCTTCGTGCTGCAGTGCCACGCCGACCCCATCAACGAGTCGATGATGGAGCAGTTGATCATGGTCGACGCCCTCAAGCGGGCTTCGGCCAAGCGCATCACCGTGGTGACACCGTTCCTGGGCTACGCGCGCCAGGACAAGAAGCACCGGGGCCGCGAGCCCATCTCGGCGCGGCTGATGACCGACCTGTTCCGCACCGCCGGGGCGAACCGGCTGATGTCGGTCGACCTGCACACCGACCAGATCCAGGGCTTCTTCGACGGCCCGGTCGACCACCTCTTCGCGCTGCCGCTGCTCGCCGACTACGTGCAGTCGCGCGTCGCCGGAACCGAGGCGACCATCGTCTCGCCCGACGCCGGCCGGGTGCGCACCGCCGACCGGTGGGCCGACCGGATGGGCACGCCGCTGGCGATCATCCACAAGCGGCGCGACCCCGAAGTGGCCAACGAGGTCCGCGTGCACGAGGTCGTGGGGCAGGTCCGGGGCCGCACGTGCGTGCTGGTCGACGACATGATCGACACCGCCGGCACCATCGTCAAAGCGGCCGACGCGCTGTTCGAGCAGGGGGCCGAGGAGGTCATCGCCGCGGCCACGCACGGCGTGCTCTCCGGTCCCGCCGCCGAGCGGCTGCAGAATTCGCGCATCTCCGAGGTGGTGACGACGAACTCGCTTCCGGTGCCCAAGGACCGGCGGTTCGAGAAGCTCACCCAGCTCTCCATCGCCCCGCTGTTGGCGCGTGCCGTCAGCGAGGTCTTCAGCGACGGCTCGGTCACCAGCCTGTTCGAGGGCTGAGCCGACCGCGGGTGGGCGCGGACCGCGGCGCCCTCCCGCGGCGCCATGTGTTCGAGCGGCCCGGCGGAGCCATTAGACTTGACCGAGTGTCCCCAGCTCCCGCTGGGACGCGCTAGGCATTCCGGCCGCACCACCGCGGCCGGTGCGGCGCCGTCGGCGAGTGTTCGCGCTCCGGGGCGGGCGCGCTCGACGCGGTGGGATGCGGTCGGCTTCCGCCGGCAGGCAGCGGCCCTGAGGACGTCGCCGTCCACGCGGGAGCCGTTCTATGTGAAGTCGTGTTCCCCGTGGCTTGCGGGGACGATCCCGAGGAGTTTTGTCGTGTCCGAGGTACGCATCGCTGCCGAGCCGCGCACGGAATTCGGCAAGGGCCCCGCACGGCGCGTCCGCCGCGCGGGTAAGGTGCCGGCCGTCCTCTACGGCCACGGCACCGACCCTCGCCACATCGCCCTGCCGGGCCATGACCTGATGCTGGCCCTGAAGACCCCGAACGTGCTGCTGCGTGTCGACGGCCTGACCGGCTCCGACAACCTCGCGCTGCCCAAGAGTGTTCAGCGGGACCCGATCAAGGGCTTCCTGGAGCACGTCGACCTGCTGGTGGTGAAGAAGGGCGAGAAGGTCACCGTCGAGATCTCGGTGACCCTCACCGGTGAGATCGCGTCCGGCGGCGTGCTCAACCAGGAGCTGATCACCGTCGAGGTCGAGACCGAGGCCACCCGCATCCCCGAGGGCGTCGAGTACGACATCGAGGGCCTCGGGGTCGGCGCGCACGTCACTGCGGCCGACCTCCAGCTTCCCCGCGGCACCGAGCTGGTCAGCGACCCCGAGACCATCCTGCTGACCATCGCTCCGGAGCGCAGCGAGGAAGAGGTCGAGGCGCTGGAGACCGCCGAGGCCGACGTCGCCGCCGAGGCGGCCGAAGAGGCCGCCGAGGGGGCCGGCCAGGAGGCCGAACAGGCGTCCGGCGAGGGCGAGTCCGCCCAGACCGCCTCGGAGTAGGCACAGCAGAGCAAGCCGCGATCGGCTGGGATCCGGACGCGGGCCGCTGCCCGCGTCCGGATCCCGGCCGATCGTGCGGGGAACGGATGGCGGACGGCGGACTGCTATGCACGGTCTACTGCGGCGGGTGCGCGGCGCCGCGCCGGCCGAGGAGCGGAGCGGTGAAGTGGCCCCGGTCGAGTCGGAGCGGTGGCTGGTCGTGGGGCTGGGCAATCCCGGTCCCTCCTACGCCGGCAACCGGCACAACGTCGGCTTCATGGTGGCCGAGGCACTGGCCGAGCGCGGCGGGCAGCGGTTCAAGGCGCACAAGGCGCGCGCCGAAGTCGCCGAGACCCGCCTGCAGGGCGTGCCCGCGGTGCTCGCCAAACCCCGTTCCTACATGAACCTCTCCGGGGGGCCTGTGGCGGCTCTGAGCCGTTTCTACAAGGTGCCTCTGGAGCGAATCCTCGTCATCCACGACGAGCTGGACATCCCCTTCGGCGCGCTGCGCCTGAAGCGCGGCGGCGGCGCGGGCGGCCACAACGGCCTGCGCTCGGTCGCCTCTTCCCTGGCGGATCCGGCCTACCTGCGAGTGCGCGTGGGCGTCGGCCGCCCGCCCGGCCGGATGGACGCCGCCGCCTACGTGCTCAAGGACTTCTCGGCCGCGGAGCGCAAGGACCTCGGCGTGGTCGTCGAGCGCGCCGCCGACGCCGTCGAGACCGTGCTGACCGACGGGCTGGAGAAGGCGCAGAACACCTTCCACACGTCGGTGTCAACTTGACCCGGCCCTGAAGGCCGGGCTTGGAGGTAGCCGCCCGACCGGCTGCCGGGTGGGCTCCTCCGACCAGACACCCCCGCTACGGGGCGGCAGGGACGCGTGACGCACGCCCCGCATTCCACGCAGCCTCGCCGCGTACGGCGATGGTGCGGGAAGCGTTGCGGTCGGCGTGGGCAACGACCCCGCACGACCGGCACACGAACCGGGCCTGATCGACCCGGTTCTTCTTCAACCGCCGCGACCCAATGGCTTTTTCCGGCTACATCCTGTCACGTCGCGCGACTATGCGATCACGTTTAGCTATGATCTGTCGGGTCAGTTCGCGTTCCGCACCCCTTGTTCGTCGTCGTGTCCGCGCGCGTGCCGCGCGCATCCGCCCTGCTATCGCGTATCGGGTCGGCACGGCGGGCCGGCGTCGCGCCGGAGGCCGCGCCGGGCACCGCGGCGCACAGTGCGGACAGGGGGCCGTGCCGAAGTTGGGGTTTATGGTCGTCACCGAACGGGTCCCGGCGCATACGGCAGGAGCGTCGGCCGCGCGCGCCTCCTCCGCGTGGATGCGCTCCTATGTCCACGGGCTGCTGTGGATCGACGCGGGTGCCGGGGTCCTCGCCGGCGCGTCCGCCTTGCAGATCCGCTTCGGCCACCCGCTGACCACGTCGGCGGGGCCCTGGTACCTGCTGTTCTCGCTGGCGCTGCCCGCCCTGTGGGTGCTGGTCGTCGCGTTCTCCGGTGGCTACGCCCGCCGGTTCATCGGGCAGGGCACCGAGGAGTTCCGCCGCGTACTCAGCGCCGGCGTGGTGCTGACCGCTGCGGTCGCGATCACCGCCTACTCCGCCAAGGTCGACGTCGCACGCGGCTACGTGCTGCTGGCGCTGCCCACCGTCGTGCTGGGCACCCTGATCATGCGCTACGCCTGGCGCAAGCGGCTGCACCGGCTGCGTGCGCGGGGCCTGTGCATGCGCGGCGTGGTCGTGGTCGGCCACCCGGAGTCCGCCCGCGACCTGGTGCGCCAGTTCCGCCGCGAGCCGTACCACGGGATGGGGGTCATCGGCGTGTGCCTGCCCCGGCGCCGGATGAGCGGCGAGCCCATCGGCCCCGGCGACATCGACGGCTGCCCGGTGCTGGGCGGCTTCGGCGAGGCGGCCGAGGCGGCCGAGCGAGCGGGCGCCGACACGGTGGCGGTGCTCTCCTGCCCGGAGATGGACGGTCTGGAGCTGCGGCGGCTGGCCTGGCGGCTGGAGAAGAGCGGCACCGACCTGACGGTCGCGCCCGCCCTGATGGAGGTGGCCGGTCCGCGCACGACCATCCGGGCGGTCGCGGGGATGCCGCTGCTGCACGTGGAGCACCCCGAACTGGCGGGGGCGCGGCGGGTGGTCAAGGGGCTGTTCGACCGGGCGGCCGCCGCGCTGGCACTGGCGGCGCTGGCTCCGCTGCTGCTCGGGCTGGCTGCGCTGATCCGCGGACTGGACCCGGGGCCGGCCCTGTTCCGGCAGACACGCGTGGGCAAGGACGGTGTCGAGTTCACGGTCTACAAGTTCCGTACCATGGTGGTCGAGGCGGAGCACCTCAAGACCGGGCTGCGCCTCGCCAACGAGCACGACGGCGTACTGTTCAAGATGCGCCGCGACCCCCGGGTCACCGCGTTCGGCGGCTGGCTGCGCCGCTATTCGCTGGACGAGCTCCCCCAGCTGCTCAACGTCGTTCGGGGAGATATGTCACTTGTGGGTCCGCGGCCGCCGTTGCCCGACGAGGTGGCGCGGTACGGCCGCGACGTTCGTCGGCGCCTGGTCGTCAAACCGGGCATGACAGGACTGTGGCAGGTCAGCGGCCGGTCGGACCTCTCCTGGGAGGAATCCGTCCGTCTGGACCTGCGATACGTGGAAAACTGGTCGTTGACCCTGGACGTCCAGATCCTGTGGAAGACATGGTCAGCAGTTGTCCGCGGAGCGGGAGCGTACTAAGGCCGGTGAGCAGCATCCGTAACGATCACGAAGTGGCGCGCGACCTGGCGACCGAGGCGGGGCAGCAGTTGCTCCGGCTGCGGGCGCGGCAGGGATTCGACGAGCCCGAGGTCCTGCGCACACTCGGCGACCGCACGTCGCACGAGTTCCTCTTCTCCAGTCTGGGCCGCCTGCGCCCCAGCGACGCCGTCCTCTCCGAGGAGGGCATCGACGACAAGGCGCGGCTCGGCGCCCGGCGGGTGTGGATCATCGACCCGCTGGACGGCACCCGGGAGTTCTCCGAGTCGGGCCGCACCGACTGGGCCGTGCACGTGGCGCTGTGGGAGAACGGCGAACTCGTGGCCGGAGCGGTGTCGCTGCCCGCGCAGGGCAGCACCGTATCGACCGTCGACCCCCCGTGGCTGCCCGATGAGCGCCCCACCGAGCAGCGGCTGCGCATTACCACCAGCCGCACCCGGCCGCCGGAGTTCGTGCAGCGCCTGGCCACGCAGATGGGCGCCGAGATCGTCCCCATGGGCTCGGCCGGCGCCAAGATCTGCGCCGTGCTGCTGGGCATCGCCGACATCTACGTGCACGCCGGCGGCCAGTACGAGTGGGACAGCGCAGCACCGGTGGCGGTGGCGCGCGCTGCGGGTCTGCACACCTCCCGTATCGACGGCAGTGAGCTGTCCTACAACAGGACCAACCCGTCACTCCCGGATATTCTTGTCTGTCGACCGGAATTGTCGAATATGTTGTTGGCTAGTATCCGCGGCGTCGCCGAGCGCGACGACGCGGACCCACACGCGGCGGGATGAGTGCGCAACCACCGCGCGTGTGCGTCAGAGGAGCGTGAGGCGGGTTCATGATTCAGGCCAATACGGCGCCGCTCGGCCGGTACCAGCTCTCCCAGCTGGACTTCCTGGAGGCCGAGGCGATCTACATCATGCGCGAGGTGGCCGCGGAGTTCGAGCGGCCGGTGCTGCTGTTCTCCGGCGGTAAGGACTCCCTCGTCATGCTGCGGCTCGCGGAGAAGGCCTTCTGGCCGGGCGCGATCCCCTTCCCGGTGATGCACGTCGACACCGGGCACAACTTCCCGGAGGTCATGGAGTTCCGCGACCGCCGCCTCGCGGAGGCCGGCGTCAAGCTGGTCGTCGCTTCGGTGCAGGAGCAGATCGACCAGGGGAAGGTCGTCGAGCCCACGGGCCGCTGGGCCAGCCGCAACCGGCTGCAGACCGCGGCGCTGCTGGAGGCGATGGAGGAGCACGGCTTCGACGCCGCGTTCGGCGGCGCCCGCCGCGACGAGGAGAAGGCCCGCGCCAAGGAGCGGGTGTTCTCCTTCCGCGACGAGTTCGGCCAGTGGGACCCCAAGGCCCAGCGCCCCGAGCTGTGGAACGTCTACAACACGCGGATCAACATGGGCGAGCACATCCGGGTGTTCCCCCTGTCCAACTGGACCGAGCTCGACGTGTGGGGCTACATCGCCCGCGAGAACCTCGAACTGCCGGCGATCTACTACTCGCATGCGCGCACGGTCTTCGAGCGCGACGGCATTCTGCTCGCCGACAGCCCCTTCATCACCCGCGGCGACGACGAGGAGCTGTTCGAGGCCACCGTCCGCTACCGCACGGTGGGCGACATGACCTGCACCGGCGCGGTGCGCTCCTCGGCCGAGGGTCTGGAGGAGATCATGGCCGAGATCGCGGCCACCCGGATCACCGAGCGCGGCCAGACGCGCGCCGACGACCGCTCCAGCGAGGCGGCCATGGAAGACCGCAAGCGCGAGGGCTACTTCTAGAGCCCGGCGCCGCCCTCTCCCCACCCTTTCCCTTTTGGAACGCGTGCATATGAGTACAGACATCCTGCGGTTCGCCACGGCCGGCTCCGTCGACGACGGCAAGTCCACGCTGATCGGCCGCCTTCTCTTCGACTCCAAGTCGATCTTCGAGGACCAGCTCGACGCCGTGGAGCGCACCAGCCGCGGCCGCGGCGAGGAGCAGACGAATCTGGCCCTGCTCACCGACGGCCTGCGCGCCGAGCGCGAACAGGGCATCACCATCGACGTCGCCTACCGCTATTTCGCGACGCCGCGACGGACCTTCATCATCGCCGACACTCCCGGCCACATCCAGTACACCCGCAACATGGTCACCGGGGCCTCGACCTCCGACCTGGCGGTCATCCTGGTCGACGCGCGCAAGGGCCTGCAGGAGCAGAGCCGCCGCCACGCCTTCCTGACCACCCTGCTGCAGGTGCCGCACCTGGTCGTGGCCGTCAACAAGATGGACCTCGTCGACTACTCCCAGGAGCGCTTCGAGGAGATCAAGCAGGAGTTCACGGCGTTCGCCACGAAGCTGGACGTCAGCGACCTCACCTTCATCCCCATCTCGGCGCTGCACGGCGACAACGTCGTGGACCGCTCCATCAACATGCCGTGGTACGACGGCTCTTCGATGCTGCACCACCTGGAGCATGTGCACATCGCCTCCGACCGGAACCTGATCGACGCCCGGTTCCCCGTGCAGTACGTCATCCGGCCGCAGCGCGCGGCGGATCCCGCACTGCACGACTACCGGGGCTACGCCGGGATGATCTCCGGCGGCGTGTTCAAGGCCGGCGACGAGGTCATGCACCTGCCTTCGGGGCTGACCAGCCGCATCGCCAAGATCCTCACCCCCGACGGCGAGCTGGCCGAGGCGTTCCCGCCCATGTCGGTGACGATGCTGCTGGAAGACGAAATCGACATCTCGCGGGGCGACATGCTGTGCCGGCCCCACAACCAGCCCGAGGTCTCCCAGGACATCGAGGCGATGGTGTGCTGGATGGCCGAGAGCCGCAAGCTCACGCCGCGCTCGAAGCTGATCATCAAGCACACCACCCGTACGGCCAAGGTCGTGGCGCGCGACATCCGCTACCGGTTGGACGTCAATACGCTGCACCGCGACGAAGAGGCCGCCGACCTCTCCCTCAACGAGATCGGGCGGGTCAGCCTGCGCGCCACCCAGCCGCTGTTCGCCGACGAGTACAAGGACAACCGGCTGACCGGCGGCTTCATCCTCATCGAGGAGGGCAGCAACACCACGGTCGGCGCCGGGATGATCGTCCGCGCCGAGTGATCGGGCCGTGAGCCGGTCCGCGGGCATGATGCGCCCGCGCCCGGTCAGGGAGCGCCGGAGGGATCCGGCGACCCCGCCGGGGCGCCGCGCCGGCCGCGGGGACCGGCTCCGCCCGTTGTCCGATTCCATATCGTGATTTTTTAGGTGCGCACCGTACTAGGGTGCGCCTGTGGACGATTTCCAACTGCTCTTCGTCGGCGGCATGGGCCGTTCCGGATCCACGCTGATCGAGCGGCTGCTGGGTGAGTTGCCCGGCGTCTGCTCGCTCGGCGAGGTGGTGCACATGTGGCGCAGGGCGCTGATCGACGGCGAAGCCTGCGGCTGCGGGGTGCCGTTCGCCGAGTGCGGGTTCTGGGGGGCGGTCGGCGGGGCGGCCTTCGGCGGATGGGACCGGCTGGACCCCTGGGAGGTCCTCGCGCTCAAGGCGTCCGTGGACCGCACGCGCTTCGTCCCCGCTCTGCTCAACGGGCGGCCCCCGGCGCGCCTGGCGGAGCGTCTGGCGCGCTACACCGGCCTGTACGACCGCCTGTACGCCGCGGCGGCCCGGGTGAGCGGTTGCCGGGTGGTCGTCGACTCCAGCAAGCACGCGTCGCTGGCGGCGTGCCTGCGCCACCGCTACGGCTCCCGGCTGCACCTGGTGCACGTGGTGCGCGACCCGCGGGCGGTGGCGCACGCATGGGGCAAGCGGGTGCCGCGCCCGGACGCCACCCGCACCAGCCCCGAGCAGGACATGGCCCGCTACTCGCCCGTTCGGGCCGCGATTCAGTGGACGATGCAGAACGAGGTGCTGGCGCGGCTGTCGGCGGCGGGGGTGCCCACCCTGCGGGTGCGCTACGAGGACTTCGCGGCCGACCCCGCGGGCGAGTTCCGCGGTCTGGCGGACTTCGCCGGCCACGACGGGGCGCTGCCCGTCGACACCGAAGGCACGGCGCGGCTGTCGCCCGCCCATACCGTCTCGGGCAACCCGATGCGGTTCCGCTCCGGGGCGGTGTGCGTGCGTCCGGACGGGGCGTGGCGCAGCGGGCTCGGTCCGGTCGGCCGCACGACTGTCGCGGCGCTGACCTGCGCCGGCCGGGGGCGGTTCGGTTACTGAGGGAGCGGGGAGGGCGGGGGAGTGGCCGGTTGCTGTCCGACTTATCCGGGATGCGGCACGCCGAGGTTTGTGACTCCATGTAGTTGAACCTGTTCCTATGGTAGCTATTTGTGCATGGGGGAACGACGGAGGGCCCACAGGACCGACAGGATCGACAGGCGGGGATCCGGCGTCCCGCGCGTGGCGAGCGCCTGCACGCCCGGGCGCTGCGGCGGCGCGGCGCTCGCGGTGACCGTGGCCGTGGTGGCGTGCGCGCCCACCGGAGTGCTGGGTACGAGCGTGTACCGCACCGACGCGGTCGGACCCGATACCCGGTACGGCTCGTATGCCCCCAGCCCCGCGGCGTCCGGGGCCTCGGCCGCGGATTCGCCGATGCCGCGCGGCTACGCCGGCTACACGCCGCAGAGCGAGCGCTCCCCGGTTCCTCCGGGTGCCGCCGGGCAGGCAAGTACCTCCGCGGCGGCGAGTGCTCCCGCTGGGCCGTCCGCGTCCGCGGCGCCGTCGGCGAGTCCCTCGTCCGCTCAGACACCCGACGAGGCGAGTCCGTCCGCCACGCAGCGCCCGTCGGCCGTGCCCGGAGCGCCGACGGCGGCGTCCGGCGCGGCGAGTTCGAACTTGAGCCCGTCCGCCGCACCCGGCGCCTCGGGCGAGCCGTCCGTGTCGGCCGTGCCGTCCGCGCCCGGCACGGAGCCCGACGCCTCGCCCTCCGCCTCGCCCGAGTCGGGCGGTCCCTCCGGGCCCGAGCCCTCGCCGCCGGCAAAGCCCTCGCCGTCGGGCGGGGAGCCCGGCCAGAGTCCTCCGCCGGAGCTGATTCCGCCGTTCACCGTGTTCCCACCGCACTCGGCCTCCGAGACGCCCGGACTCGGCGTCGAGCCGTCGCCGGAGCATCCGGGTTACCCGGGATATCCGGGCCCCACCCCGACTCCGACTCCGTCACCGACAGCGTCGCCCTCGCCCGAATGCGGGGTCAGCAGGATTCTGGAGCCCGAGTGCGGCGTGTGGTGGGGAGCCAGCCCCTATCGCGGCGACGTGCGGCCGCTGGAGCGCGCCACCGGACGCCGCCTGGACATCGTCTACACCTGGCACGGCGTCGACCAGCACCGCGTGCCCACGCCGAAGGAGCGCCGCCTGGCCGAGCAGGGGCGCTTTATCCACGCCAACATCGAGGCCAAGCGGTTCAACGTGCGCGGGCATCCGGTGCAGAGCTACCGCGACATCATCCGCGGCCGCTTCGACGACTCGCTGCGCTCGCAGGCGCGCCGGGTCGCCGACCTGGACCTGCCGTTCTTCGTCACCTTCGACCACGAGGCCGACGCGAACAAGCGCTACCACACCCGCGGCACGCCCCGGGAGTTCGTGCGGGCCTGGCGGCATATCGTCGACATATACCGCCGCAACGGCGCCGACAACGCGATCTTCGTCTGGAACGTCACCGGTTGGGAGGGCAACCTGCACCGGTTGCCGAGCCTGTGGCCGGGCAACGACTACGTCGACTGGATCAGCTGGGAGGCGTACAACATGACCGGTTGCGAGCTGCAGCCGCACTGGGACCATGTCGACACCTTCGAAGAGGCGCTGCGCCCGGCCTATGAGTGGCTGCAGCGGGAGGGGCCCGAGCACGGCATCGACCCCGGAAAGCCGATCATGATCGGTGAGATGGGCACCGTCCCCATCCCGGGCGACCCGCAGGCCACTCGGGAGTGGTACGCCGACATCCCCGAGACGCTGCGCAAGTACGACCGGATCCGCGCCGTCAAGCTGTGGGACGGCATCACCGCGCCGACCTGCGACTTCCGTGTCCTGCGCGACCGGCACGCCGCCCGCGGCTACCTGGACGCCGCCGACGACCGCTACGTCAACGTCCCGCGCCAGGCCCGCGAGGCCATCGACGAGGCGATGGAACTGGCCGAGGACGCGCGCAAGCGCGCCCGCGAGCTCCACGAACGCGGCCTGGGGTAGAGCGGATCCGGTGTCACGCCCTGCCGCCCGGGGACGCGGGGGCGGCCCCGGGGCACGTGGGACGTCTGCCCGCGGCTTGCCGCCGAGCGCACGCTGAACGGTCCGCTCCGGGGCCGTCGCCGCCGCACATGTTGCGGCCGGGTGCCGTGGGCAGAGCCGGGCCTCCGCGAGTACCGGCTGCCCTGGCCTACAGTCCGCGCCCGCGCCGGTGCAGTGCCCGCAGCACCGCCGCCGGCGGCAGACCGCAGGCCACGGCGGCGGCGAGATAGGCGCGGGGTTCGCTCCAGCGGGCGCGCACCGCAGCCGTGGACCACTCCAGCGCGGCCCGGCGCCGACCCGCGGCGGCCTCGGCGAAGGCGATCTGGCCGGCGACGCGGGCGAATCCGCGGGGCACCAGGCGGAACTCGGGATAGGCGGTGAGCAGCCAGCGCAGCGCCGTGGAGATCGTCGGCCACCGCCCGCCGAAGTAGGACCGCGGATGCCACAGCACCCGCACCAGCGGGTCGGAGACGTTGCGGATGCGGGAGCGGCGCGCCAGCCGCAGCAGCAGTTCGTAGTCCTCTCCGTAGCCGCCCGGGATCTCCTCGTTGACGGTGCCGCAGCCGTCGACCAGCGCGCTGCGCCGCAGCAGGAACGTCGAGGGGTGCAGTTCGGTCAGCCGTGAACGCAGCAGGTCGGTGAATCCGACGCTGGAGCGCGGCAGTACCCGCACGGACTCGGTACCGGCGTAGTCGACGCGGATTCCGCAGCAGACGAGTTCGGTATCGGGTTCGGCGCGCATGACCTCGGCCTGCGCGCGGAGTTTGCCGGGCAGCCACGCGTCGTCGTCGTCGCAGAAGGCGACCAGTTCCGTCTCGGCGGCAAGGAGGCCGGTGTTGCGGGCTCCGGCCAACCCCGGCGCCTGGGAGTTGGCCGTCACCCGCAGAGGGCGGGCGGCGTCGGGCCGCTCCAGCGTGCGGTCGGGCTCGGCGCGGTCGTATACGACCAGGGTGCGCACCGTGCCCGGGTAGTCCTGGTCGCGGATGTGCTCCAGCGCGCGCCGCAGCAGATCGGGACGGTCGCGGGTGGGCACGATCGCGGTGATCTCCGGCCAGGTGTCCGTGGGGTGCGGATGCGGCGCGGGCGCGGCGGACCGCGGATCGGGTTCGCCGATGAGCAGATCGATCAGGCGGCCGGCCCGGTGGGCGGCCGCGGCGGTGCCGCCTCCTGCGGGCTCGCCGAGCCGGAAGTCCGCGGGCTGGGCCAGCGCCTTGTCGACGGTGGCGCAGAACTGCTGGTAGCTGGAGCAGGAGCGCACCAGCCCGGCGTCGTCGAGGCGGGCGACGAAGCGCAGCTGGTGGTCGTCGACGTGCTCGATCAGTTCGGGATCACGGGCCACGGTGATGGGGAGGTGGCCGCGGTCGCGCGCTTCGGCGATGGTGGCCGGACCGCCGTGGGTGACCACCGCCGCCGCTTCCCACATGGCCGCGCCCAGTCCGCCGCGGTCGAAGTAGGCGACGCCTTCGGCAGTGTCAGGGGCCACGGAGGCGCCGTGCTGGATCAGCACCCGCACGTCCGGCCGGGCGCGGGCGTAGTGGTCGGCCCAGTCGATCAGCCGCGGGAACGCGTGGTGGTCGGTGCCGACAGCGACCAGGACCAGTGGAGGCTCCGCGGTGCCCGCGGCGGCGGGGTCGGCGGGCGTAGGCGTGTCTGCGGGGCCGGTTTCGACGGCGGCTGTGTCGGTGTGGGTGTCGCGGTCGTCCGTCACAGCAGCGGCCCCACGGTGATCGCGGTCGGCAGGAAGACGCGCTGCTCGTCCCACTGGGTGAGGTGCAGCCGAGTGAAGGGACGGCACAGCCGGGTGGTCAGCGGCGCCGAGTCGATCCGGTCGTAGACCTCGATGTAGACGGTGGGGATGCGCAGCAGCCAGGCGAGCACGAAGAACGGCAGGGCGACGCCGGCGCCGGTCGAGACGACGGCGGCGGGGCGCGTACGGGCGAGGGTGCGCACCGCGAGCACCGTGTTCCGCAGCAGGTTGGGCAGGTTGCGCGTGGTGGGGTGGTGGGCGGGGCGCACGTCCTCGCCGTCGAGCAGCTGCAGCGCGTCGGCCGTGGGGAAGGTGACCCAGATCCGGCGGCGCCGGATCCACCAGGGCCGCAGGGACCACAACTGGGCGAGGTGGCCGCCGCTGGAGGCGACGAAGAGGACCGGAGCGCTTGGCATGCCGCCATCATGGCATAACAAAACGTATTGGCATTGTTGCTTTGTGTTATGTCGCACGATGGGATGCGGCATCCGGGTCGCCTCAGTCGGTGCCGCCGCCCCGTGCGGTGCCGCGGCGCAGCAGTCCGTCCAGTTCAAGGGGGTCGCGCAGGCGCCAGAGGGTCGCCAGGAAGCCCGCCGAGCCGGCGGTCAGCGCGACCGCGAAAGACACCGGCCCCGTGCCCACCGCGAACGCGCACAGTAGCGGAACGCCGCCGAACCACACCAGGCAGCTCACCGCGGCCAGCACCCACCTGCGGTCGAACGGGTGAAGCCCGTGCGAGCGCATCAGCTGCACCAGCGGCAGCACTTTGCGCACCGCGATGGCGCCGGCCCAGGCGGCCGCCGCGCCGGTCGCCCCGGTCCAGGGCACCAGCAGCAGGCACAGCGCCACGTCGGCGGCCAGGGCCAGCAGGTTGTTCGCGAGGTTGAGCCGGGTGCGCCCCGTCATGGTCAGTACGAGGTCGCCCATCCCCAGCGCGGCCGACAGCAGCTGGGCCAGGGAGATCACCACGAGCACGACGGCACCCTCGGTGTACCGCGGCCCGAACAGCTGCATCAGCAGGGGGGCGTAGACGATCGCGGGGAGGAATATCGGCCAGGTCAAACAGATGAGCCAGGCGGTGCCGGAGCGGTAGAGGGTGTTGGCCCCCCGCCGGTCGTCGACCGCCAGCATTTCGGCGAGCCGCGGTTCGGCGGCGAACTGGAGCGCCTGGGCGGCGAACTGCCCGGCGACCATGAAGCGTGTGGCGGCGGTGAAGACGGCCGCCTCGGCGGCGCCCGCCAGAGCGGCGACGAGCACGATGCCGATCCGCTGGATGCCCAGTTGGGCGATGCTGGCGACCGAACGCGGCAGTGAGAACGCCCAGAACGTCCGCGGGTCGGCCTCCTCGACGCCGGCTCCGGCAGCGGTGCGCGGCCGCGCCGGTGCCGGTGAGTCGGGGGGCGCCGGCACCGGAGCGGCGCCCCCCGACGTGCCGCTCGCATCACCGCGGTACCGGGCGACGATGCGGTGCATCCACCACCACGCCAGCACCGCAGCCGGCAGGTAAGGTCCGGCCCAGGCGACCGTGAGCAGCCCCGCACCGCCGGTCAGCGCCACCGCGCTGATCAAGACGAGCTGCCCCAGCGGGCGGCCGAGTTTCTCCAGCAGCACGCCGGCGCGCATCTCGTGGTAGGCGCGGGTGGCGGCCAGCGCCGCGTCGGTCACCACCGCGAACGGGAGGAACGCGGCGAGCAGGCGCAGGTACATCTCGGCCTGCGGCTCGCCCACCAGGGCGGCGAGGTCGTCGGCGAGCGCGAACATCGCGGCGCCGCCCAGCACCGACGCCGCCACGGCGGGCACCAGCGCGGTACGCAGGACGCGCGGTGCGGCGTGCCCGGCTCCGCGGGCGCGCAGCCGGGCGAGGAAGTAGACCAGCCCGTTGGACGTGCCGAGGTTGGCCACCGCGGACGCGATCAAAAAGACCGAGGTGGCCGAGAACAGCACGCCGGCGGTGTCCGCTGAGAACCCGCGGGTGACCGCCACGACGATGCCCAGGTTCACCAGGGCGCCGGCCACGGCCCCGCCCATGTTCAGCGCGCTGCCGCGGGCGACCCGCCCCAGGCCCGCGCGGCGGTATTCGGCCGTGCTCATGCGCGCCACGCCGGGGTGCGGCCCCACCATTGGGCGAGGTCTTCGTCGGGGGAGAGGAAGTGGTCCGACAGCCGCGCCCGCAGCCGCTCGGGCATCTGCCGGCGGGGGCGAGCGTTGTGGCGGCTGAACCGGATCCGGTCGCAGTGGTCGACGCCGAGAAAGTCCTCCACCCCGGTGAACACCCGTTCGGGATCGGTGAAGAACGCCTCGCTCTCGACGACGTGCACCCGGTGGCGGCCCAGGTGTCCCTCCAGCCGCCGCAACTGCTCGGCGTAGCGGCCCCGCGAGAGATAGGCCTGATGCTGGTGCGCGTGAGACCACGCGCCGGGGTCGCTGCGCAGCCGCTCCTCCTCGCCGCGCAGCCGCTCGGGCTCCAGCTCCAGGGCCCGCTCGAAGGGCTCGCTCTCGAACCCGCGGGCCCGTTCGTGGCTGTGCGCGGAGTAGGCGCGCTCCACGGGGTCGCGCAGCATCACCACCACCTTCACCCCGGGCAGGTCCCGGGCCAGCCGCTCGGCCGCCAGCGGGTGGAAGAGGTAGTAGGGGCTGGACTCGCCCACTTCGATGCGTGTGCGGCCGCTGCCCGAGCGCACCAGGGCGCGCAGCGGGAAGTGCCCGCGGTACCAGCCGATGCCGCGGGCGTAGCCGGTGTCGAAGTAGTGCACCCCCTTGCGCAGGGGCGGACCGGCCACCTGCGGGTGCTGGACGAGCGCCCGGAACAGCGACGTCGTCCCGCAGCGCTGCGCACCGGCGATGATGAAGGTGGGCAGCGCCCGCGCTTCTCGGGTGGCCTGCGCCAGTGCGGAGTGCACCGAGCGGACTGAGTGCTTGACCGGCTCGGGAAACGGCAGTCGGCGTGCGGTGGAGTTGGTCATCGGGTCCCTTCCGTGGAACTTCCGCCTTCGTTCACAGCGGGTGGCAGCGCAGGCCGTGGGGAGGGGGCGGTGGGCGCCGGTGCGCGGTGGGCGCCGGATCGGCGGCTCCCGGCGCGGGGGGCCCGAGCGCCGGTCGGCAGGAAGGGGGGAGGTCACGGGCGGCATCCTTGTCTTCAGAGAGGTCGGGGCGGAACCGGGGAGGGGGTGGCGGCCGGGCTCGTGCTCACCGGTGGTGGAGGTCGCGCCCGGCGGGAGGCGCGCAGTGCCCTCGCCGGGGGCGGGCGGCGCTCATCCGGGCTCTCCGGCTTCGCGGGCGGCGCGGTCCTCCAAGCCGGCCAGTGCGGGCAGCAGCCAGTCGTCGACGGCCGCGAGGCTCCCGCCGGCCTCGGCTTGGCGGTCCTGCAGGTAGCGGGTCGCCAGATCGATCAGGTACAGCGCCATGACCGCGGCCTCGGTGCCGGGCACCAGCCCTGCGCCGGTGATCAGCGGGTCGCGCAGCAGGCGCGCCCCCGTGTCCAGCCATCGGTGCACACCGGGGTGGACACCCAGCTGCACGCACTCGTTGAGCTCGTAGTGCAGCGCGTCGAAGCCCAGCGGCACCCCGAAGGCGAGCCGCTCCCAGTCCCAGACGAAGGCGCGCCGCGGCGTGGTGGCGACGTTCCACCGGGTCAGGTCGCCGTGCCAGGCGCCGAACGGCAACCGCACGTCGGGCAGCCGGTCCAGACAGGCGCGCAACGGCGCGGTCTCGGGACGCTCACCCAGCGCGGCGATCCGCTCGGCCAACTCCGCCCGGTAGGGGCTCCGGGCCAGCGGCAGCACCCGCACCGGCTCCAGGGAGCCGATCTGCAGGACGCAGCGCAGCAGTTGGCGCCGCGTCGGCCGGTCGGTCTGGCCGCCGACCGGCAGCGCGTCCTGCACCAGCAGCGGGTGGCCGTTCCACTCGCCTTCGTGCAGCAGCCGCGGCACGGTGACGTCTCGCAGCCGGGATTCGGCCAGCCGCGCCAGCGAGTGGGTTTCGGCGCGCACCAGGCGGGAGGTGAGGTCGTTGACGCCGATCTTGGCGTAGCCCACGGCCCGTCCGTTCGGAGTCAGCAGTAGCAGGACCGGTTTGCGGTTGGCGCGCGGCGGGCCGATGTGCACGGCGATGACGACGCGGCGGTCCAGCGCGGCCGACAGTTCGTGCTCGATGGTGTGGCCAGGCCCGACGTGCAGCCGGTCGCGCAGTAGCAGCGGCGCCACGCCGCTGGCGAAGGCGGAGGTGAGAGCGGCCGCGCGCAGCCGCTCGCGCAGCGAGTGCCGCTGGGCGAACGCGGTGACGGCGCGGGCGGCGGCGTGGCGGTCGGCCACCGGCAGGATGACCCGCGGGTTGTGCGCCGAGGGGACCGGCACGTAAGCGCGGGTGTTGCCGTCCCCGCGTCTGCGCCCGGTGCCGGGGGCGTCCGCCGCGGGGTCGGCCCGCCCCATGAGTCCGCCGCACGGCCACAGCACCTCGGCGAGGCCGGTCAGGTAGGTCGTCTCGCCGTTCACCGCGCGCCCTCCGAAACGGCGGGGGCGGCGCCCGGATCGGTAGCGCGCCGCCACAGCACGGCGACGCCGATCATCGAGACGGCCAGCGGCGCCGTGAGCGCGACGTAGAAGAACATGTACCAGAACAGCAGCAGCACCGAGAGCAGGGCGGCCGAGCCGATCAGCGTCAGGTCGCGGCGGTAGCGCCAGAGGGCCTGGCCGAAGAACGCCAGGAACAGCCCGGTGCCGATCCAGCCGTTGGCCACCAGCAGCAGCCAGAACTGGCCGTTGTTGCCGATCGTGTGGTTACCGCAGCGGGGGCATTCCGGTGACGGGCCGATGGCGATGGACTGCGAGCTGCCCACCATGTCGCGGGTAGTCCCCCAGCCCAGTACCGGCGAGGTGTTGGCGGCCTCTACCGCGGCGATACTGGTGGCCGCGCGGCCGTCGTCGCTGTGCGGGTTGTCCATCCGCTCCTGGACCACGTCCATCAGCGGGGAGAGAAGCGCCGCGACCAGCGCGGCCGAGGCGGCGCAGCCCACGGCCGCAACCGCGGCCACGCGTCCCCGCCGCAGCAGCTGGACCAGCACGAACAGCAGTGTGAGCACGAGCCCGACCCATACGGCGCGGTTCAGCGAGTAGACCACCGGCGCGGCGGCGAGCACGATGGCCGCGCCCGCGATCCAGGCGCGCCGCCGCTCGGCGCGTGGACGAGGCCGTCCCGCATCACGGAATGCCGTCCCGGCGGAGGCCGCGGGGGTCGTCATCCAGCCCGCCACCAGCCACAGCAGCAGCAGCGAGAGCATGTTGCCCCAGGTGTTGGTGTACTCCCAGGGGGCCTTGGGGCGGGGTGCCTCGTAACCCAGTACGTCCATGATCTGGGCGGCTGCGGGGTGGATGAGGTCCCGCACGTAGGGGT
The DNA here is from genome assembly GCF_004323735.1 of Streptomonospora litoralis. Lineage (GTDB taxonomy): Bacteria > Actinomycetota > Actinomycetes > Streptosporangiales > Streptosporangiaceae > Streptomonospora > Streptomonospora litoralis. The sequence continues at coordinate 4,711,428 of NZ_CP036455.1, read as the reverse complement.
CGGCGGCCAGCCCGGCGGGCAGCACCATCTCCACCGGCGAGGTGAACTCGAAGTGCGGCGCCGCCATCCCCAGCAGGCCGCCCGCGACGGTGGCCAGGCACAGCCAGCCCAGCGCGCGCGCCACGGCGAGGTCGCCCAGCTCGCGGCGGCTCGAATTGCCGATGTAGAGCAGCAGTACGGTCACCGCGAGGTACCCGGCCAGCCGCACCAGCGCTCCGGCCGCTCCGCCGCTGCCGGGGACCGTGCCCGGGGCGGTGGTGCCGATGAGGGTGAGCCCGGCGGCGCACCAGAGCAGGAACAGCGCCCACAGGCCGAAGCCCGGCGGCAGCCGCAGCCCGGTGCTCCGGTGCCGGCGGATCAGCTCGGCGGCCATGGGTACGGCGAAGACCAGGAACGCGAACCGGCCCAGGCCCAGCGCCCACCACAGCGGGTACCCGGCCAGCAGCCAGACGACCGGCCACCCCGGCGCGAACACGCGCCCGCGCAGCGGCGCGCGCCCCGGGGGCCGTCCGGTGGAGGGCGGCGCTGCGGCGGATCCGGGCCCCGCGGGGGCGGGCCGGGCGGTCGGACGGGAGGCGTGCGCGCCGGCCGAGCCGACCTCGGCGCCCTGGACAGCCGTCACCCGGCCGCCGGCCGCGGCCGCCCACCACCGGCTCATCGGGCCGCCCCCGGCTGCCGCCGCCGTCCGCGGGGCGTGCCCGAGAGGCCGGTGCCGGTGCGGACCGGGCCTCCTCCGGCGGTCGGGTGGGGGATCGCGGGCTGGGCCGTCATGATCAGCGCTGCAGGGTCAGGTCGGTGTCGTCCTGGGGTTGCGGCTCCGCGTCCGCGGACTCGGCCGATGCGTCGCCCTGGTCCACCGAGTCGGAGGTCGCCGCGGCGCTGTGGGCGGTCGCCTCTTCCGGTTCGTCGGCGGTGGGTCCGGTCTTTTCCGACTCGGCGGGGTCTTCGGTCGGCTGCTCCGCCGTGAGGGGCGCGTGTTCGGCGGCCTGCCGCCGCTGTGCTCGGCGCCGCTCGGCGCGCCCGGGTGCGGTGGCGACGGTGCCCGGTGCCGGGACGCCGAGGTCGGCGAAGGCGGCCAGAGCCTCATGCAGGGCACTCGTGCGGGTACGCCCCAACTCGACGACCGGAACGACGGCGTCGGCGCCGCGGGCCAGCGCGCACGCGTCGGCGCGCTCGGCCGTGGGGGCGGTGGCGACGACCACGATGTCGGCGCTCGACCGCAACCGCCGGATCAGCTGTGCCATGGCCGGGCGCTGCAGCACGTCGGCCGCGTCGGCGCCGCCGTAGTCGAGGATGCGCAGTCCGGGAGCCGCCGCGTCGCGCCGTTCCAGTTGGGCGGGGTCGGCGCCGCCGAGCAGGGCGTCGCCCAGCCCGGCGCCGCAGGCGCCGTCCGGCGCGGCTTGGGCGGGATCGGCGTGCACCAGCAGCACGTCGGCGCCGATGCGCGCGAGCGCGGCGGCCAGGGCGGTGGCCGCCGGCCCGGCGGAGGCGCCGCGGGAGACGGCCGGAACCAGCACGACCGCCCCGCTTTTCCCGGCCCCGGCCGAGTCGGCGCTGGGGCGCCCGAGGCTCGCGGACAGCCCGAGCGCGGCCTGATTGGCCCGCTGCGCGGGCCGCCCGGAGCCGGCGTCCGCCGGGCCCGCCGAGCGGGCCACCTCCAGCAGCACGGGCAGGCCGACGGCGCGCGCGGTGTCGCGGCCGGAGCGCAGCCGGTGGCCGCGCCGGTCGGCGGCGAAGGCGGCGGCCGTCCCGAGCGCGAGTCCCAGCACGCCGCCGCCCGCCAGCCACAGCGGCGGCATCGGCGAGGCCGCCTCCTCCGGGGTGCCCGCCGGGGTGATGATCTGTGCCGGCACGATCGATGCGCGCAGCGCGCGTAGCGGGTGGATCGCCTTGTTCAGTTCGGTGATCTCGTTCTGCACCGCGGTGATGCGCGCCCGGCCGCCGTCGGCGGCACCCCCGCCTTCGGACAACTCGCCTAGTTCGGCACGGCGGGAGTCGGCCTCGCTCTCCAGCGCGGACAGAGTGTCGCCGAGTTGGCGGTCCACCTGCGCGGCGCGGTATTCCAGGTAGGCACGGGCGAAAGCGGCCGAGCCCCGCTGGGCGTCCCGCGGGCTCCCGGCGGGGAACGCGATGTTCAGGACGCTGCTGTTCGGCGGCACGCTGACCTCGACGTCGCGCCGCAACTCGACGGGGGCGGCGTCGGCTCCGAGCCGCTCCGCGGCGGCCGCGGCGACCTCGGCCGACTGCACGATCTGCGCTTCGGTGTCGAGGTTGACCTCGCCGTTGGTCCGCCCGGACAGCTCGCCGGTGATCTCGGGGATGCCGCTGGGGCGGACGTGCACGGCCGTGGTGGAGACGTAGGTCTGCGGCAGAACGACCAGCGCCGCCACCGCCAGCAGCAGGCCGGCGGCCGTCCCCGCGGCCACGATGGGCCACCGGCGGCGCAGCGCAGCTGTGACGTCTGTGAGGTCCCCTCCGGCGGCGGTGTCCATACCGGCCCGTTCCTTTCCCCGGCTACCACTTTCGGTATTAACTAGAACACCTAGGGTAGTCATTTTATGGGAACGTGCAGGTTATCCACGCGCAAGATCGCCGCCCTGTCGGAAAATCCCCCCGGGCGGCGGGAGGCTGGTTACGGCTCGGGTTTGCTGTGCGGTCTTGAGGGCTGCCGGGTGATGGTGGCCTGACGGGAACGACGGGCACCCAGGACGGCGCAGGGGTCGGCCCGCGGTCATCGGGTCGGGTGCTCGCCGGTGGCGGTGCGTGGCGGGGCGGCTTGGCCCGTCTATCGTGAACCTATGGTCGCAGGTAAGCGTATTCCGCGGCCATAAGTTCGCGATCATCGCCGGATGGACCGGCATAGGGGACCTACCGGCGTCGGCGGGCCGGCTGGGTGTCGCCGTGCCCCCTACCGGGCCCGCGCAGGGTGGAGGCAGCGCGGCGGGGCGCGGTTGCGGGCGCTCGCATCGCCCGGGGGTCCGCCGGATCGGGGGCCTCAGGCCGACGCCCCTGCCACGACTACTGCTGGGTCTGCTTCGCGGGTTCGAAGAGGGCCTCGACCAGCTCCGAGCACCAGGTCAGCAGTTCCAGGTCACGCAGTTGGCGCCCACCGAGGCCGCCCGCCTTGGGTGCCGGCACCAGCAGCGTCTGGGCCGGCTCCTTGTAGACGGCCTTGGGGTAGAGCCGCCGCAGCCGCAGCCGCTGGGACTCGCGCAGCTCGACCGGCGCGAACCGGATCTGGCTGCCTTGCAGTACGACATCGGTGAGCCCGGCGTTCTTGGCCAGCACCCGGAACCGCGCGACCGCGAGCAGGTTGTCCACCGGCTGCGGTGGCGGGCCGTAGCGGTCGACCAGCTCCTCGCGCGCGGCGGCGATCTCGGCGTCGCTGGTGACCCCGGCGATGCGCTTGTACGCCTGCAACCGCAGCCGCTCGCCGGGCACGTAATCGTGCGGGATGTGGGCGTCGATGGGCAGTTCGACCTTGGTCTCGGGCTCCTCCTCGCCCGCGCCGGCATCACCCTTCAGCTCGCGCACGGCCTCACCGACCATGCGCACATACAGGTCGAACCCGACCCCCGCGATGCTGCCGGACTGCTCGGCGCCCAGGATGTTGCCGGCGCCGCGGATCTCCAGGTCCTTCATCGCCACGTACATGCCGGCACCGGTCTCGGTGTGCTGGGCGACCGTTGCCAGCCGCTCGTGGGCGGTCTCGCTCAGCGGGCGCTCCGGCGGGTACAGGAAGTAGGCGTAGGCCCGCTCGCGGCCGCGCCCCACCCGGCCGCGCAGTTGGTGCAGCTGGGACAGGCCGTAGGTGTCGGCGCGGTCGACGATCAGCGTGTTGGCGTTGGGCACGTCCAGCCCCGACTCCACGATCGTGGTGGAGACCAGCACGTCGTAGTTCTTCTCCCAGAAGTCGATCATCACGCGTTCGAGCTGCTGCTCGTTCATCTGGCCGTGTGCGTAGGCGACCCGGGCCTCCGGAACCAGGCTGCTGATCGACGCCGCGACCTTCTCGATCGAGGCCACCCGGTTGTGCACGAAGAACACCTGGCCCTCGCGCATCAGCTCCCGCCGCACCGCCGCGGCGATCTGCTTCTCCTCGTAGGGCCCGACGAAGGTCAGCACGGGGTGCCGCTCCTCCGGCGGAGTGAGGATGGTCGTCATCTCGCGGATGCCGGTCATGCCCATCTCCAGCGTGCGGGGGATGGGTGTGGCCGACATCGCCAGTACGTCGACCTGGGTGCGCAGCCGCTTCAGGGTCTCCTTGTGCTCGACGCCGAAGCGCTGCTCCTCGTCGATGACCACCAGCCCCAGGTTCTTGAACTTGGTCTCGCTGGAGAGCAAGCGGTGCGTGCCGATCACGATGTCGATCTCGCCCTTGCGCAGCCCCTCGCGGGTGGCCTCGACCTCGCCCTCGGTCTGGAAGCGGGACATGGGCTTCACAGTGACCGGGAACGAGGCGTAGCGCTCGCTGAAGGTCGACATGTGCTGTTGCACGAGCAGCGTGGTCGGCACCAGCAGCGCCACCTGTTTACCGTCCTGCACGGCCTTGAACGCGGCGCGCACCGCGACCTCGGTCTTGCCGTAGCCGACGTCGCCGCAGATGAGCCGGTCCATCGGGACCGACTTCTCCATGTCCCGCTTGACCTCCTCGATCGCGGCGAGCTGGTCGGGGGTTTCGGCGTAGGGGAACGCGTCCTCCAGCTCGCGCTGCCAGGGGGTGTCGGCACCGAAGGCGTGGCCGGGCGACGCCTGGCGGGCGCTGTAGAGCCGGATGAGGTCGCCGGCGATCTCGCGCACCGCCTTGCGGGCGCGGCTCTTGGTCTTGGCCCAGTCGGCCCCGCCCATCTTGGACAGAGTGGGGGCCTCGCCGCCGACGTAGCGGGTGACCTCGTCGAGCTGGTCGGTGGGCACGAACAGCCGGTCGCCGGGCTGGCCGCGCTTGCTGGCGGCGTACTCGATGACGAGGTAGTCGCGGGTGGCGCCCTGGATGGTGCGGCTGACCATCTCGATGTAGCGGCCCACACCGTGCTGCTCGTGGACGACGTGGTCACCCGACTTCAGCTGGAGCGGGTCGACCGTGCCGCGGCGTCGGCTGGGCATGCGGCGCATGTCGCGGGTGGAAGAGCGCTGGCCCGCCAGGTCGGTCTCGGTCAGCACGACCAGGCGCACCGAGCGCCACACGAAGCCGTGCTCGATCAGCCCGGTGGCAACGGTCGCCACGGCCCGGTCGGGCGCGGAGTCGACCTCCGTGCGCAGCTGGGCCCCCAACCCGGCGTCGCGCAGCATGGACACCAGTCGCTCGGCGGGGCCGTGGCCGGGGGTGAGCAGCACGACGCTCCAGCTGTCGTGCAGCCACGACTTGACGTCGGCCAGGGCGCGCTCGGTGTCGCCGCGGTAGGTGTCGGCGGCCGCGGCGCCCAGCTCCAGGCCGCCTTCGCCGCCGAAGTCGTCGGTCTCGCCCGCGGCGCCCTCGGGCGCGGCCGGCGCCGAGCCGGAGTCGAACGGCGAGATCGACCACCACGGCAGGCCCAGCGCGTCGGCGTCGGCGCGCACCTCCGCGATCGACTTGTAGGCCGAGCCGCCCAGGTCGATGGGCGCCTCGCCGCCCGAAGCGGCGTTGATCCAGGAGGCGTCGAGGAACTCGCGGCTGGTGGCCTCCAGTTCGAGGGCGCGGGTGCGGATCCGCTCGGGGTCGCAGCCGACGATGTGCGCGCCCTCGGGCAGGTAGGAGAACAGCGGCTCCATCCGGTCGGCCAGCACGGGGGCGAACGCCTCCATGCCCTCGACCGCGACGCCGTCGGCGAGCTTGCCCAGTACTTCGGCCAGGGACGGGTGCTGCTCGGCCAGCACGCGGGCGCGCTCGCGCACCTGCGGGGTCAGCAGCAGCTCCCGGCACGGCGGCGCGAACAGGCCGGAGGCGGCCTCGGCCTCGGAGCCTTCGGCGATCGAGCGCTGGTCGGCGACCTGGAAGTAGCGGATCTCCTCGACCTCGTCGCCCCAGAACTCCAGCCGCAGCGGATGCTCCTCGGTGGGCGGAAAGACGTCCAGGATGCCGCCGCGCACCGCGATGTCGCCGCGCTTCTCGACCAGGTCGGTGCGCGCATAGCCGGCGTCGACCAGCGACTGCACGACGTCCTCCAGCCCGGCTTCGTCACCCTGGCGCACGCGCACCGGGGTGAGGTCGCCCAGCCCGGCGACCAGCGGCTGCAGAACGCTGCGTACCGGTGCCACCACGACACGCAGCGGAGCGGTCAGCGGGTCGGCCGGATCGGGGTGGGCCAGACGGCGCAGCACGGCCAGCCGCTGCCCGACGGTGTCGGAACGGGGCGAGAGGCGCTCGTGCGGCAGGTTCTCCCAGGCGGGGAACAGCGCGACCGAGTTCTGCGGCAGCAGCGACCCCAGCGCCTCGGCGAGGTCGCCGGCTTCGCGCTCGGTGGCGGTGACCGCCAGCACCGGGCGCTCGGCGCCCGCGGGGGCGTCGGCGGCCAGGGCCGCGATCACGAACGGGCGCAGCGACGGCGGCGCGACGAGGTCGAGTCGGGGGTCATGGCCGGTCCGGGCGGTTTCGACCGCCTGGCTGAGTGCCGGGTCGTCGGAGACGACTTCCAGGAGTCCGAAGAGGCTCATATCACCAGAGGAAAGACTGTGGCAGTGGAATCGGCCGTGCTGCGCTCCGCGCGGCCCGCGGTGCTCCTGCAGTGCGCGGTCGAAGGGAGCGGGCTCCCGGTGCGTTCGGCGGCCGATCGCGGTGCGCCGCATGCGCGCGCTGCCGGGCCGGTCCCGCGGCGGGTCGGCGGGCTCCCCACAGGCAAGCCTACGCTCCCCGCCGCACGCGGGTGCACGGAGTCGGGTATCCGGGATGTGGCCCCGGTCATGTCCCTCCTTGGATGTCCTCGCGGAGCCGCCGCGGGCGGGCGGCACGGCTGCGGGGTTTCGGTCGGATCGGGCGCGGCGGCGGGGGCGGTGCGCCGCGGCCGCCGCGCGGTCTCCTCGCCGAGCGCGAGCGAGGGGTCGGATTCGTCGGAGGACCGGCCGGGTGCCCCTGCTGCTGCGGAGCTTCCCGCGTGGACGTGTTGTGCGGTGGACACCTGTGGTAACGCTGGGTCCGCCCGGGGTGTTCCCGGCGCCGGGGGCCCGCGAGAGGCGGGTGGTCCGAGCGGTCGGCGAGGAGCCCGCGGGCACGCGTGCCGTCCGTCCGGCAGGCGGCATACGCTGTTGCGCAGAAGAGACGGCGGTGAATGGTCGGGAGGCCGGGTTGAGCGACAGCAGGGACCGCAGCGAGGACGAGGCGGCGGCACCGGTGTTCGCGCCCGATCCGGTGAGCCTGGCCCACCTGGAGTCGATCCTGAGCGGAGCTTACCCGCTGACCGGGTTCATGACCCGCGAGGAGGCCGCCTCCGTAGCCAAGCACGGCCGTATGCCCGAGGGCACGCCGTGGCCGGTACCGGTCACCCTGCCGGTGCCCGACGAGCTCGCCGACGCCGACCGGCTGCTGCTGACCGACCCCGAGGGCGCCCCACTGGCCGAGCTGCGGGTCGGCCAGCGGTGGTGGTCCGGCGCCGAGGCGCTCCCCGGAGAGGACGGCGGCGCGGGTGCGCCCGGCCACCGGCTCGCCGGCGAGGTCCGCTTCGCCCAGCCGCCGGTCTACGGTGCCCTGCGCCACATGCGCGTATCGCCCGAGCAGGTGCGCGGCCAGCGCGAGCTCGCCGGCGACTCCGGTTTCCCGGTGCTGGCCGTGGTCACCGACCGCCCGCTGCACCACCGCGAGCTGCACCAGATCCGCACCGCGGCAGATGAGCTGGGCGGTGAGGGCCGAGCCGAGGTGCTGGTGGTCGTCGACGCGCCGCTGGAGAGCGAGGGCGTGGCGCCGGTGGTCCTGGCCGCCGAGCCGCTGCTGCCCGCACCCACGCGTTTCGTCGTGGCGACCCTGCCGCGCACCTTCGCCGGCAGCGCCGTCCCGCTGCCGGCCGAGCGGCGCGACCTGCTGCGCGCCCACGTCGCCCGCGCCTACGGTGCCACGCGCCTGCTGCTGGTCGACGAGCCCGGCGCCGCGGGGGCTCCGGTCCCCCAGGAGGCGCCGATCCCGGTGGAGCGCGCGCCGGAGTGGGTCTACGACAGCGGCGAGGAGCAGTGGCGCCCGGCCGCCGAGGCGGTGCCGGAGGCCGCGGCCGCCCTTCCAGGCGACGCCGAGGTCGAGGAGCTGCTGGCGCTCGGGCGCGGGCTGCCCGCCTGGTTCACCCCCGCGCGAGTCGCCGCGGAGCTGGCGCGCATCCGCCCACCCCGCACCGAGCGCGGGCTGACGGTCTTCTTCACCGGCCTGTCGGGGTCGGGCAAGTCCACGATCGCGCGCGGGGTCGCCGACGGCATCCGCCGGTCGGGCCGCACGCTGAGCCTGCTCGACGGCGACGTGGTGCGCCGGCTGCTCTCGGCGGGTCTGACGTTCTCCCGCGCCGACCGCGACCTGAACATCCGCCGCATCGGTTACGTGGCCGCCGAGATCAGCCGGCACGGCGGCGTCGCGGTGTGTGCGCCCATCGCCCCCTACGCCGCCACGCGCGCCGAGGTGCGGGCGATGGTCGAGGAGGTCGGCGACTTCTTCCTGGTGCATGTGGCCACTCCGCTGGAGGTCTGCGAGGCCCGCGACCGCAAGGGGCTTTACGCCAAGGCCCGCGCGGGGGAGATCCCGGAGTTCACCGGCATCTCCGATCCCTACGAGGAGCCCGCGGACGCCGAGTTGGTGCTCGACACAGAGGGCCGCACCGTGGGCGAGTCGGTGGCAGAGGTGCTGGCGGCGCTGCGCGCGGGCGGCTGGCTGCCGGCGGAGCCGGCGGCCTGAGGCCGCGTGGGAGGTTGCTGAGGGGAGTCCCGTACTCGGTGCGCGCCCGCAGCCGTCGTGTGGAAATTCCCAAACCAGAAACCGTTCTTTCGTAATTTGCGCACGAAGGCGCCCACCAAGCCCGGCAGAACGGACATGCGGACGCTCGATCTTCACCGAGGCTGTCCCTGGAACCGCTGTGGGCGCCGAAACCGTCCCTGAAGTCAGTCTCGGCGCGCCGTCGGGCGGGCCACCGGCGCGCACCCTGCCCGCTGGGCGCGGGGGCGCATCCGCGCCGCCGTTGCCGCCGCTTCTCTCCCAGGCCGCCCGCCGCTCGGCAGGCCACAAGGCCGCCCAGCGGACCCGAGCCGTCTCGCCGACGACCGAAGACATCGGACTCGCTCATCCTCACTCACCTAGGCTGGGCCGGGCGGCTCCGAAGCCCCCGTGGTCGGAGGCCATCCCGTCGAAGCCGCCGACAACCGAGTCGCAGAGAGGTGGAGCCGATGAGCGACCGCTCAGTCGGGACCGGTGGCGGCACCGGCGGCAGCGAGGAGAGCGCGGCGCCTTCGGCCCGCGGCAGCCGGGTGCTCGACCTGGTCGAGGTGATGGACGTGCTGCGGCGCGAGTGCCCGTGGGACGCCGCCCAGACGCACTCGTCGCTGGCCAAGTACCTCATCGAGGAGGCGTACGAGACCCTGGAGACCATCGAGCAGGGCGACCTGGCGACCCTGCGCGAGGAGCTGGGCGACGTGCTGCTGCAGGTGGTCTTCCACGCCCGCGTGGCCGAGGAGCGCGGCGCCGACGGGTTCACGGTCGACGACGTCGCCGCCGGCATCGTCGACAAGCTCACCCGGCGCCACCCGCACGTTTTCGGCGGAACCGAAGTCGAGGGCGCCGACGACGTCCGCGCGAACTGGGAGGAGATCAAGGCCGCCGAGCGCGCCGAGAAGGGCCGCGGCGATTCGATCCTGGAAGGGGTGCCGTTCGGCCAGCCCGCCGCTCTGCTCGCCTACGAGCTGCAGAAGCGGGCCGTCCGCAACGGCGTGCCCGAGGATCTGGTGGGCGACGACGGCCAGGGCGGGGGTGTGCTGTTCGCCGGGGTGGCCGAGGAGCGCCGCGCCGGCGCCGACCCGGAGCTGGACCTGCGTTCGGCGGCCCGCCGGTTCGACGCGCGCCTGCGCGCGGCCGAGGCGCAGGCGCGCGCAGAAGGGCACGATCCGCGCACGCTCACGCCCGAGCAGTGGCGCGCCTATTGGGACTGAACAGGACCGTCTGGCCCACCCGCGGGCCCGAGTCGGGCATGCCCGCGTCGTCGCGGGCCGGAACGGCGCTGCTGGGGCGGCGGGCGGTGTCGCTGAAGCGCAGCCACAGCCCCATGATCATCCACGTCGACACCAGGGACGACCCGCCGGCGGACAGGAACGGCGTCGTCATGCCCGTCATCGGGATCACCCGCGTCACCCCGCCCAGCACCACGAAAACCTGGAACGCCAGCAGAAAGGCGCTGCCCGAGACGGTGAGCTTGGCGAAGACGTCGCGGGAGGCCAGCGCGGTTCGATAGCCGCGCTCGGCGACCAGGAGCAGCAGCAGGAGGACGGCCATCAACCCGGCCAGGCCGAACTTCTCCCCGATGGAGATGAGGATCAGGTCGCTGTCGGAGGCGAAGATACCGGCGGCGCGGCCCCGGCCGAAGCCGACACCGGTCAGGCCGCCGTCGGCCAGCGCGAACAGCCCCTGCACGAGTTGGCGGCTGCCTCCGACGGCGCGGTAGGTCTCGGCGTCGAAGGGGTCGATCCAGATGGTGACGCGCTGGCGCACGTGCCAGAAGACGGCGTATGCCGCTGCCGCGCCGGCCAGGAACATCGCCAGGCCGATGCCGACCCAGGACTTGCGCCGGGTGGCGGTGTAGAGCATCGCCAAGAAGACGCTGAACAGCACCAGCGAGGTGCCCAGGTCGCGTGTTCCGACCAGCAGCAGGATCGCCACGCCCCAGGCCGTGGTCATCGGTCCCAGGTCGCGCATGCGCGGCAGGCTGAAGATCTTGACCGGGCCGACGCGCAGTTGGCGGGCGGCCAGTGCCAGCACGTCGCGCTTGTGGCCGAGGTAGCCGGCGAGGAAGACGATCAGCAGGATGCGGGCGAACTCCGAAGGCTGCACGGTGTAGCCGGCGAAGCCGATCCAGCGGCGCGCTCCGAAGACCTCGATGCCCACGACCGGCAGCATCGGCAGCATGATCAGCACGATCCCGGCGGTCAGGGTCAGGTAGCGGTAACGCTGCAGGCGCGCCGGCCGGCGCACCGCCGCCAGGACGCCGACGCAGGCCGCCATGCCCAGCGCCGTGAACAGCAGTTGGCGATCGGATTCGGCCGGGCCCGCGCCCGCTGCGGTGTGCAGGCCCCAGATGACGGTGAGGCCCACGCCGTTGAGGGCGGTGGCCACCGGCAGGATCAGCGGGTCGGCCCAGGGCGCCAGGAAGCGCAGCGCGATGTGGGCGGTGGCGGCGAGGCCGCCGAAGGCGCAGGTGTAGACGCCGAAACGGTCCGGCACCCGGCCGTCGATCTGCAGTCCGGCCAGGCTCAGGCTCAGCGCGAACACGCCGACAGCGAAGAGCGTCAGCACAAGTTCGGCGTTGCGGCGCCGGACGGGGACGCTCGGATGGGGGGCGTTCGCGCCGGGTGCGGGTGTGGCCATTCCGCCTCGCCTCGGGTTCGCCGGTAGGTCCCGCTCAGCGCCGCTGCGGCGCGCGGCCGCCGTGGAGCGGGACTTGCGGTGTCGCGAGGGGACGGGTCGGTCGGGTTGTGCCGGGTGGGTCGGTGCGGGCCCGCTGACGTACTACCGGGGCACTATAGGTCGGCCTAGGGCATCTTCCCCGCAGGCGCGTCCGAAAACGCTGTTTCGGGTGTAGGTACGGCAACGTCGCGCGGCACCGAAAGGAGTGGGTCCGCTGCCCTCGGTGGTGTGGGTAACGGGTATGGGTGCCCGCCGCGACCGCGCCGGTCTCAGTCGCCGGCTTCCGCGGCGGCGAAGTGCTCGGTGGCGGATGCGGCCGCCCGGCTCTCCCGCCGCTCGATGCGGTGCGCCCGCAGCGACCACGCCACGGCGCCCGCCCACACCAGTGCGACCGCGCCGTAGACGGCCGCGGACACGCCCGTGGAGGCGCCGACGGCATCACTGTCGAGCAGCACGCGGGTGTTGGTGAAGATGATCAGCCCGCCCACCAGGGATCCGAGCATGCGCGCGGGCACGTGGCTGGCCAGCCACGCGGCGATGGGGGCCGCCAGCAGGCCGCCCAGCAGCATGGCGGCCACCCAGGTGAGGTTGATGCCCCCCAGGCCGAGACCGATCGCGAATCCGATACTGCCGGCGATCACGACAGCCGATTCGCCCACGCTGATCGAACCGATTACCTTGCGCGGCTCCAGCCGCCCGCTGGCCAGCAGCGCCGACGTGCCCACGGGGCCCCATCCGCCGCCGCCGGTGGAGTTCATGAACCCGGCGAACAGGCCGACGGGGGCCAGGAACCCGGCGCGCAGCGGCCGCCCGAGGTCGGGCCGGGGCAGTTCGCGGAAAGTGAAGCGCGCCAGCAGGTAGGTGCCCAGGATGAGCAGGATCGTCGACATCAGCGGGCCCGCCGCCTCGGTGGACAGCCGGCTGAGGAAGACCGCGCCGACGAAGGCGCCCAGCGCTCCGGGCACGGCGATGCGCCAGACCACGGCCCAGTCGACGTTGCCGAACCGCCAGTGTGCGAAACCAGAGGCGATCTGGGAGCCCACCTGCGAGAGGTTCACGGTCGCCGAGGCGAGCGCCGGACTGGTGCCGATGACCAGCAGCGCGCTGGTGGTGCTGATGCCGTAGCCCATGCCCAGGCTGCCGTTGACGAGCTGGGCCAGGAGGCCGACGAAACCCAGGATGACGAGGGTCTGCATAAGCGGGCGGCCTTCCCTGGTCCGGCTGTCATCTCAACACCTCTATTTATACCTCTTTAGTAGGGATATGCGCTATGCCGCCGGTCGGGCCGAGCGCGCGGCCCTCCCGCGGCGGTCGACTCCGCCGGTGTTTCCCGCTGCGCAGCGGGTGTTCACGGGGAGTTCGACCGGTGTCGGCGAGACGTTTCGCTCGCCGGTCGGACTCGGGCATCCGGGCGTGTCGCGGCGCGGCCGCGGCACGAAGCTCCGATGCTTCGTCGCGGCTGCTCGCGCGGGGCGGAGCCGGGAGCGTGCCGGTATGGACTAGACCAATTTCCGGCGGCGGGGGAGACCGCGGCAGGGGCCACTCGCTAGGGTGTCGGTTGACGGGTCTGCAGGCGGACCGCGGCATGCGCGGCGCCGCCTGTGCGGGCGGTCGGCGGTAAGCGGCCGGCGCCCGTCGCACACGCCACACACGCCCTTGGCTCGGGGCGGATCGCACGGGGTGCGGGCAGGGCGCGCCAACAGGTGCGCGCCTGCCATGTCCCATCCGCGTAAGCGCTTGAGCCGGGACCGCACGCGAATCGAAGGAGTTGCAACGTTGTCGTCGATCGAGGCAGTGCAGGCGAGGGAGATCCTCGACTCCCGCGGTAACCCGACGGTCGAGGTCGAGGTCCTGCTCGACGACGGGACCACCGCCCGAGCGGCGGTTCCCAGCGGCGCGTCCACCGGGCGGTTCGAGGCGGTCGAGCTGCGCGACGGCGGCGACCGCTTCGGCGGCAAGGGCGTCGAGAAGGCGGTGGCCGCCGCCAACGACGACATCGGCGACGAGCTGCTCGGCTTCGCCCCCGAGGAGCAGCGGCTGATCGACCGCGCCCTAATCGAACTGGACGGCACCCCGGGCAAGTCGCGGCTGGGCGCCAACGCCGTCCTCGGCGCGTCGCTGGCCGTGGCCCACGCCGCGGCCGACAAGTCGGGCCTGCCGCTGTTCCGCTACATGGGCGGCCCCAACGCACACGTGCTGCCGGTGCCGATGATGAACATCCTCAACGGCGGCGCCCACGCCGACACCAACGTCGACATCCAGGAGTTCATGATCGCGCCCGTGGGCGCGGCGAGCTTCCGCGAGGCCGTGCGCTGGGGTGCCGAGGTCTACCAGGCGCTGAAGTCGGTGCTCAAGGCGTACGGCCTGGGCACCGGAGTCGGCGACGAGGGCGGGTTCGCCCCGAACCTCGACAACAACCGCGCGGCGCTGGACCTGATCATCGAGGCGGTGCAGAAGGCGGGCTACACGCCGGGCCGCGACATCGCCCTGGCCCTGGACGTCGCCGCCACGGAGTTCTACTCCGAGGGCGTGTACACCTTCGAGGGCAAGTCCCGCAGCGCCGAGGACATGGCCTCCTACTACGGCGAGCTGGCCGACTCCTACCCGCTGGTCTCCATCGAGGACCCGCTGGACGAGGAGGACTGGGCGGGCTGGGCCAAGCTCACCTCCGCCCTGGGCTCGCGCCTGCAGATCGTCGGCGACGACCTGTTCGTCACCAACCCCGAGCGCCTGCAGCGCGGCATCTCCGAGGGCGCCGCGAACTCGCTGCTGGTCAAGGTGAACCAGATCGGCACACTCACCGAGACCTTCGACGCCGTCTCGCTGGCCCAGCGCAGCGGCTACACGGCGATGATCTCGCACCGCTCCGGCGAGACCGAGGACACCACCATCGCCGACATCGCGGTGGCCACGAACGCCGGCCAGATCAAGACCGGTGCCCCCGCCCGCAGCGAGCGCGTGGCCAAGTACAACCAGCTGCTGCGCATCGAGGAGGAACTCGACGACGCCGCCCTCTACGCGGGCGTGTCGGCCTTCCCCCGCTTCCGTCCGCAGGGCTAACCTGTCCGGTCATGCCCGAGGTGCCAGAGCAGCCGAAGCGGCCTCGCCCGACCAGGGCGCGGCCGTCGGCCTCTGGTGCCTCCGGCCGGAGTGCCGGTGACGCGGCGTCGTCCGGCGGGCGGCGCCCGCCGGCGCGTCCGCGTCCGGCCGAAGGCTCCGGCGCAGACGCCGAGGCGATGGGCTCGGCCTCCGGGGACTCCACGGTGGTGCCGATCGATGCCGCGCCGTCGTCCAAGGCCCGCGGGGCGGCCACGGGCCGCTCGGCGGCCCGGGGCTCGGCGCCTTCCGACGCCCGGCGTGCGGGCCGCGGCTCGTCCGGCTCGGGCGGGAAAGGGGGCGGCTCGTCCGGCTCCGGCGGGAAAGGAAGCGGCTCGGGCGGCGGACGCAGCCGCCCCGCACTGACCAGCCGCGCGGCCATCCTGGCCCTGGTCATCTGCGTCATCGCGCTCAGCCTGGCCTACCCCCTGCGCGAGTACCTGGCCCAGCGGGCGCGGATCGCCGAGCTGCGCGAGGAGCAGGCGCAGACCGAACAGGCCGTCGCCGACTTGCGCGAGCGCCGCGAGGAGCTGCGGGACCCCGCCTACATCGAGCGCGAGGCCCGCACCCGGCTGCACTACCAATACCCGGGCGAGCGCGCCTATGTCGTCGTCTCCGACGAGGACGATCAGGGCGCCGACGGCGGCGCCGACTCCGGCGAGCCGTGGTTCGACCGCCTGTGGAAGTCGGTGCTGGAAGCGGACAAGCCGAAGGAGGAGCGGACCGTGCCCGAGGCGGAGCCGACCGACTGACACGATCGCCGGGGACCGGTTACCACCCCGGCGCCCGGCCCTGCGGAGCCGAGTCAAGTCGGCCCGGAGATCTCGGCCTGCGGCGGCCCCTTGACGGTGTGGAACCCGGGCGTGCCGGCCACCAGTACCGCCCCGTCCCACAGCCGTCCGGCGTCCTCGCCGCGCGGCACCTGGGAGATCACCGGGCCGAACAGCGCGGCCGCCCGCCTCCCGTCGGGCGCCGTCGCGGCCAGCACCGGGCTGCCGATGTCGCCGCCGACCAGCCCGTAGCCCTCCGCGTGCGAGGCGCGGAGGGCGCCGTCGTAGGCGTCGGAGGTTCCCACCCGCGCCAGTTCGGCGGGCAGGCCCGCGTGCGCCAGCACCTCCGCGAAACCCGCGACCGGGTCGTAGGAGCCGCCGCTTTCGCGGGAGGCCCACAGTGCGTCGTAGAAGCGGCCCAGCGCCTCGTGTCCGTGCTCCACCTGCACAGCGGCGCAGATGCGCGCCGGGATCCACAGGTAGCCCTCGGGATCGCCTTCGGGATCGTCCTCGCGGCCCTCGTTGAGGACAGCCAGACTCATCACCCGCCAGCGCACGCTGATGGGCCGCACCTGGGTGGCCTCCATCAGCCACCTCGCGGTGACGCGGGTATAGGGGCACGACGGGTCGAACCAGAGATCCGCGGTCCAGGTGTCTGCCATGCCTGCGATGCTAGTGCCCGGCGCCGCGGCGGCGCCGTCACCGCGGGGAGCGTCGGCCCGTCGGCGTGCGTGGCGGGTGCTGCCAGGGGCTACGCTGAAGGCGCCATGACTTCCGCCGAACACGCCGCATCCGCCGACCGCTTTCCCGCCGCCGACGCCGCGGCGGTGCGGCGGCAGCTGGGCCGCCCCCCGCGCGGGTTGCGCGCCGTGGCCCACCGCTGCCCGTGCGGCCTGCCCGACGTGGTGCGCACGGCGCCGCGGCTGGAGGACGGCACGCCGTTCCCCACCCTCTACTACCTCACCTGCCCCCGCGCGGCCTCGGCGATCGGCACTCTGGAGGCCGGCGGGCTGATGCGCCGGATGCAGGAGCGGCTGGCCGAAGACCCCGAGCTGCGCGCCGCCTACGAGCGCGCCCACCGCGGCTACCTGGCCGAGCGCGCCGAGCAGACCGCCCGCGACGGCTCCGCGCCGCTGCCCGAGGGCATGCAGAGCGCGGGCGGTATGCCCGAGCGGGTCAAGTGCCTGCACGCTCTGGTGGCCCATGAGCTGGCGCGGCCGGGGGCCAACCTCTTCGGCCGCGAGGCCCTGGACGCCCTGCCGAGCTGGTGGGAGGACGGCCCGTGCGCCTGCGCGGACCGCGAGGACGCGGCCGCCGGTTCCTCCGGCGGCACCGCCCGGGGCACCGGGCCGGGCGGGCGAGACGACGACACCGAGGGGACGACCAGGTGACCACTGTGGCCGCCGTGGACTGCGGCACCAACTCCATCCGGCTGCTGGTATCGGCACTGATCGGGATGGAGGACGGCGAGGTCCAGCTCGTCGATCTGGAGCGGCGCATGGAGGTCGTGCGGTTGGGCCAGGGTGTCGACCGCACCGGCGAGTTCACACCCGAGGCGCTGGAGCGCACGTTCGCCGCGCTGCGCACCTACGCCGAACTGATGCGCGAGAACGGCGTCGAACCCGGGCCCGATGCCGTGCGCATGGTGGCCACCAGCGCCACCCGCGACGCGGGGAACCGCGAGGAGTTCATCGAGGGGGTGCGCGGGATCATCGGCGTCGACCCCGAGGTGATCACCGGTGACGAGGAGGCCGAGCTGTCGTTCATCGGCGCGACCGCCGAGCTGGAGGGGACCGACAGCGGCCTGGACGCGCCGTTTCTGATCGTCGACATCGGCGGCGGCTCCACCGAATTCGTGCTGGGCCACCGCGATCCGCAGAACGCGCCCGCCGATGCGGGGCCGGTGCGGGCCGCGCGGTCGGTGGACATCGGCTGCGTGCGGCTGGCCGAGCGCCATCTCACCGACGACCCGCCGAGCGCACAGCAGATCTCGGCCGCGACGGCCGACGTCGACGCCGCCCTGGACGAGGCGGCCGCAACCGTCCCGCTGGAGGCGGCCGGTTCGCTGGTGTGCGTGGCCGGGACGGCCACCACGGTGGCGGGCATCGCCCTGGACCTGCCCGAGTACGACCCCGAACGCATCCACCACTCCTGGGTGCCCGCCGAGCGGGTGCACGAGATCGCCCGGGAACTGCTCGCGATGACCCACGGACAGCGGGCGGCGATCGGCGTTATGCACCCGGGCCGCGTGGACGTGATCGGCGCCGGCGCGCTGATCCTCTCGCGTGTGGTGACCCGCACGGGGGCGGCCGGGTTCGTGGCCAGCGAGCACGACATCCTCGACGGCATCGCCTGGGGGCTGTGTCTGGACTCCCCCGAGGACGGCGCCGAGCACACCGCCGAGGGCTCCGGCGGAGCCTGAGGACCACCGGTCCGCGCCCGCACCCGGCCCCGGGCGGTCGGGTCGCGGCTGCATCACGGCATCCGATCCGCCGCCGCGGGGTGAGCCTGCGCGGGCGGAGCGCGCAGTCCGCTTCAGTGCCTCGCGAAAAGCGCCGTGCGCTGGGACGGGGACACCGAGGCCGGTGTGACGCCGGTCGGTGGCATCGGTGAGACGCATCACGGGCGATCTGGCACGTGAAAGCCTTCACAAGCGTCCTGACCTGCACATATGACTGTTTGAGTGGCCTTATGATGGTCTAAACCTGTCCCCGGTCTCCCTTTTATGTTACGGGGGGCTTGTGAAAGGATGCACAAGCAAGGCGAGGGAGGAACCCTCGACTCCCCTGGCAAAGAAGAGCATTCTTTCCGTCGAAAGCCGACCGGGAACATGCCAGTCAACGAAGACTTACCGATCTTGGCGCCCCGGACCGGGGGCGTGGAACGGGAATCAAGGGCGGATGCGCGATGACCGAAGGCAGGAACTACCGGCTGGTGCACGGCGGCGGTGACGAGGCGGAGATCCCGCACGTCCTCATCGTCGGCGGCGGCTACCTCGGGATGTACACCGCGAAGCGGCTGGAGAAGACGCTGGGGCCCGGCGAAGCCCGCATCACGGTCGTCGACCCCAACTCCTACATGACCTACCAGCCCTTCCTCCCCGAGATCGCGGCGGGCAGCATCTCGCCGCGCCACGTCGTCGTGCCGCTGCGCAGGGTATTCAACCGGGCGCGCGTGCTCACCGGGCGGGTGATCCGCGTCGACCACGCGGCCCGTTCGGCCCACTTCGAACCCGCCGTGGGCGAGCCGCGGGAGATCTCCTACGACTACATCGTGATGGCGACGGGCGCCGTCTCCCGCACGCTGCCCATCCCCGGGCTCGCCGAGTGGGGGATCGGCATCAAGACGGTCGAGGAGGCCGTGTTCCTGCGCAACCACGTGCTGGAGCAGCTGAACATCGCCGACTCCACCGACGACCCGGAGATCCGCCGCAAGGCCCTCAATTTCGTCTTCGTCGGCGGCGGCTTCGCCGGTGCCGAGGCGATCGCCGAACTGGAGGACCTGGCCCGCGACGCCACCCGGATCTACCCCTCCATCAGCGCCGACGACCTGCGCTTCTACCTGATCGAGGCCGCCGACAAGATCCTGCCCGAGGTCGGCGCCGACGTCGGCGAGAAGGCGCTGAACCAGCTGAAGCGGCGCGGGATCGACATCCGGTTGTCCACCTTCCTGGAGTCGGCCGTCGACCAGCACATCAAGCTCAGCGACGGCACCGAGTTCGACGCGGGCACGCTCGTGTGGACCGCCGGCGTCAAGCCGAGCCCGGTCGTGCAGGCCGGCGATCTGCCGCTGGGTCCCAAGGGCCACCTCGACACCAGCGAGTACCTCACCCTCAACGGGGTGGAGAACGCCTTCGCCGGCGGCGACAACGCCCAAGTGCCCGACGGCGCCGGGGGCTTCTACCCGCCCAACGCGCAGAACGCGGTCCGCCAGGCCCCGGTCCTGGCCGACAACGTCATCGCCGCGCTGCGCGGCACCGAGATGCGGCCCTACCGCCACAGCAACCTCGGCGCGGTCGCCGGACTCGGGCTGCACAAGGGCGCGGCCCAGCTCTTCGGCCGGATCAAGCTGACCGGTCGCCTGGCCTGGTACGCCCACCGCTCCTACCACCTCTACGCGGTGCCCACCTTCAACCGGAAGGCGCGCGTGCTGGCGGACTGGATCGTCGGCTTCTTCCTGCGCCGCGACTACGCCGCGCTGCCGGAGATGGAAGAGCCCCGCCAGGCGTTCGAGAGCGCGGCCAAGCCGCAGGTCGAGAACGGCCGCCTGCTGCGCCGCGTCAGCTGAGGCCCCGCGGACGGCCTCGGCCGCCGCACCCGAGGAGGCGGCCGGTCCCTGGCGGGGGACCGGCCGTTTCCGTGGTCGCGGGCGACACGCCGGACGGTGCCGCCCTCGGCGTCGTTCGGGCGGCGTTCATCCTGGCCGGTACCGGTCGGCAGCGGACGAGCGCGCGGCGGAGCGGGTTTCCGTCATGCAGGCGCACGCGGGCGGGGGCTGCGCGAACGTCTGGTCACGCGGTGCGGACCGGCCGTTTCGTCTGTTGGCAGGCCGAAGCAGTGCGAATCCCGCTGAAACGGCCGTCCCCGGTATGATGGTGCCGCCCTCGTAGCCCAATGGTAGAGGCAGGCCCCCTAAAAGGGTCACAAGTGTCGGTTCGAATCCGACCGGGGGTACGGTCGGCGGGCCTCGGAACCCGCCGCAGCACCCCGGGCTGCGTGGAACGGTCCGCCTGCACTTCCTCGCCGGTCGCCGGGCGGCGGCCGGAGGCGGCCACGGCGGTTGACAGCGGGTAGCCGGTGGGATTGAATCTGGCGCGTGCCGCTCAGGCGCGCTCGATTCCCGCATGCGGGACGAGCGGGCCCGGCACCGTACCTCGAAGGGGATGATGTCGTGAGCACCGCATTCACGGGCGTCGTCTGATCTGACGCGCCGAGTTCACGCGTCGTCCCCCGCCCGGTGATCCGTCGAAGCACCGGTGCCGACCGAGCCTTCCGCGCCGACCGCGGGCCTCTCCCCATGCCCCTACGCGGGGTGCGCGCCGTCACGTTATGTGCTCATAGGTCCGAATCCCGCCGCTCCGCCCCGACCGGGCGGCCGGTCGACGCGTCCGCTCGCCACCGCACCCGCGCACATCGCCGGCAACCGAGCCGCGTGCGCGCCGAGCCGACCTTCCACCGCGACAGCGGGTCCACCACGCCTGGAGTACGCACCACATGACCGATGAAATCGCCTCGTTCCACGACTTCAACCAGTCCATCATCGACGAGTTCCGCGCCAACCGCGGCCGTGTCGGCGGCATGTTCGAGGGGGCCCGCCTCCTGCTGCTGACCACCACCGGCGCCCGCAGCGGCAACCGGCACACCGTGCCCGTGGGCTACCTGCCCGACGGGGAGCGGAACCTGATCATCGCCTCCGCCGGCGGCGCGCCCCGCCACCCGGCGTGGTTCCACAACCTGCGGGCCGACCCCCGAGTCACGGTCGAGGACGGCGTCTTCACCGGCGAGGCCGACGCGGTCGTGCTCCAGGGCGAGGAGCGCGACGCGATGTTCGCCCGCGCCGTCGAGAGCGACCCCGGCTGGGCCGAATACCAGGCCAAGACCGAGCGGAGGATCCCGGTAGTCGCACTGACCATGGTCACCGGCGCGCCCGAGGAGCAGCGGCTGGGCGACAGCCTGATCGCGATCCACGACGCCTTCCGCCGGGAACTCGCCACGATCCGCGGCGAACTCGCCCGCTCCGGCCCGCGCCTGGGCGCCCAATTGCGGGTCAACTGCCTGACCGTGTGCCAGGGATTGGGCTACCACCATTCGATGGAGGACGGCGGCGTGTTCCCCGCGGTCGCCGGGAGCCACCCGGAGCTGTCCGAGGTCATGACGCGCCTCGGCGAGGAGCACGAGCGCGTCGCCGAGCTCCTGGAACGGCTCCAGAGCGTTCTCGCCGACGCCGAGACCGATGCCGCGACCGTCCGGAACGACGTCGACCGCCTCATCACGGACCTGGAGGCCCACCTGGACTACGAGGAGCAGCAGCTCGTGCCGGTCCTCAATGCGATGGTGCTGTGACGCACCGTTTGTCCCCCGCACCGGCGGACTCGGCGGTGCTGGCGCTTCCCGGGGGGTAGGGCCTCCGCCCGGGAAGCGTCCGCAGCCGGGCCGGAGGTCGACCTCACACAGCGACCACCCGGGTGTCGTGGTCGTGTAGGGCAGCAAGGTAGGCGGTCATGTCACGGGGATCGCTGGTCAGCAGGAGTGATTCGCGGTGCTTCATCGCAATCCAGGCGACTGAGGCGTCTACAGCATCGGGCCGCTTCTTGGACGGAAAGTCGGCTGTCCCCAGTGCCGCGCCGATGCGCCGCAGGTCCCGGACGTCCGGCGCCGTCGAGCAGGCTATGCAATCGTGCCGTCCGGCATCGGTGCGCCGAAACGGCGGCGATGACGACCTCGCGTGCGGGACTGTGCAGTCCTTCAGCAAAGTGCTCAAAGTGTGGGCGAGCCCCGGTTCCGGTCTCCATGCCTGGATCAGGGCAAGGCCCGGGACGATGGGGCGATGCGATGCCCGATCGCGAATTTCCCGATGGATCTGAACCGCCGTTGCCTTGCGTGACGCGATGGCGATGAGCATCCCCGTGTCATACACCGCGATGCGCTCGGTCAAGCGGCGGCACCTCCCGACGAAGGATCGTCGTCTGCCGCTCCGAGCACGAGTCCCACCACTCTTTCGACGTGGCGGCGTTCCTCCTCGGTCAAGGTCACAGGCTCGGTCTCGTCGTCGGAAGGCGGTCCAAGCAAGCGACCTTCTTCTTCTACGCTGTCGATGAGCGCATCGACTTCTCGAAACTTGTCCTCGATCGCTTCGGTTTCCGCCATCTGCCGGGTGGCGGCGTTGACGAAGTACGCGGAGACGTCCATCCCGGCCCTATCGGCGTGCGCCCTTATGCGCTCGGCTTGCTCGGGATCGAGGCTGATGCTTATTCGTACCTTGCCCATGGCGTCAGCATAATACGGGTATTACATCGCCGCAGGGGTTTGCTGTACTTGTCGTGCCCTCCTAT
This sequence comes from Streptomonospora litoralis, assembly GCF_004323735.1. GTDB lineage: Bacteria > Actinomycetota > Actinomycetes > Streptosporangiales > Streptosporangiaceae > Streptomonospora > Streptomonospora litoralis. The sequence continues at coordinate 4,688,960 of NZ_CP036455.1, read as the reverse complement.
CTAGCGGTCCAGCCCGTGGAACATCGCGTCGACATCTTCGCAGTAGGTGACCTCGCCTGCGGCGATCTCCCAGGTGGCCTCGCGCTCGCCCTTCTGCCACTCGTCGGGCCGGAACCAGCGCTGGTCGGCCGGGATCGAGTCCGGATCAGGGTCCGTCATGTGCCTCGCTCCAACAGCAGTTGCAAGTGGGTGAACAGGCGCTGGGTCGGGTCCGCCAGGTCGATGCCGCTGACCTGCTCGGCGCGGCGGACGCGGTAGCGCAGGGTGTTGGGGTGGATGTGCAGGCGGTTGGCCGCGGTGCGGACCTCGCCGAAGTCCTCCAGGTAGGCCAGCAGCGACACCACCAGGTCGGAGCCCTGGGCGGCGTCGTGCTCGGCCAGGGCGCTGACCCGGGGGTCGCGCAGGGCGGGGGTGCCGCGCAGGTAGGCCAGCGTCTCGCTGATGAGCACCCGGGTGCGCACGTCCGACATGGTGGCGACGTCGTTGGCCAGGTCGCGGCCCATCGCGTCGAGGATGCGGTCCGCCTCGGCGCGGGAGTCGGGGATGGCCGCCAGCGAGTCCACGGGTGATCCCACCGCCCCCTGTACCGCCACACCCAGGGTGGCGCGCGCCGCCTCGACGGTTTTGCGAGTCAGCGCCAGCACCGACGACTCCGCCGAGCGGCGCGCCGCCCCTTCGCCGGAGGTCTCCGCGGCGCCCGGCGCCTGGCGGGTCAGGTCGGGCATCAGCACGTAGATCCGTCCGCCCACGGCCGTGACCAGCGATGTGCGGCGGTAGGCCGCGGTGTGCACGCTGATCAGGTCCACCAGCCGCCGCCGGTTCAGCTCGCGGCCCGAGCGGTCCCTCTCCTCAGTGCGCGTCTGCTGCGAACCGCTTCGGCCCGGCGCGGTGCCCGGCGACAGCGCGAACGCCACGACCAGCGCCGGCCGGTCGGCGGTGACCTCGATGGTGTCGGCCAGCGCGGCGGCCTCGATGCGGCCCTCCAGCAGACTGGCCAGCAGGTCGTCGCGCAGCCGCAGCCCCACGGTCGTCTCCGTGCGGTGGCGCACCATCTGCAGCGCCGTCATCCGCGCCGCGCCCAGCAGGGCCTCCTCGGCGTTCGCGGCCAGCGGCCGCGCGCCCTCCTGCACCCAGATCGTGCCCAGCGGCTGGGAACCGGCGTGGATGCCCACCGCGAGCCGGCGCCGGATGCCCAGCTCGGGATGCTCGTCGATGTGCACCACCTCCTCGCCGGCGCGCAGACGCGAGAACACGCCCCATTCCCGCAGCAGCGCCAGGTACTGCTCGGGCCCCTGGCGGCCCAGCACCGACAGCCGGCGCAGCTCGTCGACCTCCTCGCCGGTGGAGTAGGCCAGCACCCGGCTGGCGGAGTCTTCGATGGTCACCAGGCCGCCCGTCAGCGCCGCGATCGTCTGCGCCAGCGAGTACAGATCGCCCCCGGACTCGCCCAGGTCCGCGGCGGAGGTCAACCGGGCGTCGTCGAGCACGCTGCGGCACAGCGACTGCAGCTGGTCCCAGCGCACCTCGGGCCGCACCGCCAGCAGCGCCACCCCGGCCTCGCTGGCCTCGGTGCGCAGCAGCGCGACCTCGTCGCCGCCGCGCCGCACCGCAGGCGCGGACTGCCAGCCCTGCGGCGGCGGGTAGGCGGGTTCGTCGGAGGCCGCCTTCACGGCAACCGCCGCGGCGCCGCGCCGCGCGGCGGCGCGCACCAGGTGGCGGGCCGCGCTGCCCCGCGCACCGATCAGTAGCACCAGGTCGCCGACCGACGCCTCTGCCTCGTCCTCCGGGTCGACGATGACGACGTTGTCCACCCGCACATCCAGCCCCGCGGGCGCCGCGAGCACGTCCACGAGCGGGTCGCCCACCGCCAGCAGCAGCTGCCGCAGCGGGATACCCGCGCTCTCACCGGCGGCGCCCGCCGCGGCGGGCGCGCCGTAGGGATCCGATGGCACGTCCATGACGGTCCATTCTGGCCCATCCCTCTTTGTTCCATCGGCCAAGCGCACCGGATGAACGGTGGAATCCGCGACAAGGTCCCGGCGGGTGCGGGTGATCTAGGTTTGTCCGGTTCATCCAGCAGATCCGAGGGAGGGCCCATGGACGCCGTCACGAACGTCCCCACGCCGGTCAACGAACCGGTCCTGACCTACGCGCCCGGGAGCCCCGAGCGGGCGGAGCTGACCGCCGAGCTCACCGAGCTGGCCAAGGAGCCGGTCGAATTGGCCATGACGATCGGCGGCGAGCGGCGCATGGGCGGCGGCGCGCGCGTCGACGTCGTTCAGCCGCACAAGCACTCCAGCGTCCTGGGCACCCTCGGCACCGCCACCCGCGAGGACGCGCGCGCCGCGGTGGCCGCCGCCAAGCAGGCCGCCCCCGCCTGGCGCGCCATGCCCTTCGACGAGCGCGCCGCGGTCCTGCTGCGCGCCGCCGACCTGCTCGCCGGCCCCTGGCGGCAGCGGCTCAACGCCGCCACCATGCTCGGCCAGTCCAAGACCGCCATCCAGGCCGAGATCGACGCCGCCTGCGAGCTCATCGACTTCTGGCGCTTCAACGTCTCCTATGCCCGCAAGCTCATGGCCGAGCAGCCCTACAGCCCCGCCGGCCAGTGGAACCGGGTCGAGCAGCGCCCCCTGGAGGGCTTCGTCTACGCGGTGACCCCCTTCAACTTCACCGCGATCGCGGGCAACCTGCCCACGGCGCCGGCGCTGATGGGCAACGTCGTGGTGTGGAAGCCCGCGATCACCCAGCAGTTCTCCGCCCACCTGCTGATGCGCCTGCTGGAGGAGGCGGGCATGCCCCCGGGCGTCATCAACATGGTCACCGGCGACGGGGCCGAGGTCTCCGAGGCCGTCATGGCCGACCCGGAGCTGGCCGGCGTGCACTTCACCGGCTCCACCCGCGTCTTCCAGCAGTTCTGGCGCACCGTCGGCGAGAACATCGGCAACTACCGCTCCTACCCCCGCGTGGTAGGCGAGACCGGCGGCAAGGACTTCATCGTCGCCCACTCCTCGGCGGACCCCGACGTGGTGCGCACCGCGATCGTGCGCGGCGCCTTCGAGTTCCAGGGCCAGAAGTGCTCCGCGGCTTCGCGGGCCTTCGTCGCCCGGTCGGTGTGGGAGCGCATCCGCGAAGACCTGGTCGCCGAGGTCGAGGCACTGCCCATGGGCGATGTCACCGACCTGGGGAACTTCCTCGGCGCCGTCATCGACCGGCGTTCCTTCGACAAGCTGGCCGGTGTGCTGGAGCGGGCGCGCACCGACGACACGCTGGAGATCGTCGCCGGCGGCACCGCCGACGACTCCGAGGGCTACTTCGTCCGGCCCACCGTGCTCGTCGGCACCGACCCCGGCAACGACGTGTTCCGCACCGAGTACTTCGGCCCGATCATCGCCGTGCACGTCTACGAGGACGACGACTACGAGCGCATCCTCTCCGCGGTGGACGGGGGCTCGCCCTACGCGCTGACCGGAGCGGTCATCGCCACCGACCGCGGCGCCGTCACCGCCGCGCACGAGGCGCTGCGCTTCGCCGCCGGCAACTTCTACGTCAACGACAAACCGACCGGCTCGGTCGTGGGCCAGCAGCCCTTCGGCGGAGCCCGCGCCTCGGGCACCAACGACAAGGCCGGCAGCGCCCAGAACCTCGCCCGCTGGGCGAGCCCGCGCTCGATCAAGGAGACCTTCGTTCCGCCGAAGTCCTCCGCCTACCCCCACCAGGGCTGACCGGGCGGACGCGCCGCCGGGCCGCGCGACCCGACCGGTCGCGCGGCCCGGCGGTCCCAGCCGAGTACCGCCGGGCCGCGACACGGGTCGGCGTGAGGAAATCGAGGTCACGCATGCTTCGCACGACACTGCTGGCCGCCGCGCGGTCGAGCACCTGCCGCACGCTCGTCGAGCGCGCGCCCATCACCCGCCACCTGGTGTCCAAGTACGTCGCCGGCTCCACTCTGGCGGACGCGCTGCCGCCCGTGGCGCGGGTGACCGCGGACCGCCTGGTCACCCTGGACCACCTCGGCGAGGACGTCGCCGACGCCTCGCAGGCCGAAGCCACCGTCGACGCCTACACCCGGCTGCTGGCGGAGCTGGGCCGCTCGGGTCTGGCCGAGCGCGCCGAGGTCTCGGTGAAACTGTCGGCGGTGGGGCAGTTCCTCCCGCACGACGGCGAGAAGATCGCGCTGGACAACGCCCGGCGCGTGTGCGCGGCCGCCGCCGAAGCGGGCACCACGGTCACCCTGGATATGGAGGACCACACCACGGTCGACTCCACGCTGGCCGTCCTGGCCGAGTTGCGGGCGGACTTCCCGTGGGTGGGCGCGGTGCTGCAGGCGTACCTGCACCGCACCGAGGCCGACTGCCGCGACTTCGCCGGCGCCGGCTCGCGGGTGCGGTTGTGCAAGGGCGCCTACGACGAGCCCGCCTCGGTCGCCTACCGCGACAAAGCCGAGGTCGACCGCTCCTACGTGCGCTGCCTGCGCACCCTCATGGCTGGCGAGGGCTACCCGATGGTGGCCACCCACGACCCCCGGCTGGTGGGGATCGCCCGCACGCTGGCCGACGGCTGCGGCCGCGGCCCCGCCGGCTACGAGCACCAGATGCTCTACGGCATCCGGGAGAACGAGCAGCGCAGCATCGCCGCGCAGGGTCGCCGCATGCGGGTCTACGTGCCCTACGGCGACCAGTGGTACGGCTACTTCATGCGCCGCCTGGCCGAGCGCCCGGCCAACGTGGCGTTCTTCGCGCGCTCGCTGGTCAGCGACCGCTGAGCGCGGCCCGCGCACCCGGCGGCCTGATCCGCTCGGCGACCGCGGGATCCGGTGGCGAGTCCGAGCTGTGACGCGGAGAAGGGAACCGGATCGGGTCGCCGTGCGTTACGTTAGCGGCATACACGTGACGCCCTGGAAAGGCTTGCGCAGACATGCGGTTGAGGAGTTCGAACCCCGTTCTCAAGCGGGCGATGCGGTCCGGCCAGTCGCCGTACGGCCAGGGCGCGCCCTATCAGGCGGGCTACCAGCAGCCCTACGGCCAGACCTACCCCCAGCAGGGCTACGGCCACCCGCAGCCCGGTTACGCACAGCCCGGCTACCCCCAGCCGGGCTACGGTCCGCAGGCGACCTCGCCCGCGGAGCGGATGAGCATCGACGACGTCGTCGTGCGCACCTCGATGACGCTGGGCCTGGTCGTGCTGACGGCCGTGCCCACCTACTTCCTGGCGGTCGCGGGCAACCCGCTGGCACTGGGCCTGGCGCTGCTCGGCGTCCTCGGCGGACTCGTGCTGGGCCTGGTGATCGCGTTCCGCCAGTCCACGAACCCGGCGCTGATCCTGACTTACGGCGCGCTGGAGGGGCTGTTCGTCGGCGGCCTCAGCGGTCTGCTCGAACGGTCGCTGATGGCCCAGAACGGCGCGGCCATGGGCTCGCTGGTGACCCAGGCGGTCTTCGGCACCCTGTTCGCCGCGGGCGCGGTGCTGGCCGTCTACCGCTTCCGGATCATCCGGGTCACCAACACCTTCATCAAGGTCGTCGCAGCCGCGACGCTGGGCCTGCTGGTGCTGCTGCTGGCCAACTTCGTGGCCGCGCTGTTCATGCCGGGCGGGTTCGGCCTGCGTGAGCCCTCCATGCTGGGGCTGGGCATCTCGCTCATCGCGGTCACGCTGGCCGCGGCGATGCTGATGATCGAGTTCCGCGCTGTCGAGGACGCGCTGAACATGGGCCTGCCGCGGAAGTTCTCCTGGCAGCTCGCCTTCGGCCTGACCGTGACGCTGGTCTGGCTCTACATCGAGATCCTGCGGCTGCTGTGGATCCTGAAGTCGCTCTTCAGCGAGTAGCGGCCGACTAGCGGCCGCCGGACGTGCGGCTCCGCGGCACTACCGCGGAGCCCGGCACGTCTTCGGGTCCTGGCACGTCGGAGCGCCTACACGACGACGCCCCGTCCGGTCGCACCGGACGGGGCGTCGTCGTGCTGCGGCGGGCCGCACGGGATCATCGGCACAGCGGGCATCAGGTGCGCTGGTTCGGGATGGGCGTACGGTTGCGGCGGCGCCGGTCGTACTCCTGGACGATCGCCTGGGCGTAGCCGTGACTGAGGTTGTACTCGTCGGCCAGCCAGTTGGTGCGCTCCAAGCAGCGGGAGAGACCGGGGCCTTCCTCCAGAGTGTCGAACCACTCGCTGAGTTCGCGGCCGGTGACGGTCGGGATCCGGGCGATAAGCTGCGCGTGCATCTCCGGCGAGTGGGTTACCGACATTGGCACCTCCGTAGGTGAGTGGCACTTACCTGCGACACTGCATCAGGATCACGGTTCGGACAAGACCTGCAGGCGGTCTTTTACCACCGGTTTTTTCGGTCGCTCGTCCCGCTTTCGTCACCCAGCGTTCGCCCGGATGTCTCCCGGCGCCCACACCCCCGGCGGTGCCGGGGTTCGCGTCGCCTCCGGCCGGAGCCCCGCCGCGAGCGGCGCGATTCCGCTGCAGTAGCGCACTCGCCCTCGCCGGAGCCTCGCCCCACTTCGGCCCGGCCGGGGTGGCACGGTGGGGTCGGCGGTGGCCGGGGGCGGAATACCCCCCGGCCGTGAAGCGGCGGCCCGCCGCGCCGGGGCGGCTCAGCTCAGCCGCTCGAAGACGGCGGCCATGCCCTGCCCGCCGCCGACGCACATGGCCTCCAGGCCGAACGTCTTGTCGTGGAAGTCGAGGCCGTTGAGCAGCGTGCCGGTGATGCGGGCGCCGGTCATGCCGAAGGGGTGGCCCACCGCGATGGCGCCGCCGTTGACGTTGAGCTGGTTCTCGATGTCGATCTCCAGGTCGTCGGCGGAGGGCAGCACCTGCGCGGCGAAGGCCTCGTTGATCTCGATCAGGTCGATGTCGCCGATGCTCATGTTCGCGCGGGCCAGCGCCTGGCGCGACGCTTCAACCGGACCCAGGCCCATGACCTCCGGGGACAGTGCGCTGACACCGGTCGAGACGATGCGCGCGATCGGGGTCAGGCCCAGCTGGGCGGCCTTGGTGTCGCTCATGACGACGACCGCGGCGGCGCCGTCGTTGAGCGGGCAGCAGTTGCCGGCGGTGACAGTGCCGTCGGGGCGGAACACCGGCTGCAGCTCGGAGACCTTCTCGTAGGTCGTGCCGCGGCGCGGGCCGTCGTCGGTGTCGGCGATCGAGCCGTCGGGCAGGGTGACGGGGGCGATCTCCCGGCTCCAGAACCCGTTGTCGATGGAGCGCTCGGCCAGGTTCTGCGAGCGCACGCCGAACTCGTCCTGGCGCTGCCGCGACACGCCGCGGATCTGTGCGACGTTCTCGGCGGTCTGGCCCATGGCGATGTAGACGTCGGGCAGCTGGTCGTTGTCGCGCGGGTCGCGCCAGATCTCGGCGCCGCCCTCGGCGCGCTTGGCGGTGCGCTCCTCGGCGTCGGCGAACACCGGGTTCTTGGTGTCGGGCAGGGAGTCGCTGTTGCCCTTGGTGAAGCGGCTGACCATCTCCACGCCCGCGGAGACGAACACGTCGCCTTCGCCGGCCTTGATGGCGTGGTAGGCCATCCGGGTGGTCTGCAGCGAGGAGGAGCAGTAGCGGGTCAGCGTGGTGCCGGGCACCTCGTCCAGACCCAGCTGGACCGCGACGATGCGGGCGAGGTTGTGGCCCTGCTCGCCGCCGGGGAGGCCGCAGCCCAGCATGAGGTCGTCGATGCTCGACGGGTTCAGCTGCGGGACCTTGGCCAGCGCGGCGGAGACGATCTGCGCGGTGATGTCGTCGGGGCGGATGTCTTTGAGCGAGCCTTTGAAGGCGCGTCCGATGGGCGAACGCGCGGTCGCGACGATGACGGCTTCGGGCATGTCCGCGGCCTTTCTACGAGGCGGTTACCGACCAGTAGGTCTGTCGGTGTGATACCCGACGTTAACCTCTCGCGGAGCTTTCGCTCACCTCCGGGGTGGCATTGCCGGGCGCGTCGGCGCCGCTACCCGCGCCCGGGTTCGTGTCACCCTCGCTGCGCTCCTGCTTCGGCGCCTGCCGGGCGGGCTGCTCCGCGCCGTCCTGCTGCGCGGGCTGCGAGCTCCACGGCCGGCGGATGAGAGCGGCCCAGCGGCCGCGCACCCCGCGCTCGGGGGTCCCCACGCGGGCCCGGCTGACCTCGCTGCCGCCCTCCTCGGCAGCTTCGGCGGCGGCGCGGTGCACCGGCAGCACGCCCTCCCCGGCGTCGGCCTCGGGGCCCTCGGCAACGGGCGGCAGCAGGCCCAGCGCCGAGCAGGCGGAGGGCAGCACGGCTGCCGCGGCGTAGGCGTAGCCCTCCGCGGAGGGGTGGAAGCGGTCGGGTCCGAACATCTCGTCGGGACGGGCCAGAAAGTCGGGTGCGAGCAGGTTGCCCAACGACACCGTCCGGCCGCCCTCCTCGACGACCGCGATCGTCTGCGCGGCGGCGAGCTGGCGCGAGGCGCGCTGGGCGATGTAGCGCAGCGGCTGCCCGATCGGCTGGATGGTGCCCAGGTCGGGGCACGTGCCCACAACGACGGCAGTGCCCCCGGCGACGAGTTCGCGCACGGCCTCGCGCAGGTGGCGCACCGAGTCGGCCGGGCGCAGGCGGTGGATGACGTCGTTGGCGCCGATGAAGATCACCGCCACGTCCGGCCGCCGACCGCGCAGTTTCTCCACCTGCGCGCCCAACTGGGCCGAGGTGGCGCCGATGCGGGCGACGCGGCGCAGCCGCACCGGCCGGTCGGCGACCGCGGCGATGCCCGAGGCGAGCATGCTGCCCGGCGTGTGTGCCGCCTCGGCGACCGCGAAGCCCACCGCGGTGGAGTCGCCCATCATCGCGAACGTCAGCGGCTCGCCCGGGCCGCGCCCGTAGACGCCGTTGACCCGCGGGGCCTTCCACTCGGTGAAGCCGACCGCCTTCACCGCCATCCGCGCCTGCAGGTACAGCAGGCCAACGGTCGTGGCCCCCAGCAGCGTCAGGCCGCCTCCACCGAACGCCGTGGCCGCGGCGATCCTCCTGGCCTGTGCGGCGCGCAGCACCATCTCCGCCTCCCTGCGTCGAGCGGTCGGTTGTCGCCGCCCGCCCGTAAGGCACCCGCGAGCCCGCCGTGCGACCGGCGGCACCGCGCGGCGAGCGCCTCATCGGCGGGCGGCTGTTGCGTCCGTACCCGATGGAAAAACGGTGGTCCTGAAAAGGGTGTTCCCGCCCGCGGAGTCGTTCACAAGCTGTGCGTCACCGCGCTTCCGGCGTGTCACCGACGCTTTAGCGGGGTAACAACAAGACCCCGCCGGGGTAGCGGGCCCACCGCGGCGCGCCGCGCTCGGCGTCCGCGTTCCCGCTCGACGGCGAACGCGGAGCGCCGAACCGGGGCCGTTACAGTCGGGGCAGCGGCCGCTCCCGCGCACCGGGCGGGCCGCCGAGCGATGGCGCTGCACGTGAGAGGGGCTCAGCAATGCGGGTGCACAACAACTTGATCGACCTCGTGGGGGACACTCCGCTGCTGCGGCTGAACAAGGTGACGAGCGGGCTCGCCCCGACCGTGCTGGCCAAGGTCGAGTACTTCAACCCCGGCGGCTCGGTCAAGGACCGGATCGCGCTGCGGATGGTCGAGGACGCCGAGAAGACCGGCGAACTGCAGCCCGGTGGCACCATCGTCGAGCCCACTTCCGGCAACACCGGCGTCGGCCTGGCCATCGTCGCCGCCGAGAAGGGCTACCGCTGCGTGTTCGTCTGCCCCGACAAGGTGGGCAACGACAAGCTCGCCGTGCTGCGCGCGTACGGCGCCGAGGTGGTGGTGTGCCCGACCACGGTCGCCCCCGACCACCCCGACTCCTACTACTCCGTCTCCGAGCGGATGGCCCAGACCATCCCCAACGCGTGGAAGCCCAACCAGTACGCCAACAAGGCCAACCCGGAGTCCCACTACCGCACCACCGGCCCGGAGATCTGGGAGCAGACCGAGGGGCGCGTCACCCACCTGGTCGTCGGTATCGGCACCGGCGGCACCATCACCGGCGCCGGGCGCTACCTCAAGGAGGTCTCCGAGGGCCGGGTGAAGATCATCGGCGCCGACCCCGAGGGCTCGGTCTACTCCGGCGGGAGCGGGCGGCCCTACCTCGTCGAAGGCGTGGGCGAGGACATCTGGCCCGAGACCTACGACCCCTCGGTCTGCGACGAGGTCGTGCCCGTCAGCGACAAGGACTCGTTCCTGATGACCCGCCGCCTGGCGCGCGACGAGACGCTGCTGGTGGGCGGCTCCTGCGGGCTCGCCGTGGTCGCCGCGCTGCGCGTGGCCGAGCGGTGCGGACCCGACGACGTCATCGTGGTCCTGCTGCCCGACGGCGGCCGCGGCTACCTGGGCAAGATCTTCAACGACGAGTGGATGGCCGACTTCGGCTTCCTCGCCGAGGAGACCGAGGAGCCCACCGCCGCCGACGTGCTCGCCTCCAAGGGCCGCGAGATGCCGGAGTTCGTGCACATCCACCCGCACGAGACCGTCGGCACGGCGGTGTCGATCATGCGCGAGTACGGCGTCTCCCAGCTTCCGGTGATGAAGGAGGAGCCGCCGGTCATGGCCGCCGAGGTGGTGGGCGCCATCGCCGAGCGCGACGTGCTCGACTCGCTGTTCAACGAGCGCGCGCGCCTGGAGGAGTCGGTCGAGCAGCACATGGGCGCCGCGCTGCCGGTAGTGGGTTCGGGAGAGCCGGTCAGCCGGTGCGTGGAGCTGCTGCAGCAGGCCGGCGCGGTCGTGGTGCTGATGGACGGCAAGCCCTCGGGGGTGCTGACCCGCCAGGACGTGCTGGCCCACCTTTCGGGCTGACGCGGTCCGGGACGGGTGGTGCGGGGCGCCGCCCGCCCGGGCGCGGCGGCGCCGTCGCGGGGCGCGGGTGCGCCGGGGCGGCGTCCGCCGGTATGGGGCCGACGTGCATAATCGCAGACGCCCCTTGTTACCGGCCAGTAGATAGGGATGCGGGTGTCACGACTGGTGTCCTGGGTGCTGCGCACACTGTGGTCCTGGGCGCGGCGCCACGCCGACGTACGCTCGGGCTCTCGGGCCGCGCGGCGGTTCGCCGCCTACGGGCCGGGAACCTCGATCGCCTTCCCGCCCGCGACCGTCTTCGGCGAACGGTGGATCGCCCTCGGGGCGCACACGCTGCTGGGCGCCGACATCACCCTCACCGCGGGCATGGTGCCCGGTCAGGAGCTGGGCGCGGCCGGGCCGCTCATCCGCATCGGCGACGGCTGCACGATCGGGCGCGGTTCGCACGTCGTGGCGCACCGCTCCATCGAGTTGGGCGACGACGTCTTCACCGGCCCCTACGTCTACATCACCGACCAGAACCACGTCTACACCGACGTCGACGTCCCGGTCGGCCGCCAGTGGCCCGCCGACGACCCGGTGCGCATCGGCGACGGCACCTGGATCGGCGCCAACGCCGTCGTGCTGCCGGGCGTGCGGCTGGGGCGCAACTGCGTCGTCGCCGCCGCCACGGTGGTGCGCCCCGGCGAGTACCCGGACCACAGCGTGGTCGCCGGTATCCCCGGCCGGGTCGTGCGCCGCTACGACCCGGAGGCGGGCTGGGTCCCGCCCCTGCGCGGTGGTGAGTCCGCAGGCGGAGACGGTGACGACACCGCGGGCCCGCTCGACCGCGGCAACATCGCGCCCCCGGAGGTCTGAGCGCAGGGCCGCAAGCCCCGGCGTCAGGCAGGCTCATGCGAGGTTTCCGCCGGGACCGGTGCGCAATCCCGCAGGGCGCGGCTCCACTCGTCGGCGCGTTTCCACATGGCGTCCGTCGGCCGTTCCGGTGCGAAGAGCCACATGCGCTGGTGGTGGTCGGCGCCGGGGCCGTCGATGGTGGCGGGTGCCGGTGCGGGCAGTTCCCCGTTCAGCTGATACCAGGTGTAGCCGAGCGGCCGCAGCGACTCCATCAGGCGCTTCTCGGCGCCGTGGCCGGGCAGGACCTCGCAGAACACCCACGGGCGGGACTCCCGCAGCACATCATGTCCCCCGGCGATGACATCCGGTTCTGTGGTCTCGGTGTCGATTTTGATGACAGCCGGCGATGTGCCGGTGCGCTCGCACCAGCCGGACAGTGTGTCCACCTCCACCTGGATCCGGTCGGTCGAAGGGCGAAAGCCCTCAGCGAGCGAGTTGGACGCGTCCGACATCGACGAGATCGAGAGTGCGGCCTCCCCGCTGCGGTCGCTCATCGCCAGCTCCACCACCTCCACGGGGAGGTCGTTGGCCGCGGCCAGCTTCCGCGCGGCCGCCGCGACGCGCGGGGTGGGTTCGAAGGAGTACACGGCACGGTGGCAGCGTGCTGCGGCGAGCAGTCCGTACAGCCCCACGTTCGCGCCCACGTCGAGCACCGCCCCCGGGCGGGCGTAGTCCAGCGCGGCGAGGAAGCAGGCGACGGTCTCGGGCTCGAAGCCGGCGAGTCCCCGGTTTTCGAGCTTGCGCGGTACCCAAAGCCCGCGTGGGGCGGAGAAGGCCAGTGCCGCTGGTTCGGCGTCCAGGTCGCCGTCGCGGCGGGGGAGGGGGAGTTCGAACTCGCGCGCCGGGGGAGGCGGCGGGGTCCGTTGGACCTCGACGGGAGGCTGTGGCGGGCGGTCCTGTTGGGGCCGGTCGGAACGCTTCTGTTCCGCCTGGCGCGCCCTCAGGTGGCGGCGCACGAAGCGGCGTATCCGGTTCATGACCACGGGATGTCCCTTGCGAGGTTGGAGTAGGGAGAAATCCTCCACGGGAGCGGGCGGACCCGGGGAGCACCAGGCACAGTGTGGCCGGACGCCTTCGGGGGCCGGGTCGAATACGCGCATGGTTGCGGATACGTTCGCTCAGCTTTCACACAGGATTCTCACCGGAACTTCAGGTTTCCGCAACGGGGCGGGTGGGCGCGCCTACCGGGCTCGGTGCCAGGTTTTGCGCTCCACCTGTGACAGCACCGGCGCTGCGGAGTTCCAGGTGGCGTCGGCGGTTCTCCGGCACAGCGGAAGGGGCCGGGCGCCGGACGGTTCAGCCCGCAGGCGCGTCGCCGTCGTTTCGTCCGGAAGCGGAGCCGTCCACCCGACCGCGGCCGCCCGCTGCCGGGGCACCGGGCCGCTTCGCCGCCGAGCGGGTGGCGAGGAGCGCTCCGCCCGCCCACAGCAGGTCGGCGGCCGTCATGATCAACCGGGAGAGCGCGGCGACGACGAGGGCCGAGCCGGGGTCGAGGACCGGCGCGAGGCCCACCACGAGCACGAGCTCCCGCACGCCCAACCCGGCCGGGGCGAAGACGACCAGCACACCCAGCGTCCAGGCCAGCGCGTAAGCTCCGGCCGCAGCGGGCAGCGCGCGGACGTCCGCTCCGCCGCCGGCGGCGGTGACCAGCGTCCACACGTGCAGCGACAGCGGCACCCAGGCCGCCAGCGACCAGCCCAGGGCCGCGGCCATGCCGCGTCCGCTGATGTGTTCGAGTTCGCCGTCGTCGGGCAGCGACCGGTTCTTCGCGCGTGTGCGGCGCACGACGCGCACCGCCGTGTGGAAGAAGGCGGTCACCACCCGCGGATGCAGCAGCACCAGAAGTACCGGCGCCAGGCCCAGTACCCACCACCAGCGGCGGGCGGCCTCGGCGCTGACGAACGGCAGCGTGCCCGCCGCCACCGCCAGGTTCACCGTCAGGGTCACCGCCACCGCGAGCACGGTCGCGGTCACGCCGCGCTGCCGTGCCACGTCGTAGTCGCGGGCCAGTTCCACCTGCGCCACGAACGCCCACACCGAGCCGGGCAGGTACTTGCCGAGTTGACCGAGGAACATGATCCGCGCCGCCGTGTCGACGGGAAGGCGCGACCCGAGGTCGGCCAGCACCGCCCGCCACGCCATCATCTGCGCGCCGAGCCCTGCCAGGGCCCCCACCGCCGAACCGGCGACGGCCCACGGCGACAGCGCGGCCAACGCGTCGCGCGCCTCGCCCCATCGGCTGTACAACGCGGCTCCGGCACAGCCCAGCACGACCATGACGACGACCAGGCGCACCCACCGGTTGGCGCGAAGGCGGTTCAACACCCGGCCAGGGTAGTCCGCACACCTTGCGGACGGTCTGCTACCGGCCGCCCCCTGGGCGGGGTGCGGCGTTGCAGGGGCGGATCGCCCGCCGTTCGGCGGCAAGCCGGGAACGGCGCTTCGCGCCCGCGACCGCATTGCCGCAGCCGACCGAGCACCCGTCCAACCTCGCGCTCAGCGGGGAAGCTCCGCGAGGAAGCGCTCGATCTCCTCCGCGACCGCAGCGGGGCTTGTCAGGTGGCTCGGCGGTGCCGCGTCCAGGCTCCGCGGCGTGCGGCGGTGCGCGGAGGTAGCCAGCTCGCGGGCCGCCTGGGCGGCCAGGATCTCGTTGAACCGGGCCGGGGCGCCGGGAATCCGGGGCGGCGGGCGCAGCGCCACCAGGCTCAGGTACGGCACCCGCAGGCCGGCGGCGAGGAGTCCGGTGTCGTAGGCGCCGAATTCCGCGCACAGCGCGCGCAGCGCCCGCGGGCCGGGGCGCGGGGAGACGAGATGGTCCTCGCGCGCCGCCGCGCGCAGCGTCGTCGCCTGCAGCACCACACCGGGCAGCCCGAACGCGCCGCCCTGGTAGCTCTCCAGCAGCCGGTCGAAGACCCGAGCGGGCATGGGGGAGAAGGCCGCCGCCATCTGGTCGACGACGAAGGCGCGGGCGGCCGCGGCATTGGCGGCCGCCTCGGCACAGCCCAGCCCGAGGTGCTCGGCCACGGCGTCGGCGCGCGGCCATCCGTACGCGTCGATACCGACCACCGCGGTCAGGTCGCGACGGCGCGTCGCGAAGAGGGCGGCCAGCACCCCGCCCATGTCGTGGCCCACCACCACGGGCGTGTGCAGCCCGAACCGGTCGACGAGCCGGGCCAGGTCGGCCAGGTGGCCCTCGACGGTCGGGGCGCTGTCCTCGGATCGGCCGTGGCCGCGCTGGTCGACGGCGTAGACCGGATGCCGCGGCGCGAGCAGGTCCGCCACCGGTTCCCACTCCTCCAACGTGCCGCCCAGCCCGTGCAGCAGCACCAGCGGCACGCCCGTCCCGTCGCGGCGGCGCACCGCCAGGCGCGGCGCGCCGTCGCCAGCGCCCTCGACCACGGTCTCCCAGGACGGCGGTGTCCCCGTCGGCATCCCACTCTCCTCCGCATGCCCGCTGCACCGGGCGCCGGGCCGCACGTCCCACCTGCGGCGGCTGTTTCGGAAACGCTAGCCTTGGCCGCTTCCGCGCCCCTGACAGATCGCTGACGCGCCGCAACACCGCGTTCACCGGGCAGCGCATCCGCACCGCTGCCGCGCACCTGGCGCGTCCGCGGACCGACGCGTTCCCGTAGGCTGTCCCGCGTGGGAATGCCTGACGTCGTCGCTTTCGCCGGTCACCAGGTCCATGTCTGCCGCTACCGGGAGGCCAACACGCTGCTGCGCTGGCTGGGCCCGGACCTGCGCGGGCAGACCGTGCTGGACGTCGCCGGCGGCGACGGCTACTGGGCGGGCCAGGCCCGCCGCCGCGGCGCCGACGCCCTGTCCGTCGACCTCGCCCGCTCCAAGATGCTGCGCGGCGCCACCCTGCGCCACGCGCCCGCGCTGGTGGAGGGCGACGCGCTGCGGCTGCCGCTGCTCGACGCCTCGGTGGACAAGGTGCTCTCCATCTGCGCCATCGAGCACTTCGACGACGGCCCCGCCGCGCTCGGCGAGATGGCGCGGGTGCTCAAGCCCGGCGGCGAACTGGTGATGTCGGCCGACTGCCTGTCGCGCCGCGAACGCTGGCCGCACCTGTTCGCCGCGCACAGCCGCCGCTACCACGTAAAGCAGACCTACACCCACGAGTCGCTCACGTCCGCTCTCGACGCACACGGCCTGGACGTGCTGGAGCACACCTACCAGTTCCGCGGCGCCCTGGCCGAGCGCACCTACCTGTCGGTCTCGGCCCACGGCGGCCGTGTCGGCTTCAACGCCGCCGCGCCGCTGGCCCCGCTGATCGCCCTGGGCGACGCCCGCAGTCCCAACACCCGCGGCAGCATCGTGCTGATCCGCGCCCGCAGGCGGTCAGACGACGGCTGATCCCGTCGCGGTTGTCCGCCCTGCCCGGTCGCCGACGGCGCCGCGCCCGGTCCCGCAGCCGCGCGGAAAACCCCTCGCCCGCCGTATGCGCGCCTGCGAGGATCGGCCGCATGAGCGAGCACGGTCCTGATCGAGGGGCGCGGGAGCCGCACCCGCTGCGCGGCCGGACCGCGGTGGTCACGGGTGTGAGTCGGCGCGGCGGCATCGGCTACGCCGTCGCCTGCCGCCTGGCCGCCTGGGGTGCGAGCGTGTTCCTGCACCACTTCCAGCCGCACGACCGCGAACAGGACTGCGGCGCCGACGACCTCAGCGCCGTCCTGGACGGCGTGCGCTCGTGCCTCGCCGCCGAGGACGCGCGCGTGGCCGACACGCACGCCGACCTCGCCGAGCCGGGTGCGGCGCAGCGCGTGATCGACGCCGCCGCAGCCGAGTTCGGCCACGTGGACATCCTGGTCTGCAACCACGCCCTGAACGGCCGGGACGGCCCGCTGGGCGAGCTGACCGAAGCGGACCTCGACCGGCACTGGGCGGTCGACGCGCGCGCCCCCATCCTGCTCACCCAGGCGTTCGCCGACCGGCACGACGGACGGGACGGCGGCGCGGTCGTGTTCATGACCTCCGGGCAGCAGCTCGGCCCGCTCCCGGGCGAGGTCGCCTACGGCGCGGCCAAGGCGGCGCTCGCGGGCATCACGACGACCCTCGCCGACCAGCTGGCCGATCAGCGCATCCGCCTCAACACGGTCAACCCCGGTCCGGTCGACACGGGATACCTGACCGACGAGAAGTGGCGCGAGATCGCGCCCATGTTCCCCTTCGGCCGCTTCGGCGAACCGGACGACCCGGCGCGGCTGATCAGTTGGCTGGTGAGCGACGAGGCGCGATGGATCACCGGCCAGATCATCAACACCGAGGGCGGCTTCGGTCGCCGGCGGCCGCGGGGGAGTTGAGGCCGGCCCCGCCGAGTGGGCCCGTGCACACACGGCGGGGCGCGCTGGGAGGGCCGGGGCCGCCGCCGTATCGTGCGGGCCATGACAAGTGCTGGACATCGGGACTCCGAATCCGCCCCCGCACCCTCGTCCATGCGCCGTGCGCTGGCTCGGGCGCGCGACGGCAAGACTCTCGACCACGCCGAGGCCGAGGTGCTGCTGCAGGCCCGCGGCGACGACCTCGACGCGCTGCTCGACCACGCCGGGCGCGTCCGCGACGCCGGGCTGGAGGCCGCCGGGCGCCCCGGCGTCGTCACCTACAGCCGCAAGGTGTTCATCCCTCTCACCCGGCTGTGCCGCGACCGCTGCCACTACTGCACCTTCGCCACCGCGCCCGGCCACCTGGACGCCCCCTACCTCTCGCCCGACGAGGTGCTGGAGATCGCCCGCCAAGGCGCCGCCATGGGCTGCAAGGAGGCCCTGTTCACGCTGGGCGACCGCCCCGAGGACCGCTGGCGCCAGGCCGCCCGGTGGCTCGACGAGCGCGGCTACGAGGACACCCTCTCCTACGTCCGCGCCATGGCCATTCTGGTCCTGGAGGAGACCGGCCTGCTGCCCCACCTCAACCCGGGCGTGTTGTCCTGGTCCGACTTCCAGCGGCTCAAGCCCGTGGCCCCCTCGATGGGCATGATGCTGGAGACCACCTCCGAGCGGCTGTTCACCGAGCGCGGCCAAGCCCACTACGGCAGCCCCGACAAGGACCCCGCCGTGCGGCTGCGCGTACTGGAGGACGCCGGCCGCAGCACAGTGCCCTTCACCACCGGCATCCTCATCGGCATCGGCGAGAACACCGCCGAGCGCGCCGACGCGGTCTTCGCCATGCGCCGAGCCGCCCGCGAGTACGGCGCGATCCAAGAGGTCATCGTGCAGAACTTCCGGGCCAAGCCCGACACCGCGATGATGCACCGCCCCGACGCGGAGATGGCCGAGCTGGCCGCCACCGTCGCCGTCACCCGCCTGGTCATGGGCGCCAAGGCGCGCGTGCAGGCGCCGCCCAACCTCATCGGCGACCAGTACGCGCTCATGCTGCGCGCCGGGATCGACGACTGGGGCGGCGTCTCCCCGCTGACTCCCGACCACGTCAACCCCGAGCGCCCGTGGCCGCAGATCGACGAGTTGGCCCGGCGCACCGCCGAAGCGGGGTTCACCCTGCGCGAGCGGCTCACGGTCTATCCCGAGTACGTCCGCCAGGGCGAGCCGTGGCTGGACCCGCGGGTGTCGGCCCACGTCGCCGCGCTCGCCGAACCCGGTACCGGCCTGGCCCGCGAGGACGCCGGCGTCGTCGGCCGCCCCTGGCAGGAGCCCGAGCCGCAGGAGGCCGGATCCGGCCGCACCGACCTGCACACCGCCATCGACACCGAGGGCCGCACCGCAGAGGTCCGCGGGGACTTCGACGCCGTCTACGGCGACTGGGAGCAGCTGCGCGAGCGCATGCCCCGCCCCGCGCTGGGTGTCGGTGCGCCCCGCCGCTTCGACCCCGAGATCCGCGCCGCCCTCACTCGCGCCGAACGCGATCCCGCCGCCCTCACCGACGAGGAGTCGCTGGCGCTGCTGCACGCCCACGGCGACGAGCTGGAGGAGCTGGCGGGCCTGGCCGACGCCGTGCGCCACGACACCGTCGGCGACGACGTGACCTTCGTCGTCACCCGCAACATCAACTTCACCAACGTCTGCTACACCGGCTGCCGCTTCTGCGCCTTCGCCCAGCGGCGCAGCGACGCCGACGCCTACACCCTCTCCTTGGACCAGGTCGCCGACCGGGCCGCCGAGGCGTGGGAAGCGGGCGCGAGCGAGGTGTGCATGCAGGGCGGCATCCACCCCGACCTGCCCGGCACCGCCTACTTCGACCTCGCCCGCGCGGTGAAGGAGCGCGTCCCCGGCATCCACGTGCACGCGTTCAGCCCGATGGAGGTGGTCAACGGCGCCGCGCGCACCGACTCCTCCGTGAAGGCGTGGCTGGAGCGGGCGCGCGACGCCGGTGTCGACTCGCTGCCGGGCACCGCCGCCGAAATCCTGGACGACGACGTCCGCTGGGTGCTGACCAAGGGCAAGCTGCCCGCCTCGGCCTGGGTCGACGTGGTCACCACCGCCCACGACCTGGGCATCCCCACCACCTCCACGATGATGTACGGCCACGTCGACACCCCCGAACACTGGGTCGCCCACATCAAACTGCTGCGCTCGCTTCAGCAGCGCTCGCTGGAGCGCAACGGCCGCCCCGGCTTCACCGAGTTCGTGCCGCTGCCGTTCGTGCACACCAGCGCCCCGATCTATCTGGCCGGGCTCGCGCGCACCGGCCCCACCGTCCGGGAGAACCGGGCCGTGCACGCGCTCGCGCGGCTGCTGCTGCACGGCACGATCGACAACATCCAGTGCTCGTGGGTGAAGCTGGCCGAGGACACCTGCCGCCAACTGCTCGCCGGGGGCGTGAACGACGTCGGCGGGACACTGATGGAGGAGACCATCAGCCGCATGGCCGGATCCGACAACGGCTCGTTCAAGACCATCGGCGACATCCGCGCCCTGATCGAGCCCACCGGCCGCCCGCTGCGCCAGCGCACCACCCTCTACGGCGAGGTCCCGCCCGAGCGCCGCGAGATCGCCGAGGCCAGCGACGGGGTTGCGCAGAGCGTCCGCGGGATGCGGCTGCCTGTGGTCTGAGTCCGCTCTGCCCGGGGAAGCGCCGCGTCGGTGCGTCGCCGCACCGACGCGGGACCCAAGCCGTCGCTGCCGCCGCGCAGTTGATCGGCCTTATCGGCCTATGCGCGGCGGGGGGCGGCGTCGCCGGCAGCCGGGTCGCCGGTGCGGCCCGGCCGGTGCTCGGGCGCGATGATGTCGGCGAGCGTCGTGCCGGCGCGCAGCAGCGCCAGCGTGCGCCGTGCGATGGAGTCGACTCTGGCTTCGAGGGCGCCCAGCGACCGGCCGACGTCGTGCAGATCCCGGACGGCGGCCATGGCTCGCCGGACGTCGGGGACGCGGTAGCCGGCAGTCCTCAGCGCCGCGGTGATGCGGGCCTCGCGGATCGCCTGGAGCGGGTAGCGGCGCGCCGATCCCGCTTTCGCGGTCACGCGCTCCGGTGTCACGAGCCCGGCCTTGTCCCAGAAGCGGAGCGTCGAGGTGCGCACGCCGAGCGCGTCGGCCAGTTCGGTGATGGTCATCGCGTCTCCGGCGGCCGGTGGGGAGTCGAGTGCCGCCTCGGCGCGGACGGCGCGCAGCGCCCGCTGCGCCGCGAGCGCCTCCTCCCGCTCCCGGTTCAGCCGTGCGTGGAGTGAAGCCACCGCGGCCGCCGCCTCGTCCGGCGCCGCGGTGCGGATCAGCGCCATGGTCCGGCGGGCCTCCACCGGTCCCACCGCGGTTGCGAGATCCCGGTAGGCACGCAGGTCGCGGACATGGGTGGGGGAGAAGCGGCGGTAGCCGTTGGGGGCTCGGTGCGCGGCGGGGATGACGCCGAGGGCTTCCAGGTCACGGATCTGCTGGCGCGAGTAGCCCGTGGCCGCCGACACCGCGGACATGCCGAGCCCATCCGCCGATCCACCGGGGTCAGCCATGCAAAACCCTCCATAAGCACTTCAACCTCACACTTGAAGTATGCGTATGGAACAGATCCTCGACACGGTGCGCGGGTTCGACGGCGTCCTCGAACTCGCGCCGACAGCGGGCAGCGAGTACCCGGAGATCGCCTGGGGCGACCACTTCTTCTACTACGCCCCCGACGGGCAGGTGCCCCGTCGCGAGCAGCCCTATGCCACGATCGTCACGAAGGACTACCCCGACGAGCCGGTTTCCGGGCTCGACGACCCGGGGCGGTGGCGTCTCAACGTCCACGTCGGCAAGGAGAGGTCCGCCGAGCTTTTGGGAGCACGTCCGGAGAGCGCCGGGGAGCCGGTGGACTACGGCGCCGAGGACACCCTGATCCCGCACCCGGTCTATGCCGACCTGGGATGGATCGCCATCGTGGTTCCGGGGGCGCGCACCTCCGAAACCGCGATCGGGCTGCTCCGCCAGGCCCACGCGGACGCGCAGCGGAGGTACGAACGCCGCCGCGCGGTTCCGACGGCCGAAGACGACGACACCGCGCCTCGTGCATGACGCGCGCCGACGCATCCTCGCCCGTGGCGCACGCGCCGGCAGCAGCGGCGAGGCATGAGCGAGGCCCCGCGGGCGGGTGGTCGGTCGGACCTCCTCAACCCAGCACCCGCCCGAGGAAGCCGCGCATGTAGCCGGCGACGACGTCCAGGTGGCTCTCCAACAGGAAGTGGCCGCCGTCGATCAGGTGGACCTCCGCGTCCTCGGCGTCGCGGGCGAAGGCCCGCGCGCCCGCCGGGCCGAAGATCTCGTCGTTGCGGCCCCACACGGCGAGCACCGGGATCCCGCTGGTGCGCAGGAATTCGTGCAGTAGCGGGTAGAGCGGGCGGTTGTTCGCGTAGTCGCGGAACAGCGCCAACTGGACCTCGTCGTTGCCTTCACGGGAGACGTGGGCGAAGTCGTGCTCCCAGGTGTCCGGGCTGACGAGGCTCGGGTCGGGCACCCCGTGCACGTATTGCCAGCGGATGGCGTCGAGGCTCAGGGCGGCGCGGACGGGGGGCTCGGTTCCGGGGCCCGGGTTCGCCGCGTAGGCCCAGACGTCGGTCCAGAACGAGTCGACGAAACCGTCCTCGTAGCCGTTGCCGTTCTGGGTGACGAGGGCGGAGATCCGTTCGGGGTGTTCGAGCGCGAGGCGCCATCCGATGGGGGCGCCGTAGTCCTGGACGTAGAGGGCGTAGCGGTCCAAACCCAGTTGGTCGAGCAGGCCCGAGGTGAGTTCGGCGAGGGCGTCGAAGGTGTAGGTGAACTCCTCCACGCGGGGAGCGGCGGAGCGGCCGAAGCCGAGGTGGTCCGGGGCGACGACGTGGTAGTCCCCGGCCAGCAGCGGGATGAGTTCGCGGAACATGAACGAGCTGGTCGGGTAGCCGTGCAGCAGGACGATCACGGGCGCGTCGGCGGGGCCCGCTTCGCGGTAGAAGATCTCGTGGCCTTCGACGGTGGCGGTCTGGTGGTGAACCGAGCCCATGTCTAACCCCTTCGAACTATTGGTCAAGTTAGGAGTTCGTCATACAAGCACGACATGGGCTAACCTGTCAAAGGATTCGATCCGGTTAGATGGGGTGGTGGTGGATGGACGTGCTGCTGGACCTGCTCAACAGCCGGCCACTGGTCGGTGGCGAGGAGCAGGACGCACTCGGGGAGTCGTCCGCGGGCAGGCGCTGGGCGCGGGAGCACGGCGGCGACGGCAGCACCGCGGAACTGGCGCTGCTGCGCGAAGCGCGGGACGCCCTGCAGGGTGTGGTCAGGGGAGAACGCTCCCCGGCCGCATTGAACCCGCTGCTCGAAGGGGTCGACCGGATTCCGGAGTTCACCTCGGATGGTCTGCAGTGGACACTCCGGACTCCCCCGCACGCCCGGCTGGCCGTCGAAGCGGTACTCGCCTGGGCCGCCACCGAGGAGCGGATGCCCGGCCGACTACGCCCCTGCGACAACGGCGAGTGCCGACTGTTCCTACTCGACCGCAGCCGCGCCAACCGCGCCCGCTGGTGCTCCATGGCCGTCTGCGGCAACCGCGAAAAGGCGCGCCGCCACTACGAACGCACCCGCTGACCGCTCCCGAGCCCGACCGGGCCCGTGCCGCCTCCCGCCCCGACACCGCCGCGGACCTCTGTGAAAGCTCCGACCAGCGGCGGTAACGCTTCGCTTTCCGGTCGCCAAGTACCCGTGAACGCAGGCGGAAGGCGACCAGGATGCGTAAGAGAGGCGCCAAGTGGCAGGTGAGCACAGCAGACGCGCGGGTCCGCGGGAGGCCGCGCGCGATCCGGAGGTCTTCGAGGAGTTCTACCGGCGGCATATCGACGCGGTCACCCGGTTCGTGGCGCGGCGGGTCGAGGACCCGCACACCGCCGCGGACCTGACCGCCGACGTGTTCCTGGCGGTTGTCGACTCCGCGCACACCTTCCGGCCCGAGCTGGGAAACGAGTCGGCGTGGCTGTTCGGGATCGCGCGCAACGTGGTCTCGGCCGAACGCCGTCGCGCCGCGCGCGAGGCCGACAGCGGCAGCCGCATCGCCGGCCGCCGGCTGCTGGAGTCCGACGACATCGGCCGCTTGGAAGAGCGCATCCTCGCCGAAGGGGAGGCCCGCCGGCTGCTGCGGTCGCTGGCGGAGCTGCCCGAGGGCGAGCGTCAGGTGATCGAGCTGGTCGCGGTCGACCAGCTCACCGTCACCGAGGCCGCGGCGGCACTCGGCATCCGCAAGGTGACCGCACGGGTGCGGCTGTACCGGGCGCGCAAGTTCCTGCGTGCCGGGATGGGGGAGCGCGCGGAGGAACCCGCGGACGAACCGGCGGAGGGGCTCGGTCAGGGACCCGCGCAGGTCCCGAATCCGCATGCCGCACCGGCCCGGCCGAGCGGGCAGCCGCCGGTCCGGATCGCCTACGCACGGGAAGCACAGGGAGAGGCATGACTATGGACAAGACGTCGCGGTTCGAGGACCGGCTGCTCAGCGAGCTGAAGCGGGAGGTCGCGCTGAACGCGGCCCGGCAGGACGAGGAAGGCGCGCGGGAGTCCGCGCCCCGGCGTCGCCTGGTCACCGCCCCGCGCCTGGGTCTGGCAGCGGCGGGCGGCGCGGCGGTCGCCGCGGGCTTCGTGCTGGTGCCCGGTGCGACGGCGCCGCCGGCCTACGCCGTCGAGGAGAAGCAGGACGGGAGCGTGGAGGTCAGCATCGAGGAACTGACGCTCGATAGGGGCGATCAGCGGGCGTTGGCCGCCGACCTGAGGGAGGCGGGGGTGACTGTGGAGATCAGGAATCCGGATCCGGGCACCCGCTGCACCTCCGACCTGCGGGTGGGCAGCATGACCGTGCTCCCCGGGAAGAAAAGCGGCGACGGGGAGTTCGCGGTGGGTAAGGCCTACTCGGGCGACTCGGGCGACTCGGGCGTGACAGGGGGACCGGAGTCGCAGCCGGCGGTGGGCTCGCAGGTGCCGTGGTCGTTCGTCGTGGACTCGGGCGACTCCATGGTCATCGAGAACATCGTGCCGCAGGAAGGCGAGCATCGGACGTCGGCTTACTACGTCGCTCAGGGCGAGCCCGCGCCGTGCCGCGCGGTGCCCGTCGACAAGTGGTGAAAGAGGCGCAAAAGGAAGAGAGGGTGCGGCGCCAGGGGATGTCTGGTGCGCCGCACCCTCTCGGTGAGGGCTTCCGGTCCGGGCAGGGCGTCGGCGTGCCGACGGGAGTGGACCGGGAGGGGAGCCCGATAGGGGGTCCTCGGTTGGGGGTGTCCTCATACGACGGTGGTCGGTCCCGGCAGGCGGGGGGAATGTGTCGCCGGGACCGACCACCTCCTCCGGCGGGGTCAGGGCCGGACGGCCCGCCCGCGCCTCACGCGGCGCCGCGGATGCGGCTGATCGGCTGCCGCTGCTCGGCCGATCAGCCGGTCCCCAGCCGGGCGCCCAGCGCGTCGGCGAAGGCGTAGCCGTTCGTGGCGTCCCAGTTGATCGACCACGTCATAGCACCGCCGATGGGCCCGTAGGGCTCGCTCGGGGTGAAGGAGCCGCAGTTTCGCCCCTGTTCGAGGCAGTCCAGGGCGTCGATGACGTTGCCGGCCGGCTGGTAGCCGCCGCCCGCCGCGGCAGGGGTGGCGGGCAGCCCCAGTCCCACCTGGTCGGGGCTCAGTCCCATTTCCAGTTGGATGCAGGCCTGGGCGGTCAGGAAGTCGACCGTCCCCTGCGAGTAGACCTGGTCGTCGCAGCCCAGCATGGTGCCGGAGTTGTAGTACTGCATGTTGACGATGGTCAGGATGTCGCTGATGTTCTGCGTCAGCTGGTAGTAGGCGTGGCTCGGGCCCTGCATGTTGATGGTCTGCGGGGCCATGGTGATGATCAGGTCCGATCCGGCCTTGGCCCGCAGCTGGCGCAGCGCCTCTTCCATGTACCGGGCGTTGATGCCGTGTTCGAGGTCGATGTCGACTCCGTCGAACCCGTACTCCTGCATCAGCCCGTAGGCGGTGTTGGCGAACTCGGTCGCCTGGGCGGCGTTGGTGACGTCCACGTGGCCGTTCTGGCCCCCGATGGACAGCACGACCTTGCGGCCCTCGGCCTGGACGGCGGCGACGTCGCTCTTGAACTGCTGGTCGGTGTAGCCGCCGAGTTGGCCTTCGGCGACGTCGAAGGTGATGCCGCCGGGCGTTCCGGTGTTTCCGGCGAAGGCCACCGCGATCATGTTGTAGACGGAGGGGACTTCGCTGATCGGCATCGTGGTGGAGCCGTTGCTGAAGTTGTGCCAGTAGCCGGTGAGCCACTGGCCCTGCGCTGCGGTTTCGGCCTGGGCCGCGCTCTCGCCCTGCGCGGCAGGCGCGGCGGAGGCGGGCTCGGCACCGGAGAAGAAGGCGGGGCCGGCGGCGGCCGCCACGCCGAGGGTGGACAGCGCCGCCGCACCGGCCAGGGCCGCGGAGAGCCGCGGGAACCGGGTGAAGGGGCCGGAGAACCGGCCGCGGCGGGCGTGTCGGGTTTGTCGGGGAGTCACGGAGGGGCTCCTTCCAGGTGTCCGTGCGTCCGTGAGCGGGGAAAGGACGCAAACCCGGGTGCATGCGGGCCGGGCTCGCTCTCAGTGTTCGGATCCGCACCTGAAGTGTTAAGAAACCTAAGAGTTGGGGCCGACTCCGTCAACCCGATCTGGAAGTATTATTTCCAAAAACTCTGGGTCTCCGCGCGGGTACTGAGTGCGCGCATGCGCCCCCGTCCTGGTCACGGACGGGGGCGCGGCTGGGACGGGTGAGTCGGATTCCGGTCGGTTGTCAGCCGACGGGCGCCGTCGTCCCCATCGCGCTCTGTGGCCGAACCGGGCGCTGGGACCACGGCCGCCGCGCCGGTCGGCGGCGGGGGCGCGGGGCGGAGCGTGTCCGGAACGCGGGCTGCGACGTGGCGGGGGCGGGTGGGACGCGGTGGGTGGGCGCGAGCAGGTCGGCCGGGATGGGAGGTGCGTGGGCGGCGGCCAGTGCTTGGGCAAGTGCGTCGGCGAGGGCGGCGGGTGTGGGCGCTTCGATCAGGTGGGGCAGGCCGGGCAGCGTCGCCCACCAGGTGCGGGTATGGGTGCCGTGCCAGCAGGTCGCGCCGGGGAAGCGGGCTTTGAGGCGGTGGGCCTGGGCGCGAGCGTCGGGGGCGGGTAGGGCCACCGGCGTCCTGGCCTTGGGCGGCATGGTCGTGGGCGGCATGGTGGCGGGTGTGGTCATGTCTGGAATCCGATCGTGAAGTAGTCGCGGTAGGGCAGCGGCGCGGGAGGCGCGGGGCGGCGCCGGGTGCGCGTTCGGTTACGCGGTGCGGTGTCGATGCGGGTGCGGTGGCCGCAGCGGTCGCATACCTGGGTCCAGGCGGTGGGCGTGACGTGGGCGAAGGTGTAGGGGTAGTGCTCGCCGGGGTGGTCGGGGGCTTCGGGGAAGCCGGTGGCGGTGGGCGGTTCCCCGGGTGGACCGGCGGCGGTCACCGCGGTGCCTGGCGGGGGTGGGGCGGGTAGGGGCGGGAGCCGGCGGTTCGGTGCGGGTGGGCGGCGAGCGCTGCGGCGAACGCGCCGAGGTCGTCGGATGAGACGTGCAGCCCGTTGGGGCGGTCGGCGGCGACGTAGAGCGGCCCGGGCAGGCGCCGGATCTCGGGCCAGGCGTGGGAGTGGGCTTCGGCGATCTCGCAGAAGGCGGTGTGGTCGCCTCGCTGGTGTGTGGACGCGGGAGCGGGTGCGTGCGCGGGCTGCGGTACGTATGGCCGCACCCGCGCGGCGCGTGGGCGCCCGGGAGCGAGGAGTACGCGCGGGAGTGGGAGGGCGACGCTCAGTGGTAGATGCAGCAAGGGAACCCCGCAAGGGCCGGGCCGGACAACGAGTCCAGTCGTGCTTGGATGTACACACATAGTGACTATGAAGCTTCATGTTTGCAAGTCTTCACCTCATGATTGTCGTAGGGATTTCTGTGTCAGGGGGTCGCATTCATGATCGAAGGTTTCAGGCCAGATGACGCGTTCGCGACGATCAGCGACTCCTCGTAACATCCGAGAGGCACGCACGAACTCGGGAGACGACATGGCTGAGCAGCGACCGTCCATCCGGCGGCGCCGACTGTCGGATGAGCTCAAGCGCGCTCGTGCCGAAGCGGGCTACACCGTTGAACAGGTCGCTGACCTGACGGAGTGGTCGATGGGGAAGATCTCCAACATCGAAACCGGTGTGCGGCTCAAGCCCACGGTCATGGAGATCAAGGGTCTGCTCGACACCTACGGACTCATGGATGGCCGCCGACGCGAGGCGATCCTCGACCTGACCAGACAGGCTCGTGAGCGTGGCTGGTGGTCGAAGTACACAGACGTCTTCACCGACGACTTCCCGGCCTTCGAAGCTGAGGCGTCGCGCATCCGGACATATGAACTCGCTCGAATACCGGGCCTGTTTCAGACGCCTGGATATGTCGAGATACTGATGCGAGCGAGTCTGCGGAAGTCGCCAGTTGACATCGACCGTGCTGTCGAGACGCGCCAACAGCGACAGCAGATCCTCCGGAGAGCCGCACCCCCGGACGTCTGGGCCGTTATCGATGAAGCAGCGCTTCTACGGTTTCGGACTTACGAGCCCGTCTTCGCAGAGCAAGTCCGGCACCTGATCGATCTTGGAGAGGCGGATAACTCGGTCACAGTGCAGGTTCTCCCGCTGGCGTCAGGGATGCATGCCGGTCTGCGAGGCCCTTTCGCCTACCTTGAGTTCGGTGAGCCCGTGCGTCCGATCGTCTACTTGGAGACCGATACGGACGGACTCTACCTTGAAGAGAACGAGGAACTCGACCGCTACAACCGGCTGTTCGAGCATCTGATGACGTTCGCTCGCCACCCTGAAGCGTCGGTTCAGATGCTCAAGGACATGCTGTAGGAACCGAGAACGTGATGAACGACAACTTCCCTGCCCCAACAGACTTCCGTAAGTCGAGCTACAGCGACCTGAACAACTGCGTCGAGGTCGCCGACACCTTCCACGGCGCCGCAGTCCGCGATACCCGGCACCGCCACCTCGGCCACATCGAGTTCCCCGCCGCCGAGTGGCGGGCGTTCCTCGCCGACCTCACGGCCGAGCAGCTGTAGTCCTGGCGGCGGGCCGGTCCCGCGATCACCGCACTGGGTGCTCGCCGGTGACGGCGGCCGGCGGCGGCTCGGGTCTGCTGTGCGGTCTTGTTGGTCTGCCGGGTGTCGGGTGGTCTCACGGAAAAGCGGCACCGAGGGCGGCGCAGGGTTCGGCCCGCGCCCACCGCGTCGGGTGCTCGCCGGTGGCGGTGGTCGGCGGGGGCGCCGCGGGGTGGCGCCCCCGCCCAACGGGTCGGGTGCTCGCCAGATTGCGCGTCCGGCGGGGCGGCGGGGGCGGCGAAGGGCTGGGCCCGCGGGCGTCGGTTCCGGTGCCCGCCGGTGGCCCGCCCGCCGAGGGGCAGTGCAGGTGCCGGGTGCCGGGAAGGGGCGTGTGTCCGTGAAGGGGCAGGGCGGCGGGACGATCGTGCCCGTATGACGAAATTCAGCGGCATTCTTTGGGAATTTGGCCACGATCGCCGCGGCCGGCTCCGGGACGTCGGGCATGTTTCGTATTGCGGAATGGGCCACATCGAGTTCCCCGCCCACGAGTGGCAGGCGTTCCTCGCGGACCTCGTGGCTGACGAGCTGTAGCAAGTACCGACTGCGCCCTCGCCCGCCCCCTCCCCGTACCGGCGCAACAAGGGCAGGATGAGGGCATGGACCCGGAACTCAGGCGCGTGGCGACCGACCGGCGGCAGCTCTCGGAAGGCGCCTACAAGGACCAGACCAACCTCGTCGCCCGGCAGCGGCTCTACGACCACCAGGAGCCGCAGTTCGACCTTCCGGGCATCGTCCTCGACATGCTCTCCGGAATGCGGGGCCCGGTGCTCGACCTCGGCTGCGGCAACGGCCGCTACCTCTCCCGCCTGCGTGACGAGCGCCCGGATCTGGCGGCCGTGGGCGCCGACGCCTCCCTCGGCATGCTCGAAGACGTGCCGGCGGGGCTGCCCGTCGTGTGCGCCGACGCCGTCGAACTGCCCGTCAGCGCCGAAAGCGTCGGCGCCGTTCTGGCGATGCACATGCTGTACCACGTCTCCGACCTGGATGCGGCGCTCACCGAGGTCATCCGCGTGCTCACGCCGGACGGCGTCTTCATCGCCTCCACCAACGCCGAGGATGACAAGCACGAGCTGGACGAGCTGTGGGCGTCGGCCGCGGCGGAGGTGATGGGCGTCGAGCAGGCTCCGGGGCGCGTCCGCAGCTCCGACAACTTCCCGCTCGACAGCGGCGCGGACGTACTGCGCGAGCAGTTCGCCGCCGTGGAGGTGCACGAGCTGAAGGGGCACATCGAGACCGCCGATCCGGACGTCGTACTGCCCCATCTCGCCTCGTACCGCATCTGGGCCGCCCAGTCCGGCGTCCCCTTCGACGACGTCCTCGCCCGCGTGCGCGAACGCCTGGAGCGCACGGTGGCCGACGCGGGCGCGTTCACCATCACCACCCGCAACGGCGTCATCCGCGCCCGCCGCCCGGAGTAGCGCGACCCGGCTCGGCCCGTCCCCATCCGGCGAAAGTACTAGGCGAAGTACCGTGCGCCGGCTCAGCCGCACCGCTCCCCGTGCCCTATCGGACGGAGCCGGCGGATCCGGGAGAGTGCGGTGTCGGCGTATCGTCGGCGCTTTCCTCGTCCTCTTGGGCGAGGATCTCGTTCACCCGTTGCAGGACGCGGATTTGTGCTGGGTTGTACAGTTCCGCCACCGCCGAGGCCAGCGCGCTCTCGGCGAGTTTCCTGCCCCGGGGAGAATGCGCCGCCGGATCCACCGACCACGGGTGCTTCTCCCGGCCCCGGCGGATCTCCGGCGCCATCCGCCGGGCAAGCAGCTCCACCGCGTCGTCGTCCGCGTCGGGGGGCACGGCCTCGAACTCCTCGTCCGTCTCGTGCTGCTCGGCCAGCATCTGCCGGAAGTCCTCCATGGCCTCCTCGCTGAAGACCGTCGAGTAGACCATGAGCAGCGACCGCTTGGTCTCGGAGAGGGGGCCCGAGACGGGCGCGAATCCGGGCGGAACCTCGGGCGAGGCGCGGTGGCGCAGGATCACGGCCAGTTGCGCACGTACGCGGGTAAGGCGCGCGATCGTCGCCTCAAGCTCGGCGTCCAGCGCACGGATCGCCGCGTCCGGCTCCTCATCGGCCCGCTCCATGGCCGCGATCTGCGCCAGGGGTATCCCCAGCTCGCTCAGCCTCTTGATCTGGACCAGCCGGATGAGGTGCGAAACCCCGTACTGCTTGTAGCCGTTCGAGGCGCGTTCGGGCACGTCGAGCAGGCCGATCGCGTGGTAGTGCCGAACGGTCTTCACGGTCGTGTCCGCCAGTTCGGCGAGCTGCCGAGTGCTCCAGGCCATTGTCTGCCTCCCCCGATCCTCGTTCCCGCGGACGCCCGAGACCATGACCCCCAGCCGAAGTCCACACCATGCCCCAAGGGCATGTTCAAGCGGTGCTTCGGACACAGCCCGCCCTGCGGCGGCCTCAGCCTGCGAGCAGCGGGGGCAGCAGGTAGATGATCTCCACGGCCTCGTAGACCGCGCCGACGACGAACAGCGCCAGCGCGGGCAGGCTCATCCAGCCGACCTGCCGCAGCCCGCGGAGGTATCCCTGGCGGCGGTTGCGAGCCCCGACGGTCCCCGGGTGCAGCCAGGACCTGCCGAGGAGGTAGGCGCCGAGCACGATCAGGACGTAGGCCTGGAACTCGATGAGGACCGTCAGGGAGTGCGGGATCATCATCGTCGCGAGGGTCTCGTCCTGCGGAGCGAGGGAGATCCCGAGGGTGAACGCCTTGTACAGGAAGGCTGCGATCCCGGCGAACGGCACGACCATGGAGGGCAGCAGGATCATCGGCACGGCGACCGTGAGCGTGTTCACCGCGAAGATGGTCAGGCTGAACAGCCACACGTTGCCGAGCAGGGACGCCACGAGGTCCGCCGTCCCGTCCTCCTGCAGGGAGGCGGTCTCCGCGGCGCTCAGTTCGGGGAAGACCATGGCCGTCCCCATGCCGAGCAGGAACACGCCGTAGACGAGCGCGTTTATGACGAGGTAGGCGCCGAGGTTCGCGCGGATGATCCGGAAGGGTGTGCGCAGGAATCGCATGTGTGCTTACTCCATGGTCGGGGCGGGCGGCGGTCGGTTCGCCGATATCCCAGACCATGTCCTCGGGGCAGGGTCAAGCTCGGGATCCGCTGGTAGTACCTCGGCGCGGAAACGGGGCCGTCTCGGCCCGCGCCCACCGGCGGGAGTACCGAGCGGCGCCTCCCGTCAACCGCCGCTGGTCCAGCCGAAGAAGAGTACGCCCGCCGTCACCACGAAGGGCCAGGCCAGCAGCGCCGCCGACCAGCCCGCGGCCTTGAGGTCGCGCCGGAACGCGGCGATCACCGCCATCACGATCGGCACGCCCGCACTCGCGGCCACGCCCGTGATCAGGCTCGATTGCGCGGCCGAAGCATCGCCGACTCCGTTGGTCGAGACCGCGACGGATATCTCCAGCGATCTGTAGCAACTGGCGGGCCCGATGAGCATGCACAGCAGCCCGCAGGTCACCAACGCCGATCGCAGCTGGCCGGATGGACGCGTCCCGCCTGCGTTTCCGGCTCGATCCGGCTGAGCGGGCTCGGAGGCGGAAGCCGCAGCCTCCTCGGGGTGGTTCGGATCCGGAAGATCGTTCGACACGCCTGCCGCCTTCTCCGCGCCGGGATCGGCGCGCCGTCCTCGGGGATGTTCCCCTCATCGTCGCGCTCGCCCGCTCGAGGCGCATGGGTGCGCGTACTCATTCGCCGCAGGCGGCCTGCCCGCCACCACATCCAGCCCCCCGGGCACCTGGGCGCCGTCCGCGGAGCCGTCGAGGCGCGGCGCCCGGCCCGGGTCAGAAGCGGAACGGGATGTGCAGCCACGGGCTGGCCGGGTGGTTCACCATCATGTGGTGCACGTCCCGCGACGTGGTGTACCAGTGGCCGAACTCGCCGCCGTCGTACTGCAGGCACCGGCCCAGGGTGTAGCCCGCGGAGAACTCCGCCCACGTCAGGTAGTGGTGGCGCGACTGCTCGCCCGTCCCTCGCACGCGAGACCGATGCGGACGGAGAGACCGATCAGGCTGCCGCGGAGGAAGACGCGAGCGCCGAGAAGCCGGCTCGGGCGGGTGCGCCTGGGAGCAGCCGCCGCCGGTAGGAACTTGGCGTACCAGCGGAAGGAGAGCGAGCCCATGGACCGGCGCCGATGTCGATTCGCTCGGCGCCGGGCTCGGCCCAGTCCTCCACAGCGATCACCCCTCCGATGATCAACCGTGGTGGTCGGATTTCACGTGCGTCACCTGGTCAGTATTCGGGCTCTGGCACGGATTCGATGAAGCATCAGGCTCCTGCGATCAGACAGCGAGCAGCACGCGCTTGCGCAGCAGGTCAGGGTTGGCGCGCCCATACATCTGACGTTTGAGCATCTTGAGCCGGTTGACGTGGCCCTCGACCACGCCGGAGCTGTGCGGCAGCGTAAGCCCGGCCACGACAGCGTCCCAGTCGCGCCCCAGGCCGCGGACGAAGGAGTCGAGTTCGGGGATCTGTTCGCTCCGCGCCGCCGTGGTCCACTCTTCCAACCGGTGGCCCTGCCGATGGGCCATCATGCGCGCGAAGCCCTGGACGCGCTCGCTGAGGCGCGCCAGTTCGGGGCAGGCGCCCAGCACCGCTGTGAGCTGCAACCGCTGCTCATGTTCGAGGTGGTCGGGATGGGTGAGGATCCAGGCGGTGACCCGGCGGGCGGTGGGCGGCCGGGCCGGCGCCGGAGGCGGCACAGCGTGGCGGCGCCACGGGCGGATGTGGTCGCGCACGCTCGCATAGCTCCCGTTGTAGCCCTGCCGGCGGAGTTCGTCCCAGAGCACGGCGGCGTTGGTGCACCCGTGGGCGAAGCGTTCGCGCAGGTAGGCGTCATAGCTCGCGACCTGGCGGGGGCGTTTGCCGGTGCCGTCGCGGGCCAGCAGGTCCTCGACGGTTGCGGCGCGTGCGAAGCGGCGCACGGTGTTGCGGGCGAGATCGAGTTCGCCGACGATCTCCATGATGGTGCGGCCCTGGTCGAGCAGGTGGTGGATCTGCTTGTGGCGCCGGCGGGTGCGTTCGGCCAGCGGCCCCTGCCGGATTCCGGGAGTTTCGGCCGGGGGCGGCTCGGCCGGCGTTGTTGTGGGTGCCGGTTCGGATGTGGTGGGCGGGAAGTCGCGGCGGTGGCGGGCGACGGCCCGTTCCACGGCCGCGGCGAGGTTCTGCCACAGATGGAAGCGGTCGGCTATCTGCACCGCGTCCGGAGCGCCTTGGGCGATGCCGTCGGCATAGCACCCGGCCCGGTCCCGGCAGACGACCTCGACCCCGGGGTGCTGGATGAGCCATTCCTTGACGGCCCTGGCCGAGCGTTCGGGCAGCACTTCCACCGGGCGTCGGGTCTGGGCATCGACCAGCAGGGTTCCGTAGACGTGGCCTTTGCGCAGGGCGAAGTCATCAACCCCCAGGATCCGGGGCACATCCGCGGGGCTTTCCGGGGTGGCGCGTACCTGGCGCAATAGCGTCATCCGACTCACGGCCGCGGCTATCCGCGCTGCCAGGCGTGCTCCGGCGCGACCGCCCAGCGCCATGCCGATGCCGGCGAGCACGTCGCTCAGCCCCCGGCTGCGCCGGGCGTAGGCCACGGTCAGACCGGGGACCTGTTCGGCGAAGATCCGACGCTTGCAGGTGGGCTCATCGCAGAAGAACCGGCGGACTTCCAGGTGGATCAGCACTTCCCGGCCGGAGACAGGAGTGTCGGCGAGGCGGCGCACATAGCGGCTATGCACGCGTGGTGACCGGGTCGCGCAGACGGGGCAGGCGGCGTCGTCGGCTTGGGTGGAGGCCGCGATCCGTACCGAGAGCCCAGCCCGGTACACGTCATCGATGCGCAGGTCCGCCAAGTGCGGAAAGAGCAGTGTGAAGAGGGAGGAGAACGACACCCCGCATCATTGCGGGATCGACCCGGCGTCCGCAGGCGATTCATCGAATCCGTGCCAGAGCCAGTATTCGCGCGTCGCCGACATCTCCTCGCTCGAAATCGGTTCGCCGCTCCCCTCGGACACCTGCCGGTCGCTCGCTTCACCGGGGGGGACTCGACCGGAGAGGAGCATCGGGGCCACCGTCTCCCGCAGTTCGTCCGTGGTCCGGCTGATCTCGGCATGCAGGCGTGCCTTATCGTCGAGGGCGCAGAGCGCCTGTCCGATGGCTTGCTGGATATTTAGTGACGGTACTGCCGTGGGCAGGGTCTGCATCGTACGCTGGGTTATCGACCGAACTGTACTGCCCGAAGCGTGCCGAGCAATCCACTTCTGCACCGCGGGCAATGCGAGGTAGTGCACGAGGTATGCGGAATCATTCTCGGGCGAGGGACGCAACCGGAGTATCTGGGTGTTATATAGCCAACCCTCCTGCTCGGGGGTGATGAGAGCGAAGCGGCCGAGTGTTCCCGTCCGCGCTCCGACGATGTCGCCCGACTTGAGCCGATAGCGCTTCAGGTGATCGGCGGTGGCGTCGTCGACCCTGGCCAGCCCGGTGTCGGTGACACTGCGTCTGGAGATGTCGCCTGGGCGCACCACGGGAGTCCCGTGGGAGGTAAAGGCCCGAGAGGACATGCCAGCCCCGGAGGGGCCGGCCTGGATGCTGCATATCTCCCCCAGCGGCTGTTCACGCCAATCGGAGGGCAGTTGTCCGATCAGCGCATCCATTCGTCTATCTCCTTGAGCAAGTGGCGGGTTCTCGCATCGACCTGAGGGATTCGTGCCTCCAGGACAGAGAGCCTGCGGGTGAGTTCGGCGTAGCGTGCCGGTGCCTCGGCGTCCGCGGACCCGCTGGAGTCCAGGATGTAGGAGGGTGGGTGGAGGGAGTACTCCCGCTCTCGGATTTCCTCGATTCCCACGGCGCGGCCGATGCCCGGTTTTGCAGACTCGTCGAATGCGCCCGCGCGCCAGGCGCGGTAGGCGGTGCGGATCGCGCCGACATCCTCGGCTGAAAGTGAACGGCGGGTGCGTGAGACCATCCCGCCCAACTCGCTTGCGTCGACGAGAAGCACCTCCGAACAGTGTCCTCTCGGAGGGCACAGCAACCAGAGGTTCACCGCGATAGCTGTCTCCGTGAAGAGTTGGCGTGGAAGCGCCACAACGGCCTCCACGGTGCCGTCTTCGACCATGGACGCGCGGATCGAATTCTCCCGCGTATTGGTGGAGTACGCAGCGCTTGGCGACATGACCACCACTGCTCGACCGTCGGTAGCGAGCATGGCGATGGCATGTTGGAGCCAGGCGAAGTTCGAGTTCGACTCCGGCGGAATTCCATAGGGCAGCCCGCGTTCATCCGGAGGTGCTGACGGCCGGCGATGATTGAACGGGGGATTGGTCAGGAGGATATCAGCGTACGGCAGGTCGGGGAGCACACCGGGTGAGATCGGGCCGCCGAGGATTTCGGAGTCGACATCATGGATTTCGAGATTCCGCTTCGCGTCCTCGCTAGTGTGGCTTGTACCGCTGAACCGGAGGCGGGTCGAGGGCGCTGCGCTCCGTAACCACCGATGAGCGGCGACGAGAAACTCCCCTCGTCGACAGAAGGGGTCGTGTACGTGGTGAACGGTGTTCTCGAATGTGAGCAGGCCGAAAGCCGTAGCCACAACGGCATCGGGAGTTCGGAAGTTTCCGCCACGCTTCCCCAAGGCCGTTGCCTGAGCCGAGAGCGTGTAGTCGAAGGCATCGGCAAGCCGTTCCCGGCGCTGGTCGCCGGCTCCCAGCCGTGCGATCTCACCGGTGAGTTCGCAGAAAGTCGCAGCGGACACGCGGGCCAGCAGGGCATGTGTCTGCGGCGAAAGTACTTCGGCGGCTTCTTCGGGCAGATCGGCGGGGCGACCGGCTTGTTGGACGAGCTTCTGCCAGGCGGTCTCGTGCATCGCGCACATGTGTAGAAGGGCGAGAAGCACCTCGCAGGTTTCCGAGACGTGGAGGTGGCCGCGGAGGAGGTCCAGCCATCGCCATACGCGCCGCTGAGTCTCGTCCTCGTCCGGCCCCGACTTCAGCTCGCTCGGGGCTGACGAGGGGCGCGGCGTCTCCGCAGCGCTTCTGTTCACAGCGTTGGCCCGTACCCGGTCGGCATACGTGGTCCCGACCGGTTCATGGGGGTGGCGGGCGTTGGCCGGGACGGCGCGTGTCGACAGCCAGTCGGCGACCTGACCGAGTTCGAACAGCTCATTCGCCGCGTCGGCGGGTTCCGGGAAGTCGGAACTGCGCTTTTGCCAGTTGGTGACCGCTGCCCGGCTGACTTCGGCGTAGTGTGCTAGCTGCGCCCGCGAGATCAGCGACACATCGCGTTCGTTCACGTAGTCCTCCCTCAGTACTGCGGCGGAACGTCACCCCGACATGCTCGTTCCTTGGTCAGGAGTATCTCGGGAACGCGGTCGAGAACCTGGATGCCGGAGGCGGCATCGGGGTTGATGTAGGAGATGACTCGGTAGAGCGTGGCGTGGTCGGCCGCCAGGTGCCGGTGGTGGATCGGCTCGTGGTGCATGATCCTGTTGCGGAGGAGGCGCAGGGTTTCCAGCTCCACATGCAGCTGCCGACGCTTGGCCCGGAAGTGCGGAAAGGCCCTGTGGAGAGCGGGAACCCACAGGTGCCGGTCGTACTTCTGGGCCAGAAGCCCCACCCAGAACCCGAAGTTGAGTTCGGTGACCACGTCGTCGGAGGTGGTGGGCCTCTGCAACCGCTCCCGGCAGCGTCGGCGTGCCTGGTCGACCATGGCCGTCATCGGATGGTGCAGAGTTGCGTCTTTCCACCAGTGGTCCTGTCCGAAGTGAGCGCTCAGGCGGTCGTGGACGGCGTTGCGCAGAGCCAACTCCAGCGTGTGAAGCGGTCCGTAAAAGGCGGCCGACACCATCACGTTCCAGTTGTACAGATTCACCGCTTGGGCGGCTTCGCCGTCGCAGTGCTGGAGATAGGGCGCCAGCCGCGGCGAGGAGTACGTGGAGACCATCCAGCGCGGGACGTCAGCGCTCACGGCGACCTTCGTTCTATCTCGGCCGAGGCGCGAGAGGACGGGGGGTGAGTGTTCTGGTAACATCAAATCTGTAAGCCCCGGGTCCGCCTCTGCGTAGCATGCCGCCCGGGGCACAGCTATGTCTGGGCATGCCGAACTGGCGCTACCCGTCGGTCGAGCCTTAAGGCCCTCCCCGATGTGTCCGTCACTCTATTGCGCACACTCGGCTGATTCAAGCGCATTCCAGTGCGCGATTTCTGTTAACAGGCGTCGCGCCTCAGCACTCGATCACGTTCACCGCGAGCCCGCCGCGGCTGGTCTCCTTGTACTTGTCCATCATGTCGCGGCCGGTGTCGCGCATGGTGCGGATGGCCTTGTCCAGGGACACGAAGTGGCTGCCGTCGCCGCGCATCGCGATGCGGGCGGCGCTGATCGACTTGACCGCGGCCAGGGCGTTGCGTTCGATGCACGGGACCTGCACCAGGCCGCCGATGGGGTCGCAGGTCAGGCCCAGGTTGTGTTCCATGGCGATCTCGGCGGCGTTCTCCACCTGCGCGGGCGTGGCGCCCAGGGCCTCGGCGAGGCCGGCGGCGGCCATGGACGACGCGGAGCCGACCTCGCCCTGGCAGCCGACCTCGGCGCCGGAGATCGAGGCGTTCTGCTTGTACAGGATGCCGATCGCCCCCGCGGTGAGCAGGAAGCGGACCGCGCCCTCGTCGCTCGCGCCCTGGGTGAAGTGGGCGTAGTAGTGCAGTACCGCCGGGATGATTCCCGCCGCGCCGTTGGTGGGTGCGGTCACGACGCGGCCGCCCGCGGCGTTCTCCTCGTTGACCGCGAGCGCGTACAGCGTGATCCAGTCGGTGCCGCGCATCGGGTCGGCCGGGTCGCCGTGGTCGGGTCCGGCCAGGCCCTCGTCCTCGCAGTGGCCACCGAGCTGGCGGTAGAGCCGGTGGGCGCGCCGCGGGACCTTCAACCCGCCCGGCAGGGTGCCCTCGGTGGTCACGCCGCGGCGGACGCACTCGCGCATGGCCCGCCAGATCGTGAGCAGCCCGTCGCGGATCTCGGCGTCGGTGCGGCCGAACGCCCGCTCGTTGGCCGCCATGACCGCGCTGATGGACATGCCGGTCTCCCGGCAGGTCTCCAGCAGTTCGGCGGCGGTGGAGAACGGGTAGGGCTGCGGGGTGTCGTCGGCGGTGATGCGGTCGGCGCCCACCGCCTCCTCGTCGACGACGAACCCGCCGCCCACCGAGAAGTACACGCGCGAACGCAGCTCCGTGCCATCGGCGTCGTAGGCGCTGAACCGCATCCCGTTGGGGTGCCCCGGCAGCGTCGCCTTGCGGCGGAACTCCAGTTGCGACTCCGGGTCGAAGCCGACCTCGCGCTCACCGGCCAGCAGCAGCCGGCCCGACGAGCGCACCCGCTCCACCAGCACCGGCGCGGCGTCGATGTCGACGCCCTCCGGCGTCTCGCCGAGCAGGCCGAGGATGACCGCGCGGTCGCTGCCGTGGCCCTTGCCCGTCAGCGCCAGCGAGCCGTACAGGTCGGTGCGCACGGTCGCGGTTTTCTCCAGCAGCCCGGATTCGGCGAGCCCGGTCGCGAACGTGCGGGCGGCCCGCATCGGCCCGACGGTGTGCGAGCTCGACGGCCCGATTCCGATCGTGAACAGATCGAAGACGCTGATCGCCATAGTCCTGCCCTCCTTTGCGGGCACAGGCGTGATGGTGGTGTTCGGTGCGGCCGGGACGCAACGCGCGACACGCGCCCCGACCGCACCAGGAGGGCAGGTCCTGCCCCCTACAGCTCCGGGTAGAGCGGGTTCTTGGCGACGAGCGCGTCGACGCGGGCGCGCAGCGCCGCCGCCTGGTAGCCGGGCTTGAGCGCCTCGGCGATGACGTCGGCGACCTCGGTGAAGTCGTCGTCGCCGAAGCCGCGCGTGGCCAGCGCCGAGGTGCCGATGCGCAGACCCGAGGTCACCATCGGCGGCCGCGGGTCGTTCGGCACCGCGTTGCGGTTCACGGTGATGCCGATCTCGTGCAGGCGGTCCTCGGCTTCCTGCCCGTTGAGTTGGGAGTTCACCAGGTCGACGAGTACCAGGTGGACGTCGGTTCCGCCGCTGAGCACGCGCACACCGGCCTGCACCGCGTCGTCACGCAGCAACCGGTCGGCGAGGATCTTCGCGCCGGAGACGGTGCGCCGCTGCCGGTCGGCGAAGTCCTCACTCGCCGCGACCTTCAGCGCGACCGCCTTGCCCGCGATGACGTGCTCCAGCGGGCCGCCCTGCATGCCGGGGAACACCGCGGAGTTGAGCTTCTTGGCGTACTCCTCCTTGCACAGGATCAGGCCGCCGCGCGGACCGCCCAGGGTCTTGTGCGTGGTGGTGGTGACAACGTCGGCGTGCGGCACCGGGCTGGGGTGGATACCGGCCGCGACCAGGCCCGCGAAGTGTGCCATGTCCACCATGAGCAGCGCGTCGACGTCGTCGGCGATCTGGCGGAAGCGCGCGAAGTCCAGCTCGCGCGGGTAGGCCGACCAGCCGGCGACGATCATCTTCGGCCGGTGCTCCTTGGCGAGCTTCTCGACCTCGTCGTAGTCGACGGTGCCGTCCTCGG
The DNA here is from genome assembly GCF_004323735.1 of Streptomonospora litoralis. Classification (GTDB taxonomy): domain Bacteria; phylum Actinomycetota; class Actinomycetes; order Streptosporangiales; family Streptosporangiaceae; genus Streptomonospora; species Streptomonospora litoralis. The sequence continues at coordinate 4,649,217 of NZ_CP036455.1, read as the reverse complement.
GGCGCACGTGGTAGGCGACCGCGTTGAGGAGCTTGCCGGAGTAGTTCAGCTTCATGCCGTGGGTGAGGTGGCCGCCGTGCGCCAGGTCCAGGCCCAGGATGGTGTCGCCCGGCTTGAGCAGGGAGAAGTACACGGCCGTGTTGGCCTGAGCGCCCGAGTGCGGCTGCACGTTGGCGTGCTCGGCGCCGAACAGCTCCTTGGCGCGGTCGATCGCGAGCTGCTCGACGACGTCGACGTGCTCGCAGCCGCCGTAGTAGCGCTTGCCGGGGTAGCCCTCGGCGTACTTGTTCGTGAGGACCGTGCCCTGGGCCTCCAGCACCGCCTGCGGAGCGAAGTTCTCCGAGGCGATCATCTCCAGCGTGTCGCGCTGGCGGTTCAGCTCGGCGCCGACGGCCGCGGCGACCTCCGGGTCGAGCTGGTCGAGGGTCTGGTCGAGCAGGTTGCGCTGAGACGGCATGTGATTAACCTTCGCCTTCGGTCAACTGCGTGTACTGCTCCGCGCTGAGCAGCTCGGACGGTTCCTCGGTGACCTCCACCTTGAAGAGCCACCCCTGGCCGTAGGGGTCGGTCCCGATGAGCTCGGGGTTCTCCACGGCGGCCTGGTTGACGTCCACCACCTCGCCGTTGACGGGGGCGTAGAGGTCGCTCACCGACTTGGTCGACTCCACCTCCCCGCAGGTGTCGCCGGAAGTGAGGCTGCTCCCCGTCTCCGGCGGCTCGACGTAGACGATGTCGCCGAGCGCTTCGGCGGCGAAGGCGGTGATGCCGACGGTGGCCACGCCGTCGGTGATCGCCACCCACTCGTGCTCGCTCGTGTAGTTCAGCTCCGCGGGAACGCTCAATTCAACTCTCCAGGAGGTCGTCGTTGTCCGGATGTGCGCGGCGCCCGGGCGCGCGTGGGGCCGGGCCGGCGTGTGGACCGCTACCGGTTCCACCACGTCGAATTCTGCCGCCTCGGCCTGCGGAGGCGCACGCCCCGGGTGCGGTCTCGGCCGCGGGAGTCAGTGACCCCGACGGTAGAAGGGCAGGTCGACGACGTCGACGGCCTCGTGGCGGCCGCGAACGTCGACGGCCAGCTCGCCGGCGGCCGGGTCGGCCCCGCTGTCGATGTAGGCCATGGCGACGGGCTTGTCCAGCGTCGGCGAGGGCGCCCCGCTGGTCACCGCCCCGACCGGCGCGCCGTCGAGCAGCACCGTATTGTCCTTGCGCAGCGGGCGGCGGCCGCGGCCCACAAGGCCCACCAGGCGGCGGTGCGGACCGGTGTCGGCGACGCGCTGCAGCGCCTCGCGGCCGACGAAGTCGCCGGGCTTGTCCAGCTTGACGACGCGGCCCAGGTTCGCCTCGAAGGGGGTGGTCTCGGCGTCCAGTTCGTTGCCGTAGAGCGGCATCCCGGCCTCCAAGCGCAGCGTGTCGCGCGCCGAGAGCCCGGCCGGAATCAGCCCGTGCGGCTCGCCGGCCTTCAGCAGCGCGTCCCAGACGGCCGGGGCGTCGTCGCCGGGGGTCAGAAAGATCTCGAAGCCGTCCTCGCCGGTGTAGCCGGTGCGGGCCAGCAGCACCGGGCGGCCCGCGACCTCGTGGTTGTAGCCGGCGTAGTACTTGATGGTGTCCAGGTCGGCGTCGGTGAGCGGCGCCAGGATGGCGGCGGCCGCCGGGCCCTGGACGGCGATCAGCGCGTAGTCGGGGGAGCGGTCCTCGACCAGCGCGTCGAACCCCGGGGCGCGCTCGCTCAGCGCGGTCAGCACGGAATCGGCGTTGGCGGCGTTGGCCACCACGAGGTACTCCTCGTCGGCCAGCCGGTAGACGATGAGGTCGTCGAGCACGCCGCCGTCAGCCGCGGTGATCATGGTGTAGCGCGCGCGGCCCGGCGTGACCTTGGACAGGTGGCCCACCAGGGCGTAGTCGAGCAGGTCGGCGGCCTGCGGGCCGGTGATGTGGATCTCGCCCATGTGGGAGAGGTCGAACAGGCCGGCGGTCTCGCGTACGGCGGTGTGCTCGGCTCGCTCGCCGCTGTAGCGCAGCGGCATCTCCCAGCCGGCGAAGTCGACCAGGGTCGCCCCGGCGCGCTGGTGGATGTCGTGCAGCGGTGTGGTTCGCAGAGCCGGTCCCTGCGGCGCAGTCATGCTCACTCCCGAGAGGATGGACGTCGTTTCGTCACAGGCGTTGCCATCCTCCCCCTCTGTCATGGTGCCTGAGAGCTTCGCCGCGCGGGCGCGGCTTGCACCTTCGGCGAGGGGTTCCGGAGAACCCCTGCTTTCCAGAGTGGTCTCGACCGTACGGTCCGTCTCGCCTGAGAGGTTCACTGGGGAGGAATTGCTCCTTCGGCGGCCCGTGCCGGCTTGCACGGACGCTCTCCCGTACGGGGTCAGCGACCGGTACCAGGCTAGCAGCGGGGCCCCGACCGGGATAGGCAAGGGCGGGCAAAACCCGGCGGCCGGCGCGCTGACCGGCTGCGTCGCACGGTGGCCCCACTCAAAGGCGGGGCTACTCGAAGGCCGAGCTACACCGAGCGGCGCTTGCGCACCGCTTCGGCCAGACCCGCCAGTACGTCCTCGGTGGTCGAGAAGTCCATGCACTTGTCGGTGATGGAGCGGCCGTAGACCAGCCCGGCGGGATCGCCGAGCTGCTGCGCGCCCGCCTCGATGAAGCTCTCCAGCATCACGCCGACGATGCCCCGCCGGCCGTCGGCCACCTGCGCGGCGATCGCCTCGGCCACGGCGGGCTGGCGGGTGTGGTCCTTGCCGCTGTTGGCGTGGCTGGCGTCGATCATCAGCCGCCGCGGCAGCCCCGATCCCTCGATGACGCCCAGCGCCGAGCCGACGCTCTGCGCGTCGTAGTTGGGGCCGCTGCGCCCGCCTCGCAGGATGACGTGGCAGTCCGGGTTGCCGGCGGTCACCACCACCGATCCCGCGCCGGCGGGGTCGATGCCGAAGAAGGTGTGCGAGGCCGCCGAGGCGCCGCAGGCGTCCACGGCCACCTGCACGTCGCCGTCGGTGCCGTTCTTGAAGCCCACCGGCATGCTCAGGCCGCTGCCGAGCTGGCGGTGCACCTGGCTCTCGGTGGTGCGGGCGCCGATGGCGCCCCAGGTGACGGCGTCGGCGATGTACTGCGGAGTGATGGGGTCGAGGAACTCGGTGCCCGCGGGGACGCCGATCGAGCCGATGTCCAGCAGCAGCTTGCGGGCGGTGCGCAGGCCGCGGTGCACGTCGTAGCTCTCGTCCAGGCCGGGGTCGTTGATCAGCCCCTTCCAGCCCAGCGTGGTGCGCGGCTTCTCGAAGTACACCCGCATCACCACGCACAGGTCCTCTCTCAGGGAGGGCGTGAGCGCCTTGAGCCGCTCCGCGTAGTCCAGCGCGGCCTCGGGGTCGTGCACCGAGCACGGGCCCACGATGACCAGCAGGCGGTCGTCGGTCCCGTCGAGCACCCGCTTGACCTCGGCCCGGGCGTCCTCGACCAGGGCGGCGCGCTCCGGACCCATCGGGAGCTCGGCCAAAAGGTCCTGCGGTGCGATCAGCGGCTGGTAGCTGGCGACGCGAGTGTCGTTGGTATTGGGCATGCCCTCTGTGTCCCTCTTCCGTCTCCCCTGCGGACCCACTGAAAACACTAACGCGGTCGGGGCGCCTGCACGGCGCCGGACCGCGCGCCGTCCGGGTGGCCCCTTCCGCCGGGTGCCCGGAATGGCCGGCGTCCGTCGCAAGGGCGCGCCGTGTGGGCGGGAACGGGATCGCCGCCGTGCCGACTGAATCCGTTTCATGTGACGCTGGTCACACCACCGGGTCGGGTGCCCCGGCGGCGACGGCGCCCGGCGGCGCCGCGCATGCCGGGTCGGCCGGGGCGCCGGAGGGGATCGCAAGCCGACTCGGCTCGTCCGATCCGGGACGCAGGCCCCCTGTGCAGGAACGTTCCCGGAGGCTCCCCGAGTGCGGGCCGCGCCGGGGAATTACGGGCGGCCGACGCCCTGCCTGCCGCGGCTCCCGGCGCCGTCCCCGCTCAGCGGCGCGTTCGCGGAACCGGCCCGCTCCGCCCGGTTCTAGGATTGGCCCCGGCCACATCTGCGACGAAGGACGCCTCACCCATGCGCACGCTGTACCCGTCCATCGAACCCTACGACTCCGGCATGCTCGACGTGGGCGATGGACACCGGATCTATTGGGAGCTGTGCGGGAATCCGGCGGGCAAACCGGCGGTGTTCCTGCACGGAGGCCCCGGAGGCGGCTGCACACCCGCCCACCGCCGCCTGTTCGATCCCGAACGCTACCGGGTACTGCTGTTCGACCAGCGCAACTGCGGACGCAGCACCCCCCACGCCGCCGGCATGGACGTCGACCTCAAGACCAACACCACCTGGGCGCTGGTGGAGGACATCGAGCGGCTGCGGACCATGGTCGGCGTGGACCGCTGGCAGGTTTTCGGCGGGTCGTGGGGCAGCGCCCTGGCGCTGGCCTACGCCGAAGAGCACCCGCGCCGCGTCAGCGAGCTGGTGCTGCGCGGGATCTTCACCCTGCGCAACGAGGAGCTGCGCTGGTTCTACCAGAGCGGCGCGTCCTTCCTCTTCCCCGACCTGTGGGAGAACTACCTGGCGCCCATCCCCGAGGACGAGCGCGACGACCTCATCGGCGCCTACGCCCGCCGGCTGGGCTCGCCCGACCCGGAGGTGCGCCTGGCCGCCGCCCGCGCATGGAGCGTGTGGGAGGGGTCCACCATCACGCTGCTGCCCGACGAGCAGGTCCGCGCCCAGCACGCCGAAGCCGAGTACGCGCTGGCCTTCGCGCGCATCGAGAACCACTACTTCGAGCACGGCGGCTTCTTCACGCCCGGACAGCTCATCAACAACGCCGACCGGCTGCACGACATCCCCGGCGTCATCGTGCAGGGGCGCTACGACGTGTGCACCCCCGCCAAGACGGCGTTCGACCTGCGGCGGGCCTGGCCCCAGGCGCGGTTCCACCTGGTCGACGACGCCGGGCACGCTTTCAGCGAACCGGGCATCCTGCACCACCTGATCGAGGCCACCGACGCCTTCGCCCGGAGCTGAGCCGGCGGGCCGTGGAAGCGCGCGGAACCCCCGCCGCCGGGGCGTCCGCGACGAGACGGCCCCCGGCGGGCGGCGTTAGGCTCGGTTCCGGATCAGCGGGGAACAGCACCCGGGGAACAGCGCGAGCGAGGAGAGCCATGCGGGTCAACGTCGACTTCGACCTGTGCGAGAGCAACGCGATTTGCATGGGCGTGGTGCCGGAGGTCTTCGAGGTGCGCGAGGACGACTTCCTCTACGTCCTGCAGGAGGAGCCTCCCGAAGACCTGCGCGCCGAGGTCGAGGAGGCCGCGCGCATGTGCCCCAAACAGGCCATCACGATCGAGGGTTGACCTCGGCGAGTGCGCCTTCCCAGGTGGTGCGTTCGCTGAGGAGCCGGCGGTAGCGCATCACCTTCGGCGTCGAGCGCAGCCCCAGGACGCCCACCAGCATCCCGTCCCGGCCGAGGAACGCGACGAACTTGCGGTCCTCGGCCGAGCCGTGCACGATCTCGGCGGTGTCGGCGGGAGCCGCCTGCCCCAGCAGTTGGATCTTCATCCCGTACTGATCGGACCAGAAGTAGGGGACCGGCGTGTAGGGGGTGCCGGCGCCGTCGCCTGCCAGCAGGTTGCGCACCGCCGTGTCGGCCTGTTCGCCGGCGTTGGTCCAGTGCTCCAGGCGCATCAGGCCGCCGTAGCGCGGATGCGGCCAGGCGGCGATGTCGCCGGCCGCGTAGACGCCGGGAACCGCGGTGCGGCAGTACTCGTCGCACAGCACCCCGCCGGTGCCTTCGGCCAGGCCGACGCCGGAGCCCTCCAGCCACTCGGTGTTGGGCAGCGCGCCGAGCCCCGCCACGACCAGCGACGCATCCAGCGTGTCGCCGTCGCTGAGCCGGACCCGCTCGACACGGCCGCGGCCCTCGAACCCCGTGACACCCACGCCCAGCCGCAGGTCGACGCCGTTGTCGCGATGCAGCTCGGTGAACACGCCGCCCACGCGGGGGTCGATCACGCGCGTCAGCGGGGTGGGAGCGGCTTCGAGCAGCGTGACCTCCAGCCCGGCCGAGCGGGCGCTGGAGGCGACCTCGGCGCCGATGAACCCGGCGCCCACCACGACCACGCGCTCCTCGGTCTTGAACGCTTCGTGCACCGCCTCGGCGTCCTCGACGCTGCGCAGCACGTGCACCCCGTCCAGCGCGGTGTCGGGGCGCCGGGCGCGGGCGCCGGTGGCGACGACGACGCCGTCGGCGGCCACCGCGGAGCCGTCGTCCAACTCGATCGCGCGCTCGGCGGGCCGCAACCGCTGCGCACGCCGCCCTAGGCGCAGGTCCAGATCCAGCGCCTCGAACGCGGCGTCGTCGCGCAGCTCGACGCTCGCCGGGGCGCCCTTGCCGGTAAGGAACTCCTTGGACAGCGGCGGACGGGAGTAGGGGCGGTGCCCTTCGTCGCCGATCATCGTCACGCGGCCCTCGAACCCGGCCTCGCGCAGGGACTCGGCCGCATGCAGCCCGGCCATCCCCGCCCCGGCGATCGCGATCTCGCGGATGCCGCCCATCTGCCGCCCTTCCGTGGTTCCTGTACGCACCGCGGCGCGCATTCCCGGTCTTCCTCCGCCCGCAACATAGCCCAGGACGCGCTGATTCCGCCGGGGCCGTCCACAGGCCCGGCAGTGGGATGCGGACGAAGATGCGGACCCGAGCCGCACCGCCGGATCAGTCGGCCGTGTCCTCCTCCGCGATCGGCCGCAGCTCGCCGACCGGGACGCCGCCGCCGCGGAGTTCGGCGGCGGCGAGGTCGCGGGCCGGCTCCACGTCGACGCCCAGGGCCTCCAGGGCGGCCAGCGCGGCCATGGTGCGCGCGCGGAACAGCGGGTCGCCGTCGCTGAGTTTGACGGCCACGACCTCGCCGCTCGGCGCCGCCACCGCGAACACCCCCTCGGCGCCCATCTTGGCCACCGAACCGGGCAGCCGCCGCATCAGCAGCGTGTCGGTGCGGCCCTCGCCCGCGACGTAGTCGGGGAAGTCCCGCATGGCCTCCAGCACCGCCGACTCCGGCGAGGACTCCGGAGCGAGCGCCATCGCCCGCAACCCGCGCGCCAGACCCGCCAGGGAGACCGCGAGCTGGGGCGCACCGCACCCGTCGACGGTGGTGTGGGCGGACTCCTCACCGCACAGCTCCTCCAGTTCGCTGCGGACGAGCGCCTGCACCGGGTGGGCGGGGTCGAGGTAGTCGTCGGTGGTCCAGCCTTGCGCGACGCAGGCGGCGAGCATGGCGGCGTGCTTGCCCGAGCAGTTCATCAGCAGCCGGGTGGGCGAACCGTCCGCCTTGAGCAGCCGGTCGCGTTCGCGGCGGTCCAGCGGCCAGTCGGCCGGGCAGCGCAGCGCGCCGGTGTCCAGTCCCGCCCGCTCCAGCATCTCCACCACCGCTTCGGCGTGGCGCGGCTCGCCGCTGTGGCTGCCCGCGGCGAGCGCGATCTGGTCGGGCTTGAGGTCGGCGCCGCCGTGCAGGGCGGAGGCCGCCTGGAACGGCTTGGCGGCCGAGCGGGGGAGCATCGGTGCTTCGGGGCGGCCGCGCCGGTAGCCGATCCCGCCGTCCGCCGTGAGCCCCACGACGGTGCCGAAGTGCACGCTTTCGCGAAATCCCGACCGGATCGCCTCGACCAGCGGGACGTACTGCGACTGCGGGCTTGCGGGCATCGGTTCTCCTCGTTGTCGGTGTCTGCGGCCGCCGGGCGCCGACCGGTCGGCGCGGCCCGGTGCCGATGCGTCAACGCCGGTCGCGGCGCCGGTCTTCCCCCGCGTGTCGTAGGGTCGGCCCCGCGGGAGTTCCGCTATGACGATCGGACAGAGGTATGGACGACGTGCTGGACGCCGAACCGGACGCCGGGCGGGTGGTCCGAATGGGGACCCTGACCCGCCGCCGCGGGTCGGCCCGCAGCGCGCGCGACCTCGAATACGCCGTGGTGGACGTGGAGACCACCGGCCTCTACCCCGGTGAGGGGGCGCGGATCTGCGAGATCGCCGTGGTGCGGATGCGCGGCGACGGCACGCTCCTCCGGGAGTTCAGCACCCTCGTCGACCCGGGCGTCCCGATCACGGGGCAGGAGTTCCACGGTATCGGCGCCAGCGACGTCGTCGGGGCGCCCAAGGCGTCCGAGCTGGTCGGGGTGCTCCGCGGGCTGTTCTCCGGCGCGGTGCTGGCCGGGCACAAGCTCGACTTCGAAGGCCGGTTCCTGGCCTCGGAGCTGCTGCCCGCCGGACTGCCCGGCGAGCTTCCCGGCCTGTGCACCCTGCTCGCGCTGCGCGCCCAGGTGGATCTGCCCCGCTATTCGCTGCCGCGCGCCTGCCACACCCTCAGCGGCCACTGGCCCACCGGCCAGCACACGGCGCTGGGCGACGCCCGCGCGTGTGCGCAGCTGCTCGCCGAGCTGCTGACCAACGCGCCGGGAACGCTGCGCTATACCGGGCCCGATCCCATGCGGCTGAAATCCGCCGAACCGGATTTCGCCGGACTGAAACCCCGTACCGCGCACGCCTCCGCAGCGTCTTCAGTCGCGCTGCGCCGCCACCCCGAGCGCCCGCCCGTGTCCTGGCCCTCCCGCTGGCGCCGACTGGAGCTGGACCCGCGCGACTGCGTGGGCCGCTTCACCACCGAGCAGCGCGCGGCCGCTCAGCGCCAAGCGGAGTGCCGCAGCGCCTACCGCGACGCCGCGGCCGCCTCGGCGGCGCTGACCAGCGCGCTGGCCGCCACGAGTGCTGCGCGGCTGCTGGCGCGTCGGCTGCGCTCGGCACTGGCCTGACGCTCGTGCACCGGCAGCCGCGCCCGGCGGCCTGAACTCCGGCGTGACCGCGGTCGGCGGCCTACACTCCGGACAGCGCCAGAAAGAACGCGATGATCAGCGCGCTGCCGCCCACCGCGGTGAGGGTGGCCCGGCCCGCTTCCGTCAGCCGCGCCCGGACCAGCTGCGGAGCGGCACTCGCCGTCAACCGCGGGACGCGGTTGGACATTGCGACGGCTACCAGGGCGGCACCGGCCAGGATCAGCAGCAGGGACACCGGGGGCTCCTCCAGGGGCGCGGGGGCTGGTGGTGCTGCGATTCTGCCGCACAGCGGGCGCTACAGCGGAGTCGCTTACCTGGTCGCGGCCGGTTCCGGTCGCGCCGGTATCACCTCATGTGAACGGGTGTGACGCAGCGTCGCCGATTCCGTTGCTCCCGGCCTCCAGAGCGCGCAGGATGAACCCAGCGACGAGCCGGCCGGCGTCGGCGGGGGTGGTCTCGCCGCGCAGCAGCGGCACCCGCTGCGCGCCGAGCATCGCCAGTACCAGGCGTGCCACCGCGTCCACCGGCACGGCGGAGAACTCGCCGTCGGCGACGCCCTGGCGCAGGATGCCGGCGAGGAGCCCGTGCATGGGGGCGACGTGGTCGGCGAGAGCCTGGTAGGCGTCGGGCCCGAGGCTGGCGCCCAGTTCGGCGGCCGCGGGGTGGGGGTGCTCGGCCAGCGCCTCGACCTGGAGTCGGACGAAGGTCTCCAGCCGCTCGGCGGCCGCGGCGCCTGCGGGCAGTTCGCGGTGGTAGCGGTCGACGAAGTCGGAGGTGGCCTGCTCGGTGAACGCGAGCAGGAGCGCGGGCTTGTCGGGGAAGTAGTTGTACAGCGCGGTGCGCGTGATGCCCGCCTCGGCGGCGACCTCGGTCATGGAGATCTCGTCGATGCCCTGGACGCGGGTCAGCGCGGCGACCGCCTCCAGGATGCGCTCGCGGGTCTGCGCGCGGTGCGCCGCGATGGTGGGCGCCGAGATCTTGGGCATGGCTCCTATGGTGGCACGCTGTGTGGCCGCCCGACTAAAGGAGTGAAGCGCCCGCCCGGACGGCGCAGCGGGCGCTGTGCGGTGCTCCGGCCGGTGGGCGGCGGCCCGCTCGGGCCGCCGCTTCAAGCCGCGGTGCCGCGGGCGTAGGTGTGGCCGAGATCGGCCAGCACCTCCACGTTGAGCTGATAGGCGAGCCGGGTCTCGCGGACGACGCGCTCGCGCTCGGCCGCGTCCAGTTCCAGCGCGTCGAGGCGCGCGCGGTAGCCGGCCTTGAACCGCGGCAGGCTGCCCAGGTGGGCGAAGTCGTAGAAGGCGGTTCCGCCTTGTTCGTCCAGCCCGTAGGCGCGGCCCGCCGCGGTGCGGATGAACTGTCCGCCGGAGAGGTCGCCGAGGTAGCGGGTGTAGTGGTGGGCGACGTAGCCGGCCGGGTCGCCCGCCATCTGCTCGATGCGGGCGGCGTAGGTGCGCGTGGGCGGGCTGGGCGCGATGCGTCCGCGCCAGTCGGCGCCGTAGAGCACGGCCAGATCGCGCTCCAGGGCGGGCACGCGGAACAGGCCGGGCAGGACCACACGGCCCGCGACGGGGTCGTCGGCCAGCGCGCGACCGACCTCCTCCAAGGCCGCGTAGGCGAAGTAGTGCTGGGCCACCATCGCGGCGTAGCCCTCGCGCGGGAGGCTGCCGTCGAGCAGGGCGCGGGTGAAACCGTGCCCTTCGGCGTCCTCGTGCGCACTCCAGGTGGCCTGTTTCAGCTGCTCGGAGAAGGGCGTGTGCTGCGGTGCGCCGCTTGGGGCGGCGCGTCCTCCGCTGGGGTAGAGGCTCTCGGCGGGGTGGCGGTCGGCTGCCGGACCAGGGGACACACGCCCTCCTTTGTCGCCTTTTATCCCGATCGGGATACTGACATGATGTCAGTACGCTGTGGGCGCTTCAAGTGTTAAACGACGCAGCGTCAAGAAAACGTGGGCCGTGAGGGCGGGTAATCTGGGAGGGCACGCCGGTGCGATCGTGCGCACCGAAAGCGCGGGACTCCCCAGTCACCGTCCGAATGTCTCCCGTGCAATCCCGCTAGCGACAAGCCGTGCCGGGCGATTATCGTTTGACTGCCACAACGGCTGACGACGCGCACCGCGCACCGGTCGACGTAGAGGCGATGTGTGGATATCAGGAAACCAGGGCAAGAGCCCGTGACCATGACCGATACCGAACCAACGCGGTCGGCCGGCGCCGGCCGCGCCGCTGAGGCTGTCATGGAACGGCGCACCCCCGCGACCGCCGAAGCGGTCGACGTCCTCCTCATCGAAGACGACACCCAGGACGCGTTCCTGGTCGAGGAACTGCTCGCAGACACGGCGCTGGACACCCGTATCACCTGGGTGCCCACCCTCGGCGAGGCCCGCGAGCACTTCGCCGGCTTCCGCGGCTGCGTGCTCCTCGACCTCAACCTCCCCGACGCCGAAGGCATGGGGCTGCTCCGCGAAGTGCTCACCACGGCCCCATCGGCCGCCGTCGTGGTGCTGACCGGCTACGACGACGAGCACGAGGGCGTGGCCGCCGTCGCGGCGGGCGCCCAGGACTACCTCGTCAAGGGCCAGGTCGACGGCTCCCTGCTGGCCCGCAGCCTGCGCTACTCGGTCGAGCGCCAGCGCGCCGACGAGAACGCCCGCCAACTGCGCGAGGCCGAGCTGTACGCGCGCGAGAACATGCGCCTGGAGCGCGGCCTGCTCCCCCAGGTGCTGCTCGACAGCTCCCCCCTGAGCCACCGCTCGTTCTACCGGCCCGGCCGCAAGCGCGCCCTGGTCGGCGGCGACTTCTACGACGCCGTGCAGAAGGACGGCACCACCCACGTGATCGTCGGCGACGTCAGCGGCCACGGGCCCGACGAGGCCGCGCTCGGGGTGAGCCTGCGCATCGCCTGGCGCGCGCTGGTCATGGGCGGCGTGGCCGAGGCCGACGTGCTGCCCGCGCTGGAGGAGATCCTCATCAGCGAGCGCGCCCAGGAGGAGATGTACGCCACGCTGTGCCAGACGAGTCTCGACTCCGGCAGCGAGGACGCCCGGATCCGGCTGTTCGGCCACCCGCCGCCGCTCGTGCTGCACGACGGCAAGGTCGAGGAGGTCTCCGTCGGCCCGCGGCCGCCGCTGGGCGTCTTCCCCGAGGGCGAGACCGAGGTCGAGGGCTTCCGGCTGCCGCGCGGTGCCACCCTGATGCTCTACACCGACGGCCTGGTCGACGCCTACGACGGCGAGCCTCCGGCACGGCTGGAGGTCGGCGGGCTGCGCCGGATGGTGGGCGACGTGCTGGGCCGCGGCACCTCCATCGTCGACCTGCCCGAGCACCTGGTCGACGAGGCCGAGCACTACAACGGCGGTCCGCTGCAGGACGACGTCGCGATGCTGCTGATCACCCACGAGGACCGCTCTTGAGGAAGTGGCCGCTGCGCCGCCGGGTGACCGTCCTGCTCTCGGCCGTCGCGGTCGTCCTGGTCGCGTGCGTCTCGACGATCACGCTGGCCGCCTTCGACGCCCGCGAGGCCCTGGACCGCCAGGTCGACGAGCTGACCCCGGCCCAGAGCGCCGTCCGCCAGACCATGTCTGCCTACCTCAACATGGACAACGGCATCCGCGGCTACGCGCTGACCAACGACATCGACTTCCTCGCGCCCTACCAGCAGGGCAAGCAGGACCTCGCCGAGAGCCTGCCGCAGCTGCGGTCCATCGCCGACCAGAACAGCGACGTCGACGGCTACATCAACCGGCTGATCGAGGCGGGCCGCGACTGGCAGGAGGACTTCGCCGAACCCACCCTGGAGAAGGTGCACGCCGGCCAGGAGATCACCTCGGAGGACTACCGGCTCGGCCGCTCCCGCTTCGACGACCTGCGCGCCGCAGGCGCCCGCGCCGAGCAGCGCATCGACGAGGAGCTGAGCCAGGCGCGCGAGGGCCTGACGCTGGCCACCCAGCAGGTCGTCGCGCTGCTGGTGCTGGTCGGCATGGTCGTGGTGATCCTGTGCGCGTTCCTGTGGGTCATGCTGCAGAACTGGGTGCTGCGGCCGCTGGACGAGCTGGGCAGCCACCTGATGCAGGTGTCGGAGGGCTACTACGCCCACCGCATCGAGCTGCACGGGCCGCCCGAGATCGAACGGGTGGGCCGCGACGTCGACGCTATGCGCGAGCGCATCGTCAAGGACCTGGACGAGGTCGGCACCGCCCGCCGGACGCTGCAGGAGCAGTCGGAGCTGCTGGAGCGCCAGCGGGACGAGTTGCGCCGCTCCAACCTGGAGCTGGAGCAGTTCGCCTACGTCGCCTCGCACGACCTCCAGGAGCCGCTGCGCAAGGTCGCGAGCTTCTGCCAGCTTCTGCAGCGGCGCTACCGCGGGCAGCTCGACGAGCGCGCCGACTCCTACATCGACTACGCGGTCGAGGGCGCCAAGCGGATGCAGACGCTCATCAACGATCTGCTGGCGTTCTCGCGCGTGGGCCGCACCAAGGACGACGCGCCGGTCGAGCTGGACGAGGCGCTCGCCGACGCCCTCAGCAGTCTGGAGACCCGCCTGGAGGAGGCCGACGCGGTCGTCACCGCCGACGACCTGCCCACCGTCCTGGGCGACCGCACGCTGCTCACCCAGGTGTTCTTCAACCTCATCGGCAACGCCGTCAAGTTCCGCGGCGAGGAGCCGCCCCGGGTGCACATCGGCGTCGAGCGCAGCGGCGACGAGTGGGTGTTCTGCTGCTCCGACAACGGGATCGGCATCGAGCCGCAGTACGCCGAGCGCGTGTTCGTCATCTTCCAGCGGCTGCACACCCGCGACAAGTACAGCGGGACGGGCATCGGCCTGGCCATGTGCAAGAAGATCGTGGACTTCCACGGCGGCCGGATCTGGCTGGACACCTCGTCGATCGCCGAGACGCGCGAGGAGGCGACGGGCACCCGCATATGCTGGAGCCTGCCGGTCGGCGACGGCGACGGCGAGGAGGCCGCCGCGGCGCAGGCCGAGGAGGCCGCGGACTCCGGTCCTGCCGAGCAAGGCGGCCGCGACCGGGAAGCATCCGCCGAGGACCGCTCGGCCGAGCACGGGCCCGGCGCGGCGCACGCTGTGGCGGCGTCGGCGTCGCCGTCGGCGCACCCGCCGGACGACGCTGTCCCGACGGGCGCCGAGCCCGGCGCAGCGGACGCGTCGCGAACCGGCGGTCCGCATCCGCGATCCGATGGAGACGAGGAGCCTCCCGCCGCGCGCGGGGCCGATTCGGAACAGGTCGGACGACATTGAGCGAGGTCAACTTGGTGCAAGCCATAGAGGTGCTGCTGGTCGAGGACGACCCCGGCGATGTCCTGATGACCAAGGAGGCGTTCCAGGAGCACAAGGTGGGCAACCGCCTGCATGTGGTCTCCGACGGCGTGGAGGCCCTGCGCTTCCTGCGCCGCGAGGACGAGTACGCCGACGCACCCGTGCCGCACCTGATCCTGCTCGACCTCAACCTGCCCCGCAAGGACGGCCGCGAGGTGCTGGAGGAGGTCAAGCGGGACGACACGCTCTCCCACATCCCCATCGTGGTGCTGACCACCTCCGAGGCGGAGGAGGACATACTGCGCAGCTACCGGCTGCACGCCAACGCCTACGTCGCCAAGCCCGTCGATTTCGAGCAGTTCATCCAGGTCGTCCGGCAGATCGACGACTTCTTCGTCACCGTGGTGCGCCTGCCCAAGGGCTGAGCCGCGCCGCCCGCCGCCGCACCCGCCCGGTCCGCGGCCCCGCGAATCGCCCGCTGTCTCGGCTACCGTGGTGGTCATGAGCCTGCCTGAACCCCTCGACCCCGCGGGGCCCTACCGCGTCTCACTGGTGTGCCTGGGCAACATCTGCCGCTCGCCGATGGCCGAGAAAGTGCTCACGGCCGAGCTCGGGCGCGCCGGGCTGACCGGTGCCGTGGCCGTGGACAGCTCCGGAACGGGGGGCTGGCACGTCGGATCGGGCATGGATTCCCGCGCGGCGGCCGCGCTGCGGGTGCACGGTTACCCCACCGACCACACCGCCCGCCGGTTCGACCCGGCCCGGTTCGCCGACCGCGACCTGATCCTGGCGATGGACCTGGACAATCTGGACGAGTTGGTGCAGCTCGCGCCCGACCCGCAGGCGGTGGACGAGCGCCTGCGGCTCTTCCGCACGTTCGCGCCCGGAGGCGGCGGAAGCGCCAACCCCGAGGTCCCCGACCCCTACTACGGCGGCGACGACGGCTTCAGCACGGTGCTGAGCATGGTCGAATCGGCGGCGAAGGGGCTGACCGCCGAACTCTCCGCGCGCTTCGGTGCCCAGACACGCCGGTGAACCACCGTGAGCGGGTCCGCGGCACGGCCGGCGCCGTCCGGCTCACCGGCCCACCGCCTCACTCGGCCGCGTGCGCGGCCTCCAGATCGAGCAGTCCGCGCTTGGCGCGGGCGCCGCCCGAATAGGGGCCCAGCTCCGCCGGGTAGTCGTCGGCGACCACCCGGTGGCAGGGCAGGAACAGGCACAGCGGGTTCTCCGCCAGGGTGCTGGCGATGGCGCGGCGCGCGTTGGGCCGGCCGATCCGTGCGCCCAAGCCGCCCAGCGTGATCGTGGCTCCGTAGGGCACGTCTAGCAGCGAACGCAGCACCACGCGGGCGAAGTCGCCCGTCAACCGCAGGTCCAACGGGACGGTGAAGGAGCTCAGCCGCCCCGCGAAGTAGGCGTCGATCTCGCGCCGCACCGCCTCCAGGTGGGCGTCGTGCGGACCGATGTTGGGCGAGACCGCGCGTTCGAGCCGCTCGACGAGGTCCTCCTCGGGGGCGAACGAGCACGCCGCCAGCCCGGACTCGGTCATCGCGCAGAACAGGAAGCCGACGGGGGTCTCGGCCACGCCGGTGACGACGTCGAAGGGGACGGTGCGCGCGGCGGGAGCGGGCCGGGTGCCGGAGTGGGGGCCGGCGCGGCCGCCGCCCGTCCCGGGTGAGGTGGCGCGGACGAGGGCGTCGATGTCGTCCGCGCCCGTCTGGTCGGTCTCGCCGAAATCGGAGTAGGGGTCGCCGTGCCGCATGCCGACCATGATCCTCCCGCTTCTCGCTTGCCCGGACCGAGGATGCCACGGCGGCGCGCGGCTGTCGCTGCGGCGGGCGGGCGAGCCCCGCGATTCAGGGGGAAGCGGCGCCGGCCCGGGTGCGCGCCCCGGCGCGTTCGGCGGTGCTGTCGGCCGGGGAGTCCGCGGGCCCTCGCCGGCGGCGGATCCGGCCGAACGGTTTGGCCGAGGACAGCACGCTGGCCGCGCACAGCACCGCCAGCGCCACCGACAGCGCGACGACGAGGCTGAGCCGGTCGGCATAGGCGGGCAGCACCGTCCCGCCCTCGGTGTCGGCCGCCAGCGCTACGACCCCGGGGACGAGCCGGATGTTGCTGCCCACCACCAGTACCAGCGTCAGCGCGAGCTTGGCGGCCACCCAGTAGTGGCGGAACAGACCCCAGGGCGTTCCCAGCGCGCAGAGCAGGCCCGATGCCGGCGCGAGCAGGCTCAGCGGAAGCACCAGCGTGCCCGCCAGCGTCGCCGCGGCACCGTACAGCTCGCCCGCTCGCGCCGCGCCCTCGGCCGCCAGGCCCGCGGCCAGCAGTGTCAGCACGCCCGCGTGCACGCCCAGCCAGCCGGCGGAGGCGATGACGTGCACGCTCAGCACGGCCTTGCGCGGGCCCGGCGGCAGCTTCACTTGCGGCCGCCTTCGGGCGTCCCCGGCGTCCAGTTCAGCACGCTGGCGCGCTCCAGGAACTCGTCGACGGTGATGTCGCCGCGGGCGAAGCGCTCGGCGAGCACCTTGCGGGCGGCGTACTCGGGTGGTTCGTGGGGCGCGGCCGCCCACGGAGGCCGCCGGCCCTTGAAGCGGGAGAGCAGCAGGAAGGCGATCACGCCCAGCAGCAGGAAGAGCAGCATGGCGGCTCCGATCATCGATGGGAACGGTGGGTGCGGGTGGTGGAAGCGGGCGGCGGGCTCGGCGAGGAGTACCAGTTCGGCGCCCCGCCCGGCCGCCGCTGCCAGTGCGGTGTCCATGCACCCAAGACTGCGCGCCGTGCCCCCCGCGGCGCGTCGCCCGAGTGGCGGCGATCGCGCTACGCGCGCGGCACGACGCCGCGTACGCGTTCGGCACTACGGCGCGGCGTACCCGCGCCGCCCGCGGGCGCCCGGCGGCGCCTCCGTCGGCGGGTGTCGCCCCGCCACGCCGGGACGCGCCCGGGTGTGGGCGAGCCGCCCATGTCCCGCCTCGGTGCGCCTGCCGTATCGTCGCGCTGGCGTTTCGGGGCGCCGATCCGGTTCGCCGCCCGCTCTTCGGGGCGGCGGCTGCGGCCGTCCAACGCGCGAAGATCACCGGATGCGGGCCGTTCTCCGACGAAAACCACGCGCTCGGCGAGGGTCCGGGCGGATTCGGCGCGGCTCTGCCGATGAACTTGTACTTCCCGTCGGCGCGGCGCAGGGATGGCGCGCACATGAACCCGGTGGTAGATGTGTGCGCTACCTACATGTGAAACGAGTCACTGCGGTTCTAAGTTCGTGACATCCACCCCCACGGCCCGGGCGGAGCGCCACGCGGCCCCGCCCGGCCCGAACATCCCCTTGGAGAGCCCATGCGACGATTCCCCCGAGGGGGCCTTGCCGCCGCCGCGCTGTGCACCGGCGCCCTGCTGCTGAGCTCCTGCGGCTCGCCCGCCTCCACCGCCGCGGGCGGCCCAGAGGACGGCCCGATCAAGGTCGGCGTCGTCTACTCCGCGTCGGGACCGCTGGCCACCTACGGCAAGCAGTACTACGAAGGCTTCGAGGCCGGCCTGGACTACGCCACCGACGGCACCATGGAGATCGACGGCCGCCCCGTCGAGGTGACCGAGATGGACGACGCCGGCGACCCCGCGACGGCGGTCTCCGCCGCCCGCGAGCTGATCGGCGACGGCCACACCATCCTGGCCGGGTCCACCTCCTCGGGGGTCGCCGTACAGGTGGCCCCGGTCGCCAAGCAGAACGAGGTGCTGTTCGTCTCCGGCGCCGCCGCCACCGACGCCATCACCGGCATGAACGACTACACGTTCCGCTCGGGCCGGCAGACCCACCAGGACATCCGCACGGCCGCGACGTTCATGGAGGACCCCCGGGGCGCCGACGTCACCGTTTTCGCCCAGCAGAACGCCTTCGGCCAGGACAACGTCGACGCCGTGACCGCGGTGCTGGAGGAGCAGGGCGCGAAGGTCGACTCCATCCTCGCGCCGCCGGACTCCACCGACCTGACCCCGTTCGCCCAGCAGGCCAAACAGGCCGAACCCGACCTGCTGTTCGTGGCCTGGGCGGGCGAGACCGCCTCGGCGATGTGGAAGGCGCTGGACCAGCAGGGTGTGCTCGACTCCACCGACGTGGTCACCGGCCTCGACATCAAGGCGTCCTACCCGGTGTTCGGCAAGAGCACGGGCAAGATCGACTTCCTGTCGCACTATTTCGAGGGCGCGGCCGACACCGAGGTCTCCGAGGCGATGCGCACCCGCGTCGAGGAGGCCGGCGGAACCGTCGACCTCTTCACCCCCGACGGGTTCACCGCGGCCCAGATGGTGGTCCGCGCCGCAGCCGCCGGCGACGACGTGCAGAAGCACATCTCCGCGCTGGAGGGCTGGACCTTCGACGGCGTCAAGGGCGAGCTGACCGTGCGCGCCGAGGACCACGCCCTGCTGCAGCCGATGTACCAGGCGCGGCTCACCGGTTCCGGCGACACTGCCGAGCCCGAACTGGTCGCCACCGTTCCGGCCGAGGACGTCGCACCCCCGGTGGGCGGGTAGCCGGATGCCCACCGCACCCACACCGGCGGGCGCCGCACCCGAGGCGGCGCCCGCTCCCGCACTGGCGCTGGAGGACCTGTCCTGGTCCGTCGGCGGCGCCGTCATCGTCGACGGCGTCACCCTGGCCGCGCGCGACGGCGAGTTCGTCGCGGTCATCGGCCCCAACGGCGCGGGCAAGACCTCGCTGTTCAACCTGGTCTCCGGGCTGACCCGGCCCACCCGCGGACGCGTGCTGCTGGGCGGCGCCGACGTCACCCGGGAGCGGCCCCACCGGCGCACCCGACGCGGTCTGGGCCGCACCTTCCAGACCTCCAGCGTCTTCGGCGACCTCACCGCGGAGGAGAACGTGGGCCTGGCCGCGCAGGCGCGCAGCGGCGAGTCCCACCGCTTCTGGCGCCGCGCCTCGTCGGCCGCGGGCCCGCAGACCGCCGAGGTATTGGAGCTCGTGCGGCTGTCCCACCGGCGCGGCGCCGAGGCGACCGGGCTCTCCCACGGTGACAAGCGCAAGCTGGAGTTGGCGCTGCTGCTGGCGCGCGACCCGGAGCTGATTCTGCTGGACGAGCCCATGGCCGGCGTCAGCGCGGGCGAGGTCGGCGAGCTGACCGACGTCATCCGCGCCGTGCAGCGCGAGCGCGAGTGCACCGTGCTGATGGTCGAGCACCACATGGAGGTGCTGCTGGAGCTGGCCGACCGGCTGGCCGTCATGCACCACGGCGCGCTGCTGGCCTTCGCCGACCCCGAGACCGCTATGGCCGACCCGCAGGTCCAGGCCGCCTACCTGGGGGAGTCGCTGTGACCCCGAAACCCGGAACCGCCCCGGCCGCGCCCGGGGCCCGCGGTGCCGCGGGCCCGCTGCTGCGCGTGCGCGGGCTGCACGTGTGGATCGAGGGCTCCCACATCCTGCAGGGCGTGGACCTGTCCGTGCCCGCCAGCGGAGTCACCGCGGTGCTGGGCCGCAACGGCGTCGGTAAGACGACCGCGGTCAAGGCGGTGCTCGGCCTGGTGCCTCGCACCGGCGAGGTCGTGCTGGAGGGGCGCGACATCACCGACCGCCCCACCTACGAGATCACCCGCTCAGTGGGCTACGTGCCCGAGGACCGCGGCGTATTCAACGGCCTCACCGTCGCCGAGAACCTGCGGCTGGCGCAGCGGGCCGGCAGCCCCTCGCGCTACGAGCTGGTCCACGAACTCTTCCCCGAGCTGCGCGAGCGCGCCTCCCAACCCGCCGGCACCCTCTCCGGCGGCCAGCAGCAGATGCTGGCCATCGGTCGGGCCCTGCTGAACGAGAACCGGCTGCTGGTCGTCGACGAGCCCACCAAGGGGCTCGCGCCGCGGGTGGTGGCCGAGGTCGCCGACGCCGTGGTCCGCGCCGCCGCCGACGTACCCGTGCTGCTGGTCGAGCAGAACCTCGCCCTGGTGCGGCGCGTCGCCGACGAGGCGGTCGTGCTGGACGCCGGCCGGGTCGTGCACACCGGCGCCGCGGCCGAGCTGCTGGAGGACGCCGAGCGCACCAGGGAGTTGCTCGGCGTCTCCCGCGCCCCGGCGGGTGCGGAGTCCGCGCAAGGGGAGGACCGATGAGTACCGTCGTGCTGCTGCTCGCCACCGGCCTGGGGCTGGGGGCGCTCTACTTCCTCATCGCCTCCGGGCTTTCGCTCATCTTCGGCCTGATGGACGTGCTGAACTTCGCCCACGGCGCGTTCTTGACCATCGGCGGCTACGCGACCTGGTGGGCCTCGGCGCACCTGCCCTGGGCCGCGGGCGGCGGCTGGGGGTTCCTGGCCGCGATCGCTTTCGGCACCGCGGTCGGCACCGCGGCCGCGCTGGTCGTGGAGCTGCTGGTGATCCGCCCGCTCTACGGCCGCCACCGGGAGCAGATCCTCGTCACCGTCGGGCTCAGTTTGGCCGTACCGGCCCTCGTCCAGGGCATCTGGGGCGCCGACCCGCTGACGTTCCCGCGCCCGGAGATCGCGCGGGGCACGGTGTCGGTACTGGGCGCCGCGGTGCCCCGCGACCGGCTGCTGCTGATCGCGGTGGCCGCGGCGGTGCTGGTCGGGCTGCTGCTGTTCGTCCGCCGCACCCGCTACGGCCTGATCGTGCGGGCCGGGGTGGAGGACCGCGCCATGGTCACCGCCCTGGGCATCGACGTGCGCAAGGCGTTCACGCTGGTCTTCGCGATCGGCGGAGCCGCGGCCTCGCTGGCCGGTGCGCTGGGCGGGCTGTACTTCGGCGTGGTGACCCCCACACAGGGCGTGTCCCTGCTGATCTTCGCCTTCATCGTGGTCGTGATCGGCGGAACCGCCTCCATCACCGGCTGCGCCGTGGCTTCGGTCGCGGTCGCGATGATCCAGCAGTTCGCCAACTACTACACCGTCGCCGGGCTCGGCGACATCGCGGTCGTCGCCGTACTGGCCGCGGTGCTGCTGACCCGCCAGGGCGGACTGAGCGCGAAGACCGCGGAAAGGGTGGCGTGAGCATGGACACCCGGCAGAGCACCACTGAAGCTGCCTCGGGCGCGGAGGCCGCGCAGGCGGCCGAGACGGCGCCCGCTCCGGAGCGCGCCGGCGGCGGGGGTGGCGCTGATACCGGCGACCCCGCAGCGGCGGGCGCGGGACGGCGCCGCCTGCCCGGCTGGGCGGTGCCCGCGGCGGTCGTCGCGGTGCTCGCGCTGCTGCCCTTCTCCACCCTGCCGCTGCCCGGCGTCTTCGAGGGCCCGCTGAACAGCCCGGCCACCCTGCAACTGCTGGCGACCTGCCTGGTCTTCGCCGGGCTGGCCACCAGCTACGACCTGCTCTACGGGCGCCTCGGGCTGCTGTCCTTCGGCCACGCGCTGTACTTCGCCTCCGGCGCCTACTTCGCCGCGCTGCTGATGGAGCTGCTGCGGCTGCCGCTGGTGGCCGCCGCGCCCCTCGCCGTCGCCGGCGGGACGCTGCTCGCGCTGGTGCTGGGCGCGGTCTCGTTGCGGGTCTCCGGGATCGCGCTGGCCATGGTCACCCTCGCGTTCGCCCAGGCCGGCTCCATCCTGGTCACCCGCGACCCGGGCCGGGCCACCGGCGGCGAGGAGGGGATGCCGCTGGAGATGGGGCTGGTGCCCGACGCGTTCGTGGGCGTGTTCAACACCGCCAACCTGTACTGGCTCGCCGTCGCCTACGCGGTGGTGGCCGCGGGCGTCGTGTGGTGGCTGGACGCCACACCCACCGGGCGCGTTTGGCGCGGCATCCGCGCCAACGAGCAGCGCGTCGAGGTGCTGGGCGTCAACCCCTACCCGTACAAGCTGGCCGCGTTCACCGTCGCGGGCGGGCTCGCCTCGCTCGGCGGAGTGGCCTACGTGGTCGTCTCCGGCGGCGTGACCCCGGTGGTGACCACCGCCGAGTTCACCCTCACCCTGCTGGTGATGGTGGCCTTGGGCGGCGCAGGAACCCGCTGGGGGCCGATGCTGGGTGCGGTGCTCTACACCTACCTCGACCACCGGCTGCTCGACGTGGCCGCCTCCGAGGGGTTCGCGTCCCTCCCGGCGGTGCTGCGGGCGCCGCTGTCGCAACCGCTGTTCATCCTGGGGATGCTGTTCGTGGTGATGGTGTACTTCTTCCCCGGCGGCCTGGCTGCCCTGCCCGCCCGTGTCAGCGCGGCCCTGGCCCGGCGCCGCCGCGGTAGGCACCCGCAGCGGCGTTGACCCGGTACCTGTAGTCACCGTCGTCCCCGAACCCGGCCACCTACGAGACCGGCGGGATTCGGCGACCGGAAGGAGCTGTCGCAGTGCAGAGCCCCACCCCCGAGGAACTGCGCATCCCCGTGTCCGGGGGAGACCTGGCCGCCCTGCGCTGGCCCGCTGCAGGCGGCGACGGCGCGGGCGCCGCAACGGGCGCCTCCGGCACGCCGCCGGTGCTGGCAGTGCACGGCATCACCGCCAACGGCCTGTCCTTCGGCGCCGTGGCCGCCCACCTGGCGCCGCACACCGCCGTCGTCGCGCCCGACCTGCGCGGGCGCGGCGCCAGCGGGCACCTGCCCGGCCCCTACGGTCTCGGCGCGCACGTCGACGACCTGGTGGCCGTGCTCGACCACCTGGGCGTCGAGCGCGCCGTGCTCGCCGGGCATTCCATGGGCGCGTTCGTCTCGTGCCTGGCCGCGGTACGCCGCCCCGACCGGTTCGCCGCCGCCCTGCTCGTCGACGGCGGCTACGGACTGGCCGCACCTCCGGGAACCGACATCGAGGCGGTCATCGGCCCGGCCATGGCGCGGCTGCGCATGGAGTTCGCCGACCGCGACGCCTACCGCGGCTTCTGGCGGCGGCACCCGGCCTTCGGCGGCGAGCTGCCGGAGGTGGTGGACGCCTACATCCAGCGCGACCTCGTCGGCGCCGAGCCCCACATGCACTCGCCGTGTGTGGAGGAGGCCGTGCGCACCGACGGCGCGCAGGTGCTGGCGGATGCGGAGGTGCTGGGCGCGGTGCACCGGCTGCCCTGCCCGACGCGCCTGCTGTGGGCGCGGCGCGGCCTACTCGACGAGGAGCCCGGCCTCTACACCCCCGAGACGCTGACGTCGCTCGCCGAGGCGGGCGTACCCACCGAGGAGGTGCCGGGCACCAACCACTACAGCCTGCTGTTCGACCCGGAGTCGGCCCGGCTGGTGGCCGAGCGCGTCCGAGACCTCCAGCGGCAGTCGGCCGGGGCCTGAACCGCCCGGCACATTCGACGGGCGGAAGGGGCGGGAGGGGCGGAAGGGCCGGCGACGGAGGCGGATGGCCGGGACCTGCGCCGGTATGTCCGGTATGCCCGTTCATTCGGCCTCTATCGTGAACTTATGGTCACGGAATGCGCTTTCCGGCGACCATGAGTTCACGATAGACGGGAGAAGCCGCGCCCGTCGACCGCGGCCCGGACCCGGCGCTGTCCTCGGTGCCCGCCTTTCCAGCAGGCCACCCGCCGCCCGGCAGGCCGGCAAGGCCGCCCAGCAGACCCGAGCCGCCGTCGCGCGCGCCACCGCGCTAGCGGGACCGCTCTTCACCCGCCCGGCTGTCCGGGATCCGACAGGCCGCCTTCCAGCAGGTTGTGCAGGCGCAGCGCGAGCTGGATCTCCAAGGCGCGGGCGGGCTCCTGCCAGTCGGCGCCGATCAGCCGGCCGACGCGCTCCAGCCGCTGGGCGACGGTGTTCACGTGCACGTGCAGGTCGTCCTTGGCTTTGGACATGCTGCCGCCGCTGGCGAAGTAGGCGCGCAGGGTATCCACCAGCGCGGTTTCGCGGCGGCGGTCGTAGTCGATCAGCGGTCCCAGTACCGAGTCCACGAAACCGGCCACGTCGCGGTCGCCGCCCAGCAGCAGGCCCAAAAAGCCCAGGTCTTGGGGCGCGGCAACCTCGCCCGAGCGGCCGAGCGCCACGAGTGTGCGCAGGCAGCGCCGCGCCTCGGTGAAGCGGGCGGAGTAGCCGGCCAGGCCGGCGGTCGGGCCGGAGGCGCCGCCGGTGACCTCGGTGTTGACCGCCGCGGCCAGCGTGTCCACGGCCTTGCGGCCGACTTCCGCGGGGCGCGGGCCGGGCAGCACCAGCACCGTGGTGCCCGCGCGGGAGCCGGCCAGCCCGCCGGAGGTCTCGGCCAGGTGCATCGCCGCCGAGCGCAGTCGGCCCGGGTGCGCACCGGGCGCCTCGGCCACCACGACGACGTGCTCGGCGTCCAGGTCGGCGCCCAGCCGCTCGGCGCGGCGGCGCAGCGTGTCGGGGTCGCGCTCGGGGGCGTCCAGCACCGCGTCCAGCAGGTCGCCGCGCACCCGGTTCTCGGCCTCGCTGGCCGAGCGGCGCATCACCAGCAGCAGCGCGATCACCATGGCCGCGCGCTCCAGAATCCGCTGGTCGGCGGCGTCCAGATCGACACCCTCCAACACCACGGCGCCCAGCGGCTCGCCGCCGGCCATCGCCGCCGCGGCCCAGCCGTTGCCGGTGGGTACCGCGCGCCCGTTGGACTGCGACGAGCCCACCGCCTCGGCCAGCTCGGGTGCGGCCAGCCGGTCGGCGTGCACCGAGGAGTCGTAGACGGTGACCGCGCCGCCCAGCACCGCGCTGACGGCGGCCTCGACCTCCTCCACCCCGCCGCCGCGCAGGACCAGGTCGGTGAGCCGGTCGTGCGCCTCGGCGGCCCGCTCGACGGCCCCGCTGTGGCTGGTCAGCCGCTGGTTGACCTCGTTCAGCTCCTCCAGCGCCGCGCGCGTGCCGTCCAGCAGGTTGGCGCTGTCGATGGCGATGGAGGCGTGGGTGGCCAGCGACCCCAGTAGCGCGACCTCGGCGTGGGAGAAGGGGCGCTCGCGGCGGTTGGCCGCGAACAGCACCCCGATCACCCGGCCGTTGAGCTGCAGCGGTACGCCCAGAATCGCAACCAGGCCCTCGTCGAGCACCCCGGCGTCGATGCTGTCGGTGTGCTGGAAACGGGTATCGGTGAAGTAGTTGGCGGTGACGTAGGGCAGCGCGGTTTCGGCGACCAGCCCGCCCAGGCCCTCGCCCGGCCCCAGCCGCAACTGCTGGAACTCCGCCGACACCGAGCCGGCGGTGACCCGCATGACCGTGTCGCCCTCCTCCACCGCCGTATCGCGCAGCGTGAGGTAGGCGGTGTCGGTGCCCAGCAGGTTTCGGGCGCGGTCGACGATCGCGCGCAGCACCTGGTCGAGGTCGCGCATGCCCGCGAGGTCGTTGGCGGTCTCGAACAGGGCGCTCAGCTCCGACTCGCGCCGCCGCCGGTCGGAGAGGACGGTGCGCACCCGCAGCGCGAGCACCTTGGCCTCCTCCAGATCGGCCAGCTCCTGGGCGCCGGCGCCTTCGGCCCGCGCCTGCACCAGCGGCCGCTCGTACTCCACGGCCGGGGCGTCGCGCAGCAGCAGCCGCAGGAACTGCACCTGTGCGCCGCTCCCGCCGCCGTTCGCCTGGGTGTCCTCGCTCAGCTCGCGCTCCATGCTCCGTCGATCACCAGAGACGCCCCGTTGACGAAGGCGGACTCGGGGCCGCACAGGAAGACCGCCATGGCCGCCACCTCGCTCGGCTCGATCAGCCGCTTGAGCGGGGTGCGGGCCAGCAGCACCGACTCGACCACCTCTTCTTCGGGAATGCCGTGCGCACGAGCCTGCTCGGCGATCTGCCGCTCGACCAGGGGAGTGCGCACGTAGCCGGGATTGATGCAGTTGGACGTCACCCCGTGGGGGGCGCCCTCGACCGCGGCGACCTTGGAGAAGCCCTCCAGGCCGTGCTTGGCCGAGACGTAGGCCGCCTTGTAGGCGGAGGCACGCAGCCCGTGCACCGAGGAGATGTTGACGATCCGCCCCCAGCCGTGGGCGTACATGTGCGGCAGCGCCGCCTGCACCAGGCGGAACGGCGCCTCCAGCATCAATCGCAGGATGAGGGAGAAGCGCTCCGGCGGGAACTCCTCTATCGGCGCGACGGTCTGCACGCCGGCGTTGTTCACGAGGATGTCTGCGCCGCGCGCGATCTCGGCCGCCGCATCCAGGTCGGTGAGGTCGACCGGGGCGGCGGTGCCGGCGCCGGCGTCCTCCAGCGCCTTGACGGCGTCGGCGTCGCGGTCGACCAGCAGGACCTCCGCTCCCGCGGTGCGCAGCCGCTGGGCGCACGCCCGGCCGATCCCCCCGGCCGCGCCGGTGACGACGGCGGTGCGGCCGCGCAGGTCGGGTGCTGCTGCCGCGGCCGCGGCAGCAGCGGCGTCCGGCGGCACCGGCGCGGTGCCGGTGCCGGAGGTACTGGTGGTCGCGGGCGCGGGGGGTGCCGGCCGGGGGGATTCGCGGGTCGTCATGGGCACAATCTAGGATTCCCCTCCCCGTCAGCGGATAGCCGCGGAACCCACACGGACAGCCGTGGATATGTAGGAGGAAACCATAACCCGGTGACCGCTGTGCGCGCCCCCCACACAGCGAGGCGGGGAACGGGTGGTCGAGCACATGTAAGCGGCGTCACAGCGCTTCTAGCATTCGTGATGCTCATCACAAACCGGAAAAGGAGGCACGCCGTGCCCCGCCCGCTCTCCTACCGCATCCCCTTCGCATCCCCACTCCGCTCCTCTCCACTGCCCGCCCTCGCCGCGCTGCTCGCCGTACTGGCCGCGGCGGTCGGCCTGGTCACGCTGGACACCGCGCGCGCCGAGGCCGCGACGCTGCAGCGGGTCTCCTCATTCGGCGCCAATCCCGGTGCCCTGGACATGTACGCCTACGTCCCCGACAGTGCCGGCTCGGGCGCGCCGCTGGTCGTGCTGCTGCACGGCTGCACGCAGAACGCCACCGGCTACCACGGCAACTCCGGCTGGGACGGGGTCGCCGACGAGCGCGGGGCCGTACTCGTCTACGCCCAGCAGCGCAGCGGCAACAACATGAACTCCTGCTTCAACTGGTTCCAGCCCGGCGACACCGCCCGCGGATCCGGAGAGGCCGCCTCGATCCGGCAGATGATCGACTACGCGGCCGCACAGTACGGCGCCACCGGCGGCGTCTACGTCTCAGGGCTCTCCGCGGGCGGCGCGATGGCCTCGGAGATGCTCTCGGCCTACCCGGAGGTCTTCGCCGGCGGCAGCATCGTCGGCGGCCTGCCCACCGGCTGCGCCGGCAGCCTGCTGGAGGCCACCACCTGCATGAACTCCGGCAAGCAGCAGAGCGCCGAACAGTGGGGTGACGAGGTCCGCGCGAAGAACCCCGGCTACAGCGGGCCGTGGCCGCGCGTGGAGATCTGGCACGGTTCGGCCGACTACACGGTGCGGCCCGTCAACGCCGAGGCCTCCCGCGACCAGTGGGTGAACGTGCACGGCGCCTCCACCGGTCCCAACCGCACCGAGCAGCGGCCCTCGGGCACGACCACGGAGTTCCACGACGCCGGCGGGGAGCCGGTGGTGGCGCTGAACACCGTCTCGGGCATGGGCCACGGAACACCCGTCGACCCCTCGGCCGGGTGCGGCAGCGCGGGAGCCTACTTCCTGGACACTCTCTGCTCGGCGCAGTACACGGCCGACTTCCTGGGCGTCGGATCGGACACCGGCCCCGATCCCGACCCGACACCCGATCCCACCCCCACGCCCGAGCCGACACCCAGTCCCGACCCCACGCCGGAGCCGGGCGAGTGCGTGACCGCGAGCAACTACGCCCATGTCGCCGCCGGACGGGCGGAGCACCGCATGGGCCGCGCCTACACGGTCGGCGGCGGAGACGACCTCGGCCTGTGGAGCCTGGGCGTGACCAGCTCCGTGCGTGAGACCGAGCCCGGCCACTGGGAGGAGGTCTCCGGCTGCTGACCTGACCCGGCACCGCCCATCCCCGCCCTGCTGCGGGGGCGCGCCACCGGCGTGCCCCCACAGCCGTGTTCCGCGGCCCCGCCGCAGCGGTCCGCACACGCCCGCGGCGCATGTGTGCCCCCGCCACACACCACGGCACCGGCGTCGGTGCCCGCCGTATATGGTTCAGCTCACAAGCCCGCTCCTACGCTGCGAAAGCGCAATCTCCCTTTCGAGCGGAAGACGATCTCATGTCTCTGTCGAAGTCTCCCTCGGGCGCCCCGGACGAGGCGTCCCGCGGGTCGTTCGCAAAGGTCGTGACCTCCAGCCTCATCGGCACCACGGTGGAGTGGTACGACTTCTTCCTCTACGGCTCCGCGGCGGCCCTGGTGTTCGGGGTCGTCTTCTTCCCCGAGTCCGACCCCCTGACCGGCATCCTCCTCGCCTTCGCCACCTACGCCATCGGGTTCGTCGCCCGACCGCTCGGCGGCCTGGTCTTCGGCCACTTCGGCGACCGCGTCGGCCGCAAGAAACTGCTGGTGATCAGCCTGCTGATGATGGGCGGCGCGACCTTCGCGATCGGGCTGCTCCCCAGCTACGCCACGGTCGGCGCGGCCGCGCCCCTGATGCTGATCGCGCTGCGGCTGGTCCAGGGCTTCGCGCTCGGCGGCGAGTGGGGCGGCGCCGTGCTGCTGGTCTCCGAGCACGGCAGCCCCAAGCACCGCGGCTTCTGGGCGTCCTGGCCGCAGGCCGGCGTGCCCTGCGGCAACCTGCTGGCCACCGCGGTCCTCGCGGTGCTGGCCGCGACCATGGCCGACTCCGCCTTCGAGTCATGGGGCTGGCGCATCCCGTTCCTGCTGTCGGGAATCCTGGTGCTGGTGGGCCTCTACGTCCGGCTCGCCGTCGAGGAGTCGCCGGTCTTCCAGGCCGCGGCCGCCCGCGCCGCGCAGAACCGCGCCGAACACGAGGTCGCCGAGCGCGCCCCCATCATCGACGTGGTCCGCCACCACTGGCGGGAGATCCTGGTCGCGATGGGCGTGCGGCTGGCCGAGAACATCTCTTACTACGTGATCACCGCATTCATCCTCGTCTACGCCGTCCAGGAGTCCGGGTTCGATCGCGGCACCGTGCTCAACGCCCTGCTCGTGGCCGCGGCCGTGCAGCTGGTCGTCATTCCGATCTGGGGCGCCCTCTCCGACCGCTTCGGCCGCCGGCCGATCATCGCCGTCGGCGCCATCGGCACCGGCCTGTGGGCGTTCGCCTTCTTCCCGATCATCGACGCCGGCGGGTTCGGCATGGTGCTGGTCGCCGCCGCGGTCGGCCTTGTACTGCACGCGGCCATGTACGGCCCGCAGGCTGCCTTCTTCTCCGAGCTGTTCGGCACGCGGACGCGCTACTCCGGCGCCTCCATCGGCTACCAGCTGGCCTCGATCGTCGCCGGCGGCCTGGCGCCGCTCATCGCGACCTGGCTGCTGGCGCAGTTCGGCAGCGCCGTCCCCGTTTCCGCCTATGTCGCCGCGGCCTGTGTGGTGACGGTGGTGGCCGTGGCACTCGCCCGCGAGACCCGCGGCCGCGACCTGGACGACCCGGTCTTCGCCAAGGGCAAGGTCGCGAGCAAGGCCGCCCAGGACTGAACGAGACGTGCCGGGGATCCGCCGGGGCGCGCACCGGCCCCGGTACCCGCGGCGGCGGGCGGTCCCGGCGCCCGCCGCCGCGGCATGTGCGCGACGGCCGCACCGCCTGCGGACGCGCCGGGCGGATTCGCTCTGCGTCCGCGACCGCAGTGCGGAATACGCACCGGCGATGACGCCGCCGGCCGCCGCCGCGGACTAGTGTCGAACGCGTGAGCCGGCAGCAACGCACAGCGCGAGTCCTCGCCCTGGACATCCCCGTCGCGCTCGTCGTCGGCGTACTGACGCTGGGCGCGGCGCACACCCGCGGCGGTTGGTCGGCGGGGCAGCCCGGCGGCCCCGGACCAGGGGAGCCGCCGTGGGCGGCCGGCGGACCCGAGATCACGCTCCTGTCGCCGCTGGGCTATGCGTGCATCGCCGTGATCGCCGCGGCGGTCGCCCTGCGGCGCTTCTACCCTCGCGCGGCGTTCGCGAGCGCGCTGGGGGCGGTCGCCGTCTTCCTGCTCACGGTTCCGCAGAGCGGCATGATCGGGCTCGGCCCCATGGTGCTCACCTACACGCTGGCATCGGCCCTGCCCCTGCGGAAGTGGCTGGGCTGGACGGCGCTCGCGGTTCCGGTTTTCCTGGCCGCCAACGCCGACCGCCCCTACTTCGGGCTGGGGGATCCCGAGACCGCCGCAGGGTACGTCGCGACCCTGTCGGTGCTGATCACCCCTGCGGCGGTGGGCGTCATCGTGCGTTCCCGGCGGGAGAACGCGCGCCGCGAACGCGAGCAGGAGCTGCGCCGTTCGGCCTACGAGGAGCGGCTGCGCATCGCCCGCGAGGTGCACGACGTCGTCGGCCACAGCCTCTCGGTGATCAACATGCAGGCCGGGGTCGCCCTGCACGTGCTCGGCAAGCGGCCGGAACAGGCCGAGCCGGCGCTGCAGGCCATCCGCCAGACCAGCAAGGACGCGCTGGAGGAGCTGCGCGGCACCCTGGCCGTCTTCCGCAGTCCCGACGGCGGCGGCGACCCCGCTCCGGCCGGGACGCACGCGGCCGACGGCGCCCAGGCGGACGCATCTTCGCGGGAGCCCGCGCCCGGCCTCGACCGTCTCGACGAGCTCACAGCGGGTATCGACTCCTCGGACCGCAAGGTCGCCGTGCGCATCGAGGGGGAGCCGGCCGCGCTGCCGGCGGCGGTCGACCACGCCGCCTACCGGATCGTCCAGGAGGCGCTGACCAACGCGGTCCGGCACGGCGGCGGCGCGGGTGCCACCGTCGTCATCGCCTACCAGCCCGAGGAGCTCATCGTGGAAGTGACCGACGACGGCCCGGCCCGCCCCGGCGCGGACCACCGGGAGGGCAGCGGGATCGCAGGTATGCGCGAACGTGCCCGCGCCGTGGGCGGGCGGCTCGCGGCGGGCTCGCGCGCCGAGGGCGGATTCCGGGTGCGCGCCGAGCTGCCGGTGGGGGAGCGGTGAGCACGATCCGGGTGGCGCTGGCCGACGACCAGGCGCTGGTGCGCATGGGCCTGCGCGTGCTGATCGACGCCGAGGACGACATGGAGCCGGCGGGCGAGGCCGCCGACGGGCGCGAGGCCGTCCATACGGTGCGCCGCGAGCGCCCCGACGTCATCCTGATGGACGTGCGCATGCCCGGCATGGACGGCATCGCCGCGCTGCGCGAGATCGCCGCCGACGACCGGCTGGCGGGCACCCGCGTCGTGGTGCTGACCACCTTCGAGCTGGACGAGTACGTCTTCGATGCGCTGCGCGCCGGCGCCGCCGGGTTTCTCATCAAGGACAGCGACCCCGGCGAGCTGCTGCGCGCGATCCGGCTCGCCGCGGCGGGGGAGTCGCTGCTGTCGCCCTCGGTCACCCGCAGCGTCATCGCCTCGTTCGCCTCCCGCGCGCCGTCCGGCTCGCCGCGTCCGGACCTGGGCGAGTTGACCGAACGCGAGCGCGAGGTCCTGGCCCTGGTCGGCGAGGGCCTGTCCAACGCCGAGATCGCCGAACGCCTCGTCGTCTCCCCGGCCACGGCCCGCACCCACGTCAGCCGTTCGATGGTCAAACTCCACGCCCGCGACCGCGCCCAACTGGTGGTGATCGCCTACCGGGCGGGGTTGGTGAGGTGAAGGGCGAGGGTTGGGGCGCGGGACGAGGTTCAAGCGCTTGGTCCATGGGTTATACTGAGTTATACTAAATGTATGAAGACCGCGATATCGATTCCAGATGAGATCTTCGAGCGCGTGGAACAGCGTGCTGCCGACCTGCATGTGAGTAGGTCCGAATTCTTTTCCCGCGCCGCGCAATCCTACTTGGACGAGTTGGACAGCGCGGAGTTGTCGCGTCGAATCGACGAAGCCATCGCCCTCTCCGGTGAGGACGATTCCAACGCTGCTGCGGCCGCCGCGGGGCGTCGCAGCATTCTCGATGCGTCGGGTGAGTGGTGATTCGCCGTGGCGGGATCTATTGGGTCGACTTGGGGGGTCCGGTAGGGAGTCGTCCAGGAAAAGAACGGCCGGTGCTGGTCGTCCAGTCCGAGGCGTTCAATGCCAGTGGGCTCGCTACGGCCTTGGTCGTCGTGCTCACGTCCAACACGAGACTCGCCGCGATGCCGGGTAACGTCTTCGTCCCCTCGGTCGCCGGTTGCTTGCCCAAGGACTCGGTCGTCAACGTCACCGCCGTGGCGACGGTGGGCAAGGACGAACTGTCGGGGCCGGTGGGGGTGCTTCCCCAAGACATCATGGACGACGTCGACAGAGGACTCCGGCGGGTGCTCGGGCTGGCCTAGCCGTGGCCTGCGGCGGGAACCGGGGCGGTGAGAACATCGCTGACGGCGAACACAGCAGGGGGAACAAAAGCGGACTC
The DNA here is from genome assembly GCF_004323735.1 of Streptomonospora litoralis. Lineage (GTDB taxonomy): Bacteria > Actinomycetota > Actinomycetes > Streptosporangiales > Streptosporangiaceae > Streptomonospora > Streptomonospora litoralis. Next base: position 4,616,880 of record NZ_CP036455.1, on the reverse strand, counting down.
TCGTTTATTGAGTGATAGTGACTCAACAAGGAGGGTCTGATGACTGAAGCGCAGTCCGACGCGACGTTCCCCGTGCTTCCCCTCGACGACGATGTCGTGCTCCCCGGCATGGTCGTGCCGGTCGACATCTCCGATTCGGAGGTGCGCGCCGCCGTCGACGCGGCGCGTGCCGTGAGCGACGGCTCCGAGAAGGGACCAGGAGTCCGTTCCGCGAGCAAGCCGCGAGTGCTGATCGTGCCCCGCATCGACGGCAACTACGCGGCGAGCGGCACCGTCGCCGTCATCGAACAGGTCGGCCGCACGCCCGAGGGCGAGCCGGCGGCGGTCCTGCGCGGCACGGCGCGGGCCCGTGTCGGCAGCGGTACGACCGGCCCCGGCGCCGCGCTGTGGGTCTCGGCCGAGGTCCACGAGGAACAGGCGCCCGAGGGCGGCTACCCCGGCAAGGTCCAGGAGCAGGCACGCGAGTACAAGTCGCTTCTGACCACCTACCTGCAGAAGCGCGGCGCCTGGCAGATCCTGGACGGCATCCAGCAGCTCGACGACCCGGGCAGCCTGGCCGACCGCGGCGGCTACTCCCCGTTCCTCAAGACGGGCCAGAAGCTGCAGCTGCTGGAGACGCTCGACGTGGCCGAGCGGCTGCGGCTGCTCAACGAGTGGACCCGCGAGTACCTGGCCGAGCTCGACGTCGCCGAGACCATCGATCAGGACGTCCAGGAGGGCGTCGAGAAGCAGCAGCGCGAGTTCCTGCTGCGCCGCCAGATGGAGGCCATCCGCAAGGAGCTCAACGAGCTCGACGGCAAGCCCGGCAGCGAGGAGGACGACTACCGCGAGCGCGTGGAGTCGGCCGAGCTGCCCGACCACGTGCGCAAGGCCGCGCTGGCCGAGGTGGACAAGCTGGAGCGGGCCGGCGACTCGTCGCCGGAGTCGGGGTGGATCCGCACCTGGTTGGACACCATCCTGGGCATGCCCTGGAACACCCGCACCGACGACGCGTACGACATCGCCGGCGCGCGGGAGATCCTCGACGCCGACCACTCCGGACTCGACGACGTCAAGGAGCGCATCGTCGAGTACCTGGCGGTGCGCAAGCGCCGCGAGGACAAGGGGCAGGGCGTGATCGGCGGCCGGCGCAGCGGCGCCGTGCTGGCGCTGGTCGGCCCGCCCGGCGTGGGCAAGACCTCGCTGGGCGAGTCCGTGGCGCGGTCCATGGGGCGCGAGTTCACCCGCGTGGCCCTGGGCGGAGTGCGTGACGAGGCCGAGATCCGCGGCCACCGGCGCACCTACGTCGGTGCGCTGCCCGGGCGCATCGTGCGCGCCATCAAGGAGTCGGGGTCGATGAACCCGGTCGTGCTGCTCGACGAGATCGACAAGGTCGGCAGCGACTTCCGCGGCGACCCCACCTCGGCGCTGCTGGAGGTGCTCGACCCGGAGCAGAACCACACGTTCCGCGACCACTACCTGGAAGTCGACCTCGACCTGTCGGACGTCGTCTTCCTGGCCACCGCCAACGCCCTGGAGACCGTCCCCGCCCCGCTGCTGGACCGCATGGAACTGGTGCAGCTGGACGGCTACACCGAGGACGAGAAGGTCACCATCGGGCGCGACCACCTGCTCCCGCGCCAGCTGGAGCGGGCGGGCCTGGAGCCCGGCGAGGCCGAGTTCGGCGACGGGGCCCTGCGCCGCATCGCCGCCGAGTACACCCGCGAGGCCGGCGTCCGCGAGCTGGAGCGCACGATCGCGCGGGTGCTGCGCAAGGTGGCCTCGGGCGTGGCGCTGGGCGAGCGCGAACTGCCGGTCCGGGTCGGCGCCGACGAGCTGACCGGCTTCATCGGACGGCCCAAGCACACCCCGGAGACCGCCGAGCGCACCTCGGTGCCGGGGGTGGCCACCGGCCTGGCGGTCACCGGGACCGGCGGCGACGTACTGTTCGTCGAGGCGTCGCTGGCCGACCCCGAGTCCGGAGCGAGCGGGCTGACCCTGACCGGACAGCTCGGCGACGTGATGAAGGAGTCCGCCCAGATCGCGCTCTCCTACCTGCGCTCGCGCGGCGCGGAACTGGAGCTGCCGGTCGGCGACCTCAAGGAGCGCGGCGTCCACCTGCACGTCCCCGCGGGGGCGATCCCCAAGGACGGGCCCAGCGCCGGTGTCACCATGACCACGGCCCTGGCGTCCCTGCTCTCGGGCCGCTCCGCGCGCTCCGACGTCGGCATGACCGGAGAGGTCTCCCTCACCGGGCGTGTGCTGCCCATCGGCGGCGTCAAGCAGAAGCTGCTCGCCGCGCACCGGGCGGGGATCACCACGGTCCTCATCCCCGCGCGCAACGAGCCCGACCTGGACGACGTGCCCGAGGACATCCGCGAACAGCTCACCGTCCACCCGGTCAGCGACGTCCGCGAGGTGTTGGACCTGGCCCTGAGCCCGGCCGAGGCGATGGAGCCGCTGGCGGCGTAGCCGAAGAATTACCGAGAACTCAAGCCGCAAGCAGGCATGGGCCGTCCCGGAAGGGCGGCCCATGCGCGCTTGCGCGTCGTTCAGCGGGACCGGTGGGGGTGGGCGGAGTGGTCTCCTAGCCGGCGCCAGACGAGCAGGACTTCCCCGTCGTCACACTTCGCCAGGTGGAAGGTGGCGTGCGCCTCACGCGTCCCGAAATCCCACGTGATGGCATAGACGCCGTCGGCGGACCGGAGCCGGAGTCCGAGGGCCCGCGGTCGCGGACTGTCGCCGTCGAGGGCACCGTTCTCGACGGCTGCAACCAGTTCTTCCCGGATCGCTCGTTTCAAACGACGCTGCTGTGCGTGAGGGAGACGGGTAAAGTCGCTGTCGAACGCCTCGGTAACGGCCGACTTCACTGCGGATCCCCCGAACGCCGGGAGCTCAGCCGGTCCAAGTGAGCGAGAAACTCTTCCTGCGCCATGCCCGGCCCCACCCCGCCGGCGGAGATTTCCGCTTCGACCTCACGCTCCGCCTGCTGCTGGCCTTCCTCCCAGAACCACGCGTCGTCGGGGTGCACGGCTACACGCGGACGCAGGACGATCTCCTCGGCGCGGCCGAGAACATCGACCACGGCATCCGGACGGTCGAGCCCCAGCCACTCCCACACCTCCGTAGGCAAGGTGATTGCGCATCGGGAGGCAAGGGGCCAGGCGAACCCGATGCGCTCCGACTTGTCGGGGATCTCCGGCGGTTCGAGCGGATCCAGCGGTGCTGCCATCGGTCACCTTCGCTGTCGCTGTGTAGTCAGGTAGCAGGAGAGTATCGGGCTCGTCGAGGCATCGTCCCGGTAACGGCGAGATCCGGTCCCGTGGTGTCGGCTGCGGGGCGCTGGCAGGCGTTGAGGTGCCCGATCACTACCGTGGAACCCATGACCTCTGCGAACGACGAACGAGAACTCCAGGTCGCCGTCATCGGCTACGGCAAGGGCGGGGAGGTGTTCCACGCTCCCCTGGTCGACGCCACACCCGGGCTGCGGCTGGCGGCGGTGGTGACCGGCAACCCCGAGCGGCAGGAAGCGGTCCGCAAGCGCTACCCCGGGGCCGAGGTGATCCCTTCCGCCGACGAACTGTGGAAGCGCACCGGCGACATCGACATCGCGGTGGTCACCACGCCCAACGAGACCCATGTCCCGCTCGCCCGCGCCGCGGTGAACGCCGGGTTCGCCGCGGTGGTGGACAAGCCGTTCGCGCTGGGTGCGGATGAGGCGCGGGAGTTGGCCGAGGAGGCCCGGCAACTGGGCCAGGCGCTGACCGTCTACCAGAACCGGCGCTGGGACGCCGACTTCCTCACGCTGTGGAAGCTCGTCGACGACGGCGCGCTCGGCCGCGTGCACCGTTTCGAGTCGCGGTTCGAGCGGTGGCGGCCCGAGGCCAAGAGCACGTGGCGCGACAGCGGCAGCCCCGATGCGGGCGCGGGCGTCCTCTGGGACCTGGGGCCGCACCTGATCGACCAGGCGGTGAACCTGTTCGGGCCGGTGGAGTCGGTCTACGCCGAACTCGACGCCCGGCGCGGAGCCGCCGCCGACGACGACTCCTTCCTCGCGCTGACCCACTCCGGCGGGGTGCGCTCGCACCTGTGGATGAGTGCCGTGGCCGCCCAACTGGGGCCGCGCTTCCGGGTGCTGGGCGACGAGGCCGCCTTCACCGTCCACGGTCTGGACTCCCAGGAGCAGCGGCTGGAGGCGGGCGAGCGGCCCGACGCCCCGGACTGGGGAGTCGAGCCGGAGTCCGCGTGGGGGCGGCTGGGCACTGATCGGGAGTCCCGTACGGTCCGCAGCGAGCGCGGCGACTATCCGGCGTTCTACCAGGCGGTCCGCGACTCGGTCGGCGAGGGCGAGCCGCTGCCGGTGGAGCTGCACGAGGTCGTCCACGGCCTGGAGGTCATCGAGGCCGCCCGCCGCAGCGCCCGCTCCGGCCAGGTCGTGGCGGTGGCCTCGACCTGACGCCTTTCCAACCTGATCGTTGGAGCTTGGTTTGCGTCGGTCCCGTGCCCGCCGCCGCGTCCGGCGGGCACGGGAGGATCAGGGCGGCGGCTCGCCGCCCGCGCCGCCCCCCGCCGCGGTGTGGCCCGCGCCCTCGACGGCGGCGTCGGCCAGGCGCACGATGTGCGCGCGCAGATCGGCGTGGCCGGCGGCGGTGAGTACCCGGGGCCCCACGATCAGCCGCGCCATCTGCGGCATCGAGGACGGCCACGAGCCCAGCCCGATCAACGAAAGCAGTGTCATTGCGACGCCGCTGTCGGGCTCCACGCCCAGAGTGCGCGCCAAGGCCAGCACCTTGGCCGCGTAGATGTCGGAGCGGGCCTCGTCTTCGGGCAGCGGGCGGTCCTCGAAGTAGAGCGCCTCCCACATCGTCAGCCGCACCATCGTGCGGTTGGCCGCGTGGGCGTCGAAGAGCCGCCCGACCCACTCGCCGACGTCCTCGCCCGGCGTGGGCAGCGCCGCCGCGTGCTCGGCCTTCACCGCCTCCAGTACCGCCTGGAACAGCTTCTCCTTGCTGCCGAAGTGGCCGTAGACGCGCTCCTTATTCACGCCCGCCGCGGCCGCGATGCGGTCGATCCGGCCGCCGGCGATGCCGTGCTCGGCGAACTCCTCGCGCCCCGCCTCCAGCAGTTTGCGGCGGGTGGCCGCGCTGTCCCTAGGTGTCATGCGCCACATCATACCGAATTGACACCCAACTATTTGGTTGGTTTTTATGGGGGCATGTCCACCGACCAGACCACCGTCGCGCGTCCGGCCGGGGCGTCCTTATCCGGGGCGCCCGCGGCCGCGTCCGCGCCGCGCATGACTTGGCAGATCCTGGTGATCTCGGCGGCCGCGCTCGCCGTGATCGGCCAGCTCTACCTCGCGCTGCCGCTGCTCTCGGCGGTCGCCGACTCCACCGGCTCCACCGTCGCCCAGGCCAGTTGGGCGGTGACCGCATTCGGTGCCGCCTACGCGCTGGGTTTCCTCGTCCTCGGTCCGCTGGGGCCGCGCCTGGGCTACCGGCGGCTCATCGTCGGCGGGACCGCCGCCACGGCTCTGTTCGCCGCCGTCACCGCATTCATGCCGACCATCGAGGCGGTCATCGCCGCCCGCCTCCTCCAGGGCTGCGCGGCCGCGGCGTTCGCACCCACCGCGATCGCCTACCTGACCCGCAACATCCCCGCACACCGCAGGCCGCTCGCCTTCACGGCGCTGACCAGCTCGTTCCTGGCGGCTGCGGTCGTCGCACAAGTCGCCGCCCAGCTCCTCGCCGCCCGCTGGGACTGGCAGACCGTCTTCCTCGCCTCGGCCGCGGTCACCGCCGTCGTCGCCGTGGCCGCCCGCTACGTGCTGGTGCCCGACCGGCCCGGCAGCACCGTCTCGCCGGCCGGCGCCTACCGCGGTCTGCTGCGCGCGGCGGTACAGCCTGCACTCATCCCCCTCTACCTGGTCGCCCTCACTCTGCTGTTCGCCTTCGTCGGGCTGTACGCGGCGATCCGGCTGGCCGATCCGCTCGGTGTGGCCGCCGACGACGGCGCGCTGCTCGCGCTGCGCGCCGGCGGACTGCCCGCGATCGCGATCGCCCCGCTGGTCACGCCGCTGCTGTCGCGATTCTCGCCGGTGCAGCGGCTCGCCCTGAGCGTCGCGTTCGCCGCACTGTTCCTCGCGGCCGCCGGCCTGTCCGTGCCGCTGGGCTCGGTGGCGCTGTTCACCCTGCTCGTCGCGGGGTTCGTGCTGGCCACAGCGGTGGCCGCGCCCGCGGCGATGCAGGCGAGTACGGTCGCCGCCGGTGAGAACGTCGCCGGTGCCGGTGCGATGTACGGCTTCTGGCTCTACATCGGCTCCAGCGCCGCGGCGCCCGTGGTGGCCGGCGCATCCGGGCTCGGATTCACGGCGCTGAGCTGCCTGTTCGCGGCGGTCCTGCTGGCGGGAGCCGCGGCGGCGCTGCTCTCCGGCGGCCGCTCGCGGCGTGCCGCCGCCCGGTAGCGGCCGGGCGGTCCTCTCAGGCCGACCCGTGCAGCCCGGCCTCCGGCCTTCGCGGGGGATCCCGGATTCAGGGACGGTTTCCGGGATTTCCGCCGCGAAGGATCGCGCGCCGCCGGGTGCGCCGCCGGTCGCGCGTTTCGCGGCGGCTAACGTCGGACGTGTGGATGAGGGGACTGCGGTAGACAGCCGGTCCGGGCACCGGGCGGGCAGCGGGGGATACCGGCGGATCGTCGTGGCGATGACCGCCGCGGGGATCGCCACCTTCGCCCAGCTCTATGCGGTCCAGGCGGTCCTGCCCGGGCTCGCCGACAGCTTCTCCGCGTCGGCCTCCCAGGTCGCGTTGAGCGTGTCCTTCGCCACCGGCGGGCTGGCCGTGTTCGTGCTCGTGTGGAGCGGCGTCGCCGACCGCATCGGACGGGTGCGGGTGATGGCCGTCGCCTTGACCGTCTCCACCGCCCTGGGGCTGGTGGCGCCCTTCGCTCCGGACATGTGGACGCTGCTGGCGCTGCGCGGCATCCAAGGCGCCGCGCTGGGCGGGGTTCCGGCCGTCGCGATGGCCTACCTCGCCGAGGAGGTGCACCACGCCCACCTGTCCCGCGTCGCCGGTATCTACATCGCCGGGAACACGGTCGGCGGCATGAGCGGGCGCCTGGTCGCCGGCGCCGTGGCCGACATCGGCGGCTGGCGCTGGGGCGTGGCCGCCGACTCCCTGCTCGCGCTCGCCGCACTCGTCGTCTTCGTCGCCGCCGTCCCCCGCACCCGCGGGTTCGTCCCCAAACGCCGCGACTCCGCGGGGCCCGGTCTGGCCCGGCGGTTGCGCTCCGCCGTCAGCGACCCCGGACTCCTCGCCCTCTACTGCCAGGCGCTGTTCCTCATGGGCGCGTTCGTCACCGTCTACAACTACCTCGGCTTCCGGATGACCGGGCCGCCCTTCGACCTGTCCCAGACCCTCGTGGCGTTCCTGTTCGTCGCCTACCTCGCCGGTACCGCGGGCTCGGCGGCGGCGGGCCGCGCCACCGAGCGCGCCGGGCGCCGCGCCGTCCTGCTGTGCGGCGTGGCGGCGATGGCCGTCGCCGCCGCCGTGCTGCTCGCCTCCTCGCTCGCCGCGGTGATCGGCGGGCTCCTGCTGTTCACCTTCGGCTTCTTCGCCGCGCACGCCACCGCATCGGCGTGGGTCGGCCGGCGGGCCACCGTCTCGCGCGCCCAGGCCGCGGCCCTGTACACATTGGCCTACTATCTGGGCTCCAGCACTTTCGGCTGGCTCGGCGGCGTCTTCTACGACACCGTGGGCTGGCCCGGCGTGATCGTCTACGTCCTCGCCCTGTGCGCCGCCGCGGCACTGGCCGGAACGCCGCTGCTGCGCCACCCAAGATGAGAGGCTCGTAAGGCGCATCGGGGCGCCGGCGCGAGCGCGCGGCGCCCGCGCCGGCCCGGCCGCCGCCTCGCCGCGGCGGCAGCGGCGCCGCACCGCCGCCCGCAGCGTCGCGTCTCCGGCGCAGGAGGAAGGGAGGAACCCGTGGCCCAGGTACTCGTCGTCGCCGACGACCTCACCGGCGCCAACGCCACCGGTGCCCGGTTCGCGCGCGCCGGTATGCGGGTAACCACCGTCACCCCCGAGCACGTGACCGCGGTCGCCGAGGAGTACGACGTGGTCGTCGCCAACCTCGATACCCGGCACGCCTCCGCCGAGCAGGCCGCCGACCTGGTCACCGACGTCGTCGAGGCGATGTGGCCGGTGGGCCTGGTGGTCAAGCGCCTCGACAGCACTCTGCGCGGCAACGTCGGCGCGGAACTGGAGGCGGCCTGGCGCGCGGTGCGCGAGCGCGTGCCCGCCCGCTGGGCCGTGCGTGCGCTCGTCGTCCCCGCGTTCCCCACCGGAGGGCGCACCACGGTCGACGGCGTCCAGCACGTCGGCGGCCTACCCCTGGAGCAGACCGAACTCGCCCGCGATCCCTTCAGGCCGATGGACACCGGCGACGTGGCGCAGGTGCTCGCCCGGCAGAGTGATCTGGCCGTGCGCCGGGTGCCCGCCCGCCAGGTGACCCAGAGCATGCTCACCGCCGAACTGCGCTCGGGCGACGAGCCTGTCCTGGTCTGCGACGCCTCCGACGAGCAGCGCATCGAGGACCTCGCCCAGGCCGCGGCCGAGGTCCACCGGGAGGACGGCACCGTGTGGGTGGCCGCCGACCCCGGACCGAGCGGAGCGCTGCTGGCCTACGCGCTGCGGCTGCGCGGCCAGGCGGGTGCGCCGGGACCGCTGCTCGCCGTCGGGGGCAGCACCACGGAGTTGGGCCGGCGCCAGTTCGCCGCGCTGGCCCGGTCGGGCCCCGTGCGGTTCGTCGACGCCGACCCGGCCCGACTGGGAAGCGGCGACCACGACCACGCCGACGAGGTCGGCCGCCGACTCGTCGAACGGCTCACCTCGTCCGGATTCCCCGACGTCGTGGCCCTGCGGCTGCTCACACCCGAGGACGCGCCGGAGACTCTTCCGGCCGTGCGCGCCCTGCCCGCGCGCCTGGCCGGACTGCTGGCGGAGGTGGTCGCCGCCGTCGAGGAGCAAGCCGGCACCCACGCCCTGCCCAGCGGCTTGTTCCTCACCGGCGGCGACGTCACCTCCAGCGTGTTCGACGCGCTGGACGTGCACGGCTTCGAGGTCGGCGGGGAGGTGCTGCCGCTGGCCGTGCACGGCACCCTCAGCGGCGGGCCGCTCGACGGCGTGCCCGCGGTGGTCAAGGGCGGGCTGGTCGGTGACGAGTCGGCGGCGGTGGAGTGCCTGGGCCGACTGCGCCGCGCCGCCCGCGCGCGACTGCAGCAGGTGCACTCGGAGGTCTCCGAGCACGTGCTGCCGCCGGCGGGCGGCTCGGCGCGGAGCCCTGTCGGTCCGGGGTGAGAGGGAGCCGCCGATGCCGGTCCCGTCGGCTTCTCCCAGTGTCGTGAACTTATGGCCACGGAATGCGATTTCCCGCGGCCATAAGTTCACGATAGACGCCGGACGAACCGGACCCTCGTCGCCGACCGGGCAGTCGGCGGCCCCCTGAGCCGGCAACCTTGGAACCGGTTCCCGCCCCGAGACGCGAATCACCCGGCCCCTCCCGTGCCTCACCGGCGGTGCTCGTTTAGACTGCCGGGCAATTTACCCACTGGAGGACGGACACCGAGGAGGAAGATGACGCGTCTCCCCTACGAGACCATCCGGAGCCTGCCCAAGGTGCTGCTGCACGATCACCTCGTCGGCGGTCTGCGACCGGGCACCGTGCTCGACCTCACCGCTCAGGCCGGCGCCGGCGCGCCCCCGCTGCCCGCTGGCGACCCCGACCGGCTGCGCGCCTGGTTCGCCGAGGCGGCGCCGACGCCCGAGGAGCGGGCCCGCCGCCTGGACCCGGTGGTGGACCTGCTGCAGGACGCGGAGTCGCTGACACGCGTCGCCGCGGAATGCGCCCAGGACCTCGCCGCGGACGGCGTGGTCTACGCCGAGGTCAAACTGGCGCCGGAGCAGCACACCGAAGGCGGGCTCAGCCGCGAGCAGGTGGTCGACGCCGTCTTGGCGGGACTGCGCGTCGGTCGGGCCAAGGCTCGGCTGTTCGGGCAGGATGTCGACGTGCGCCTGCTGCTGACCGCGATGCGCCAGGCCGCCGACTCGCTGGAGATCGCCGACTTGGCCGTGCGCTACCGGAGCCGCGGCGTCGTCGGCTTCGACATCGCCGGTCCCGAGGCCGGATACCCGCCCACCCGCCACATCTCCGCGTGCGAGCACGTGAAGCGGGCCAACTTCCACTTGACGCTGCACGCCGGCGAGGGCTTCGGCCTGTCCTCCGTATGGGAGGCCATCCAGTGGTGCGGCGCGGACCGGCTCGGCCAGGGCGTGCGGATCTTCGACGACATCGCGGTGGCCGAGGACGGCTCGGCCAAGCTGGGCGAACTCGCCGCCTACATCCGGGACAAGCGCATCCCGCTGGAGTTGTGCCCCACCTCCAATGTCAACACCGGGGTGCTGCCGTCGCTGGCCGAGCACCCGGTGGACACGCTGCGCAGGCTGCGGTTCCGGGTCACCGTCAACACCGACAACCGGCTGCTGGACAGCACCACCCTCAGCGAGGAGATGGCGCTGCTCACCGAGGAGTTCGGCTACACCCTCGACACGCTGCGGTGGTTCACCGTCAACGCGATGAAGTCCGCCTTCATCGGCCACGACGAGCGGTTGGCGCTCATCGAGCAGGTGATCAAGCCGGGCTACGCGGCGCAGCGCACCGAGTGGGCGAGCGCGGCGTTCTTCCGCCAAGAGGATCCCTGGTAGCAGCCCCCGGGGCCGCCCCGCAGGCCGCCCCGCAGGGCCGCCCGGCCGGACACACCGCGCGCCCCGCGCTCCCTCGGGAGGCGCAGGGCGCATCGGCGCGCACCGGATGGCGGACGGTCCCCTTCGTGCGATCCGCCCCCGGCCGTCTTTCGGCCCGCGACTCAGTCCTCGCCGGGTACCACGTGCGGCACCGCGAACGGCGGGGTACCGGTGCCGACCACCCGGTACCCGCCCCAGACGTTGGCCTCGGCGAGTCGGCCTTCGCCCTCGTGGCCCTCGGGGGTGCGCAGCACGACGGCGGTGTCGCCCGCCGCGTAGGCGGCGTCTGCGGCCGGGTCGGGGGAGACGCGGCCCACCCACCGGTAGGCGCCCACCAGCGGGTCGAAGTGACCGGCAAGGTGCGCCTCCACCGATGCCTCCACACCGCCGGCCACCAGGGTCGCCGGTCCGCGGTACTCCTCTTCGCCGTCGCCCATGCCGCTCACGGCGTCCTCCTTCCGGCGTCCCGCACGCGGCGGAGGCCGCCCTCGGCCGCCGTCACCGCCGCGCCCCCGGCGCGCCGCCAACCGCGGCCGCCCCCGCTCGCACGGGCGAGGGCGCGCGGGAGCGAGCCGCGCGCCCGGCCGCCCCCGCTTTCGGGCGCGGTGCGCACGTGGTAGGAACCGGGGTCGAAGCGGCGGGTGCGCAGCGCGTAGTCCCAGGTGAAACCGGGCCACAAGGTGGTGTTGCGGCCGCGGTCGTTCAGATACCAGCTGTCGCAACCGCCGGAGACCCACACCGTGCCGCTCATCCGCTCCTCGACCTCGCGGGTGTAGGCCTGCTGGGCCTCGGCGCGCGGTTCGAGCCGGTCGGCGCCGTGGTCATGGGCGTAACGCAGCGCGGCCATGGTGTAGGCGATCTGCGCCTCGATCATGAACACCTGGGAGGAGTGGCCGAGCCCGGTGTTCGGTCCGGCCAGGATGAACAGGTTGGGGTATCCGGCCACGGTGGTGCCGCGCAGCGCCTGTACGTCGTCGCCCCAGCGGTCCGACAGCAGCACGCCGTCGGCGTCGCGGATCCGCTGCGCGATCGGCGGGTCGGCCACCTGGAAGCCCGTGCCGAAGATGATGGTGTCGACCTCGTGCCGGGTGCCGTCCCGGGTGACCACGGCGTCGGGCCGGATCTCGGCGATGGGGTCGGTGACGACCTCGACGTTGGGCCGGGCCAGCGCCGGATAATAGTCGTTGGACAGCAGTATGCGCTTGCAGCCGATGGTGTAGTCGGGGGTGAGCTTGCGTCGCAGTTCGGGGTCCTTGACGCCGCGCCGCAGGTTCGCCCGGGCGAGCCGCTCGGCCGCCTTCAGCAGCCGCGGGTTCTTCACGAACCCGAACACGTAGTTCTCCCGTCCCCAGTAGATGCAGGTGCGGGCGATGCGCTGGGCGAGCGGCACCCGGTGGAACAGCCGGGTCTCCAGGCGGGTGATGTCGCGGTCGTGGCGCGGGATGACCCACGGCGGCGTGCGCTGGAACACCCGCAATTCGCCCGCGTCGGGCTGGATCTCGGGGATGAACTGGATCGCCGAGGCTCCGGTGCCCACCACGGCTACGCGGCGGCCGGTGAGGTCGCGCTCGTGGTCCCAGGCGGCCGAGTGGAACATCGAGCCGGCGAAGGTACCGATGCCGGGGATGTCGGGCAGAGCCGGGTCGGCCAGCGGCCCGCAGCCGCTCACGAGGAACTGCGCGGTGACGGTGCCGCCGCTGGTGTGCACCCGCCAGCGGTTGGCCTCCGGCTCCCAGCGGGCCTCCGTCACGTCGTGGCCGAACCGGACGTGGCGCACCACGTCGTAGTCCTTGGCGACCCGGCGCAGGTAGTCCCAGATCTCCGGCTGCGGCGAGAAGCTGCGGCTCCAGGCCGGGTTGGGCGCGAAGGAGAACGAGTAGAGGTGGGAGGGGACGTCGCAGGCGGCGCCGGGGTAGTCGTTGTCGCGCCAGGTGCCGCCGACGTCGTCGGCGCGCTCAAGCAGCACGATGTCGTCGAGTCCGGCCTGCTTGAGCCGGACCGCCATGCCGATCCCGGCGAACCCGGTGCCGATGACGGCGACGCGGAAGTGGGGAGGCGGCGCCTGGCGGCCCTCGGTCGGGTGTTGGTCGTCACTCACGTGAGCCGATCCTTTCCGGCCGGTAGAGCGGGCGGCGGTCCGGGGCCCGGCAGCGGTGCGGGCCCGGACCGCCGGTGGTGGAGCCGGCCCGGTTGCTCAGGCGCGTTGAGCCTCCGGGCCGGCGGTCGAGGGGGCGGAGGCCGCGGGTGAGCCGCTGCCGCGGCGGCCGAGCAGGCCGGCCTTGCGCCACAGGTGCCTGCCGGGGCCGGAGATGGCCCCGGCGCGGTCGAGGGTCTCGACGACCTTGCGGGCCGCCCAGGTTTTCGTGTCGATCCAGTGGGGGTTGCGGCGCGCCGCTCGGCGCGCCTTGCGCGGGTCCAAGCCGACGCGCTCGTAGGCCTTGGGGCTGATCAGCCGGGTCGCGGAGTAGTAGACGACCAGGCCGAGCACGAAGCGGCTGTAGTGCTGCACGAGCGGGCCGCGCTTGCGCCAGTCGCGCGCGAACTCCTCGCGGGCGTAGCGCATGTGCCGCGCCTCCTCCACGACGTGGATGCGCGAGACGGCGCGGGTGAGGGGCTCCAACGACTCGTCGGCCATGATCTCGCGCTGCAGCTGGTCCAGGACCTCCTCCACGAACAGGGCGCCGCTGAAGGTCAGCGGCCCGTTGGAGACGGCCTTGAAGACGCGGCCGAGGAACTGCGCAACCGGATCGAGCTTGTAGTAGGGGGCGTCGAGTTTGCCGAGCAGCTTGGCGAACATGACCGAGTGGCGGCACTCGTCGGCGATCTCGGTATAGGCGTACTGGATGTGGTTGGACGTGGGGTCGCGGTCGTAGGCGTGGCGTACCAGCATCTGCATGAGGATGGTCTCGAACCAGATCCCGATGCTGGCGAGGCTGGCGATCTCCTGCCGACTCAACTCCTTGCGCTGCTCCTCGGTGAGCATCTCCCACAGGTCGGTGCCGTAGAGGGACACCCGCTCCGGGCGGATCGCGTAGCGGTCGGTGTCCACGGGGGCGTCCCAGTCGATCTCCACCAGCGGGTCGAAGGACGCCTTGGCCGAGGAGCGCAGCAGGCGTTTGGCGATGTCTTCGCGGTCGGTCGTGCGGGTCTGCGACTCAACGGTCACGTCGGTCCTCCTTCTCCCGCCCGGCGCGAGTCCGGCGGACCGCGGCGGTGGCGAACCACTTCGGCACGGACGCCGTAGTCGCGCCCTGAGGGGCGGGTGTGATCTCGTCCACACCCTGGATGCCGAAACATTACAACGCTCATTGTCACAATTCAAGCGGTAGTTGAACCCGGAGGAGAGCGGGCCGCCGACCCCCCACGCCGCCCCGATCGCCTGTGCAGGCCGCCGCCGCGCGTCGCGGCGACGCCCTAGGCTTGGGACCATGGCCGAATACCGCATCGACGAGTTGGCGCGGCTCGCGGGTACCACGGTGCGCAACGTCCGCGTCTACCAGGACCGGGGGCTGCTCTCCCCGCCCCGCCGCGAGGGACGCGTGGGCATCTACACCGAGGCCCACCTGGCGCGCCTGCGGCTCATCGGCCAGTTGCTCAAGCGCGGCTACACCTTCGCCAACATCAGTGAACTCGTCACCGTCTGGGAGCGCGGGGGCGACCTGAACGACATCCTCGGCTTCGAGTCGGCCGTCGGCGACCCGTGGAGCGACGAGATCGCCGGCTACATCACCATGGGCGAACTGCGTGAGATGTTCCCGGGCCAGGTCAGTGCGCCCAACATCACGCGCTCGCTGCGGCTCGGCCTACTGGAGCGCGAAGGGCTGCGTTTCCGGGTGCCCAGCCCGCGCCTGCTCAACGCCGGCGCCGAGCTGGTGGCGGCCGGTATGGAGCTGAGCACCGTGCTGGACATCTCCGAGCGGCTGAAGGAGCGTGTCGGGGCGCTGGCCGGCGAGCTGGTGCGCACCGTCGCCGACCACATCCTCGCCGAGCACGCACCCGAGGGCATCCTCAGGGGCGAGGAGATCGCGGAGACAGCGGTCCTGGTGCGCCGCCTGCGGCCGCTGGCGCAGACCGCGGTCGACGCCCTGCTCGCCGACGCCATGGCGCGGCACCTGCACGAGGTCCTGGGCGAGCACTTCGCCGAGGTCCTGGAGCACATCAACGAGCGCAAGGGGGCCGCGGCAGTCGGCGGTGCGGAAACGGACGCCGCCGCAGCGGACGGGGCCGCCACCGAGCCGACCGACGGCGAATCCGCGGCCTCTGCCGCCGGCTGAGTCCTTCGAGCTGCGGTAACGGGGCCGCCGCCCCTGAGCGAACGGCGACCAGTGCGGCAGGTGCGGCCGACGCGGTGGCGGCGTTTGGCGGTACTGCGGTGCATGCGCTCGGCGGCAAGCTGCCGCGCGGCGCTTCGCGCGGTGGGGCCCATCGCCGCAGCCCTCTTCGGTGGCGCTTCGTGGTGGTTCCCCGGTGGTCCCTCCCTTCCCGATCGCCCGGAAGGCGAGGTGCCCGGCGGGGGCCGCGTGAAGGCCGCGGCGTTCAGTCCCCGCCCGGCCGCCGTGCGGCGGCACGGCACATTTCGGCCAGTTCGTCGCCGACCGCCTCCGGCGCCTCTAGCGGGAGCATGTGCCCGCGGCCCGGCAGCACCCGCAGTCGCGCATGCGGTAGCGCACGCGCCAGTGCGCGCGTGCCGCCTCTACCGATCAGCCGGTCCCGGCCCCCCGCCAGGATGCGGACCGGGACCTCGCGCAGCGCGGCCAGCCCGCCCGAGAGGTCCTCGGCCGCCAGCGTCTCGTAAAAGCCCGCCGCCACCTCGGTGGGTGTGCCGTGGATCAGTTCGGCGCACTCGCGCACGCGTACCGGGTCGGCGGCCGCGCCGAACGCCACCCGCCGCACCGCGGCCCGGTAGGCGGCCGAACGCGGCGGCAGCAGGGCCCGCAGCCGGTCCACGGCCGCCGGGACGCGCCGCAGGGAGCGCATGGCCGCGAGCCGGGCGCCGCCCGCCATCCGCGCGCCGACCGTGTGGCCCGGCCCGGTCGTCTCCAGGCGGCCCGCGGCAGTGGCCACCAGCAGCACGCCCGCGACCCGCTCGCCGAAGAGTTCGGGATGTGCCGCCGCCAGCGCCATGATCGCCCGGCCGCCCATGGAGTGGCCGGCCAGCACCACCGGGCCCTCCGGCGCGCAGTCCTGCAGCACCCGCAGCAGGTCGTCGCCGAGCGCCGCATTGGCGATCGGCCGGGTGCCCGGTGTCGACCCGCCGTGGCCGCGCCCGTCCCAACGCACCGTGCGCACCGCGTCGTCGCCTGCGGAGGCGAGCCGCGCGGCCTGCAGCCGCCAGGTGTCGGAGGCCTGCATCCAGCCGTGGGCGAGCACCGCAGCCACCGGAGCCCGCTCGGGTCCGCGGATGTGCGTCCGCAGTTCGGCGCCGTCGGGGGTGCGCACGATCCGGGCCCGGTCGGCGGCGTGCCGCAGGGGAGTCACGGCGGCTCCTCTCGTGCGAGTGTCGTGCGGTCGGGAGTGGCCGGGCGGGTATCCGCGGTTGCGCACCCGCCCGACCACTCCCGCGCCTCCTTCTCCTACTCCGTTACCCCGTCGGCTCCCGTCGCTCCCCGCCGTCGACGACGCTCAGCGGCAGCGGTGGGTGGAAGCGCAGCTCACCGCTGGCGCCCGCGGGGACGGCCGGACTGTGCGGGAACACGGGGGCGACGCGCTCGTAGGCGGTTCCCGGTGCCGGACGCGGGTCCTCCTCGCCCTTGTTCGGCCAGAACGACATCGCCCGCTCGGCCTGGGCGGTGATCGTCAGGGACGGGTTCACGCCCAGGTTCGCCGAGACCGCCGAACCGTCGACCACGTGCACGCCGGGATGTCCGTAAAGCCGGTGGTAGGGGTCGACGACGCCCGTCTCGGGTGAGGCCCCGATCGGGCAGCCGCCGAGGAAGTGCGCTGTCAGCGGGATGTCCAGCACCTCGCCGACGGTGCCGCCGGCATGGCCGTCGATCTCCTCGGCCAGTCGGGACATCACCTCTTGGCCTTGGGGGATCCACGTCGGGTTCGGCTCGCCGTGGCCCTGCCGGGAGGTCAGCACCCGACCGCCCAGCAGACCGCGCCGGGTGAACGTCGTCAGCGAGTTGTCCAGCGACTGCATCACCAGGCCGATGATGGTGCGCTCGGAGAAGCGGCGCACCGAGAGGCTGCGGGCGAAGACGTAGGGGTGGCGCGCGGCGAGTCCGAGGAAGCGCAGCCACCGCGGCACGCGGCCGCCGCCGGGCACCTGCATGGTGGCCAGCAGACCCATGGCGTTGGAACCCTTGCCGTAGCGGACCGGCTCGACGTGGGTTCGCGAGTCGGGGTGCATGGAGGAGGTGATGGCCACCCCGCGGGAGAAGTCCTCCCGGGGGTCGCTACTCTTGCTCATCGCGCCGGCCAGCGACTCGGAGTTGGTCCGCGTCAGCGAGCCCAGGCGTTCGGACATCCGCGGCAGCAGGCCGCCGTCGCGCATGCGGTGCAGCAGGCTCTGCGTGCCGTAGGTGCCGGCGGCCACCACGACTTGGCGGGCGGTGAACGTGCGGGCGTGGGCGCGCTTGCGCGGCGCCCCGGTGGCCAGGGTGTCCACCGCGTAGCCCGGCCCCCGGTCGGCGCGGGGCGGCAGTTCGCGCAGCCGCTCGACCGTCGTCATCGGGTGGATCACCGCGCCGTCGCGCTCGGCGAAGTAGAGGTAGTTCTCGGTGAGCGTGTTCTTGGCGCCGTGCCTGCAACCGGTCATGCACGATCCGCATTCGACGCAGGCGCGCCGCTGCGGCCCGGCTCCGCCGAAGTAGGGGTCGCCGCCGGATTCGCCCGGTTCGGCCCGGTGCTCACCGTCGCCGTCCTGGCCGTCGCCGAAATAGACGCCCACGGGCGCCAGGTGGAAGGTGTCGCCTACGCCCATGTCCTCGGCGACCTTCTCCAGGTGTGCGTCCGAAGGGGTCATGGTGGGGTTGGTGCGCACGCCCAGCATGCGCCGCGCCTGGTCGTAGTGGGGGGCCAGTTCGGCGCGCCAGTCGGTGATGCCGCACCACTGGGGGTCGTCGTAGAAGTCGTCGAGCGGCGTGTAGAGCGTGTTCGCGTAGTTCAGCGAGCCGCCTCCCACACCGGAGCCGGCCAGGATCATGACGTCGCGCAGCAGATGGATGCGCTGGATGCCGTACATGCCCAGGGCGGGCGCCCAGATGAAGTTCGCCAGGTCCCACGAGGTCTCGGGGAGGGTCTCGGGGGTGAAGCGCCGGCCCGCTTCGAGGATGCCGACCTTGTAGCCCTTTTCGGTCAGGCGGAGGGCGCTGACCGCTCCGCCGAAACCCGATCCGACGATGACTACGTCGTAGTCGAACCCATCGCCGCCGGAGGCGGCGCTAACGCCGCTCGGGTAAGTCCTGCTGGTGTCGTCCGTTGCCACGGCCTCGCCTTCCTGAACCGTCCGCGCTGATCAGGGACCTACTTCCGGCGGAAGTCGCACTCGGGTCATGCGGTTGGAAATGTGACATCAACTATTGTAATGTTCCTCACCTACCCACGGGTAAGGTGTTCCGGGCAACACGCCGCAGTGCGCACCTCACAGCCCCCTCGTCCAGTCGCGGGCCCCGCGAGCGGTGTCCGTAAAGGAGGAATCCAATGGCAGCGGAGACGCAAACGGAGGCGCCTCGGGCCTCCGGCGGTACCGCCTGGAAGCGGTTCGCGCTCGCCCTCATCCCGGCGCTCGGCGCCGCGGGCATCCTCGTCGGCCTGACCGCCCAGGGCGCCGTCGCCTCGTCCTTCGCGGTCTCCGGGCAGAGCTTCAAGGTCTCGGCGGACCAGCTCAAGGGCACCGGGTTCGCCCAGTTCGGCGACGTCGCCACCTCCGGCGACGGCACCGAGCATCCCGTCGCCCTCTCCGTCATCGACGACGTCGAACTGCACAACCTGTGCCAGTCCGTGCTGATGGACACCGCGGTCGGCAAGGTCACGCTGCTGGTCAAGGCCGGCCAGGGCGACCAGCCCGCCACCGCCGAGAACATGGTCATCGACCTGAAGCAGCTCTCCGGAGACGCCACGTTCACCCAGATGCAGATCGGCCGCGACGCCGCCACGGTCGAGAACGCTTCCGGCGAGACCGGCGAGAGCGGTGCCTTCGGCCAGCAGGCGGACACCATCACGATCAACGGGCTCCGGCAGACGGCCTGGTCGGTCAACGCCGGAACGTTCAAGCTGACCGGACTGCACCTGAGCGTGAAGCCCGGCGACCACGAGTGCTACTGATCCGATGAGCCGAAACGGCGTCTCCCGCGCCTGGCAGACCGCGCGCCCGGCGTTTCGGATGTGGCGCAGGAACCGCCCCTTCTGGGGCGGCTTGCTGATCATCCTCGCCGGGATCGTCATCGTGGCGGCACCCGCGCTCAACCCCCTCCAGCTGATCGTGCAGCAGGGCATCGCCGGAATCTCCGGCTACTTCGCCGGCCTGCTGCTGATCGCCGTGGGCGTGCTGGTGTGGCTGCAGCCGCCGCAGCGGTTCTTCTACGGCATCGCGGCGATCCTGATCGCGCTCGTCTCCTTCGTCACCTCGAACTTCGGCGGCTTCGTGTTCGGGATGCTCTTCGGCCTGATCGGCGGCGCGCTGACCATCGCTTGGGTGCCCGACCGCGGGCGCAAGGACGCCGGTCGGCGCCGCGGCCACCGCACCGCCGAGGAGGTCGGGGACGACACCGCGGCCGAGGCCGCGGCAGGGACCGCCGCCGCGGACGGAGCGGCCCAACAGGATTCGACCGGCCCGGATCACGCCCACACAGGCTCGGAGCCCGCGCGGGAGATAGCGGATTCCGCGCGGGACTCCGGCCCCGGAACCGCGCCGCAGGGGGGCGAGGACGAGGCGGACGGAAAGGCGGAGTCGGCCGCGGAGGCGGTGGGCGCCGCCGGCGATGCGGCGCCGACGACGCCCGCGCGCCCGCCGGGCGGGGGTTCCGGTGCGCCGTCCGAACCCGGTCGGCCGGCGAAGGGCGGCGGCGCATCGTGGCGCGTCGACGAACCCTGGTCCGACCGCGGCCCGGCGCCCGGCAGAGACGGCACGGCGGGCACCGGCACACCCGGTACCGGCAACGGCACCGATCCCCCGCGCGGCGGTGACCGGCTGCACTCGCTGGCAGCCGTCGCCACCGCACTGCTCCTCGCGGTCCCCGCTCCCGCGTCGATCACCTGGCCGTGGGACGACTGGTTCGGCGGAGGCGGAGGCGGAGGCGAGGAGCAGACCCCCTCCCCGACGCCCACCCCGACACCGACCCCGACCCTCGCGCCGTCGCCGACACCCTCCGACGGCCCCGGCGGCGGCGCGGGCGATGCGGAGGGAGACGCCGGCGAGGACGGCGGGCAGGGTGCCGAGGACGGCGGCGACGGCGAGAAGGAGGCCCCGACCGCCGAGGAATGCACCGTCCGGGATGGGGAGGGGCCGGCCTCCATGGGCGAGGACGAGTTCCGCGCCCTGCTGGAGGCGTGCCGGGAAGCCAAGGAGCAGGGCGAGATACCGGAGTTCGACGTGCGCGAAGGCGACGGCCGGTGGCTCGCCCACACCGAGCCGTCCGGGCTGACCGCCGACCGCCTCAGCATGCAGGGCGCGGCCTTCGAAGGAGTGGTGGAGTACCCGGTCCAGGGCGGCACGGTGCGCTACCTCAAACTGTCCATGGACACCGCCGAGTTCACCGGCGCGCGGCAGTGGAGCGAGCACGGCGGGACCACCACGTCGCTGGAGATCCCGCAGATGACGATGTCCGGCGACGTCGTCATGCACGTGACCCGGATGAAGGTCCGGATCCTCGGCATCCCGCTGGAGTTCACCCCGAGCTTCCCGCCACCGCTGCTGCTGCCGTCGATGACCGTCACCGACCTGGAGGCCGACCAGCCCCTGGCCCAGGCGCAGACCGTAGAGATCACCGGTCTGGACGAGCGGGTGGAGACGCCGTAGCTCGTCGACGGGAGTTTTCCGGACGCCCATGACGGCCGTCCGCACGGCGCATACGGGGCGGGGCGGCCCGCCGACCGCCCCGCCCCGCCGCAGCCCCGTCGGGCCGCGGATCCGCGGCCGGACCCCGATGGGCGGGATCCGGCCGGGTGCCTCAGACGCCGGAGAAGAGCGCCTCGGCGGGCTCGCCATCGTCGCCGCCCGCGTCGGTGCCCACGTCGGTGCCCGGGAGGTGCGGCAGCAGCCGACTGGGTGCGCCGGTGTAGGAGACGTACAGTGCGTCGCGGGCGCGGGTGCAGGCGACGAACAGCAGGTTGCGCTCCTGCTGGTGTATCTGCTCCAGCGCCACCGGGTCGCCTTCGGCCGAGTCCACGGCCGCCTTGGGCGGCAGCAGCGGCTCGCTCATACCCATGATCGCCAGGCAGCGGAACTCCTGGCCTTTGAGCTTGTGCATCGTGCCCACGCGCACCGCGCCGACCTGCTCGGCGGCGTCCAGGGGAGCGGTGGGTATGCCGCGGGCCTGCAGCTCCTTGTCGATGTGGCGGACGATCCACTGGTTGCGGCCGGCCACCGCGATCGACGCCGGGCTCGCGCCCGCCTCCAGCCACACGCGGACCCACTCGCCCATCGCGGCGCGCTCCTCCGTCCGCGAGGCGCAGCCGCGGATCACCGGGGCCGGCCCGTGCAGCAGCGAGCGGTAGCCGGCGAGAGTGTCGGCGTTGTCGTCCATGCCCAGCGCCGAGTGGCGGCCGAGGATGGGCAGCGCCCAATCGAGGATCTCCTGGGTGACGCGGTAGCTGACGCGCAGCCGGTGGCTGCGGCCGCGCACGTTGACGCCCAGAGACGCGAGCGACACCCGGTTGTCGTAGATGCGCTGGTGCGGGTCGCCCACGATGAACAGGTCGTCGGCGCCGGCGGGGACGGCTGCGCGCAGCATCCGCCACTGCGCGGGATGCAGGTCCTGGGCCTCGTCGACGACGACGTGCCGGTAGCGCGGGCCCGTGCGCGCCAGCGCGCGGGCGGCCTCCAGCGCCACCTTGGGGTAGGACCACTCGTCGGCGACCTCCATCGCACCCGTGTAGCGCTGGACGGCCTCCCACACGTGGGCGCGGTACTCCGGTGCGAGGTGGAGCACGCGGCCGCTGCGCTCGCAGCGGACGTAGTCGGACAGGCGCGTGATGTTCTGGGCGAGGACGACCTGCTCCCACTCGTCGACCAGGAACCGGCCGGAGTAGGGCAGCCCTTCGGCGCGGGCGGCGTCGCGCCAGCGCTCGCTGATGGTCGCGCGGCCCAGCGTCTGGGGACTGCGGCCGGTGTGCTCCTGTACCAGCGAGCGCGCGAGGCTGTCGACGGTGGCGACGTCGACGCGGCTGCGCAGTTCGCGGTCGGGCAGGATGCGGTCGAGCTGCTGGGAGAGCGTTTGGGCCAGCAGCCGGTTGAAGGTGGTCAGCAGGATGGTGCGCCGCCCGTCGCCGGGGTGCCGCGCGGCGTCGCGCTGCGCGAGGTGGGCGGCGCGGTGCAGCGCGAGCACGGTCTTGCCGGTGCCGGGGCCGCCGGTGATCTGCGCGGAACCGGCGAAGTGTGCGTCGACGATGCGGTGCTGGCGCGGGTGCAGGGTGATCTGCCAGTCGGCGAATGACCTCGTCAGGTCGGCGGAGAGCTCCTCGGGGCCCGTGATCCGCGGCAGTGGGCTGAGAGCGGGGGCGTCGGCGTCGGGCTCGGTGCCGGGCCCGGGTTCGATCAGCTCGATGCCGGGACCCGCGGGCGGCGCGGGCAGCTCGTGGGCGAAGGCCACGGCCTCGTCGCGGGGGCGGATCGTGATCAGCCACTCGGAGTCCTCCGCCCCGGGTGCGACCACCCCGGACCACTGCTGCCCGACGCGCAGCAGCCGCACCCGGGAGTCGGCGGCGTCGGCAAGGGGCTCGATCCGGGCGTCGTCGCCGGACATGTACGCCTCCACGGCCGTGAGGGCCGCGGTCTGGATCCCTTGGTCGAGTCGGGAGAATTCGGAGAGAAAGGTCGGCGAAATGGCGAGCTTGGGCACGTCCTGTGTTCCTCCGGTCGCAGTCCTTGCGAAGGATCGCCTGACGGAATCGGGGAGCGGATCGCGGGGGATGCCGGAGCGGGCGGCCGAAGGGTCGCCGACCAGCGCGTTCATCTTCAGACATGCTCGCCCCTGAATTTGGGCAAACGCCGCACGGTCTCCGATTCCCGGCTGAGGCGAGCATGGGGTGAATCGCATCGTATGCCCAGGTCACAGCTGTTTTTTCGAGGGTGTTTTCGAGTGTCTGTGGGATGGGTGCGCCGAATGTGCCGCAGGGTCCGTCGGTGGAGGCGATAGCGGTGTCTGATAAAGGAATTCAGTTCGGTCCGAAACTGTGACCGCAGCGCCGTCGTATCAGCGCGTATCGCTGGTGCGGCGGAGGGCCGCGGCGAGTCGACGGACGATTCGGGTCGGGGTGAGCCAGGTCAGGCGTCTGCCGTTGCGGGTGGTCGTGAGGATCTTCGGCGCGAAGTGGCGCGCGATCCTTTCCGGGCGTTCGCCGAGCAGGCGTTCCACGGTTCGCGCCGTCGGTGGTACGGGCCTCCCCGGTTCGCCGAGGGCGACTCGCGTCGGCATTATCCCGGGACGCAGGAAGCCGACACGGATGCCGGTGCGGCGGCACTCCTTGGCAAGTACCCGGTGGGCGCGAGTGGCTCCCGCCTTGCTTGCGCTATAGACCCCCGTGCCTGCGAGGAGCGGGCCGTTGCTGCCCAGTCCTTCGGTGAGCCAGATGCAGCCGCCGCCCTGCTGGTGCATCCCCCGCAGGGCGCGCTGCGAACCGAGCAGGGCGCCGGTCAGGTTGGTCGCCAGGACCGCCGCTATCCGGGTTGCGTCGAGACCGTCCAGCCGTTCGTGCGGGTGGCCGATCCCCGCATTGTTCACCCAATGGTCGATGCGGCCGAAGCGGCCCGCGGCCGCTTCCCACAGAGAGTCGAGGTCCTCCGGCCGGCGGACGTCGCAGCCGACACCGAGCGCGCGTTCCACGCCGATCGTGCCTGCGATTGACGCGGCCTGTTCGGCGGTGCGGCCGGCGATCACGACGTTCGCACCCTGAGCCGCGAGGGCGTGGGCGAGTGCCGCGCCGAAGCCGGACGTGGCTCCGGTGATCACGGCGGTGGGCCGGTCGTCTCCGTGCGCCGCGCGGGGGTGCCCGGGGTGCTGCGGTGAGTCGCCGGCGGCGTCCGCCGGTCCGTTCATCGCGGACATGGCGTGCTCCTCCTTCGGGCGGTCGGTGGGATCACGGATGCGGGTCGCCGGCCGTCCGCGTCGGTGCCGTGGCCAGGGGAAAGACGACCTCGTCCATCAGGCGACGGGCGAATTCGGGTGTCGCGGCCGCCCCCGAGACCAGGAGTTCCTGCAAAGTCAGCGCCGGGAAGACCGAAGCGAGGAGCTCGCGATCACGGTCGGCGGGGATCTCCCCTCGCGCGGCGGCCCGGTCGAATACGCGACGCAGGCCGGCTGTGTGGGGAGTGACGAAGCTTTCCTCGAAAACCCTGCGGAGTTCGGTGTCACGCGCCATCGCGTGCGCGATCCCGAGGATCACCCGCGCATCGATACGGCCCTCGGTATCGGCTAACGCATCGGCGACGGCGTGCAGGTCGCCGGACAGCGATCCGGTATCGGGGTACTCGGTATCCCCCTTGGCGTGGCTGAGGGCATCGATGACGAGTTCGGCTTTGCCCGACCAGCGCCGGTAGATGGTGTTCTTGCCCGCTTTAGCGCGCGCTGCGACGGCGTCCACGGTCATGCCGTCGTAGCCCACCTCGCTCAGCAGGGCCAGCGCCGCCTCACGCAGGGCGGCGTCGCGAGCCGCGTCCGGGTGCCGCCCGCCGTGCCGCCGCGCCGCTGTGTACTCCGGCATGCCACTACCTCTGCTCGTCATGTAATTCCGAAACGGAACTGTATCGTATCGAATCCGGGGAAGCAGTGCTGACCGGCGGGGGGCCATGGCGGGGCCCGTTCTACCCGGCGGGGGCCTGAACCGACGTGTCCGGCGGGCGCGTCGATGTGCAGCCGTCGAATCGTGCATTCGGGGGCGGCTGGTTATGTCGGGGATGCGGCAGCGCGCGCCAAGAATCACTCCGTCGCGCTGCGGTCACCCTCGATAGGGACCGTGTCCCTCCGTGTGCCGGACACCGATCGAATCGGTCGACAATCATCGTATGGACAACGGTCGTAAGCATCGTTGTCGGAGTCTTGTTTTGCTTACCTTGAGAAGATTCAGATGCCGTATGTAGCTCTGAGATGATTTGACCAAATCAGAGGTATAGGTGTGCCCAGATGGGTTTTCTGGCCATCCGTCTCCCTTGTGTCGACGGGTGTACCTAGGATGAGGCAAGGAGACGGTCAGGCCCCGGAGATTCGGCGGGTTCGAAAGCCCCGGCGGCTTGAGTTCGGAGTCGGACGCGGGGCGCGGCGAATTGGGAGCAGTGTGGGTGCAGAGGGTGATGACCGGCAGTTGCGGGCCTCTGACGGCGATCGCGACGAGGTGGCGCGCATCCTCCAGGACGCCGTCGGGGAAGGGCGCATCACCCTGGACGAACTGGCCGAGCGCCTCGATCTGGCCTACCGTGCGCGCACCTACGCCGAACTTGATCCCCTCACCGCCGATCTGCCGGTAAAAGGGGTGGCGCCGCCCGCTCCCATGCCCGCCGCCTCGCCGGATCCGGGCGCCCCGGTCTCGGCGGAGCCCGCTACACCGGCCGTCATCCGCGCGACCGCCGGCCTCGTGGTCCGGCGCGGCAACTGGCGCGTACCCGAGCGCATCGAGGTCAGCAACCCCTACGGCGACACCCGGCTGGACTTCACCGAAGCCCATCTGCTCGCGAACGTCGTCGACGTCGTACTGCACGGCCCGTGGGGCCAGACCAAGATCGTGCTGCCGAACCACGCCACCGCGGTCGCGACCGTCGACACCTCGTGGTTCGGCAGCTTCTACTCAGCGGTCCCCGATGCCCCCGCCCCGCCGGCCCCGCATTTCCGGATCACCGGCAACATCAAGGGCGGCGCGCTGCGAGTGCGCTATCGGCGCCGTGTGGACGACTGGATGGGATCGGGCAGCTGGGGGCGGTGGAGCGACGCGTGAGCGGCGACGCGCGGCCGCCCGCGGACGGCAGCGAGCGCCCGCAGCGGATCACCCGCTCCGCTCCGCCGGTCCCACCCGGTGCACCCCCAGCGCCGTCCTGGTGAGCTCAGGTTCGGGGAACCGGGCGGAGTCGAGGCGAACCTCCGCCACGAGGCCCCGCTCCACCAGCCAGAACGCCAGACCGTCGGTGCGGTGCCCAGCCGCGTCGCCGTGCCGGAACGGGCGCAGATCCCACTCGGCCGGGTCGCGTTCGTGGTACTCGGCGAGAAACGCCCGTGTCGCCGCCAGGTCGGCGAGGCGGTCGCCGCGCAGGACGTTGACCTTCAGATCGACGCTGTAGCCGCCGTCGGGCAGTTCGCGCTCCCACACGCGCGAGGCGAAGGCGACGCCGCCCCACTCGGTGTGGAAGTCCGTGACCTGGTCGCCGATCCCCTCGGGCAGGTGATCGACGGTGAATCCCGCCAACTCGTGCATCGCGGCCTCCTCTTGCGCGCCGGCCGGTGGCGGTATCAGCCCCAGGCCGACGACGAACACGGTGAGCAGGACGCGGGCGGTCAAGCCCATGGCGAACCTCCAGTCCGATGGAGACGCCGAGCACCCCCCGGCGGGTACCCGGTCGATCTCCATGCTGGAAGAGCGGCCGTCCAGCCCACCAGCCGGATCCGTTCCCTGTGGACAAAGCGAATCACGGCAGCGGAACCGGACACCGGATCCCCGCCTCCGCTGCTCCCCGCCGAACCGGGGCACGGCGCTCGGGGCCCGTCCGCCGGGCACCGCGCCCGCGCGGCCCGCCGCGGTGCCCGGCGGCCGCGGTTACGCCTCGCGGAACCCCTCGCAGCGGACGTCGGCCTCCGCGGCTTCGGATACCGTTCGCGCGGCGCCGAGTGAGCGGCCCGGCGGCACGGTGATCGTGCGGTTCCGTCCGTCTCGGATCACCGCCGGAGCCCGGTGTCCGCTCATGCGCGCAGTGCGCGCGCGTACCACCCCTGCTCGTCCGCCGACAGCTCCTCGTGCGTGCCGTGCTGGACGACCTCGCCCTCGGCGACCACGTAGACATCGTCCACCCGGTCCAGGCCCGCCAGGTCGTGGGTGATCAGCAGCGTCGAGTATCCCTCGGCCGCCGCCAGCACATCCGCCACGACCGCGTCGCGCGCGTCCGGGTCCAGATGCGCCGTGGGCTCGTCCAGCACGAGCACGCGCGGTGCGGCCAGCAGCGCACGGGCGAGCGCCAGCCGCTGCCGCATGCCGCCGCTCAGCCGCATACCGTGCGAGCCCACCTCGGTGCCGAGCCCCTCCGGCATCGCGCGCACCTCGTCCGCCAGCCGTGCCCGCTCCAGCGCCTCCCACAGCCGCTCGTCGTCCGCATCGGGGGCGGCGGCGAGCCGGAGGTTCTCGCGCACCGTGCTCGCGAAGATGTGCGGGTCCTGCGGTACGCCCGTGACCGCGGCGCGGACCTCGTCGGCCGCGTACTCGGTGATGTCGGCGCCGTGCAGCTCCACCGTCCCGGAGTCGGGGTCGCGGAACCGCAGCAGCACAGCGGCGAGCGTGCTCTTCCCGGCGCCGCTCGGACCCACCACGGCCACGGTTCGCCCCGGCGGTACGGCGAGGTCCACCCCGTTCAGGGCCCAGGGCTCGTCGGGGGCGTAGCGCACCCGCAGTGAGCGCACGCGCAGCCCGCTGTCCCCGTCACCCGCCGCGCCGTCGTCGCCGTCGGGGTCTGCGCCGGTCGTTCCGGCGGACTCGGCGGGCTCGGGCAGCGGCCGGTCCGCACGGGCCGGGGCAGCGACCGAGGGAGGCGTGTCCAGGATGCCGAAGAGGCGTTCGCCGCCGGCGCGGATGGCGCCCAGCCGGGCCGCGACCGCCGGCAGCGGCGCCACGGTCTCGAACGCCGCCAGGGCCGTCAGCACCAGCACGGCCAGCGAGATCGCGCTGAGCGTGCCGCCCTGGACCGCGGTGACCCCGAGCAGCAGCGTCCCCCACACCGTCAGGCCGGTGATCAGCGAGGCCGCCCCCGCCCCGAAGCCCAGCACGGCGGCGTCGCGCCGGGCGACGCGTGTCAGCTCGGCGTCGGCGTCGTTCACCCGCTGCACGGCGCGCTCCATCGCACCGTAGGCGACCAGATCCGGTGCCCCGTAGAGGGTGTCGACCAAGGCCGTCGACAGCTCTCCGCGGGCGTCCGCCTGGCGCCGGCCCGGCCGCCGCCCCAGCGCCGCCGCGACCAGCGGAACCGCCACTCCCGCCAGGACCAGCCCCGTCCCCAGCAGCAGGCCGCCGGGCACCAGCAGCACCGTGCCGAAGAGCACGGTCGCGCCCCCGGTGAGCAGCGCGGCGAGCGGCGGTGTCAGCCCGCGCACCAACAGATCCTGAGTGGCATCGGTGTCGCTGACCAGCCGCGACACCAGATCGCCGGAACGGAAGCGGCGCACCGGTTCGGTGCGCGCCAGCCGCTCGTAGACCCGGACCCGCACGTCGGCCAACGTGCGGAACGCCGCATCGTGGGTCACCAGTCGCTCCAGGTACCGCGTGACGCCGCGGGAGATCCCCAGTGCCCGGGTGGCGACCACGGCGACGCTCAACGCCGTGATGGGCGGGTGCTCCGCAGCTTTCGCGATGAGCCACGCGGCGACACTCAGCAGCGCCACCCCCGAACCCGTGGCGAGTGCGCCCAGCACGACGCCCAGCACGAAACGCGTGCTGCGCGGCCGCGCGAGGGCGATCATCCGCCACAGCGGGTCTCTGCCGGGTGCGGCGGGGCGGGTGTCGCCCGCGGCGGACGACGGCACACCCGCCGCGGTGTCGGCCGCGCCATCCCGCGCCGCCGCGGCAGCCTCGCCCGCGGGAACTCCGGATGCCTTGGTGCTGTTCATCGGGTCACCCCCGCTTCGACACGTCCGCCGCGAACCGGCACCACTTCGTCCACGGCGTCGGCCCAACGGGCGTCGTGGGCCACGACGACGCCTGTGCGGCCGCGCAGCAGCCGCGTGACGGCGGTGCGGACAGCGGCGGCGTTGTCCGGGTCGAGGTGGGCCGTCGGTTCGTCCAGCAGCACGATCGGCGCATCCCGCAGGAAGGCGCGTGCGACGGCGATGCGCTGCCGCTGACCCGCGGATAGGCGGGCACCCCGCTCGCCCAGCCGGGTCTCGTAGCCGTCGGGCAGGGCGCGGATGAAGCCGTCGGCCTCGGCGCGTTCGGCGGCCCGCCGGACCTCGGCGATATCCGCGTCGGGCGCGCCGAGGCGGATGTTGTCGGCGACGCTGTCGTCGAAGAGGTAGGGCGACTGCGGTACCCACGCGATCCGCCGGCGCCACTCGTCCGCGGGAACGTCCTCCAGCGCGGCCCAGTCGGCATCCGCATCCGGATGGTCCGCCGCCTCGGCGGCGTCCTCGTCCCCGGCGCCGCGCACCACGATGCGGCCCGACGAGGGCGCGGCGAACCGGAGGAGGAGCGACAGCAGCGAACTCTTTCCGGATCCGCTCGGCCCGACGAGGAGGACCGACCGCCCGGGTGAGATCAGCAGGTCGACGCCGTCGAGCGCGGGCACATCCCTTCCGGGATAGACCAGCCGGACGTCTTCCAGGCGTATCCAGGCGGCGCCGTACGCTCGCGGCGATTCGGTGTCGCCTTCGGGGTCGCCGGGGTCCACTTCGCTCGCTCGGCGCCTCTCCAACTCGGTGTTGGTCGGGAGTGTTCGGCTTCTCGCTCGGCTGCGCGGACCCCGGGTGTCGCCTTCGGGGTCGCCGGTGTCCACTTCGCTCGCTCGGCGCCTCTCCAACTCGGTGTTGGTTGGGAGTGTTCGGCTTCTCGCTCGGCTGCGCGGACCCCGGGTGTCGCCTTCGGGGTCGCCGGTGTCCACTTCGCTCGCTCGGCGCCTCTCCAACTCGGTGTTGGTTGGGAGTGTTCGGCTTCTCGCTCGGCTGCGCGGACCCCGGGTGTCGCCTTCGGGGTCGCCGGTGTCCACTTCGCTCGCTCGGCGCCTCTCCAACTCGGTGAACACCTGCTCGGCTGCTGCCACTCCCTCCATGCTGGCGTGGAAGCGCGATCCCACCTCCCGCAGCGGCAGGTAGGCCTCCGGGGCCAGGATCAGCACCAGCAGGGCGGTCTGGAAGTCCAGCATCCCGTACATCAGCCGGATGCCGATCTCCACGGCCACCAGCGCCACCGCGAGCGTCGACAGCAGCTCCAGGACGAACGCCGACAGGAAGGCGACCCGCAGCGTCGCCATGGTGGTGCGCCGGTGCTCGTCGGTGATGCGCCGGATGATGGCCGCCTGCGCCTTGGCTCGGCGGAAGATCGCCAGTGTCGGCAGGCCTTCCACCACGTCCAGGAAGTGGCCGCCCAGGCGGTTCAGCAGCCGCCACTGCCGTTGCGTGCGGGCCTGGGTGTGCCAGCCGACCAGGGCCATGAACAGCGGGATGAGCGGCAGGGTGACCGCGATGACGACCGCGGAGATCCAGTCCGCGCCCGCCACGACGACGAGGACGGCGGCGGGGACGAGCACCGCCAGCACCAGCTGCGGGAGATACCGGGCGAAGTAGTCATCCAGCGCGTCGAGGCCACGAGTGGCGAGTGTGACCAACTCACCGGCGCGCGGCGTGCTCGTCCCCTCATCGGAGCCGGCCTGCCCTGACAACCAGACCGCCTCCGCCCCCGCGGACCGCGCGGGTCCGGGGGAGTCGTTGCCGTTTCCGCCGCCTGTCCCGGTCACGTGCGCGACCAGGCGCCTGCGCAGCTGGGACTTGGCCTTGGCCGCCGACCGCAGCGCAGCCGTTTCGGCCCCGTAGGCCATGGCGGCGCGGGCGAGCGCCACGAGCGCGACCGCGGTGATCGCCCACCCAAGCTCGTCGGCGCCCATTCCGGCCGCCGCGCCCGAGATGACGTGCGCCAGCAGCCACGCCTGCGCCAGGACGAACCCGGTCACGGCCGCGCCCGTCAGTACCGTGACGGCCAGGTGCACCCGGACCGCGCGTGCCGTGCGCACCAGGCGGGGGTCGAGCGGCTTCATTCGAATCAGGTCCTCTCGGGGGTCAGTCGCCGCCCGTGCGCTGCACCGGCGCGGCCGAGCCCCCTGCACCGCCGGGACCGGAGCCTTCCGCACCCGTCGGCTCAGGGCCACCATAGGCGGGCGCGGGGTCGATGTGCTCGCGGCTCACGCGCTTGCGGAACACCCAGTAGCTCCACGCCTGGTAGCCCATCACCAGCGGCAGGAACACCAGCGCCACCCACGACAGGACGGTCAGCGTGTAGGGCGCCGAAGACGCGTTCTGCACGGTCAGGTCGAACGCGGGGTCCGTCGTGGAGGGCAGCACGGCGGGGTGGAGCGCCCCGAACAGGGTGATCGAGGTCCCGCCGATCGCGAGCGCCGTGGCCGCGAACGACCACCCTTCCCGGCCGGATGCGGCCAGTGTCGCACCGGCGAGCAGTGCGGCGGCCGCCGCCGCGGCGACGGGCAGCGTCCAGTCGGCGCCGTGCGAGAACTGCGTCCAGGCCAGGAAGACCGCGCCCGCCGGCACCGCGACCGGCGCCGTCCGCAGCGCGGCCCCGCGGGCGCGCGCACGCA
This sequence comes from Streptomonospora litoralis, assembly GCF_004323735.1. Taxonomy (GTDB): domain Bacteria; phylum Actinomycetota; class Actinomycetes; order Streptosporangiales; family Streptosporangiaceae; genus Streptomonospora; species Streptomonospora litoralis. The sequence goes on along the minus strand of NZ_CP036455.1, from coordinate 4,585,461 downwards.
CCGCCCCGGAGGTCTTCAGGGTCAGAAAGACCGCTCCGTGCAGGGTGAACAGCGACAACGTGGTCAGCCCGCCCAGCAGCGCGTACGGGTTGAGCAGGTCGGCCAGTCCGCCCGTGACGATCCCGCCGGCGTCCATCGGCACCCCGCGCACGATGTTCCCGAAGACCACCCCCCACAGCACCGCCGGTACCGCGCTGCCGAAGAAGATCGCCCGGTCCCACCAGGCGCGCCAGCGGTCGGTGTCGCCCTTCCCGCGGTACTCGAAGGCGACCCCGCGCACGATCAGCGCGAGCAGGATCAGCAGCAGCGGCAGGTAGAAGCCGCTGAACGTGGACGCGTACCAGGCCGGGAAGGCGGCGAACATCGCGCCTGCCGCGGTGATCAGCCACACCTCGTTGCCGTCCCAGACCGGCCCGATCGAGTTGATCATGACCCGCCTGTCGGTGTCGTCTTTGCCGACGAACGGGAGCAGCACCCCCACGCCGAAGTCGAAGCCCTCCAGCACGAAGTAGCCCGTCCACAGGATGGCGATGGCGATGAACCAGATGTCGGGGAGTTCCATGGTCGTCGGCTCCTAGTAGACGAAGGCCGGGACGGGGGGCTCGGAGCCGGACTCGTCCTCGTCGTCCCGGTCGGGGACGACGTGGGAGGGTCCGGCCTTGATGTAGCGCCACAGCAGTCCCGCCTCGACGACGGCGAGCACCCCGTAGACCGCGGTGAACATCGCCAGCGAGAACGCGACGGTGCCCAGGCTGACGCCGGGGGAGACGCTGGCGGCGGTGAGCAGTTCGCCGTGCACGGTCCAGGGTTGGCGGCCCATCTCGGTGAGGATCCAGCCCAGGATGTTGGCGGCCAGCGCGGCGGGCAGGGCAGCGATCGCCCCGTAGTAGAACCAGCGGGTCGTCGGCAGGCGGCGGCGCCGCGTCAGCCACAGGCCCAGAGCCGACACCGCCACGCCGAACAGGCCGAGCCCGATCATCAGCCGGAACGCCCAGTACAGGATGAAGACGTTGGGGGTGTAGTCGCCCTCGCCGTAGATCTGCTCGTACTCCCGCTGGAGGTCGTTGACGCCCTGCACCGTGCCGTCCAGCTCGCCGGTGGCCAAAAAGCTGAGCACATGCGGCACGTTGACGTCGATGACGTTCAGCCGCTCCTCGGTGTCGCCCACGGCGAAGGCGGAGAAGGAAGCGCTCTCCTCGGTCTCCCAGTGGGCCTCGGCCGCGGCGAGCTTCATCGGTTCGTAGGCGGCGGCCAGCTTGGCCTGGTGGTCTCCGGAGTAGACCGCCAGGACCCCGGCGATGAGGGTGACGACCATACCCGCCCGCAGGGTGGTGCGGAACAGTTCGCGCTCGCGGCCCGCCGGTGTCCGCCCGGCGGGATCGCCGTCCGTCCCCGCTGCGCCGGTGCCGCGCCCCGCTGCACCGGCCGCGCGCCCGGCGGCCTCGGCCGCTTCGCCGTCGCCGTTCGCGGCCGGGCGGGAACTCCAGAGCTTGTAGGCGCTGACCGCGGCCACGAACATGCCGGCGGTGATGAAGGCCGCGGCGAGGACGTGCAGGTAGGTGGACCACGCCTGGTTGTTGGCGAGTACCGCCCAGATGTCGGTCAGCTCGGCGCGGCCCGTCTCGGGGTTGCGGCTGAAGCCGACGGGGTGCCGCATCCAGGCGTTGGCCGCGAGGATGAAGTAGGCGGACAGGTTGGTGCCGACGGCAGCGGCCCAGATGCAGGCGAGGTGGACCCTGCGCGGCAGCTTGTCCCAGCCGAAGATCCACAGACCGATGAAAGTGGACTCCAGGAAGAAGGCCAGCAGGGCCTCCAGAGCCAGCGGGGCCCCGAAGACGTCGCCGACGAAGCGGGAGTACTCGCTCCAGTTCATCCCGAACTGGAACTCCTGCACGATGCCCGTCACCACGCCCATGGCGAAGTTGATCAGGAAGAGCTTGCCGAAGAACTTGGTCGCCTGCAGGTACTGGTGCTTGCCGGTGCGGTACCAGGCGGTCTGCAGGGAGGCGACGATGACCGACAGGCCGATCGTCAGCGGCACGAACAGGAAGTGGTAGATGGTCGTGATGCCGAACTGCCACCGTGCGAGATCCAGAGCGTCCATGCCCGCCTCTCCAAGGCTCCCTATGTCGACGACCCGTAGTACTACGAACTGTAGTTCTACACGGCGTCGTAAGTCGACCGGGGCCGGGGGAGGTACACATCACCCGGGACGCCGGGCCCGCGTCGATCCGGGCGGCGCGGGCCCGGCGGACGCATGTCAGGGGCGGCGTGCCGCGGCGGACCGGCGCGCTGCTCAGGTCACCTCGGCGCCGCGGTCGCGCAGCATGCCCTCCATGGCGTCGATCTCGCTCTGCTGCGTCGCGATCATGCCGTCGGCGAAGCCGACCACCATCTGATTCCGTGCGAGGTCGACCGCCGCCTCGGCCATGTCGATGCCGCCCTCGTGGTGGTCGATCATCAGCTGCAGGAAGAGGATCTCCGCATCCTCGCCCTCGGCCTCGCGCAGGTCTTGCATCTCGGCCTCCGAGGCCATGCCGCTCATGCGCTCGGGCGGCTGTCCGCCCGATCCGTGGCCGCCGTGCCCGGACATCCAGGCCATCGCCGGCCGTGCGCCGCGGGCTGGCAGGTCCCACTGCACCAGCCAGCCCTGCATCCGGCCGATCTGCTCCTGCTGGGTGCGCAGGATGTCGGTAGCCATGATCCGCAGCACCTCGTCGTCGGCCTCCTCCCGTACGATCAGCGACATCTCCACGGCCTGGGCGTGGTGGACGCTCATGTCGCGCAGGAAGCCGGCGTCGGCGGAGCTGTCCACCGGGTACGCCGGGCGCCCCACCAGGTAGCCCCCGATGAGTGCCGCGAGAACGAGGGGAGCCGCGATCAGCAGCGGCACGCTGCGGCGGCGCCGCGCGGGTGCGGCCGCCTCGCCGCCCTCGTCGAAGCCGTCGTCAGCGGTCTCCGTCTGGCTACGGGTGGTGTCTTCGTCCACCGGTTCCGTCATAAGCTCTTCCCCACCTACGGGAACGATTCCGGCCGATCGTGCGTTTGGGATGCTCTGAGAGTAACGGCGCACGAAGCGCCACCGTTCCGTATCCATCCCCCGGGAGTAGCGCAATGGGCAAGAACTCAGCCGAACGACGCCGCAAGGCCGAGGAGCGCCGCCGCGAGCGCGAGCGCGCGGAGCGGCGCAGCCGCATCCTGCGCGTGACCGCTTTCACCGGGGCGGGAGTGCTCTTCGCCGGGTTGGTGGGCTTCGGAGTCTGGGTCGCCTACGACCGCGGAGCCGGCGGCGGCGGTGTGCAGGCGTCCGACATCGAGAACCTGAAGACCTACGACAGCCTCACCAACACCCACGTGAGTGAGCCGGTCGACTACAAGATGAGCCCGCCCGCCGGCGGCAACCACCACGCCGTCTGGCAGAACTGCGGCGTCTACGACGCGCCCCTGTCGTCCATGAACGCGGTGCACTCCCTGGAGCACGGCGCGGTCTGGGTCACCTACCAGCCGGATCTGCCCCAGGAGCAGGTGGACAAGCTCAACGACCTCTACACCCAGGGCAGCTACATCCTCGTCAGTCCCTTCGACGGACAGGAGATGCCCGCGCCGATCGTCGCCAGCGCATGGGGCAACCAGATCGAGCTGCAGTCGCCCGACGACGAACGACTGTCGCAGTTCCTGCGGGCCTTCGAGCGCAGCCCCAACGTGCCCGAGCCGGGTGCGGCCTGCACCGGCGGCCTCAACCTCAACGCCGCCGAACTGGAGGAGGCCGGAGGCATCGGGGCGCTGGGAGGCGGCATGCAGCGCTGAGGCGCCCCGCAGGCGCCCTGCGGCCCGCTCCGGTGCCGGGCGCCTCCGCGGGCGCGGGGCGGGGAAGCCGGCGAAAACCTGCGTGATCAGAGTTCGCCCGCAGGCAGCGCCGGGATCTCCTGGTCGATCAGGTCGCTCATCGCCACGAGCCCCTGCGCGGGGGCCCCGTAGGTGGCCGGGATGGACATCTCGACGTAGGCTTCGCGGCCCACGGCGGTGTAGAGGTCCGGGCGTTCGCCGGGCTCGGGCAGCCAGGCGATGCCGTTGACGACCGTCAGTTCGGAGTCGGGCCGCAGCTCTTCGGGGCGCCCCACGCCGCAGCGCAGCGCGATCGGCGGGTCGCCCCAGGCGGCGGCATAGGGGGTCTCGGGGCGCACCTCGACGCGCTCCTGGTCGTAGACCGTCTGCGGCACCCGCTCCAGCAGTTCACGGCACAGGTCGTCTGCCGCCGGGCCCGGTGACGGCGCAGGCAGCTCCGCGGTCGCCGGGGAGCAGCCCGCCAGTACGCCCGCGGCAGCCAGCGCGGCCAGTGCCGCGGCACAACGTCGCAACGTCTTCGTCACCGGATCTCACATCGGTCCGACTCGCCGGTCAGATGTTCACGATGGGGCAGGTCAGCGTGCGGGCGATGCCGTCGAGCCGCTGGATCTTCGCCACCACCAGGCGGCCCAGCGCGTCCACATCCTCGGCCTGCGCGCGCACGATCACATCGTAGGGGCCGGTGACGTCCTCGGCCTGGGTGACCCCGCTGATCGCTGCGATGTCGCGCGCCACGTCGGCCGCGCGGCCCGCCTCGGTCTGGACCAACACGTATGCCTGCACCATGGAACCTCTCCGTCGCTCGTCGTTGGCCCGGCCGCGCCGAACCGGGCCGCTCCATCCGGGCCGCCGCCCCCTCGCCGCACCCGGTACCGGCCGTCGGGGCCCGCCGCCCTCCGGGCCCGCAGCAGGGTCTAGACCACTGGTACCGAGGCGTCACCGTACCCTGAGGGCTGTGTGGAGCACCATTGGGGAACTGGGCGAATTCGGCCTGATCGCTCGCGTGACGGCCAGATTCCCGGGAACGGACGACGTAATCCTCGGCCCCGGCGATGATGCCGCAATCGTGACCGCGCCCGATCAGCGGGTTGTGGCCACGACGGATCTGCTGGTCGAGACCAGGCACTTCCGCCGCGAGTGGTCCTCGGCCGAGGACGTGGGGCGCAAGGCGGCGGCGCAGAACATCGCCGACATCGCCGCCATGGGCGCCCGTCCCACGGCTCTACTGGTCGGGTTCGCCGCACCCGGCGGGCTCCCCGTCGCCTGGGCCGAGGAGTTCGCCGAAGGGATGCGCGCCGAGTGCGCGTTCGCCGGCGCGGCCGTGGTCGGCGGCGACACAGTGGGCGCCGACGCCATCACCGTGTCGGTCACCGCGCTGGGAGACCTGGAAGGACGGCCCGCCGTGCGCCGCAACGGTGCGCGGCCGGGCGACGTCGTCGCGGTGACCGGACCGCTCGGACTCTCCTCGGCCGGTTTCGCGCTGCTGCAGGCCGGAGTCCGCGGCCCAGAGGGTGCGCGAGCGGAGTCGGCCGCCGCGGGCATCGGCGATTCGTGGCAGCGGTGCCTGAGCGAGCACCGCCGCCCCCGTCCGCCCTACGCCGAGGGTCCGGCCGCGGCGCGGCTCGGCGCCCGCGCCATGCTCGACGTCAGCGACGGGCTGGTGCGGGACCTGGGGCACATCGCCCGGGCCGGGGGTACGGCGATCGACGTGCGCACCGCGGCCCTCGTGCCGGACCCCGCGCTGAGCGAGGCGGTCGCGCTGCTGGAGGCGCTCGGCAGCGGCGGCCGCGGCGCCGTGCAGCACATACTCTTCGGCGGCGAGGACCACGCTCTGGCCGCCGTCTTCTCGCCGGAAACCGACCTGCCGGAGCACTGGCGCGTGGTGGGATCGGTCGCCGCCCCCGGCGAGGACGGGCCGCGCGTGACCGTCGACGGCGCGCCCGCGGAGCCGCAGGGGTGGGAGCACTTCCGTTGATCCGGAGCCGCACCGTGCTCGCCGGTGGCCGCTGCCGCGGCCGGTGTCGGGCACGGCACAGCGCAGCACCGGAGAAACCGGTCATTCAGCCATCAAAGCCGCATTAGCCACAGAAGTACCCAAGGTTGCCGAAAAGGGTGAACACTATGTCAGGGTCCACGGACGCCGGGTTAGGATGTCGGTTTCGAAGGCTGAATCACGCTAGGCTCTGGCTGCTTCGTCAATCTGCACCTGAACGGGGTCACCGTGCGGCCACGTGGAACCGATAACCGGTCCCAGCAGGGATCGCCGGCGCCGCGACCGGACATCTCCGAGCGTATGAGGTCCGACCGCCGCGATCCGCTCGCCCAACCGCGCCGCGGCGCGCACCGCTCCGAACCCGCGGACAAGACTCGGCTCGCCGCGGTCGGCTACTTCCTGGGCAGCACCGTGCCCAAGAAAGTCCAGCCGCCGCGCCTGCTCAACGTGCTGCTCGTCTCCGGCGTCACCCTCGCGCTCACCCTCTTCGGCTACAGCACGACCCAGATCTACCTGCGTTTCAGCGAACCGCCGGCCGCCCAGGAGAGCGGACCGGCCGAATCCGGCGGCGGCCTGCGGCCGGCACCCACGGGCAGCGCCGGGCCCGAGCACTCCGCGGGAGAAGGCAGCGGCGGCAGCGCGTCCAGCGCATCGGTGATGAGCGTCGTCTCCTACCAGGCGGTGGAGTCCTCGGACACCGGGTTCACCGGCGAGGTCACGGTCACCAACACCGGCTCCGCGGTGCTCGACGACTGGGAGTTGGCGCTGGAGTTCGCCGACGCCGAGGTCACCTCGGCCTGGGACGTGCAGTGGCGGGCCACTGAGAACGGCATGGTCGCCCGCGAGCCCGAATGGTCGGGCGGGTTGGCCCCCGGCGATTCGGTCACCGTCAGCTTCACCGCCGACGGACGCACGCAGAACCCCGTCTCCTGCTCGCTCAACGGGCACGCCTGCGAGCTGGAACGGGGCTGATCCCCTCGGGCCGACAGCCGCAACGGGGGAGCGTCTGCTCCTGGAGGTGCGGGCACTACCGTGCTCGGCCGCGCAGCGTCCGCCGGACACGCCGAAAAGCGCCACGACCCTCGGCCGTGGCGCTCATGGACGCAGTGGAGCGCGGAGCGGCCCCGCGTTCAGCGATCGACCTTGCCGGCCTTGATGCAGGAGGTGCACACGTGCAGGCGCTTGGGCGTACCGCCCACGCGGGTGCGCACGGTCTGGATGTTGGGGTTCCAGCGGCGGCGGGTGCGGCGGTGCGAGTGGGAAACACTGTTACCGAACCCTGGTCCCTTGCCGCAGACGTCGCAGACGGAAGCCACGGTAACTCCATTCAAGCGATCGGATCCGCACGCGCGCAGGCGTGGTGCGGCAACCCGAGAGAGGTCTGATGAGCAGGCTGGCGCGGCGCACCAACCGTCGGAGCGTACACGACGACCTGCACCGACTTCCAATCGCACAGTGGTGCAGAGCGCTGACCGCGCACGCGTGAGCGGGTACCCGGGAACCGGTCCCGGGCCCGGCGGGCGGCCGCAAGGAAGCGCGCGGACGCCGCACGTCCGTATGCCACTATACCGCCTGCCGCCGCTGCCCGGGACCGCGCTGCGCGCTCGGGGGCCCGGCGGGCTGTGCGCTTCGACGGCACAGCGTCGCCACCAGGGTGTACAAACGTTCTAACGTGTCCGCAGAGGAGGCAGCCGGGGCGAGGGGAGACCCGAGTGATCCGTTGGGACGAGCCGCTGCGCACCCCCCTGGGGTCGGCCGCGAAGAAGCTCGCCGATCAGCTCGACCTGCACACCGTCGGCGACCTGCTGCGCTACTACCCGCGCCGCTACGCCACCCGCGGCGAGCTGACCGACCTCTCCGCACTGGCCGAGGGGGAGCAGGTCACCGTCGTCGCGGAGGTGTACTCGGTGCACAAGCGCGATCTCCGCCGCGGCCCCGGCGGCAAGCCGCGCAGCCTGCTGGAGGCGGTCATCACCGACGGCACCGGTCGGCTCACCCTCGCCTTCTTCGCCAAGGTCGGCTACCACCAGCGCGAACTCGTCACGGGCCGGCGCGGCATGTTCGCCGGACGCGTCTCCACCTACCGCGGCAAGAAGCAGCTCGCCCACCCCGTCTACGAGATGCTGCCCGACGACTCCACCGCCGACGACCGCGCCCGCGAGTTCGCCGAGCGCCCCATCCCCATCTACCCGGCCACCAAGGACCTGCCGTCGATGACCATCGCCCGCTGCGTGCAAGACGTGCTGGACCAGGCCGCCGAGCTGCCCGACCCCCTTCCAGCAGACCTGCGCTCCCGCCACCGCCTGGCCGGTCTGCACGATGCGCTCGAACGCGTCCACCGCCCCGCCGACTCCGAGCAGATACCCCGCGCCCGCCTCCGGCTGAAATGGGACGAGGCGTTCGTGCTCCAGCTCGCCTTGGCCCGGCGGCGCCGCGACGCGGCCGAGGTCGCCGCCCGCCCCCGCCCGGGACGCGAGTCGGGGCTGCTCGACGCGTTCGACGCCGCACTTCCCTTCACGCTGACCGAGGGCCAGCGCGACGTCGGTGCGACCATCGCCGAGGGACTGGACTCCACCCACCCCATGCACCGGCTGCTGCAAGGCGACGTCGGCGCGGGCAAGACGCTCGTGGCACTGCGGGCAATGCTCCAGGTCGTCGACTCCGGCGGGCAGGCGGTGCTGCTCGCCCCAACAGAGGTGCTCGCCCAGCAGCACCACCGCTCCATCTGCGAGATGCTCGGGCCGCTCGGCCGAGCCGGCCGGCTCGACGGAGCCGACGGTGCCACCAGCGTCGCCCTGCTCACCGGGTCCCAAGGCGCGGCCGCGCGCCGCGAGGCGCTGCTGGAGGCCGCATCCGGCGCAGCGGGCATCGTCGTGGGCACCCACGCGTTGCTGCAGGAGCACGTCTCCTTCGCCGATCTCGGCTTCGTCGTCGTCGACGAACAGCACCGATTCGGCGTCGAGCAGCGCGACGCGCTGCGCGAGAAGTCCGCCGAGGGCCGTCCGCACGTGCTGGTGATGACCGCCACACCCATCCCGCGCACCGTGGCCATGACGGTCTACGGTGATCTCGACGTCGTGGCGCTGACCCAGTTGCCCTCGGGGCGGGCGCCGGTCTCCACGCACGTCGTGCCCGCCCGCGACAAGCCGCACTACCTGGAGCGCGCCTGGGAGCGGGTGCGCGAGGAGGCCGGACGGCAGCGCCAGGTCTACGTCGTCTGCCCGCGGATCGGCGACGAAGGCTCCGCACCGGGCGAGGACGCCGCCGAGGCGCCCGGCGGAGTGGGCGAAGACGAATCCGAAGATTCGGCCGGCGAAGGAGCGCCCCGCCCCCCGCTGGCCGTGACCGAGGTCGCCGCCGAACTCTCCGCCGGTCCGCTCGCCGGCCTGCGCGTGGAACCGCTGCACGGCCGCCTGCCGCCCGAGGAGAAGGATGCCGCGATGCGCCGCTTCGCGGAGGGGCGGATCGACGTGCTCGTGGCCACCACCGTGATCGAGGTCGGCGTGGACGTGCCCGGCGCCACGACCATGGTCGTCATGGACGCCGACCGCTTCGGCGTCTCCCAGCTGCACCAGCTGCGCGGGCGCGTCGGCCGCGGCGGCCTGCCCGGCCTGTGCCTGCTGGTCACCGAGGCCGAGGAGGGCACACCGGCGCGCGAGCGCCTGGACGCGGTGGCCGCGACCACCGACGGCTTCGAGCTGTCCCGCGTCGACCTGGAGCAGCGCCGCGAGGGAGACGTATTGGGCGGCGCCCAGTCCGGTCGGCGGTCGTCGCTGCGGATGCTCACCCTGTTGCGTGACGAGGAGCTGATCGGCCGGGCACGCGAGGAGGCCGCCCACTACATCGCCGAGGATCCCGCGCTCACCGCCCACCCGCCGCTGGCGGCGGCGCTTGAGGCGCTGCTCTCAGAGGAGCGGGCGGAGTACCTGGACAAGACCTGAGTTCCGAGCGCCCTCCGCCGCCCACGCCGCCGGCCGCGCTACCGTGGCCGGCATGACCCGCATCATCGCCGGCACCGCCCGCGGGCGCCGGATCGCCGTTCCCGGCGGAGGAGGCACCCGGCCCACCAGCGACCGCGCACGCGAGGCGCTGTTCGCTTCGGCGCTGAGCGACCTCGGTTCCTTCGAGGGGCTCCGGGTGCTCGACCTCTACGCCGGATCCGGGGCGATCGGACTGGAAGCCCTCTCCCGCGGGGCCGACCACGCCCTGCTCGTGGAGTCCGACCGCAAGGCGGTGGCCACGCTGCGGGCCAACATCTCCTCGCTGGGGCTGCCCGGCGCGCGCGTGGCCGCCGGGCGGGTGCGGCGGGTGCTCGACGAGGGGCCGCGCGACGGCGCCTATGACGTCGCGGTGGCCGATCCGCCCTACGCCGCCGGCCCCGCCGAGGTCGCCGCGGTCCTGGCGGCGCTGCGCGAGCACGACTGGTTGCGGCCCGGTGCGCTGGTGGTGGTGGAGCGCTCCGACCGCGACGACGACCTGGTCTGGCCAGAGAGCTACGTGCCCGACCGGGTCCGCCGGTACGGCGAGGCGGCGCTTTGGTACGGTCGCGCAGCGAGCCTTTCCGACCCGCGCTGAGCTCCGCGGCAGCACTCCTGCGAACACCGCCCTCCGCCACCCGCTCGCGCTGGAAGCCAACGTTCGTCGAGAGGAAACGATCCACGTGCGTCGCGTCGTCTGCCCCGGGTCCTTCGACCCGGTCACCAATGGACACATCGACATCATCGGGCGTGCCGCGCGTCAATACGACGAGGTGGTCACGGCCGTGCTGACCAACGTCAACAAGCGGGGCCTCTTCAGCGTCGAGGAGAAGACCGAGATGCTCCGCGAGTGCACCGCGGACCTCTCCAACGTGTCCATCTCGCAGTTCAGCGGCCTGCTGGTGGACTTCTGCCGGGACAACGGCATCGGCGCGATCATCCGCAGCCTGCGCTCGGTCAGCGACTTCGACTACGAACTGCAGATCGCCCAGATGAACTACCGGCTGGCGGGCGTCGAGACGCTGTTCATGACGGCCAATCCGCAGTACTCCTTCCTCAGCTCCAGCCTCGTGCGCGAGATCGCCCAGTACGGCGGCGACGTGAGCAGCCTCGTCACGCCCAATGTGGAGCAGCGGCTGCGCGACAAGTACAAGAGCGAGTCCGCCTAGCTAAAAGCGAGTCGGCCCAGCTAACGGGACGTCGTCGGGTTCCCGAGTTCGCGAGTTCCTCAGTTCCGTTCCCTGAGTTCCCGAGTGCCGTGTGCCCGTCCGCTCGGCGCGCCCCCGCCTGGAGCGGCGCCCCCGCTGCGCTGTGCGGTCTTGATACCGGGCGGGAACAAGGCGCCCTGGAGGGAAAGGCGGCACCGAGGACGGCGATGGCCGGGCCTGTGCCCGTCGGTTCGGGTGCGTGCCGGTGGCGGTTCCGACGGTGGCGGCGAGGGCACCGCGGGGTGGCGAGGCGGTGGCCCGGGTCTGCTGTGCGGCCTTGTTGGTCTGCCGGGCGACGGGTGGTCTTACGGAAAAGCGGCGCCGAGGACGGCGGTGGGCTGGGCCTGCGGACACCGGGCCGGGTGCCCGCCGGTGGCGCGCCCGACGGGGGCAGCGACGACGTCGGCGGGGCCGGGCCTGGGGTGGTCGGGGCGGCGCCCGGTCGTCGGCGGGGCCCGATACGGGGCGGTCGGCGGTGGTCATACGGCCGGACCGGGGGCACGCAATGCACCTACGTGCGGTGGCATCGGCCTCGGCGCCGCCCCGAGGTGCCACTCTCGCGCCGTCATTCCGCGATGCGAAATAAAACGGGGTGTTTTGTTCGCCAATGACCGAGTTATCGGTGGGCCTGCCTCCGCGCTGCGGCGGGGATGGCGCACGAGGTGCACCGAATGGCGCGAAAACAGCCCCCGACGTCAACTTTTCGTGCCCCTCGTGGCCGCTGCGCCTGCCGAGGTCGCCCGTAAAACGGGCATAGACCCCAAAAACCACCCCATCGGGGGGTGGGGCTCCCCGCGGCCGCGCCCGGGCGCCACGAGCGACACGTCGCCCCCTCGGCCCCCGTTCCGGCGCACCACCGGGGGCGTGCGAGCGCCCGCGGCCGCGCCCCGCCGCGCTGCCTCCACCCTGTGCGGGCCCGGCAGGGGACACGGCGACACCCAGCCGGCCCGCCGGCGCCGGTAGGTCCCCTATGCCGGTCCATCCGGCGATGATCGCGAACTTATGGCCGCGGAATACGCCTTCCTGCGACCATAAGTTCGCGATAGACGCGCCAAGCCGCGCCGAGTCTGTCTGCAGGGCTGGATTCGGCGCCGAATCCAGCCCTGCAGACAGACTCGATGGGACCGGTACCGCCCAACGCAGGGTTTTAACCAGACAGCGGCCGGAATCCGGTGAAAACCGCGCGTTCGATGCGCCAACCGGCCCGCCGCGGCCCAACGCCGCCGCCGCACGGGCCACCGGCGAGCACCGGGTGCGTCGACCGCGGGCCCGGCCCTCCGCCGCCCTCGGCGCCCGTCGTTCCCCGTCAGGCGCCCCGTCACTCGGCAGACCAGCAAGGCCGCCCAGCGGACCCGACCCGTTCGCGTCGGCCACGGTCACCGGCCAGCACCGGGTGCGTCAACCGCAGGCCGGACCCCGCGCCGTCCTCGGTGCCGCCTTTTCGTGCAGGTGACCCGCCGCCCGGCAGACCAGCAAGGCCGCCCAGCGGACCCGACCCGTTCGCGTCGGCCACGGTCACCGGCGAGCACCGGGTGCGTCGACCGCGGGCCCGGCCCTGCGCCGTCCTCGGCGCCCGTCGTTCCCCGCAGGCCACCCGCCGCCCGGCAGACCAGCAAGGCCGCCCAGCGGACCCGACCCGTTCGCGTCGGCCACGGCCACCGGCCAGCACCGGGTGCGTCGACCGCGGGCCCGGCCCTCCGCCGCCCTCGGCGCCCGTCGTTCCCCGCAGGCCACCCGCCGCCCGGCAGGCCGGCAAGGCCGCACAGCGCAGACGAGCCGCCTCGCCGCTCGCGCAACCGCCCCGCCATCGGCTGTGGACCGGGCCTCTTCCGGAGCTTTGCGGGGTTGATTTGGGCCGCGTGTCGTGTCGTAGCTATACTGGCGGACCGGCTACGCCCTTATACCAGGTGTGGTCTTTCTTCCTGTCCGAAGTCGTCCGCGACGCCGTTCCGGCGACCACCGACCGGCCGTACCCGCTCAAGCGGGGGCGGCGACTGCTGAAAGCGCGATCACTCTGTCTCGTCTAGACGCCCGGGCCCCGCTGGTGGTCGATACGCGGCCGCTGGGGCGCCAGCCCGGCTCCATGCGGACCGTCGAGCGCTCCGTGCCCGCACCCGCACAGTTCGCCACGGGGATGGCGACCGTGTCCGAGGGCGCGCCGATCGAACTCCGCCTGCGGCTTGAGGCCGTGATGGAAGGGGTCCTCGTCACGGGCCGGGCCCGCGTCGACTACGAGGCCGAGTGCGCCAGGTGCCTGGATCCCATCCACGACACCGTGGAGGCGGAGTTCCAGGAGCTGTTCCGCTACCCCGGCGAGGACGGGCTGGGACCCGAGGACACGGACACCGAGGACGAGGAAGAGGATTACTATCTAGAGGGCGAACTCCTCGACCTCGAACAAGTGGTGCGCGACGCCGTCGTGCTCGCGCTGCCGCTGTCGCCGCTGTGCCGGGACGACTGTCCGGGCCTGTGCGCCGAGTGCGGGGCGAAACTCGCCGAGGCCGGCCCCGAGCACGGTCACGGTGAGCGCATCGACCCCCGCTGGGAGGCGCTGCGCGACCTCGGCGAGGAGTTCGGTGACCGATGAGCCCGCTCCGCGGAGCGTCTCGCCTTCGCCTCCGGGCGGAGACGGACCCCCGGAGCACCGCGGTGTTCCCCGCCCATGCGGGGCGCACCCCTGCAAGTAACGCTCCCGCGACCGCGCGGGTGACCCAGGAGGATTGAAGTGGCTGTCCCGAAGCGGAAGATGTCGCGGAGCAACACCCGCAAGCGCCGTTCCCAGTGGAAGGCGTCGCGCCCGGAGCTCGTCACCTGCCCGCGCTGCCGCGACCCCAAGCTGCCCCACACGGCCTGCCCGACGTGTGGCACCTACAACAACCGCCAGGTCCTCGACGTCTCCTAAGGAGAGCCGGACCAGGGCAGCTGCGGCCGGCTCCGCCCGGGCGCAGCGCACGCGCTTCCGGGATAGGCGGCGGTGAGCGCGGACACCGCGCCGGGCCGCCGCCTGCCCGGTCTACGCGAGCCGTGCGAAGCGGGCGCGGCGGGCCGTGTGCGGGCCCGCCCGCAGGGACACCCCACCGCGCCCGCTCGCGGAGGGCTTTTCGGGTATTCGCGACAACCGAAGACGACCGCGCCGGTTCGGGCATATCCCGAGGCCGTGGTGGCCGCCGGGGAGGGCCGCAGTCTCTCCGCGACGCTCACCTCGCCCTCGAGCGTCCCTGATCGGCTTAGTTGAGCCCAGCGCCGGAGCGACCGCGCGGTTGGGCGAGCGGAGCTGAAGATCAGGAGTGTGAACGTCGAGTGGCCACACAGCTCAACGCGGCCGAGGCCCGCGAGTTCTACCGTGCGATCGGTGTCGAGATCGACGCCCAGGTCCTGGCGCGGGCGCTGACGCACCGCTCCTACGCCTATGAGAAGGGCGGCCTGCCCACCAACGAGCGCTTGGAGTTCCTCGGCGACTCCGTGCTCGGGCTGATCGTCACCGACACCCTGTTCCGCGAGCACCCGGACCTGCCCGAGGGGCAGCTCGCCAAGCTGCGCGCGGCCGTGGTCAACATGCGGGCGCTGGCCGACGTCGCCCGGGACCTGGGCATCGGCGATTACATCCGGCTGGGGCGCGGCGAGGAGGGCACCGGCGGTCGCGACAAGTCCTCGATCCTGGCCGACACCTTGGAGGCCATCATCGGGGCGGTCTACCTCGACCGCGGCCTGGAGGTGGCCTCCCGGTTCGTGCACCGGCTGTTCGACCCGCTCATCGCCACGGCTTCGGGCCTGGGAGCGGGTCTGGACTGGAAGACGTCCCTGCAGGAGCTCACCGCCGCGGAGATGCTCGGTGTGCCCGAGTACCACGTCGACGAGAGCGGCCCCGACCACCAGAAGACCTTCCGCGCGACCGTGCGGGTGGCCGGCGACGACTACGGCATGGGCGAGGGGCGCAGCAAGAAGGAGGCCGAGCAGCAGGCGGCCGAGTCCGCCTGGAAGGCCATCCGCGCCGCCTCGGCGCGCGTCGAGGATCCGGTCGACGCGGTGGGCTCTGCCGACCCGGGCGACTCGGTCGACCCGGCCGACGACCGGGACTGAGGTGTCTGGTGCCCGAGCTTCCCGAGGTCGAGGTCGTCCGCGCCGGACTGGAGCGCTGGGTGCGGGAGCGCACGGTCGACGACGTCGCCGTCCTGCACCCCCGCTCGGTGCGCCGCCACGCCGCCGGTGCCGACGACTTCTCGGCGCGGCTGCGTGAGCGCACGGTCACCGAGGTGCGGCGCCGCGGCAAGTACCTGTGGCTGACGCTGGACTCCGGCGACGCGCTGCTGGCGCACCTGGGCATGAGCGGCCAGCTGCTGATGCAGCCGCGCGAGCAGGCCGCCGAGCGCCACCAGCGGGTCCGGATCGGGCTGGGAGCCGACGAGCGCGAGCTGCGCTTCGTCGACCAGCGCACGTTCGGGCACCTCATGGTCGATCCCATGGTCGACGACGCCCGCGGCGGCTCGGTCGGTGTGCCGTCGGTGATCGGCCACATCGCGCTCGACCCGCTCGACCGCGACTTCGACGACGACGCGTTCTCCGCGCTGCTGAGGCGGCGGCGCACCGAGCTGAAGCGTGCTCTGCTGGATCAGTCGCTCGTCAGCGGGGTAGGCAACATCTATGCGGACGAGGCGCTGTGGCGCTCCCGGCTGCACTGGGCGCGTGCCACGGCGACCCTGCGCCGCCCGCAGGTCGCCGCCCTGCTGGAGGAGCTCCGAGCGGTGCTGTGCGAGGCCCTGGCCGCGGGCGGGACCTCGTTCGACAGCCTGTACGTCAACGTCAACGGCGAAAGCGGGTACTTCGAGCGCGGTCTGAAGGCCTATGGGCGCCGCGGCCTGCCCTGCGAGCGCTGTGGCGCGCCGATCCGGCGCGACGCCTTCATGAACCGCTCGTCCTACAGCTGCCCGCGCTGTCAGCGCCCGCCGCGCGGGTGAAACGCCGGAAGGGGGAGGAGCCGATGGATTCGGAACAGGACTCCGAGGCACGGATGACCGCGTGGGTGCGCGGCCGGGTACAGGGCGTCGGATTCCGCTGGTGGGTCCGCGCGCGGGCGCTGGAACTGGGCCTGACCGGGGCCGCCACCAACCTCGGCGACGGTCGGGTCGAGGTGGTGGCCGAGGGGCCGCGCCCGCGGTGCGAGGAACTTCTCACCCTGCTGGGCGGGGGTGAGACCCCCGGAGAGGTGACGGGGGTCGTCGAGAGATGGGAAAATCCCCGGGGTGCGTTCTCCGGATTCACCGAGCGGTGAGTATCCTGGAGGAGCAACACGATTCGCGGGCACCCGTCCGGACGCCGGTATCGGCCGCTGGATGCGCGCACGGGGGTGCTCTGCGCCGGGTCGTGCGTTGCGACCTGCCCGATTACGGCGCGTAACCTGCTCATTCGTACAACCTTGACCAGCAACGCCCATGGTGAGACTCTGGAAAGTGGACCGCGCGCCTTTCCATACCGGGAGTTGCCGACTACCGACGGCGCTCCCGAGGCTCATATGCGCGTGAATCGAATCTGGTCACTCAGTGTGGAGGACCCACATCATGGCGAAGGCTCTGTTTGGCCACGTCGGAGGTCCTGACCCTCAGATGGTTCAGGAGATGCGGCGACTGCAGAAACGAGTACGTGACCTCGAAGACGAGATCGGTCGGCTTCAGGCGCGAAACGACCAGCTCTCCGCGGCTGTGACCGACGTCGCTGTCAGTGCGACCGACCGCGAGCCCGCGCTCGCCTGACGCCCCGCGGCAACCCGCGACGCGATAAAGGGGCGCCCCATCATCGACCGGCGTCCCTGAGCGGGGCATAGGGGAGACCCTGTTTCCCCGATCGAACGATTCTGTTCACCGAGATCCTCTCTGCGGCATACCCGGGAGTGCGATCCCGCAACCCCCGGCGGATGCGCTTTCGGCGCTCCGCGGATCCGGCGCCCAGGGGAATCCGACACCCCACCCACCCCGCGCGCCCCGCCGCCCCCGAGACGGCCAGGGGCGCACACGGGTGGGCAGGCGCCGCGGATCGGAACGGACACCGGGGCGAATGCGCAGACGGACGCCGCCGGTTCATGGCACCCTTGGTCTCCATACGACCGGAGCCGGCTAGCGGACAAGGGGGCCAGCGGCGTGTATCTGAAGAACCTCACGCTGCGCGGCTTCAAGTCGTTCGCCTCGGCCACCACGCTGCGCTTCGAGCCCGGCATCACCACCGTCGTGGGCCCCAACGGCTCCGGCAAGTCCAACGTGGTCGACGCGCTCGCGTGGGTCATGGGCGAGCAGGGCGCCAAGTCCCTGCGCGGCGGCAAGATGGAGGACGTCATCTTCGCGGGGACGTCCTCCCGCGCCGCCCTGGGCCGCGCCGAGGTCAGCCTGACCATCGACAACGGCGACGGGGCCCTGCCCATCGACTACTCCGAGGTCACCATCAAGCGGACCATGTTCCGCAACGGCGGCTCGGAGTACTCCATCAACGGCGACACCTGCCGCCTGCTCGACATCCAGGACCTGCTCAGCGACTCCGGAATCGGCCGCGAGATGCACGTCATCGTCGGCCAAGGGCAGTTGGACACCGTTCTGCACGCCGGCCCCGACGAGCGCCGCGCACTGATCGAGGAGGCCGCCGGCATCCTCAAGCACCGCAAGCGCAAGGAGAAGGCGCTGCGCAAGCTCGACGCGATGCAGGGCAACCTCGACCGCGTCACCGATCTCACATCGGAGCTGCGCCGCCAGCTGAAACCGCTGGGCAAGCAGGCTGAGCTCGCCCGGCGCGCCGCCGTCATCCAGGCCGATCTGCGCGACGCGCGCCTGCGCCTGCTCGCCGACGACATCGTCACCCTGCGTGAGGCGCTGGAGAAGGAGGAGGCCGACGAGGCCGCGGTGCGCAGCCGGCGCGAGGCCGCCGAGAAGTCGCTGGCCGACGCCCAGGCGCGTGAGACGCGGCTGGACACCGCCGCCGGCGAGGCCGCCCCGGTTCTCGCCCGCCTGCAGGACACCTACCACGGCTTGTCCCGGCTCAAGGAGCGGATGAGCGCCGTGGCCTCCCTGGCCCGGGAACGCCACCGCAACCTCGCCGCCGAGCCGGAGCAGGAGCGCACCGGTCGCGATCCGGCCGAGCTGGAGCGGGAGGCCGAGGAGGCCCGCGCGCAGGAGGAGGAGCTGCAGTACCGGCTCGACGACGCGCGCGAGACGCTGGAGGCCGCCGTCGCCGATCGCACCGCCGCCGAGGAGGCGCTGCAGGAGGAGGAGCGGCGCGTCGCCGCGGCCGCCCGCGCCGCCGCCGACCGCCGCGAAGGGCTGGCCAAGCTGCGCGGGCGCGTGGACGCGCTGCGCAGCAGGCTCGCCGCCAGCGAGGCCGAGGTCGAGCGGCTGGACGCCGCCGCCGTGGAGGCCCGCGAGCGCGCCGAGGCCCAACAGGCCGAGTACGAGCAGGCCCAGGCCGACTCCGCCGGGCTCGACGAGGGCGACGCCGAACTCGACACCGCCCAGGACGACGCGAAGCGGCGCCTGGCCGATATGGACGCGCGTCTGGAGGAGCTGCGCGAGACCGAGCGCACCGCCGAGCGGGAGCGCGCCGCGCTCGCCGCGCGCAAGGAGGCCCTGGAGATGGGCCTGAACCGCAAGGACGGCGCCGCCGCGCTGCTCGCGGCCCGGGAGCGCCTGCCGGGCCTGCTCGGTTCGCTGGCGACCCTGGTGGACGTCGAACCCGGCCACGAGACCGCCGTTGCCGCCGCGTTCGGGGCCGCGTCCGAGGCCGTGGCCGCCGAGGACCCCGATACCGCCCGCTCGGCCGTCGAGCTGCTCAAGACCGAGGACGCCGGTCGGGCGAGCGTCGTCGTCGCCGACGGCGCCGGAGCCGAGGCCCGCGCGGACTGGCCGCGGCTGCACGACGGGTTCCGCTACGCCGCCGACGCGGTGAGGCCCCCGGAGCGGTTGCGCTCGGCTGTCGCCGCGCTGCTGGACCGCGTCGTGCTGGTCGCCGACGCCGAGGCGGCCCGCGAGCTGCTCGCGGCTTCGCCTCGGCTGCGCGCCGTCACCGCCGACGGTGACGTCTACAGCACCGGACTGGTCCAGGGCGGATCGGCCACCGCGCCCAGCCTGCTGGAGGTGCAGGCGGCCGTGGACGAGGCCGACGAGCAGCTGGCCGCTGCCGCGGCGGCCGCCGAGGACGCCGCCGAGCGCCTCGCCGCGGCCCGGCGCGAACGCGGCGACCTCGCCGTCGCGCTGGACGAGGTCACCGCGCGCCGCCGGGCCGCCGACAAGCAGCGCAACGACGTCGCCCAGCAGCTGGGCAAGCTCGGCGGACAGGCCCGCGCGGCCGCCGCCGAGGTCGAGCGCTACACCTCCGCCGCGGCGAAAGCCGGCACCGCCCGCCAAAGCGACCTGGACGACCTCGCCGCGCTGGAGGAGCGGCTCACCGAAGCCGAGGCCGAACCCGTCGACGACGGCGAGCCCGATACCGAGCGGCGCGACACTCTGGCCGAGCAGGCCAGCGCCGCCCGCGCCAAGGAGACCGAGTCCCGCCTGGCGGTGCGCACCTCCGAGGAGCGGGTGCGCTCCATCGCGGGCCGGGCCGAAGGGCTGCTGCGCGCCGCCGCCGAGGAGCGGGAGTCCCGCCGCCGCGCCACCGAGCGCCGCGCCCGCCGCCGCAGCCAGTCGCGGGTCGCCGAGGCCGTTGCCGAGTCGGCCGCCCTGGCGCTGAAACGCATCGAGTCCTCCTTGGCCGCCGCCGACGCCGAGCGCAAAGAGGCCGAGCAGGAGCGCGCCGCCCGCGACGCCGAGCTGAAGACGGTGCGTGCCCGGGTGCGCGAGCTGTCGGTGGAACTGGAGAAGCTCGTCAACTCCGTGCACGGTAGCGAGGTCGCGCGCGCCGAGCGCAAGCTGCGCCTGGAGCAGCTGGAGACCAAGGCCGTGGAGGAGATGGGCATCGAGGTCTCCGTGCTCGTCGAGGAGTACGGGCCCCGGGTGCCCGTGCCGCCGCCCGCCGACGCCAAGGAGGACGAGGCGGTCGCCGTCCCCTACGTGCGCGAGGTGCAGGAGAAGCGCGCCCGCAGCGCGGAGCGGCAGCTCAACCAGCTCGGCAAGATCAATCCGCTGGCGCTGGAGGAGTACGCCGCGCTGGAGGAGCGCCACGCCTTCCTCAACGCCCAGTTGGAGGACCTGAAGAAGACCAGGCGCGACCTGCTGTCGGTGGTCGAGCAGGTCGACGCGCGGGTGCAGGAGGTGTTCTCGGCCGCGTTCGCCGACGTCGAGCGGGAGTTCGCGCAGATCTTCGGCCGGCTGTTTCCCGGCGGCGAGGGCCGGCTGGTGCTCAGTGAACCCGGCGACATGCTCGCCACCGGCGTCGAGGTCGAGGCCCGCCCGCCCGGCAAGAAGGTCAAGCGCCTCTCGCTGCTCTCCGGCGGCGAGCGCTCGCTGACCGCGGTCGCCTTCCTCGCCGCGATCTTCAAGGCGCGCCCGTCGCCGTTCTACGTCATGGACGAGGTCGAGGCGGCCCTCGACGACACCAATCTGCAGCGGCTCCTGGTGATCTTCGACGAGCTCCGCGAGGCGTCCCAGCTCATCGTCATCACCCACCAGAAACGCACCATGGAGGCCGCCGACGCCCTTTACGGCGTGACCATGCAGAACGACGGGATCTCCCAAGTCATCAGCCAGAAGCTGGACCGCACCGTCCCCGGCCCCTGAAATCCGGGCGCGGCGGAACCGCCGCGGACGTGTTCGCGCAGGTCGGGCCGGTCGCCGCCACCCCCGGCCCAAGGGGGCGCGAATCAACGGCTAAAGTGGACATCGCGCCCTGCGTACGAAACCGCAGGGCAACGGCACCGTGCGAGCGAAGTCCGGTGCGGGCGACCGGCGCCGCCGGCCCCGCGAATCCGGCGCTGCCCCGCAACTGTGAGACGCGCCCGGCGACGGGCGCGGCGAGCCAGGTCGCCTCCGCTGTGCCGCGGCCCACTGCCCTCGCGGGAGGGCGGACCGCCCACGACGCGTACGCGCGCGGGTTCCGCTCCTCTGCCGCGCCCACCGAGACCCGAGAAGGAGTCCCGTGCCAAGCGCACGTCGCCTGCCGGCCGCACTGCTGCTGGCGGCACTCGCCCTGTCCGCCTGCGGCAGCCCGCAGAACACCGGCCAGGACGCCCAGGAGCAGCACGACCAAGACGCCGGTGCGTTCCCCGTCACCGTCCAGGACGCCTCCGGCGAGGTCACCATCGAATCCCCGCCCCAGCGCATCGTTTCACTGACGCCCTCGGTGACCGAGATGCTGTTCGCGATCGGCGCCGGCGAGCAGGTGGCCGCCGTCGACGAGTACTCGAACCACCCCGAGAAGGCGCCCACGACCGACCTGTCCGGCTTCGAGCCCAGCGTCGAGGCGATCACCGAGTACAACCCCGATCTGGTGGTGCTGGCGCGCGACGCCGCCGACGCCGCCGAGCAGCTGCGCAAGGTCGACGTTCCGGTGCTGCTGATGCCCGCTGCCACCACCCTCGACCAGGCCTACGGGCAGATGCGCATGCTGGGCGAGTCCACCGGTCACGCCGACCGGGCCGACGAGGTCGCCGACCGGGTCGAAAGCGACGTCGACCGCATCGTCGAGGAGACCACCGCCGAGCTCGGCGACACCGACCTCAGCTTCTACCACGAGCTGGACGCGGGCTTGTACTCGGTCACCTCCGAGACGTTCATCGGCCAGGTCTACGACCGCTTCGGGCTGGAGAACATCGCCGACTCCGCCGAGGACGCGGCCGGCGGCTACCCCCAGCTTTCGGCGGAGTACGTCGTCGAGCAGGACCCCGACCTGATCTTCCTCTCCTACCCCGGCGACCAGGTGGTCCAGGAGGTACGCAAGCGTCCCGCCTTCGACGAGATCGACGCCGTACAGGACGGCGACATCGTCCGGCTCGACCCCGACATCTCCTCGCGGTGGGGTCCGCGCGTGGTGGACCTGGCCGAGAGCGTCTCCGCCGCGGTCACCGCCGCCGCCGAAGATCAGTAGGAGCAGCGGGCCGGTGAGACGCGTGCGGACGGCCTGGCTGTGGCCGCCGCTGGGGTTGGCGGCGCTCGCCGCGGCCATGCTGATGGGCGTGGCCGCCGGTGCCGCGTCCATCGGCCCTGTCGACATCGCCGCGGCACTGGCGAGCCGCCTGCCGCTCAGCCCGATCGAATCCCCGCTGAGCGAGCTGCAGGGGGCCGTACTCGTCGAGCTGCGGCTGCCCCGAGTGGTGCTGGGCGCCCTGGTCGGCGGGCTGCTGGCCAGCGCGGGTGCCGCCTACCAGGGGGTCTTTCGCAACCCGCTGGCCGACCCCTACCTGCTGGGGGCGGCCAGCGGTGCGGGACTGGGCGCCACCCTGGTGCTTGCGTTCGGGGCGCAGCTGCTGGACGCGCCGCAGGCCGTGGTCCCGGTCGCGGCCTTCGCGGGTGCGCTGGCCGGGGTGGCCGCCGCCTACGCTCTGGGCGCCATGGCGGGCCGCGGCGGCACCGCGACCCTGCTGCTGGCCGGGATCGCGGTGTCGTCGTTCCTGTCGGCGGCGCAGAACCTGGTGCAGATGATCCGGGTGGAGGAGCTGCGGCGCATCTACTCCTGGATGCTGGGCGGGCTGGGCACCGGCGGCTGGGACGACGTGGCGATGATCGCCCCCTACGCGGCGGCGAGCGTGGCGGTGCTGATGGGCTGCGGCTACCTGCTGGATCTGCTCGCCCTGGGCGACGAGAAGGCCGCCAGCCTGGGGTTGAACGCCACCGGCGTGCGGCTCGTGGTGATCTCGGCGGCGTCGCTGGCCACCGCCGCGGCCGTGTCGGTCAGCGGGCTGATCGGCTTCGTGGGGATTGTGGTACCGCACATCGTCCGGCGGCTGGTGGGTACCGGTTACCGGATGATCCTGCCCGTTTCGCTGCTTAGCGGAGCGGCGTTCCTGGTCCTGGTGGATATCGCGGCACGCACCCTGATCGCGCCGGCCGAGCTGCCGCTGGGCGTGGTGACGGCGTTCCTCGGCGCGCCGTTCTTCGTGTTCATCCTCCGGACGACACGCAACAGAGCCGGCTGATACATCGCCGCGTGACCCGATCGAGAGCCGTGGTCTGGGAGACTGGAGGCTGTTGCGGCTCCTCCCCGGTCCGCGGTCCGAGCGGCATCGACCAGGGCGTACGCACACGCAAGGAGACTGATGGACTACACGATCTTCGCCGTGATCATCTTCGTCGTGGCCCTGCTGGTCGTCGGCGGCGCCTTCCTGATCCGGCCCCGGCGGTCGGAGGCCCCGCCCAAGCCGCGGCCCGGGGAGCGCGAAGGCGGCGCCGCGGGCACGACGACGGCGGAGCCCGAGGAGGCCGAGGAGCGGGAGCGGCCTCTGGACGCCGCCAAGGGAGCCACACCCGAGGCGCCCGCGGCGCCGGAGGTCGAGACCCCTCCGCCGTCGGCGGGCCGCCTGGTGCGGCTGCGCGCCCGGCTGGCGCGCTCGCAGAACGCGTTCGGCCAGGGGCTGCTGAGCCTGCTTTCGGCGGACCGGCTCGACGAGTCCGCCTGGGAGGAGATCGAAGACACCCTGATCACCGCCGACGTGGGCGTCGCCTCGGCGTCCGCGATCGTCGACAACCTGCGCACCAAGGTCAAGGTGCTGGGCAGCCGCACGCCCGAGGAGGTGCGCGACCTGCTGCGCACGGAGCTGCTGGCGCAGATCGGCACCGATCAGGACCGCACCGTGCACACCGAGCCGCGCGCCGGTTCGCCCGCGGTCGTCATGGTCGTCGGGGTCAACGGCACGGGCAAGACCACCACCACCGGCAAGCTCGCCCGGGTGCTGGTGGGCGACGGCCGCAGCGTGGTGCTGGGTGCCGCCGATACCTTCCGCGCGGCGGCGGCCGACCAGCTGGAGACTTGGGGCGGCCGCGTCGGCGCCCCGGTGGTCCGCAAGGAGGAGGGCGCCGACCCCGCGAGCGTGGCCTTCGAGGCGGTCTCGCGCGGTGCCGCGGACGGCGCCGACACGGTCATCGTCGACACCGCCGGCCGCCTGCACACCAAGACCGGGCTGATGGACGAGCTCGGCAAGGTCAAGCGCGTCATCGAGAAGCAGACGCCGGTCGACGACGTCCTGCTGGTGCTGGACGCCACCACCGGCCAGAACGGGCTCCGCCAGGCGCGGGTGTTCGCCGAGGTGGTCAACATCTCCGGGATCGTGCTCACCAAGCTCGACGGCACGGCCAAGGGCGGCATCATCATCCAGGTCCAGCGCGAACTGGGGGTCCCGGTCAAGCTGGTGGGCCTGGGGGAGGGCCCCGACGACCTCGCGCCGTTCGACCCTGAGGCGTTCGTCGACGCGATCCTCGAAGGCGGGGAGTAGGCGCGCGCCGGCAGTGTCGGCCCGGCCGAGGGGAGCCCCTTGCCGACCGGGCCGCTTCACCGTCTACACCAGTACGTCGCGCCGGGCGAACCGGGCCAGCCCGAGTCCGGCCAGCACCAGCGGGATGCCCACCAGCACCGCTGTGAAGGCCGGGTCGATGCCGTTGCGCAGCGGCTCGGGGTCGAGCGCGTAGTAGAACGGCGAGAGGAACCGCATCCACTCCAGTTCGTCCTGCTGCAGCGCGAAGGTGTTGCCGAGGTAGCCCACGACCGCGAGCACGGCGGCGCCACCGATCGCATAGACGCGCCGGCCGGTGACCGCGCCGACGG
The DNA here is from genome assembly GCF_004323735.1 of Streptomonospora litoralis. Classification (GTDB taxonomy): domain Bacteria; phylum Actinomycetota; class Actinomycetes; order Streptosporangiales; family Streptosporangiaceae; genus Streptomonospora; species Streptomonospora litoralis. Next base: position 4,560,772 of record NZ_CP036455.1, on the reverse strand, counting down.
CCAGGGCCAACGTCCCGTAGCACAAGCCGATCAGGGCCGTGCCCAGCGCGGCGGCCGCCAGTCTGCCCGCGGCGATGTCCAGATCCAGCGCGGGGCTCAGCGCCAGGAGCACCACCCAGATGGTCAGGCCCAGCAGCGCGACGAACACCACGAGGGCGGCGAAGCGCTGCAGCAGCACCCGGTAGCGGCCGACCGGGTGGGACAGCACCAGCTCCAGGGCGCCCTCTTCCTCCTCGCCGGCGATGGCGCGCGTGCCGAAGGCGATCGCGGCGATCGTGATCAGGATCGGCGTGAGCAGCCCGAAGACCGTGCTGCCCAAGTACCCCTCCGCCGAGGTGAGGTCGCTCCAACCCATGGATTCGGCCAGCTGCGGCATCTGCTCGACGAACGCGGCCATGGCGTCGCCGGTCTCGCGCATCGACGGCCAGAAGGAGCTGTAGAGCGCGGTCACGGCGGCGACGCCGATCATCCAGCCCAGGATGCCGCGGCGGCTGTCGATCAGGAACTTGCCGAAGATGTCACGCGTGAGCATCGGAGCCCTCCTCCCGGCGCGCCGCGTCGCCGTTGTTGTAGTGGGTGAAGAACAGCTCCTCCAGGTCGGGTTCCTCGCTGGTGAGCCCCGTCACGGTGTGCGCAGCGGCCTGTTTGACCAGCGCGTCGGGGCTGCCCTCGACCGTGCAGGTCAGCGTCCTGCCCTCCACGGAGGCGTCGCGCACGTGCTCCAGCCCGGCGAACTCCGCGGCGTCCACCGGCTCGGCGAAAGCCAGGGTGACCCGGCGCAGCGCCCGCGCCCGCAGGTCGTCCATGTCCTCCAGCGCCACGATGCGGCCGGCGCGGATGATGGCGGCCTCGTCGGCTACGTCCTGCACCTCGCTGAGGACGTGGGAGGACATGAACACGGTGCGGCCGTCGTCGCGGACCTCGCGTACCAGGTTCAGAAACTCCTGCTGCAGCAGCGGGTCCAGTCCGCTGGTGGGCTCGTCCAGGATGAGCAGCCGCGGCCGGTGCATGAACGCCTGCACCAGCCCGACCTTCTGCTTGTTGCCCTTGGACAGCCCCCGCACCGGCCGGTCCAGGTCGAGGGCGAACCGCTCGGCCAGGATCTCGATCTCGCGCCGGTCGACGCCGCCGCGCAGGTGGCCCAGGAACGACAGCATCTCCCGGGCGGGTCGCCTGCTGGTCATGGGCAGCTCGCCCGGCAGGTAGCCGATGTCGCGGCGCAGCCGCACGCCGTCGCGGCGCGGCTCGCCGCCCAGCAGGGTCACCTCGCCGGCGTCGCGGCGGATGAGATCCAGCAGGATGCGGATGGTCGTGGTCTTTCCGGCCCCGTTGGGACCGAGGAAGCCGAAGACGTCGCCCTCTGCGACGGTCAGGTCGACTCCGGAGAGCGCCCGGTGGCGCCCGTAGTTCTTGGTCAGTCCTCGGCAACTGATGACCGGTAGGGGATCTGCGGTCATGGCATGAACTCGATTCTGCGCTTGCCACTCGTTCCCGGCTCGCTTCCGGGATGTCGCATGGTCGTTCGGGCGCGGACGGCCCGGCGGTGGTCGCGGAACGGCACGCGGCCGTCCGCCGCGCACCGCCGACCGCCGTACAGCCCACAATGCGGGCGCGCCGCGTTCGGTTCCTCGCGAACGTGCCGTGGGCGCATCCGGTCGGCAGAGCGCCGGAACACCGGCACCGCCGCGCCGATCGGGTGTGAACAGTCCTCTCGGCGGTGCGGCGGAGAGCCGCCGCGGCAGCCGTGGCGACCCGCCGACCGCGCGGTCGGCCGGGCGCGCGGACGTGCGCGCCGGCCTCGGCGCGGAAGGCGGGCGCACGTCGGCGGGCGCCGCGCCGGTGTGAACGACCCTTGACCGACACGCGCGGCCAGGCGGCACAGGGGCCTGCCCGTAGCTGCGGGCGCGTCAGCCCACGCGTGCCGCGCTTCCCGCGTGCGTGCGGGTCGGCTCGTGGTCCACAGGGGTGCGGCTCGCCGTCCGGGACGGCGCCGTCAGCCCCTCTGCGGCGGCCGCGGGCGGGTCCCGCGGGCTCTCTTCGGCCTTCAACATCGCTCGCTCTTCGCGTGGGTTCGGGCGGATAAGTGTCCGCACCCCAGACTCTCCCCGATCCGAACCGCGTTCAGCCGGTGTCTAGCGCATTCTTAACGGCGCAGCGCGCCCCGATCGCGCCGCATGTCACCGCAACGGCGCCCGACTACCGCCGTGGCCTGTTCCTTCACCGCCCCGTAACACGTCGGGCGATCTCTTTACGCCGGTGCAACGTGCCTGGCGACGTGCAGAAACACGCGGGACCCAAGGTTGCGGTCGTGGTGGTCTTCGCCGAGCCCGACGACGTGCTCGCCGATCCGTCCCTCGGACGAACGACGTCGAATCCCCCGCCCGATCTATGGAGGCGACACGAATGGAAGGCATCGACAGCGGCACCACGGCGTGGCTGCTGATCTCCTCCGCGCTGGTGATGCTGATGACCCCGGGCCTGGCCTTCTTCTACGGAGGGATGTCCCGGGCCAAGAGCGTGCTGAACATGATGCTGATGAGCTTCGCGAGTATCGCGGTCGTCAGCGTCCTGTGGGTCCTCATCGGCTATTCACTGGCCTACGACACGGCCGGCCCCTTCGTCGGCGGTTTCGGCTACCTCGGTGTCACCGGACTCATCAGCGACGTCGACGGGGGCATCCCGGTCCTGCTCGACGTCGCTTTCCAGATGATGTTCGCGGTCATCACAGTCGCGCTCATCAGCGGCGCCATAGCAGACAGGGCCAAGTTCGGAGCCTGGCTGCTCTTCGTCCCGGTCTGGTCGGTGCTGGTGTACTCCCCGGTCGCCTACTGGGTGTGGGGTGACGGCTGGATCGGCGGCCTGGAGATCGGCGGCTACAACGTCGTCGACTTCGCCGGCGGTACCGCCGTGCACATCAACGCCGGCGCCGCCGCCCTCGCGCTGACCTTCGTGCTGGGCCGCCGCAAGGGCTTCGGGTCCGAGTCGATGCGGCCGCACAACCTTCCGTTCGTGCTGCTGGGCGCGGCCCTGCTGTGGTTCGGCTGGTTCGGCTTCAACGCAGGCTCGGCCTACGCCGCCGACGGCGTCGCCGCCCTGGCGCTGATCAACACCCAGGTCGCCACCGCCGCCGCCACCGGCGCCTGGATGCTGGTCGAGCGGATCCGCTACGGCAAGGCCACTGCGCTGGGCTTCGCGTCCGGCGCCGTCGCCGGCCTCGTCGCCATTACCCCGGCCGCGGCCGATCTGACCCCGTTGGGCTCCATAGCGCTGGGCCTGGTGTCCGGCGGTGTCTGCGCCTACGCGATCAGCTGGAAGTACAAGTTCAAGTACGACGACGCGTTGGACGTGGTCGGCATCCACATGGTCGGCGGCATCATCGGCTCGCTGCTGATCGGCCTGTTGGCCGCCTCCTCGGCCGGCGGGTCCGCCGGCCTGCTCTACGGCGGCTCCTTCGGCCTGCTCGCGGTCCAGGCGATCGGCGTGGTCGGCGTCCTCGTCTACTCCTTCGTGGTCACCTTCGTCATCGCCAAGATCATCGACCTGGTCATGGGCTTCCGGATCCCCGAGCACGTCGAGACCAACGGCCTCGACGCCGAGCTGCACTCGGAGACCGCTTACGCCTTCGACGAGCTGGACGAGCTCGAAGGCGCCGAGTCCTCCTCGCCGACGCCTCCGGGCGAGGAGGTGGTCTCACAGCAGGCCCGGCCCTGAGCCCGGCTCAATGTAGAGGCGGTCGGCCGAGCCAGACGATGCCGTGAGGCGAAAACCGGGCCGGCGGGGAACGTTCCCCGCCGGCCCGGGCGCATGTGCGGGGGTGTCCTCCGTCACGGCCGGCGGGATCGACGCACGCACGGGTAGGAGCCCTCCGCCCCCGCGACACGGGGGTCGCGGCCGGGACCGGCCAGGAATCCCGCAGCCGAACGCGGCCCGGCTCCGCTTCCCGGGCCCGCGGTGTTGGGTACGCTTATGCGTCAACGGAGAGGGCGACCGACACCCGCCGCGGCCCCTGCCCGACTTCCGCGCGGTCCGGCCCCTTCCTTACGGACGCGCCCGGTGCCGCGGTTCGAGCGGCCCGCGCGTCGGTTCCACCCAGTCGAATTCCGCAGACCCATGTGCACCCCATGACAGGGGGCAGGAGGCAAAGATGTCGCCGGTCCAACCCTTCTCACGCCGATCGGGCGGGCCCTTGGTGTTCGCCGCAGCGGCGGCCGCTGTCGTGATCGGCGCGTCCGGCTGCACCATCGACCTCAGCGAGTTCCGCCCGGGCGGCGGCGAGGAGCCCTCGCCCTCCCCCACACCGGTCAAGGCGCCGCCGCTGCTGGAGTCGGCGCTGGAGACCCTGCGCTCCCAGCCCGCCGTCACCGTGCAGGGGCAGATCTCCCCGTCGCAGAGCAGCACGGTCAGCGACATCTCGCTCACCACCACCCGCGCCGGTGCGGCGAGCGGCACGATGCAGGTGAACGAAGCCGAAGCCCAGGTCATGCAGGCCGACGACCGGATCTTCGTGAACGCCTCGGACGCCTACTGGCTGGACCGGGACATCGTCAACCCCGACACCGGCAGCTACGCCGACACCTGGACACGCGTGACCGGCGAACAGGTCGGCGTCGACCCGGCCGCCATGCTGGCGCCGGCGCAGCTTGCCGACATCATCGCCGGAATGGCCCCCGACACCGGCCGAGCCCGGCTGGAGAACCTCGACGGCACCACGGCCTACCGTGTCGACCTCCAGGGCGGCGAGCAGAACCGGGTGTGGATCGGCGAGGAATCCGGCGAACTGCTGCGCGCCGAGATCGAACAGCTGGCCCCGAAGGGCGCGGACTCCGGCCCGCGCAGCCGGCTGAACTTCAGCGTCCCCGAGTCGTCGGAGGTCCAGACCCTCTACGATGATGTGCTGGCCGTCGCCCAGGACGAGCTGAAGAATTCGCCCGATGCGCGTATGGCGGTGGCCTGGAAGGGCCAGCTCGACCTGAGCTGCGAGACCGGCGGCGCGTGCAGCGTCAGCGGCACCGTGCAGGACGAGTCCGGCAGCGGCGGGGACATGAGCGTCCTGGTGCGTATGGACGCCAACGTGAAGAACGACGAGCTCGGCTCGAAGAAGTGCGACGACTCCGCCTCGCTGGAGGCGGGCGGCAGCGTCGAGCTCTCCTGCGGGGTGGACTTCGCCCTCGCCCCGAGCACGTCGCCGCAGACCTACCAGATGAGCGGCGACGCGCGGCTCTCCACGCAGGCGCTCAGCGGCGACGCCCGCGAGGAGCTGGTCTCGGCCATCGAGGAGCAGCGCGACGCCGCCGCCTCCGGGGCGTCGCCCTCGGCGCCGGCCTCGGAGTCCCCCTCGGCCGCGCAGTCTGCCGGAAACTGACGGCCGGGGCGGTGAGAACGGGTTCCCTCCAGGGCGCGCGCGGCGCGTCCCGGCAGGTAATCTAGGAAGCCAATCCCGAGACGAAGGACTGGCCACACTCGTGTTCGAGACGCTTTCCGACCGGCTGACCTCGGTCTTCACCTCTCTGCGCGGCAAGGGGCGGTTGTCTGAGGAGGACATCGACGCGACCGCGCGGGAGATCCGTCTCGCGCTGCTGGAGGCCGATGTCGCGCTGCCCGTCGTCCGCGCCTTCATCGCGCAGGTCAAGGAGCGGGCCCGGGGAGCCGAGGTCTCCAAGGCGCTGAATCCGGCGCAGCAGGTCATCAAGATCGTCAACGAGGAGCTCGTGGAGATCCTCGGTGGCGAGACCCGTGAGATCCGATTCGCCAAGAAGCCGCCGACGGTCATCATGCTCGCCGGCCTGCAGGGTTCGGGTAAGACCACCCTGGCGGGCAAGCTGGGGCGGTGGCTGGCCGGTGAGCGGAACACTCCGCTGCTGGTGGCAGCCGACCTCCAGCGCCCCAACGCCGTCACCCAGCTGCAGGTGGTGGGGGAGCGCGCCGGGGTGCCGGTGTTCGCTCCCGAGCCGGGCAACGGGGTGGGCGACCCCGTCGAGGTGGCGCGGACCTCCATCGAGCAGGCCGAGCGCAACAACCACAACGTGGTCGTCATCGACACCGCCGGCCGGCTCGGCGTCGACAGCGAGATGATGCAGCAGGCCGCAGACATCCGCGACGCGGTCAGTCCCGACGAGATCCTCTTCGTCGTCGACGCGATGATCGGCCAGGACGCCGTGAACACCGCGCAGGCGTTCCTGGACGGAGTCGGCTACGACGCCGTGGCCCTGACCAAGCTCGACGGCGACGCCCGCGGCGGCGCCGCGCTGTCCATCCGGCACGTCACCGGCCGGCCGATCATGTTCGCCTCCACCGGCGAGAAGCTCGAGGACTTCGACCTCTTCCATCCCGACCGGATGGCCTCGCGCATCCTCGACATGGGGGACGTCCTCACCCTCATCGAGCAGGCGCAGCGCACGTTCGAAGAGGACGAGGTCGCCCAGATGGCCAGCACGCTGGCCTCGGAGGACGACTTCACCCTCGACGACTTCCTGCAGCAGATGGGCATGCTGCGGCGGATGGGTCCGATCAGCAACCTGCTCGGCATGATGCCGGGCATGGGGCAGATGAAGGACCAGATCAGCAACGTCGACGAGACGGACCTCGACCGCATCACGGCCATCATCCGCTCGATGACACCGGCCGAGCGCGGCAACCCCAAGATCATCAACGGGTCCCGACGGCTGCGCATCGCCAACGGTTCGGGCACCGAGGTCAGCGACGTCAACGGCCTGGTCACCCGGTTCTTCGAGGCGCAGAAGATGATGCGCCAGATGAAGAACAGCGGCATGCCCGGAATGCCGGGGATGCCCGGTGGCGGGGGCGGCGGAAACCGCAAGAAGGCCAAGGCGCAGGCGAAGAAGGCCGGCAAGAAGGGCAAGCAGCGCAGCGGCAACCCGCTCAAGGCCAAGCAGCAGGAGGCCGAGCGCGAAGCCGAACGCCAGCGGCGCCGCGAGGACGGCGGGGACCAGCAGCAGCTTCCGCCCGGGCTGGGCGGCGGCCAGCAGCTGCCTCCAGGGCTGGGGGGCGGCTCGATGCCCGACCTGTCGAACTTCAAGCTGCCCAAGCAGTAGCCGGCGTCGACACGCGCCGCGCGCCGCTAGGGCGTCCGGTGGTGTATACGCGGTACGCGCGCTCGGCGGGATCGGCCTCCCGCCGAGGTGAGACGGCTCTCACCGGCTCCCGACCTGCCGAGGACCTCCGGATTGCGCGTTGCGTCCTCCGGGATCTGGCACAATAGGTGGTTGACTAACGGTGTGATGGGCCGGCCCTCTAACTAGCCCGGGCACCTAACGTCCCCGCCTGGTGACGCCGCCGCATCCCCACGCGGCGGGTGATCCCGGGCAATCGCATCGCAACTGGGAGATACCACACCCGTGGCTGTCAAGATCAAGCTCAAGCGTATGGGGAAGATCCGTACGCCGCAGTACCGCATCGTCGTCGCCGACGCCCGCACCAAGCGCGATGGCCAGTCCATCGAGGAGATCGGGACCTACCACCCGAAGGAAGAGCCGAGCTTCATCAAGCTGGACTCGGAGCGGGCGCAGCACTGGCTGTCTGTGGGGGCGCAGCCCACCGTCCCGGTCAAGAACCTGCTGAAGCTGACCGGTGACTGGCAGCGCTTCAAGGGGCTGCCCGAGCCGGCTCCGCTGAAGGTCGCCGAGCCGCGCGACAAGGAGGCCGAGGAGGCCGCCTTCCAGAACGTGCTCAAGGAGCTCGTCCTGCCGGACAACGAATCCACCGCCAAGGGCGGTGGCAAGTCCAGGAAGTCCTCCGGCTCGGAGAAGAAGGCCGAGAAGACCGAGAACACCGGCGAAGACACCACCACGGAGCCCGAGGGCGAGGCCTGACGTGCTGGAAGAGGCGCTAGAGCACCTGGTTCGGGGCATCGTCGCCAACTCCGACGACGTCCAGGTCAGAGCCCGCAGGCTCCGCAAGGGCAAGGTGCTCGAAGTCCGGGTCCATCCCGACGACCTCGGGAAGGTCATCGGCCGCAACGGGCGCACCGCCAAGGCGCTGCGTACCGTCGTCGGCTCCCTGGCGGGCGGGCGCTACGTCCGCGTCGACCTGCTGGACCTGAACGAAGTGCGCTGAGCGCTGCTCCCGGCCCGCTGCCGCGCGTCCGTATCCGCGGGCGCCGCCGCGGCGGGCCGGGACACCGCGCCGCTGCCGAGGCGCGGCGCGGTTCCGTCGTGCGCGCAGGACTCCTGCCGCGCGCCCCAGAACCGCAGGAGGACGATGCGTCTCGTTGTCGGCCGGATCGGCCGCGCCCACGGGATCCGCGGCGACGTCGCGGTCGACGTGCGCACCGACGATCCCGGTTCGCGCTTCGCGCCCGGCGTTCTCCTGCAGACCGACCCCGGCACAGCCGGACCCCTCACCGTGGCGTCGGTACGCAGGCACTCGGGCCGCCTGCTGGTCCGTTTCGAGGGCGTCCGCGACCGTACGGCCGCCGAGGAGCTACGCGGGACGACCCTGCTGGTCGACTCGGCCGATGTGCCTCCCCTCGCCGACCCCGACGAGTTCCACGACCACGAGCTCATCGGGTTACAGGCCGAGACCGCCGACGGCTCCGCGGTGGGCACCGTCGCCGACGTGCTGCACAACGCCCAGGACGTACTGGTGATCACCGGCGGCGCCGGTACCGAGATCCTGGTGCCCTTCGTCCGCGACCTGGTACCCGAGGTCGATACCGCGGCCGGCCGCCTGGTGATCGATCCGCCGCCCGGGCTGCTGGAGCTCGGGCGCGAGTAACGGCCCGCCGCCTCGGCGCACGGCACCCCCGCCAATCGACACCGAACCGAAAGGCCGCGGGCCCGAGCGCCGCCGAGACGACCCGCACAACTATGCGCATCGACATCATCACCATCTTCCCCGACTACTTCGTGCCGCTGGAGCTGTCGCTCATCGGCAAGGCGCGGGAGGCGGGCATCCTCGACGTCCGGCTGCACGACCTGCGGTCCTGGACCCACGACCGGCACAACACCGTCGACGACACCCCCTACGGCGGCGGTCCCGGCATGGTCATGAAGCCCGAGCCCTGGGGCGAGGCGCTCGACGCGGTGACGGCGGACGACCCCGCGCCTGCGCGGTTGATCCTGCCCACACCCAGCGGCACCCCGTTCACCCAGGAGCACGCCAAGCGCCTGTCGCAGCAGCCGCGGCTGGTGTTCGCCTGCGGCCGCTACGAGGGCATCGACGCCCGCGTCGCCGCCGACGCCGCGGAGCGGATGCCGGTGGAGGAGCTCAGTATCGGCGACTACGTGCTCGCGGGCGGTGAGGCGGCCACGCTGGTCGTCGTGGAGACGGTCTCGCGGCTGCTACCCGGCGTCCTGGGCAACGCCGAGTCCGCCGTGCAGGACTCCTTCGCGTCCGGCGCCATGGAGAACCTCCTCGAAGGGCCCGTCTACACCAAGCCGGCGCGCTGGCGCGACCAGGAGGTCCCGCCGGTGCTGCTGTCGGGGGACCACGGTGCGGTGGACCGCTGGCGCCGCCACGAGGCGCTGCGCAAGACCGCCCGCAACCGGCCGGAGCTGCTGCGGGAACTGGCCGCGCAGCGGTTGGAGAGTATGGACCGGCGCGATCGGGAGCTGGTCGAGCAGCTGCTTGCGGATTCCGGGCCCGAGTGACCGGCGGCCGCGCACGCGGCGGCCGTCCTGCGCAGGGGCGGGCAGCGGCGGCCGGGTGGCGGGCTCGGTTACAGACCGGGTCTCAACGTGTGGCAGACTAGGGGAGTTGCCCCTGTCGTCGCGCGTTGCTCGCATGCCGCCGTTCGACCGGCTCGCGGCCGCACAAGCCCGGCGCAGGCGCACCGATACGACCCCAGCAGCAGATCCGCCCGCGCGAACCGCACTGTCCGTCGCCGCGGCGCGCAATCGATGAGGAACCGCTGAGATGCACACCGCTATTCAGGAAATTGAGAAGGCTCAACTGCGCTCGGACATTCCTGATTTCCGCCCGGGCGACACGCTGAACGTGCACGTGCGCGTCACCGAGGGCACGCGTTCGCGTGTCCAGGTCTTCAAGGGCGCCGTGATCCGGCGCCAGGGAGCCGCCAACCGCGAGACGTTCACCGTCCGCAAGATCAGCTACGGCGTCGGTGTGGAGCGCACCTTCCCCGTGCACACCCCGGTCATCGAGAAGATCGAGATCGTCGCCCGCGGCCGCGTGCGCCGGGCGAAGCTTTACTACCTGCGCCACCTGCGTGGCAAGGCCGCCCGCATCCCCGAGCGCCGCTGATACCACCGCCGCTCCGAGCCGAACTCGCTCCGCTTGTTCCGGCTGTGCCGTTCCCGACACGCAGCGCCGCGCTCGGATAGGCTTCGGAGTCGATGACCATTCAAGGATCGGCCTTCGGCGCGGCGCCCGGTACCACCGGTCGTGTCGGCGGTCCCCGATCCGGCGATTCTGGCTCCCCTGCGCGGCCGCGCAGGGGAGCCAGAATCATGTCGGGGCGGGGCGAGTATGCAGGCCGGTAGCGCCGGTGGTGCGGGCGAGGCAGCCGAGAGCGGGGGTTCGATGAACGCCAAGAAGGAGAACACGGACGAGAAGGCGGAGAAGTCGGGTTCGTTCTGGAAGGAACTCCCGCTCCTGATCGTCATCGCGCTGGTCTTGGCGTTCGTCATCCGCACGTGGGTCGCCCAGCCTTTCTACATCCCCTCCGGGTCGATGGAGAACACGCTGCTCGTCGGTGACCGCGTGCTGGTCAACAAGCTCGTGTACCAGGTCCGCGAGATCCAGCGGGGCGACGTCATTGTGTTCAACGGCGGCGGCTCGTGGGACGAGGGCCCGAGTCCGGTGCCGGTCGAGGAGTCCGGCAACATCGTCGGGCAGGGATTCAGCTGGGTGGCTGAGCAGTTCGGGGCCGCGCCCAGCGGGCGGGACTACATCAAGCGCGTCATCGGGGTTCCGGGTGACACCGTGGAGTGCTGCGACGCCCAGAACCGGGTGCTGGTCAACGACGAACCGCTCAACGAGCCCTACCTGTATCCGGGCAGCATCGAGACCCATCTGGAGTTCGGGCCGGTGACGGTCCCCGAGGGGCGGCTGTGGCTGATGGGCGACCACCGGATCAGCTCCAAGGACTCGCGACGGCACCAGAACGAGCCGGGCGGCGGCTCCGTCCCCATCGACCATGTGGTCGGGCGCGCCTCCCTGGTCGTGTGGCCGGTGGATCGCTGGTCGACGCTGCCCACTCCGGAGACGTTCGAGGAACTGGAGGAAGGCGGCTCGAAGCAGGCCGGGGGCGACGGCGGCGAAGCCTCTGGCACCGGCGGGGCGGCAGGCGCCCCCGCGGGGTCCGTCGAGGCGTCGGCTGCGCTGCCGTTCGTGCTCGGAGCGGCCGGCGCCGTACCGGTCCGCGAAGCCGGGCGCCGGGCCCTGGCCAAAGCCCGCGGCGGCCGAGCCCGCGGACCCGCGGCGCGAGGAGCGTGCGGCCGGATGCGCCGAACGCGCTCCGGGCGGTTGACACGTGGCGCATGATGGTTCCTGTAGTCGATCGACGAACCCGCGGGACCTTCCTTCCCGCGAGACCCCAGTGGCGAAGGGGGCCGGGCCGCTCAACCGGGACTGCACGACGAAAGCGAGCGCGAAATGAGTTCTGAGGACCTGGAGAAGTACGAGGCCGAGATGGAGCTGCAGCTCTATCGCGAGTATCGGGACGTCGTCGGCCTCTTCAGCTACGTGGTCGAGACCGAACGCCGGTTCTACCTCACCAACCACGTGGATCTGCAGCCGCGCAGCACCGAGAACGGCGAGATGTACTTCGAGGTCACGATGGAGGACGCCTGGGTCTGGGACATGTACCGCCCGGCCAGGTTCGTCCGCAACGTGCGCGTGGTGACGTTCAAGGACGTCAACGTCGAGGAGATCACCAAGTCCGACCTAGAGGTCCCGGCCACGGGCAAACCGCAGTAGTCGCTGCACTTTCCGCCTGAGAGGGCGGAAAGCCCCGACTTCCCGCCGCCGGGCGGCCCCCGATCGCGCCGCCCGGCGGTTTCGTGTGTTCGGGGCACTCACCGTTCACCCGGTGGCGCGGGCATTCCCCCGGAGAACGGCCTGTGACCGGCCGCGGCGGTTGTCCACAGTCGGCGAATCCGCGTGGAAGGGCGGACGCGGACTCTGCACGCTGAAGGTATGAGCTCCTTGCGCCGCTCCCTCCCGCCCCTGCCCCGACACGACCGCGTGAAGGCCCCTCCCGCCGCTCCGGCGCGCCCCGCGGAGCACAGAACGGCGCTGGGCAGGCGCGGAGAGGAGGTGGCCTCGGCGTATCTGGAGCGCCGCGGGCTGCGCATCCTCGCCCGCAACTGGCGCTGTTCCGAGGGTGAGATCGACATCGTTGCGGGCCAGGGGCCCGACGTCATCGTCGCCGAAGTCAAGACCCGCACCGGCCTGCGGTTCGGCTCGCCGCTGGAGGCGGTCACCGAGCCGAAGCGGCGGCGGCTGCGCCGACTGGCCCGACTGTGGGCAGCCGCGCACCGCGCCGGGCGCCGGCGGATTCGGGTGGACGTCGTCTGCGTACTCGTGCTGCCCGGCGACCGGGTGTTCGTGCGGCACCACCCGGGGGTGGCGTGATGGCGCTCGCCCGCACCCGTTCCATGGCCCTCGTCGGCGTCGACGGCCACATCATCGAGGTCGAGGCCCACCTGGGCGACGGCCCGCCCGGGTTGACCCTGGTGGGTCTGCCCGACACCGCTCTGCGCGAGGCTCGCGACCGCATCCGGGCCGCGGTGGTCAACTCCGGCGAACACTGGCCCGAGGGGCACATAACGGTCAGCCTTTCTCCAGCGAGTCTGCCCAAGCGCGGCAGCGGATTCGACCTCGCCATCGCGGCCGCCGTCCTGGCCGCCGAAGGCGCAGCTCCGGGGATGCCGCTGCACAGTGCGGTCGTGCTGGCGGAGTTGGGCCTCGACGGCCGCACCCGCCCGGTGAGCGGCGTGCTGCCCGCCGTCCTGGCCGGTGTCCGCTGCGGGCATACCACCTTCGTCGTCGCCCGCGGCAACGCAGAGGAGGCCGCCCTGGTGCCCGGCATCAAGGTCGTGGCGGTCTCGTCGCTGGGCGAGCTGCTGGCGCGGCTGCGCGGCGAACCGGTAACCGAGCCCCCGCCCGGCGACGACGATTCGGAGCCGCAGCGGGACGCGGGTGCGGACGCCGACTCCGCTGCAGAGCGCTGCCCCGATCTCGCCGACGTGCTCGGACAGCCCGTGGCCCGCCGGGCGGTGGAGATCGCGGCGGCCGGAGGTCACCACCTGATGATGGTCGGCCCGCCGGGCACCGGCAAAAGCCTGCTGGCCGAACGCCTGCCCACCGTCCTGCCGCGGCTCACCGCGGAGGAGTCCATCGAAGTCACCGCGGTCCACTCGGTGGCCGGGGCGCTGCCGAAACGCTCACCGCTGATCACCGCTCCGCCGTTCTGCGCGCCCCACCACACGGCCACCCGCGCCGCCATCGTCGGGGGCGGCAGCACCCGGCTGCGGCCGGGCTGCGTCTCCCTGGCCCACCGCGGTGCGCTCTTCCTCGACGAGGCGCCGGAGTTCGCCCGCGGGGTGCTCGACTCGCTGCGCCAACCGCTGGAGAGCGGCGAAGTCGTCGTCGCGCGCTCGGCAGCCACAGTGTGCTTCCCCGCGCGGTTCCTGCTCGTTCTGGCCGCCAACCCTTGCCCCTGCGGCAAGTCCGGCAACGCCTGCACCTGCTCGTCGACCCAGCGCCGCCGCTACCTGTCCCGCCTCTCCGGCCCCCTTGTGGACCGCGTCGACCTCAAAGTCGAACTGCAACCCGTCGCCCATGCCGAACTGTTCGCCGACCGCGGCTACGCGGAGTCTTCGGCGACCGTCGCCCAGCGGGTCGCGCGGGCCCGCGAACGCGCCGCCGCACGCCTGGCGGGCACACCTTGGACCACGAACGCCTCCATCCCGGGCGCGGAGCTGCGCCGACACTTCCCGGTCGCCCCCGCTGCGCTGCGCCTTCTGGCCACGGCCGTGGAACGCGGCGAGATCAGCGCCCGCGGTCTCGACCGTGCGCTCCGCGTCTCCTGGACCCTCGCCGACCTCGCCGACCGCCCCGAACCCGCCGCGGAGGACACCGCCTATGCCTATGCCCTGTGGACCGGGCGTGCCCAGTGAGCCCGCCCGGCTGAAGCCGTCAGACTGGCGGCCGTACGCGCCGCGGCCGCCGGACGTCTTCATCCTGGAAGAAGGGAATCCTTTTTACGGCCCGGGGCGTCCGCCGCGCCGCCGGAGCTGCCGCCGGGGCTGCCGGGCCGCCGCAGAGGGCCGCGTGCGCCGAGCGCCGAATCCGAAACGTTTCGTCTCGCGCCCCGTCGCCGCCGTCTCCGCGTGGCGGCGCCGAACGGTTCCCGGAGGGTTCTGCGAGACCGACCGCCCCGGCACATCGGCGACGCGCGCGACTCCGCGCACAACAGCCACGGAAAGAAGGAACGGGACCCTTGCCCCGGAAACGGACCGTGGCGCCGATGCCCGTGCACGAGCGGAGCCGCAAGCCGAGCCTCGGCCGCCGGACCGAGGGCGGCCTGTTCGATGACGACTTCTTCCGGCGCAGCTGCGGACACGACGGCTCGTACGGCCGTCCGTCGCCGCCCGAGAGCTCATGCGATCCCCAACCGGCCTCGCGATTGCGTTCGGACGCGCCGGGACCCCGCTTTTCCCAGCCTGCGAAGGGAGGAAGACGGCGCCGTCCCCGGAACCGGTCCGGTTGCGGTCGCCGTCGCCACCATGAACGGTTCCACCGGCTCCGTCGCCGACGACCGCGACCCCTCCGGATCGCCCGAGCAGGGCGCTCCACCGCCCGCGCGGCCTGTTCCCCGGCCGCCGGACCGGGCGGACGAACCGCCGGGCTCCGACGACGCCACGGCTCGGGCGTGCTTGACCACCGTGGCCGACCCCGGCGACCCCGCCGCCGGGGCGCTGCTCGACGAGTACGGTGCCGCCGCGCTGTGGGAGACGCTGTGCGGTGGAGGAACGCTGCAGGCGCCGCCGGGTGTCCGTGCGGACGGCTTCGCCCGGCGGGCGGGGCGCTGGCGGGAGCGGGCGGCGCGGCTCGACGTCGACGCCCTGCTGGCGGCCACCGCCGAGCTGGGCAGCCGGCTCGTCGTTCCGGGCGATCCGGGCTGGCCCACTCAACTCGATCAGCTCCGGGAGCGCCGCCCCTACGCCCTCTGGGTGCGCGGGTCGCACGACCTGCGACACGCGTGCCTGCGCTCGGTCGCCGTGGTGGGTGCCCGCGCCGCGACGGCCTACGGCCGCCACGTCGCCGCCGACCTCGCGTGGGGCCTAGGGCAGCGTTCGTGGGCGGTGGTCTCCGGCGGCGCCTACGGCGTCGACTCCGCCGCCCACCGCGGTGGACTCGCGGCGTCGGCCCCCGCCGTGGCCGTTCTCGCCTGCGGGCTGGACCAGATCTACCCGCGTGGCAACGAGAACCTGTTCACCGACATCGCCGCGCACGGAGTCCTGGTGAGCGAGCACCCGCCAGGCGCGTCGCCCTCCAGGCACGGTTTCCTGGTACGCAACCGGATCATCGCCGCCCTCACGCCCGGGACCGTGGTCGTCGAAGCCGGTCTGCGCAGCGGAGCCCTGAACACGGCGCGGCACGCAGAGGAGTTGCACCGCGCGGTCATGGCGGTACCGGGCCCGATCACCTCGGCGTTGTCGGCGGGCTGCCACCGGCTGCTGCGCGACGGCGGCGCCGTCTGCGTCACCGGCACCGGCGACGTCGTCGAGCAGGTCGGCCGGATCGGCGCCGATCTGCGCCCCGAGGACGGCACCGCGCTCGACCGCGGCGCCTTGGACGATTCCGCCCGGCGGGTACTCGACAGCATCCCCGACCGCGCCTGTGTCGGTACAGCCGCCGTCGCCGCGGCCTGCGACCTCGACCTCGACACCGCGCTCAGCCGCCTGGGCCTCCTGGCAGCCGCCGGTTTCATCGAGCGCGGAGCCTCGGGGTGGCGCACGCGCAGCGGCACGAGTACTACCCGATCCGCGGAGAAGCCTCCGTGATGCGCCGGTGCGCACTCGGTCGGCCGCCTTCGCGATGGGGAACGCCCTTGTCCGAGTGAGTCCGATGCCGTCGGTGTTCGCAGGCGGTCGGTCGCGCGCCCGAGGCTGGGGGCGGGTCGCCCGACGAGGGGCGGCGACGACGCCGCGGGGTGGCGCCTGCGAGGGTCGGTTCGGGTGCTCGCCGGTGGCTCATCCGACGAGGCGGCGAGGGCGGCGTGGGGGCCGGGCCCGCGGACGTCGGTTCGGGTGCTCGCCGGTGGCGGCGCTCGGCGGAGGCGGCTCGGCTCTGCTGTGCGCCCTTGTCGGTCTGCCGGGTGGCGGGTGATCTTGACCGAGAAGC
Source organism: Streptomonospora litoralis (assembly GCF_004323735.1). Classification (GTDB taxonomy): domain Bacteria; phylum Actinomycetota; class Actinomycetes; order Streptosporangiales; family Streptosporangiaceae; genus Streptomonospora; species Streptomonospora litoralis. Next base: position 4,544,443 of record NZ_CP036455.1, on the reverse strand, counting down.
GGCGGCGACGGTGGCGGGTGGTTGGCCCTGAGCCCAACGGGCCGGGTGCCCGCCGGGGGCCGCCACCGGCGAAGCGGCCTCGGTCTGCTGGGCGGCCTTGTCGGTCTGCCGGGTGGAATGGGTGGTCCTGTAGGGAAAAGCGGCGCCGAGGACGGCGCAGGGTTCGGCCCGCGGTCGTCGGTTCCGGTGCTCACCGGTGGCGGCGCCCGACGAGAGCGGCGACGACGCCGGCGGGGCCGGGTCTGCGGTAGTCGGGGCGGCGGTCACCGGCCCCGGCCGCGGGTGGTCGAGGCCCGGAGGGCCGCCGCCCGGTTACCGGTGAGGGCGCGACGCGGGGCTCTCGGCGGCGGTCATGCGGCCGGGTCGGGGCCACGAGATGCACGTACGTGCGGCGGCACCCGCCTCGGTGCCGCCCCGAGGCGCCAGCTTGGCAACGTCATTCCGCGATACGAAAGAAAATGGGGTGTTCTGTCCACCAATGCCCGAGTCCCCGGCGGGCCACCATCCGCACTGTGGCGGCGAGGGCGCACGAGGCGCGCCGAATGGCGCGAAAACACCCCCGACGTCAACTTTTCGTGCACCTCGTGGCCGCCGCGTCCGCCGAGGCCGCCCGCAAAACGGGCATAGGCCCCCAAAATTCCACTCCATCGGGGGTGGGGCCCCCGTCGGCCGCGCCCGGGCGCCACGAGCGACGTGTCGTCGCCCCCCGGCCCCCGATCCGGCGCCACCGGGCCGTGCGGGCACCCGCGACCGCGCCCCGCCGCGCTGCCTCCACCCTGTGCGGGCCCGGCAGGGGACACGGCGACACCCAGCCGGCCCGCCGGCGCCGGTAGGTCCCCTATGCCGGTCCATCCGGCGATGATCGCGAACTTATGGCCGCGGAATACGCCTTCCTGCGACCATAAGTTCGCGATAGACAGACTCGGCGGGACCGGTGCCACCTATTGCGGGGTTTCGACCAACCCGCGGGCCGGAATCCGGCGGAAACCGCGCAATAGATGCGCCGACCGGCCCGCCGCGGCCCAACGCCGCCCCGCCACGCACCGCCACCGGCGGGCACCCGGTGCGACGACCGCAGGCCCGGCCACCCGCCGCTCTCGGCGCCGCTTTTCTGCAAGACCGCCCTCCACCCGGCAGACCCGCAAGGCCGCCCAGCGGACCTGCGCCGCCTTCGGCCATCGACGACGCTCGACCCACTCATCTGGCGGAAAACCGATTCCGATCGGCTTGCACCCGGCCGGCCGGCTGTTCCAGGCTCGGTGCTGTCGGGGTATCACAGGTGTGGGAACGACAGGAGGGGCCGATGGTGCAGAGGTACAGCGATGCCGTCGCGGCCAACGGGCTGCTCGCCGACGGCGACTCGGCGCTCCGGGCGCGGCAGGTATCCCGCGACATCGACGCCGCGCTCGCCCGGCACGGGGCCGATTCCCGCCACCCGGTCGAGGCCGCCTACTACCTGCGCCGTATGGCGGATTCGGGCGCTCTGCGCCGGGCCACCGGCGGGCACCCGGTGCACGAGCCACGCCCGGCGAGCACGCTCGTCGAGGTGAGCGGGCTGGTGGCCCCGCGTTTCCCGATCGAGGTAGCCGCCACCGCCCGGCTGCCGCGCGGACACGGCCCCGCGGAGTCCGAGTGAGCGCGGATCCGCCCGAGAGGCGGTCACTGCTGGAGGACCTGCGCGGCCACCTCGCCACCGACCGGTCGCCGCACACCGTGCGCGCCTACCTCGGCGACGCCCGCTCGCTGCTGGACTACCTGGACGAGACCGGGTGTGGTGTCGGCGGACTCGACATCGCCGCGCTGCGCGGCTGGCTCGCCCGCATGCGCGACCGCGGAGCCGGGCGCTCCACCATGGCGCGGCGGGTCGCCGCCGCCCGGGTGGTCACCGCCTTCCTGCACCGCACGGGCCGCATCGGCCACGACCCCGGTCCGCAGTTGTCGGCGCCGAGCCCGCACCGGGCGCTGCCTGCTGTCCTCAGCGAGCAGGAGACCACCCGAGCGCTCGGGACCGCGGAGTCCTCCCCGGACGCCGGCGGCGCCGCGCCGCTACTGCGCTCGCGAGCGGTGGTCGAGGTCCTCTACGCCACCGGTATCCGCGTGGCCGAACTGTGCGGGCTCGATGTCGACGACATCGATCGGGACCGCCGCACCCTGCGCGTGTACGGCAAGGGCGGCAAGGAGCGCGTGGTGCCGGTGGGTGCTCCGGCCCTGGAGGCTGTGGGCGCCTGGCTGCTTGAGGGCCGCCCCCGGATGGCGGTCCCCGCGAGCGGCCCCGCGCTGTTCCTCGGTGCGCGGGGTGGTCGGCTCGGCACTCGTTCGGCGCGCCGCGACGTACACTCCTACCTGCGCTCCCACGGCACCGACGCCGCTCCGCACGCCCTCCGCCACAGCGCGGCCACCCACCTCCTCGACGGAGGGGCCGACCTGCGCAGCGTCCAGGAGATCCTCGGCCACGCGTCGCTGTCGAGCACCCAGATCTACACCCACGTCTCGATCGAACGCCTGACGCGCACCTACAACCGGGCGCATCCGCGGGCGTGACCAGCCTGCCACCGGCGGCGCGGCGGTGTGCGCGGCCGCTGCGGGGCGCCGGCTGCGGCAGCAGGCGCACCGACCCCGTCCCCAGCAGTACGAGGGGGTCCAGGTAGCGGCCGTCGTGGCGCAGTCCCCAGTGCAGACAGGGCACCCCCGGGCAGTGCGCGGCATCGGCGGCGACCGCCGCGATCACCTCGCCCGCCTCGACCCGTCGCCCCGGCCGGGTGCGCGGGACGACCGGCAGGTAGGTCGTTCGCAGGGCGCCGTGGACGACACTGACCACGCCCGTGCCGCCCACGGTCCCGGCGAAGGCCACCCGCCCGCCTCCGGCGGCGCGGACCTCGGTGCCGGGTGCGGCCGCGAAGTCGACACCGCGGTGGCCGGGCAGCCAGCGCTGCGGCGGGGGGTCGAAGGGCCGCAGCAGCCGCAGGTCGCCGTCAAGCGGCGGATGCCAGCGCCCGTGCCCGCTCTGCGCGGCGGCGGGCTGCTCGGCGAGGGCCGGCGCGAGGGCGAGCACCAGCAGCGGAGGCACGAGAGCGATGGAGAGGATGCGGCGGCGGCAGGGAGGCGTCATGTGTCCAGCTTGGCGGCCTGTCGATGCCGCGGCCAGCTGCGATCGGGATCCTGTGGACGGGCGCCGCCGGCCGGTTCGGTCGATCGGTGCTCGCCCCGGCCTTCCCGGCGCCCGTCGGCGGCGGAAACCGGCCCTCGGCGGTTCTTGACACCGGCGGGCGGCCGTCGATAGGCGCCGACGCGTCGCCAGGGCGGCTAGAATTCCATCAGGCTCGACACGAGCCGACCAATACGCACGCCTCCGTGCCTTCCAAGCAGGGGACCGCTCTCACGGTCCGTGCCGCCGCGGCGGCACGGCGGAGCGGCCGGGGCGTCAGGAACAACCGGGGCGGGGATGCCCGCCGTACTAGGAGGACCGAGTCATGGCCACAGTCGTGACCATCCGGCAGCTGCTGGAAAGCGGTGTGCACTTCGGGCACCAGACGCGGCGCTGGAACCCGAAGATGAAGCGCTTCATCTTCACCGAGCGCAACGGCATCTACATCATCGACCTGCAGAAGTCGCTGGCCTACATCGACCGCGCCTACGAGTTCGTCAAGGAGACGGTGGCCCACGGCGGCACCATCCTCTTCGTCGGAACCAAGAAGCAGGCGCAGGAGGCCATCGACGAGCAGGCCCGCCGCGTCGGGATGCCGTTCGTCAACCAGCGCTGGCTGGGCGGCATGCTCACCAACTTCTCCACCGTGCACAAGCGGCTGCAGCGCCTCAAGGAGCTTGAGGAGATCGACTTCGACGACGTCGCCGCCTCGGGCCTCACCAAGAAGGAGCTGCTCGGGCTGCGCCGTGAGAAGGAGAAGCTGGAGCGCACCCTCGGCGGTATCCGCGACATGTCCCGCGTGCCCAGCGCAGTGTGGATCGTGGACACCAAGAAGGAGCACATCGCGATCAGCGAGGCCCGCAAGCTGAACATCCCGGTCGTCGCGATCCTGGACACCAACTGCGACCCCGACGAGGTCGACTACCCGATCCCGGGCAACGACGACGCCATCCGCAGCGTCAGCCTGCTCACCCGCGTCGTCGCGGACTCCGTCGCCGACGGTCTGCTCGCCCGCTCGGGCGCTTCGGCCCCGGCGGGGACCGAGAAGTCCGGCGAGGAGCCGCTGGCCGAGTGGGAGCGCGAGCTGCTGGAGAAGGGCGAGACCGCCGCCGAGGCGCCGTCCGCCCAGCCTGGCACGGAGCCCGGGGCAGAGGCCCCCGCAGCCGCCGAGGCGGCCCCGGTGGCGGCCGAAGCGCCCGTGGCCGAGGCCCCTGCGGCCGAGGCGCCCGCGCCCGAGGCCGAGGCCGAGGCCGAGGGCTCGAAGGAAGCCTGACGTCCGATCGCCGGCCCCCCGCACCGACACCCGGCGCGGGGGGCCTGCCCGGGCCGGGTGCGGCGGTCCGGGCGCCCCAGTGAGACAGTCGACCCACACCTACGGGATTTGAGTACAGCCATGGCGAACTACACCGCCGCTGACGTGAAGAAGCTCCGCGACATGACCGGCGCGGGCATGATGGACTGCAAGAAGGCGCTGGAGGACAGCGACGGCGACTTCGACAAGGCCGTCGAGTTCCTGCGGATCAAGGGCGCCAAGTCCGTCAGCAAGCGCGCCGAGCGCACCACAGACAACGGGCTCGTCGCGCTCAAGCAGGACAGCGACAACTCCGCCGTGCTCGTCGAGCTGGGCTGCGAGACCGACTTCGTCGCCAAGAACGAGCAGTTCCAGCAGCTCGCCGCCGACATCGCCGTGCTCGTCGCCGCCGGCGACATCGACGAGCTCGGTGCTGTGGCCAACAGCGAGTTCTCCGACGGAAAGACCGTGCAGACGGTCATCGAGGAGCGCAGCGCCGTCATCGGCGAGAAGCTGGAGCTGCGCCGCGTCGCGAAGTACGACGGCGCCTATGTGGCCACCTACCTGCACAAGTCCGACCCCGACCTGCCGCCGACCATGGGCGTGCTCGTCGAGCTGGACAAGGCCGAGGCCGAGGTGGGCAAGGACATCGCCCAGCAGATCGCCGCGCTCGCGCCGGGCTTCGTGAGCAAGGACGACGTGCCCGAGGAGACCGTCGCCGCCGAGCGCCGCATCGCCGAGGCCACCGCTCGCGAGGAGGGCAAGCCGGAGCAGGCGCTGCCGAAGATCATCGACGGCCGGGTGAACGGCTTCTTCAAGGACGCCACCCTGCTCGCCCAGCCTTTCGTCAAGGACAACAAGAAGACGGTCCAGCAGATCGTCGACGAAGCCGGTGTCACCGTGCGCCGCTTCGTGCGCTTCAAGGTCGGCCAGTCCTAGTCGTTTGACATGATGGAGGTGTCGGGGTGCACACCACCCCGGCACCTTCGGTGGATCAGGCGGGGCTCGGCTCGGCACAGGTTCGGCCGCCCCGCACCGCATAACCACTCGGGGGAACCAGAAGGAGGCCGAGCGCCGTGTCGGAGACCGAAGGCCATACCGCCGCGGAGGTCCCAGCCATGCACGACTCCGGCTGGGGGCGTGTCGTACTGAAACTGTCCGGCGAGGCGTTCGCGGGCGGTGAGGACCTCGGTATCGACGCCGGCGTCGTCGAGTACCTCGCCGAGTCGATCGCCTCCGCCGTCGCCGAGGGGATCGAGGTCGCCGTGGTGGTCGGCGGCGGCAACATGTTCCGCGGCTCCGCCATGTCCGAACGCGGTATGGAGCGCGGCCGGGCCGACTACATGGGGATGCTGGGCACGGTCATCAACTGCCTGGCGCTGCAGGACTTCCTGGAGCGCCAGGGGGTCGAGACCCGGGTCCAGACCTCCATCCACATGAGCCAGGTCGCCGAGGCCTACATTCCGCGCCGCGCGGTCCGCCACCTGCAGAAGGGCCGCGTCGTCATCTTCGGCGCGGGCCTGGGCGCGCCTTTCTTCTCCACCGATACCACGGCCGCTCAGCGGGCGCTGGAGATCGGTGCCAAGGCCGTCCTCAAGGGGACCCAGGTCGACGGGGTCTACGACTCCGATCCGCACCGCAACCCCAGCGCGGTCAAGTTCGACCGCCTGGACTACAACGAGGTGCTCACCCGCGGCCTGAAGGTCATGGACGCCACCGCGGTCAGTCTGTGCATGGACAACGGCCTGCCCATCGTGGTCTTCGACCTGATGGCCGAGGGGAACATCGTCCGCGCCGTGCGGGGCGAGAAGATGGGCACCATAGTCTGCCCGGCCGACCACTGACACGGCGCCGGCCTCCGACAGCCCGACAGATGGACTGAAGCGACACACGGGAGCCCCAATGACCGAAGAGACCCTCCTCGAAGCCGAGGAGAAGATGGAGAAGGCGGTCGTGGTCGCCAAGGAGGACTTCGCCGCGATCCGCACGGGCCGACCCGGTCCGGCGACGTTCAACAAGATCACGGCCGAGTACTACGGCACCCAGACCCCGATCAACCAACTCGCGTCGTTCTCGGTTCCCGAACCGCGCATGGTCGTCGTGTCTCCGTTCGACAAGTCGTCGATGCAGGCGATCGAGAAGGCCATCCGGGACAGCGACCTGGGCGTGAACCCCGCCAACGACGGCAACGTCATCCGGGTGGCCTTCCCGGATCTGACCGAGGAGCGCCGCAGGGAGTACATCAAGGTGGTGCGGAGCAAGGCCGAGGACGGCCGGGTGTCCATCCGCAACATCCGGCGCCACGCCAAGGACTCGTTCGACAAGGCCGTCAAGGCCGGCGAGATCGGCGAGGACGAGGGCCACCGTGCGCAGGAGGAGCTGGAGGAGATCACGCACAAGTACGTCGCGGAGATCGACGAGCTGCTCAAGCACAAGGAATCCGAGCTGCTCGAGGTCTAGCGCCCGTGACGTTCATTGAGCCCGGATCCGAGCAGGACGACGGTCGCGGCAGGTTCGACCCGCCGTCCTTGGGGCCCGACACGGAAGACGCCGGGCCTGGCGAGGACGCCGGCGCCGCGGGGCGCCGACCCCGCGGCGGCGCGTGGCCCGACGGGCCGGTGCCGCCGCCCGACGGCGCCTCGCAAAGCGGGGATGCGGACGGCGGCGACACCGACGAGAGCGCGCGGCAGCGCTTCGTGCTGCACAAGCCCGACGGCGAGCCCGTGCGTACCGGACGCAACCTGCCGGTGGCCATCGCCAGCGGCGTTGCGCTCGGCGCGCTCGTCCTGCTGTCCATCTATCCCTTCTCGGCCGGGTTCGTGGCCATCACCTCGGCTGCGACACTGATCTGCCTGCGCGAGCTGAACCGCGGCCTGGCCGTGCGCGGCGGGCGGCTCGCGCTGTGGCCGCTGGCCGTGGGCGGCGTCGCGATGCAGGTCTGCGCCTATTTCGGCGGAGCCCAGTGGCTGGCGGGCGCCACCGCGCTGACGGCCATCGCCGCGCTGTCGTGGCGGTTGCGCGACGGCGCCGAAGGCTACGTGCGCGACGCCGGCGGCAACCTGTTCACACTGATCTACGTCCCGTTCCTGCTGGGCACCTGGCTGCTGCTGATCGCGTCTCCGGGCGACGGCCAGGAGCGGCTGATCGCGTTCATCGTGGTGACCATCAGCAGCGACATCGGCGGCTACTTCGCCGGCATCCTGATGGGCCGGCACAAGATGGCCCCGGTTATCAGCCCGAACAAGACCTGGGAGGGCTTCGGGGGATCGGTGCTGGCCTGCATGCTGGCGGGCGCGCTCACGGTGTCGCTGATGCTGGACGGCCCCGTGTGGGCGGGTGCGGTGCTGGGCGTGGCGGTGGTGCTGGCCGCCACCGTCGGCGACCTGATCGAGTCGCTGGTCAAGCGGGATCTGGGCATCAAGGACATGGGCCGGTTCATGCCCGGCCACGGCGGCCTGCTGGACCGCGTGGACTCGCTGCTGATCGCCGGGCCGGTCGCCTGGGTGGTGCTGACTCTGCTGGTGCCCTGACCGCGGCGCCGCCCGGCCCGCCTCGGCGGTCCGGTCTCATCTCGCGGTCAGTGTGCGCACCCCGCGAACGCTAAGGGTCGCCAGGCAGGCCAGTCCGATGAGCACGGCGCCGCCCGTGAGCGTGGTCCGGGTGCCCACCAGTGCTGCCAAGGGCCCCGCCAGGGTCTCGCCGATCGGGAGCGCCACGAAGGAGCCCAGCGCGTCGTAGGAGTAGACCCGCGCCAGTTTGTCCGGCGGGATGTTCTGCTGCACCGACACCTCCCAGGCGACGCCGAACTGCTCCAGTGCCACCCCGGTGAGGAACATCGCGGGCAGCAGGAACGGCACCGACGGCGCGTATCCGAGCGTGAGCAGCGGCAGCGCGTCCAGCGCGGTCAGCGACACCCCGAACAGCAGGGCGCGCCGCGGCTGCCACCGCGCCGCCAGCAGCCCGCCGACCACGGCGCCGACGGTCTCCGCGCTGAGGACGACGCCCCACAGGCCGCGTCCGATCGTGGCGTCGGCGACCGCGGGGCCGAGCACCTTCACCCCGCCCGACCAGACCGCGTTGACCACCATGAACTGGAGCACCACGACCCACACCCAGGGGCGCGCGGTGAACTCGGTCCACCCCTCGGCCAGTTCGCGCAGCGGGTGGCCGCGCTCGCCCGCGGACGGTGGTGCGACGCGGACGAAGTGGAACGCGGCGCCCGCTGCGGCGAAGACGGCGGCGGTGAACGCCAGCGCCCACCCAGGTCCCACGAGCCCGACCGCACCGCCGCCTGCCGACATCCCCGCCGCCAGGCCGAGCATCAGCCCCATCCGCGCCACGGCGTTGGCCTGGCGCAGCAGGTGCGGGGGCACCGTCTGCGGCGTCAGGGAGACGGCGGCGGGCAGTCCCACGGCCGCGACCGTGCCGTTGACCACGCTCAGCGCGGCCAGCAGCGGCACCGACGCGACGCCGGTCAGTACGCTCGCGGCGATGGCCGCCTGGGAGGCGGCGGCGAGCCCGCAGGCCCCCTGCAGGATGACCGAGCGCGGCAGCCGGTCGGCCAGGACGCCGCCGAGTAGTGCGAAGACGACCAGCGCCATCGACCGGGCGCCCAGCACGATCCCCAGGTCCACCGGCGAGCCACCGGGCAGGTCGAGCACCGCGAACGCCAGCGCGACGGTGACCAGCGCATTGCCGAAGTACATCAGCGACCGTCCGGCGGCGAGCCCGCGGAAGTCGCGGTAACGCAGCGGCGCGCGGACGCCGTGGTCGGCCGGACCGGTGAGAGTCCCCGCCTCCGCGGCTCCGGGTGGTTCGTCGGGCGGAGCCGTCATCGGACCTCGCCCTCCGGGGCGTCGGCGCCGGGGTCGTTCTCCTCGGCCAGCGCGAACATGACCACGGTGGTGCTGGTCGGGATGGTGCCGGGGGTGTGGGCAGGGCGGGCCGCCTCGTGCAGGCGCGCGCCGAGTGCGGAGAAGTCGTCGCGCAGCCGGCGCCATTCCTCGGGCGCCATCCACAGTTCGGCGTCTGTCAGGTGCACGGGCTCGCCGGTTCGCCCGTGCGCCGCGCGGCGTTGGAGCTCCGCGGCCAGGGCAGCGGCCACCTGTCTGTGGTCCGCTCCGTCGGCTCTCGGCCCCGCGCCGAGGGCGACCGGTCCGCTATCGGGGACATGGCGGTAGCGCCGCGCCCGCCCGCCGGAAACCGCCACCTCCTCGGCGACCTCAAGCAGGCCGCCCTTGTGCAGCCGCCGCAGGTGGTAGCTGACGTTGGCCTGGGTCTCGCCCAGTTCGCGGGCGGCCTCGGCAGCGCTCATCGCCTGGGCCGTCAGCAGCGACAGCAGCCGCAGCCGTAGGGGATGGGCGAGCAGTCGCAGGCCGGCGAGGTCGCCTTCTTCGGAGTCGGATTGCACGAGCGACGACTTTAGGAGGTTCCTTGGGACCCGTCAAAGAGTTCTTTGGCGCTAAGCGGGGTCCGTCGTGACCCTTGATTGCGCCGAGTGGCCGCCCCCGCCGCCGCTGCCCTGGCAGTCTGGGGGCAGGACGACACGAGGGGAGCTCATGGAATCCTGGCCGCCGCGCGACACCTTGGGCCGGATCCTGATGGATCTGGCCGGGCTGAAGATCATCGACTACCACAGCACCGAGGAGACGCCGGAGGGCCGCGTCCACCGCGTCACCACCGCACACGGATACGAGGTGGCGCTGAGCGACGCCGACGTCGCCCCCTTCGCCCTGGGTGCGGGGGCGGCCGAGTTCAACCAGACGCACACCTACAACGCCGTCTCCGATCTGATCGACGAGGTCGTCTCCCAGCGCTGGCCGTAGGGCACGTCCTTCGGCGCCTTCGTGCCCGGCACCGGCCACCCCCGTCAGCCCAGGATCCAGCTGCGCCCTTCGGCCGCCAGCTTGCCGATGAGAGTGGCGGAGTCGTGCTCCTTGGCGAACAGGTGCTCGGGCCGGGTGATCGGGACGATCCACAGCCAGGTGACCGGGTCGCCGTGGAAGGTCAGCCCGGAGGTGTCCGGCGGCAGCTCGCCCGAGGGGCCGGCCAGCGGCGCGGGGTCGGCCACCAGCAGCACCGCGGCGCTGGAGCCGCGCATCGCGGTGTCCTCGCGGTTGTCCAGCCACTTCACGGTGTGCCCGGCGCCGAACCAGGTGACCGCCCGCCAGGGGAAGGCCCCGATCCAGCGGAAGATGCGTGCGGCGACGTGGGCCTGGGTGGTCGTGGCCAGCGCCAACTCGATGCGGGCGTAGGCGGAGGTGTCGGCCATGTAGCGGTCCAGCGTGGGCATCCGCTGCCCGCACATGCCCACCGTGCTCAGCACGGTGTAGGGCCGCTCCTCGGTGGGCGGCCGCTCGGAGACCCGGATCAGCGGCGCGTGGCCGTCGGAGACGTCCCAGTAGTGCCCGGCGGGCCCGACGGTGCGGGTGAGGTGGTTGAAGACCGTCCGCTGTACGCTGCGCCAGGCGTTGGGCGCGGACCGCCAGTCCCAGTACGCCTCGGCGTGCACGACCCGCGGCCACAGCTGCGCGGCCACCGGGTCCAGCGCCCAGGCGTAAGGGGTGCGCCCGATGGCCTCGCGGGCGTAGCCCGGCAGCCCGCTGTCGGCCTCGGCCCAGCCGGGGATGATCGCCAGCAGGCCGTCGTCGTCGAGCAGCGCGACGCCGTCGCCCTCTTCGAACCACACCGCGCGCAGCGCGGACTCGTCGAAGGGCGCCCGCCCCTGCGGGTGCTTGGTCTGCGCGGCGGGCATCAGCGGCGCCTGGCCGCGGTACAGGCCCTCGGGGGCGCTGGTCTCAGGGGCCATCTCGTGGTTGGCCAGCCACACCGGTACGCGGATGGCGCCGCGCGCGTCCAGCAGGTAGGCGGCCGTGGTGCGGGAGTCGTGCTCGACGATGACGCGGCGGCTGCGATAAGGGCTGAACTGGTCGAGGAGGACGCGCGTTCCGGCCACCTGCCCTCCTTGTCGGATGTCGTCGGTTCTCCTGTGTCGGCGGCCGCACCGGTCCGCGAGGGGCACGCGACCGGACTCCGCCGGACGGCGCCCGCGTGAGCGCCGCATAGTATGAACCGTAGTGCCCGACCGGGCGGCACCGGCGGTACTACGGCTTCCGTCGCCAATGGTCGATTAGGCCCCTAAAGTACCGCGCATCGCCGGTCGCGTCTCCGGCCGCCGCCCAGCCTCCGATCCGCCTTGGACACCGATGCCTGCCGAGCTCACTTTCGCCGCACCGCGCAGGGCCGCGCCGCCCCGCCACCTCGCCGACCTCAGTCCCGACGAACGCCGCGGCGTCGTCACCGAACTCGGCGAGAAGCCCTTCCGCGCCAAGCAGCTCGCCCAGCACTACTTCGGTCGGCTGGAGTCCGACACTTCCGCGATGACCGACTTGCCTGCCGAGGTGCGGGACCGGCTCGGCGAGGCGCTGCTGCCCACGCTGCTCACCCCCGTGCGGCACATCACGTGCGACAACGGAATGACCCGCAAGACGCTGTGGCGGGCGTTCGACGGGGTCCTGTTCGAGTCCGTGCTGATGCGCTACCCCGACCGCATCACGCTGTGCGTGTCGTCCCAGGCCGGCTGCGGGATGAACTGCCCCTTCTGCGCCACCGGCCAGAACGGCCTCACCCGCAACCTCTCCACCGGTGAGATCGTGGACCAGGTGGTGGGCGTCGCGCGCGATCTGGCTCGCGGCGACGTCGCCGGCGGCCCGGGCCGCATCAGCAACGTCGTGTTCATGGGCATGGGCGAGCCGCTGGCGAACTACCGGCGCGTGCTGGACTCGGTGCGCCGGATGACCGACCCGGTGCCCGGCGGGCTGGGCATGTCCCAGCGCGGTGTCACCGTCTCGACGGTGGGCCTGGTGCCGGCCGTCGAGAAGCTGATCGCCGAGCGCATGCAGGTGCGGCTGGCCATCTCGCTGCACGCCCCCGACGACGAGCTGCGCGACGAGCTGGTGCCGGTGAACAACAGGTGGAAGGTCGACGAGGTACTCGACTCCGCCTGGCGCTATGCCGACAGCACCGGCCGCCGCGTCTCGGTCGAATACGCCCTGATCCGCGACATCAACGACCAGGCGTGGCGGGCCGACCTGCTGGGGCGCCTGCTCAAAGGCAACCTGGTGCACGTGAACCTGATCCCGCTGAACCCGACTCCCGGGTCGAAGTGGACCGCGTCCCGGCCCGAGGACGAGCGCGAGTTCGTACGCCGGCTCGAATCGCACGGAGTCCCGGTCACCATCCGCGACACCCGCGGCCAGGAGATCGACGGGGCCTGCGGACAGCTGGCCGCCGCGGAGAAGTAGCCTGCGCCCGGACCCGCCGCCCGGCCCGTGACAACCGGAGCTGACGCTGTGACCGAGTTCCTGACCCGGATCGGGCCGGCCTTCCTCTTCGGCGCCGCGTCCGCTCTCTTCCCGGTGCTGAACGTCGAGCTGTACCTGGTCGGCATGGGGGCGCTGGGCGGCGGAGTGCTGTTCGGCATGGCGGTGGCGGCCGGACTCGGCCAGACACTTGCCAAACTGCCCTACTACTACGTGGGCCGCGGCGCGCTGAACATCCCCTGGCTCAAGCGCCGCGCCGAGACACCGTCGCGGTGGGCCGAGCGGATGGAGCGCTGGCGCGCCAAGGTCGAAGGGCGCCCGCTGTGGACCACGGGACTGGTCGCGGTCAGCTCGCTCACCAGCATCCCGCCGTTCATGGTCGTCGCCGTGCTCGCCGGTACGCTGCGCATGCCGCTGGTGAGCTTCGCCGTGGTGACCTTCCTGACGCGCACCGTCCGCTTCGCGGTCCTCGTCTACGCTCCCGGCGTGGCGATGGCGCTGCTCTAGGCCCTGCTTAAGTAGGGGAGTGGGCGCGCAAGGTCAGCGGGTGCCCCAGGCGCGGCTCTGCTTGCGCGGCTTCAGGTACAGGAAGGTCTCCGTGCCGGTGACGGCGGGCACCGCGCGGATGGCGCTGAGCAGCTCCAGCAGTCGGTCGTCGTCGGCCGCCACGATCTCCACCAGGATGTCGAAGGACCCGGCCGTCACCACCACATAGTCGACCCCCGCCAGTTCGCCGATCTCGTCGGCCACGGCGGTCAGGTCGCCGTCGGCGCGGACCCCGATCATGGCCTGGCGGCTGAAGCCGAGCATCACCGGGTCGGTCACTCCCACGACCTGGACGACCCCCGTCTCCAGCAGGCGCTGGACACGCTGGCGCACGGCCGCCTCGGACAAGCCCACGGCCTTGCCGATGGCGGCGTAGGAGCGCCGTCCGTCCTGCTGCAGCTGCTCGATGATGCGCTTGGCCGTCACATCGAGAGGGGCGTTCTTCCGAGCGGCCGGCGCCGAATCGTCGTGGTCGGTCACAGAGTCCTCCGATTGGCACTAAAGGCGGTTCTCGCGCCACGTGGGCCGTGAATTGGTGGAGAAGGGAACTCACTTCGACTGAATCAAAATACTTCAGCCGATTTTAGCGAGGAGCCCCGGCTCTGCAGAGCCGGGAGGAATCGCTTCTCATCACGGCCCCGCCCCGAATACGTGCACGCCTGCGGATATCGGCGTTCGGCCCCCGCCGGGGCGGCGGTGATCGTAGGATCACCGCTGTGAAGCTCGTCGTGCAGGTCAAACTCGTGCCCGATGCCGCACAGGCGTCCGCGCTGTCAGCGACCCTGCGCACCCTCAACGAGGCCGCCAACCGGGTCTCGGCGGTGGCCTTCGAGCACGGTGTGCCGCGCGAGTACGAGCTGCGCAAGCACACCTACGCCGACCTGCGCGCTCAAGGACTGGGGGCCCAGGCGGCCCAGCACACCATCAAGAAGGTCCGCGACGCCTACACCACGCTGGCGGCCGACATCCGGGCCGGCCACCTCGGCAAACCCGGCAGCAAGCGCCGCCATAAGGCCGAGTCCGCGCCGGTCGCCTTCCGGCCCGAGGCCGCCCACCCCTTCGACGACCGGTGCCTGTCCTGGCAGTACGACCAGCGGACCGTCAGTATCTGGACCACCGCGGGCCGGCTGAAGAACGTGCGCTTCGCCTGCTCCCCCGAGGCGCTCGAAATGCTGGTAGAGCACAGCCAAGGCGAATCCGACCTGGTCGAACGCGGCGGCGTGTTCTACCTGATGGCCACCTGCGAGGTGCCCGAAGCCGAACAGTATGAACCGGACGGGTTCATCGGTGTGGATCTGGGCATCGCCAACATCGCGACCACCTCCACGGTTACCGGGCGGCCGGGCGGGGCTTGAACCGCCACCGCAAGCGCCAGGCCGCCCTGCGGGCCAAACTCCAGGCCAAGAAGACGACATCGGCGAAACGCCGGCTGAAGACGCGGCGGCGCAGGGAAGCGCGCCACGTTGCGAACACCAACCACACCATCGCCAAGCAGATCGTGACCGAGGCTGAACGCACCTCATCCGGTATCGCCCTGGAAGACCTGACGGGCATCCGGCAGAGGGTACGGCTTTGCAGGCCCCAACGGGTCGCGATCCATTCCTGGGCCTTCGCCCAGCTCGCCGCCTTCATCACCTACAAGGCCAAGCGGGCCGGGGTCCCGCTGGTGCAGGTGGATCCGGCCTACACCAGCCGGGAATGCGCCGAATGCCATCACATCGACACGAGGAACCGCCTCGATCGGGCCCGGTTCGTGTGCCGGTCGTGCGGGGTCGTTGCCCACGCCGACCGCAACGCTTCCCGCACCATCGCCGTACGCGGCGAGGCTGCGTGGAATGCGGGGCGTGCGTCACGCGTCCCTGCCGCCCCGTAACAGGGGTGTCTGGACGGAGGAGCCCACCCGCCAGCCAGGCGGGCGGCTACCTCCAAGCCCGGCCCTTCAGGGCCTTCAGGGCCGGGTCAAGTTGACGAGGACAGCCTGCCCCGGACCGAGTCCAACGACAGCAGCGCCACATGCAGCGAAAGGGAGGTCTCGACCGAGTCGAGATCGGCCTCCAGCACATGGGAGATGCGCCGCAACCGCTCGTAGAAGGCCGGACGCGAAAGGTGGGCGTGCGAGGCGGCCAGCGCCTTGTTGCGTCCGGCCGACAGGTAGTGGCGCAGCATCTCGGTGAGGTCGCTGCCGTGGCGTGCGTCGTAGTCCAGCAGCGGCCCCAGCTCCCTTTCTACGTAGGTCTGCAGGCGCTCGTCGTCGCGGAAGAGGTGCAGCAGACCGCGCAGGTGCAGATCGGGCAGCCGGTAGAACGGGCGGTCGCCGCTGCCGTCCTGCTGGTGCAGCGCGACGTCGCCCACCTGCCGCGCCTCCAGGAACGACCGCCGGACGTCGCGGACGCCCTCGGCGGTGGAGCCGACCGCCAGCACCGACTCCGCGCCGACCCGCTCGCGGATGGCCTCCGCCAGCCGGTGCAGGTGCGACTCCAGGCCGCCCGTCGCCGGGACCGCCATCAGCACGCCCACCCGCATGTCGTCGATCGATCCCACGAGCGCCGTCGCGCGCAGCGCCCGGCAGGCGCGGGCCACCCCCTCGGCGGTATCGGAGAGCCGCGCCTGTGCGGCCAGACCGGTGCCGGGCTCGCGCAGCCGCAGCACCAGGCCTACCAGCGGGCGTCCGGAGAGGGGGACTCCGACCGCGCGGGCCCGCACCAGCGCCTCCTCGGGGTCGGAGTAGGCGCGGTCGATGATCCCGGCGATGATGGTGCGGTGCGTCTGCCGCTCCAGGCTCTCCTGGTGGCGCTCCAGCAGGCGCCCCAGCGCCAGTGTGGTGGCCGCGCGCTCGATCAGCATGGTCTGGCGCGGAGTCGGCGCCGCACCGGTGATCAGGATGAGCCGCCCCCAGTCCTGGCCGCGGGCGCCCACCATAGTCACCAGCCAACCGGTGGGGGAGTCGTGGGTGGTGCGCCCCCGGACGCGCACGCCGCGCGAACGGTTCTCCCACGAGGCCAGCAGCCGCCCGGGATCCTCGCCGTTCAGGTCGCACACCAGCACCTGGTGGGCCAGGTTCTCCAGCACGACCGGGCAGCCCGACAACTCGGCGATCTCGCGCAGTACCCGGGCCGGGTGCGCCCCCTCGACCGAGAGTTCGGTGAACACCTCGTGCAACCGCTCGGATTCGCGCAGCTCCTCCAGCTGCTGGTTGACCACGCGAATGTGCACGGCCTCGGTGATCTCGACGAACCGGGCCTCGCGCTCCAGAGCCACGACCGGGATTCCCGCGTCCCCGGCAGGGCGCAGCAGCTCCTCGGGCAACTCCGCGCGGTACTTGCGGCCCAGCTCGACGGCGATCCCGGCGACGCCCGCCGAGGCGATGCCGTCGATGTAGGCCTGCAGGGACTCGGGGTCGTCGGGCATGGCGATGCCGGTGGTCAGCACGAGCTCGCCGCCGCGCAGCAGGTGGGCGAGGTCGGTCACCTCGGCGATGTGCACCCAGCGCACCGTGACGTCGAGACGGTCGGCGCCGACCGCCACACGCGGGCGCGCGCGCTGGACGGCCGGAAGTTCGAGCACGTCGGCGAGGGTGGGCAGCACGTATCCAGTCTAGGCCCGCCTTTCCGCCCGCACCCGGGACCGGACGGTGCGGCGCGCGCTCGCCGCGAATGACACGGTGTCAACCGGACACGGCCGATACCGACACCTTGGCGCTGGCGGGCAGGCGCCGCACGGGTGAGACTGAAGCCATGTCGGAACTGCTCGCTCGCCACCGTGCCGTGATGCCCTCGTGGCTCGCCCTCTACTACGACCACCCGATCGAGATCACCGGCGGCAAGGGAGTGCGCCTCACCGACGCCGACGGCAACACCTACCTCGACTTCTTCGCCGGCATCCTCACCAACATGCTCGGCTACGACGTCGCCGAGGTGCGCGAGGCGGTCGAGCGCCAGCTCGCGACCGGCGTCGTGCACACCTCGACCCTGTACCTGCTGCGCGGCCAGGTCGAACTCGCCGAGAAGATCGCCCGGCTCTCCGGCATTCCCGACGCCAAGGTCTTCTTCGCCAACTCCGGAACCGAGGCCAACGAGACCGCGCTCCTGCTGGCCACCTGCGCCCGCGGCAGTGATCAGGTCCTGGCGATGCGCAACGGCTACCACGGCCGCTCCTACGGCACCGTCGCCGTCACCGGCAACCGCGGCTGGAAGAACTCCGCGCTGTCCCCGCTGAACACGCACTACCTGCACGGTACCGACCGCGATGCGCCCGCCTTCCGCGCCATGTCCGACGCCGAGTACATCGACGCCTGCGTGGCGGACCTGCGCGACGTGCTCGCCACTGCGACCGCCCGCGACGTCGCCTGCCTGATCGCGGAGCCCGTCCAGGGCGTCGGCGGCTTCACCATGCCTCCGCCCGGACTGTTCGCCGCCTACAAGGAGGTCCTCGACGAGGAGGGCGTGCTGTTCGTCTCCGACGAGGTGCAGACCGGCTGGGGCCGCACCGGCACCGGGTTCTGGGGGATCAGCGAGCACGGTGTCGTCCCCGACGCCCTGACCTTCGCGAAGGGCCTGGGCAACGGGTTCGCGGTCGGCGGCGTGGTGGCGCGCGGCGACCTGATGGACGGCCTCACCGCCAACGGCGTCTCCACCTTCGGCGGCAACCCGATCGCCATGGCCGCGGCGAACGCCACGCTGGACTACGTGCTCGACCACGACCTGCAGGCCAACGCCGCCCGCCTGGGCCCGGTCGTGCTCGACGGGCTGCGTCCGCTCGCCGAGCTGGACACGGTCGGCGCGGTGCGCGGCAAGGGCCTGATGTTCTCGGTCGAGATGGTCGAGCCCGGCGGCGGAGCGCCGTCCCCGCAGCTCGCCTCGGCGGTGCTGGAGGCGGCGCGGCGCCGCGGCCTGCTCATCGGCAAGGGCGGGTTGCGTGGCAACGCGCTGCGGGCGGCTCCGCCGCTCACCGTGGACGACGCCGACGTCCGCGAGGCCCGCGACATCCTCGTCGACGCCGTCACCGAGGTCGACGCCCAGGCGCGCTGACCCGGCTCTCCCGGCGGCCGGCGGCCCGGCGGGCACTGCGGCCGCCTGCCGTGCGGTGCCGCGGCGAAGGCGCCGCACGGTGGGCCGCCCTACCCGCGGGCCGACCGCCCTCGCTTGCGAACCCGGGCAGGGAGCTCCGCCATGAGCGAGTACGTCGCCCATTGGATCGGCGGCGAACGGCGCAGTCGGAACTTCCGGAGCGAATTCCGATACCCAGCGTCCTGTGCTCAGCACAAGGAGTATGGTGGACCTCGTGCCGCCGCGGCCCGACCCGGCCGCGGCGGCATTCCGGACGATCCCGGACGCGCGCTCTTCCCCTCCTCCCCATGGAAGCGAGTGCGTCGGTGGCGCCGCTCCGGGACCGGCTCCCCCTGGTCCCGGAGCGCGCCGCGCGCCGGTGGCGAGGGCGACCCTCGATCCCCGCCGGTGTTTCCATCGTCGGTGGCCGAGCGCAGGCCGGCACGCGGTCGGCGACCCCGGCGCGGTCGCGTCTTCGGCGGTCCCCGCCCCGTGGTGGGAACGGCCGGTAGGGCCGGTGCCGCCTCAGTGGGCGACGAGGGCGTGTTCGAGCGCGCCGGCGGAGTAGTCGGCGGCGAACCCGGCGCACTCCTCGCAGCCGAGCAGTTCGCCGCCCTCGGGCGACTCCCCGAGGCGGTGGCGGGGCCGCGGCCATCGGGCGTGGCAGACGGCGCAGGCGCCACCCATGAGCTGCGCGAAAGTGAGTGCCCCAGCGTCGAAGAGGTGAATGTCGGTTGTGTCCGAATTTCCGATGTCTGAATCGCACATAATGCTCAGACCGCTCAACGTCCTTGCTCCCCCCGTGGTTTAGGACAGTCTGGCGGGCTTGCGGTGATCGGGTCTTATTGAATCAGAAGCGCTCTGCAACCGGAATAGCCCAGGCCGAATTTTGTTACTCAGAGCCGAAGTTCGATAACCATCTGTGATGGAGGGAGAATGGGCAGCCGTGCGATCGGGGGTGAAGGCAGGAAATTTCGGACACCTCACCGTCAGGTGACGGGAGTCACCCTGAACCGGCGCAGGCGCAGAGCGGGGTTCTGCGTCCGCACCTGCGCCAAGCGGTTCTCGGAGATAGGGGCGACCGCAACCCCGGTCTGCTCACCGAGGGACACGACGCGGGTGCCCATGGGGTCGACGATCATGCTGTTTCCGGCGCCCGTCGGAGCGTTCTGCCCGGCCGCCGCCACGTAGAGGGTGTTCTCGATCGCACGCGCCCGGACCAGCGTCTCCCAGTGGTCCTCCTTCAGCGGCCCCGGCACCCACTCGGCGGCGAGCAGCAGCACCTGCGCGCCGGAGTCGGCGATGCGCCGGGTCACCTCGGGGAAGCGCAGATCGTAGCATGTCTGCAGGCCGAAGGTGAGGCCGCCGAGGGAGAACGTCTGCGGCTCCTCGATCTCTCCGGGCTCGACGACGTCGGACTCGGTCACTCCGAAGGCGTCGTAGAGATGCAGCTTGCGGTACCGGGCCGCGATGCCGCCCCCGGGGTCCAGCGCCACCAGCGTATTGCGGAAGCGGGTGCCTCCGGCCACCTGCTCGTTCACACCGGCGACCACCACCGCGCCGGACTCGGCGGCCAAGCGGGACAGGCCGCCGACGAAAGCCCCGTCCAGCGGCTCGGCCGCCTCCACGAACCGCTGATCGGTCCGCGGCGCGGTGAACATCGCGTACTCGGGCAGCAGCACCACCCCGGCCCCGCGCTCGGCCGCTTCGGCGACCAGCCGTCCCGCGGTCGCCAGGTTCGCCATTTTGTCTTCGCCTGGGGCGAACTGCGCGACTGCGACGTGGACCATGGGACTTCCTATCTGCGTCGACGGTTCCGGTGTCGTCGGCCCTCAAGCGAAGGCGGCGCCGAGCGAAGCCGCCGTCCCTCTCGGGTGGCGATGACCTGATTGTCCCCAAGGGAGTGAGGGCCGACCCGGTACGGGGGCCGTCCACGCGAATTCGCCGGCGAGCGCCGCAGTTCGCCGACGGGGAAACTCCGTCGAGCCGGACCTGATCCGCCCCTTCGGAGGCGCTTTCGCGCGTCAGCGGCCGGTCGTCGCCGGTGACCCGTTAGGGGCGGCCGGGAGGAACACCCGCATCGCCGAGCTTCCCCGCCGCGCCCATCGGTAGTAGGGGACGAGGGGCACATCGCGCCAAGCGGACGCGCTGTCCTCGCGCGATGGCGCCGCCGACGACCGGTACGGGGGGTACCCTGCGGCGCCCGCCGGGTTCGGGGGGGTCTCCACCGGGGTCATCCACGCGACCGCACCGTCTCCTTCGGCCCGCGGCGGGTGTGCGGCGTCGATGCGGACGGTGTCGAGCGACCATGATACCGGCAGGTCGAGCGATTCCGCGCAGAGCACGAGCGGTCCGCGCTCGACGGCCACGCAGCCGCGTACCGCGTCGATGCGGACATCAGGCCAGGTAAGGCGGGGTTCCATCGGAAGATGGAGGTCGACGATCGCCCCGGGGACGAGCACGCCGCGGACGTGCGCCCAACCGGGTGCGACGCCGCGCTCGCCGGCGTGATCGGCCAGCGTGGCTCCGTGCGCCCAGTCCGGAATCCGCAGCCGCAGCTCAACCTCGCGATCGGGCGCCGCGACGACCTCGACGCGTACGGCGCCGTCGTGCGGGTATTCGGTCGTGATGCGCAGCACGAGTTCACCGCCCCCGTCCAGAGCCGGGCGAAGTTCGCCGGCCGCGTACTGAAGCAGTGTCACGGTGTCGCCCTCGACCGAGGCGGCGTAGCCCTGCCAGGCCGCGAGTGTGCGTGCGAGATTCGTCGGGCAGCACGAGACGTCGAACCAGGGCGCCCGCACGCCCCCCTCGGCACGCGGGTTCACCTGGTCCGGCCGTATACCGGCAGCGGCGGTGCGCTGGTGCAATGGGTTGGCGTAGAAGAAGGAGCGCCCGTCGGGGCTCGGAGAGGCGGCGACCACGTTGTAGAGTGTGCGCTCCATCAGGTCCGCGTAGCGCACCTCGCCGGTGGAGAGGTAGAGCCGCCACGCCACCATGACGGAGGCGATCCCCGCGCACGTCTCGGAGTAGGCGCGGTCCGGCGGCAACTCCCAGTCCTCGCCGAAGCCCTCGTCCTGATGGCGCGAGCCCATGCCGCCGGTCAGGTAGGTGCGTCGCTCGACCGTGCGCTCCCACTGCCGCTCGACGGCCTCCAGCAGCCCCGTGTCGCCCGTGTCAGCGGCCACGTCGGCTGCCCCGGCCGCCAGGTAGAGCGCTCGCACCGCGTGGCCCCGCCACACCGCCGCCGCGCGTACGGGGACGTCGTCCTGGAAGTAGGACGCGTCCAACAGCGGGATCGCTTTCAGCGTGCCGTATCCGCGCCGTTCCACGAACAAGCGCGCCTGCTCGGTATAGCGGGGTTCGTGCAAGACGCGCCCCAACTCGGCGAGGCCGAGCTCGATCTCCGGGTGCCCGCACAGGCCCGCGCGGCCGTCCGGTCCGAACTGGCGGCATACCTGATCGGCGGCTCGGCGGGCGACCTCCACGAGTTTGTCCGGCCCGACGGTGCGCGCCCGCGCGGCGGCGGCCTGCAGCAGGTGGCCCGTGCAGTACAGCTCGTGTCCCGATGCCAGGTCGGAGTAGCGAGGCTGCTGTCCGGCGTGTCCGAAGCACGTGTTGAGGTAGCCGTCGCCGTCCTGCGCCGCGGCGACCCGGTCGACGAGCGATTCGAGCAGCGCATTCACCCAGGCTTCGCCTGTACGGCCGTATTCCCAGGCCAGGGCCTCCAGCAACTTGTATATCTCGGAATCGGAGAACTGCCACCCCGGGCGGGAGTCCTCGGTCGCGCCCTCCGACACCCGGTCGAAGTTCGCGGTCCAACCCAGCCGGTCCATCCAGTCCAGGCAGTGGCGCAGGGTGTTGCGCGAATTCGACCGCTGCATCCGTTCCCAGAAACCGTCGGCCAGTCGGAACTCGTCCAGTCCGATGCCTCGGCGCGGTCCGGCGGCGGGCTCGACGATAACGGCGGAGGCGCGGGTGTCGTTGTCCACTTATCAGTCCTTCACTGCGCCGGCGGTCACTCCGGCGGCCACGTAGCGTTGCGCGACGACCAGCAGGATCGCCGCGGGAAGGGACGCCACCACGGCGGTGGCCATGATCGCGTTCCACTGGGTGGTGTTGTTTCCGATGTACCGGTAGATGCCGAGCGTGATCGGGACGAACTCTCCCGCCCGGTTGAGTGTGGAGGCGAAGATGAAATCCGACCACGCCCACAGGAAGGCGAACAACGACACGGTGACCGTCGAGTTCCTGCTGACCGGTAGCACGATCGAGCGGAAGATGCGCCACACCCCGGCGCCGTCGATGCGCGCGGCCTGGACGAGTTCGCGCGGGATGCCGGCCATGAACGTCGAGTACAGCAGCACGCCGAAGGGGACCGCGATCGTCGAATCGGCCACGATCAGGCCCCAGACCGTGTTGAGCAGGCCCAGGTTCACATAGACCGCGTAGAAGCCCATGGCCATGACCACCGCCGGAATCATCTGGGCCGCCAGCAGCAGGAAGTTCAGTGTGCGCCCGCCGCGCAGCCGGAGGATCGCGAGTGCGTAACCGGCAGGAGCCGCGATCACGACGGTCAGGGCGACACAGCCGAATCCGATCACCAGGCTGGTGCCCAGCGCCGGCAGTTGCTGCGCCAGAGCGGAGGCGTAGCCGTCGAATGTCGGGGCTGCGGGGAACCAGCGCGGGGTGCCGCGCAGATCCTGGGTCCGCGTCAGCGACACGTTCACCATCCAGTAGACGGGGAACAGCATGAACGCGGTGAGCACGACTCCGAGCGCCGTCTTCCACCAGGGGCGGGCGGTCATTTTCTCTCCCAGGAACGCTGCATCCGCAGATGGATGAATCCGAACACCAGCGCGAGGACGATCAGCAGATTGCCGATCGCGGCGGCCGGGGAGAACTCCGGCTGGCCCGTGCCGAATGCCTCGCGGTAGGACCAGACGGCGAGGATGAGCGACGCGTCGCCCGGTCCGCCGGTCGTCATGATCCACACGACGTCGACCACCTTGAGGGTGTAGATGAACCCGAGTAGCAGGGTGATGGCGGTGACCGGGCGCAGCAGCGGAAAGGTGATGTGCCGGAACCGCTGCCAAGCCGAGGCCCCGTCCAGGGACGCCGCCTCGTAGAGCTCACCGGGGATCTGCTGCAGACCGGAGTACAGGATCACCAGGTTGAACGGGATGCCCAGCCAGATGTTGGCGATGATCACCGAGATCAGGGCGGTCTCCGGCGAGGTGAGCCAGTTGATCTGCTGGCCGCCGAATGCCTCGATGACCGAGTTCACGATCCCGTTCTCGCTGTTGAGCATCCACGCCCACGTCGACGACGACACGATCAGCGGCAGCAGCCACGGCACCAGGAACAGCGCACGCAGCACACTGGACAACCGGAAGTTCGCCCGGAAGAACACGGCCAGCACCAGGCCGATCGCGTACTGGAACGCGATCGACACCAGAGTGAACACCACCGTGTTGAACAGGGCGACCGGGAAGGTGTCGGAGGTGAACACCTCAACGTAGTTCGTAAACCCGACGAATTCGGGATCGCCTTGCACGAACGCCCGAACGGTGTAGCCGTGCAGGCTGAGCTCGATGTTCCGCCACAGCGGGTAGGCGTAGAACGCCACCAGATACGCCAGGAGGGGAACGGCGAATCCGACCGCGCTCCACTGCTGCGGATCGCCCGGGAAGAACCGGCGGCGTTGCTGCCGCCGAGCCGGTGCGGCGGGCGCTCGGCCCGCCGCACCGCCGCCGGACGCACGCCTCGCCGGTTCGACCGAGGTTGCGGCTGAGTGCAGGAGATTCCTCGTCATTCGCCGGTAGCCGATTCGGCCTCGGTCTGCGCCTGGTCCAGGGCCTCGGAGGGTGTCGCCGAGCCCGAGAGCGCGTTCTGCACCGCGGTCCACATCGCCTCGGAGATCTTCGGGTAGTCGGTGCCGAGGTTGTCGCTCGTGCGGCCCTTGGCGTCGCGCACCGCCTGGACCCACGGTTCGAGGTCGGGCTGCTCCTGCAGCAGCGCCTCCTGGCCCTCGGTGGTCGGCGGGATGTAGTAGGCGAAGGTCGTGGCCGTCTCGACGAAGCCCTTGGGCGTGGTCATGCACTCCACGATCTGCCGGGTGACGTCGTAGCGGTCGGTCTCCGTCTGCAGGGGGGCCACGATGAACTCTCCGCCGGTCGGTGTGGGCGCCACGCCTCCGTCCTGGGCCGGGATCTGGATGACGCCGGTGTCGAATCCGGCTTCTGCGGCGCTGTTGACCTGCCAGGTGCCGTTCACCCCGAACGCGAATTCGCCGGTCAAGAACTCCTCCCAGGTGGTGTTCTGGGAGTTGGTCAGCACCGAGTCGGGGGCATAGCCCTTCTGCAGCCAGCCTTTCCACAGCTCCAGCGCCTCGGCCGCATCGGGCGAGTCGAGATCGCGCAGTTCGGCCCCGGAGCCCCAGAACCACGGCAGGAACTGGAAGGAGCCCTCCTCTGTGCCGATGGCGGCGAAGGTGATGCCGTTGTCGCCGTTGTCGGTGACCTCGGCGAGCGCGTCCGTCAGCGACTTCCAGTCGGTGATCGACTGCGGGTCGACACCGGCGGCCTGCAGTATCTCGGCGTTGTAGTAGAGCCCCAGCGTGTTGGCTCCGATGGGGATGCCGTAGGTCTCGCCGTCCACGACACCCGGGGCCAGGAGGTTCTTGTCGACGTCGCCCACCTCCAGGCCGAGTTCACCGACGGTTGCGAGCATGCCGGTGTCCGCCAGGGTGGGCAGCGCGGGGTTGTCGAGCAGGATGATGTCGGGGCTTGTGCCCTCCTGGGCGGCGAGCAGGGCGCGGTTGGTCAGATCGGTGGTGTCGGAGGGCGTGCGTTCGATCTGCACGCCGGCCTGCTCGCCGCAGTCGCTTACGCGCTTCGCCCAGGCGGAGCCCTCCTGGTGCTGCGGGTAGGGGTCCCACCACGTGTAGGTGTCGGCTTCGTGGCCGCCGCCGGTGCCGGCCGACGAGCACGCGCCGGCGAGGACGACCGATGCGGCGACAACGCTCGCCGACACGGTGCGGGTGGCACGGGTGCGTCTGCTGTGGAGCATGGGGGGTTCCTTCCTGAATGGTCCCGGGCACGGCACGGTCGGCCCGGGGGAGTCGGTCACGTCGCAGGCGGCGGGGCGGTGCTGCCCCGATCCACCAGATCCGGCGAGATGAACCGCACTACGTGGGGGGCGTCCGCGGGGGTCTCCTGCTCGATCCGGCGTACGAGTTGGCGCACGGCCATGCGCCCGAGCCGGTCGGGGGCGCTCTCGATCGAGGAAAACGGCAGCGAGAATGTCCGGGCGAATTCGTCGGAGTAGCGCCCGATGACGGACAGGTCGTCGGGCGCCGACAGGTTGCGTTCGTGCATGACGGTGGGCAGTGCCGCCGCGGCGGCCTCGTTGTTGAGCAGGAGCCCGGTGGCGTTCGGATGGGCGTCGAGGAGGGCATGCAGTTCGCGCCCGATTTCGGGCTGGGCCGAGGAACCGTAGACCGCGTGCAGAGTGACGTCGCGGGCGGCGGCGGTCTCGAGCGCGGTGTTCTGGAGGCGCCAGACGTAGGCGCCGCCGCGTTCGATCACATGCTCGGGCTGCGAGACCAGAATCAGTTCACGGTGTCCGCGGGCGTGCAGGTGGGCCACCATGCTGCGGCCGGATTCCTCGAAGTCGAGATCGAACACGTCCACGCCGGTGCAGTCGCCGGGCAGGCCCACAAGCGCGCCGGGCTGCGCTGCGGCCCGCAGCACCGGCAGGCGGTCGTCCTGATCGGCGACGTTGAGCAGGACGACGCCGTCGACCATGCGCGAGTCGGTGATCCGCTTGAGGGCCGTGGGCCCGTCCGGGTCCGAGCTGAGCAGGATGTCGTATCCGGCGTCGCGAGCGGTGTTGGCGACGCCCTGGATGTACTGCAGCATCGCCGGCGCGAATTCGTCGGGCAGGAACTGGGCCAATAGGCCGATCACCCTGGTCTGGGAGGTGGCCAAAGCCCGGGCTCCGGCGTTGGGGGCGTAGCCCAGCTCGGACGCCGCCTGGCGGACCCGCTCGCGCACCTCGTCGGAGACGGCACGCCTGCCGCTGAGGGCGTAGGAGGCGGTCGAGCGCGCCACGCCTGCGACGCGGGCGACGTCCCCGATGGTGACCATGACTTGTCTCCCTTGTTCCGTGCGAACCGGTTCGAACCATAGCCCGACGTTTCTCGGGTGTAAACCCGGTGTCAACTAATAACCGCAGATCAAAGCTTTGTTGCGATAGGGGTCTTGTGGCGAACACCGTTCGAAACTAGCGTCTGCGAGCGAAAAGGGCGTCGAACCGGTTCGCCGCCTATACGGGGTTCTGCATACGGGGAGTCACACATATGCGACACGTCCGACAAGGAGTCACCCCATGCGTCGCACCGCACACCGAGCGTTGACGCGCCTATCCCTCCTCACTCTTGCCGCGGGCACCGTCATGGTCGCCCCCGCCGGTCCGGCTTCCGCCGCCGGCCTGACCCTGACCGTGGACGTCGGCGAGGTCGTGCGCCCCGCAACGCAGGTCGCCTCGGGCGGCCTCTACGGCGTCGCGTCCGACACGCAGCCGAGTACCGGCATGCTGCTGCCGCTGAATCCGACGAGCTTCACCCAGCCTCCGCCCGGAACCACCCACCTGCCCAACGGCGCCACCGAACCGTGCTGCGGCGCCCTTGAGGCCGGCCCGAACATCACGCGGGCCGGCGCCCAGCAGTTCATCCGGCTCCCGGACATCTATCCCGACTTCCCCTATCAGTGGCAGGGCTGGAACGACTGGGAGCAGAAGGTCACCGGGATCGTCCACGAGAGACTGGCCGCGACCGGGACGACCAACATCCGCGGCTACGAGCTGTGGAACGAGCCCGGCTGGACCTGGGACACCGAGGCCGCCGGCTCCTTCCTGGACGGCTGGACCCGCACTTTCCGCCTCGTGCGGTCGCTGGACGACACCACCCCCATCGTCGGCCCGAGCTGGGCGCACTACGAGCATGAGCGGATGCTCGAATTCATGCGGCACGCCCGCGACACCGGCACACTGCCCGACGTGATCGTCTGGCACGAACTCGGTGACATGCAGTGGGACTCCTTCGACGACCACGTCGCCGACTACCGCGCGATCGAGGAGCAGCTGGGCGTCGCGCCGCGCCCGATCGCGATCAACGAGTACAACAGCCGCAACCAGATGGACATCCCGAGTGTGGCGGTCCACTGGATCAGCGTTCTGGAGCGCCACGGAGCGCGCGAGGCGCACCGCGCGTTCTGGTACGAACCCGGCACGTTCAACGGGTTGTTCACTTTGAACGGAGAGCCGACCGCCTCCTACTGGGCGTACCGCTGGTACGGAGCGATGTCCGGCAACATCGTGCGCACCACGCCCGACAGCTGGATCGACGGCGTGACCTCCTACGACTCCAGTAGGAAGATCGTGAACACGGTCTTCGGCGGCGATTGGGGCGACAACACCGTCCGGGTCGAGGGGCTTGAGGGATTCGGCTCCGCGGTCGACGTCGAAGTCCGTTCCACCCCGGGCTCGGGCCGGCACACCCGCGTGTCCTCGCCCACGGTCGTGACCGACACGACGATGCAGGTCGACAGCGGTTCGATCACCGTCCCCATCGAGGGCATGAACGCCGAAGGCGCCTACCAACTACTGGTCACCCCCGCCGACGGACCCACCTCCTCTTGGCAGCAGGTCTACGAGGCGGAGAACGCCACGGTGGTCAACGCCGAGACCCTCTCCTCGGGCAGTGCGTCGAACGGGTACTACGTCGGCAGAATCGACGGAAGCGCCGACATGCGCTCGGACTCCTTCGTGGACTTCACCGCGAACGTGCCCGAGAGCCGCGACTACACGATGACCGTCAGGTACGCCAACGGTACGGGGGCGGCCTCCACCCACGGCCTGGCCTACAACGGCGGCGCGTGGTCCACGGTCTCCTACGAACCGACGGGGGGATGGGGCGAATTCGGCACCACCGACGTGACCGTCTCCCTGGAGGCCGGATACAACGTCATCCGGTTGGCGAAGGGCTCCCCCGGCTTCGGCGGCGGCACCGGATACGCCGAACTGGACAGCATCACGCTGTCGTGACCGCCCGCCGCTGAACGGGCCGGGTCCGTGCGGGCCCGGCCCTTACGTCGTCCCGGGGCCATACGGGCGGCCCAGGCCCGTCCCCGGATCCGCTCGGGGCATCGCCGGCGGTAGGTCGGCCATCAGCCGCGGGACGCGCGATGCGGCGCGCGGGCCGATGGGGGCGGTGGGCGGCCTGCCCCGGGTGTTCCGGCTCAGCGGCCGACCGGGTACTCCTGCTTGATCCGGACGCCGTTCTCCTGCTCGAAGTCGGTGATGAGGCGCTCGGCCTCGCTGCCGGTGTCGGCCCGCTCCAGCTCCTCGTGCACGGCGACCAGCTCGCGGGTCTGCTCACGCACGCCACCGGCGCGCAGTGCCGCCGCGGTGTCTGCGCTCAGGGCGCCGAACTGGCGGACGGCGTTGTAGTAGATGTCGGCGGTGCCCTGGCACAGCCAATCGCCGTCGCAGATTCCGTACAGGTCGTCGCGGAAGTTCCGGTCGATGTTCAGCCGTTCGGCCTCGGTGAACCGGTTCTGCAGTTTGTAATTGCGGTATCCGAAGTCGTGCCGCTTGCAGCCGGGGTCGAAGTCGTATCCGATCGGCTGGTCGGGCGACCAGCTGCAGGAATCGCTGCTCCAGTCGAGCTGGTCGTCGTAGGGCGCCTGGCTGCGGATGCTGATGAAGCTGCTCAGCGACACGCCGTAAAGGTAGTCGTCGGTGACCCGGCGCAGCTCGCCGGGCGGCAGAGCGGCGGCGTTGGCGATCCCGGTGCCGAGGAGGGTGAGCACACCGGCGGCCGAGGCGGCGATGGCGGACTGCACGGCGCGGCGGGCGGGGCGAGCGGGGTGACCCATGGGGGATTCCCTTCCCGGGGTGGCTGTACGGGGTGACTACAGATTGATACGCGAGTGAGCACGCTCGGCGAAAGAGGGGGCATGGGAAACAGGGAGTGATGATTGTGTAACCGGGCGGCCACTTTGCGTCATAATCGCATCGAGGTTGCGGAATATCCGCATTCCTCCGCCGAATGCCGCGGACGTCCCCGACGGCGCCGTGTACGCGATCCGTCTGTGGTGTCCGCCGGCCACGCCGCCGCGGGCATGCCGCGGGTGTGCGCTACGCAGGCGCCACCGTCAGGGCTGCAGGCGGCGGTCGACGACGCCCTCGGACAGGGCGCGGCCTACCTCGTCCAAGTCGTGGAGGTGGCCGACGTGGCCCGTGCGGCGGCGTATCTCCGCGCGGATCGCAGTGGCGATCGGCTCGCTGCGCAGGACCTCGGCCAGCGGCTCGGGCTCCAGGGCGGCGCGCCAGGCGCGCAGGTCCTCCAGGCGGCCGGCGGCTACGGCGTCGCGCGACAGCGGGAGGAGTGCGTCGACGCGCGCCTCCCGAGTGGTGTCGGCGAGCAGGTCGACGTCGACGACCAGACCGGTGCCCTCTTCGCCGTCGCCGACGTGGTGCGCCTGCCAGATCCGGCCGTTGGTGAGGACGACCCACGCGACGCCTTCGGCGGCGGCGTGCAGCTTCGCCTGCCGCAGATTCCGGGCGTCGAGCTCGGTGCCGCAGGGTTTCACTTCGATGAAGGCGAAGAGTTCCTCGTCCAAGGAGATTCCGTAATCGACGGATTCGCCCTTGGTCCGGTATTCGGTGGTGAGGTCCCCGTATTTGTCGAAATTGAGGCCCTCACTGAGGAAATCGGTGACCAGCAGCCGGGTGTCGCCTTCGTTCGCGTCGCGCTCCAGCAGGTCGCCCAGAGGCCGGGTGAAGCGCTCGACCGCCTCGCTGAGGCGGGCTCGCGCGTCGGCCTCCCAGGACGGAGCGGAGCCGCCGAATTCCGGGAATTCCGCGGTCCTGTTCAGAATCTGCGTCGCGTCCGGGTCCATGGGTGTCGCCGTTCCCGCTTCCGTTGTCACCGGCCCCGGCGCGGGGCCGCGAGCGAATGCCAGCCGCCGGTTGGGAACCATAACCGGCGGCTGTGGTCTTGGCAAAACGGGCTCCGTTCGCGTACCCGGTGCGGGCGTCCGAGTGCGAAGGGTCGCGGTATTCTCCGAGGCGCGCGGCGGAATCCTGCTGCCGGCGGCCACCGGGGCGGGGGTACCGACCGACGCCTGCGACGCCTGCGGCGCTTCGGTGCCGAGCGGGCCGTCCCGCGCGCCGCTCGCGCATCATCGGCCCCCGGCCTGCCGCCCGCCGCCCCGGTGGCGGGATAATCCCAGCACATCGCATGTTCAGGCATTGACCCTTTGTGGACGTGTTCCTAACATCCCAAGGGAAGGTGAATCGGTTCAGTAGCCTGTCGGCCGGTTGGTCGACGGCTCCTGAAGCGCTTCGACAGCGGGAGCCGAGAAGGGCGGGCGTGGCCACAAGTGCGAGCGGTGCCAGTGCTCCGGCCACCCGTACCCGGTGCCGCGCGGTCCTCCCGCGGTCGCCTGTGCCGGAATTGTGCCGGTTTCCGGCGGCGCCCGAACCTTTCGTTTCTCGCTCACGCGGGAGTCCGAAGCCGGCCCAGGCCCCTCGCCGCGCTTGGGAGCGCTCCCAGTCGCCACTGCGCCACGCGCCGCCGTTGTCGCCGGCACCCCCAGCGCGGCGCAGCGACACGCCCCCGCCCCCACCCCGCGTCCGCTGCGCTCACGGCGCCGCGGACGGACGACGACCTGAGGACAGGACACCATGACATCGAACGGACTCCCCGAGCTGCCCGCCGACTTCCTGTTCGGCGCGGCGACCGCCTCGTACCAGATCGAAGGCGCCGTCCACGAGGGCGGCCGCGGTCCCTCCATCTGGGACACCTACAGCCACACTCCCGGCGCCGTCGACCGCGGTGAGACCGGCGACGTGGCCTGCGACCACTACCACCGCTACCGCGAGGACGTGGCGCTGCTCAAGGAGTTGGGCGTGGACGCCTACCGCTTCTCCACCGCCTGGCCGCGGATCCAGCCCACCGGCAGCGGCCCCGCCAACCCCGAGGGCCTGGCCTTCTACGACCGGCTGGTCGACGAACTGCTCGGCGCCGGAATCGAGCCCGTGCTGACCCTCTACCACTGGGACCTGCCCCAGGCCCTGGAGGACAAGGGCGGCTGGCGCGTCCGCGAGACCGCCGAGCACTTCGCCGCCTACGCCCGCATCCTCGCCGACCGCCTGGGCGACCGGGTCACCCGGTGGATCACGCTCAACGAGCCGTTCTGCGCGTCCTTCATCGGCCACGCCATCGGCCGCCACGCTCCCGGCACCCGTGAAGGCACACCGGCGCTGGCCACCGCGCACAACCTGCTCCTCGCCCACGGACTCGCCGCCCGGGAACTGCGCGCCTCGGCCGCCGAGCACGGCCGCAGCGCCGAAGTCGGCATCACCCTGAACCTGGACCGGCTCATCCCGGCCACGGACTCCGCCGAGGACCGCGCCGCGGTCGACCGCGCCGAGACCCTGCACAACCGCGTCTGGCTGGACCCGCTGCTGGGCGGCCACTACCCGCACAACGAGGCCGAGACCTGGGGGGAGCTGGCAGACGGCTCCTACCGTCGCGAGGGCGACCTGGAGACCATCCGGCAGCCGCTGGACTTCCTCGGCATCAACTACTACCGCCCGGGCAAGCTGAAGGACGCCCCCTACGACGAGCCGGACCCGGCGCACCGCACCGCCGCCGACATCCGGGTGGCGCACATGCCCTTCGACGGCGTGCGGCACACCGAGATGGACTGGCCGGTGGTGCCGGAGTCCTTCACGGACCTGCTGGTCGACATCAAGGGCCGCTACCCGAACCTGCCGCCCGTGCTGATCACCGAGAACGGGTCGGCCGAGGCCGACCTGGACCGCACCGGCAGCCAGGTGCACGACGGCGACCGGATCGACTACGTCCGCGACCACCTGCAGGCGGTGGCCGAGGCGATCAAGGCGGGCGTGGACGTGCGCGGCTACTTCGTGTGGTCGCTGATGGACAACTTCGAGTGGGCGTTCGGCTACGACCGCCGGTTCGGCATCGTCCGTGTCGACTACGACACCCTGGAGCGCACGCCCAAGGACAGCTACCACTGGTACCGCTCGCTCGTCCGCGAGCACGTCGCCAAGCGCGGCTAACACGGCTAGCGCGGCCGGTGCGGCCGGTGCCTGTGGCGCGGCCCGCGATGCTGTGAGACCACCGGCCCCGCGGACGGCGAACGGCAGCGCCGCCGCGCGGGGCCGGTGCCCGGCCCGGTGCGCCGCGGTCCTTACTGCGGGCGCGCGTCCGCGTACGACACGGCAGTTTCCATGACACCTGTCATCGCCGATCGCTGACATCGCCGACTACAAGCGCGCCGGGCTGCTCCTCGACGCTTGGGGGCATGAACCACGAGAACCACCCGGAGGCGGCCGCCGCGCCGTCTCCGGCGCCCCCGCCTGACACGTCAAAGCACCCCCGGCGCCCGCTGCCCCGCCGCGCCCCCGGACGTGTGTGGGCCGTGGCCGGTGTGCTGGGGGCCGTCGCGGCGGTCGCCGCCTACCTCGTCATGCCGGGCAAGCCGCCGGAGCCGTCTGGAGCGCCGGAGTTCACCGGCGCCCCCGGGATCGCCGACTCGGTCTCCGCCACGATCGAGGGCCGCGAGTACCGCGTGCAGGGCCTGTCGGTACTGGAGATCGACGGCGGCGAGACCCGCTCGCTCTCCGGCGGAACCGCCGACGGTGAGAAGCGCGTAAGCGCCGAAACCCCGTTCGAGACCGGATCGGTCTTCAAGGTCTTCACCGCGATGACGCTGGCCGACCTCGCGGCAGACGGCCGCACCTCGCTGGACCGCACGCTCGGCGAGGTCTTCCCCGACCTCGCCTTCGCCTCGCCCGAGTTCGCCGACATCACCCTGGAGCAGCTCGCGAGCCACCGGTCCGGCCTGCCGCGGATGCCCGCCGAAGGGCTCGCCGCCGGCGCCGTCACACCCTTCACGCTCACCGACCCCTACGGCGGCCTGCCGCCGGTCCGCGATTCCCTGGCGGCGGCCGTTCCCCTGCCGGGGCAGCCTGCCTGGCAGTACTCCAACTTCGGGTTCGCCGTTCTCGGCGCCGCGCTGGCCGAAGAGACCGGAACCCCGTTCCCGCAGCTGGTGCGGGAGCGGATCTTCGACCCGCTGGGCATGGACGACACGGTCATGCGCGGCGCCGGCCTGGCCGGGCTGCCCGAGGGCGCCGCCCTGCCGCACGCGACGCCGGGCAAACCCGTCGAACCGTGGAAGGCCGAGCCCTACATTCCAGCGGGCGTGGGCACCTGGACCACCGCCGCCGACCTGGAGCGGTTCCTGCGCGCGGTCATGGACGGCAGCGCGCCCGGCATGTCCGCCACCGAGCCCGCCCACGGCGGCCCCGTCGACGAGACCCGCATCGGCCTCGCCTGGCTGACCACCGACTTCGGCGACGGCGTGGAGTTGGTGCAGCACAGCGGAGCCACCTACGGCTCCACCGCCTTCATCGGGTTCCAGGGCGACCGCGGCGCGATCGTGCTCTCCAACAGCTTCACCGCCGAAGCCTCGTTGATCGGACCGCGGCTGCTCGGCGCCCCGGACGTGCCGCCGATGGCCGAAAGCCCGACGGCGACCTCGGTGGCCGCAGGGCTCGGTGCCACACTGCCGTTCGCAGTGCTGCCGCCGCTGCTGGCCGTCACTCTCATGCTGCGCCGCCGCACACTGGTGGGCCAGCGCCCGCTGGACCGACTGCGCGTCGTGTCGATGTCGGCGGGGACCTCCGCGACGCTGCTCGGCGCGCTGGTGATCGGCGACTGGGTGGCCACACCCCCCGCGGTCTGGGCGGCCGCGGTGGGTGCCCTGGTCGCCGCCGCCGCAGTGGGCGCGTGGTACTGGCCGCGCATCCCCACCGAAGCGGGCCGCTGGCGGTGGCTGCACATCGCGTTCTTCTGCCTGTCGGTGTGCGTATCGGGCGTGGTGGCGGTGACAGCCGCGAACTCGCTGGTGGCCGTATTCGGCTAGGAGGGCGGCGGCCGGGGGCGGCGGCGCCCCGATCCCCGGCCGCGGCTCAGCCGCCGTCTACTGCACGCTCCCCGGGCTCCACCGGCTCGGGGCGAAGCCGGTCGCAGACCTCAAGCAGCCGGGCGCGCAGGCCGCCGGCGCGCTCGGCGAAGGCGCGCTGGGCCTCGACGTAGGCCGCCTTGCCCTCAGGGGTCTCGATCGCGACCGGCTCGTAGCCGTGCTCGCGCAGGTCGTAGGGCGAGGCGCGCATGTCCAGCTCGCGGATGTCTTTGGCCAGTTCGAAGCAGTCCACCACGAGTTCGCCCGGCACGCCTGGGGAGAGCTTGTAGGCCCACTTGTACAGGTCCATGTTCGCGTGCAGGCAGCCCGGCTGGTCCAGAGCGGTCTGGGACTCGCGCGTGGGCTGCAGCCGGTTGCGGGGCCGGGCCGCTTCGGTGAAGAAGCGGAAGGCGTCGTAGTGGGAGCAGCGGATGCGGTGCGACTCGACGACACGGTCGGTCCCCTGCGTGCCCAACCGCAGCGGCACCTGCGCGTGGCGCACCTCGTCGGCCGGGAGCCGGTAGACCATCGCCCACTCGTGCAGGCCGAAGCAGCCCAGATGGGCGGGCCGCTCCTGCACGGCACCGAGCAGACCGCGGACGAAGTCCACGGTCGAGCCGCGTCTGGCCGCGAACGCGTCGAGGTCCAGCGTCGTGCCACGCACCGCGCGCCCGTCGGCATCCGTGCCGGCGGCCTCGCGGTACCAGTTGCTCGCTGGCGCCTGCGCGGTCGGCCCGGCCAGCAGCACCCCGGGACCGGGGTGCCAGCGCCGCAGCTGGGCGGGGCGGTGGCTGTAGTAGGTGAACAGGAAGTCCTCGACCGGATGGGCGATGCCGCGAGCGCGCCGGTCGAGGTGGTCGGCCAGCAGCGCGTCGACCCGCTCGCGGTGGCGCCGTTCGCGCTCGCGCCACACGTCGGCGCCGAGCACGTCGATCCCGTCGGCCCGCAGGCCGCCCTGCGCGTCGGTGCTGGAGCTCATCGGCTCCCAGCCTAGCGAGATCATCGATGCGGGTCTCCGGAGTGGCTGCGGGCTATGCAGGTACCCCTCGGTGAGCATTGCCGCATCCGGCTGTAGTGGCGGTGTCGCACGTGGTTCGGCGGGAGCCTCAGCAGGTGCCCGCCCACGTG
Source organism: Streptomonospora litoralis (assembly GCF_004323735.1). Lineage (GTDB taxonomy): Bacteria > Actinomycetota > Actinomycetes > Streptosporangiales > Streptosporangiaceae > Streptomonospora > Streptomonospora litoralis. The sequence goes on along the minus strand of NZ_CP036455.1, from coordinate 4,508,903 downwards.
CACTCCAGGTCCGCCTGCGGTTGCGAGGGAGCGGCGCGTTGCGCGGCCGTCGCGCGCGCAACGGGGGCGGTGCCCTCGCGGGTGAACTGGGCCAGGCGCACGGCTATCGCGTCCTGGAGACCGCGCGGCGCGGCGCCCCGGTATCCGTTGTTGATGATGGCGAACACGAGCCGCTCGCCGTTCGCGCCGCGCACGTAGCCCGACAGCGCGCTGACCCCTGTGAGCGTGCCCGTCTTGGCCCGCACGTTGCCCGCGGCGGGCGTGCCGCCCATGCGCTGCGCCAGAGTGCCTCCCACCATGCGGTCGGAGGCGCCGGCCAGCGGCAGGGCGTCGCGCCAGGCGTCGAACCAGGGCCGCTCGCGCACGCGCTCCAGCAGCCGGACGGTGGTCGCGGCGGTGAGCCGGTCCGACCGCGCCAGGCCGGAGCCGTCGTCCAGCTCCACGTTCGCGATGCCCACGCCCATCCGCAGCAGGGCCGTCTTCGCCACGGCGATTCCGGCCGGCCAGCTGCCGTGGCCGAGGGTCTCACGGCCCATCGCCTTCATCAGGATCTCGGCGTGGCCGTTGTTGGACAGCTTCATGAACGGGGTCAGCAGTTCATCGAGCCGCATCGAGAAGCGTTCGGCCACGGTTTCGGCGGACGCGGGGGCGGCGCCGCGCCCGACCTCGCCGGCGACATCGACCCCCGCCCGCTCCAGCCGGTCGGCGAAGAGGTGGGCGGCGTGGTCGGTGGGCTCGTGCACCGTGCGTAGCGCGGAGTAGGTCTGTGCGGCCGGCAGCGAACCGTACGCGGTGAACTCGTTGGTGCCCATCCTGCGGTCGACGCCGAAGGTGGAGGTGCTGCCGGGCGCTCCGGTGGAGCCGCCCTGTGCGACGTCGAGGTTGCCCGTCATCGGGGAGAGGGAGGTCTTCACCCCGGCGCCCGCCGCGGTGCCGGGCACTGAGTCGACCTCGACTACGCCCGTGTCGTAGTCGGTGTTGGCGGCCAGCGTCAGCGCCGATATCTGCGCCGAGTAGTAGTAGGGCCGGTCCGCCGGGTCCCAGGCGGGGGACAGGCGCTGCGCGTCGAACCAGGTGTCGTCGGCGACCAGGTCGCCGGTGACCTCGGTGACGCCCGCGGCGGCCACCTCGGCGGCCAGGTCGCCCACCGCGTCGGCGGTGAGTGTGGGGTCGCCCGTGCCGATGAGGTACAGGTCGCCGTCGACGACGCCGTCGCCGGGATCCTCGCCCGCGGCGAGGGTGGTGGTGAACCGGTAGTCGGGGCCGAGCACCTCCATCGCGGCCGCGGAGGTGAGCAGTTTGGCGTTTGAGGCCGGGACGAGCTCCGTTCGGGCATCGCTGCTGTAGAGCACGTCGCCGCGGGTGAGGCTGCGTACCAGCACGCCCGAGGACGCGCCGTCGAGCTGCGGGTCGGCTAGCAGGGCGGCGATGTCGGAGCGCAGATCGGCGACTCCGGCGGCGGTGCCGGCGGCCGCGGGGGCGGGCCCGGCGGCCAGGGCGGCGGCGGTCGCCACCGCCGAAGCGGCCAGGGCCGACACGTTGCGGAGGGTGCGGCGGCGGGTGCGCGAGGGGGCGGGGGGCCTTGCGGCGGCCGCCGCGATGTCACGGTCGGGCATGCCGCAGTAACGTAGCGGAGTATGCTCGCCGGTGGAAGTCCGCCGTGCGGGCGCCGGGGGGGCTTCGTGCGGCCGCGCGGGCGGTCGGGGCTGTCGATCGGCGCCGCGGCGGCCGCGGCGGCCGCGGCGGTACGCAATGGTGAATCTTCTCTCGGGTGTCGTCCCGGTCGCCGCTCGTGTGCCGCACAACGCTGCGGCGGCGGCCGTGTGCGTCGCCGGTTACCCGGTTCGCACGGTGGGCGCGGCGGCGTCGCTGTCCGCGACCACCCGAGTGCCGGTCGTAGCATTGCGGCGCTGACCATTCCGGATGCGCCCGGCCCGCGGGGCTCTTCCGGTGACGCCGTGTTGCGGGGAAGCGGGGAAAAGGATCAGATGACTCCCGAAGCGATCGGATTCGCGCTGCTCCTGATCGGGGTGGTGCTCCTGGTGGCCAAGCTCATCCGGGTGCGCTGGAAGCTCGCGCAGCGGCTGTTCCTGCCCAGCTCTATCATCGGCGGCGGGATCGCGCTGCTGCTGGGCCCCGGCGTCTTCGGCCGTCTCGCCGCGGCCATGGGCACCGACCGCTTCGTCGAGGGCGGTCTGTGGGGCGGCGGCGTCCTCCAGGTGTGGAGCGCCCTTCCGGGGCTGCTCATCTCCGTGGTCTTCGCCGGTCTGTTCCTGGGCAGGCGCATCCCCAACCTGCGCTATGCCGGGCGGCTGGCCGCGCCGCAGATCGCGCTGGGGCTGACCTTCAGCTCCGGGCAGTACGTGGTGGGCCTGCTGCTGGCGCTACTGGTGCTCGGACCGGTGTTCGGGCTGCCCCCGTTGACCGGCGCACTCATCGAGATCGGTTTCGAGGGCGGCCACGGCACCGCGGCCGGACTCGACGAGACCTTCGCCCAGGCGGGCTTTCCCGAGGGCGAGGACCTGGCGCTGGGCATGGCCACCATCGGCCTGCTGACCGGCATCATCGCCGGCATCGTGCTCATCAACTGGGGCGTGCGCACCGGTCGCACCCGAGAGCTGACCTCGACGGCCAAGCCGTCGGTGGCCGAGCGGATGGGCGTGGTCGAGCGCGAGAACCGCACCGCCGCGGCCACACTGACCGTGCACCCGTCCTCGATCGAGCCGCTGGCCTTGCACTTCGGCCTGCTCGCGATCGCCGTCATTCTCGGCCAGCTGCTGCTGTGGGGGCTGCAGGCGTTGGAGCGGATGCTCTGGGCCGACACCATCGAGCTGTTCGCGTTCGTCCCGCTGTTCCCGCTGGCGATGATCGGCGGGATCGTGATGCAGTTGGTCATCGACCGGTTCGACCGGCTGCAGGTGGTCGACCGGCAGATGGTGGAGCGTATTCAGGGCTTCGCGCTCGACGCGCTGATCATCTCCGCCCTTGGGACGCTGTCGCTGCAGGTCATCGCGGCCAACCTGGTTCCGTTCCTGCTGCTGGCGGCGACCGGGGTTCTCTACTGCATCGGCGTGTTCCTGTTCCTGGCGCCGCGGATGCTGCCGTCCTACTGGTTCGAGCGCGGCATCGGCGATCTGGGCCAGTCGCTCGGCGTGACCGCGACGGGCCTCATCCTCATGCGCATCGCCGACCCCGAGCTGCGCACACCGGCCTACCCGGCGTTCGGTTACAAGCAGCTGATCGTGGAACCGTTCTTCGGCGGCGGGCTGATCACCGCGGCCGCGGTTCCGCTGATCGTGCAGTTCGGGGCGCCGCCGCTGCTCATCGCCATGGCCGTGCTGCTGGTGGTGTCGCTGCTGCTGGGACTGCTGGTGTTCGGGCGCCGGCGTGAAGAACCGGTCGCGGCCGCGCCGCCGGCGCCCTGAGCCGTGTTTGAGAAGGGCTGGATCGGTCCGGCTCGCATGGGCGGCCGGGCCGTACGGCTCGGATCCGTTTACGCGGACTTGCCCTTGGCCTTGCCTCTGCCGGGCGGCGGGCTGAGTGATGGGGAGCAGCGGGCACAGGTGACGATGGCGGGCCGGGGCCCGCGGTCGAGGGAGCGGGGACCGCCGGTGGCGGTACGGGGGGAGGGGCGGCTCGGGTCTGCTGGGCGGCCTTGTTGGTCTGCCGGGCCCTGCAGACAGACTCGGCGCGGCTTGGCGCGTCTATCGCGAACTTATGGTCGCAGGAAGGCGTATTCCGCGGCCATAAGTTCGCGATCATCGCCGGATGGACCGGCATAGGGGACCTACCGGCGCCGGCGGGCCGGCTGGGTGTCGCCGTGTCCCCTGCCGGGCCCGCACAGGGTGGAGGCAGCGCGGCGGGGCGCGGTCGCGGGTGCCCGCACGGCCCGGTGGCGCCGGATCGGGGGCCGGGGGGCGACGACACGTCGCTCGTGGCGCCCGGGCGCGGCCGACGGGGGCCCCACCGCCCGATGGGGTGGAATTTTGGGGGCCTATGCCCGTTTTGCGGGCGGCCTCGGCGGACGCGGCGGCCACGAGGTGCACGAAAAGTTGACGTCGGGGGTGTTTTCGCGCCATTCGGCGCGCCTCGTGCGCCACCGCCGCCGCAGCGCGGGCGCGGGCCCGCCGGGGACTCGGGCATTGGTGGACAGAACACCCCATGTTCTTTCGTATCGCAAGATGACGTTGCCAAGCTGGCGCCTCGGGGCGGCACCGAGGCGGGTGCCGCCGCACGTACGTGCATCTCGTGGCCCCGACCCGGCCGCATGACCGCCGCCGAGAGCCCCGCGTCGCGCCCTCACCGGTAACCGGGCGGCGGCCCTCCGGGCCTCGACCACCCGCGGCCGGGGCCGGTGACCGCCGCCCCGACTACCGCAGACCCGGCCCCGCCGGCGTCGTCGCCGCTCTCGTCGGGCGCCGCCACCGGTGAGCACCGGAACCGACGACCGCGGGCCGAACCCTGCGCCGTCCTCGGCGCCGCTTTTCCCTAGGACCACCCATCCACCCGGCAGACCGACAAGGCCGCCCAGCAGAGCCGAGCCGCCGCCCCCGTCGGGCGCGCCACCGGCGAGCACCCGATCCGTTGGGCGCGGGCGGCACCCCGCGGTGCCCTCGCCGCGTCGTCGGATGGGCCACCGGCGAGCACCCGGCGTGTTGGGCACGGGCCCAGCCGTCCGCCACCGTCGCCGCCGCTTTTCAGGCAAGTCCACCCGTTTCCCGGCAGACCAACAAGGTCGCCCAGCAGACCGGCGTTCTTAAACACGGCTTATTAGTAGGACTGCGCGCGGTCGTAGACCCGGCGTGCGGCGCGGCCCAGGTAGGGGCCGTACTGGGTGCGGGTGTCGCCGGCGTACTTGAAGCTGATGACCGAGACCACGGTGCCGCGTCCGGACCCCTCGTCGAATCCGCTCAGCCACGGGCCGCCGCTGGAGCCCTCGGTCATGGTGCAGGCCATGCCGTTGGCGGTGGTGCCGCCGTCGTCGTCGACGGTGGGGCCCGAGCAGTAGTGCAGCCGCCGCCCCTCGAAGCGGCCGGTGGCGGGGTAGCCGAACGAGTAGGTGGGGTCGCCCGGCTCGGTGCCGAAGGCGATGCGCTGGGCGCCGACCCGGTCCTGCACGTGGTCGCCGCCGGCGCGGTTGAGGACCGCCATGCCGAAGTCGTAGCTGTCGTCGGAGCCCTCCGCCCACTGCGGCGCGACGAACATCTGCCGGGCGGTGTAGCGGCCGTACGGGCTCTCGCCGTCGTCGTAGCCGGGGACGAACACCCACTTGCCCACCCACGGGCCGCTGCCGTCCTTCAGGCAGTGCCCGGCCGTGATGACCGTGTCGCGGTTGTCGGCCGAGACCACCGCGGCCGAGCAGGTGAAGTCGCGTCCGTCGAGAGCGAGGAACACCTTTCCCGTGGTGCGCGCCACGCGGCCGCCGCCCTGCCAGGGGGCGCCGGTGCCGGGTCCCGCGGCCTGCCGGTCGGTGGGGGAGCCGGGCAGCAGGGTGTCGGCGAGGTCGTTGAGCGCGGGCACCAGCGGCGCGGCCTCGGCCATGCGGCGGGGGGTCCAGTAGTCCAGCACCGCGCGGTGCTCGTCCGCCCCGACAGCGGCGGCCTGCCGTATGACGCCGCCCTCGTCGGCGGTCGGCCTGTCCGGCGCCGTCGGGGCCTCGGCGCTTTCCGCGGCGGGTGCCGCGGCTGCGGCGGAGGCGCCCGAGGAAGCCGCGCCGCCCGGGGCGGTGGCCTCGTGCGCGGGCTCTGCCGCGGGAAGTCCGCCGAGCGCCGCGACGGCGCTGAGCAGGGTGCCGATGAGCTTGTGGGCGACGGGTGAGTTCATGGCACCGGATCATGCCACACTTTGGGTAATCAGATGACTACTTTGGGATTGCCTGGCGGGTCGGTCGGGTAGACACCGGCGCCGGTCGGTACGGCGGGCCTGTGGACGGCGGCTCCGGACCTGCTGCGATGCGCGACAATGGCGGGGTGCGAATCGCGGAGCAGCTTCTTGCGGACGTCCCTGCCGACCGTCGGCGCGAGGTCGTGATCCTCGGGTCCACCGGCTCCATCGGAACCCAGGCGATCGAGGTCGTCACGGCCGAACCCGACCGCTTCCGTGTAGTGGGGCTGGCGGCAGGCGGAGGCCGGGCCGACCTCCTCGCCGATCAGGCGTGCAGGCTCGGCGCCGAGGTCGTGGCGGTCGCCGACCCCCGCGCCGCCGGTGGTGTCTCGGCGCGCCTGCGCGAACGCGGTTCCGCGGCCAAAGTGCTGGCCGGGGCCGAAGGGGTGGCGGAGCTCGCGGCCTGGCAGTGCGACGTCGTCCTCAACGGCATCACCGGTGCCCTGGGGCTGGAGTCCACACTGGCCGCGCTGCGCGCCGGGCGGCTGCTGGCCCTGGCCAACAAGGAGTCGCTGATCGTCGGCGGCCCCCTGGTTCGCGCGGTGGCCCAGCCCGGCCAGATCGTGCCGGTCGACTCCGAGCACTTCGCGCTGGCCCAGTGCTTCCCCCGGGCGGCCCCCGGCGAGCTCACCAGCCTCGCCCAAGGGCAGGTCGCCGCCCGGCTGGACGAGGTGCGCCGACTGGTCATCACCGCCAGCGGCGGCCCGTTCCGCGCCCGCAGCCGGGATCAGTTGGCCGGGGTCACCCCCGCCGAGGCCATGAACCACCCGACCTGGGACATGGGCCCGGTGATCACCGTCAACTCGGCGACACTGGTCAACAAGGGGCTGGAGGTCATCGAGGCCCACCTGCTCTTCGACATCCCCTTCGAGCGGATCGAGGTCGTGGTGCACCCGCAGTCGGTCATCCACTCGATGGTCGAATACGTCGACGGTTCCACGCTCGCCCAGGCCAGTCCGCCCAGCATGCGCATCCCGATCGCCTACGGCATCGGCTGGCCCGAGCGCGTCCGCGCCGCCGCGCCGCCCGTCGACTGGACCAGCGCCCACACCTGGACGTTCGCCCCGCTCGACCACGAGGCGTTCCCCGCGGTCTCCCTGGCCTGCGAGGTCGGGGCGGCCGGAGGCACCGCGCCCGCCGTCTACAACGCCGCCAACGAGGTGGCTGTCGCCGCCTTCCTGGACGAAACCCTGGCATTCCCTGCGATCGTGGACACGGTGGCGCAGGTAGTCTCAGAGCATCGGGTGGGGGCTGCCGCGTCCGACCTCTCGCCGGCCGAGCTCTATGCGGCCGACGAATGGGCGCGCCGCCGCGCCCGGGAGCTCGTCGCGGCGCCGACATGAGGAGAGGTACGGGGAGAGGTCCATGGTCACACTACTGACCGCCCTGGGGATCGTGCTGTTCTTCCTGGGGCTGCTCTTCTCCATCGCCTGGCACGAGTTGGGCCACCTCTCCACCGCCAAGATGTTCGGCATCCGTTGTACGCAGTACATGGTCGGCTTCGGCAAGACCCTGTGGTCGCGCAAGTGGGGCGACACCGAGTACGGCGTCAAGCTGGTGCCGCTGGGCGGCTACGTGCGGCTGGTCGGCATGATCCCGCCCGCCGCCAAGCCCCGCCAGACTTCCGGCAAGCCGATGTCGCGCTGGCGCGCCATGGTCGAGGACGCCCGCGAGGCCAACAGCGTCGAACTCGAACCCGGCGACGAGGACCGGCAGTTCTATCAGCGCGCGCCGTGGAAGCGCATCATCGTCATGGTCGCCGGCCCCGCGATGAACCTGATCCTGGCCATCGTGCTGTTCACCATCATCATGATGGGGATCGGCCTGCCGCAGAACACCAACACCGTCGGCACCGTCGCCCAGTGCGTGCTGCCGGCCGACTCCACGCGGACCGACTGCCCGGCCGACGCCCCGCCGACCCCGGCCAGCCAGGCGGGCCTGGAGCCGGGCGACGAGATCGTGGGCCTGGCCGGCGAGCCCACGCCCGACTGGTACGCGGTCAACGTCGCCATCCGCGAGCACATCGGTCCCACGCAGATGACGATCGAGCGCGACGGCGAGACCCGCACGCTCACCGTCGATCTCATCGAGAACCAGGTGGTCGCCCGCGACGGCGAGGGCGACATCGTCTACGAGAGGGGCCCCGACGGCGAGATCGTCACCGACGACCAGGGCTACCGGGTGCCGGCCACCGAGTCGGCCGGGTTCCTGGGCATCACGTTCGCCCAGGAGCGCAGGCCGCTGACCGTGGCCGAGTCGGCGGAGACGATGTGGGGGTCGGTCGTGGGCGTCGCCCAGGCTCTGGTCGAACTCCCCTCCAAGGTCGACGACGTCTTCGGTGCGGCGTTCCTCGGCGAGGAGCGGGGTGTGGACTCGCCGGTGGGCATCGTGGGCGCTTCGCGCATCGGCGGAGAGGTGCTCTCCCAGCCCATTCCGCTGACCGACCGCGTCGTGTTCCTGGTGAACATGCTCGCCGGGGTCAACCTGTTCCTGTTCGCCTTCAACATGGTGCCGATCCTGCCGCTGGACGGCGGGCACATCTTCGGTGCGCTGTGGGAGTCGCTGCGCAGGCGCCTGGCGCGGCTGTTCCGCAGGCCCGACCCCGGTCCCTTCGACGTCGCCCAGCTGATGCCGGTCGCCTACCTCGTGGTGGCCTGCTTCGTGGTGTTCAGCCTGATGCTGCTGGTCGCCGACGTGGTCAACCCGGTGCGGCTGACCCAGTGACAGTGACCAGTGATACTGCCGAGCGGCCCGGACTGCGGGTCGCCTCTCCGACGGCACGGCTCAGCGGCCCCACGGCGCCGGTTCCGTTTCGTATCCGTCGTTTGGCGTGAGCGGGAAATGTCGGCCGCCCAGCGTTAGCTATGTCCGTTATCGTGCCGCTTGTTGCGCATGGGGCCGATGGGGCCGATGGGGCCGAGGTGACCGGCGAGCGCGGGATCTCCCGCTCCGGGTTGCCCCGCTTCGCCCGTGATCTCCTGAACGTGATGCGGGCGAATCACCGCAATCACGCTGCGAACGGTCACCCTCTGTTCTCTCGGCCAGGGCGTAACGTCCTGCTCGATACGGGTAGCCTTGGCAGCGTGTCGGAGCGTCCGGAGTCCGATCCGGCGCCCCCGGCGGCGGCTCGTCGCTTGCCCGCTGCCCAGATTTCAAACCGACTTCTAACGACGCTGCCGGCCGAGCCCCCGGCAGCCGTGAGGTGAAAACGCGTGACCGTCGATCTTGGAATCCCCGCCGCCCGGCCCCGCCCGCTCGCGCAGCGGCGGAAATCGCGGCAGATCATGGTCGGCAATGTCCCGGTCGGTGGGGACGCCCCCGTTTCCGTGCAGTCGATGACGACCACCGTCACATCCGACATCAACTCCACGCTGCAGCAGATCGCCGAGCTGACCGCCTCGGGCTGCCAGATCGTGCGTGTCGCGGTGCCCAGCGCCGACGACGCCGAGGCCCTGCCGATCATCGCCAAGAAGTCCCAGATCCCGGTGATCGCCGACATCCACTTCCAGCCCAAGTACGTCTTCGCCGCGATCGACGCCGGCTGTGCGGCCGTGCGCGTCAACCCCGGCAACATCCGCAAGTTCGACGACCGCGTCGGCGAGATCGCCAAGGCCGCGAGCGACGCCGGGGTGCCCATCCGCATCGGTGTCAACGCCGGTTCGCTGGACAAGCGGCTGCTGGAGAAGCACGGCAAGGCCACTCCTGAGGCGCTGACGGAGTCCGCGCTGTGGGAGTGCTCGCTGTTCGAGGAGCACGGCTTCCGCGACATCAAGATCTCGGTCAAGCACAACGATCCGGTCGTGATGATCAACGCCTACCGCCTGCTCGCCGAGCAGTGCGAGTATCCGCTGCACCTTGGCGTCACCGAGGCCGGGCCCGCCTTCCAGGGCACGGTCAAGTCCTCGGTCGCTTTCGGCGCGCTGCTGGCCGAGGGCATCGGCGACACCATCCGCGTGTCGCTGTCGGCGCCGCCCGCCGAGGAGGTCAAGGTCGGCAACCAGATCCTGGAGTCGCTGGGACTGCGTGAGCGCGGCCTGGAGATCGTCTCCTGCCCCAGCTGCGGTCGGGCGCAGGTCGACGTCTACAAGCTGGCCGACGAGGTCACCGCGGGTCTGGAGGGGATGGAGGTCCCGCTGCGCGTGGCCGTCATGGGCTGCGTGGTCAACGGCCCGGGCGAGGCCCGCGACGCCGATCTCGGTGTCGCCAGCGGCAACGGCAAGGGGCAGATCTTCGTCAAGGGCGAGGTCATCAAGACGGTCCCCGAGGCCAAGATCGTCGAGACCCTGATCGACGAGGCCATGCGCATCGCCGAGGACATGCAGGCCGACGGCGCCGAGCCCGGCGAGCCCTCGGTCTCCGTCGCCGGCTGACCCCGGGCGGCCCTCGGCCGCCGGCAAAGGCCGCGGCGACCCCGGCGAGCACGGCGCTCGCCGGGGTTTTCGCCGCCGCAGCCGACTCGTGCCGCCCGTGCCGTGTCGCTTCGCCGGATTCCCTCCGGCTACGGAGAGAATTCACCTCATGGCTCAACGCAGCATGGGGGCGGGTGCGGCTTCTGCGCGGTGGGCGGCCGCAGCGGCGGGCGCCGCGCTGGTCGCGGCGGCGGTGGTACCCGGACCCGCTGTCGCCGCGGCAACACAGGCGGGGCCGCTGGAGTGGGGCGAGTGCAGCGGTCTCACTGCCGCCGAGGGCGCCCCGATGCGGTGCGCGCGGCTGACCGTGCCACTCGATCGGGGCCCGGGCGCGGGCGGCCGCACGGTCGAACTCGCGATCTCCCGCGTCACCGCGCGTGCGGAACGCACCGGCGTCCTCGTGGTCAACCCCGGAGGTCCGGGCAGCCCGGGACGCGTCTGGGCCTCGCGCACCGCGGCCGCGCTGCCCGCCGACCTGCGCGACCACTACGACGTGGTGGCCTTCGACCCCCGCGGTACCGGCACGAGCACCCCCGCCGTCTCCTGCGATCCCGCCTACTTCCGGGCCCCGCGCCCCGACACCGTCCCCGGCGGCCCGGGTGAATCCGCCCGCCTGGTCGAGCGCGCCGCCGACTACGCCGCCGCCTGCGCCGACTCCACCGGCGCCCTGCTGGGGCACATGACCACCGCGGACTCGGCGGCCGACGTCGACGCCCTGCGCGCCGCCCTGGGCGCCGACCGCATCGACTACCTCGGCTACTCCTACGGCAGCCTGCTCGGCGCCGTCTACGCCACGCGCTACCCCGAACGGGTGCGCCGCCTGGTTCTGGACAGCGTCGTGCACCCGGGCCGACCCTGGTACCGCAGCAACCTGCGCCAGAGCCGCTCGCTGGACGCGGCCGCGCAGAACTTCTTCGCCTGGACCGCACGCCACGATTCCGCATACGGCTTGGGCGGCACGGCGCGCGAAACCTCCGCCGCCTACTACACAGCCCGGCGGCGCCTCGCCGAACACCCTGCACAAGGCACCGTGGGCGCCACCGAACTGGAGAACGCCTACATCACCGCCGCCTACACCTCCGCCGCGTGGCCCGAGCTGGCCCGGGCGCTGGCCGACTACCGCCGCGGCGACACGGCGGGGCTGGTCGAGGTGCACGGCAAGTACGGCCAGAGCACCGGCACCGACCCCACCTACGGGGCCTATCTCGCCACCCAGTGCACCGACTCCCGCTGGCCCGGTGATCCGCGCACCTGGCTGGAGGACGGGGCCGCGGCGCACGCCGAAGCCCCGTTCCAGTCGTGGAACAACATCTGGTACAACATGCCGTGCGCGTTCTGGCCCGCCCAGAGCCGCACCTGGTTCGAGGTCGGCGCCGCCGGGGTCGACGCCCTGCTGCTGCAGGCCGAGCACGACGGCCCCACCCCGGCGGAGGGCGCCTTCGCCATGCGCGAGCGCTTCCCCGGCTCCCGGTTGGTGATCGAGGAGCAGGGCCGCTCCCACGGCGTCGCGCTCGGCGGAAACCCCTGCATCGACGGAGCCGTCGCCGACTACCTGCGCGACGGCTCGCTGCCCGCGGCAGGCGGCGGCCCGGCGCGGGCCGACCTCACGTGTCCGGCCGCGCCACCGCCCGAGCCCGAGCCGCCGCCCCGAAACGGCCCCGACCCCCGGGAACCGCAGGCGGGGCCTCGTCCCTCCACCCTCTGACCGGCACGCTCACCCGCGGTCCGCCTCCGGTGCGAACGGCCCATCACAGGCCCCGCGCCCGCGACGCGCCCGCGGGGGAGTGGCGATCCCCGCCCGGAGCAGGGGTCGATTAGTCTGTGAAGCGAGGAACATGACTGTTCACGGCGCGGGCCCGATCCGAGAGGCCGCCACCGTGCGGCCCCACGCGCACGGCGGGACCGCCCGCTACCGGACGGGGTGATGCGGGTGCTGCGGACCTCATCGGTGCGCGTGCTCGACGAGCGTGACCGCGACTCCGTCCAGGCGCTGCTCGACGCCGACCCTGTCGGCAACGTCTTCGTCGGCTCGCGGCTGCGCAGCGGCATCGACTCCGGCCGCCTCGGCGCCGAACTGTGGGGATACATCGAGCGCGGCCGCATCACCGCGCTGTGTTACTCCGGCGCCAACCTCGTACCGGTCAACGCCGGCCCCGGCGCGATCCGGCAGTTCTCCGAGCACGCCCGCTGGCAGGGCAGGCGCTGCTCCTCCATCGTCGGCCCCGTCGAGGTTGTCGCCGACCTGTGGGAGCGGCTCAGCCCCGCCTGGGGGCCCGCCCGAGCCATCCGCGCCTGCCAGCCGGTCATGGAGATCTCCCAGCCCTCCCGCATCGAAGCCGATCCGCACGTGCGCCGTGTCACCCCCGGCGAGCTCGGCATCCTGCTGCCGGCCTGCGTCGCCATGTTCACCGAGGAGGTCGGGGTGCCGCCCGACTCCGGCGACGGCGGCTCGCTCTACCGCGCCCGCATCGAGGAGCTGGTGCGCACCGGCCGGGCGTTCGCCCGCATCGAGGACGGCCGGGTGGTGTTCAAGGCCGAGATCGGCGCCGTCACCAAGCACGCCTGCCAGGTGCAGGGCGTGTGGGTGCACCCCGAGCTGCGCGGCAAGGGCTACTCGGTGACCGGCATGGCCGCGGTCGTGCGCTACGCACTCGCCGAGATCGCGCCGCGGGTGACCCTCTACGTCAACGACTTCAACACCGCAGCCCGGGCGAGCTACCGCAGAGTGGGCTTCCGCGAGGTCGGCGCGGTGCGTTCGGTGCTGTTCTGACGGCGTCGCCGCTCGGCCGCCCGGCAGGAGGCGCGGAATAGCGCGGCCGTACTGCGGCCGAGCAGGGCCGCGTGCCGGGCGTGCCGGGCCGTGCTGCGGGTAGTGCAGTGGCCGGAAGGCACCTTGTCCGCGTGTTCGGGGTCCGCCGTGCCGGGTCCGAGTCCCCGAAGAAGTCGAAAAGGGTTGCAGCGCAGCGCGGGCGCGGTGGCCGCCGGGCCGATCCCGCGGGGGCTGCGCAGGCCGGCCGACGACCTTTCCGCGGCGCCGCCGTGCAGGGCGCCGTCGACACGGTCGCGATCACCGCGGTACAGGCCCACGCGGCACGGGAGGCCCGGCCACGACAGCCACAGGAGGGAACCGCGGCATGAGCCACGTCCTCGTCGTCAACAGCGGCTCGTCCTCGATCAAGTACCGACTGCTGGACATGGTCCGGCGGCGGCCCGGCGCGTCCGGGTCGGTGCAGCGCATCGGCGAGGACGGCGCCGAACTGGTCCACCACACCGGGGGCGAGCCGCTCACCCGGTCCGGGCCGTTCCCCGACCACGAGGCCGGGCTGCGGGCGGTGCTCGACGCCTTCGCCGAGGCCGGGCCCGACCTGGCGCAAGTGGAACTGGCCGCGGTGGGCCACCGCGTGGTGCACGGCGGAGCCCGGTTCAGCCGGCCCGTCGTCGTCGACGACGCGGTCCTCGACACCGTCGCCGAACTGGCCCCGCTGGCGCCGCTGCACAATCCGGCCAACCTGGAGGGGATCCGGGTCGGCCGCAAGGTGCTGCCCGACGTGCCGCACGTGGCCGTGTTCGACACCGCCTTCCACCAGACTCTGCCCGAGACCGCCTACACCTACGCGGTGCCCGACTCCTGGCGCGCCGAGCACGGCGTGCGGCGCTACGGCTTCCACGGCACCTCGTGCGCCTACGTTTCGCGCCGGGCCGCCGAGTGGCTGGACGCCGAGCCCGCCGACGTCGACTCGATCGTGCTGCACCTGGGCAACGGCGCCAGCGCCACCGCCGTCGCGGGCGGGCGCAGCGTCGACACCTCCATGGGCATGACGCCGCTGGAAGGGCTGGTGATGGGCACCCGCAGCGGGGACGTCGATCCGTCGGTGCCCGGCTACCTGGAGCGCACCGCCGGGCTGGCTCCGGGCGACGTCGACGCCGTGCTCAACCGTGAGAGCGGGCTGCTGGCGCTGTCGGGCGCCAACGACATGCGCGAGGTGTGGCGCCGCGCCGATGCGGGCGAGCACGGGGCGCAGCTGGCGCTGGACCTCTACTGCCACCGGCTGCGCAAGTACATCGGCGCCTACACGGCGGTGCTGGGCCGCGTCGACGCGCTGGTGTTCACCGCCGGAGTCGGCGAGAACGACGCCCGGATCCGCGAGCGCGCGCTGGCGGGGCTGGAGCACCTGGGATTGGCGCTCGACCCGGAACGCAACGCGGCGGTGGCGTCGGGCGAACGCGAGGTGTCGCCGGAGGGCGCGGACACCGCGGTGCTGGTGGTGCCGACCGACGAGGAACTGGAGATCGCCGATGAGGCCTTGGAACTGACGACGGGCCGCGGCGGCTGAAGCCGGCCGCGGCCCGCCCGGATCAGTCCCGGCGGGCCGGCGCGGGGTCGCCGACCGGCTCCGGGGCCAACTGAGCTTCGCCCAACGACAGTTCGAAATCGGGCGTGTCGGCGATCAGCGCCCGGGTGTAGGGATGGGTGGGGTCGGACATCACCGTGCCGACGTCGCCGTGCTCCACGATCTCGCCCTTGTTCAGCACCGCCACCCGCTGGGCGATGTTGGAGACCAGTGCGATGTTGTGCGTGACGAACAGCAGCGCCATCCCGTCGCGTTGCAGGTTGCGGAGCAGCTCGACGATCTCCGCCTGCACCGACACGTCCAGCGCCGAGGTGATCTCGTCGCAGATCAGCAGCTCGGGGGTGGTCGCCACCGCGCGGGCGATGGACACCCGCTGGCGCTCACCGCCGCTGAGCTGGTCGGGGTAGCGGTTGCCGTAGGCGGCCGGCAGCGCGGCGCGCTCCAGCGCCGTGGCGACCACGCGGTCGGGATCGCCGGGCTTGCCGACCAGGTGGGTGTAGGGCCCCAGGATGAGGTCGCGCACCCGCTTGCGCGGGTTGAGGGCCTCGTAGGGGTTCTGGAAGACGTATTGGACGCGGCGGCGCTGCTCGGCGCTGCGCCGGTAGCTGCTGGTGGCCAGCTGCGCACCGGCGAAGACCGCCTCGCCGCTGAACTGGTGGTGCAGACCGACCAGGGAGCGCGACAATGTGGTCTTGCCCGAGCCCGACTCGCCCAGTAGCGCGACGCACTCGCCGCGCCGGATATCGAGGTCGATGCCCTGCAGCACGGTGGCCGAACCGTAGCCGGCCTGCAGGCCGCGCACGCGCAGCAGCGGCTCGTCCGACTCGCCGCCGCCGTCGGGGCGGGTGTGCCCCTCGGTCTTCAGCAGCGGCACCGCGCGCAGCAGTTGGACGGTGTAGGGGTGGCCCGGGTTCGCCAGCACCTCGGCCGCCGGGCCGTGCTCGACGACGTCGCCCTGGTACATGACCGCGAGGTCGTCGGCGAGGTCGGCCACTACCGCCATGTCGTGGCTGATGTAGACACCGGCCGTGCCGTACTCGCGGGTCATCTGCCGGATCGTCTGCAGCACGTGCGCCTGCGTGGTCACGTCGAGCCCGGTAGTGGGCTCGTCCAGGACGATCAGGTCGGGGCAGCCGATGAACGCCATCGCGATGGCCACCCGCTGCTGCTGACCGCCGGAGAGCTGGTGCGGGTAGCGCCGCAGGAACCGGCCGTCGTCGGGCAGGGCGACCTCGCGCAGCACTTCGCGGACGCGTGCGTCGGTGTCGGAGGAGGCGGGTCCGCCCTCGGCCTCGGCGCCTCCGCGCCCGCCGGTGGCGTCGTGCAGCGCCTCGCGCAGCTGGGTCCCCAGCCGCAGCGCCGGGTTGAGCGCGGAGGCGGGGGACTGCGGTATGTAGGCCACCGACCGGCCGCGCATCCGCCGCACCGCCGCGGCGTCGCGGCCCAGCAGCGCCTCGCCGGACAGCACGATGCTGCCCGCCGTGGCCTCGGTGGCGCGCTTGCAGTGGGCCAGCAGAGCCAGGCCCAGGGTGGTTTTGCCCGATCCCGACTCCCCGACGAGGCCGAGTATGTCGCCGCGGCGCACCCGCAGTGAGATGTCGCTGATGATCTCGACGTCGGAGGGACGGCCGATGACGGTGAGGCCCTCGACCTCCAGTGCGAGCTGTTCGCCCTCCTGCGGCCGGGTCTGCGTACTGCTCATTTCTCCACCCCCCGATCGATGCCGATCGACGCTCGTGCGAGGCCGTCGGTGATGAGGTTCGCGCCGATGGTCAGCAGCGCCACCGCGGTGACCGGCAGGACGACCGCCCAGGGCTGCACCGTGATGGCGACGCGGTTCTCGTTGATCATCAGGCCCCAGTCGGCCGTCGGCGGTTGCAGGCCCATGCCGAGGAAGCTCAGCGTGGCGATGATGCCGACCGAGTAGGTGATCCGCAGCCCCAGCTCGACCAGCAGCGGGCTGGTGATGTTGGGCAGGATCTCGGTGCTCATGATGCGCCACCGCGACAGGCCGATGGCCTCGGCGGATTTCACGAAGTCCTGTTCGACGACCTTCAGGGTGGCCTCGCGGGCGACGCGCGCGACCCGGGAGGCGTGCGAGACGCCGATCAGTGCCACGATCAGCCACACCTGCGGGCCGATGATCGACATCACCAGCAGCGCGAGGACCAGCTGCGGGAACGCCAGCATCATGTCGTTGGTGCGCATGAGCAGCTCGTCGGTCCACCCGCGGGTGTAGCCGGCGACGATGCCCAGCGCCGCGCCCAGCACGACGCCGCTCAGCGCCGCGGAGACGGCGATGGCGATCAGCGTGTAGCCGCCGTGCAGGAACCGGCTCAGCACATCGCGGCCGATGCCGTCGGTTCCGAACACCGTCTGGTCGACGGAGGTGCTGTTGGGCGTTCCCACCAGTTCGGTGGGGGAGTAGGGGCTGATGAAGGGGCCGACGGCCGCGACGAGCACAACGGCGCCGGCCAGCACGAGGCCGGTCTTGGTGCGGCCGTGCCCCCACGCGGCGCGGAACAGCCCGGCGCGGCGGGGTGCCGGGGACGCGGGGGCTGGGGCGTCTGTGTTTGCGTCGGCGGGCAGGGTTGCGGAGCTCATCGGGAGGACACCCTCACCTTCGGGTTGGCGGCCAGACCCACCACATCGGCCAGCAGGTTGACCACGATGTAGACCATGGCGATCAGCAGCGTGACCGCCTGGACGACGGGGATGTCGCGGGTGGCGATCGCGTCCATCAGGGCGAGCCCGATTCCGGGGAACCCGAACAGGAACTCGATGGCGACCACGCCGCCTGCCAGCCAGCCCAGCTGAACCGCGATGACCTGGGCGACCGGCCCGATGGCGTTGGGCGCGGCGTGCCGCCAGATGACCGTGGACTCGGGCAGGCCCTTGAGCCGGGCCTGCTGCACGTACTCGCTCTCCAGCACCTCGATCATCGAGGCCCGCATCATCCGGATGATCGGCGGGCTCACCGCGATGACCAGCGTGGCCACCGGCAGCACCAGCTGAACGGGGTCGGCCAGCACGGAGCCCGCACTGCCGGCGAAGACCGCGGGCAGCACGTGCAGGGCGCCCGTGGCGAAGGCCAGGATGAGCAGGATGCCCACCGCGAACTCGGGCACGGCGGCCACGACGAGCGAGGCCAGCGAGGTCGCGTGGTCGGCGGCGCGGTCGCGGCGCAGTGCGCTGAACGCGCCCAGCAGCACCGCGATCGGCGTCGCGATGACGGCCGATATCCCCATCAGGGTGAGGCTGCCGGAGATCCGGGGGCCCAGGTACTCGGCGACGGGCAGCGCGTTGGCGTAGGAGTCGCCGAAGTCGAGGACGAACAGCCCGGCGACCCACTTGCCGTACTGAAGGGCGAGCGGGTCGTCGAGGTTGAGCTGTGCCCGCAGCGTCTCAAGGCGCTCCGGTGTCGCATTGCGGCCCAGCATGGCGCGGGCGGCGTCGCCGGGCAGCGCCTGCGTCGCCAGGAACACCACGAGGGACACGACGAAGAGGGTCAGTAACCCGTAGAAGAGGCGGTGCAGGATCAGACGTGACATGTGTGACGGCCTTTGCGAGACGTCGGTCAGCGGGGCGGGGCCGGTTGGTGGCACGCGTCCCGCCCCGCGGGGACGGGGGCGGGACGGGCGGGAGGGCTAGGCCTCGATGCGGACCCGGTGGAACCCGTAGGAGGTCAGCGGGTGCCCGGTGACCGAGGGCTCCAGCCCCTTCACCTTGGAGTGGAAGGCGTCCAGGGTGTTGACGAAGCCCCAGATGATGTAGCCGCCGCGCTCGTGCTCGATCTTCATGGCCTGGCGGATGATCTCGTTGCGCTTCTTGTCGTCGACGGTCGCACGGGCCTTCTTGATGAGCCGGATCCACTCCTCGTCGGCCCAGTGCGTCTCGTTGAACGGCGCGCTGGGCATGGAGCCCTGTGCCGCCTGGGAGAGGTAGTTGCGGGTGACCCAGAAGTCCTGGGCGAAGGTCCACTGGAGGTAGTTGTCGCCGTAGTACTCGGTGGAGTTGGTCTGCTTGAGCTTGACGGTGACGCCGGCCTCGGCGGCCTGCTCCTTGAGGACCTGGGCGGCGGCTTCGGCGCCGGCGCTGATGGGGCCGGTGACCAGCTGCACCTCCAGGCCGTCGCCGTAGCCGGCCTCCTCCAGCAGCCGCTTGGCCTCGTCGATGTCCTGTTCGCGCTGGGCGGGCAGCTTCTCCTCGTCGTAGGCGGGGTCGAAGCGGCCGTAGATGTCGTTGCCGACGCTGCCGTGCCCGGCGAGGGCCTGGTCGACCATCTGCTCGCGGTCGACGATCAGCCGGAACGCCTGGCGGACCCGTACGTCGTCGAACGGCTTCTTGTCCACGCGCATGGTGAACGGCAGCCACATGCCCGTCTCGGACTCCAGGGTCTGCAGGTTGCCGTTGGACTTGACGACCTCCAGCTGGCTGTGCGGCAGCTGGCTGATCGCGTCGACCTGGCCGCCGATCAGCGCGTTGACGCGGGCGGTCTCGTCGGGGAAGTTGATGATCTCCAACTCGTCGATCTGCGGCCGCCCCTGCCAGTAGCCGTCGAAGGCGGCGAACAGGCTGCGCTCGCCGGGTGTGAACGAGGTGTACTTGAACGCCCCCGCGCCGATCGGCTTCTCGGGGTCGTAGCCCTCGGGCACGATGCCCATGGCGTACTCGGCGAGGAGTTCGCGGAAGGTGACGTAGGGCTCGGTGAAGGGCACCTCGACGGTGAGCTCGTCGACCTTCTTCAGGTTGTCGCGGTCCATCGTGGACAGCTGCTGGGAGCTGGTGCTCAGCGCCTCGGGGTCGGTCACGCGGCGCAGGGTGTGGATGAC
Organism: Streptomonospora litoralis; assembly: GCF_004323735.1. Lineage (GTDB taxonomy): Bacteria > Actinomycetota > Actinomycetes > Streptosporangiales > Streptosporangiaceae > Streptomonospora > Streptomonospora litoralis. Next base: position 4,489,427 of record NZ_CP036455.1, on the reverse strand, counting down.
CGAGTCGGCGGTGATCGCGGAGCCGTCGTGGAACTTCAGGCCCTTCTTGAGCTTGATCGTCCACAGTTTCGCGTCGCCGTCGACCTCGACCGACTCGGCGAGCGCCATCTTGATGGTGTAGTCGGTGCCGAAGAGGCAGAGGCTCTCATAGAGGTTGTGGCACCGTGCGATGTCGGTGTTGTCGGTCGGCTGGTGGGCGTCGAGGGTGTCCTGGGCGGAGCCCCCCGCTACGCCGACGCGCAGACGGCCTCCGCCGCCGGAGTCGCTGGAACCGCCACCGCCGCACGCGGAGAGCGCCGGGACGACGACGGCACCAGCGGCGCCGGCCATCAGGACCGTGCGGCGGGTGGGGGAGGAGTCGGGCGCGGAATCGGCGGGGTGATGACTGCTCTCGGCAGGTGTGGACGGCACGGGAACCTCGTTCGGTCGGGGATCGATCGCAGCGCTGGTTCGCCGTTCAGGAATCCTGGGGACGGACCGGTCACGGCGAAGGCGCCTGTCGACGCTCGCGCACGGACGTGCGCCGACCGTTCGATAGTTGTCACCGCGAACGCGCACGTCAAGCCGTGTTCAATCGGTCGCACCCGGTGTTGCCCGCTCGGTTGAAGGGGTCCGGCCGCGCGGTTACCAAGGGTGACGATTTCCCGTCTCACCTGGGGGTTTGCGATAATCGCAAGTCGTGCCGCAGGTATCCGGTTGCGGGCGGCCAAAGCGTGGTTCACGGGGTCGAAGTTGTCATTCGGGTCCGGTTAGTCGTGATCGGATCGATGCATCCGAGTAGTAAAACCTTGTTGTTTGGTGCGCCGAACATCCCTTTTGTCGGTTTTTCTGTCCGCGCTCGGCAGTTCGGTCGCTCACTCAGTCCCGCCCGCCTTCGCAGTCGCGGTCGGGATCCGGTCGGCCGGGGGTGGGGCGGTGTCGGCCCCGTTGCGCGCCCGCGGGCCGCGGCCACGGTGCCGACACCGTCCTCGCGTCACGCCCGTTGTGCCTTCAGAGCCTCCGGGCCCATCACGAACTCCGGGTCGATCTGGGACTCCAGGTCCGCGCCGGTGGCGGCGTTGGCCCAGGCCCGCGCATTGCGTGCGTGAAACTGTGCGCTCTGGCGGCTGAACCGGGGCCAGTCCTTGGCTGTGGCGTCGACGCTGTCCCGCATCCAGGCCAGCGTCTTGACGTTCTGCTCCTCCAGTTCGCCCAACTCCGGGTGGCGGCCCTTCTCCATGGCGCGCACGAAGGGCGAGAAGCCGAAGCACGCCGCCAGCGCCGAGCCCACGTGCTCGCGTAGGAACTCCGTGTCGCCTTCGTCCTGCACCTTGTTGCCGATGACCCGGATCTCCACGCCGTGGTCGCGTGCGTAGTCGGCGTACTGGCGATAGACCCCTACTCCGCGCAGGGTCGGCTCGGCCACCAGGAAGGTGACGTCGAAGCGGGTGAACAGGCCCGAGGCGAAGGAGTCGGCCCCGGCGGTCATGTCGACCACCGCGTACTCCCCGGCGCCGTCGACCAGGTGATTGAGGTACATCTCGGCGGCGCCGACCTTGGAGTGGTAGCAGGCGACGCCCAGATCATCCTCCGAGAACGGGCCCGTCGCCATGAGCGTGGCGCCCGCGGCGGACCGCCCGAAGCGACGGTGGATCGGGTTGTCCGGGCTCATGTCCAGCAGGCGCGAGCCGCGTCCGGGCGGCGTGGTCTTGACCATCGCATCGGCCGAGGAGATGCGCGGGTTGCTGCCGCGCAGGATCTCCTTGATCTCGGCCAGGTGCGATCCCAGCGGGGGTATGCCCGCCAGGTCCTCGGGCGGCAGGCCCAGTGCCGCGCCCAAATTCTGGTTGATGTCGGCGTCGACGGCGACGACGGTCGCGCCGGCGGCCGCCAGGTAGCGGGTGAACAGCGCCGACAGAGTGGTCTTGCCGCTGCCGCCCTTCCCCGCGAACGCGATCTTCACAGGTGGCCTCCTCGGTGGTCCGGTGTCTTCGTTCCGCCCGTCCGTGTCCGGCGCGGGCGCCTCATGGAAACGATTATCGTTGTTCTTCGGTGCGCCTGTCAGGTAATTCACCGGATCGTGTCCTGGCGGCCGCGTCGGGGCGAGCGGCGCCGCCCCGCGCTTGGACGTCGGCTTGCCTTGAGGTTGCCCTTACGATGAATATGCAGGTCAATGGGTCGTCTTCGGGATTGTCGGCCGTCCTTTGGCGTGAAACGGGCCGACACGGGGCTGCCTTTTGCGGGGTATGCGAGAGCCCGGAAGGCCCGATGTGCTGTCCTGGTGGAGGTGTGCCGTTGTCTAAGGTGAGGCCGTCGGCTGTCGCCCGGTGGTGATGTGGGGAGTGAGACGGGAATGAGTGATTCGCAGCGACTCCGGGAACACGCCGCTGCCGACGACCTCGCTCGCGACGTCCGCCCCGGCTTCCGCGCCCAGCCCGGCTCCTACGAGCCGCCCGAGCCGCCCGAGCCGCCCGAGGCGTCCGAGGCGTCCGAGCCGCCCGAGGCGGCCGCTCTGGAGGCCAGTGAGGACACCGGTGCCGCTACCGACCACACCGTCTGGAGCTGTGTCGGCAACCTCACCGCGGTCCGCTCGATCCGCGCGCGGGTGCGGGAGTTCCTGCAGCGTGCGGATCCGCCGCCGAACGTGCTGGACGACGCCGAGCTCGCTTCCAGCGAACTCGCCACCAACGCGCTGCTGCATTCGCGCTCGGGCCAGACCGGCGGGGTGATGACCCTGTTCATCCGCTCCGGCCGCGACCGGGTGCGGGTCGCCGTCGCAGATCAGGGCGAGCGCAGCCACGCCGCCGCCTCCGACGACCCCGAGCGCGCCGACAACGACGACTACGGCCGCGGCAAGCTCATCATCGAGAGCTGCACCACCCGCAGCGGGGAGTACTGGACCCACACGACGCACGTGGCCTGGTTCGAGATCGACGTCGAGGGCACCCGGTAAGACGTGCCTGCGCCTTTTGCGTGATATTGGATATATGTCGCTTTTCGTGGCATTGCCTGATTACAGCGCTGAGAGGAGCACGGAGACGGTGACCGCGCAGCCCGACCCCGCCCTGGCGGACTACCTGAGCACCCAGCCCGACCTGCGGTGGGACGACACCCTCGACCTCGCCGCCGAGCGAGCCCGCGAAACCGCGGAGAGTACGGCCGCCCCCCGGCTCGCCGAGATGGCCGACGTCCGCGACACCGCGATCCCCGGCCCCGACGGAGCCCCCGACATCCCCGTCCGCGTCTACCGGCCCACCACCGAGCCCGACCTGCCGGTGGCGCTGTACCTGCACGGCGGCGGCTTCGTCGTCGGCGGCCTGGACACCCACGACAACGCCACGCGGTTGCTGGCCGAGCAGGCCCGTACCGTAGTCGTCGCCGCCGACTACCGCCTCGCCCCCGAACACACCTACCCGGCAGCCGTCGAGGACGCCTTCGCCGCCTACCTCTGGGTGCTGGACAACGCGGCCGAACTCGGCACCGACCCGCGGCGAGTGGCGGTCGCCGGCGACAGCGCGGGCGGTTTCCTGGCCACCCAGGTGGGCTTCATGGCCGCCGAGCGGGGTGTGCGGGCGCCCTTCTTCCAGCTGCTCGTCTACCCCTCCACCGGTGCCGGCGAGACCGAGTCGGCGCGCACGATGGCCGACTCCTCGGGCATGCGGCCCGACGACATGAACTGGTACCTGCGTACCTTCCTCGGCGGCTACCCGGCCGAGCGCCTGCCCGCCTACTTCCGCCCGGCCCACGCACCCGATCTCACTTGCCAGCCTCCGACGTTCGTGCTGACGGCCGAGCTGGACCCGCTGCGCGACGACGGCGCCGGCTACGTGCGGCTGCTCCGCCAGGCCGGCGTGGCCGCACAGTGGCGCGACAGTCCCGGCCTGGTGCACAGCTTCCTGCGCTTCATGCACGCGGTCCCCGCGGCCCGCGCCGCTGCGCAGCCCGCATTCGACGCGGCCCGCGCGGCCCTGCACGGCGAGGCGGCTTGAGTACCGGCAGCGCGATGCCCGGCCGCGTCGCCGCGGCGACGCGGCTCAGCCGGCGGCGTGCTGGACACCGATCCGCTGCGGCGCGGGCGAGCAGCGGACGGTGGCGCCGTGTTTGCGCAGCACCGCGGTGATCGCGTCCTCGCCACGCGCGGTGGTGGCGACCACCGAAGCGCCCGCCCACAGCGCTGCCGCGCACAGCACGGCACGTTGCGCCTCGTCCGCGTCGGCGTCGAGGACCACGGTGTCCTCCGGCGTGAGCGCGAGGGCCTCACTGGTGGTCCGGAACCGCTGCAGCAGCTCGCGGTGGCCGTGCAGGGTGCTGTGGATGCCCGACTCACCGGCGGAGCAGTCCAGGATGCCGTTGTCGAAGAGGCCCCGCGCGGGATCGTAGCCGCTGCCGTCGGGGCTGGGCTGCAGGAGTTCGCCGAACGGCGTGGTCTCGGGTGCGTCGCCGAAGGCCACTACCTGGCGCACGCGCGAGCGGTCGGCCAGTTCGCGGGCGATCCCCGCGAGCGGAGTTGTCACCAGGATCATCCGGGCGTCCACGGCGGTCAGGATCTCGGTGATCGTTTCCAGGTCGGAGTCGAGGTCCAGGGGCAGGGCGAGCCCGCCCATCGCCATGACGGTGTAGACGGCGGTCAGCCGGTCCGAGCACACCGGCGCCAGTACGCCGATGATGTCGTCCGGGCACATGCCGCGCCGTCCCAGCCCGGCCGCGGCTCGCTCGACCGTGCCCGCGAAGGCAACGCCCTCCTCTGCGCCGCCCGCCGCGTCGGTGACGGTGGGCCGCCCCGCCCCGCTGCGCAACCGGGCCAGCAGTCCGCCGGTCAGCGATCCCACCGGGGCGACGCCGTCGAGGAAGGGCGCTCGGTCGTCATCGGATCCGTCGGCCCTCATCCGTCCCCCATCGATTAGCCGTGAGCGCGTGCCGGGCTCGTCACGCCCCCTCCACGTGACGAGCCCGGCGTTGCCCGTGCGGGGTGTCTCGGGCGCCTCCCCTCAGCGCGCCCGAGACCCCGCACGGGTTCCCGGCGATGCCTCGGAAACCCGCGGCCGGTGGCCCGCTCCATCGCCCCCGATCAGCACGAAGCGGGGGGCTTGGCCTGGGCCTGCCACCGGCAGTGGCCTCCGCGGCTTCCCGGAGGAGCCCCCGGGAGCCGGCCCGCATCCGCGCCACCCGCTGATCGGGTCGGGGGCGCGGCTGCGATCCCATGTCTCCGACTCTAGCGTCCGACTGGGCGTTTGCACATGCATAAACGTGTGCACCTGCATATGTAGTTTCTGGCTTCTTCCTATGCAGGAGACCGCCGAACAGGTCAGCGAATTAGGTCGGATGGGAGTGCCGGTCGACCCACGCCGCAATCTGCTGCCGGGAGTTGAAGCCCAGCTTGCGGTTGATGTTGGCGACGTGGCGCGCCACAGTGGCGGGGGCGATGTACAGCTCGTCGGAGATGGTGCGGTTGCTGCGCCCCTTCCCGATGAGCTGCGCGATCTCGCTCTCGCGAGGGGTCAGCGCCTTCCGCGGCGGTTCCGGCGCCGGTGTCCGGGCCGGGCGCGGGCGCGGGCGCGGCAGGCGTCCCGTTTCGGCCAGCCGCACGCCCAGCTCGACGGCCTCGTCGACGCCCAGCCGGCGGCCCTCCTCCCACCAGGTACGGGACTGCGTGGAGGCGGCGCCCTCGGTCAGCTCCGCGCTCAGCGGGAACCGGGTCGACGCGGGGCCGGCCCAACCGCTGATCTCGGCGAGCGCGGCCGCGGCTCCCGCGCAGCGCGTCGCCTCCTCGGCCACGCCTTGGCGGGACGAGACACTCGCGATCGACCACAGTGCCTCGGCCAGCCCGGCGAGCCTGCCGTTGGCGTGGCTGAGCTGGAGGCTCTCGGCGAGGTAGTCGTAGGCCTGGGTCGCCGAGCCGAGTTGCTGGGCCACCCGCCCCACACCGGCCAGGCAGGACGCCAGCTCCGGTGCCGAGCCGTTGGCGCGCTGGATGTCCATCGCTTCGCGGTAGCAGCGGTCGGCCGCCTGGGCGTCGCCCTGGGCTTCCGCCGCAGCGCCCTGGGCCATCAGCGTGGAGCCCACGCCCCACCGGTGGTCCATGCCGCGCATGATCATCAGAGCGGTGTTGAACAGCGTTTCGGCCTCGGCGAAGTCGCCCCCGCGCGCGGCCATCGCCCCCTGGACGTTCAGCGCGATGGCCTCGCTCCACAGGTCGCCCGCGGAGCGCGCCAGCTCCAGCACATCCCGCAGCCGGGTCCGCGCCGACTCGTGGTCGCCGCGCAGGTCGTCGATCAGGGCGAGCTGGTTCTCGGCGAGGCACACCGACTCGGTGTCGCCGGCGGCGCGGCACAGCACCGCTCCCGCCGTCACCGTCGCGACGATCTCGTCGAAGCGCTTCCGCGGCCAGTTCAGTTCGGCGTGCTGCACCATGACGCGGCCGCGGAGCGCGTCGAAGGCGCCGCGGCCGCCGTCCTCCTCGGGACGGTCGTCATCCATCGCCAGGAAGGCCTCCGCCCACTCGCCGCCCTCGGTGAACTGGTGGGAGGTGAACCACAGCGGCCGCAACCCGGCGCACAGCCGCAGTCCGTCGCGGGCGTGTGCCGCTTCAGCCGACCACCGCAGGGCGGCACGCATGTTGTCGTACTCGGCGACGGCTCGGTCCCAGTACACGAACCGCTCCGCCCACGGCATGGGCCGGCCCGACAGCGCGATCCGGTTGAGGTCGTCGGCGATGGCTATCATCCGGGCGGTGTGCCGCGCCCGCATCCACGCCAGCTCGCCCGCGTCGGCCAGGCGGGCACGGGCATGGGCGCGCACCGGGGCCGGTAGGCGGTAGCGCACCCGGTTCAGCTGCTCGCCGGTCAGCGTGATCAGGGACCGGTCCAGCAGTGAAGACAGCAGGTCGAGCAGATCCGCTTCGACCAGCGGCGCTTCCGCGCATACCTGCTCGGCCAGCTCCAGGCACCAGTTGGGGAAGATCGCCAGGCGGCGCAGGAGCACGCGTTCGGGCTGACTCAGCAGCGACAGGCTCCAGCCGACGACCGCGTCGAGCACGCGCGTGCGGGGGCAGCCGTCCTCCGAACCGCCGTCCGCGGTCGCAAGCGCCGCGGCCAGGCCCGCGTCGATGCCCGCGGGGTCGACCCGCCCGGCCCACGCCGCGGCCAGCTCCACGGCCAGCGGAATCCCGTCCAGCCGGCGGCAGATGCGGTTGACGGCCGCCGCCTCCTGCGGGGTGGAAGCGTAGTCGGGCACCGCGGTGCGGGCGCGGTCCAGGAACAGCCGCACGGAACCGTCACCGGAGGGTTCGGCGCCGTCGCCGTCGGAGGGTACGGGCAGTGGCGGCACGCGCCAGACGGACTCGCCGGTGATGCGCAGCGGCGCGCGGCCGGTGATCAGCAGTGAGACCGCCGGGCAGGCCGACACCAGCGCGGCGCCGATCTCGGCCACGTGGTCGGCCACCCCGTCGCAGCCGTCCAGGACGAGCAGCAGCGATCTGGAGCGCAGCGCGTCGCACAGCGTCTCGACCGGATCGCGCCGTGCCTCCTCGGTGATGCCCAGCGCACCGCAGACCCGGGTGACGACCTCGGCGCGGGTGGCGGCGTCGTCCAGAGCCGCCAGCCACACCCCGTCGGCGAAGAGCCCCGTGGCCTGGGTTGCCAATCGCAGCGCAAGCCTGCTCTTGCCGATGCCGTCGGCGCCGGCGAGGGTGAGGACGGTATCGGACTCCAGCAGCCGGAGCAGTTCGCTCAGATCGCGGTCGCGACCGATTAGGCTGTCGGATTCAACGGGGAGATTCTGCCGCGCGGGCGCGGTCTGAGGTGCCATGGCCTTCACGCGATTAGGCGGTTCGGGGGCCGCGCTCACCTTGCCCGGGGGTGAGGGCGGGGTCGGGGGGTCGGTCCGTTGGCGGTGCATGCTCTGCTCGGGGCGCGTATGACGGTCCCCGTCCTGCTGTGCGGTGCGCCGGTGCCCCGCTGTGCCTCCTTCCTCGGCCGCGCGAAACCCGAAAGGGGCTTCCGGGCCCCGCTCGACGGCGAAGCCGCCGAGCGGAAAGGTCCCCGCTTCAGCGTCTCTGTCTCTCGGACATCCGGCACTCCACGCGATCGCCGGCGAGCCGGGCGAAGCGCCGTCCGCTCCGGACGGGCCTCGTCGGCCACACCTTAGGGCTCTGTCTTATTAGGTGCACTCTCGGTATGCAAGCGATAGCGCGCAACCAGCGGCGGCGTGTGCATCGGCGCAGGTCGCGACCGCCGCCCGCGAGGGCGGCGCGGGGAAGATCCGTTCACGGCTCCAGCCCCTCGTCGGCGACCCAGGCCGCGAGCTGCGCGCGCGAGGTGATCAGCAGCTTGCGGAAGATATTGGCGACGTGGCGGGCGACGGTGGCCTGGCTGATGGTCAGGTGGTCGGCGATCCGGCGGTTGGAGAGCCCGTCGGCGACGAGTACGGCGATCTCGCGCTCCCGGCGGGTGAGCAGCGACGGCAGCGGGTGGCGCGGCGCGGGGAACGATACGGCGTTCTCGACCACCTGCTCCAGCGGCAGGGTGCGCCAGGCTTTCCACGCCTTGGCGGCCACGTCGCCGGGCAGCACCTGTTGGACCTGCCGGTAGAGTCGCTCGGCGCGCGGCGAGGGCTGGTGCAGCACCGCGTACAGCCGTGCCGCCACCCCGGCGAGCGAGGCGGCGCGTTCAGGCTGGTCCTCGGCGATGGCCAGTTCCGCCAGCGCCTCCAGGCCCCGTGCGACGGCGCCGCGCCGACCCGAGGCGGCGCTGATGCGCAGTGCCCCGGCGAAGCGCCGCCGGGCCGCGGAGACGTCTCCCCGGGCCAGTTCCAGATAGCCCATCGACGCCGAGCAGCGCGCGGTCTCGGGGGCGACGCCCATCTCGGTGAAGATCTGTAGCGCCCGGTCCAGTCGGCGCGCGGCGGATTCGAGCTCGCCCCGCTGGGTGGCCAGCACGCCGAGCCCGTTCAGGCAGCGCGCGACGCACCATCGGTCGTCCAGTTTCTCGGCGACGGCGACGCTTCGCTTGAGGTAGTCCTCGGCGGTGCAGGTGTCGCCGCGGCGCCGCGCCAGGCGGCCCAGTGTGCCCAGCGCGGAAACCTCCGTGAAGTGGTCGCCCGGCCGCTCGGCGGCCGCCAGAGCGAGGTGGGCGCTGCGGCTGCACGCGTCGTCGTCGCCCGTGCGCAGCGCGGCGGCGGCGAGCACGCCCAGCGCGATCGCCTCGGCCGGTGCGTCGCCGCAGCCGTGCGCCGCCTCCAGCGCGGCTTCGGCGATCTCGGTCGCGGTCTTGGCGCCCTCGACGTCCAGGCACAGCTCGGCGTGCACGGCCAGTCCGCGGGCCCGCACCGCGGCCGGCTGGGCCTCCGGCGCGATCCACAGCAGCTGGCGCAGGGACCGGCTGCCCTCGGTGAACAGCCCGCGGGCGAACCAGTAGGGCCGCAGCGCCACGCACAGCCGCAGGCCCTCCTCGGGGCGGCCGCTGCGCTGTGCGAACGTGAGTAGGCGCGCGGTGTTCTCCCTGTGCCGGTCGAGCAGGTGCAGGTGCTCCAGGCGCCGGGACCAGGGCAGCGGCCGGGCGATGGCCGCGGCTACCGACTCCATGCGGTCGACGGCCTCGCCCAGGCAGCGCCGCCAGGTGTCGGCCTCCTCACCGGCCGCCGTGAGGCGCTCCGCGGCGTAGGCGCGTACGGTGTCGGGCATCCCGTAGTAGGCCGTGCCCTGGAGTTCGGCGTCCAGCACGATCAGCGACTTGTCCAGCAGGGAGGACAGCAGCTCCGGCACGCCGTCGGGGTCGACGCCGCCGTGTCCGCACACCCGCTCGGCCTGCTCCAGGTTCCAGGTCCCGAAGACGGTGAGGCGGCGCAGCAGGATCTGCTCCGGATGGCTGAGCAGGTCGTGGCTCCACTCCAACACCGCACGAAGCGTCCGCTGCCGCGCCGGCAGCTCGTCGCCGGCCGCGACCAGCAACCGGAAGCGGTCGTCGAGGCGGGCCAGGATCTGCTGCACCGTCAGCACGCGCACCCGCGCGGCGGCGAGTTCGATCGCCAGAGGCAGGCCGTCGAGCATCCGGCAGACCTCGGCGATGTCGCCGGCGTTCGCGGTGGTCATGGCGAAGCCGGGCCGCGCCTGGTGGGCACGGGCGGCGAAGAGCCGCACCGCCTCGAAGCGGCCGGCGTACTCGGGGGAGACCGCGCCGGGGCGGGTGCCGTCCTCGCCCGCGCGCGGCGCGGGGGGCAGCGACAGCGGAGGGACGCGCCACACGGTCTCTCCGGCGACGCGCAGCGGCTGGCGGCTGGTGGCGAGGATGTGCACGCCGGGGCAGGAGTCGAGCAGCGCCCGGCACAGGTCGGCCAGGGGGCCCACAGCGCGCTCGCAGGTGTCCAGCAGCACCAGGGCCCGCCGAGCACGCAGCGAGGTGACGATCGCCTCCAGCGGAGGTTTCTCGTTGTTCTCCAGTACCCGCAGCGAGCGGGCGACGGCCCGCACCACCTGGTCGGGGGAGGACGCCTCGCTGAGGTCGACGAAGCGGACGCCGTCGGTGAAGCGGGGCGCGACGAGCTCGCTGATGCGCACGGCCAGGCGGGTTTTGCCCATGCCGCCGGTCCCGGTGAGTGAGACGAGGCGGCTACCGTCGACGATGCGGCACAGGTCGGCTACGTCGCGTTCGCGGCCGATGAGGTCGCCGGACGCGGAAGGCGGGGTGGGGCGCGGGGTGGTCATGGCCTCGTTCACTAGGCGGCCGCGTCGGGTGGCCGCACCGGTGCGCACGGGGGCACCGGCGCAGGCATCGGCCCTGCCCTGCAGTGTTGCACGCGGGTCCGCGGATGTCTCGCGAATGGCCGGTTCCGGCACCGGGCGCCCGGAAGCGGCCGCTCCCGGGCGCGCTCGGGAGCGCTCGGCAAGCGCCGGCGGACCGCCCTCGCGCGGGATCGGGCCGGTCAGGGCCGCCAGGACGCGGGGTCGGCGGTGGTCTGCTCGCCGCTGCCGAGGTCCTTGACCTCGTGGTCCTTGCCGTCCTCGAACGGCGGGAACCACACGTAGGGGATGCCCTTGCGCGAGGCGTACTGGATCTGCTTGCCCACCTTGGCGGCCTGGTGGAAGACCTCGGTGTTGATGCCGCGCCCGCGCAGCTCGGCACCGGTGCGCAGCGCCTCGGCGCGGCGTTCGGCGGAGGGCACGGCCACCAGCACGTCGGTGGGGCAGGAGCGTCCGGGGGCGATGCGGCCCTCGGCCACCATTTTGGCGAAGATGCGGGTCAGGCCGATGGAGATGCCTACACCCGGCAGCCGGCGCCGGATGAACTGCCCGGCCAGGTCGTCGTAGCGCCCGCCGGCGACGATGCTGCCGTAACCGGGGTCGTCGTCGAAGGCGGCCTCGTAGACGGTCCCGGTGTAGTAGTCGAGCCCGCGGGCGACGGACAGGTCGGCCATCACGCTTCCGCCGGGCAGGTCGGCCAGGGAGTCGAGGACGAAGCCGAGCTCCTCCAGGCCCTCCTCCAGCAGGGCCGAGTGCACACCCAGCCGCTTGACCTCGGTCACCACCGCGGTGCCGGCACTCTTGACCTCGGCAAGCCGCAGGCACGCCGACGCCTGTTCGGAATCCAGGCCGGCCTCCTCGACCAGGATCTCCCGTACCCCCTCGGCGCCGATCTTGTGCAGCTTGTCCACGGCGCGGATGACCGTGATCGGGTCGCCGATGCCCAGCCCCTCGTAGAAGCCCTGCAGCACCTTGCGGTTGTTCACGCTGATAGTCCAGGACGGCAGGTCCAGCCCGCTGAGCACCTCGTGCACGATGCGCGGGAGTTCGGCGTCGAAGTGCAGCGGCACCTGGTCGGGGTTGATGACGTCGACGTCGCACTGGGTGAACTCGCGGAAGCGGCCCTCTTGAGGTCGTTCACCGCGCCACACACGCTGCATCTGGTAGCGCTTGAACGGGAAGGACAGTTCGTTGAAGTGCTGGGCGACGTAGCGCGCGAAGGGCACGGTGAGATCGAAGTGCAGGCCCAGGCGCGCGTCCGAGGAGTCCCCCGCGCCCGCGTCCTCCTGGAGCCGGTGCAGCGTGTAGACCTCCTGGGAGGTCTCGCCCTTGGCCATCAGCACGTCGAGGGCCTCCACCGACGGCGTCTCGACCGAGGCGAAGCCGTAGCGCTCGAACCCGGTGCGGATATGGTCCAGCCAGCTCTGCTCCACGGACCGAATCTCCGGCGACCACTCGGGGAAGCCGCTGATGGGTGTCGGGCGGAGAACGCGCTGATCGGACATGGGTTCGGCAGGCTCCTTGCGGGCGGTAGTGGATCAGCTCAATGGTAGGCCCTTCCCGCCCGCCGCTCGGAATCGCGAGGAAGCGGCGCCGCCGCCCTCCGCTGCGGCGCAGTGCCCAGGCGGCGCTACACGGACTGCGGCAGCGGAGGCGCCTCCTCTGCCAGGGCGCTCAGCGCCGCGGTGAAGCATTCGGCGGGCGGATTGACCAGGCCCGCGCCGACCTGCCCGGTTCCCGGGAGGCGTCCGGCCATGCCGGTGTTGATCTGCGGCAGGATCCCGGTCCGCACCACCCGTGTCACGTCGATGCCGGTGGGCGCGCCCCGGAAGTCCAGGATCGGCAGCTGGAAGGCGGGGTTCTCGGTGAGCGTGATCTCGTACATGCTGCGTGACGTGCGCAGCGCGAACGACGCGTCGCCGCCGACGAAGCGGACGATCGCGGGAGCCGCGGCCATCGCGAACCCGCCGATACCGCAGGTCTCGGTGATGGTGGAGTCGCCGATGTCGGGGTTGGCGTCGTCGGGGCCGAACGAGCCCAGGAACAGCCCCTCGGGCGTGAGCGCGGGCGCGGTGAACCACCGGTCGCCGCATCCCGACACCTGGATGCCGAACTCGGTGCCGTTGCGTGCCATCGCAACGACCGCGGTGGAACCGGGGATGCCGCGGGCCGCGTCCATCATCAGCTTGCCGGCGGGCATGGCCAGGTTCAGGAAGAAGTGGTCGTTGCCGCCGATGAAGTCGGCGACGTCGGCGATGTCGCTGCTCGGTGCTCCGCCGGAGAGCAGGTCGGGCAGCAGGGCGCGGAGCAGCATCAGCGTTCCGGAGCGGTTTCGGTTGTGCCCTTCGTCGCCCATCTGCAGCATCTGGGCGAGGATGGCGCCGATGTCGATGGGGCCGTGGGCGCGTACCGCGCCGCGCAGCAGCGGGCCCAGCACCCGCGTCATCCAGCGCAGGCGGTCCATGACGTCGGGGCCGTAGGCGCCGTAGCGCAGCACCGCGCCCAAGCCCTCGTTCAGCGAGCACCAGGACCGGCGGCCGGTATCGGGGTCGGCCAGCTCGAAGACCCACATCGAGGGGCTGACGACTCCGGCCATGGGGCCGACGGCTCCGCGGTGGTGGCACGGCTCCAGGTCGGCCGCGCCGCGGCGCAGCCGCTCCTCGGCGTCCTCGGGGGTATCGGCGAGGCCCTCGAAGACCATGGCCCCCATCAGCGCTCCGCGCAGCGGGCCCGAGGCGCCGTCCCAGTCGACCGGCGGGCCGGCGTGCAGGAAGGAGCCGGGCTCCAGTCCCAGCGCCTCACCGGCCGGGCGTACGTCCACCAGTCGGGGGCGCACGGCCAGCACCCGCCGGGTCGCCTCGGCGTTGGCTGCGGCGCGGCGCGGGTCGGCCAGCACCCGCACCAGGCGGCCGGCGCTGTCGGAGCCGTCGGCGCCGGAAAGGGGCGGGTGGAAGTCGGTGTCGGTGACGGGCACGGCCTGGTCGGCCAGTGCGTCGGAGAGCAGCCGCGCGCCCGCGGCCACGACGACGGGGTCCTCGGTGAGGAGTCCGGACGGGCTCATCGGTCACCTTTCACGAGACGTCCGCCCCGGGGGCGGGACGGTCGGCAGCGGGGTCGGGAAGCTTCGCGGGCGGGCGGCGCCGGAGCCGGCGCCATCAGGCCGGATCCCCGCCTGCGGCCAGATCCGCGGCGCGGCGGGCGGCGGCGGAGTTGGCCGCGTAGACCTCGGCGCCGGCCCGGCGCAGCCGCTCGGCCTGATCGGCGAGTCCCTGGGCGTCGCCGAGGGCACCGCACAGCGAAATCACGACGTGCGGCCGATCCGCTTCGGCGGCCTCCAGCGCCTCGGCCAGGCCGGCGGCCGGGTCGGGGTGGGCGCCGTGGCCGAGGACGACATCGGCGAGGACCGCGCCGGTGGCGGGGTCGGCGAGCTCGGCGGCGAAGCGGTCGGCGCGCGCGGCCGGGTCGATCATGGGATGGGGCCGGTCCAGGGTGAACGCGTCGTCGCCGAAGTCGATCACCAGGTGGCCGGGAGTGTCCGCTACGACGGGATCGGCGCCGGTGTTGGAGGCGACCGGGCCCAGTGTGCGCGTCGCCACGGCGGCGGCCTCGCCGGCGAGCGTGCCGCCGCAGAACAGGCCGCGCAGTGCCCCGGTGCGCCGCGGAGAGGGGCTCTTCGGCAGCCAGCGCGGCCACTGCGGCTCGTCGCGGCCCAGGGCCGAGGCGACCTCGGCGACCGCCGCGGCGATGTCGGAGTCTCCGGTGCCCACGAGAACGGTGTGCACGGGCGTGGAAAGCCGCTCGGCCTCGCGCCGGACCTCCTCGGCGACCCGCGGCGCGGGCGGCTTGGAGACCAGCACGATTCGCTCGGTAGCGGGGTCCTCGTCGAGCATCCGCAGCGCTCTGCGGGTCGAGACGCCTCCGACGGCCTCCGACAGGTCGCGCCCGCCGACGCCCAGGCAGTGGCTGACGCCCGCCCCTGCGGCGTCCAGCAGGCACATCACCTGCTGCGCGCCGGTGCCCGAGGCCGCGACGACGCCCACCGGTCCGGGGCGCACGGCGTTGGCGAAACCGAACCCGGCTCCGCCCACCATCGCGGTGCCGCAGTCGGGGCCCATGACGAGTCGGTCCAGCTCCTCTGCCCTGCGCTTCAGTGCCACCTCGTGCTCGACGGGCACGTTGTCGCTGAAGACGAGCACGTCCAGCCCGGCCTCCAGCGCATCGAAGGCTTCGGCGGCCGCGTAGCGGCCCGGCACCGACACCAGCGCCAGGGTGGCCGGGCGGCCCTCGGCTTCGGCGCTGCGCGCGGCAGTGCGCAGGGTCCGCGGCGGCGCGTCGGCGGGCGCGGCCCCGTGACCGCCCGCCGACATCGCCGCCAGTTCCGCCTCGGCGGTGGCGAGCGCCGCCGAAGCGGCCGCCTCCTCGGGCGCACGCACCGCGATCACCAGGTCGTCGGGACCGGTGCCGTCCGGAGCGGTACCGCCCATGTCGGCGAGGATGCCCAGGTTCAGCTCGGTGGCCATGGCCACCAAAGCCGCCTCGACCCCCTCGACGGCGGCGACCTCGCGGGTCACCCGCATCAGGGCCACCGAGTCGCGGTATGCGCCCTTGCGCACTTCCACACGCGTCGCGGTCACCGGTTCCGTGGTCATGGGGCACTCCCTGTACGTGGACGTTGCGTGCGTGGGCGTCGGTCGCCGCGGTGGCGCAGGGCCGCGCGGGCTCCCGCGAGCAGGCCCAGCGCCAGGTCGGTACCGGAGGTGTGGCCGATGCCCCGCAGCGTCGCCAGGGCGGGGGCGACCGGGGCGTGGCCCGAGAGGGCGTCGAGCAGGGCGACGGCCTCCGGGCAGGCCCGCCCCGCTGCGGCGTGGCCGATCAGCGCCGCCGACAGGGCCGTGGTGGCCGACCCGGCCCGCTGGGCGGCGGCGGCCAGGGGTGCTGCGGCCTGCGGGCCGCCGAGGTGGCGGGCGGCGAGCAGGTAACCGCAGACCAGGTCGTCGCCGCTGGGGGTGAGGCCGGGGCCGCGGCCGATGAGCCGGGCGCAGGCGTCGTCGGCGCGGGAGGGGGTGGCCAGGTCGCCTTCCGGCGCGGCGGCGGCGTACGAGGGCAGGCCGCCGGCGGCTGCGCCGAGGGCGCGGCTGAGTTCGGCGGTGGCGCGGGCGGTGTCGCGCAGGGTCAGGGGGGAGCGCGGCGCGGGCGGCCGCCACCACCGGCCCGCGCGGACGGTACACGGGCCGGTGGGGCCGTCGAACACCGCGGAGCATCGACCGATGCGGACCGACGTCGCGGCCGCGACGTCGGCGAACGGCCCCACGCTCTGCGTGCCGACGAGGACCAGCCCGTTGGGCAACCGGACGGCGTCTCGTGCCAGGAGAGCGATCACCGTCGCCTCGTGCGGGCCCTCGACTTCAAGGTAGACCGCCAGACGTGACACGCCCAGCATTCGCGACGGCCGAAATGGGCCGCTCACAATGTCATAAAGCGCGGATGAGGCCGCAGCGGGCCAGCTGTCGTCTCGCGCGCCGGAATGCGCGGGCGCGTCGCGGCCGTGTGCGGCGGCGGACGGCGGCCGAGCTGCCATGGCCCCTCCTCCCTTCGCGCCGGCGGCAGAGCGGGTGGCCCCGCAAGCTGACGCTATGCCGACGGCTATCGTCGACCCATGGAAAACATTGCCAACGATGGGGCCGGCTCTGGACAGGATCTGCCGAGCGCCGATCCGGTGCATTCGGCGAGCACGTTGGCGCGCGGGCTCTCCGTGGCCGACGCCCTGAGCCTGTCGAGCCTGTCCGGAACCGAGGTGCTGGCCGGCGCGAGCGGCCTGGGCCGCGTCATCCGCCGACTCAACGTCATGGAGGTCCCCGACATCCTGCCCTGGGTCAAACCCGACGAGATGCTGCTGACCACGGGTTACCCGCTGCGCAGCGCCGGGGACCTGGCCGGCCTGGTACGCGAGCTCGACGCCCGGGGCCTGGCGGCGGTGGCCATCAAACTGGGCCGCTACGTCGACACCCTGCCCGACGAGGTGCTGCGCACCGCCGACTCCCTCGGGCTTCCGCTGCTGCGGCTGGACGAGGAGGTGGCCTTCGACGACGTCCTCAATCAGCTGCTCACCGACATCGTCGACCGGCAGGCGGCCATTCTCGCCCGCGCCGAGGAGGTGCACCGGGTGCTGGTCGACGTGATCCTGGCCGGAGGCGGCCTGGCCGCCATCACCGGGAAACTGCCCGAGTTGCTCGACGGCAGCGTCATGGTCACCACCCCCGACGGCCGCGTGCTGGCCCGCTCCGGCATGGACGCCGACGTGCTGGCCGATGCGCGGTGCTTCGACCCGGCCGGCGGCCGCTTCCAGGTGGAGAACTTCAAGCATGGCGTGCGCGCGCTGGACGACGCGGACCCGCGGGTCGTGCAGGTGCCCGTCCTGGCCGGCAGCCTCGACCACGGCCGCGTCGTGCTCATCACCCGCGGGCGCAGCGCCGAGCCGGCCGACGTGCACCTGCTGGAGCGCGCCGCGGCCACCGCGGCGCTGGTCATCACACGCGACCTGGCGGTGGCCGCGGTCGAGGGCAAGTACCAGGGCGACTTCCTGCGCGACCTGCTGGCGGGGCGCGCCGGCGAGCCCGGGCACGCGATCCGCCACTGCGCGAGCCTGGGCTGGGACATCGACCGGCCCCTGGTCGTGGCGGTGGCCGAACTCGACGGCGAGGCCGCGACGCAGGTGCCGACCGCCGGCGACCTGCGCCCCGCCCACGAGCGGTTCGCCGGCGCCTGGAGCATGGTGGTGCGCGACCGCGACCCCGGCGCGGCGGTCGTCGGCTACAGCCAGGAGGTGGTCGTGCTGATGGGCGCCGGCGGCGAAGGCGAGGCCGGGCCGGGACGGCTGGTGCGTTCGGTCATCGCCCAGGTGGCCGGCGACGGGGGCGGTGGCCGACGGTCCTTCGCCACGGGTATCAGCCGGGTGGCCGCCGGTCCCGCCGAGCTGCCGCGCGCCTACGAGCAGGCACGCCAGGCCGCCCGCGTGGGCCGGCGTATGAACGGGCCGGGTTCGGTGGCCGAGTTCGACGAACTGGGCGTCTACCGGCTGCTCAGCCAGATCCCCGACACCGCGGAGCTGCGGTCCTTCACCGAGGAGACCCTCGGCGAGCTCGCGCGGACCGGTTCGCCGGAGCACGACGACCTGCGTGCCACGCTGGAGACGCTGCTCGACAACAACCTCAACGTCGCCGAGACCGCGCGCCTGCTGCACTTCCACTACAACACCCTGCGCTACCGCATCGGCAAGCTGGAGCGCATGCTGGGCCCCTTCAGCACCGACCCGCACCTGCGGCTCAACCTGATGGTGGCGCTGCGCGTGGTCCGCATGCGCGACCTGCGCGGCTGAGCTGCCCGTCCGGCCCCGGGGACCGACGGCCGACGGTGCGCCCGGGGAGCGCGCGCCGACCGCCGGCGGGTGCGGTACTCGGCCTCAGTTGCCGGGGAAGGAGACGTCGCTGCAGGCGTAGAACACCTGGTCGTAGTGGCTGGCCTGCCAGATCATGTAGACGATGTGGTGGCCGCTGCGTCCGGGGGCGCTGACGTCGATGTCGATGGAGACGCCGTTGAGGGCCTCCCCGTCCGAGGGCCTGCCCTCGCCGGGCTCGACCACCCCGGTGTCGGCGAGCAATTCCAGGTCGCCCCAGCCCAGTTCCTCGGTGACGGGGTCGAAGCCCTGCTCGGTGACGTAGACGCGGAAGTAGTCCGCCCCGTGGAGGGCCTGGTCGTGCACGGTGACGGTGAAGTCGTTGTCGACCGCTGTCGTCTTCCACTCGCCGGGGGTGTTCAGCGCCGCGTAGCGTCCGCCGGCGGTGTTGCCCGCGCTGCACAGTTGGCCGTCGGGGATGGCGGCCTGGTGGTCGCCGCCGACGTTCTCGCGGTAGAGGCCGTTCCAGTTCCACATGGCTGTGGAGTCGGCCTGCCAGGCCTGCCAGCACATGGGGTCCTCGGTGGCCATGTCGGGATTCTGGAAGTCGTCGCCCCAGCGCTCCCAGCAGCCGTAGTTGCGGCTGGCCGGGTCGATCGTGGATCCGTGGGCGAAGGCGCTGCCGGCGAACACGGTGGAGAGCATGAGCGGTACCGCGGCCCCCACGACGAGGAGTCGGCGCCCCGTGGCGCGGGCGGCGGAAGACGTAGTGGCGGGGGTGTGGGGCAAGAAAGGCATGGCACCTCGATCGGAGCTATAGGGGATGGCCTCTTCCCACATCACACTGGAACCGAATTCTAGAGTGCCCACTGTGTGCGATCAACAGGGTGCGTAAAGTGCTGCGGGGATCGGCAGTGCTCGGGCGGGCGCCCTCTGGGCGGTCGGGGCAGGCAGGGGCGGGGGATCGGTTACCGCTGCGCAACCGCTCGGCGACGGAGGCGTCACATGGTTGTGCCGAACTGATGGGGCACATGCGGCCGGGGTCGGAGATCGCCAACGAATCGGCGCTCCTTTGGCAGATATCGCCCGTGCCGAGCCCGTGCCCGCCTTCTAAGGTTGCCCGGAAGTGAATTGGATCACGTTTACGGTGACCCGCCGACCCGGGCGCGTGCCCGGCGGGTGCGCGCCCGAGCCCCCGGTCGCTACGGACACGTCACGGTGGAGGCCCCAGTGAACCTCGGCTTGCGGTGGAAACTCTACGGCGACGGCAGCGCCCCTCCCCCCGGTGAAGTCGTCCGCCCCCAAGAGCGCCTCTCCTGGGGGCGGACGGCGGGCTTGGGCGCCCAGCACGTCATCGCCATGTTCGGCGCCACGTTCGTCTTCCCCGTCATCATGGGCCTGGATCCCAACCTGGCGATCATGATGTCGGGCGTGGCCACAATCCTGTTCCTGCTGATCGTGCAGGGCCGGGTACCCAGCTACCTCGGCACCAGCGCCTCCTTCGTCGCCGCGGCCGCGGTGATCTCCCCGGAGGGGGCGAACCCGGCGGTGCTCACCGGCGCGATCCTGGTCGCAGGCGTCGTGTTGGCGCTATCCGGGGTCGCCATCCACCTGCTCGGCCCCCGCGCCGTCCTCGCGGCCTTCCCGCCCGCGGTCACCGGTGCGGTCGTCATGCTGATCGGGTTCAACCTCGCCCCGGTCGTCGCGGAGAACTACTGGCCCTTCGACCAGTGGGTCGGCCTGCTCACCATGGCCTTCGTCATCCTGGCCACGGTCCTGCTGCGCGGCTTCCTGGGCCGCATCACCATCCTGCTCGGCCTGGTCTTCGGATTCGTGCTGTCCTGGGTCTTCGACCAGGCCTTCGGCGCGGCACCGCTGCCCGAGGGCCAGGGCGGCGGCGCCGCGCCCCGGGTCGACCTCGGCGCCGTGGGCGACGCCGCGTGGATCGGCCTGCCCGACTTCCACGCCCCCGTTTTCGAGACCTCGGCGATCCTGGTCGCCTTGCCCGCCGTGATCGCGCTGATCGCCGAGAACGCCGGACACGTCAAGGCCGTCCAGGAGATGACAGGCGACGACCTGAACCCCTACATGGGCCGCGCCATCTTCGCCGACGGCCTGGCCACCTCCCTCGCCAGCTCGGTCGGCGGCTCGCCCACCACGACCTACGCCGAGAACATCGGCGTCATGGCCGCCACCCGCGTGTACTCCACGGCCGCCTACTACGTCGCCGCGCTGGTGGCGATCCTGTTCGGCCTCTGCCCCAAGTTCGGCGAACTGGTCGCGGCCACACCCGCCGGCGTCCTCGGCGGCATCACCGTGGTGCTCTACGGCATGATCGGCCTGCTCGGGGCAAAGATCTGGGTGGAGAACCGCGTCGACTTCGGCAACCCGATCGTGCTGGTCCCGCTCGCGGCGGGGCTGATCGCCGGCATCGGCGGGGTCAGCCTGCATATCACCGAGGGCTTCTCCCTGGAGGGCATCGCCCTGGGCACCATCATCATCCTCGCCGGCTACCACGTCCTCTACCGCCTGGCGCCCGCGAGCATGCGGCCCGCGCCGGCGCCCGACGGGATCGAGGACGGGCACGACGCCTCCGACTCCGGCGCCGGCGTGGTGCTGGGCAGCGGTGTCGACACCCGCGACGACACCGCTGCGCCGAGCGGCGGTGTCGGCACGGAAACCGGGAAGGAAAGGCGTGAAGGGGGAGGACAGGTCACCTGACCTGCGCGCACTCCGCCGGCCCGGCGCCGGCGGAGCCTCCGTCCCCGGCCCCTCGCGGGCCCGCATGCGAAAGGAGAACCGTGAAGCCACCGCCGTTCGCCTACCACGCGCCCACCGAACTCGACGAGGCCGTGACACTGCTGGCCGAGGCGGGCGAGGAGGGCAAGGTCCTGGCCGGCGGGCAGAGCCTCATCCCGCTGCTGAACATGCGGCTGGCCGCCCCCGGCGTCCTGGTCGACATCAACCGGGTCGCCGGGCTCGGCGGCATCGAGGTCGACGGCGCCGGGGTCCGCGTCGGCGCGCTCGTGCGGCATTCGGCGCTGGAGGCCCACACCGCCGCCGCCGAGGCAGTGCCCCTGCTGCGCCAGGGGCTGCGGCTGGTGGCCCACCCGGTGATCCGCAACCGCGGCACGAGTGTCGGCAGTATCGCCCATGCGGACCCCTCTGGCGAGATGCCCGCCGTGCTGGCGCTGCTGGAGGGCGAGGTCGAGGTGCGGGGGCCCGCGGGCGGCCGCACGGTTCCCGCCGCGGAGTTCGTGACCGGGCCGATGGACAACGCCCTGGCCGGCGGCGAGATCGCGGTGGCGGCGCGCTTTCCGCGTCCGGGCCCCGGCACCGGGACCGCCTTCGTCGAGACCGCCCGCCGCCACGGCGACTACGCGCTGTGCGGCGTGGCGGCCGCGGTCGCCCTCGACGCCGCCGGGCGCATCACGACGGCCCGCTGCTGCCTCATCTCGGTGGCGCCCGTACCCCTCGTGGTCGACCTGACCGCCCACCTGGCCGGGCGCCCCGCCGAGGCTGTGGACCTGGCCGCGGCCGCCGCAGAGGCCGCCGACACGACCGAGCCCGAGGACGACATCCACGCCGGCGCCGACTACCGCCGCCACCTCGCGCGGGTGCTCACCGAGCGGGCCCTGGCCCAGGCCGCAGCCCGCGCCGCTGCCGCCACCGCACCGACCCCCGCCGACACCGGAGCGAGCCGATGACCGAGCAACTGCACGACGTCCGGCTGCGCGTCAACGGCATCCAGTACAGCGCCCGGGTGCCCGCCCGCCGCCTGCTGTCGGACTGCCTGCGCCACGACCTGGGGCTCACCGGAACCCACGTCGGCTGCGAGCACGGGGTCTGCGGCGCATGCACCGTGCTCGTCGACGGGCAGCCGATGCGCTCCTGCCTGATGCTGGCGGTCAGCGCCGCCCAGCACGACGACATCACCACCGTCGAAGGGCTGGCCGCGGCCGACGGCACCCCGCACCCCGTTCAGCAGGCGTTCTCCGAGTGCCACGCGCTGCAGTGCGGCTTCTGCACCCCGGGGTTCCTCACCCTCGTCGCCGCCTACGTGCGCGACAACCCCGACCCCGCCGAGGAGGACGCCCGGGAGGCCGTGGCCGGCAATCTGTGCCGCTGCACCGGATACCAGAACATCGTCGCGGCCGTGCAGCGCACCGCGGAGCTCACCCGTGAGCAGGGCCCCGCCGCCAAGAGCGGGACCGCGCCGCCCGCCGACCCCGCCGAGGCGGGCGGACCGCACCGGCCGCAGGCACCCCAGACGCGAGGAGACCGCCCGTGAGCACCCGCATGTTCGGCGCCCCGGTCCAGCGCAGCGAGGACGCCCGCCTGGTCGCCGGCCGCGGCGCCTTCCTGGACGACCTGGGTGCCGGCGCGTGCGCCGCAGCGTTCGTCCGCAGCCCGCACGCCCGCGCCCGCATCCGCGACATCGACGCCGCGGACGCCGTCGACGTCGAGGGCATCATCGCCGTCTACACCTACGAGGACCTGGCCGGCCCCATGGCCGAGCCGCTGCCCCTGCTGATCCCGCACCCGTCGATCCGCGACGGGCGCACGCCCTACCCGCTGGCCCGCGAGTACGTCCACCACGTGGGCGAGCCGGTGGCCATGGTGGTGGCCGCCGACCGCTACACGGCCGAGGACGCCGCCGCCCGCATCCGCGTCGACTACGAGGTGGGCGAGGCCGTCGTCGGCATCGACGCCGCGGTCGCGGCGGACCGCACCGTGCACGAGGGCATGGCCGACAACGTCGCCGCCCACCTCGTCCAGGAGGTGGGTGACGCCCGCGCCGCCGTCGACGCCGCACCCAACACCCTTGAGCTCGACTGGGATATCGAGCGCTCGGCGGCCACCCCGCTGGAGGGCCGCGGCGTCTACGCGCGCTGGGAGCCCGCCTCCAGCTCCACCGGCAGTGACGACGGCCGCCTGCGCGTCTACACCTCCACCCAGACCTCCACGGGCGTGCGCGCGGCCGTCGCCGCCAAGATGGAACTGGCGCTGGGCCAGGTCGAGGTGGTGGTGCCCGACGTCGGCGGCGGGTTCGGCGTGAAAATCGTGCACCCCTGGCCCGAAGAGGTCATGGTGCCCTGGGCCGCCCGCGTGCTGGGCCGCGAGGTCAAGTGGGTCGAGGACCGCCGCGAGCACTTCGTCGCGGCCGCCCACGAGCGCGCGCAGCACCAGCGGGTCCGGGTCGGCTTCGACGACGACGGCCGCCTCCTCGGCCTGGACGTGGACATCCTGCACGACAACGGGGCCTACCTGCCCTACGGCGTCATCGTGCCCATCGTGACCTCCACCCAGCTGCTGGGCCCCTACAAGCCCGGCGCCTACCGGGTGGAGTTCCGCAGCCTCTACACCACCACCGCCATCGTCACGCCCTACCGCGGCGCGGGCCGGCCCCAAGGGGTCTTCGCCATGGAGCGCACCATGGACGCCATCGCCGACCACCTCGGCCTGGACCGGCTCCAGGTACGCGCCGCCAACGTCATCCGGCCCGCCGAGATGCCCTACGACCAGGGACTGCTGTTCCAGGACGGCCGACCGCTGATCTACGACTCCGGCGACTACCCCAAGATGCTGCGGATGATCGGCGAGCTGGTGGACTGGCCGGGCTTCGCCGAGTACCGCGAGCGCGCCCGCCGCGAGGGACGACGGGTGGGCATCGGCGTGGCCTGCTACGTCGAGGGCACCGGGCCCGGCCCCTACGAGGGCGGGCACGTGCAGGTCGAGACCAGCGGCAAGGTCCGCGTGGCCACCGGCCTCACCAGCCAGGGCCAGGGGCACGGCACCGTGCTCGCCCAGATCGTCGCCGACGAACTGGATATCCCCCTCTCCGACGTGGAGGTGACCACCGGCGACACCCGGCGCATGGGCTACTCGGTGGGCACCTTCGCCTCCCGCGGCGCTGTCACCAGCGGCAGCGCCGTCGCGCTGGCCACCCGGCGGCTCAAGGAGAAGGCGCTGCGGATCGCCGCCGACGCGCTGGAGGCCGACGCCGGCGACCTGGAGTTCGCCCAGGGGCGCATCCAGGTCAAGGGCAGCCCCGTGCACGGCGTCGAACTCGGCACCCTCGCGGTGCTGTCCAACCCGCTGCGCTACGCCTTCGACGCGGCCTCGGCCGCCGCCACCCAGTTCAGCGGCGCCGCCGACCACGACAAGCCGCCGGTGGCCGAGGGCGAGACCCCCGGTCTGGAGGGGCTGGACTACCACTCGCCGCTGCGGTGCACCTTCGCCAACGGCGCGCATGCCGCCGTCGTCGAGACCGATCCGGACACCGCCGAGATCCGCATCCTGCGCTACTGCGTGGTGCACGACTGCGGCAACCTCATCAATCCGCGCATCGTGGAAGGGCAGGTGCACGGCGGCGTGGCCCAGGGCGTGGCCGGCGCGCTGTACGAGCGCATGGCCTACGACTCCGACGGCCAGCTGCTCAACGCCTCGCTGATGGACTTCCTGATGCCCTACGCCAGCGAGATACCCGCGGTCGAGATCGCCCACATGCAGACGCCCAGCCCGCTCAACCCGCTGGGAGTGAAGGGCGCCGGAGAGGCCGGGGTCATCCCCGCCTCCGCCGCCCTGGCGGCGGCCGTGGAGGACGCCGAAGGGTTCCGCATCGACCGCATGCCCATCTCGCCCTCGGAGCTGTTCGAGCTGCGGCGCCGCCACGCCGCGGGCGGAGTGCCCTCCGTGCCCGAGCGGCCCGCGCCGGTTGCGCCCGCCGCCCTCGACCCCTCCGGGCCGGCCGCCGAGCCCGGCCCGGGCGAGGAAGCCGCGCCGTCGTCGCCTGCGCACCCGTCCGATGCATCCGTACCGTCAGCGAGGGAGTCCCGTTGAAGATCACCGGCAGCGCCACACTGCAGGCACCCGCCCAGCGGATCTGGGACCGGATGCTCGACCCCGACGCGCTGGCCCGCGCGATCCCCGGTTGCGAGCGGCTGGAGCAGACCGGACCCGACGAGTACCGCGGCACCGTCACCGCCGGCGTCGGCTCGATCAAGGGCACCTTCCAGGGCGACGTGCGCCTCGCCGACCTCAAGCCCGCCGAGTCGCTGACGATGCACGCCCAGGGCGCGGGCGCCCCGGGCACGGTCACCGCCGAGATCGGGGTGCGCCTGGCCGACCTCGGCGACGGCACCACCGAGCTGACCTACGACGCCGACGCCGTCGTGGGCGGCATGGTCGGCGGGGTGGGCCAGCGCATGCTCACCGGCGTCGCCCGCAAGATGGCCGGGGAGTTCCTGAGCCGACTGGACGACGAGGTCACCGGGCGCGGCACGCTGAGCCAGGCCATCCCCGAACAGTCGGGCCCGGTGTCGGCCCCCGGCGAGTCCGGTGCTGCGGCCGTCCCCGCGCCTGCTCCGACCCGCCCCGCGAACACCGCCGCACCCGGCGGAGACTCCGGTACCTTCATGCGCGGCGCGGTGTTCGGCGCCGCCGCCACGCTGGCGGGCGTCCTCGTGGGCGCCTGGGCGGGACGCCGCGCGCGCTGAGGCGCCCCCGCGGCCCCGGGCGTGCCGCGGGTACTGCGCGCCTCACCCGCGCGGCGCCGGCCCGCACGCGCACCCCTCGGGGCGCGTGCGGGCCGGCCGCTGTGCGGGCGGCCCCGCGCGCCGGGTGCGGCCGAGCGGCGGCGGGCCACCGCTTCGCCCGGTTCCGCGGCCCGCCGCCACACACTCGTGATCTGCTTGTCGTAGTCGACCGGTCACCGGACGGCGCCGGGCGGTGCTAGGTTCACTGCGTGGTGTCCGAGAGCCACCGCAAGGACCCGCATCTTCCGTTGCCGCAGGCGTTTTCGTATCGCCTGGCACTGTCAGCCGGAAACGCCCTGCTTTGGCCCAGCGTCGTGAGGGAGCCGAGATCCACGTGAGCGAAGCACCGAAACTCTCAACGAAGATCATCGTCGCCGGCGGGTTCGGCGTGGGTAAGACGACCTTCATCGGAGCGGTTTCGGAGATCCCCCCGGTCCGCACCGAAGCCGCCGTCACCGCCGCCAGCGCCGGAATCGACGACCTGTCCCACACCCCCGACAAGACCAGCACGACCGTCGCCATGGACTTCGGCCGCATCTCGCTGGAGTCCGACCTCACCCTGTACCTGTTCGGGACGCCCGGCCAGCAGCGGTTCTGGTTCATGTGGGACGACCTCGTGCGCGGCGCGCTCGGAGCGATCGTGCTGGCCGACACCAGACGTCTGGAGGACTCCTTCCAGGCGCTGGACTACTTCGAGAAGCAGTACCGGCTGCCCTTCCTCGTTGCGCTGAACTCCTTCGAGGACGACCCCGGCTACACCGAGGCGGAGTTGCGCGACGCGCTCGACCTCAGCCCCGAGGTCCCCGTCGTGCGCTGCGACGCCCGGGAGCGCCATTCGGTGGTCGACGTCCTGGCCGCGCTGGTGCGCCACGCCATGGCGGTCGAAGCCGCCCAGCGTGAGGGGCAGCGCGGCCAGCTCGTGCGCTGAGCGCCGCGGTGGCGCCCGCGTGCGGCCGCGACGGGTGAGACCTGCCCGCCCCGCCCCAGGCGCAAGGGCCGCGATCGCCCAGCGAAGCGGAACCGATGCGATCGGTGCCACTGGGATGGAACTCACAGGGGCGCGGCGGCGTTACCCTTGCGTGGTGTTCGGACGAATGGCTGATAGCGTCCGCCGGCTGTTGGGCAAACCCGGCGCGGCGGATTTGCGGCCCTATACCAAGCTTCTGGAATCCATCGAGGCACGCGAGCCCGACCTGCGCGAACTCAGCGACGCCGAGCTGACGGACAAGGCGACCGAGCTGGGTGGCGCCGATCTGCCCTATGAGCGGCACGACCTCGTCGAGCTGTGCGCCGTCGGCCGCGAGGCGGCGCGCCGCACCCTCGACGAGCGCCCCTATGACGTGCAGCTGCTCGGGGTCATGGCGCTGCTGGACGGCCACATCGCCGAGATGGCCACCGGCGAGGGCAAGACCCTCTCCGGTGCGCTCGCGGCGGCCGGGTTCGCCATGCGCGGGCAGCGCGTGCACGTGCTCAGCGTCAACGACTACCTCGCCCGGCGCGACGCCGAGTGGATGGCGCCCCTCTACGACATGCTGGGCGTCGCGGTGGCGTGGATCGGCGAGGAGTCCACGCGCGAGGAGCGCCGCACGGCATACTCCGCCGACGTCACCTACGCGTCGGTGAGCGAGCTCGGCTTCGACGTGCTGCGTGACCGCATGGTCACCGACATCGCCGACCGCGTGGTGCCCGAGCCCAAGATCGCGCTGATCGACGAGGCCGACTCGGTGCTGGTCGACGAGGCCCGCGTGCCGCTGGTGCTGGCGGGCGCGGCCGAGAGCACCGACGCCGACCTGGAGATGGCCGAGCTCGTGCGCCGCCTCACCCCCGGCGTCGACTACGAGATCGACTCCGAGGGGCGCAACGTCCAGCTCACCGACAGCGGCATCGACAACGTCGAGAAGGAGCTGGGCGGCGTCGACCTCTACGACGAGGACGACACCTCCGTGCTGCCGCGGGTCAACCTGGCGCTGCACGCCCACGCGCTGCTCCAGCGCGACGTGCACTACGTGGTCCGCGACGGCGAGGTGCGCATCATCAACGAGTCGCGCGGGCGCATCGCGCTGCTCCAGCGCTGGCCCGACGGCCTGCAGGCCGCCGTCGAGGCCAAGGAGAAGGTCGACGTCTCCGACACCGGCGAGGTCCTCGACTCCATCACGGTGCAGTCGCTCGTGCTGCGCTACCCCACACGCTGCGGCATGACCGGCACCGCCATGGCGGTCGCCGAGCAGCTGCGGGAGTTCTACGAGCTCGAAGTCGCGGTCATCCCGTCCAACAAGCCGTGCATCCGCGAGGACGAGGGCACCCGCCTCTACGCTACGCGCGAGGAGAAGGAGGACGCCCTCGTCGACGAGATCGCCGAGGTGCACGCCACCGGCCGGCCGATCCTCATCGGCACCCAGGACGTCGCCGAGTCCGAGCTGCTGGCCGAGCGGCTGGGCAAGGACGGCCTGGACTGCGTCGTCCTCAACGCCAAGAACGACGCCGACGAGGCCGCCATCATCGCCGAGGCCGGGACCTACGGCGCGATCACGGTCTCCACCCAGATGGCCGGGCGCGGCACCGACATCCGGCTGGGCGGCAGCGACATGTCCGATCGCGACCGCGTGGTCGAGACGGGCGGCCTGTACGTCATGGGCTACGGCCGCTACCCCAGCAGCCGCCTCGACGACCAGCTGCGCGGGCGCGCCGGCCGTCAGGGCGACCCCGGCGCCTCGGTCTACTTCGTCTCCGTCGAGGACGACCTGGTGGCCAACAACGCGCCCGAGACCCGCGGTTACGAGGCCGGTGGCGACGGCGCCATCACCGACGAGAGCTGGCTGCGCATGGTCGACCACGCCCAGCGGGTCTCCGAGGGCCAGCTGCTGGAGGTGCACCGCAACACCTGGCGCTACAACAAGCTGATCGACGTGCAGCGCAGCGTCGTGCTGGAGCACCGCGAGGCGGTGCTGGCCGACGGCCTGGGCGACCGCCAGCTCGGCGTCGACTGCCCGGCCCACCACGCCGATCTGGTGGAGGCAGCCGGGTCCGAGGAGACCGCCAAGGCCGCGCGGCTGATCACCCTCTACCACCTCGACCGGGGCTGGACCGACCACAACGCCTACCTGGCCGAGCTGCGCGAGGGCATCCACCTGCGCTTCCTCGGCCGCCGCGACCCGCTGGACGAGTTCAACAGCGACGCCGTTCCCGCGTTCAAGGGCTTCTTGGACGAGGCCCGCGCCCGCGCCGCCGAGACCTTCGCGGAGGCCGAGGTGGACGAGGACGGCACCATCGACGTAGCCGACGTCGGAGTCAAGCGGCCCACGATGACCTGGACGTACATGGTGCACGACCACCCGTTCTCCTCGGCCCTGGAGACCGTGGTCGGCCGCTTCCGGGGCAAGCTCACCCGACTCGACGAGTCCGCGTCCTGACGCCCGGCCGCGATTCGCATCCGCGCGCCCCGGTCGGCCCTCCGCCGGCCGGGGCGCTTTCATGCCGGGCCGCCGCAGGTGTCGACGGCTCGGTCGGCCAGGGCGGCGCCTTCCACCCGGACCCCGGCAACGTCGTCGGGTACATGAACACGAACCCGAGCTGGTTCGAGTGCAAGATCGACGGCCAAGCCTACATCGGCGGACCGCACCCCACCCGCTGGGAGATGACGGTCGCCGACAACGGCAAGCTCGGCTGGATGAAGGACACCGACATCGCCAGCGAGACCAACCCGCTGCCGGACTGCTTCGTCTGACCGCCCCCGGCCGATCCCGGAGGGGCGTGCGCGCCCCTCCGGGTGTGTTCGCGAGGCCGTCGAGCCCCTCCGCAGCGGCCCGAGTGGCCGCGCCACGTGGCCCGTGTGGCGCCGTCGACGAAGAAACCGCGCATCTGTTGGCAGATCTTGCCGATTAACCAGCACCTCCCGCCGAGTTGAATCCCTAGTGCGGCCCCGCGACTCCGCGCGGCGGCCGAAGCGAGTCGCCGACACGCAGGGGCGGGTGAATGGCGGAGCAGCGCAGGGTCCGCATCGGGATCGACACGGGAGGCACGTTCACCGACGTCGTCGCGCTCGACGAAGACACCGGTGAACTGCTGGCCACCAAGACACCCTCAACCCCGGCCGACCCCTCCGCCGGGTTCATGGACGGCGTCGCCAAGGCGCTGGACCTGCTCGGTGGCGGCACCGCGGTCAGCGCCGTCTCCCACGGCACCACAGTGGCCACCAATCTGCTGCTGGAGGGCAAGACCGGCCGGCTCGGGTTCATCACCACCGAGGGCTACGAGTTCATCCTGGAGATCGCCCGCCAGGCCGTGCCCGACGGCTACGGCAACTCCTACTTCTGGATCAAGCCCGAGCGGATCGTTCCCGCCGACCTGGTGCGCACCGTCGGCGGCCGGCTCGACCACACCGGCGCCGAACTGCGTCCCCTGGAGGAGGAGGGCGCCGCCGCGGCCGCCCGCTGGTTCCGCGACCGCGGCGTCGACACCATCGGCGTCTGCCTGCTGCACGCCTACGCCGACCCCGCGCACGAGCGGCGGCTGCGCGAGATCCTGCGCGCCGAGCACCCCGCTGCGACCGTGTCCCTCAGCTCCGACGTGCTGCGCGAGTACCGCGAGTACGAGCGCTCCATGACGACCCTCGTCGACGCCGCCGTCAAACCCGGCGTCACCCGCTACATCGGCAGTATCGCCGCACGGCTGGAAGAGGCCGGTGCCGGACCCGGCGGTGCGCGCCCCCCGTTCCTGGTGATGAAGTCCAACGGCGGCGTGGTCTCGGCCGAGGAGGTCGTGAACCAGCCGATCAGCACCGTCATGTCGGGGCCCGCCGCCGGAGCGCTGGGCGCGGCGCTGCTGGCCGGGCGCGCCGGCTACGACCGCGTGCTCACCCTGGACGGCGGCGGCACCTCCACCGACGTCTCCGTGGTGCTCGGGGGCGAGCCCGGACTGACCACCGAGGGTTCCGTCGGCCGCTACCCCTCCAAAATCCCGATGATCGACGTCGTCACCGTCGGCGCCGGCGGCGGTTCCATCGCCCGCATCTCGCCCGAAGGCGCACTCAAGGTCGGCCCCGCATCGGCCGGCGCCGACCCCGGCCCGGTCTGCTACGGCAACGGCGGCACCGAGCCCACCGTCACCGACGCCCACGCCGCCCTCGGCCGCATCCCGCCGCACCTGCTGGGCGGGGAGATGCCGCTCGACACGGCCGCCGCCGAGGCGGGCCTCGCGGCGCTGGGGGAGCGGCTGGGACTGGACTCCGCGCAGGCCGCCGAGGGCATCCTGCGGATCTCCGCGTGGAACCAGGCCAACGCACTGCGCCAGATCACCGTGCAGCGCGGGCTGGACGTGCGCGACTTCCGCCTGGTGGCGTTCGGCGGATCCGGAGCGCTGCTGCTGTGCCCGCTGATCGACATCCTCGGTCCCGCAGGCGCGTTCGTACCGCCCGACCCCGCCAACGTCTCGGCGTTCGGCCTGCTCAGTGTGGACGTCCGCAACGACTACGTGCGCACCCGCGTTGCCCGCCACGCCGAACTCGACGCGGCCGCCGCCGAGGCGGTCTTCGCCGAACTGGCCGCCGAGGCCCGGACCGCGCTGCGTGCCGAAGGCTTCGGCGGCGCGGAGGAGCCCGAGGGCATCGGCGGCATCCGCCTGGAGCGCAGCGCCGATCTGCGTTACTTCGGCCAGGCCTACGAGGTGCGGGTGCCGGTGCCCGCCGAAGCGCTCGACGCGGCGTCCGCCGACGCGGTGGCACGGGCGTTCCACGACGCCCACCGCGACCTCTACGGCTACGACCTGCGCGACGACGCCGCCCAGCAGGTGGAGTGGGTGAACCTGCGGGTGACCGGCATCGGCCGCATCCGCCGCCCCGAGGCCCGCACGCTCGCCGCCTCCGCCGAAAGCGGCGCGGACGCCGCCCTCACCGGCGTGCGCGACGTCCGCTTCGACGGCGACGTGCACCCGGACACGCCCGTCTACCGGCGCGACGCGCTCGCGCCGGGCCGGAGGCTGCACGGGCCCGCCGTGATCGAGGAGTACGGGGCGACGCTGCCGCTGCACCCCGGCTTCACCGCCCGCGTGGACGCCTCCGGAGGGCTCCACGTCACCTCCGACGCCGCGAACGCACGCGGCGCCGCCGCCGACGCGGCCGCGGCGTCGCCCGGCGCCTTCGTCCACACCGCAGCCGCAACCGCAGCAGAGGAGGTGCAGCGTTGACCGGCGACCCCGCCTCTGCGGCCGCGGTCGAGCGCCCGCCGGCCGACCCCGTGCTCGTCGAGATCGTGGAGGGCACCCTGGCCTCGGTGGAGAAGGAGGTCGAGACCGCGATCGCGCGGACCTCCCGCTCGCCCATGATCCGCGACGCCCACGACTTCCGGGTCGGCATCCACGACCGGCGGCTGCGCAAGCTCACCGGCCGCTCCTACTCCGCCCTGGTGCACCCCGTCGCGCGCGACTTCCCGCTGGAGACCATGCGCCCCGGCGACGTGTTCTTCCACAACGACGTCTACGAGTCCGAAGGCGGCATCGGACACCTGCCGGACCTGTGCGTCACCGTGCCCGTCTTCCACGACGACGGCTCCGGCGCGCAGGTGGTGGCGTTCGTGCAGGCGTTCGGCCACCACGACGACATCGGCGGAGCCTGCCCCGGGTCCATGCCGCCCAAGGCCACCTCGGTCTACGAGGAGGGTCTGATGGTCCCGCCGATCAAGCTGTGGGACCAGGGCGTGCCCAACCGCGCCGCGCTGCGCATCATGGTGCGCAACTCCCGCATGCCCGCCTCACTAGCCGCCGACCTCGACGCCGAGTGCTCGGCCTGCCTGATGGGTGCGCGCCGCCTCGGCGACCTGTTCGACCGCTACGGCCGCGCCGCCGTCGAGCGCAGCTTCGACGCCGTGCTGGAGGCCACCACCGAGACCTACCGGCGCGAGATCCTCGCCAAGATCCCCGACGGCACCTACGTCTGGGAGGACTACGCCGAGCACGACGGCGTCGACGAGCCGCGGCTGCACCGCCAGCGCATCACCCTCACCAAGGTCCCCGACCGGCTGATCATCGACTTCGCCGGGACCTCGCCCCAGGCCAGGGGGCCCATCAACCACTGCGCCGACTACGCCGACGGCAACTTCCTGAAGAAGTGGCTGGCCCCCATCCTGCGCAACCTCGCCGACACTCCCGAGCGGATGGCCGAGCTGGACGTCAACGAGGGCGTGGTGCCGCTGATCGAGATGCGCTTCCCCGAGAAGGGCACCCTGCTCACCCCCGTCTTCCCGGCGCCGACCAACGCCCGCACCTTCGTCATCCTGCGCCTGCTGGGCGTGCTCGCGGGCACGCTGGCGAAGGCGGTCGACGGCAACATGCCGGCCGACCAGGAGACCATCCGCTACACCGGGGTCTTCGGCACCGGAGCCGACGGCGAGCCCTACCTGATGCGCGAGGTGCTGGGCGGCGGCTCGGGAGGGCGGCACTACGCCGACGGCGAGGACACCATCCACGTGGTGCCCGACTCCCGCAACCTGCCCACCGAGTTCACCGAGTCGCGCTTCCCCTTCATCGTCGAGCGGCTGGGCCTGGCCGTGGACTCCGGCGGTGCCGGGCGGTTCCGCGGCGGGCTGGGCTACGAGAAGCACATCCGGATGCTGCGCGACGCCTCCTTCATGTCCATCGCCGACCGCTCCATCCTCGCCTGCTGGGGCGTCAAGGGCGGCGGCGCCGGCGCGCCCTTCCAGGTGACCATCGACCCCGGCGGCCCGGCCGAGCGCGAACTCGCCGGACTGGTGGAGGCCGAGCCGGTGCGCGCCGGCGAGGTCATCCGCATCCGCACCACCGGAGGCGGCGGCTGGGGCGACCCGCTGGAGCGCGAGGTCGACGCGGTGCTGGCCGACGTCCGCTGCGGCAAGGTGTCCCGCCGCGCCGCCCGCGAGGACTACGGCGTCGCGGTGGAGGGCCCCGACGACGCGCCGAGCGCCGACGCACCCGAGACCGAGGCCCTGCGGGAGCGCATGCGCCGCGCCCGGCCCGCCGACGCCCCCTTCTTCGACCGCGGCCCCGGCTACTCCGCCCTTTCCGGCGGGGAGCCCTTCCCGGAGGTCGACCGCCGGTGAGTGCGCCCCGTGTAGTGATCGCGCTGGGCGGCAACGCGATGACCGCCCCCGACGGCAGCGCCCGCCCCGACGACCAGCGCAGCGCCCTGACGGCGGCGATGGAGCACGTCGCCGACCTGATCGCCGACGGCACCGAGGTCGTGCTCACCCACGGAAACGGGCCCCAGGTCGGCAATCTGCTGGTGAAGAACGAGCTCGCCGCCGATGTGGTGCCGCCCGTCACCCTCGACTGGTGCGGCGCCCAGACCCAGGCCACCATCGGATTCACCATCGCCGACGCGCTGGAGGCCGCGCTCGCCCGCCGCGGGCACCCCCGCGCGGTCGGCGCCGTGGTGACCCGGACCCTGGTCGACACCGCCGACCCCGCGTTCGCGCGTCCGGCCAAGCCCGTCGGCCGCTACGTGTCTGCAGAGGAGGCGGCACGTTTCGCGGCGCTCGGGCAGGACTGGGTCGACTTCGGCGAGCGCGGATGGCGCCGTGTGGTGCCCTCGCCCCAGCCGCGCGAGATCCTCGACGCCCCGGCAGTGCGGGCACTGCTGGCGGCCGGAGTCGTGCCGGTGGCCGCGGGAGGCGGAGGAGTGCCGGTCGCACGCGGCGGCGACGGCGTGCTGCACGGAGTCCAGGCGGTGCTGGACAAGGACCGCACCGCCGCCCTGCTGGCGTGCGCGCTGGAGGCCGACCGCCTGGTGATCGCCACCGACGTGCCCGGCGCCGTGCTGGGCTACGGCACCGGCGAGGCGCGTCCCATCGGCCGGATCAGCGCCGCCGAGCTGCGCGGCCACCTCACCGCGGGGCACTTCGCCGAGGGCAGCATGGGCCCCAAGGTCGAGGCGGCGGTGCGGTTCGTCGAGGCGGGCGGGCGGCGCGCCGCCATCACCGGACTCGATGGTGTCGCCGACGGATCGGCCGGTCGCGCGGGTACGGTCGTCGAGCCGTGATGTCGCTCACAACGAATCCAGAAGGAGAGGTGGCGCAGATGCCCACGCCCATCGAAGTGCACAAGGTGGCGATCGAGAGCGTCACGGACGCGTCCGGGCTGGCCCGGCTCATCGACGACGGCGTGCTCGGCGCCGACGACGTGCTGGCCGTGGTCGGCAAGACGGAGGGCAACGGCGGAGTCAACGACTACACCCGCATCTTGGCCGACCGGGCGTTCCGCGAGGTGCTGGTGGCGAAGGGGACCCGCGGCGAGGAGGACGTGAAGCGGATCCCGCTGGTGTGGTCGGGCGGCACCGACGGCGTGATCTCCCCGCACGCCACCGTCTTCGCCCGCGCGCCCGAAGGACGCTACGCGCCGTCGGACGAACCGCGGCTGGCGGTCGGCATCGCCATGAGCGACGAGCTGCTGCCCGAGGACATCGGGCGGCCGGCCATGGTGCGCAAGGTCGCCGCGGGCGTGCGGGCGGCGATGGCCGAGGCGGGCATCAGCGACCCGGCCGACGTGCACTACGTGCAGACGAAGACGCCGCTGCTGGTGCTGGAGACCATCAACGACGCCAAGTCGCGCGGCCACGACGTGGTCACCGAGGACACGCTGAAGTCGATGGACATCTCCAACTCCACGACCGCGCTGGGCATCGCCACCGCGCTGGGCGAGATCGAGGAGCCCTCCGCCGAGCAGATCCACTCCGATCTGGGGCTGTACTCGTCGGTCGCCTCCTGCTCCTCGGGCGTGGAGCTGGACCGGGCGCAGATCGTCGTGGTCGGCAACGCGCGCGGCGTGGGCGGACGGTACCGGATCGGCCACGGCGTCATGACCGACGCGCTGGACGCCGACGGCATCTGGTCGGCCATCCGCTCGGCAGGGCTCGACCTGCCGAAGCGCCCGCACCCCGACGACCTGGGGGACCGGCTGGTCAACGTGTTCCTCAAGTGCGAAGCCGACCCTTCGGGCCGCGTGCGCGGGCGGCGCAACATCATGCTGGACGACTCCGACGTGCACTGGCACCGCCAGATCAAGGCCACCGTCGGCGGCGTCGCGGCCTCGGTGACGGGCGACCCCGCGGTCTTCGTCTCGGTGGCGGCGGTTCACCAGGGGCCTTCGGGCGGCGGCACGGTCGCCGCGGTCGTCGACCTCGGGGAGTGATATACGCGTCACCGGAAGTCGACAACCTCCCACCGGCGCCGTCATGCGCTCTTCGAACGCCTTCCGCGGAGTCTTCCAGCCTGCATGCAATTGCACGGCAAGAGGAGTAAGGTTCGGTACACCTAAGGGCGGATTCCTCCGGGGAGCCGCCCGTCCCGCGGCATGGGCAAAAGCCGAAAAGGGCGACAGCCGAAAAGGCTAAGCCGGAAATCTCGCATGACGGGAGACGGTCGGACGTGGATCACGAGATCGGCGCGGAAGAGAGAATCACCTACGGCCGAAACGACCGATTCCCAGGCGGTCCGGTCGGCGGCGGACGCTTCTGGCTCGATGAGGACGGCTCGCCGGCCGCCAAACTCGGCGGACCCGAAGAATGGCGCGACGAGGGCATGATCGACGTCCGCACCGGCGACACGTTCACCGTCGGCGGCCAAACCTGGCGAATCACCGACATCGTCGACGCCGACTCCGACGACGCGTACCTGATGGCGGTCCGCGTGAGCTGACACAGAGGCCCGAAAAAAGGTCCGCCGTCCGGCCCGGCAGGTGCGGACGGCGGGCCTACCCGGTTGCGAGTCTTGCGGGGGTGCGGCTCGGGTTGGCTGTGCGGCCTTCTGGTCGGCCGGGTGGCGGGTGGTCTTATGGAAAAGCGGCGTCCGCCGTCTGTTCCGTAGTCGCCTGGGGCCGGTGGGGCTGGAGATGCCTGTGTCTACATGTGACCGGTTAACGCCGTTATGTTTGGTTTATCCCAGCAGGTAGATCACCGCAGGTCAGTCGCGGTATACCGGCAATCGAGACCTTTCGGTTACCTGATCAGTCCGTGCGCGTAATCGAATCGCGGTTACCGTCGACCCACGACGCGGTGCCCCACCGCGTGGGACCGGTCACAACCCCGCACGGTGTCCGGCCCGCGCGACCGCGGTTCGCATCCCCCTGTGACCGGCCCCAGGAGCTGTCCCCCGCCCCTGGGGCCGGAGTCGTCTCGGGGCCGACGTTTCCCGTGCCCGCGCCGCCGGGGCGGACCCCGTCGGGCGGCGGTGGTCTAGTAGCTTCCTGCCATGGCACTGAGGCACATCGCATTGTTCCGCTGGTCCGAAGGCGTCACCTCCGAACAGGTAGCCCGCGTCGAGGAGGAGCTCTCGCGGCTGCCCGGCGTGATTCCGCAGCTCGACGGCTACTCGTTCGGACGCGATCTGGGGATCGGGGCCGACACCTTCGACTTCGCGGTCGTCGCGGACGTCGCCGACGAGGACGCCTTCGCGGCCTACCGCGACCATCCGGAGCACCAGGAGGTGCTGGGCGTCATCCGGCCGCTGCTGGCCGAGCGGGCTTCCGTGCAGTTCCGCACCGGCACCGCCTGACCCGGCGGGCGCCTGGCGCATGCTCCTGCCAGGTGCTCCGAGACCGCGCGTACCGCTCTTGTGCGGGTCGGCCGCGTGTACCGGCAGCCGGTCGGTCCGGCCTCGCAAGCGCACCGAATTAGAGCAGGTTCTGGTGTCGCGGGGATATCCCTCAGTATCCCAGCAAAGATGCCTGAAACCGGTCCGCTTCGAGGTATTGCAGTGAAACCGGTTCTACAAATACGTTCAGCGTGAGGCCCGGCACGGTGAAAGCCGTCGGCGGACGCACCTCGCGTCGCCGGAACCGCATACCGGGCGCCCTACGTGTCGCCTGCCGGCGGTGGATCGCGCCCCGCCGCCGGCGGGCGGCGCCTTGGGGAGCGGTTCTCACCGGCGAACGAGTCCGCGCCTGCGCCACGAGCATCACCCGGCGCGAACGCGGACGGACGCCCGCCCCTCCTCAGCGCCCGGGACGCAGGTGTCGGGTGGCCGTGGGCGGCGCCGCGCCGTAGTCCCCCTCCGACGCGCCGCTCACCGAGCCGTCGGCATCCCCGGCCGCCGCCGCGTCCGTCGGCGCAACGGATCCGGCGGTTTGCGGCGGCGGGCCGATGTGTTTGAGCGCCTCCCGCCGCGCCAGGGGAGCCAGCGTCTCCTCGTGTTCGGTGACGAAGGCGTGCACCCAATCCGGGTCGGTGGCCGCATGGCTGCGCAGCGCCCAGCCGACGGCCTTGCGGATGAAGAAGCCCGGGTGCGTGAGGTTCGGCTGGACCACCTCGGCCAGCAGCCGGGTGTCGGTGCGCTCCTTGGCGTGGATCTGGCAGATGATCGCGGTGCGCCGCAGCCACATGTCGCCGCAGGTCGACCAGGACCGCACCACCGGCCGCACCGAGTCGCGCCAGTCGAGCAGCAGCGGACCGACGCGGCGCGCTGCGATCTCGTCGACGTAGTCCCACCACGCCCCGGCCGATACCAGGTCGCCGTACAGCCCCAGCGAATCGGGCATCTGGAACCGGCGGTACAGCCGGTCGCCCGTCAGTTGGACCGCGGCGTAGCGCTCCTCGCGGTGGGAGGCCACCTCCCAGAGCGCCCGAACCGTGTCCTCCCATGTCGTCCGGTCCTCGATGGGATGGGCGGCGAACACCTCACGCATGGCGCGCCGCCGCGTTTCGGCGCGGACTCCGTGGAAGGGCAGGTCCGACTTCATGTAGGCGCGCATGGGTTCCGCGCTGTCGGAGTCGGCCAGTTCACGCAGCCGCTCGCGTACGGCCGCCACGACGCCGAAGTGCGCGCTCACGCGGCACCCGCGACGGTCGGCGCGGGGCGCGGGGTCACCAGGGCGGCGCACCGGGCGCCGAGGGGATCGAACAGCACGTCGATGGTCTCCTTGAAGCAGAAGACGGGCTCACTGCAGGGGAAGCGGAGGTCAAGACTCCCGGAAAGGATAGCGGCCTCCTGCGCGATGTCCCGTACGGTCGTGGCCAGTGTGCCGTGCGCGCGAACAGTTCGGCGGTGTCGGCTCCCATCGTGCTCGCGGCCCTATTATGCGCTGTGCGCGCGGATCCCACTACACGCCTCCCGCCGGTCCCGCGGGGCGCGGACCGCGGTCGGTGTTTCGGCGGCAGGCCGGGACGGGGATCAGTCCAACCGCCGCGCCATCTCGCGGACGGTGGGGCAGGGCCACCGCAGCATGCAGCACCGGCACCGCTGGGCCGGAGCTGAGTCGCCGCTGCCGATGGCGCCGGCGTCGCGCGGGCGGTGCGAGTCGAGCAGCGCCAGGCAGAGGTCGGCGAAGGACACGATCTCCTGGCGGGCGTTGGCGTAGAAGGCGATGTCGTTGACCCGCATGAGCGCATTCTCGCCCGCCTGCGGCGGTATCCCGACGGTGTCGGGCCCCCACGGCACCGCCTTGGCGGCGCGTTCGCGGATGCCCTCGACGTGGCTGCGCAGCCGCTCGTGTTCGTCCAGACCGCCCGCCGCGGACGTGAAGATGTCCGAGATCGACATCGTGATCCTCCCCGTGCAGCGTGGGCCGCGCGGACGGCCCGCCGCGATCACCGTCGGTGTTCCCCGGTGGCGATTGTCGCAGGTCGGCGGGCCTGCCGCCGTTCGGACGCGCCGCGTATACCGGTAACGATCGCCGCCGCGGCTGCTGTGCGAGGAGCGGTCGGAAGCGGAGCGGGTCCGCTCCGCCGCCGGCCCCTGCGGTCGGGCCGGCGGCGGTACGGGGTCAGCTGCAGCTGCCGCCGCAGTTGCACGGGCCGCCGCTCTGGCAGCCGCAACCGCAGCTGGAACCGCAGTTGCAGCCGCCGGGGGCGGGAGGATTAGGCGCGGTCTCGGGCATGGTGCCTCCTCGGGGGAGCGGGGATGCCCTCCGGCGACGGGGCATCTCACTGCATCTGCTGAGGTGCCCGCTCCCGTAGATCACCAATCCGCGGGCCTGTCCCCGGGGAGCCAGGAGCGCACCATCCGGCCGTCCGAATCCGGTGCGGCGCAGGCGTGCCACGGCACGGCTCAAGCGAAGAAACCCGACGTCGGCGCCGGACGGCGGAGCACCCGGTACAGCCACAGCTGTCCCACCACTATGAACGGAACAACCGGGAGTATGGCGGACCAGAACAGCAGGGCGGTCCCGGTGGGAATCGGGGCGATGGGCAGGTTCACCGACGCCGCGATCAGCAGCGGCACCGATCCCAGCCCCAGCGCCGAGGTGTGCCGTGACAGCCGCGGCCCCGACAGGCCCGACGTCGCGGCGAGCGCGGCGAGAAGTACGAGCGCTGCTGCCGCGGCCGCCAGCGGACGGTCCGGCACCGCGCCGCCCGGCAGCGGAGCCGCCACCGCCGCCAGCACCCCCGCCAGCAGCGCCGCCCGGGCCACGGGGCGGGTGACCCGCGCGGCCGCGTCGGCGGACTCGGCCGATTCCACCGTCGTCGCGGTTTCGCGCACGGCTGCGGCTCGCTGGTCGGTCGAGCTGTCGCGCCGCCGGCCGGACGGCACGCCGTCCACTCCCGCGCTCCCTGCGGACGCGCCGCCGGAGGCAAGGGTGTTCCGTGTCTCGGCCGCCGCCGGTGCCGGCTCGACCGCGGCGCTCGCCTTGGCGATCCGCGGCAGGCTCCGCGGCGCGCCGTCGCCCCCCGGCCCCGGTGGAACCAGCCGCTCGGCGCCGAACGCGGCGCCGCGCAGCGCGAACAGCCCCGCGGACGTCAGTGCGCAAGCGATCGCGAACGGACTCAGCAGTCGCCCCTCGCCCAGCATCCCGCCGACGGCGAACCCCCACGACAGGGCCAGCACCCAGCTACCCGCGACGATCCAGGTGTCGCACACGGCCCGCCCCGCGCGGCCGCGCATCCGTCCGCGCAACCACAGTCCGGCGTCGCGGAACAGCCACCCGGCCAGCAGCGCCACGAACGCCGGCCACAACCCCGCGATCACCGCGGACTTCACCGCGGGGAACATCCCGATGGTCACGCCTATCGCGCCGAGCAGCCACACCTCGCTGCCCAGGAAGTAGGGCGCCATCGCCGACACGGCCCGCCGCCTCTCGGCGTCGGTGCGCGCCACGTAGGGCATCAGCATGCCCAGCCCGATATCGCATCCGGCTAGTACCAGGTACCCGGCCACCAGGCCGGCGAGGAGGACGACGGCGGCGATATCCACGGCAGGCTCCTTCGAGCGTTCCAGCGCTCGTGCGTTCGAGCGGTAAGAGGGGGGTCGGGCGGGCCGACTAGTACGTGTGCACGGCGACGTCCGCATCGGCGTCGCCGTCGGACGGTCCGCCCGTCGCCGCGGGCGCCAGCGGCCCCCGCTCGGGCCCGAGCCGGGCGAAGTGCACCAGAAGGCGGTAGGTGACGGTCGCCAGAACCGCGAAGGCGGCTGTGAACAGGGAGAACGACAGCACCGCCATGCCGGGGGTCATGTCGGTCATGGCATCGGCGGTGGTCAGCAGATCCTCCACCGCCCACGGCTGGCGCTGCGTCTCCCGCACGAGCCAGCCGCCCACACTCGCTCCGTAG
Organism: Streptomonospora litoralis; assembly: GCF_004323735.1. Taxonomy (GTDB): domain Bacteria; phylum Actinomycetota; class Actinomycetes; order Streptosporangiales; family Streptosporangiaceae; genus Streptomonospora; species Streptomonospora litoralis. The sequence continues at coordinate 4,448,280 of NZ_CP036455.1, read as the reverse complement.
GGCAGGAACGGCGCCATAGTCAGCGGCCACAGCAGCCACCGCCAGCGGTCCAGCCCGCGGAAGGTCCAGGCGGCCAGCAGCAGCAGACCGAGCAGCACCAGCAGGAACCAGCCGCCGAACATCAGCGTGTCGCCGATCGCCCAGAAGACGTTTCCGGAGGGCGCCCGCTCCTCGATCGCCGCGATCTCGGCGGCGCTGTAGGTCAGCCCGCTCGCCGGGGGTGCTCCATCGTGCACGGGGAACTGGAGTCCGCCGATCAGCATCGTCGGGATGAGCGCAGCGGCCAGTACCGCCGTTCCCTGGCGGATGCCCCGGCCGAACATGCGGTCGGCATCGCTGCGGCGGGCCAGGTGGTAGGCGCTGACCGCGACGACCACGGTCGCCCCCAGAAGCAGTGAGCTGACGGTGATGTGTCCGAGTGCCAGCAGCGTCGACGGGTTGGCCATCAGCGCCACCGGATCGCTGATGCGCGCCGTGCCGTCCTCCATCCGCAGCCCCACCGGGTAGCGCAGGAACCCGTTGGCCACCAGCACCCAGTAGGCCGATAGGTAGGCGGTCAGGGTGACCACGGCGAAGCACGCGAGGTGCGCCCGGCGGCTCATCCGGTCCCAGCCGAAGATCCACAGGCCCAGGAACGTGGACTCGACGAAGAACGCGCCCATCGTCTCGACGGCCAGCGGCGCGCCGAAGGCGTAGCCGAACACGTCGCTCAGCCCGCTCCAGTTCAGCGCCAGTTGCAGCTCCATCACCAGTCCGGAGAGCACGCCCATGGCGTAGTTGACGAGGTAGAGCCCGCCCCAGAACCGCACCGCCCGCATGCGCGACTCGTCGCGGCGCAGGGTCGCCCGGAGTTGGCCGAACAGGATGAACGGGGCCAACCCGAGGGTCAGGGCCACGAAGAGGTAGTGGACACTGGCGGTCAGCGCGAACTGCGCGCGGGCGAGCAGCAGTGGGTCTTCGAACATGTCGGTGACGCCTCGACGGTCGGTGGGATGCGATCCGGTTCGAGGATGTCGGCGCGGCTCTACGCGCGGCATCGCCTCCGGGAAGGCTTCTCGACTACCGCCCGGGGCGGTGGACCGGGCGTGCGGCTACCTCGCGCGTCGTAGGGGCGTCCCCGAGCCGTCTCGGGGACGCCCCTAGGCGGGGTTGCGAAAGGCCCGCCGGGCGCGCCTTCGGCAGGCACCGGGTCCGGTGGGCGCGGGACGGCGGCGCAGATCCACAGAAACCTTGGCTAGTCGGCCCACCCGGGCGCCACCAGCGAGCTCTCGTAGGCGACGACCACCAACTGGGCCCTGTCGCGTACCTGCAGCTTCACCATGGTGCGGCTGACGTGGGTCTTGGCGGTCGCGGGGCTGACGACCAGCCGTTCGGCGATCTCCTCGTTGGACAGGCCGGCGGCCACCAGCGCGAGGACCTCGCGCTCGCGGTCGGTCAGCTCCGCCAGCCGCGCCGAGGGCTCTGGGCGGCGCGGCCGCTTGGCGTAGTCGGCGATCAGCCGCCGCGTCACCGTAGGGGACAGCAGCGCTTCGCCCCCGGCCACCACGCGGACGCCCTGCAGCAGGTCTTCGGGGTCGGTGTCCTTGACCAGGAACCCGCTGGCGCCCATGCGCAGCGCCTCGAAGATGTACTCGTCCAGGTCGAAGGTCGTCAGGATGACGATGCGCACCGACTCCAGCCGGGGATCGGCCAGGATCCGCTCGGTGGCGGCCAGGCCGTCGAGCACCGGCATCCGGATGTCCATGAGCACCACGTCCGGGCGCTCCACCGAAGCCAGGCGCGCCGCCTCGCGGCCGTCCGCGGCCTCGCCCACCACCTCGATGTCGGGGGCGCTGTCCAGCAGCGCGCGGAAACCGGCTCGAACCAGAGCCTGGTCGTCGGCGAGAAGGACTCTGATCACCCGCGCCGCTCCCTTCGCCCACGACGCGGAGGTCCGTCGCCGCCCGCGCCGCCGCCATCCGTTTCTCCGCCGTCCGCACGGCCCTCGGGCGGCGGTTCCGCGGACCCGCGTCCGCCTCCGGCGGCGTCGGCGGCCAGGGGGTCGGGCAGCCAGGCCCGCACAGCGAATCCTCCGTCCGTGTGCGGGCCCGCCGCAACGTGGCCGCCCAGCGCGGCGACCCGCTCGCGCATACCGGTGATGCCGTTGCCTACGGAGAACCCGGTCGGCGCCGCGGCACCGTCGTCGCTCACGAGCACCCGGACACCGTCGTCCCAACGCGCCACCTCCACCGTGACGGACGCGGCGTCGGCGTGGCGCACGACGTTGGTCAGCGCCTCCTGGACGATGCGGTAGGCGGCGGAGCCGACGTTGGCCGAGATCGGCCGCCCCGTGTCGCCGCTGCCCACCACGCGCACCTCCAGCCCGGCACCGCGGGTGCCCTCGGCCAGTTCCTCGATGCGGTCGAGTCCCGGTGCGGGGGAGCGCGGCGCCTGTTCGTCCACGGAGCGCAGCACGTTCAGCGTGGCGCGCAGTTCCTGCAGGGTGTCCCTGCTGGTCCGCTTGATGGTGGCCAGTGCCTCGGCGGCGCGCTCGGGCTCGGAGTCGATCAGGTAGAGCGCGGTGCCGGCCTGCACGTTGATCAGCGAGATGCTGTGCGCGACGGCGTCGTGCACCTCCCTGGCGAGTTGCACGCGCTCCTCCGACGCGCGCCGCTGGACCGCCTCCTCGCGGGTGCGAGCAGCTTCCACCGCGCGCTCGCGTGCCAGGTTGCGGTACTCGCGGCGGCGGCGCACCACCTCGGCGGTGACCAGCACGACCAGCACCAGCTCCAGCATGACCAGGGCCGGTCCGAGCCGCGGGGCGCCCAGGACCACGGCCTCCCAGACGTGCAGCACCAGAAACTGCGCCAGCCCCAGCCCCCAGGCCTGCCACCGGTAACCGTCGGCCGCCACGCCGAACAGGGCGATGACACCGGCCAGGCCGATCCCCCCGTCGGGGAAGCCCAGCGGGTAGTACACGGTGGACGCCAGGGTGCACACGACTGCGACGGCGACCGGGTACCTGCTGCGCCAGGCCAGCGGGGCCACCGCCGCCGTCACGAGCAGCAGCCCCCACGGCAGCAGCGGCCGCTCGGCGGGCGGCGCGCCCGGCCACGACTGGGCCACCATCGTGGAGCAGACGACCAGCACGGCCGTCGCCGCCGCGACGATCGCGTCGCCGCGGCGCGGACGGATTCCAGACAGCACACCGACGACCGTACGCGCCGTGGCCGCCGGCGCCCGTCGTCCGTCGGGAGGCTCGACCTGCGGCGCGCCTACGCCCGGAGGCGTACGGCGTGTTCGGTCAGCGCCCGCGGCGCCGCCTCCGCTTCCGCAGCCGGTCCAGCACCCCCGCTGTGTAGTCGGTCGCCATCGCCGCCGTCAGGAGTACGGCCCCGGCGGCGCCGAGCGGCGTCATCTCCTCGTCCAGCAGCGCCATCGACAGCAGCGCCGCGGTCAGCGGCTCGGCGAGCGTGCCCACGGCCGCACCCGCGTCGGAGGAGCGGCTCACGCCGCCGAAGTAGGCGAGGTAGGCCAGCACGGTGGGGACCAGGCCTAGATAGGCCAGCGTGGCCAGCGGGCCGGGAGCCATCGGCACCGCCATGCCCGCGGCCAGCCCGAGCGGCAGCAGCAGCACACCGCCGATCAGCAGTCCCGTCCCGGCGTTGGCCAGCGGGTCCAGGCCGGGCACGGGTGAGCGGTTGACCAGCGTCATCACTGAGAAGGTCAGTCCCGCGCCGAGCGCGAACGCCATGCCCAGCGCCAGTTCGGTGCCGCTCGCATCGGTCGCCGGGAAGCCCACGAGCAGCGCCATCCCCGCCACGGCCAGCAGCACCGAGACCGCCAACCGCGCGGTGGGGGCGCGGCGCGACAGCAGGCAGATCCCCACCGCCACGAAGACCGGGACGCTGCCGATCTTGACCAGGGTCGCCAGCCCGACGGGGATCAGCGTCAGCGAGGCGAAGTAGCAGCACTGGAAGACCGCGTGCAGCACGCCGTTGACCAGCAGCCGGACCATCAGGGGGCGCGAGCGCGGCAGGCGCGCCAGCCGCCCCGACAAGGCGAGGAAGCCGCCGATCACCACACCGGCGAACAGCAGCCGGTAGCAGGCGATGCCCAGCACGGGCACACCGGCCGCCTGCAGGCCGTGGCCGGCGATCCCGCTGGTGCCCCACAGCAGGCCCGCGGTCACCAGCAGCGCGAATCCGCGCCCGGTGCCCGCGGAGTGCTCCCGCCGCGGTCCTTGCCGCCCCGCGGCGAAGGAGGCGGACTCTGCGGAAGGGGCGGTCCGGTTCTCAGGTGCGGGCGAGCGGTTCACATCGGCGTGCGAAGCGGAAGAGGCGGAGTCGGAAGAAGCGCAGGAATCGGACAGGAAATCGGACACGGCACGGCACTCCGGCGTCGACATGGATGGCCACGGTTCGTCGGCGCGGGGCGTCTCGGCGCGGGGCAAGCGGCGGGGCCGCGCTCACGCGAATGGGACGCGCCCCCGGTCGCGGGTGCGCGTCGGACGCCCTCCTCAGGCCGGAGGAGGGGGAGTGACGAAGCGTCGTCTCAGGTGCCGCATGGTCGTCACGCTAGCGCATAGCCGGCCCCGGCAGTGCGCCGGGGCGCTGCTGCCGTGCGGGGACGCCTTCAGGCGGGCGAGTGGGATACTGCCGCACAACGTCGGTGCCCACCCGGGCCGAGTCCCCGCCCGGTGGCGACCGGCCCGGCCGCCGGCGCCCGCCGCGGACACCCGCCCGACGCCCAGCGCGCCGCACGCAGCCAGCCAGGAGCGACCGAACCTGAGATGAACGTCCCCTACCACCCCCACGGGCACCCCGTCCCGCCCGCCGAAGTGCACAGCCGCCTGCTCACCGAGCCCTACTCCGCCGCGCAGCCCCGTCTGCGCATCGTCCTCACGGGCGACCCCGCGGGCCTGGGATCGGACAAGCTGGCGTACTCGATCAATCCGCGGCTGACCGCGCTGCTGTGCTATCGGACCGACCCGCAGACCTACGAGGCGGCCGTGCTGGACGTCCGCCACACGCAGGCATGGGGGGTCGGCAAGCGGGACCTGTGGTTCACCGCCCTGCGCAACCTCGCCTACGAGAGCCATGACCTGCAGACCCTCCAGACCGGTGCCGACACCCCCGTGCACGTGCTGCACGGCGTCAGCTGGCCCGGCTCGGCCCATGTGATGCGGCTGGTCGACATCGTCCCGGAGCCCTTGCCCTACGGCGCGGTGGTGATGCTGCCCTCGCCTAACACGATGCTGTTCGCGGTGCTGCGCAGCAAACGCTCGGTCGCGCTGCTGCCGTTCCTCTACCAGACCTTCCAGAGCCTGCGGCAGGACGGCGAACCCGTCACCGACCAGCTCGTGTGGTGGCGCAACGGGCGGGTCAGCGGGATGGACGCCCAGCCCGACCCCGGCGGGGGCGTGGGCATCCGCCAGACCGCGGAGTTCTCCCGCCTGCTGGACCACGAACTGCCCGACTGACCGGGGAGAGCCGGCCCGCGGCCGCCGACGACTGTGCGCGATCGCCGCGCTCAGCGTGCGAAGACGTCGTCCGGCGGCGCGGGTGAGTCCTTGGCCGCCGCGTCGTGGACCGGGGCGGCGCCTGCGACGAAGCGCTCCAGCACCTCCCCGGCCAGGACCCGGGCCATGTCGGGGTCGCGGTGCGCTCGGCGGGTGAGCTCGTCCTCGGGCAGCGGCCGCTGCGAACCCAGCAGCACGAAGTTGCCGAACCGGCGGCCCCGGAGCACGCCCGGCGCGGCGATCAGCACGGTATGGGCGAAGACCGCCGCCAGCGTCGCCGCCTGCGCGCGCACATGGCGCAGCCGGCGGCCGTCGCCCACGTTGGCCGCGCACACCCCGCCGGCGTCGAGCACCCGGTCGGCTTCGGCGAAGAACTCCACCGAGGTGAGCGCCGCCGGCGTCTGCGCGCCCGCGAAGACGTCGGACACGATCACATCCGCGCTGCCGGCGCGCCGCTCGGTCAGCCACGTGCGGGCGTCGCCGACGGCGACCCGCAGGTCGGCGCGGCGGTCCCACGGCAGCGACTCCCGGACGAGCTCGATCAGCCGCGGATTGTCGTCCACCGCACGCTGGCGCGATCCTGGACGCGTGGCCGCGATGTAGCGGGCCAGCGTCAGGGCGCCCGCTCCCAGGTGCAGCGCCCGGATCCGCTCGCCGGACGGCGCGGCCAGATCGACGGCGTGCCCGATCCGCTGGACGTACTCGAAATCCAGGTAGGCGGGGTCGGACAGGTCCACGTGCGACTGCGGGGTGCCGTCGACCAGCAGCAGCCACGAGTCGGGGCGGTCGGCGTCGCGCATCAGCTCCACTTCGGGGTGCCGCGTTCCCGTGCCGCTGCCGTGCGCCGTCATACGCTCCCGCCGATCGTGTGCCCTCGCCTGCCGCCCGTTCCGCGACCGACGCAGGACCAACGGTACGACCCCGCAGCGGCCCTCGCCGCGCAGACCGGCGGCTCCGCGAGGTCAGACCCCGATGCGGGAGCCCGGCCCGCGGTTTGCTGCGCGGCCTTGTTGGTCTGCCCGGCAGACCAGCAAGGCCGCCCAGCGGAACTGAGCCGCCCCACCGGTCACCGGCGCTCCCACCGGACCCACGGCTCATGGCCATGTCGGACACCGGCCTGTCCGTACCGAACAGCAGGCCCGCGGCGTGCCCAGGCACCGCCGCCGACCGCTAGCCTGGAACCCCTCTCACGTGTCGCCCCGCGGCGGGCGAGCGGCGTCTCCGCGGACGCTCCGATCCGCGCCCCGCGGACCCGCGAGGCCGCGGAGCCGACCTGGCGAGGCGGACGTCGTGCATCTGACTTGACTTGAGGAGTGGCCGTGCTGCGGATGTCGACCCTGTTCCTGCGCACCCTGCGCGAGGACCCGGCGGACGCCGAGGTGCCGAGCCACAAGCTGATGGTGCGCGGTGGCTACGTGCGCCGCGCGGCCCCCGGCGTCTACTCCTGGATGCCGCTGGGCAAGATCGTGCTGGAGAACGTCGCCGCGGTGATCCGCGAGGAGATGGGCCGCATCGGCGGCCAGGAGGTGCTGCTCCCCGCGCTGCTGCCGCGCGAGTACTACGAGACGAGCGGGCGCTGGACCGAGTACGGCGACAGCGTGTTCCGCCTGCAGGACCGCAAGGGTGCCGATTACATGCTCGGCCCCACCCACGAGGAGTTGTTCACCAGCCTGGTCAAGGGCGAGTACACGTCCTACAAGGACTTCCCGGTGATCCTCTACCAGATCCAGGAGAAGTTCCGCGACGAGGCCCGCCCCCGCGCGGGTGTGCTGCGCGGCCGCGAGTTCCACATGAAGGACGCATACTCCTTCGACCTCGACGACGACGGCCTGCAGCGCTCCTACGACCTGCACCGCGACGCCTACATGCGCATCTTCGACCGCCTGCGCCTGCGCTACGCCGTCGTCTCGGCGACCTCGGGCGCCATGGGCGGCTCCGCGTCCGAGGAGTTCCTCGCCGAGGCGCCCACCGGCGAGGACACCTTCGTGCGCAGCACCGGATCGGGTTACGCCGCCAACGTCGAGGCCGTGCGGACGCCGGCGCCGCCCGCGCTGCCCGTCGAGGGGCGGCCCGAGGCGCAGGTGCACCACACGCCCGACACCCCCACCATCGAGACCCTGGTCGACTTCTTCAACGCCGCCGGCCTCGGGCGCACCTTCACCGCCGCCGACACCCTGAAGAACGTCCTGGTCAAGACCCGCCCACCCGGCGCCGACGAGTGGGAGGTCATGGGCATCGGCGTGCCCGGCGACCGTGAGGTCGACATGAAGCGCCTGGAGGCCGCGCTGGAGCCCGCCGAGGTGGCGCTGCTGGAGGAGGCCGACTTCGCCGCCAACCCGTTCCTCGTCAAGGGCTACGTCGGCCCCAACGCGCTCATCGGCAACAAGCTGCGCTACCTCGTCGACCCCCGCGTCGTCGAAGGCACCGCCTGGATCACCGGCGCCGACAAGACCGACCACCACGTCATGGACCTGGTCTGCGGCCGCGACTTCACGCCCGACGGCACCGTCGAGGCAGCCGAAGTCCGCGAGGGCGACCCTTCGCCCGACGGCCGTGGCACGCTCTACACCGCCCGCGGCCTGGAGATCGGCCACATCTTCCAGCTCGGCCGCAAGTACACCGACGCCTTCGAGCTGGACGCGCTGGGCGCCGACGGCAAGCCCCGGCGCATCACCATGGGCTCCTACGGGATCGGCGTCTCGCGCGTCGTCGCCGCCGTCATCGAGCAGTCCCACGACGACAAGGGCATCGTCTGGCCGCGCGTGGTCGCCCCGGCCGACGTGCACGTAGTGGGCACCGGCAAGGGCGAACAGATCGACGTCGCCCTGCGCATCGCCGGTGAGCTGGAGGCCCGCGGCGTGCGCGTGCTGGTCGACGACCGCAAGGGCGTGTCCCCCGGGGTGAAGTTCACCGACTCCGAACTGCTGGGCGTGCCCACCTGCCTCATCGTGGGCAAGGGCCTGGACGAGGGCCGGCTGGAGCTGCGCGACCGGCGTTCGGGCGAGCGCGAGGAGATCGGTCTGGACGGCGCTGTCGACCGCGTCGCCGAGCTCGTCACCGCGGACGCGGCTGCAGACGCCACCGCGGACTGATCCCGAGCCGGCCGGGCGGTGCCCCGCCTGCTCGGACGCAGATCCCGTCCGCCTCGGCGGCGCGGCCGCCCCTGATCCGGACCGCGGGGAGGGTCACCCGCCGGCCTGCGGGGGCGGCCCCTCGTCGGGGAACCCGGGGAAGGCCGGCAGCTCGGCGCCCCACTCCACGGCGCGCAGGGTGGCGTCCCGCAGGGAGCGCAGCGCCAGCTCCCGCACCGCGGTGCCGGGCGCGGCCGCCAGTTCCAGATACGACTGGGCCGTCTGCTGCTCGACGCTGCGCGCGTATGCGGCCAGGTCGGCGCCGCTGTCGCCGCCGGGCAGGTCGTAGGCGGCCTTGCCGGGGTCGGGCGTGGCACCGCGGTCGCGCAGTTCGATCCGCAGGGTGTCGCGCTGGCCCCGGTGGGCGTCGAGGTGCGCGTAGCAGCGTTCGCGCTGCGCGCCGTCGGAGCGGGCGCCGATATAGCCGTAGGCGTAGACGGCGGCGTGCTCGGCGCTCAGCGCGGCCTGGAGCGCGGGGACGGTGGCGAACTCCGCGTCCTGCAGCGGTGTCGCGGCCGTTCCCGTTCCGGCGTTCTCGGGCGTCGCGGTCATCAGGTCTCCGAGAGCAGTCGGGCGTGTCCGGCCTCGCAGGCGCCGATGGCGGCGAGGAGCTGCGCCAGGCCGGAGTCGGTAAGGCGGGCGAGTTGGCGGGAGCGGGAGGCGGCGGCGCTCTCCTCGGCCACTTCCAGCCCGGAGACCGGCACGGGATCCTCGCCGACCGGCGCCGGGCTCGGCCCGCTGGGGCTCGCCTCTGCTTCAGGGGTGGGCCGGCCCGGACGCTCGGGCAGCCGCTCGCGCAGGGCCGCGGCGTGCTCGCGGTGGTGGCCCGCCAGCCGCTCCAGCAGATCGGCAGGGCCCTGCCCGGCTGCCGTACTCGCCTCGTAGCGGGCGATCATGCGCTCCTTCTCGGTGATGACCGCGCGCAGCACGTACTCGTCGGGGCTGATCTCGCTGGGGTACCACCTGGGCCCCTGGCAGCCGCTCAGCGCCGCGGCGGCCATCCCCGCGAGCGCTCCGACGACGACCGTACGGCGGCTGACGGCGCCGTAGTCGTTGCCCACCTTCCCTCCTCACCAGGAAGAGCCCCGCGCCTGCGGGGGAGAACGTTCGCCGTGCCGGCGGGGCTTTCGCACCCGCGCGGCGATCGACGGCGGACAGACGGCATCACGCTGCGCGGGCCGCCGCCCGCCGACCGAGCCCTCCGGCGCCGGGCACCGGCGACATCTGCGGACACCGGGGTACGGATCGGCCCCCATCTTTCCATGGTCGGCGCAGTGGATGGACGAAGGCGCACGGTTTCCGGCCGCGGCCCCGCGCCGCCCGGGGCGCCCGGATCCGCCGCGCATGCCCGCGGGCCCCGGTGGGCAGTCCGCTGACAAGGACCGACGTTCAGGCATGGGCAACCGCCGACTGTGGATACCCTTGACAGCACACGACGTCGCCGCGACGGGCGGCCGACGACTGCTATAGCTGGACCGCCCCGGACCACCTAGCGGGTCCGCGGGCGGAATTCGCCGAGGAGGATCACTGATGGGCGCGCAGGCTCGCCAAGACCGTCTCGCCGAGCTGCTGGAGCCCGTCCTGGCCGGCGCCGGGCTGGAGCTGGAGGCCGTCGAGGTCACCCCGGCGGGCAAGCGGCGGCTGCTGCGGGTCGTGGTGGACTCCGACGACGGCGTCGACCTCGACGCCGTGGGCGAGGTGAGCGAGGAGATCTCCGCGGCGCTCGACGGGTCCGACGCCATGGGCAAGGCGCCCTACGTGCTAGAGGTGACCTCCCCCGGGGTCGACCGCCCGCTCACCCAGCCCCGGCACTGGCGGCGCGCCCGCGGTCGGCTCGTGCGGGCCGAAACCGCCGACGGCGGCCAGGTCGAAGGACGCGTGGCCGAGGCCGACGAATCCGGCGTCACCCTGGAGGTCGACGGTCAGAATCGCCCCTATGGCTATTCTGACCTGGGGCGCGGCAAGGTCCAGGTGGAATTCCGCCGCGGAACCGACGTTGACGCGGCGGACTAGAGGGGGAGCCCCGTGGATATCGATATGAATGTCCTGCGCAGTCTGGAGCGCGAGAAGGACATCTCGGCCGACCTCGTCGTCAAGGCGATCGAGGACGCCCTGCTGATCGCCTACCACCGCCAGGAGGGCACCGAGGCCCTGGCCCGCGTCGAATTGGACCGCTCCAGCGGGCACGTCACCGTCTGGGCGGCCGAGACCGACGCCGACGGCGCCGTACTCCGCGAGTACGATGCGACGCCCACCGGCTTCGGCCGTATCGCCACCTCGACCGCCAAGCAGGTGATCCTGCAGCGCCTGCGCGACGCCGAGGACGAGCTGACCCTGGGCGAGTTCGCCGGGCGCGAGTACGAGATCGTCTCCGGTCTCATCCAGCAGGGCAAGGACCCCCGCAACGTGCTGGTGGACCTGGGCAAGGTCGAGGCCATCCTGCCCCCGCAGGAGCAGGTGCCCGGCGAGCTCTACACCCACGGCGAGCGGCTGCGCGCCTACGTCGTGCAGGTCCGCAAGGGCCACCGCGGCCCCTCGGTCACCCTGTCGCGCACCCACCCCAACCTCGTGCGCAAGCTCTTCGAGCTGGAGGTGCCCGAGATCGCCGACGGAACGGTGGAGATCTCGGCGATCGCCCGCGAGGCGGGCCACCGCACCAAGATGGCGGTGCGCTCCAACAAGTCCGGCGTCAACGCCAAGGGCGCCTGCATCGGTCCGCTGGGCAGCCGCGTCCGCAACGTCATGGCGGAGCTCAACGGCGAGAAGATCGACATCATCGACCACTCCGAGGACCCCGCCGTCTTCGTGGGCAACGCCCTGTCCCCGGCGCGGGTGAGCGAAGTCGAGGTGCTCGACGAGGCCGGGAAGGTGGCGCGTGTCACGGTCCCCGACTACCAGCAGTCGCTGGCGATCGGCAAAGAGGGGCAGAACGCGCGGTTGGCGGCCCGGCTGACCGGCTGGCGGATCGACATCCGCTCCGACGCCGACCCCGGCGATCCGGATGAGACCTCTATCGACGCCTCGCCCGACGACGATCCGGGAAGGCCCACCGGGCACGCAGATGCGCCGACGCGCTAAACTGGAGATCCGCGGCCCATCCCGTCCCGTGCGCACGTGCGTCGGGTGCAGGTCGCGGGCAGCTCAGTCCGACCTGGTGCGGCTGGTGGTCCGGTCCGGCGCGATCGTTCCGGATCCGGATCGGCGCATGCCTGGTCGTGGTGCTTATCTGCACGCGGACCCCGGATGCCGGGAGTCGGCGCAGCGGCGCGGGGTCTGGTCGCGGGCGTTTCGGACCGCGCAGAGCCTCGACACCTCGCGCGTCGACGCCCTGCTCGCGGCCGGTCCGCGCGTTGGCGGCGCTCCGGGTTCCAGATAGGGTTGGAATGATCACGCTGACACCATGGTTGTAAGAACCGTGCGTCGGCGGGTCTTGCCATGTCGGCAGAAAAGACGTGGCCGACCCATTGTTGTGTAACGACGAGGAAGCGGGTCGAGATTGCGATGAGCGCTCGATGAGTACGCAGCGATGAGTACGTCAAGCTAGCGACGGTCCGGAACAAGCCCATGTCCCGGACCGAGTAGAGGAGAGCAGTGGCGAAGGTCCGGGTATACGAACTCGCGAAGGAGTTCGGCGTAGAGAGCAAGGCTGTCCTGGCCAAGCTCAACGAAATGGGCGAGTTCGTGCGATCGGCGTCCTCGACGATCGAGGCTCCAGTCGTTCGACGCCTCAAGGAAGCTTTCAACAACGGTTCCGGCTCCGGATCTGGAGCCGGCAACGGCGATTCCCGCGGCCAGTCGGGCGGCCAGTCCGGCGGCGGGGAGAGCAAGCCGCGCCCGCAGGCCCCCGCCGAGGGAGCCGAGTCGGGCACGTCCACCGCGCGCCCGGCGGCGCCGAAGCCGGGCCCCAAGCCCGGTCCGCGGCCGACGGAGTCGCAGCGCGGCGGGCAGTCCTCGGGTCGCAGCGGCGAGGCGCCGCAGCCCGGTCCCCGTCCCGGGGCCGGTGCGGGTTCCGGCCCGCCGAAGGGCGGCGCACCCAAGCCGGGTCCCAAGCCCGGTCCGCGCCCGGGCGGCTCGTCGCCCAAGCCCGAGAAGCCCGGCGGCCGCCCCGAGCGCAGCGAGCGCCCCGCGGCCTCGGCGGAGAGCGGCGGCGGCAAGGGCCAGCGTTCGGGGTCCCGTTCCAGCGGTCCGCGCCCCGGCAACAACCCGTTCGCCTCGACGGCCACCGGAATGGGCTCCAAGCCCGCTCCGCGCCCGGGCCCGCGGCCCGGCCCGCAGGGTGGACAAGGCGGTCAAGGAGGCCAGAGCGGTCAAGGAGGCCAGGGCGGCCAAGGCGGCCAGGGCGGCCAGGGCGGTGCCGGAACGCGTTCCGGCGGCGGTGAGCGCGGCGGTTCGCCGCGCCCCCAGGCGCCGCGTCCGGGTCCGCCCAGCGGCGGCGGTCCTCGGCCCACCCCGGGCAACGTCGGCCCGCGGCCCGGCGGTCCGCGTCCCAGCCCGATGAACATGCCCTCGTCCCGGCCGGCGCCTTCGGGCGGCGGTGGCGGCCGCAGCGGTAGCGGCGGTGGCGGCCGTCCCGGCGGCGGCGGTGGCCGCGGTCGCGGCGCCCCCGCGGGTACGGGTCCCCGTCCCGGCGGCGGCAGCGGTGGCGGCGGCGGCCGTCCGGGCGGTTTCGCCGGGCGTCCCGGCGGCGGGCGCGGACGCGGCGGCGGCACGGCCGGTGCCTTCGGCCGCCCCGGCGGTCGTCCGGGACGCCAGCGCAAGTCGAAGAAGCAGCGTCGCCAAGAGTTCAACGACATGGGGGCGCCGTCGTTCGGCGGCGTGAAGATCCCCAGCGGCAACGGGCAGACCATCCGGTTGTCCCGCGGGGCCTCGCTGTCGGACTTCGGCGACAAGATCGAGGTCAACCCCGCGTCGCTGGTCCAGGTGCTGCTGCACCTGGGGGAGATGGTCACGGCCACCCAGTCGCTGCCGGACGAGACCCTGCAGCTGCTCGGCGACGAGCTGAAGTACAACGTCGAGGTCGTCAGCCCCGAGGACGAGGACCGCGAACTCCTGGAGTCCTTCTCCATCGAGTTCGGCGAGGACGTCGGCACCGATGCCGACCTGCGTCCCCGCCCGCCGGTGGTCACCGTCATGGGCCACGTCGACCACGGTAAGACGAAGCTGCTCGACACCGTCCGCAGCACCAACGTGGTCAGCGGCGAGGCCGGCGGCATCACCCAGCACATCGGCGCCTACCAGGTGGGCACCGTGGTGGACGGTGAGGATCGCAAGATCACCTTCATCGACACCCCGGGCCACGAGGCGTTCACCGCCATGCGTGCGCGCGGTGCCCAGGCAACCGACATCGCGGTGCTCGTGGTCGCGGCCGACGACGGCGTGAAGCCGCAGACGGCCGAGGCCATCGACCACGCGAAGGCCGCCGACGTGCCGATCGTGGTCGCCATCAACAAGGTCGACGTCGAGGGCGCCGACCCCCAGCGGGTGCGGTCCCAGCTCACCGAGTACAACGTGGTGGCTGAGGAGTTCGGCGGCGACGTGCAGATGGTCGAGATCTCCGCGCTGCGCGGCGAGAACCTCGACGGCCTGCTCGAAGCGGTGGTGCTGACCTCCGACGCGGCGCTGGACCTGCGGGCCAACCCGGACATGGAGGCCCAGGGGCTGGCGATCGAGGCCTACCTCGACCGCGGCCGCGGCTCCATGGCCACGGTCCTGGTGCAGCGCGGCACGCTCAACGTGGGCGACTCCATCGTCTGCGGCGACGCCTACGGCCGCGTGCGCGCCATGCTCGACGAGCACGGTGCGAACGTGAAGAGCGCGGAGCCGTCGCGGCCGGTGCAGGTGCTGGGGCTGACCAACGTGCCCAGCGCCGGCGACAGCTTCCTGGTCGTCAAGGACGACCGGGTGGCCCGCCAGATCGCCCAGCAGCGCGAGGCGCGCGAGCGCTTCGCCCAGCAGAGCCGTGCCACCCGCAGGGTCACCATCGACACCTGGAAGGACGCGCTGGCGGAGGGCGAGCGCAACGAGCTGCTGCTCATCGTCAAGGGTGACATGTCCGGCTCGGTCGAGGCCCTGGAAGAGTCGCTGTCGAAGATCGACGCGGGCGGCGAGGAGGTCGACATCCGGGTGATCGGCCGCGGCGTCGGTGCGATCACGCAGAACGACATCAACCTGGCCGCCTCCGCGGATGCGATCATCGTCGGGTTCAACGTCCGGCCCGAGGGCAAGAACAGCCAGCTCGCGGACCGCATGGGCGTCGACATCCGCTACTACTCGGTCATCTACCAGGCGATCGACGAGATCGAGGCCGCGGTCAAGGGGCTCCTCAAGCCCATCTACGAGGAGGTCCAGCTCGGCTCGGCGGAGATCCGCGAGGTCTTCAAGGTCCCGCGGATCGGCAACGTCGCCGGTTCGATCGTGCGCGGCGGTACCATCCGGCGCAACTCCAAGGCCCGGCTCATCCGCGAGGGGATCGTCATCTCCGAGAACCTCAACGTGGACTCGCTCAAGCGGTTCAAGGACGATGCCACCGAGGTCCGCGACGGCTTCGAGTGCGGTATCGGCCTGGGCTACAACGACGTCCGCGTCGGCGACACGATCGAGACCTACGAGATGCGCGAGAAGCCGCGCGACTGATCCGCGCTCCGGTCTGATCCCGTCTCGGACCCTCGGCCGCTCCGGCCGGGGGTCCGAGGTCCGGGGGCCGGGCGCCCGTCCTCTTCCCATCGGCCCGGCCGCTCCGTCATGCGGCCCGCACATGACATCTGAATCGCGATCCGCGGCGCGCGGCACACGGGGTGAGCGCATGTTCGTCGGGGCTTTGACGTTGGACATCCTGCTCGGGGACGTGCGCTCGCTGAAGCAGAAACGCTCGGTCGTGCGGCCCATCGTGGCCGAGCTGCAGCGCGCCTGCTCGGCGTCGGTCGCCGAGACCGGCGACCAGGACCTCTACCGCAGGTCCGAGATCGGTGTCGCCGTCGTGGCCGCAACGGCCGCGCACTGCTCGCACCTGATGGACACCTGCGAACGGCTCGTCGCGGAACGCCCCGAGGTCGAGCTGCTCTCCGCGAGGCAGCGGCTCTTCAGCCCAGAGGAAGACTGAGAACGATGGTTGACGCCGCACGAGCGCGCAAACTCGCCGACCGCATCCAGCGGATCGTGGCGGAGATGCTGGAACGCCGGGTCAAGGATCCGCGCCTGGGCTTCGTCACGGTGACCGACGCGCGGCTCACCAACGATTTGCGCGAGGCCACGGTGTTCTACACGGTGTTCGGCTCCGACGAGGAGAAGGCGGGCACCGCGGCGGCGCTGGAGAGCGCCAAGGGCATCATCCGCACCGAGGTCGGCCGCCAGACGGGGCTGCGGCACACGCCCAGCCTGACGTTCAAGAGCGACGACGTGCAGCGCAACGCCGAGCACATCGAATCGCTGCTGGCCCAGGCCCGCCTCTCCGACGCCGAAGTCGCGCGCGCCGCCGCCGGGGCGACCCCGGCGGGCGAGTCCGACCCCTACAAGACACCGCGGGAGTACGACGACGAGGAGGAGTGAGCCCTCCCGCCTGTCTTACCTCTCGTCCCAGCCGACCTCCCCAGCCGACCTGGACAAGGAAACCCGAGGCCCATGACCGACAGCGGCGTCGTGATCGTCGACAAGCCGGCCGACTGGACCTCCCACGACGTGGTCGCCCGGACGCGCAGGCTGGCCGGCACCCGCAAAGTCGGCCACGCCGGGACGCTCGATCCCATGGCCACCGGCGTCCTGGTCCTGGGCATCGGCAAGGGCACCAAGCTGCTCGGGCACCTCACCCTCACCGAGAAGGTCTACACCGCCACCCTGCGCCTGGGGCTGACCACCAACACCGACGACGCGGAGGGCGAGCCGGGTGCGCGCACCGACGCCTCCGGCGTGGCCGAAGCGGCGGTCCACTCCGCGGCCGAGGATCTCACCGGCACGATCAGCCAGGTGCCGCCGCAGGTCAGTGCGATCAAGGTGAACGGAAAACGGGCCTACAAGTCCGCGCGTTCGGGCGAGGAGGTGGAGCTGGCCGCCCGCGAGGTGACCGTCTCGGAGTTCGCCGTCGGCGACGTCCGGCGCGTGGACGACCCCGGCGGCGCGTTCGTCGACGTGGACGCCCGGATCACCTGCTCCAGCGGCACCTACATCCGTGCTCTGGCCCGCGACCTCGGCGCGGCCCTCGGGGTGGGCGGCCACCTCACCGCGCTGCGCCGCACGCGGGTGGGCCCCTACGACGTCTCCCAGGCGCACACCCTGGAGGAGTTGGCCGGCGAGTTCACCGCTCTGCCGCTGGCCCAGGCGGTGGCGTCGGCGTTTCCGGTTCGGGTGCTCGACTCCGAGGAGGCGCGCAGGATCGCCCACGGCAACCGGATCGCCCCGGGTGAGCTGGGGCCCGGTCCGGTCGGCCTGTTCGCCCCGGACGGCACGGTGGTGGCACTGGCCGAAGACCGCCCCGGCTACGCGAAACCCATCGTGGTGTTCGCGGCGGCTTAGGCCCGGTTCGCCGCCGCACGCACGCCGACCGCCTTCCGCCGGAGTCCCCGCCGACCGCATGGCCCGGACACGCCACGACGGGGCATCCTCGCTCGGGTGTCCGCCCGTCCGCCGGGGCGGGCGACGGTACGGTTGGGCGGGGATTCCGCCGCCGGAACCGCGGTGTGGGCGAGGCCACCGCCCGCCGCGCGCGGGGCGCCCGCCCGGCGTGCGACCCTGGTCCACGGACGTCTTGCGACGCACCTGAGGGGAGCTGTTCGACGTGCGGCCTTGGCACGGGCTGGAGGAGGTGCCCCGCGAGTGGGGCCGGTCCGTCGTGACCGTCGGTGTCTTCGACGGCGTGCACCGGGGGCACCAGGCCATCGTGCGCACCGCGGTCGACCGCGCCCGCGCGCTCGGACTGCCCGTCGTGGTGGTCACCTTCGAACCGCACCCCGACGTGGTGGTGCGCGGCGGCGCGCCGCCCGCGGTCCTGACGCCGGGCCCGCGCAAGGCCGAGCTCCTCGCCGAGTGCGGAGCCGACGCGGTGTGCGTGCTCCCGTTCACCACCGAACTGTCCCGCCTCGGCGCGGAGGACTTCGTGCACCGGGTACTGGTGGAGGGCCTGGGAGCCGCCGCCGTGGTGGTGGGCGAGGACTTCCGCTTCGGGCACCGGGCCTCGGGCGACGTCTGGACGCTGCGCACCCTGGGGGAGAAGTACGGTTTCACCGCCGAGGGCCTGCCGCTGGTGACAGGCGCCGACGCCGACGCCGACGCTGCGGCCGACACCGCCACCTCGACCCGTATCCGCGCCTGCCTGGAGGCGGGCGACGTCGAGGGCGCCCAGGTGGAGCTGGGCCGCCCGCACCGGGTGGAGGGGGTGGTGGTGCACGGCGCGGCACGCGGCCGCGAGCTGCTGGGGTTCCCCACCGCCAATCTGGACTGCCCGCCCGAGACAGCGGTGCCCGCCGACGGCGTCTACGCCGGGCGCATGCTGCTCGCCGACCCCGAGGAGGGTGCGGAGTCCTCCTGGCCGGCCGCGATCTCCGTCGGCACCAACCCCACCTTCGAGGGCGGCGTGCGGACCGTGGAGGGCTACGCGCTCGACCGCGACGACCTGGACCTCTACGACCGGCGCATGGCTATGGAGTTCACCCACCGGATCCGCGGCCAACTGCGCTTCGACAGCGTGGACGAGCTGATCGAGGCCATGTGGCGCGACGTCGCCCGCGCACGGGAACTGGCGCTCGGCGGCGTCCGTGCCGGGGAGGCCGACGCCGCCGGTCAGTGACTCCGACTACCGAAACTGCGGTAGCATGAGCGTGCCTGTAATGGCCGCTGACTTCCGCCCGCCCCTTCCCGGGCCGGGCCTGAGCGAGCTGACAGCGGCGCCCGCCGGTTCGCGCGGGAGGCCAACCCGGCTCGCTGACGGTGACTGTTCGTACGCGTGGTCACCGGACCGTGCCCGCACTGCGTCGCACGGTGCTTCGACGCCCTGCGTACCGACGAAACGAAAAGGAGCGACGTGTCGATCGACACCGCCACCAAGCAGCAGATCATCGCCGACTACGGCACGACGGAAGGCGACACCGGTTCCCCTGA
This sequence comes from Streptomonospora litoralis, assembly GCF_004323735.1. Classification (GTDB taxonomy): domain Bacteria; phylum Actinomycetota; class Actinomycetes; order Streptosporangiales; family Streptosporangiaceae; genus Streptomonospora; species Streptomonospora litoralis. Next base: position 4,429,563 of record NZ_CP036455.1, on the reverse strand, counting down.
TGTCCAGGTCGCCCTGCTGACCCACCGCATCACGGAGCTGACCGAGCACCTGAAGACCCACAAGCAGGACCACCACAGCCGCCGCGGGCTGCTGCTGATGGTCGGTCGGCGCCGCCGCCTGCTGAAGTACATCCAGAAGCAGGACGTCCAGCGGTACCGCCGGCTGATCCAGCGGCTGGGTCTTCGCCGCTAGTTTTCGGCGATCGATCGGGGAGTGGCCTCGGCCACTCCCTTTCTTAGTAGTGTGGACTTATCCGCCACTGCTGTGGCCAGCGGGTATCGTCGCCCATGGCGACCCGCTACATGACAACTGGACGACAGCCGCGCCGAGCCGACGGCTCGCGCGGCAGAGCGCTCCCGCGCTCCCGACCTCGGCTGCCGCGTCGGGGCCGGTCCTCGGTAGTGGTCTGCGGCCCGCCCGCACGGGCGAGCCGCAGGCTTCGATCGATGGCCGGCCGTTGGCGGTCCTGTTGCGCCGGCATGCACCGCACTGCCTGCGCCGCCGGGCATCCGCGACTCTCGACGACTCCTCCGGGGCTACGGGCGCGGGGAACCGAATACCCGTAACCCTGCTTAGAGGAGGACGCCCATGGAGGGCGCGTATTCCGCCGAAGCCGTGATCGACAACGGCACATTCGGCACCCGGACCATCCGATTCGAGTCCGGTCGGCTTGCCCAGCAGGCCGCAGGCTCCGCCGTCGCCTACCTCGACGACGAGACCATGGTGCTCTCGGCCACCTCCGCGTCGAAGCGGCCGAAGGAGACCCTGGACTTCTTCCCGCTGACGGTGGACGTCGAGGAGCGCATGTACGCCGCGGGCCGCATCCCCGGCTCGTTCTTCCGCCGCGAGGGGCGCCCCTCCGAGGACGCCATCCTCACCTGCCGGCTGATCGACCGCCCGCTGCGGCCGTCGTTCAAGCACGGTCTGCGCAACGAGATCCAGATCGTCGAGACGATCATGGCGCTCCACCCGGAGCACCTCTACGACGTGGTCGCCATCAACGCCGCGTCGATGTCCACCCAGCTCGCCGGGCTGCCGTTCTCCGGCCCCATCGGCGGTGTGCGCGTGGCGCTGATCCGCGGCCAGTGGGTGGCTTTCCCGACCCACACCGAGCTGCAGGAGGCCACCTTCGACATGGTGGTGGCCGGCCGCGTCCTCGACGACGGCGACGTCGCCATCATGATGGTCGAGGCCGAGTCCACCGTGCAGACGCTGCAGCTGGTCTCCGACGGTGCCGTGGGCCCGACCGAGCAGACCGTCGCCGAGGGGCTCGAAGCCGCCAAGCCGTTCATCAAGGTGCTGTGCCGGGCCCAGCGGGCGCTGGCGGACCAGGCCGCCAAGGAGACCGCCGAGTTCCCGATCTTCCTCGACTACGAGGACGACGTCTACGGCGCCGTGGAGACCGCGGTCCGCGAGCAGCTCGCCGAGGCGCTGACCATCGCCGAGAAGCAGGACCGCGAGGACGAGCTCGACCGCGTCAAGGCGCTCGCCGCCGAGAAGCTGGGCGAGGACTTCGAGGGCCGTGAGAAGGAGATCGGCGCCGCGTTCCGCTCGCTGACCAAGCAGCTCATGCGGGAGCGGGTACTGCGGGACGAGATCCGCATCGACGGCCGCGGGCCCAAGGACATCCGCCAGCTCGGCGCCGAGGTCGGCGTGCTGCCGCGAGTGCACGGCTCGGCCCTGTTCGAGCGCGGCGAGACCCAGATCCTGGGTGTGACGACGCTGAACATGCTGCGCATGGAGCAGATGGTCGACACGCTGAACCCGGAGCGCACCAAGCGCTACATGCACAACTACAACTTCCCGCCCTACTCCACCGGCGAGACCGGCCGGGTGGGATCGCCTAAGCGCCGCGAGATCGGCCACGGCGCGCTGGCCGAGCGGGCCCTGTTGCCGGTGCTGCCTTCGCGTGAGGAGTTCCCCTACGCGATCCGCCAGGTGTCGGAGGCCATCGGCTCCAACGGCTCGACCTCCATGGGGTCGGTGTGCGCCTCGACCATGTCGCTGATGCAGGCCGGCGTGCCGCTGAAGGAGATGGTCTCGGGCATCGCCATGGGCCTCGTCAGCGCGGGAGAACAGTACGTCACGCTGACCGACATCCTCGGTGCCGAGGACGCCTTCGGCGACATGGACTTCAAGGTCGCCGGCACCCGCGAGCTGATCACCGCGCTGCAGCTGGACACCAAGCTCGACGGCATCCCCGCCTCGCAGCTGGCCCAGGCGCTGCAGCAGGCGCGCGGCGCGCGGCTGGCCATCCTGGACGTCATGCAGGAGGCCATTACGCGTCCGGCCGACATGAGCCCGTACGCTCCGCGCATCCTCACCGTCAAGGTCCCGGTCGACAAGATCGGCGAGGTCATCGGCCCCAAGGGCAAGATGATCAACTCGATCCAGGACGACACCGGCGCCGACATCACCATCGAGGACGACGGCACGATCTACATCGGCGCCACCGACGGCCCCTCGGCGGAGGCGGCGCGCGACACGATCAACAGCATCGCAAACCCGACCATGCCGGAGGTCGGCGACCGCTACCTGGGCACGGTCGTCAAGACCACCGCCTTCGGCGCGTTCGTCTCGCTGCTGCCGGGCAAGGACGGTCTGCTGCACATCTCGCAGATCCGCAAACTGCACGGGGGCAACCGGATCGAGAACCTGGAGGACGTCGTCAGCATCGGCGAGAAGATCCAGGTCGAGATCCGCGAGATCGACGACCGCGGCAAGCTCTCGCTGGTGCCCGTCGACGTCGTCGAAGCCGAGGCCGGTGCCGACGGCGACGGCGGCGAGACCGCCTCCGGCGAGGAGAACGGCGAGTCCGCCGAATCCGGCTCGGGCGAGGGAGGCGGCGGCGAGCGTCGCCGGCGCCGCACCCGCACCGCCCGCGGTGAGAACACCTGATAGCGGCATAGCATCGGTGGGGCGGTCGCACCCTTGGGGGGTGCGGCCGCCCCGCGTCGTTTCGGGCCGTTGCACAGGCGCAGCGGGCCGAAACGGGATACGGCCACGCCACCCGAGGAAGGCGAGACTGCGAGTATGAGCTCTGTTCCGATCGCCGCCGAGCAGGAGCCCGGCAGTACCATCACTCTGCTGGAACCCGGCGACGGTTCCGGACTGGTGCGGCGCACGGTGCTGCCCGGCGGACTGCGTGTGGTGACCGAGGCGATGCCCGGCGTCCGGTCGGCGGCCTTCGGGATCTCGGCCACCACCGGTTCGCGCGACGAGGACCGCGCGCACGCGGGATCGGCGCACTTCCTGGAGCACCTGCTGTTCAAGGGCACCCGCAAGCGCGACGCGATGGAGATCTCGGCGCTGCTCGACAGCGTGGGCGCCGACCACAACGCTTACACCACCAAGGAGCACACCTGCTACTACGCCAAGGTTCTGGACCGGGACCTGCCGCTGGCGGTCGACGTGGTGGGCGACATGGTGGCCGGCTCGGTGCTGGATGCGGGCGAGGTCGAGACCGAGCGCGGGGTGATCCTCGAAGAGATCGCGATGAACGAGGACGAGCCCGCAGACCTCATCGACGACGTCTTCGCCGAGCACGTCTACGCCGACTCCGCCCTGGGATGGCCGATCCTGGGCACCGAGGACACCATCGGCGGGCTGGGGCGGGACCGCATCTTCGAGCAGTACCGCGCCGCCTACGTCCCCGGCGAGCTGATCGTCGCCGCGGCCGGCAACCTGGACCACGAAGCGGTCGTCGAGCAGGTGCGCTCGGTCTTCGCCGAGCAGTCGGCCGCCGCGGGCGACGCCCGGCCCGCCCGGCCGCGCATCGGCGGACCGCCGGTGACGGCCCACAGCGGCACGCGCCTCGTCGGCCGCGAGACCGAGCAGGCGCACCTGATCCTGGGCCGCGAGGGGCTGCCGCGCACCGACGAACGCTGGTACGCCCTGCGGGTGCTGGGCTCGGCGCTGGGCGGCGGGATGTCCTCGCGGCTGTTCCAGGAGGTTCGCGAGAAGCGCGGGCTGGCCTATGCGGTGCAGGCGTTCCACAGCTCCTTCGCCGAAACCGGCGCCTTCCAGGTCTACGCGGGTTGCCTGCCCGACAAGATCGACGAGGTGCTGGGCGTGTGCCGCGAGGAGCTGGCCAAGGCCGCCGCCTCCGGCATCACGGACGAAGAGTTGGAGCGGGCCAAGGGCCAGATCAAGGGGTCGTGGGTGCTGGGCAGCGAGGGCAGCAACGCCCGGATGGGGCGGCTGACGATCCACGAGCTGGGCTACCCGCGGCACTTCTCGCTGGACGACGACCTCGCCCTGTTCGACGCCGTGACCTCCGAGGAGGTGGCCGAGGTGGCCGCGGAGATCCTGGGCCGCCCGGAGATGCTGGCCGTGATCGGCCCCTACGACGAGGGTCGCGTCCTCTGAACCGTTCCCGGATGGCGCTTGCCTCGCGGTGCGCGCACGAAAGGCGCCCGGCCCAACGACCGGCCGGGCGCCTTCGCTTCGGATGGGGCGGGTCCGCCGTCAGCGGCCCTTCTTCTTGCTGTTCACCTCGATGCGGCGCGGCCCCTCGGCGTCGGCCGCACCGGCCACGCGGATCGTGAGCAGGCCGTCGTCGAATTCGGCGGAGATGTCGTCGTCGTCCGTGCCCTCCGGCAGCGTGATCTCCCGCCGGAAGTTGCCCAGGAAACGCTCCGAGGCGTAGTAGATGGCGTCCGTGTCATCGCGCTTGCGTTCGCCTGCGACGGTGAGGTACCCGTGCGAGAACGAGACCTCGACGTCTTCGTTGTACACGCCCGCCAGCTCACACCGGATGAAGAGGTCCTCGCCGCGGGCGAAGATGTCGGTAGGTGGGCTCCAGGCGTCGGCGAACCCGCGCGGCGTCGTCGGTGCGGAACCGGTCTCCAGGTTGGACATGGTGTCGGAGATGCGGTTCATCTCGCTCATCATGTCCAAGACGCCGCGGAAGGGGTTCGTCCTTCTCTTCTTAGTGGCCATGCTCGTCATTCCTCACTGAATCTCAAGCGCCGCTTTCGCTGCTGTCCGGGGACGAGCCCGATCCCGTGGATGTGGAACCGGCTGAGGATCCGGACTTGGCCGTAGGCTTGTCCATGTCTCCGGGAGGACCGACGTTCACCTTGCTCTCGCCTCCTCCTCGGGCCGGGGGCGTAGTCCCCGGGACCGTTACCCGAACGTCCTCGCTTCGCAACGCCTTCAGGATGCCGAAGCAGATGACGATGAGGACGATGGCGAAGGGCAGGCCGGTGATCAGTGACGCCGATCGCAGTGCGGTCAGCGGGTCGGCATCGCCTGTGGCCATGCCGGCGCCCGCCGCCACCAGCACGATGGTCACCAGGCCCTCGGTGACGGCCCAGAAGAACCGCTGGAGCTTGATCGGGTGCGGATCGCCGCCGTTGGTCAGCATGTCGATGACAAGCGAGCCCGAGTCGGACGAGGTGGCGAAGAACAGTACGACCACGACGATCGTCAGGACCGACAGCAGCGTGGCCAGGATTCCGGGCATCGGCAGCTGGTCCAGCAGTTCGTACAGTGCCAGATCGGCAGAAACTTCGGAGATGTTGGCGTTGCGCACGTTGTCGTAGTACAGCGCGGTGCCGCCGAAGACGCTGAACCAGACGACGGAGGCGCCGACGGGGGCGAACAGCGTGCCGGTGATGAACTGGCGGATCGTGCGCCCGTAGGAGATGCGCGCGATGAACATGCCGACGAACGGCGACCAGGCGATCCACCAGCCCCAGTAGAACAGCGTCCATGCCTGCTGGAACTCGTAGCCGTTCGGGTCGGTCTGCGGGTTGGCGACGTAGAGGCTTGTCTCCGGCAGGTGCTGCACGTAGTAGCCCAGGAAGTCGGCCATGCCCGTGAGGATGTACAGCCGAGGACCGAACAGGAAGACCGCGAGCATCAGAGCGGCGGCCAGCCAGAGGTTGATGACCGAGAGGCGGCGGATGCCCTTGTCGATGCCGAGCATCACACTCAGCACCGCGACGCTGGTGATCGCGGCGACGATGAGGGCCTGCATCCACCATACGTTGGGCACGCCGAAGAGCGAGGTCAGGCCGGCGTTGACCTGCTGGGAGCCCAGGCCGAGCGAGGTGGCCAGGCCGAACAGGGTGCCGAACACGGCCAGGATGTCGACCAGGTTGCCGACCCAGCCGTAGATGCGGTTGCCGATCAGCGGGTACAGCGCCGAGGCAGGCCGCATGGGCAGGCCCTTGCGGAAGCAGAAATAGCCGAGCGCGAGCCCGAGCACGATGTAGATGGCCCACGGGTGCACGCCCCAGTGGAACAACGTGTAGTTCATCGCCATGTAGGCGGACTCGGAGGTGTTGGCCGCGATCTCCTCGGGGTTCGGGCCGCCGCTGGCGTTGTAGCCGGCCGGCTCGCTGACCCCGTAGAACACCAGACCGATACCCATGCCGGCGGTGAACAGCATGGCGAACCAGGCGGTCGTCCCGAACTCCGGCCGTGAGGAGTCAGGGCCGAGGCGGATGTTGCCGAAGCGGCTGAACATCAGCCAGAGGACGAACACCAGGAAGAATGTCGCCGCTATAATGTAGAACCACCCGAAATAGGTGGTGATCCACGTCAGCATGGTGTCGGCGACTGTGGCGAGCCCGCCGGTGAACAAAGCACCCAAAATCAGGAACACGAGGATGATCGCGCCCGAGATGAAGAAGACCGGCGGGTTCGTGTGTTCTTGTATGTAGGACCTGAATCGAGAGATGACAACTCCTTCCCGAGGTCCGGACCGGAAGTCCCGGGGCAGGTTCCGTCGTTGAGACGCCTTCGCTGTGCAGGGTCCGGCCCTCTCCTCCTGACCCCTGAAGGTTCCTGCACGGGACTGCTGATGGTGCCGGAGTTAAATTCCGTTGCGCTATTCGCAGTCCTCGACCGGAAACTCTACGGCCAAACGGTGCATACCACACTTATGCGCGCCGAATGGTTATAGGATATTGACCCGGGCGCTGTCGTGCCGGGACAATGAGCAACTCGGTTGGTGCGGGATGACGTTAGCGCAGCAGCCGTCGCGTGCCGCGGTTACGACACGGAGTCGAAATCGCGAGATGCGTCATCGGTTCTTCGCTTTTCCAACGCTCCTCTCCCATCGTCTCCGGTCGGCGGTCTCCGGCTCGCGCTGCCGCGGCCGGCGCGGGCGGCGAGTGGCCGCCGGGGCGCCATGATAGGGCCGTTGCGGGCGTGGCCCGTGTGCCCCAGGGGTGCCGCCGCGGACCGGCGGAGTCTGCCGGACGCACCCCCTATGCAAAGGATTTCCCCGCGCAGCTGGTACGCGAAGATCACACCTGTGCGCTCCGTACCCCGTACTTATCGGTTCATGTCGGATGTGATGCGATATTCATCGCAGGGCAGTCGCGTCGTAGCCGGGGAAGCGCGGTGCCGGAGCGGAGCCGCGGGAGGCGCGCGGCGGCATGGGTGTCGCAAGGCCCGCAGTGCGGGCGTTACCGGCGCTACCGGGTATCGGGCGGCCTATGCATCAGCAAGCCGGTTTCATGTGGCCGTATACGGTCAAAACCACCGGTGATAGCGGCGCTGCAGCTCCCGGATCTGAGCGGCGAGCCCGGGAACGGGCCCCTCCACGACGACATCCGGCGCGACCTCGCCGATCGGAAGGGGCGCACCGGCGGCGGGGACGCGCCGAAGTCGGCGAGCCAGCCGCTCAACTGCTCGGAGGAACTGGCGTAGACGATGCGGCCCAGGCCGCCCCATCCGTGGGCGGCGGCGCACATCGGGCAGTGCTCGCCGGAGGTGTAGACGGTCGCGGCCGCGCGCTCCGCGGGCGTGAGGCGCTCCGCGGCCCAGCGGGCGAGGGTGAACTCGGGATGGCGGGTGCGGTCGCCGCCGGCGACCCTGTTGCGGTCCTCGCTCAGCACGGTCCCGTCAGCCGCCACCAGCACGGATCCGAACGGCTCGTCGCCGGCCTCCAGCGCCTCGGTGGCCAGCTCGATGCAGCGGTGCAGGTAGCGCAGTTCGGCGTCGTCGACCACAGCGGCCCTTCGGATCGTGGTGAGGCGGACGGATTCCTACCGGGGTCCCGCGCGGCCGCTCCGGTCGGCCGCTGCGGGCATGCCGCCGACCGCCTACCAATCGGGCAGTTCCCGGCGGATGAGCTCGTTCCACAACTCGTCGACCCGCCGCGCGTCCAGCTCGGCGACGGGCCCCGACCGCGGGGCACCGCCACCGGACGCGGCGCTGAGCGCATCGGCGGGGAGGATGGGGCATAACCATGCCCCGCCCATGAGCAGCCGGTGCACCGCGGAGCGGAGCGAGGCCAGCGTCAGCGTGGGCAGCATGCCCGCCTCCTTACCCGTTGGACGCGCGCCGAAGCGCGGCGCCCGGTACACGCACACCCCGAATATGAGCACGCGGCCGCCCTGAGGGCAACCGCCCAGGTATGCGAGCCGCAGAGGTCGTCTCCCGATTCCGCGCTGGTAGGAGGGCGCCCGAGCGCCCTGCTCCCCGAGGCGGCCTCGGGGAGCAGGGGCGGGCCGAGCGCGGTGGGGGCTCGGCCTTCGGCGCGGTTCGCTCGGAGCGGGCTCAGTCCTGCACGAGCCCCAGAACGTTGCCCGCGGGGTCGGTGAACCACGCGTTGCGCGGACTGCCGGTGGTGATCCCCTTCGCGTCCTGTTCGAACGAGCCGTAGCGCAGGAACTCCACGCCGCGTGCCGCGAGCTGGTCGACGGCCTTCTCGATGTCGTCGACGGGGAAGTGCATCACCGTGTAAGTCGCCGGTGTGAAGTCGGGTTCGGGATAGACCATCGCGCCCGTCCCGCCGCCCGTCTCCAGGGCGAGGAGCCCGTACTCCTCCATCCCCGCTACCTTCGCGACGGGGATGCCGAGGGTGCGACTGTAGAACTCCTCCGCCGCGGCCGGGTCGTCGACTGCGAAACTGCTGAACGCCTTTCCAGGATCGAGCATGTCGGTTCTCCTTGCGCTTTCAGTTCCCTCGCGGACGTCCTACATCGATTGCCTGGCCTCTTCGCTGAGCTGGATGAGCTGCACGTAGTTGCCGTCTGGGTCGATCGCGGTGCCGAAGAGGCTGCCGTCGCGGTCCTCGATCGGAGAGAGCCACCGACTGCCCGCCTCGTCGATTCGCTTGCCGACGGCGCGGGCGTCGTCGACGTCGACGTTGATGATCACCCGTCCCGGGTCGGGATTGGCCGCGGCGATGTCGTCGCGGCTGTCGATCAACAGGTGGAAGGAGCCGAGCTTGAGGATTCGGTACTGGTCCATGCGGGTGTCCTGCTGCGGTTCGAACACCGTGGAGTACCAGTCGTGCAGCCGCTCGGGGTCGCGGCTGGCCAGCAGCATGGCGTTGATCTCGGTGGTGGGCATCGGGCCGGTCCCTTCGTCGAGGTGTGTTCTCTCCTGGGGGTAGACCCGCGCCGGCGGGCGGACTCATCGCCCGTGGACGGGATTTCTCGGCGCGTTCGGGCCGGGCGGGGCCGCGGCCCTCGGCGCGGTCAGGCCTGGCGCCTTTGCGGGTCATCCTTCGGCGGCGACCGGTTCGAGCCGGGTGTCGTCATCGGCGCCGCCCGCCGCGGCGCGACCGCCGGTGGCTCCGGTATCGGCGGGTGTGCGGCGGGTGCGCAACAGCAGGATCGCCGCGGCACCGAAGAGCCCCAGTACGACCGCGCCCGCGATCGCCGAGGCGTTCAGCGCTTGGGTGAACGCCTCCCGCCCGGGCGCGAGCAGCTGGGCCGCGGTCTCGGCGGGCAGTTCCGCGGCCGCGGCGGCGGCAGCCGGGAGGCTGTCGCGGGATGCGGCGGCGGCCTCGGCCGGTACCCCCTCGGGCACGGTGACCCGGCTGCGGTAGACAGCGGTGCTCAGACTGCCCAGGAGCGCCACCCCCATGGCGATACCGAACTCCCCGCTGGTCTCCGACATCGACGCGGCCGAGCCCGCCTTCTCCGGTGGGGCCGAGCCCACCACCACATCGGTCACCAGGGCCGAGCCCGGCCCGAGCCCCAGGGAGGCGACGGCCAGCGCGACGACCACGAGTGCCGTTCCGTCGGCGGGGGAGACCAGGGTCAGCAGCAGCATGCCCACCGCCGCCAGCACCATGCCGCCGCCGATCACGTTGGCCTGGCCCAGGCGGCGGGCGGCCCATGGGCCCAGCATCGTGCCCGCGATCATCACCGCCGCCGACGGCACCAGCCGCAGCCCGGCCTGCAGCGGCGACAGGCCCCCGACCAACTGCAGGTACTGCGACAGCAGCAGGAACATGCCGCCCATCGCCACCGCGCCCAGCATCATCACGCCCAGTCCGCCCGAGAAGCCGCGGTCGGCGAACAGCCGCAGATCCAGCAGCGGGTCTGTCATGTGCAGCTGGCGGCGCACGAAGACCGCCCCGACCGCGGCGCCCGCCGCGATCGCCGTGAAGGCCGTCGCGCCGGGACCGTGAGCGGCGATCTCCTTGAGGCCGTAGATGACGGGCAGGATGGCCGCGAGCGAGAGCGCGACGCTGAACAGGTCCAGCCGCCCGGCGCCGGGATCGCGGCGCTCGGGCAGCAGCAGCGGCGCGGTGGCCAGCAGCAGCACCATGACGGGCACGCCCAGCAGGAACACCGAGCCCCACCAGAACCACTCCAGCAGCAGGCCGCCGACCACCGGGCCGACAGCGGTGCCGCCCATGAAGCAGCTGGCCCACAGCGCGATCGCGGTCGCGCGCTGGCGGGAGTCCTGGAACATGTTGCTGATCAGTGCCAGTGTCGAGGGCATCAGCGTCGCACCGGCCACGCCCAGCACCGTCCGCGTGGCGATCAGCATCGCCGGGGTCGTGGAGTAGGCCGCGGCGACCGACGCGGCACCGAACGCGGCGGCCCCGATGAGCAGCAGCCGCCGCCGCCCGATGCGGTCCCCGAGGGTGCCCATGGTGATTAGGAACCCGGCGATCATGAAGCCGTACACGTCCATGATCCACAGCAGTTCGCTGCTACTTGGCTGCAGGTCCGCCGCCAGGTGCGGCAGCGCCAGGTGCAGGACGCTCATGTCCAGCGAAAGCAGCAGCGTCGGCAGTGCGAGCACCGCCAGCCCCAGCCACTCCCGGCGCCCGGCCCGAGACGGCGAACCGGACGCTCCGGTCGGCGCGGTGGTGTCCATGTCGGTCCTCCTGTGGTTGCGCGAGCCTCTATTGATCGCACTGGAGACTGAGGGGCGGCGGGAAACTCATCGCCGAAATCGGCGCTGATCGCGTAGCGCGCGCTGGTGAGCGTCGCAGCACTGCCGGAGCCAACCGACGGCACGCCGCGCTGTCTCCCGCGCCACGCCGTAGTCGGCGACACCGGGTCGGCCGTGGCCGGCGTGGTCGAGATGGGAACCGTAGCTGGACCCTCCCCGGTGACAGGCGGGCCTGGTCTGGCTCAAGCCAAACAAGTGCGCATATACGCACATGTTTGCTACGTTGTGTGGACGGTCGCCGGCTCGTCTCCGCCCTCGGTTGCGCGGGCGACGGTCCCAACGCGGGTGCGTCGCAGGCCGGTGCCTGCTGGGTGGCCGCAAACGCGCAGCCGGACACGCTGGACGCGGATGCGGATGGTTCGGATGACGCGGCCTCTCGGAGGCCCTCCGCGAACGGGCGCGGTCTGCGTCGGACGCGGCGTTCGATGCCCTCGACGCCTGGCTCAAGTCGGGCGGGCCGCTCCACTCCCCGTGGCAAAGGCCTGAGTGAGGCGTAGCCCTGGGCTCGCGGCGGCCGGCGGGTCGGTCACTCGCATCCGACTCCGTCGCCGTCGCGGTCGAGATGGGGGCCGTAACCGGGTTCTCCCCGGTAGACGGGTGCGCCGCCCTTGGCGCGGGCGTCGGTGCAGTTCTCGTAGTAGACGTCGGGCGCCGGCTCAGGCTCGGGTTCCGGCGCGGGTGGCGCCGGGGGAGCGGCGGGTGCGCCGCCGCCGCCACCACCACCACCGCCGTTGTCGTCGTTGTCGTCGGCAGGGGGCTCGGCGGTCTCCGTCACGGTTTCCGTTGCTGTCACTCTCGGCGTCGCCGTCTCGGTGGTCGTTGCGACGGCCGTGACGGTCGCGGTCACGGTGGGCCGCGGGCCATCGGGGGCGTCGCCGGCTGCGCTGATCGCGGCGGAGCAGGCGCCCACCACCAGCACGAAGAAGACCAGGGCGCCGCAGCCTGCGGTTACGGCGATGGCGGTCCGGTTGTTGCTATCGGTCATGGAGCTCTCCTCGATCTGGGGCTACCAGAACTATTCCGCCGCGAGTCGGCAAGTGACGGTTTCACTTGTATTGGCCTGCTACGGCCACGGTGTGAACCGCGGCAGGGTCGGAGGCGACGCCACGCTGATAAGCACCCAAAGTGATGTTCGCAGCCCGTTCCGTACCCGGGAAGTCGGTTCGCGGGCCTGGGGCGGCGCTCGCCCGCGGGGCGGGTTTCCAACTCCTGCCTCCAAGTCGCTACGAGTGCGCATAAAACATAGGTGCGCATATACGCACATGTTTGCTACGTTGGCGCCATCGACCGATCGGCGGAATCCGATGGGGAGGATGCGCCATGCTGGGGCTGCTGGTGCGCCCGGGTGCCTACCGGCGGCTGTTCGCCGCGCAGGTCGCCGCCCTGGCCGGTACCGGACTGGCCACCGTCGCGCTGGGACTGCTGGCCTACCGTTTGGCGGGCGACGACGCCTCGCGGGTCATGGCCACCGCGCTGACGATCAAGATGGTCGCCTACGTCGTGGCCGGACCGCTGCTCACGGGGCTCACCCTGCGGCTGCCGCGCCGCGCCGTCCTCGTCGGGTCGGATGCGGTGCGCGCCTCGGCGGTGGCCGTGCTGCCCTGGGTCGACCAGGTCTGGCAGGTGTATGCGCTGGTGGCGCTGCTGCAGACGGCGTCGGCCGCGTTCACCCCCGCGTTCCAGGCGCTCATCCCCGAGATCGTCGAGGACGCCGACTACACCGCGGCACTCGCCCTGTCGCGGCTGGCCTACGACTTGGAGGCGGTGGCCTCACCGGTGCTCGCGGCCGGGCTGCTGCTGCTCGTGCCCTTCAGCGGGCTGTTCGCGTTCACCGCGGTCGGATTCGCCGGGTCGGCGCTGGTGGTGGTGCGCACGCGGCTGCCGGGGGAGACGGGCCGCGGCTCGCCGTCCCGGTTGGAGGGGGCCGTCGCGGGCGTTCGTGCTTTCTCCGTGCTGCCGCCGCTGCGGGCGCTGGCGGCGCTCAATCTGGCGGTCGCGGCGCCGACCGCGCTGGTGCTGGTGAACACGGTCGTCTACGTCCGCGGGCCGCTCGGCGGGACGGACACCGGTGTCGCGCTCGCGCTCGCGTGTTTCGGCGCGGGCTCGATGGCCGTGGCCCTCGCCTTGCCCAAGCTGGCGATGTCCTCCGGGGCGCGGCCGGTCATGCTCGCCGGACCACTGGTGATCGCGGTCTCCGCGGCGGCGCTCGCCGCGGCGTGGTCGGCGGCGCCGACACCCGCGGTGCTCGCTTTCGCTTGGGCGGCGCTGGGAGCCGGCTGCTCGCTGGTGGCCACCCTCACGGGCCGCCTGCTGCGCGACACCGTGGGGCGCACCGGCCTGCCGCCCTTGTTCGCCGCCCAGTTCTCCCTCTCCCACGCCTGCTTCCTGGCGACCTACCCGCTCGCCGGCTGGGCGGGGGCCGCCCTCCCACCGGAAGCGGCCTTCGCCGGGACGGCGGTGATCGCCGGGCTGGCCGGCGGCGCGGCCGTCCTCCTCTGGCGCACGTCCCACGAGCGCGCACCGGAGCCGGCCCGGACCGCGGCGGCGTCTGGGCCCTGACCGGAGAACCGGCGGCGCGGGTCCTCCGGATCGCGCTCCGCTGAGCCGGGTGGGCGGCCGGGTCAAGGAAACATGTCGCCTGGGCCGCGCGGTTCGGACCTAAACTGCCCACATGGAGACGCAGGAGACCGCGACCGGACCGAGCCTGACGCACGAGACCCCGCCCGAAGCGGAGCGCCTGGCTGTGGCCGCCGACGTCTTCCGGCTCCTCTCCGATCCCACGCGGCTGCACCTGCTGTGGGTCCTCGGCCACCGCGAGGCCGACGTCACCGAGCTCACCGAGGCGTGCGCCGCCTCACGCACCGCCGTGTCGCAGCATCTGGCCAAGCTCCGCCTGGCGGGCCTCGTGGAGTCGCGCAAGCAGTCGCGGCGCGCCATCTACCGGCTGCGCGACGGCCACCTGCGCCGCCTCGTGCTGGAGGCGGTCAACCACGCCGATCACGTCGTCACCGGCGAGCCGCCGCACCACTGAACGAGCCGCCTCGGTGCGGCGGGTGCCTCATCTTCACTCGGCGTCGCGCGCCGCCTTCACCGCCCGGTACATCACGCCGCCAGCCTCCTTGCCGACCTGCCGTGCTCCGGCGCGCACACTCCGGCCGAGCTTGCGGGGAGCCGAGTCGCGCTCGGCGCTGCGGCGCGCGCCCGCGATCACTCCGCCGACGACCTTCCGGGCCGCGGTGGGCCGGTCCGGGCGCCGCTGACTCGCCGAGCGGGCCGGTTCGGGTTCGGAAGCGTGCTCCTCCGCAGGGTCGGCCAGGGCTTCCTCTTCCGCGTGTTCGGCCGGCGCGTCGCGGGCCAGAGGTCGCGAGGGTGCCTCGGCGGCCGACTCGGGCTCGGCCGACTGCTCATTGGGCTCCGCGTGCTCGCTCGGCACCGGTTGCTCCGTGCTCTCTGCCGGGCCTTGTTCGTCACCGTCGGCCGCCGTGGGCCGGGCGCCGTCCTCGGTGGAGTGCTCCGCGGAGTCGCTCTCAGCGGCGCGGACTTCTCCGGTCCCGCTGACTGCGCCGCCCGCCGCATCGGCGGCCTCGTTCGCCGCCGCCGCCAACGGCGTGTGCAGACTCCCGGCCAACTGAGGATTCTCCTCGATGGTCGCCAGCACCCGCTCGACCATCGCCGCCACGTGGTCGAGCCTGACCCGCAGATGCGCCTGGGCCTGAACGCCCTTCAAGTTGAGTGCGACCCGGCCGAGGTCGACGTCTGCCCCTACGTGCAGCTTGAGCAGGTCGGCCACCTCGGCGTTCAGCGAGACCCTCGCCCGCAGATCGTCGACGTCGAGGTCGAGTTCCTCCACCTGCAGGTCGGGGACCTCCAACAGCACATCCGGGTCCTCACCGTCCCGTGCCGCCCCGGCGGAGGGCGCCGGCCGGTTCGGCGCATACCGTCGGCCGCTCGCCCGCAGCTGCTGCGCAGGCTCGTCGGGACCCTCGCGCCGCGCCAGCGGCATGCTGCGATCGCTGCGACCCTGTGCACGTCCGCCTTCACCCATGTCTCGCCTCTCCTCGTCCCCCATCAGCTCGTCTGCGCCGGAAACAACCTCAGCCGCCGGTTCGATACCGGCCTGCAGACCGCTGAAGCGCGGTTTTGTCAGGTCCGAACCGCGGTATGGCGCGCTGATGGCACGCGCCCGCCGGCCCGCCGCTCAGCCTCCGCGACACGCCCCGGCACCGGTGGGCCCTTGGAGGTGCGGCGATGGGGCCGGCTCGCGACACGGGCGCCTGCCCTGCCGCCGCGACACGGTGGGCCCGGTGCGTAGCGGCGCGGACCTGGCGATGGCGAGGCTTGGGTTGGAGGCCGCCGGGTGCCTTGCCGCGGCCTTCGGTGCGGCGGCTCCGCCGTGTTTTGCGGGGATGGGTGGCCGTCCGGCAGCCTCCCTTGACCGGTGGCCGCCGGACGGCAGCCGGAGCACAGCCCGGTGTTGCGCGGCTCATGCCGTCCGGGTGGTCCGACCTGCTCCTGCCACCGATTCCGCCGGCTCCGCCGGCTCCGCCGGCGCGGCCGGGTCCTCGGCCAGCCGCAGCGCATCGGCGAGGTCGCTGCGCGCCCGCGCCACGCGGGAACGCACCGTACCCACGGGGACGCCGGTCATCTCGGCGGCCTCGGTGTAGGCGAAGCCCTCGATCCGTGTAAGCACGAAGGCCGTGCGGCGCGGCTCGGGCAGGCTCGCGAGCAGGTTCAGTAACGCGACCTCCTCCTCGAAGCGGCCGTGTGCGGCGCCGGTGCGGGTCTGTGCCCTCTCGCAGTCGTCGACGCTCACCGTGGCCGGACGCGACGCCGCGGCGCGGTAGCGGTCCGCTACCGTGTGCCGGGCGATGGTGAGCAGCCATGACCGGGCCGAGGACCGCGCGGCGAAGCGCGGCAGCCCCCTTAGCGCCCGGATCAGGGTCTCCTGGGTCAACTCCTCGACCCAGCCCGGCTCGGCCATCGAGGCGATGAAGCGGGTGACGTCGCTGCGTAGTTCGCCGACGAGCCGATCCGCAGCACCGGGGGCGCCCGCGCCGGCGGCAAGCGCCAGCCGCGTCAGGTCAGCGTCTTGCATGGCGCGCCACCCCCGTCCGCGGGCGGACAGCGGTGGGCGAATCCAGTGCGTCCGGGCGGGCACTGCCGGGCGGGTGATGGGCGTGGGCTTCCGGCGAGTGCAGTCGGCCGGGCGCGGCGGTGCGACCGGGTGGGCGGACCACGAACCGGTCCACCGTGTCCTGGGCTTCTTCACCGGGCGGCAGCGCCGACCGGCGGACAGGCCCCGCCTGCAGGCTGTGGCGCAGTACGCGGACCTGGCCGCGGACCGCGCCGCGCAACCGACCCGGACGAGGGATCGGGACGGCGGGCGGCGCGGCGGCCGCGCCGGGGGTGAGCGCAGCGCGGGAACGCGCGTGATGCATGGTCTTCCTCCGCAGTCGAAGACCGCCGCGTGCCCGTGGGCGGGCCGCGGGCGGCGCGCCCGGTCGCGGGTGCCGAACGGGCGCGGGGGACGGGCGGTGTGGCGCCCGCACCGCAACGGACCCGGGGCCGCCCGAGCCGGTGGCCTGCAGTGCCGCAGGCCGGTGCGCCGGCGAACGCGGAAACGCGTCCGCGGCTCAGGCGGCTGCCGGGCGCGGCGGCGCACGCAGCACTACGGTGTGCCGCAGCGTCACCGGAGCCGCGCGCCGCGGCTCATCGACGGGCGCGGCCGCCGAGCAGCGGCCGCGGGCGGGCGGTGCCGCGGGGGCGGCGATCACCAGCAGCCCGGAAAGCAGCACACGCAGCGTGCGGGCGAGCGCGAACGCCGCGGATTCGCCGCGGCGCAGCCACCAGGCGCTCGCCAGCGCCGCCGCGATGTGCGACAGCACCATGCCGGCGCCGCCGTCGGCGAGTGCGCCCGCCCCGACCGCGTCGACAGGACCGGCGGGAGTGCCCGCCGGGGGCGGCGGAGGATGCCCATGGCCGCGAGCGCCCGTGCCGAGGGAATACTGGGCTGCGAAGAAGACCAGGTGCAGGGTCGCCTGGCCCCACAGCATCCATCCGCACAGGGCGACGAGCCCTTGCTCGCGGCGCGCGACGGGCCAGACCACCGCGAGGACGAGCAGGAATCCCGCTCCGACAGCGGGCGGAGAAGGGTCGTGCCGGGACATCATGCCGTGTCCGAGGGCCGACAGGCCGACACATACCGCGGCGAATATCAATGCACGCGGCAAAACCGTCCTGGCGGCGTCGGAGGGTGACAACTCGGACACAGCGCCTATTCTCGCATCCGATCCGCGTCCACGGGAGGACCGCACAGGGCGGCCGCGCTTCGGCAGTGATCCGGCGGCGGAGCGCCGCGGTGCGCCGCAGGGGAGGCGAACACCGACCCGCACAGCGCTGAAGTGACATTGCGGTGGGCAACCTGTCGGATGTGACCACTCAGGCGCACCGTCGAGCGGGGTGTGCAGGCAGGGTCCGGCGCCGGAATGCGATGTGGCGTCGACCCCGGGCTGCGAGGAGAACAGGCGGAACGGCCGCCGCTGCTGTTCCGGCGACCGGCGACTGCCGGGAGGCGCAGCTGGAAACCGCGCCGTCGGCGTAGTTTCCTGCGCGATGCCCGGTGAGGGGCGGATCCGCTCAGTTCACTCGACCATGTCGAAGCCCGCGATCAACTTCGTCGGCCGCAGGCGTACCACCATTTCGCCCGGTACGCCGTTGCGGCGGCCGAACTCCTCGGCGCGGTCCTCGCCCATGTAGCGGTCGGCGATGGCCGTCGCGGTGCGCAGGAGTTCGTCGGGATCCTCCGAGACCTCCGCCACGCCTTGGAGCTGCACGAACCCGTACGGCGGCGACTCGATGTCCACCACCATCGCCAACCGCGGGTCGCGCGCGATGGCCCGGCCCTTGGCGGTCTGCACTCCCGTGTTGAAGACGACCTCGTCGCCCTCGACGACGAACCACACGGGTGCGGCCAGCGGGCGGCCGTCGGACGCGGTGTAGGCGAGCTTCCCGGTGCGCGTTCCCTCCTGCAGGAGGCCGCGGACGCGGGGATCGGTGATGGAAGCCACGCGGTCACCTTAGCGCCCGGGGCGGTCCGCGGGCGGCGGCCGCGGACGGGCGTGTCGGCGCCTTCCGGGCCCGAAGCGGCCACCCGGCGCTGCAGACTCCGACGCACGGGAATGGCACCATTACGGGACGATCCGCGCGGAAACGGAGACCCCCCGATGAACGATTCCTCCCCCTCATGGATGCAGGCCCGGGAGAACGACCGAGCGGCGCCCGCCGGTATCGACACGAGCCGTGCCCACCCCGCGCGCATCTACGACTACTGGCTGGGCGGTAAGGACAACTTCGCCTCGGACCGCGCGGTCGGCGACCAGATCGTCGCGGCCATGCCGCAGATCGTCGACGGTGCCCGCGCCAACAGGGCCTTCCTCCAGCGCGCCGTCACCTACCTCGCCCGCGAGGCCGGAGTCCGCCAGTTCCTCGACATCGGTACGGGAATCCCCACCGCCGGTAACACGCACACCGTCGCGCAGGAGATCGCACCCGAGAGCCGCGTCGTATACGTCGACAACGACCCCATCGTGCTCACCCACGCCCGCGCGCTGCTCGTCGGCGCCTCCGAAGGCGCCACCGCCTACGTCGAGTCCGACCTGCGCGATCCCGAGGCGATCGTGCGCGGCGCCGCCGAGACGCTGGATACCGAGCAGCCGACCGCGATCATGCTGCTGGGCATCCTGGAGTTCGTCACCGACGACGCCGAAGTGGCCGATCTCCTCAAGCGCCTGCTCGACGCTTTCCCCAGCGGCAGCCACCTGGTGATCTCGCACTCCTCCAACGTCGTCGACCCCGAAGGCATGGACGAGGCCGCCCGGCTGTGGAACGAGGGCGGCTCCACGCCGCTCGTGCTGCGCACCCCCGACCAGCTGGCCGGGTTCTTCACCGGCCTGGAGCTGGTCGAACCCGGGATCGTCTCCTGCCCGCTATGGCGGCCGGACGGGATCGCCGAGGGAATCCGGCCCGTCGACGGCTTCGCCGGCGTCGGAAGGCGCCCCTGACCCCGGAGACCCCGCCGCCCGCGGTCCCGCCGGGCGGCGGTGCCCGTCCCAGGGGTGCCCGTCCCGGTGGTGCGCAGACCGGCAAGGTGGGGGACAAGCGAAGAACCAACGCCTACACGGGTCGCCACCGCCGCCCGCCGGGTGCGCCGAAGGAGCCGCTGCGCCGGCCCGAACCGACACCCGAGCAGCGGCGCGAACAACGTGAGATCCGGTTCGCCGAGATCGGGCTGGGCGCGTCGTTCCTCCTCGGCGCCGTGGTCGCCTCCGTGGACGCCGAGACGGTGATGGGCGGCGAGCTGGCGTGGGGATTCCTGGGCGGTATGTGGGCGTGCACCCCCGCCATCGTGCGGACGATGCGCGAGACGCAGCGCAAACTGATCGAACGCCGGGAGCGCAAGAGCGCACTCCGACGGCGGGGCTGAGGGCGCACCGGGCCCGCGGCGGCGCTGCGCGCCCCTCCGCGCAGGCCGCCGACCGGTAGGCCGCCCGCGGCTGGCCGCATCCGGCCGCCGATCAGCCGCGCCAACCTCGTCACCAGCGCCCCCGCGCCCGGCGCGATCGGAGCGCGCGCATCCCGGTGCTCCGGCTGTTGCTTTTTGCGGCCGCTGATGGGAGACACCAGGCGAGACCCCTTCTTCCGCCGTACGCCGGCCCGACCTTCCGGAGCGCCATGGAACCCCCCGTCGTACGCCTCGAACCCGGACTCGACACCGACGCGACCGCCGCTCGCCTGACGGCCGCCGGGCCGCTGGTGCGCGTCGCCCTTCCCGGTGACCTGCACGTATGGGCGCTGACCCACTTCGACGCGCTCCGCGAGGCGCTGCGCGACCAGCCGCACGCCTTCCGGCGAGGCGCGCGCAACTGGCGTGCCCTCAACGACGGCGAGATCGGCCGCGACCACCCTGTCGTCGCCTTCCTCATCGGATCGGAGTCGATGCTGACCAGCGACGACCCCGACCATGCGCGTGAGCGCAAACTGGTACAGAGTGCCTTCACCCACCGCCGAGTGCAGCTGCTGCGCCCGCGGGTGGAACAGGTGACCGCCGAACTCCTCGACGCCGTCGAGCGTGCCGGGCGCGCGGGCCCCGTCGACCTCAAGGCCGAATTCGCGGTTCCGCTGCCCATCCGCATCATCTGCGATCTCCTCGGTATCGACGACGCCGACGTTCCCGCGATCGCCGACATCACCACCCGCGCGCTCTCCGGGCTGGACGCGACGGCCACCAGGGACGCGGACGCCTTCGCCGCCGGCATGGTCGAGGCCAAGCGCGCCCGCCCCGACGACAACCTCATCAGCGCGCTCATAGCCGCCCGGTACGAAGGCGACGCGCTGACCGACCGCGAACTCGTCGACAACATCATCCTGCTCTTCCTGGCCGGATTCGAGACCACCATGGGCACCCTCGCCAACGGCGTCCGGGCGCTGCTGGCCCATCCCGACCAGCTCCGCCTCGTGCGCAGTGGCGAGGTGACCTGGGAAGCGACCATCGAGGAGATCCTGCGCTGGGACAACTCGGTGGCCACGCTGCCCATGATCTACACGGCGCGCGACATCACCGTCGGCGGCGTGGAACTACCTGCGGGCGAACCGGTGCTGATGGCGTTCAAGGCCGCCAACCGCGACCCCGCCGTGTGGGCCGAGGCGAGCGCCTTCGACGTGACCCGTCCCAAGCGGGCCAACCTCGCCTTCGGCCACGGCGTCCACCGCTGCCTGGGCGAACCGCTCGCCCGCCTGGAGCTGAACGTCGCCCTCCCGGCCGTCTTCGAGCGGTTCCCCGACCTGGCGGCGGTCCCCGGAGGCGACGATTCGCCGGCGCCGACACTGATGATGAACCACCCGAAGACACTTCTCGTCGACACGGGAGGCCGGTAGCACATCACCATGTTCCGGTACGGCCGAAACCCGCCGCGGCGATCGTGCTGAACCTTCCCGAAAACGCCGCTGAATCCCGTCGCGGCGGCGGGACGGCTGCGCCCGGTCGTAGGCCAGACCTTCCCGCTGGCCGAGGCGGCCGACGCGCACCGTGCCATGGAGGGGCGCCGGGTGGTGGGCAAGACGCTGCTGCTGCCCTGATGACCCCGCGGGCCGGGCTCCGCGGGAAGGCGAAGCCCGGCGGGCCGCCGCTGGTCCGCCGGGCTCGGTGCTTGCCGGGCTCGGTTCAGGCCACCTCGGCCGTGGCCAGGTTCTCGCCCATCAGGTTGGAGAGGGTGATGGTCTGAGGCTCCGCGGTGCCGGGGAAGACCACGACACCGGTCTCGCTGTCACCAGGGGCCAGTTCCGGCGCATCGACTCGGTCCTGCTGTCCGGCGGACTCGACCACGTCGACTTCCACCGTCTCGCCGTTCGCGTTTTCGATGGAGAAGAACCCCGAAGTGATCGACGTCGGCGCCTCGCCCTTGTTGGTGACCGTGACCTGAACGGCCACGTAGTCGCCGCCGTTGGCCAGCGGAGAGGGCACGTACTCCACGGACTCGGCGACCATCTCGACCGGCTCGCTGAAGCTCGGCGCGTCGGCCGACTCCGTGGGATCCTCGGTCGCCTCCGCGGTCTCCCCGCTCTGCCCGCCGCCGACATCCTCGGCGGAGGCCGACGGCGCCGCCTCGGGAGCGGCGCTGCCGCCGCCCTCGGAGTCGTCGCCGCTGCTCGCCATGACCGCGATGATGATCACGATGCCCGCCACGAGGGCAAGCGCTCCGCCGCACCCGAAGCACCCCACCAGCCAGTAGTTGGGCTTCTTCCGGGGTGTCTGGGGAGGCGGCGGATACGGGGGCTGAGGATACTGAGAGTACACGGGGGTCCCTGTCGGTCGTTCTGTAGATGTGCCGCTTATGCGAATTTGGAGGGCCCGGAAAGCGTACTGCGGACCGGGAACGCTGGAGTGCCGAAACGGTCGGTCGGGGCACCGGTGACCCGGGCGCTGCCTGCGGCGTTCCGGCACGGGTATGACGGCCGCCCATCCTGTGCGGTTCCGTCCTGCCGACCCATCTGCGGCCACCGTCGGAGCGCTCTTCAAGGCGCGGCGCGCGGACCGGCCGCGGCCCGCCGCATCGCCCCGAATCGGCGCACACCACCGTGAACTGCAGTCGCCTCGACCTCCGACGACCTTTACAGCGGAGGCCGCGGCCGCTCGCGGGGTGTCGCCGACCGCGGGCGGCCGCGGCGAGGCGCACCGCGCCCGACATTGGTGCGAGGGCGGTCGCCGCGGGTGTCCTCTCCTCGGTTGTCCGTTCGTCGCCTGTCGGCCGCCTGGCCGCGGCGTCGGCCGATTCCGGTCAGCCGAACTCGGCGAGTTCGGCCGCCGTAGGCGGGTCGGCGCCCGGGCGGGTGCAGTTGACGGCGGCTGCGTTGGCGGCGGTCGCGAGCAGGGCGCGCATCTCCTCGGCGGCCTCGGGAACGCCGCCCTCGCCCGCGGCGCATCCGCTGACCAGCGCGGCCATGAACGTGTCCCCGGCGCCGATGGTGTCGTGCACCTGCACGAGCGGGCTGGTGACGTCCGCGCGCCCGGCGGCGCTGAGCGCGAACGCTCCCTCGCCGCCGCGGGTGACGACCACCGCCCGCGGGCCCAGCGCGAGCAGCCGTTGGGCCGCCTTCTCGGGTTCGGTGCCGGGATACAGTTCGGCGAGGTCGTCGTCGCTGGCCTTGACCAGGTGGCTCACGCGGCAGAAGTCCTCGACGCGGGCGCGCGCGTGGTCGGCGCCGGGCAGCGTCGCCATGCGCACGTTCGGGTCGAAGGTGACGATGCGCCGCCCCCGCTCGCGCTCGGCCAGCGCCAGCAGTTCGGCGTCGCCGGGCGGGCGCAGGGCCGCGATGGATCCCAGGTGCAGCACCCGCACCGAATCGGGCAGCGCAGCGGCCAGCTCGTCGCGTGTCCACCCCCAGTCGGGCGCGTCCTCCAGCCAGAAGTCGTAGCGGGCCGAGCCGTCGGCGGCCAGCGTTGCCAGAGCCAGGGCCGAGGAACCCAGCCCGCTCGGGCAGCGGCTCAGGTCGACCGACTCGGCGGTCATCCGGCCGCGCAGCCGTTCGGCGAAGACGTCGGCGCCGAATCGGGACAGCAGCATCGTCGGGGTGCCCAGCCGGGCGGTCGCCACGGCGATGTTCGCCGGTCCGCCGCCGGGAACAGGCCGCAGCGCACCGCCGTCCTCGGGCAGCAGGTCCAACACGTGCTCCCCGGCGATCGCCACCCGGGGCGCCCGCCGCGCCTGCGGTGCGGTCTCCTCGGTGCTCACGTGCCAGTGCTCCCCTCCGGTACGTCCCCCGGTCGCAGCACCTCGTACCCCGGAATCGGGGTGCCGGCGGCGAAAGCCAGGGCGGTGTAGGCGTGGTAGACGTCGGGCCGGCCGCTCCACACGGTGGCGCTGGGGCGGTTGTCCGGACCGAGTTCGTGGCGCCAGTTCTCGGCGCCGTCGACGAAGCGGGCCCGCACATGGTTCCACCACGTGCGGGCGCGGTCGGCGTAGGCGGAGTCGCCGGTGCGGGTGTGCAGCGCGTGCGCCGCCGCGGCGGCCTCGGTCGCCACCCAGTGCATGCGCTCGCGGATCACCGGTTCATCGTCCCAGTCCAGTGTGTAGCAGAAGCCGTCGGCGCCGTCGCGCGCCCAGGCGGCCTCGACCGCGGTGGAGAAGAGCGCCTCGGCCGCGGTCAGCAGCCACGCGGGGGGCTCCTCCAGGGCGGCCTCGACGTGCAGCAGCAGCCGCGCCCATTCCAGCGAGTGGCCGGGTGTCCAACCGTAGGGGCGGAACGGGTCGGCGGGGCGGTCGCGGTTGTAGTCCGGCAGCACCTCCCACTCGGCGGTGTAGTGCTCGGGCAGCCGGTAGCCGTGGGCGGCTGCCTGGCGCCGGATCAGGAAGTCGGCGATGCCCAGAGCCCGCAGCGCCCACACGTGGTCGCCGGTCGCGGCGCGGGTGGCCAGGAACGCCTCGACCATGTGCATGTTGCTGTTGGCGCCGCGATAGTCCTCGCCGCGGGTGAAGGCGCGGTCGAAGGACTCCACCGCGCGTCCCGGCTCGGCGTCCCAGAAGCGGTCGACGACGGTTGCCGTGGCCTCGGCGAGCAGGTCGGGGGCCGCGGGGACGCCGGCGCCGGACGCGGTGGCGGCGGCGAGGAGCACGAAGGCGTGCTGGTAGGCGGCCTTGTCCGTATCGGTCGGGGAGCCGTCGAAGGCCACCGTGGAGAACCAGCCGCCGTGTTCCGAGTCGTACAGCGAGGTGCGCAGCGCGCGTACGCCGTGCTCGGCCAGATCTGCGGCCGCGCCTGCGTGCTCGCGCGAGTGCAGCGCGGCGACATGGGTGGTGCGCGCGGTGATCCAGGTCTGCACGCCCTGTTCGGCGCGCGGGCGCCCGTCGTCGTCCAGCCAGGCGAAGCCGTGCTCCTGCCGGGAGCGTTCGGCCCAGTCGATCAGGCCGCTGCGCTGCTCCCGCGTCCAGTCGAGCGGGGCGGGTTCGTCGGCGGACCACTCCATGGCGACTCCTTAGGGTTGTCGGTTTCGCGGAACCGTGGTTGCGGCACCCGCATCCTCGTCGGCCGTATCGCTAGGCGCGGCCGAGTGTGCGCGGGGACGCGGGCGGCGCGCCCGTGCTGGCGCGGGGGACGAGTTCGGCGTCCGCGGCGCGCATGTCCGGGGGCGAATCTCCGGCCAGCACCTCGCGCAGCACGCGGGCGGCCTGCTCGCCGTAGCTCTTGACGTCGCGGCCGATGGCGGTCAGCGCCGGCCGTGTCATGCGGCACAGCGGCGAGTCGTCCCAGGCGACCACCGACAGGTCGGCGGGGACGGAGTAGCCCATCTCCTGGGCGACGCCCAGGCCGGAGACCGCCATCAGGTCGTTGTCGAACATCAGCGCGGTGGGGCGCGGATCCTCCGACAGCAGCCGCCTCGTCGCCTGCGCGCCGGCCTCGTCGGTGTAGTCGGCGTGCACGATCGAGTGCCCTTCCAGGCCGATGTCGGCCGCCGCCTCCTCGAAGGTGCGCGACCGCCGCGACGTGTGCAGTAGCTCCTGCGGCCCGGCGACGCGGCCGATGCGGCGGTGGCCCAGCTGTGCCAGATAGCGCAGCGCCATCGATATCGAGGAGCCGTCGTCGGACCACACGCACGGTTGGGCGGCGCCCGGCAGCGGTCCGCCGACCAGCACGGCGGGCAGACCGATCTCGGCGAGCGCGTCCGGCCGCCGGTCGCCGTCGAGCAGGTCGACGACGAGCACGCCGTCCACCCGCCGCCGTGCCTGCCAGTTGCGGTAGGTGCGGATCTCGTGGTCCTGGTCGGCAGCGACCTGCAGCAGCAGCGAGGTGGAGATCTCGGTGAGCGCGGTCTGCACCCCCGACATCAGCTCCATGAAGAACGGCTCCAGACCGAGCGTGCGCGCGGGCCGGTCGACGACGAGGCCGATGGCGTCCGCCCGCCCGTCGGACAGGGCGCGCGCGGCCGTGCTCGGCGCCCAGCCCAGCTCCTCGGCGATGGCCAGGACGCGCACCCGGGTCGCCTCCGAGACCCCGGGCTTGCCGTTGAGCGCGTAGGACACCGAGCCTTTGGACACTCCGGCTGCCTCGGCGATGTCGGCGATGGTGGGACGGCGCACGGTGTACTTCCTTTGCGTCTCGAATGAGCCGGCTGGACCGGGGCGGCGTCGTCGCCGCACCGGTGGGGCCGGTCCGTGCCCACCGGCCCGATCGAAGGTACCCGGCCGCACGGCCGCGCTCTTTCGACTCCGGCAAATGTAATGCCTCCCACGCATGCGGACACCGGGCGGCCCCGGGCGTGTCCGTTCGGCACCTCCACGCCGCGCCCTGCACCGCTCGGCCTAAACCACCGGTCGGCCTATACCGCGGCGTGCACCGACGGACGGGCGGTGCTGCCCCGCGGGGTGATGCGGGCGGTCGGCGACCACCGCTCCGCCGCGGGCATGCCGGCGGCGGCCTCCAGGGCGGACTCGGCGACCGCGATCCCGTACTGGTGGACGTCCACGCTCATCGTGGTCAGCGGCGGCGAGGCCAGTCGGCACTGGGTGGAGTCGTCCCAGGCCACGATGCTCAACCTCTCCGGAACGCGCACTCTGCGCGCCTTGGCCGCCTGCAGTCCCGCTACCGCCATGACGTCGTTGTCGTAGAGGATGGCCGTGGGCGCATCGGATCGGCGCAGCAGCCGGGTGGTCAGCTCGGCTCCGGCCTCGCGCGAATAGTCGCCCTCTTCCACGATCGGCGGGTCGATCCCCGCGTCCCGGCACCCCTGCTCCAGCGCCGCGGTGCGGTTGCGGGTGTGCAGCAGGGCGGCGGGTCCACTCACCCGCGCAACTCGGCGGTGGCCCAGCTCCAGCAGGTGCCGCAGGGCCTCGTGCACCGGCGCCGTGTCGTCGGTGCGCACCGCGGGCGCGGCCGGGCTGCCGTCGGCGGTGCCCACCAGCACCGCGGGCAGGCCGAGATCGGCGAGCACCCCCGGCCGCTCGTCGCCCGCGGTCAGGTTGACCACGGCCACGGCGTCGACGAGCCCGCGCTCCGCCCAGCGGCGGTAGGCGTCGAGCTCGGCCCGCTGGTCGGCGACGATGTGCAGCAGCACCGACATGTCGCGCTCGGCCAGCCGCTCCTCGATACCGCCGATGAACTCCATGAAGAACGGTTCGACGCCGAGCAGGCGGGGCGGGCGCGCCAGAACAAGTCCGATCGCGCCCGCCGCCGAACGGGGGTGCTCCGCGGCGTTCATGCAGTGCCGGCCGTCTGCTGTGACAGGCTGTTGGCGCAGCGCAGCACCTGCGGACCGGTCAGTTGCGCCGGGTCGATCCGGGCGGCGGTGCGCACGGTGAACGAACGGGTCTCGCCGGCGAGCATCGGCACGAGCATGTCGTCGGCCTCGGCGTCGCCGGCGGCCCGGTCGGCGAGCACCGCGACGTCGCGGGCGAAGGAGCGTGCGCGCACGTCCACCCGGTAGCCCTCGGGGACGGCCGCGGCGACGGCGCTGAGGGGTTCGGGGTCGTAGGCCAGGTCGACGTCCTCGCCGAACAGGTGCACGGTACGGGTGTCGTCGGTGGCGGCCAGCAGTAGCTCCTTGCTCGGGTCGGCCGGAGCGAGCAGCGGCTCGGCCGGGTCGAACCGGGCGACCGAGCGGGCCGCCACGGCCAGCTCGATCTTAGCGGCCTCGTGTACGGCGCCGTCGAAGCCCTGCCGCTGGAGGTGCACGTGGCCGTGCCAGGCCTCGTCGGTGTCGTTGACGGCGATCAGCGCCGTTCGGCCCTCGCGCGGCTGGAAGGTGAGCAGGCGCGGGGCGTAGGCGTGGCGCAGCGCGTAGTAGAGCGGCTTGGGCCGCTCGTCGCCGTCGACCGCGGCCCAGGAGGTCACCGGCCAGCAGTCGTTCAGCTGCCAGACCAGCGTGCCGGCGGTACGCGGCCACCACGACCGGAAGTGCTCGACACCGAAGGTGATCGCCCGCGCCTGGTTGAGCTGGGTGGCCCAGTGCCAGTCGGCGAAGTCCGCGGGGACGGGCAGATGGCCCTGCATGCCGCGGTGCAGTTTGCCGTTGCCGTCGTTGGCCTTCTGGTGCAGCAGGAACGCCGGCGAGGTGGGGGCCAGCGGCTCGTCGTGGATCCAGGTGGTCAGCGTCGCCCAGGTCGGCGGCCCCTGGAAGCCGAACTCCGAGCAGAAGCGCGGCACGATGTCGCGGTAGGTGGTGTAGTCGACGTTGTTCCACACCTCCCACTCGTGGCGGCACCCGTGGTCGGGGTCGTTGGGGTGCAGCTCGCCCGGGCCGAATCCGGGGCTGCAGGGGCTGCCGTCGACGTAGGGGCGGGTGGGGTCGACCTCGGCGACGATGCGCGGGAAGAGCTCGTAGTAGTAGTGCGCGCCCCAGGTGCGGCCCTGCAGCTCCTCTGGCCAGCCCCAGTCGGCGAAGCCCCACAGGTTCTCGTTGCCGCCGTTCCACACCGCCAGGGACGGGTGCGAGCTGAGCCGGGCGACGTTTTCGCGCGCCTCGGCCTCGAACTCCGCGGCCAGCGGCTCCTCCTCGGGGTAGGCGGCGCAGGCCAGCGCGAAGTCCTGCCAGACGAGCACGCCGCGCTCGTCGCAGACGTCGTAGAAGTCGTCGGTCTCGTAGATACCGCCGCCCCACACGCGCAGCATGTTCATGTGCGCGCCGAGGGCCTGGTCGACGCGCCGCACCAGCCGATCGCGGGTGATGCGGGTGAGGAAGTGGTCGTCGGGGATCCAGTTGGCGCCCTTGACGGCGATGGACCGCCCGTTGACGGTCACGGTGAAGCGGGCGCCGATCTCGTCGGGCGCGGTGTCCACGGCCACCGTGCGGAATCCGATGCGCCGGTGCGCACGGTCCAGTTCCGTGCCCCAGGCGTCGGCGAGCGCGAGGTCGAGGTCGTAGAGCGGCTGACCGCCGTAGCCGGCCGGCCACCACAGTTCGGCGTCGGGCACCTCGATCACGGCGACGGCTTCGTCGGCGCCCTCGGGAACGTCGATGCGCACCTCCCGGCCCGCCGCGCGCGCGGTGACCGCCGTCGCGGCGCCGTCGGCCGCGGCGCGCTCGACGCCCACATGCGCCTCGATGCGGCCGGTCCCCTGCTCGTCGACGGTGACCAGCGGGCGCACCCCGGTGATGCGCGCACCCCGCCAGCGCTCCAGGCGCACCGGCTTCCAGATGCCGGCCGTCTGCAGGTCCGGCCCCCAGTCCCAGCCGAAGGAGCAGGCCATCTTGCGGACCATGTTGTAGGGATGGGTGTTGGTGTGCGGCCGGTGTCCGAGGCGTTCCCGCTCCCGCTCCGCGTAGTCCAGAGCGGGCGAGAAGTCGACGGTGAGTTCGTTGGCTCCGCCGCGCAGCGCCTCGCGGACGTCGAAGCGGTAGGCGCGGTGCATGTTGGCGGTGCTGCCGAGCCGGTGGCCGTTGAGGTGGACGGTCGCGACGGTGTCCAGGCCGTCGAAGGCGAGGTCGACGCGTTCGCCCGCTTCGGGGGCGTCGGCCTGGAAGGTGAGCGTGTAGCGCCACGAGGTGCGGTGGGCCCAGGCGAGGTCGGTCTCTACGGTATCGAGGTAGGGGTCGCTGATCAGGTCGGCGGCGAGCAGGTCCACGTGGGCGCTGCCCGGCACCTGGGCGGGGACGGTGCGTCCGGCGATCTCCGCGGGTACCGGCCCGTCTGCGGCGGAGAGGAGCCAGTCCTCGTGCAGGGTCTGACGCATCATCGGCGATATCACTCCAGGCTGGACCCGCCGCGGCGGGTCGGGGAAGGGCGGGCGGTTCGGCAGGGTGGCGGCGGTGCGCACTCAGTCAGGATTCTTACGT
This sequence comes from Streptomonospora litoralis, assembly GCF_004323735.1. Taxonomy (GTDB): domain Bacteria; phylum Actinomycetota; class Actinomycetes; order Streptosporangiales; family Streptosporangiaceae; genus Streptomonospora; species Streptomonospora litoralis. The sequence continues at coordinate 4,400,080 of NZ_CP036455.1, read as the reverse complement.
CAGCGAATAAAGTAAGTCAACCGACTACCACCGCGACCGCCGTGCTCGCGGCGCAGGCATAACTGTTTTCCACAGCGTAAGGGCCGGTCCCCTCGGGCGGCGGCAGGGACCCGGCCTCGCCGAGCGAGCGCTACGGCCGGGAACCGCTCGGGGCTGACGCGGGAGCCTCCGTGGGAAAAATCCCGACTACCGCGCCCCGTATTTCGCCCCGTCTCCCCTCCGCGCGGCGCGGGAAGCGCGTCGGCGCGTGCGGTGGACCCGGCCGGGTCCACCGCACGCGCCGCTTGCGGGTGCGTCTACTGCTCGCAGGCGGAGCCGTTCAGGGTGAACTCCTCGGGCGCGGTGTTGGCGCCGCTGAACGTGGCGTGGACGCCGAACCGGCGGGACTCGCCCGGCGCGATCACGTTGTTCCAGTCCAGGTTCGCCGCCGAGACCGTGGTGCCGTCCTGGGTGACCTCGGCCTGCCAGGCGTTGGTGACCTGCTGGTCACCGGGGAAGTCCCACTCCAGCGTCCAGCCTTCGATGGGCTCGTCGCCGGTGTTGGTCACCTCCAGCGACGCGGTGAACCCGTCGCCCCACTCGCTGTCCACCGTGTAACCCACCGTGCAGCTGACGGGCGGCGGCAGCGCCTCGAAGCCGACGCGGTGCAAGCCGCCCGGCAGGTCGTTGACCGCGTACAGCTCGCCCGAGGCGTCGGCGCCGAGGCTGGTGACCTGGATCGGCAGGGTGCCGATGGGCTCGGTGGTGTACTCGCCGCCGCCCGTGTGGCGGATGCCCCAGGTGTTGGCGCTGCAGTAGTCGGTCATCACGTAGGTGCCGCCGGCCAGGTCGGCGTATCGCTCGCCGCGGTAGACGAGTCCGCCGGTCACCGAGCAGTTGGTGCCCTCGTGGGTGTAGGAGAACACCGGGTCGGTGTAGTCGGCCGCGGGGTCGCAGCGTTCCGCGTCGTATTCGGCCGGCCCCTCGCGGCACGGCCAGCCGAAGTTGGTGCCGCCCTCGTCGGCCTGCAGGTGGTTGACCTCCTCGTGAATGCCCTGGCCCACGTCGGCGATCCACATCGAACCGTTCTTCGGGTCGAAGGAGAACCGCCACGGGTTGCGCAGACCGTAGACCCAGATCTCCGGGCGCGCGTCGGCCACGCCGACGAACGGGTTGTCCTCGGGGACGCAGTAGGCGAGTCCGCCGCACGCCTGACTGACGTCGATGCGCACGATCGAACCCAGCAGCGTGCCGAGGTTCTGCCCGTTGTTCAGGCTGTCTCCGGCGTTTCCGCCGTCGCCCAGGCTCCAGTACAGGTATCCCTCGGGACCGAACTCCACCGCGCCGCCGTTGTGGTTGGTGTATTCGGAGTGCTCCTCGGTGAGCAGCACCTCCTCGCCGTCGGCGGGGACACTCGACTGGTCGGGACTGTCCATCGGAAAACGGGAGAGCGTCAGCGTTCCCGCGTCGGCGCCGGTATAGGCGACGTAGAGCGCCGGGTGCTGCGCGAAATCGGGCGGCGTGGCGATTCCGAGAAGCCCCTGCTCATTGCCCTCGGTGGTGATGCGGTCGCCGATGTCGAGCAGCGGTTCGGCGGAAAGGCCGGTGTCGGGATGGTAGGCGCGGACCGTTCCGGTCTCCTTCTCCGTGATGAAAAGCCGACCGCTGCCGTCGGCGGGCGAGTCGATCGCTGTGGGGCGGTCCAGCCGCGCGGCGTCGGTACGGGTGCTGGTGACCTGCAGCCGATCCAGCGGGAGTTGCGCCTCGGCAGCCGCGGCGGGCGGGTCCGCGGCCGCCGGGCCGGCCTCCTCGGCGGCCGCGGGGCCGAGGTGGGTCAGTAACCCGAAGACGAGCGCGGTCGTGGTCGCGGAAACGCGCCACGCCCATCGGTGGTGCGACATTCTGGCTCCTGAGAATCGGAAATCCACTCACCCGACACGCGAATCCCCCGGGTGTGCCACCTCGTGCTCGGAGTGATCATTGCCGCATCGAGGGTAAACCGGTATACACACATTCGCCAGGGTTGCAGGTCGGGTGGAGATCCCGCCCCAGGTCACGCGGCGCGAATTCGCCGGGCGCGCCGGAATTCCGATACTTTCGGTTCCGCGGAACCGCCTATGGCGGAAAAGGCCGCCGTGCAGGACTGCGTCCGGCGGTCGATTTCCCGTGGCCGCGCGAGTGGCCCCGGGCTGCGGTGGGTATTCATCCGACGAGCCCGGGCGACCGGCGCGCAGGGCGGCGTGAGCGCGGCGGTAAACTCCGCAGGTGCCGGCGGCGACCGCGCGGGTCAGCGCAGGGACCGCGCCGGATCGCAGCGGGGAGTGAAGCGGAGGTTCCAGGTGGGCGCGCCAGCGCGGGCGATTCCGCATGCCAGCAGCCGGGCGGCGGTGCTCGACGTGATCCGGGCAGCGGGCACCATCAGCCGCGTCGGCCTCATCGACGCCACCGGGTTCACCGGCGCCACCATCTCGACGGTCGTGCGCAAGCTCATCGAGGACGGCCTGGTCAAGGAAACCGGGCGCGCGGAGTCCACCGGCGGCAAGCCGCGGGTGCTGCTCCAGCTCGACCAGTCCTCCCGCTACGCCGTCGGCGTGCACCTGGACCACTCCGGCATCGCCTACGTGCTCACCGACCTCGGCGGCTCGGTCGTGGCGCGGATGACCCGGGCCGGCGCGGGCACCGAGGACCCGCCCGCGGTCGTCGAGCGGATGGCCGCCGAGGTGCGCACGCTGATCGACGGTGTCGGGGTGGATGAGGCGCGCGTGCTGGGGATCGGCCTCGTCTCTCCGGGGCCGCTGACCCCCACCACCGGCATGCGGCTGGCTCCGCCCATCATGCGGCACTGGGAGGACTTCCCGCTGGACGAGGCGGTCGAGCGGCGAACGGGGCTCCCGGTCGTCCTCGGCAACGACGCCACCGCGGCGGCCCTGGGCGAGTACTGGTCCGGCGCGGTCAACGGTTCCTCGACCTTCGCCGCCGTCTACGTCTGCACCGGCATCGGCTCGGGCATCCTCATCAACGGCATCCCCTACCACGGCACCAGCGGCAACGCCGGCGAGATCGGGCACATCTGCCTCGATCCCGACGGACCGGAGTGCTGGTGCGGGGCGCGCGGGTGCACCGAGGTCATGGCCGGGCCCGCCGCCGTGGTGGCCCGGGCCCGGGCCGACGCCGAGGCGGCGCGTTCGGCGGGACTCGACCCAGACGGCCCGCGCGGCCGCTCGTCGGTGGCGGCGGAATTCGCGGCCGTCGCCCGCGCCGCACGCCGCGGCGAGCCCGCGGCCCGCGCGATCGTCGACCGCTCCGCCCGCTATCTGGCGATGGCCACCCGCACCCTGGCCAACGTGCTGGACCTCGACCGCGTCGTGCTGAGCGGGCAGAGCCTGGCCGTCGCCGGCTCCCTGTACCTGCCGATCATCCAAGAGGAGCTGGACCGCGCCTTCTTCGCCCGCGCCACACACCCGGTAGCGGTGCAGATCTCCACGTCGGCGGCGACCGCCCCGGCCATCGGCGCGGCCACCACGGTGCTGCAGTCCGAGCTCGTGCCGCTGCAGCCGGGCACCCGCATCCCCGAGCATCTCGCCGAACCCGAACAGGCGCGCGCCCGCCCCGCCGAAGCCTGAGCGCCGCAGGACGGGCGGTCGGCGCCGCGCCGGCGGACCGGCGACCCCGGAGCCGGGGCCCTGCCGTCACCAGCGGTGGTGCACCTGCGGGCGGACCAGCTCGTCGTAGACCTCGCGCACGGCCGTGTGTACCTCCTGCGGCAGCGGCGCGAGGAAGGCCGCGGCCGCGTTCCCGCGCGCCTGCTCGGCGTTGCGGGCGCCGGGGATCACCGTGCTGACACCCGGCTGGTCCAGGATCCAGCGCAGCGCGAACTGCGCCATCGTCATCCCTTCGGGTACCACCTCGCGGATGCGCTCCACCGCGGCCAGGCCCGTCTCGTAGTCGACGCCGGAGAACGTCTCGCCGACGTCGAACGCCGCCCCCGCGCGGTTGAAGTTGCGGTGGTCGTCCTCCCCGAAGCTGGTCTGCGCGGTGTACCGGCCCGAGAGCAGCCCGCTGGCCAGCGGCACCCGCGCGATAATGCCGACACCGGCCTCCCGCGCGGCCGGCAGCACCTCCTCCAGCGGCTTGTGCCGGAAGGCGTTCAGGATGATCTGCACACTGGCCACACCCGGCCGCTCGATCGCGGCCAGCGCCTCGGCGCAGGTCTCGACGCTGACCCCGTAGGCGCGGATGCGCCCTTCGGAGACCATCGCGTCCAGGTCGTCGAAGACGGCTCCGGAGGCGTAGACCGCCTCGGGCGGGCAGTGCAGCTGCACCAGGTCGATGGTGTCCACACCCAGATTGGCGCGGGAGCGGTCGTTCCAGGCCCGGAAGTTCTCCGGGCTGTAGTTCGCGGGTTCTTGAGGCACCCGCCGCCCCATCTTGGTCGCCACCGTCAGGTGCGGGTACTCCTTGAGCACCTGCCCGACGCGCTGCTCACTGCGCCCGTCGCCGTACACGTCGGCGGTGTCGATGAAGCTGATCCCCGAGTCCACCGCGGTCCGCAGCGCCGCCAGCGCGTCCTCGTCGCCGACGGACCCCCACGCATCCCCGATCTGCCAAGCGCCGAACCCGACGGCGCTGACGTTCCTGCCGGTCTTTCCGAGCTTGCGTTCTTCCATGCCGACGACCCTAACGGTGTCCGGAACCGCTCCAGCGGTCGTGCGGCGCGGGGCGACCTCATCGGCCGGGATCTGTGGAGCCGCCTCCCGTGGTCGGGGAGGAGGCGGTGGGATCGAGGACCGCGAAGGATGCGCGGCGGTTCTCGACGTGGGCGGTCACAAGATCTGCGATGCGGATCGCCTGTTGCCGGAGAGGTTCGGGTACCGTGTCCTCCCTGGCCGCGCGGTGCAGCGCCTTCGGGACGGCGGCGCGTAGGGCGGTCACCCGCTCCATGGCCTGCTCGACCGGCAACCCGAGAGCGGTCGCCACAGCTCCCCAGTCCTGCCGGGTTACCTTGCGCATCTGCCAGGTGCTCCCGATCTTCATGGCCGATGTGTGGTCGGGGCGCTGGTCGTAGGGCAGAACGGTGGCCACGTCGTACAGCGGCCCCAACTGCGCCCGGGAAGCAGGCCCCAACAGTAGCGAGTAGTTCTTCGCATGGGCGTCCGTGGCGCCGATGAGGACGTTGTAGACGAGGGCGTCGAAGAAGCGGCGTGCGCTCTGCTGCCGGTCGGGAGCGGCGAGTCCGCGCAGGAGGGCGGCGATCTTGGCTATGCCGGGGCCCCCGGCCGCCTGGTACTTCATGCTCGGATGTACCGCCAGCGCCTGGCAGAGGTCTTCTTGGTGGATGCGTTGCCAGCGGCCGCCGACGAGTCGGCGGTCATAACGTTCGCAGACGAGCACCTCGATATCGCCGCGCGTCATGATCTCGGTGTTGGCTGCGGGCAGGCCGACCAGCTGTGCTGCCCGCAGGCGCAGGTGTTCGTTGAGGTGATGGTGCTCGAGGCCGGGAATGGAGGGCTTAATGAGATCAGGCTGACCGGCCACCCCGCGCCGGCCAGTTCGGCGTAGTCCGCGGAACGGTGGAAGAGCGCCGCGGCCTCCGCGCCCAGGCGCAACGTGGACAGGTCGCTGAACGCCCCCTGCACCCCGGCCGACTCCACATGGGCGTGCGCGTTGACCAGTCCGGGCAGCGCGAGCTTGCCGCGGCCGTCGACGGCCGTCTCGTCCGCAGCCTCGCCGTCGCCGGGCGCCGAGGGGCGCACCTCCGTCAGGCGGCCGTCCTCGATCACGATCGTCCCGTGCTCGTACACCGTGTCCGCGGAGTCGGCGGTGAGGACCGCCGCGTCGTGGACGACGGTGCGTTCCGCGGTGGGCATTTCGCTTCGCTCCCCGATCCCGAGCCGTTTCGCCGAGCCGTCCCGTGTACGTGCGTCGCCGGGCGGCGGGAGGGCCCACTACGCCTCCGGTGTCCCGGCCGTGAGGACGCTCCGCAACCCGCAGCCTTGGTAACCCGTCGGCGGGTGCGGGTTCAAGGGCGGTGCCGAGTAACGCACGGCCGTCCGAGCGGCCGTTCGGAGCGGTTCGCGCCCCCGTCGGGTGCGGCGCTTGGCCGCGGGTGGGCCGCCGCGGCCCACCCGCGGCCGGGACCGCGAAAGTTGCGACGCCATTACGGTCGAGCGGAATCGGCGCCACAGCGGCGCGGTTTCTGCTTTGCTCTGGAGCACGAGGTCTTCACCGCCGAGGAGCTGGCGCCAGCCAGGCGGCGGCGCGCCCCGGGCGGTGGGGATGCTGCAGGCGACGAGGACGGTGCGGTCGGTTCCCGACCAGCCGTCCGACCGTCACCGAACGGGCGGTACCGGCAATCCGGCCCAAGCGCCGGGCTGCCGCGCCCCGCCGGTGACACCCGTGCGCCGGTGCGGCTGGCTCATGAGGGGGAGGCAGCCGCACCGGCGTTCGGCGAATGCCGGGCCGGGCGGCTAAGCCGTGTTTAAGAACGCTGGGCTGCTGTGCGGCCTGGTTGGTCTGCCGCGAAACGGGTGGACTTGACTGAAAAGCGGCGGCGACGGTGGCGAAGGGCTTCGCCCGGGCGCCACGAGCGACGCGGCGTCGCCCCCCAACCCCCATTCCGGCGCCCCCGGGGCGTGCGGGCGCCCGCGGCCGCGCCCGCCGCGCGGCCTCCACCCTGTGCGGGCCCGGTAGGGAGCACGGCGGCACCCAGTCGGCCCACCGGCGCCGGTAGGTCCCCTATGCCGGTCCATCCGGCGATGATCGCGAACTTATGGCCGCGGAATGCGCTTACCTGCGACCATAGGTTCACGATAGACGGGCCAAGCCGTGCCGAGTCTGTCTGCACCAGCAGGTCCGCCCAGTAGACCCGAGCCGCCCCTCCCCACGCACCGCCACCTGCGGTCCCCGCTCCCTCAACCAGCGGGCCCCGGCCCGCCATCGTCCCCGGTGCCCGCTGCTCCCCGTAGATCAGCCCGCCGCCCGGCCGGGAGCAAGTTCGGGCAAGTCCGCGTAGCGGATGGGAGTCGCACGGCCCGGCCGCCCATGGGAGCCGGACCGATCCAGCACTCCTTAAGCACGGCTTAGTCCAGCTCCGGCCGCTTGCCGGCCCACAGGTACGCCGTAATCGTGGCGGCCATCATCAACCCGCGGGCGACCTGCTTGCCGTCCTTGGTCATCAGGCATGAAAGGTCGTGCTTGGGTTTGGTGATCTCCTCCTCGGTGGCGTCGGCGGTGTTGATGCGGATGTGGCCGTTGCCCCAGTCGTCCTCGGGAACCCATTCGACGCCGGTGATGTCGGCCAGCGCGAACTCTCGGCGGTGCGCCTTCTTCTTCCGCGACGACGCCTCGGAGCCGGCCCAGATCAGTCGGACGGTGGAGCCGTCGAAGGCGGCGGTGCCCTCCGACGTCTGGATGTGCAGCGGCAACGGCGGCACCAGCCGGGTCGCCAGGACGGGCGGGGCCCCGCCCGGAGGGTCGGCCTGCTGCGCGGCGAAATGCAGCTGTTCGGCGAGGTACTCCGCTACCAGCTCCGTGCTCGCCGGTCCGACCAACACGAAGGGCTGCGACCGGGCATTGAGCATCGCGCCCACTGCGGCGTAGGGATCGGCCTTCTCGCGCAGCCGCAGCCGCAGAGCCCAGCGCTTGCGCTTGCCGGCGAACACGTCGAACTCCGCTGCCGAGATCGCCGAGACGGGAACGCTGCACCGGCCGAGCTCCTTGAGCATCGCGTTCTTGAACGCTCCGGTGTGGTACCTGATCAGGACGGTCTCCCCGTCGAAGCGCCAGGTGGCCCGATCTCCGTGCAAGTCGTTCATGCCAGAGATCCTAGACACCGCTCTGTTCGTTGCCGCCCCGGCCGGCACCCCTCCGCGGGACCGATCCCGGCCATCTGCACATCCGCCGCCGTATTCGGACCCGGGTACCTCGCCGGGCCGGCGGAGCCGACGGGTGGCCGAGCCGTCGGAGCCGGTCAAGGACGCAGCCAGCGGATCTTGCAGAGGCAGTAGAGCCCGTAGCAGACCAGGCTCACGGAGATGCCGCCGAGCAGCCAGGGGCCCGCCCTGCATGGGTGTCGGCAAACGCCGCGTCGCAGTGCCGAAGCCCTCGGCGGCCGCGGCGCCTCCGCGTATGCGAAGGCCGGACGGCTGGTTGCGGACCGGCCTGGCCCGACCTCCGCGATGACCGAATCAAGGCGCTGACCTGGTATTCCAGGATGCGACGAAGGTTTGCCGCCGAGTCGCCTGGAGCACATACGCCTAAGCGAACGGACTCGCAGTGACTTTCCGAATTCGGTTTGTGTCTTGATGTCGGTCCGCTCGCTCCTTGACGACGGGGGTGAGCCGCGGCCACGGACCACGGCCGTGCGCCCGCTCGCCCCGCCCGACCTCCCTCAGCACTCGAAGGAGACCGCAGCATGGCCATGGACTACGCCGACTTCGCCCGCGAACTGCGGGATCTGGGTGATCCCCTTGCCGACGAAGTGGTCAAGGAGCTGTTGGACGACGACCAGGTCAACAGCGTCAACAACCTCTTCCGCCAGATCGACACGGCCGACTCCCAGATCCCCGCGCAGACCCCCGCCGTTCTGCGCGAATACTTCGAAACCACCCGCGAGTTCCCCGACTGGGTCGAGGACACCCGGCTAGCGGACACCGCCGACTTCTTCCGGCACCACCACCTGCCGGCCTCGGCGATGCAGGCTACGGTCGGCCTCGTGGGCACCTACCTCTCCCCGGTGGGTGCCTACACCCTGCACTCCACCCACCAACTCTCGCACCAGCCGCATCGCCGGCTTTCCCAGTCCACGCGGATCTTCATGGGCATGGGCGACTCCGACGCCTTCACCGACCACTCCAAGCTCGTTCCCACCTGCCAGAAGGTCCGCTTGGTGCACGCCGCCATCCGCGAGCTGCACCGCCGCTCGGGCGAGTGGGACTACGACGGCATGGGCGCGCCCGTCTCGCAGCTCTACACCGCCGGCGCGGCGCTGGTGTTCTCCGTCGGTGTGCTCGACGGCATGGAGAACATCGGCCTAAGCGTCGACCAGAACGAGGCCGAGGGCTTCATGTACTCGTGGGCGATCGTGGCCCACTTCCTCGGCGTCCCCGACAAGTACATCAAGGAGGCGATGAGCTCGCACGGGCGGGCGACCGAGCTCTGGCACGAGGGGCGCGAGTACGAATGGGCCCCGAGCGACGAGGGCCGCATCCTCACCCGCGAGTGCATCGACCTGTACGAGTCCTACATGCCGCCCGGATTCGAGGGTGCGGTGCCGGCGTTCCTCCGCCAGGCGCTTACCGACCGCTTCGCCGACATGGTCGACGTCCCCACCTCGGCATTCGACTTGGGCGCCGACGCCGCCACACTGGGCACGGCCACGCTGCTGGGTGGCCCGGTGGGGCACAACCCCGTATCCGACGAAGTGGTCGGCCACCTGGGCAAGGCGGTCGAGCGGGTCTGCCGAGAGGCGTTCACGGCAGGCCAGGAGACCGAGCCGCAGATGGCCGACCGCATCGGCTGATCCGCGGGCGGCGCCCCGGCCGCCGGAACGACCGCACGCGCTCGCGCCGCCTTCGTATCCCGCCGGTCCCCGGCGGCGCCCCGGAGCGCGTGCCGCCGGCCGCCCCGCCTGCCGCCCGCGCACGGGCGGGCGCGACGGGGCGGCCGGCTCCGTGCGGGGCCGCCCGCCCTCGGATCGCGCGTGCGGCGGCACGACCGCAGCGCCGGTCCGCGGCGGCCGGTTCGGGACGCGGCCCTGATCGTGGGTAGCGCGGCGGTTGTGCACCGGGTAGCCGGAGATCGCGACATGCGCGGGCGGCCGATTCACCCGGCGCCCTGCGCGCGCCGAGCGCGGCCCTTGCAGGCGGACGACGGCCCCTCCGCCGGACCGCCCTGCAGGGACGGCGAGCTGGCGCGCCCGCCCACACGCGTCGCCGAGGAGTGAGCCACCGTGACCGACACCGATCGTCCCGCACCGGAGAACGACGAGTCGATTCTCGGGAAGTCGGCCGTCCGGATCAACCTCAACCCGATCGCCAACCCCAAGCCGATGGGTTTCATGGCGCTGGCGATCGCCACCCTGATGCTCAGCGCCCTCCAGCTGGGCTGGCTGCCCGACAGCGAGCGCAACAACGTGGCCATCATCCTGATCACGTTCTCCTTCCCCTTGCAGGCGCTCGGCGCCGTGTTCGGATTCCTGGCCCGCGACGTCGTCGTGGGCACCGGAATGGCGATGCTCGGCGGCACCTGGCTGTCGACCGCCGTCGTCTCGCTGAACCAGCCTCCCGGCGCCCAGACGACGTCCACTCTGGGCGTGCTGATGCTGGCCGTTGCGCTGGGCCTGCTCGTCCCCGCGGCGGGGGCGGCGACGGGCAAGCTGATCGCGGCGGCCATCCTGGGCGGATCAGCGGTGCGGTTCGCCCTGACGGCGGTCTACGAGCTGACGGGTTCGCCGATCTGGGGAACCGTCGCCGGGGTCGGGGGAGTCCTGCTGTGCGTCCTCGCGCTCTACGGCGCGTTGGCCCTGCTGATCGAGGATGTCCGTAAGCGCACCGTCATCCCCGTCCTGCGCCGCGGAGCGGGCCGGGTGTCCATGAACGGCAACCTCAAGGACCAGCTGCGCAGCATCGAACGGGAGGGCGGCATTCGCGAGCAGCTCTGAAGCTCTCGCCATCGCGCGACGGATTTCTCGGCGGTGGCCGGGCGCTCGGTCGGAGGTGTCACCGTCGTCGGCCGACCCGGCGGGCCCGCCGTGATCGCCGGGCGGCCCGCGCGCTAACGTGCCGAGGGTAGCCAGTGCGGCTTGGAGGCGCCGCCGGATCCGGGGCCGCCGCGAATCCGCGGGGCAGCTCCGCCGTGCCCGACGCGCGCCGGGCGCCGACCGGGAGGCCTGGACGGCGTCGCGGGCCCAGGCCGCGGGCCGGGCGCCGTCGGCGACGTTGCGGCGCGCCGGTGCGAACCCGAGGCGCCGAGGGGTGACCCGATGTGACCGAATCCGCACACGCGCGAACCTTGGATGAGGAGGCGTACCCGGCCGCTCCGGGCGTGCGGATCAGCCTCCGCCCGATCGCGAACCCCATGCCCGTGGGCTTCATGGCACTGGCCGTCGCCACGCTGATGCTCAGTGCGCTTCAGCTGGGCTGGCTGCCCGTGAGCGAGCGGGATCACGTGTGCATGGTGCTCATCGCCTTCGCTTTCCCGTTGCAGCTGCTCGGCAGCATCCTCGGCTTCCTGGGGCGCGACATCGGGGTGGGAACAGGTATGGGGATGCTCGGCGGCACCTGGCTCGCGACCGCTGTGGTGACGCTGAGCTGTCCCGCGGGCGTGTCGACCAGCCCCACGCTGGGCGTGCTGATGCTGGCTGTCGCGGTGGGGCTGCTGGTGCCCGCGGCGGGGGCGGCGACGGGCAAGCTGCTGGCCGCGGCGATTCTGCTGGCCGCGTCGGTGCGCTTCGCCCTCACCGCGGGCTACGAGCTGACCGGGGCCCCATTATGGGGGACGGTATCGGGTGCGGCCGGTGTCGTGCTGTGCGTGCTCGCCCTCTACGGCGCCTTGGCGCTGCTCATCGAGGACGTCGGCAAGCGCACCGTGCTCCCGGTCTTCCGCCGGGGCGCCGGCCGCGCTTCGATGGCGGGCAATCTGCGGGACCAACTGGGCAGCATCGAACGTGAATCCGGGGTGCGCGAGCAACTCTGAGCCGGTGCGGCCGTCCGATCGGAAACCGCCGTGTCGTCGGTGGTGTGCGCGGCATGGGCCGCACGGCTCACACATTCGCAACAGGTCGCCGATTTCCGCGTGGCAGCGGTGGGTTCTGAACCTATCCGGGGGACCGGTAGTCGGATTCCGGATCTCCTGAACTGTGAATGTTGAAATTCGTAGACCAGGTGGCCAGGTCGGGCGTAGGAAGTTTGGTGAAAGGCCAAGGATCTTGGAATTCCCGAGCCGGTGATTATTCGGACGTTTCCGGGTGAACGTCGCGTACTGCAGGGTGGGTTTCAGGATGCTTTGGTCCGATTTGCGGCAAGCTGCAGGCGCATGAATTTCCGAACGTGCGCGAGTGTCCAATAATCCGCCATTGCGCTTCCGTGGCGCGGTGGTAGCGTAATCGTCGCGGAGCTTCGCTAGCTCGGTTCTGCAACGAAACCGGGCGTCATCGCCGATTTTATTGAGAGGTCAATAATGGCGAGCAGTGTGAAAGAGCGCGAGCGCCTGAACGAGCGCTTCGCCTTCTGGGACAACAACGGCGACGGCAGCATCGACCGATCCGACTTCGAGGCCGAGGCGCGCGAGATCATGCGCAATCTCGGCGAGGACGACACCTCTCCCCGTGCCCGTGCGGTCTTCGACGCCTACACGCAGATGTGGGACTACCTGGCGAGCAAGGCGGGCAAGAGCTCGCTGAACGCCGAGGAGTTCGCGGCCGTGGCCGAGGCGGAGATCCTCAATCAGGGCGACGCCGGCTTCAGCAAGGTGCTGCGTCCGACCATTCGGGCCATCGTCGATCTCCTCGACACCGACGGCGACAACCGGGTGAGCCAGGACGAGTTCAAGCGCTGGCTGAACGCGATCGGCGTCACCTCCGACACCGAAGCGATCTTCCAGAGCGTCGACACCAACGGCAACGGCTACCTGACAGTGGACGAACTGATGGGCGCCGTGCGCGACTACCACCTGGGGCGCACCGACGTCTCCCTGCTCGGCAGCTAGAGTCCGCGAGCGCAGGCCGTCCGCAGCACAGGTGCTGCGGACGGCTCTGCCCCACCCGGGCGCCCTCTCCGGTCGAGGGGGCGCCCGGGTGGGCCGTCTCCGTTCCGCGTCCGGCCGCCGATCAGGTCGGCCGGTCGCGGAACGGCACCGCGGATGAGAACGGCGCGGCCCGCCGGATGAAGGATTCCTGTGCCGCCGGTACCGGACGGGTTCTGGAACTGCGGCTCGGTATCTTCCACACACCGCAGGCTGTCACCGCGACCCGCGGCCGTTGCGGGGACGGTGCGGGCGGTCGCCTCCGACCTCGGAGATGAGTCGGACTTACCCGCCCGGGAATGATCGTCCCGCAGCCGCGTGCCGAACCGGCCGGCTCCCGGCCAACCCGCTCTCGCGCATCACCGGACACCTCCTCCGCGTCCCTCGGGCGCCGACGCGATCGGCCGACCGGTGTCCCCGTGCACTGCCGCGAACTCGATCCGGTCCTCGGGGCGCAGGCCCAGTTCCGCGCCCGTGAGCGGATTCCGCGTGTGCACCAGGATGTTGTAGTGGTTGGGAAAGTGGCAGCCGTCGAACCCGAGCACGGTGCCGACCGGCCGTCCGTTCACCCGCAGTTCGTCCCCGCGGTCGACCACCCCCGCGCAACCGATCTCCGCGAACCCGAGAAACGCCACCCTGTCGATCCGCGCCCCGGGCTCGGTCGCGGTGTGGTCGGTGGCGACCAGTTCGTGCACCTCTCCCGTGCGCACACAGCGGCTCGCGTACGGCAGCAACTCCATCCCGCGCTCTTCGCGGCGATGTACCAGCACCTTGACCAGCGCCGCCGTCGTCACCCGCTTGGGTCCGTCCTCACCGATCACCGGCTCCTCCTCTCCGCATCCCGCCTGGCACCGCACGCCAGGGGACTGTCGGCGGCTGTGGCCCCCCGCTCGGCGCGGTAGGCCGCGTCCACCAGTTCCAGCGCGGCCCTGCCGCCGTCGTCCGCGGTGTCACCGCCCCGTACCCGCCGCTCGAAGTCCGCCAGCACGCCCGCGTACTCGTGCCACAGCGACTCCTTGAAGCCGCCGAAACCGCCGAGCATGTCGGCGGTTTCCGTACTCCCGTCGGCCAGGCGCACCCACACGTCCTTGCGTTCGCCGGCGAAGGACCAGTCCAGCTCCACCGTCGCCTGTGCTCCGCCCTCCGACCGCAGTCCGATCCGCGCCTGCCGATCTACGCCTGCCGCGTCCCGGGTGATGCGCGCATCGGCCACCGACAGTCCGCCCAGCAGCGTTCGGAGCAGGTCGAAGGCGTTGGGACCGTTGTCGGCGACGCAGCCCCCGCCGCAGCGCTGCGGGTCCAGATACCAGGCGTCGCCACCGATGTGCTCCTCGATGCGTTCCAGGTAGCGCACCCGCGCCGCGACCGGGGGTGCTCCTGCGGCCATCCGGTCGACCAGCGCCCGCACCGACCTGTTGTAGCGGCGGTGGAAGGCGGTGAACAGGGTCGCGCCGCGCCGCGTGGCCGCGGTGCGCAGTGCCGCGCCGTCGGCGGCCAGCGTGGCCAGCGGTTTCTCCACGCAAACCGCGAGCCCGGCCTCCAGCACGTCGCGGCACAGCGAGGCGTGCAGGTGGTTGGGTGCGGCCACGACCGCGGCGTCCACACCGCCGTCCGCGAGCAGCTTCCGATGGTCGTGGTAGCAGCGGGCGCGGCCCCGCAGCGGAGCGAGCGCCTCGGGACGGGGGTCGCACACGGCCGCCAGGACCAGTGACGGCGAGCGTTCCACGGCGGCCAGGTAGAACCGGGAGATGGCGCCCAGACCGATCACGCCGATGCGCAGCGGGGAATCGGCCATCACCGGTCCCCGAGCACGGGCGGCGCCGCGATTCCTGCGGTGTCGGCCACCGCGGCGAGTTCGCGGTGGAGCGCGGCCGGCAGCGGTACACCGACACCGTCGCGGCGGCGCGCCCGTGCCGACTCGGCCTCGTGCCACCCGGGGTAGCGCACCGGCGCCTCGGCGTCGGTCGGCGGGCAGGAAAGCACTGCGGAGAACAGGGCGCGGGCGTCGGCGCCGAATCCCTCGCGCAGCGCATCCGGTGCGACGGCCGCGGCGATGAAGCCGATGTCGTCGTCGCGCGCGCCCGGGTCGTCGGCGCACCCGGAGGCGGGGCCCGTCCCCGCACCGGGCAGCAGGGCCGCCAGGACCTCCACGGCCAGCGCCAACCCGAACCCCTTGTATGCGCCTCCCCGGCCTGCGGCCTCGCCTGCGCCCAGCCACAGCAGACGGGCCTGGCCCCGGTCGAACGCCGCCGGGTCGGTGACGGGCGCGCCCGCGCTGTCCGCCAGCCAACCGGCGGGGACGCTGCGGCCGGCGCGCGCCGCTTCGCGCACCCGGCCAGTGGGCACCGCGGTGGTGCTCATGTCCAGCACGAACGGGTGCTCGGGTAGAGCCGGGGCGGCGACGCTCAGCGGGTTGGTGCCGAGCAGGGGCTCCCGCCCGCCGGGCGGGGGCGCGATGCGCTGGCGGCCGCAGTTGGCGGCGACGATGCCGATCATCCGGTGCTCGGCGGCGCGGGCGGCGTGGTGCCCGGCGCAGCCGAAGTGGGTCGCGCCGCGCACCGACACCAGGCCGACCCCGTGGGTCCGTGCCCGTTCGACGGCGGAGTCCACAGCGGCACCGGCCTGCCACAGGCCCGGCGCTCGACGGGCGTCGACAAGGGCGGCGGCGCCGCGATCGGCGAGCGTGCGCGGCTGGGCCAGGGGGTCGATCCGGCCGTCGGCCAGCGCGGGCAGGTAGATGCGGGTGAGGTTGGCGAGCCCGTGGGAGGGGTGGCCGGTGAGATCGCCGTAACACAGCGCCTCGGCGGCGGGCCGGGCCCGTTCGGGCGGCATGCCGTGTGCAGTGAAGACCTGCGCGGTGAAGGAGACGAGGTCGTCGGCGGCCACCCGGGGGCCGCCGCGCGAAGGGCGCGGCGGGAAAGCGGCCGTTGTCGGGGGCGAGGGCACGCTGGACGGGCGCGGACTGCGCGCCGCAGACGGCGTGTCGGGAGGTACCACGGTCGAAACCGCCTTTCCGGTCGGGGGAAGAGGCTGTCTGGCGCGGAGTGGGCCGGACCGCGCGGTCGCCGCTACGCCGGCGGCGCCCGCTGACCGGCGGCCGGGAGCGCGGGGCCGAGTGGTCCGGCCGTGAACGTCATGCCGCCCCGCGTCCCTCGGCGCCGCGCGAAGGCCGATCGCCTTCGCGCCGGTCCCGCGCGAAGGCGACCAGGATGCGGGCGACGGCCCCGGCGAAGGACTCCAGTTCCGCCAGGTCGGCGAACTCGCCCGCGGCGTGGGCGTTGTTCGCCGCCAGGTCGCCCGGTCCGAGGACGGCCGTGCTCGTGCCGGGGACGCCGTGCATCCAGATGGCGTCGCAGGTGAAGGCGGGCTCGTCGGCTCCTCGGTGCGCCACTTGCGCGTCCTGCTGCAGCAGGCGGTGCATCCAGGGGTCGGTGCAGTCCAAAGCGGGGAGCCCGCGCTTCAGCCATTCCAGGCGGGTGATGCGGGCGGCGTCGGCGGCGGACAGGGCGTACTCGCGGGTGTCCGAGAAGCGGGCGGCGAACTCGTCGAGTCCGTCGGCCAGGGCGGACTCCACCGCTGCGGCGCGTCGCCGGCCGGATTCGGTGTCGGTATAGGGGAGGTTCAGCAGCAGGTCGCCGCTGCCGTAGACGCGGTTGTGGCGGGTACCGGTGCACAGTCCGGCCACGCATGCGGGATCGGCGTCCGCGGCGGCGTCGGACAGGGCGCCGGCCAGATGCTGGGCGAGGAAGCCCAGTAGGACGGTGGCGTTGTGGCCGCGCTCCGGCCGGTCGTCGATGGCGTCGCGCCCGGTCACGCGGACCCGCGCCGTCATGGCGGCGGTGGAGCGCGGCAGGTAGCGCAGGCCGGTGGGTTCGCAGAACAGGTTCAGCCGCCCCACGTAACCGTGCTCGACGAGTGGGCGGGTGCCGAAGGTCCCCATCGCTCCGCCCTCTTCGCCGGCCACCGCCTGGATCAGCACGCCGGTGCCCGTGTCGGTGCCGAGGGAGGGCTCGGCCCGCAGCGCAGCGCGCACCCCGGCGAGGAGGGCGACGGCCGGGCCTTTGGCGTCGGCGGCGCCGCGGCCGTGGAAACGCTCGCCGGTGAACCGCGGGGGCTCCCACCCCGAGACGGTGTCGAGGTGGACGTTGAACATGGCGGTGTGTGTGCGCGGCCGCGGCGGGCCGAGCCGCAGCACCAGGCTGGGCTCGGCGGCGAGGAAGCCGGGGTGGGCCGCGGCCGCTTCACGCACGGCCGAGGGGACGTCGGGCCGCTGCAACTCGCCCGGTTCCGGGGCCGCATGGCGGACGACGGCCAAGCCCGACCGTGCGGCCGCGCGGGCGTAGGCGTCCTGGGCCTCGCGCAGCCGGGGCGGTGGCGCGAGGGTTCCGGTCTCCAAGAAACCCGCGGTGGGCAGCTCCAGCAGGTGCAGCAGCAGGTCGCGGTCGTCCTCGGACAGCGCTGCGGCGCTCACCGGGCGCCCTCGGGGCGCACCGGCGGGTTCGGCAGTTCGGCGGCGAGCCGTTCCAGCGCCGCACCGGCCGCGGTGAATCCGGCCGCCCCGCCCGTGCCCGCATGCTGTCCCAGGTGCGGGCGCAACGCGAGATGGGGCTCGATGGACCAGGTTCCCCGGTAGCCGTGGTCGATCAGCAGCCGCAGGCACTCGCCCACACCTGCGTCCCCCTCGCCCGGCAGGGTGTAGGCGGGTTCGCCGCCGTCGGACGCGGGGCGCGCGTCTTTGACGTGCACGTGGCCGACGTGTGCGGCGATGTCGGCGAGCAGTTCCGGCGCACGGTAGCCGTGGGCGATGCCGTTGCCGGTGTCGAACAGCAGGCCCAGGGCCGGGCTGGAGACGGTGTCGAGCAGGTCGAGCATCCGTTCGGCGCGCTCGGCGGCCCACCCCGCGCAGTTCTCGGCCAGCAGCACCACCCCGCGGCTCTCGGCGATGGAGCACAGCGCACGGATGCGGGTGAGGACGCGGCGGCGCCACTCGCGCTCGTCCAGTCCGTCGTTCGGGTAGGTCATGATGCGGACGGCACGGGTGCCGAGGGCGGCACAGCGCGCGGCGAGGGTCTCCAGTTCGCGCCGGTCGGCTTCGAAGCCGCCGGTGACGGGCCGGGCCCAGTTGCCGATGCGGGAGTCCAGGCAGCACACCCCGATGCCGCGCGCCGCGAGGGTGGCGGCCGCGCCGTCGAACGCACGGTCGTCGAGGTCGGCTATCGCGCGGCCGTCGACGGTCCGCAGCTCCAGATACCGCCAGCCGAGCCGTTCGAGGGCGGCCAGTTGCTCGGTGAGGCTGGGCCCGGCCTCGTCGCCGATGCCCGCGTAGGCGATGCCGGGGATCGGGCCGGACGGGGCGGAGCCGGCGGTAAGAGGCGGCCGGGTGGCGGGCTCGGGCTCCTCAGGCGAGGTCGGCATGGCAGGTCGTCCTTTCCTCGGAAGCGGATCCGACCGCACCCGGGTCGGTGTGCCCGGCGCAGAGGTCCTTGGCGGCCGAGAGCAGGCGGACGGCGCGCACCTGCAGCCCGAACGCGTCGTCGAGCGGGAGCGCGCGCAGCCCGGCGAAGTGCTCGTAGGCGCCGAGGAGGAAGTCGGCCAGCGCGTCGTCGTGGAACACCAGGTGCGCCGAGCCGTCGTCGGTGGTGCTGCGTAGTTGGGCGGTGTCGTCGTCCTCGCTGCAGGGGTAGTGGCCGGTCAGGCTGCCCCGGTCGAACTCGCAGACGATGCGTCGCTCGCGGGTGGGCGCCGTCAGGTCGGAGAGGATCTCGGTGCGGGCGCCCGTGCGGTGCTCCAGCACCAGGTGGGCCTGTCCCAGGTGGGGAACCTCGACGTTGCCCAGCGCCATGTCGCTCCAGGAGGCTGAACGCACGCGGGCGCCGCCGGCCAGGGTGAGGGCTACACCGACGGAATGGGGGAGTTCGACGTCGAACGCGGTGGGGTGGGCACGGCTGGTCAGTGAGCGCACGAAGCGGGGTTTGCGCTGCACTATCCGCAGGGTGCGCAGGCGGCCGAGCCGGGGAGCGGTGCCCGGCGCCCCGTCGGCGCCGGGGACGCCGAGTCCGTGCAGCCGGCCCTCGCGCACCGCCGCCCGCAACCGGTGAGTCAGCGCACTGGTCAGCCATTGCGCGACTACGGCCGTCTGCAGGCCGAACCGGCGCCGCAGCCGCAGCACGGCGGCGAGTTCGACCTCGTCCGCCGCCAGTGGCTTCTCGATCAGGATGCGGCGGTAGCCGAGCCGGGCCAGCTCCTCCAGGACCTTTACGCGCGTGCCGGGCGGGGTGCACAGGTGGGCGACCGTGCGTGCGGGGTCGGCGGCCTCGGCGGCGGTTCGCAGCGAGGGGACGGCGCGGACGCCGGGGTTCGGGAGCAGGCCCCCGGACGGTGGACGAGGGTCGTAGACGAGGTCGGGGCCGGGGGAGAAGACGCGGTGCCGGCCGGCCTGCGCGCGGGCCCGCACCAGAGCGGGCAGGTGCAGTCCGCGCCCGGAGCGGCCGAGACCCACGACGAGCGTATGCAGCATGGCGGATCCGTCACCTCTCTGCATTCTGTTTTCGGTCGGCGCGGATCCACGAGCGCATCGATGAGAAAAAGGACGGTCTCCGCGTGGCGCCACCGGTGGCATCCGCCTTTCCGGAAAAGTGGTCCGTACGGGGCTGTGCCGCGAACGGATCCAGGTTCACGCCGGGATGGTGCGATTGTCAACAGTCGTTTTCCGTCGGGGGATGGCGACACGCGATTGCCGTCGCGCAATTGCTTCCTGGCTTGTTCGGGTGTGTGGTGAACAGCGGCTTCTGTCGATGCCGCGCGGGAATGGGGCGAATTGAGCCGTTCCAAGAGTGGTCGTGCCGCGTTTCTCGGCATGGTTTCCCGGTTTCTCGTTTAGCGCTCGCGCCGAGGCGGGAATAACCGCCGTCGCTCCGGAAATCCGATGACCGAGAAAACCCGCCCGCTCGTGTCGATTCCGCCGGCCCTCCTTCTCAGCGCAAGGGTGAATCATGGACTCCCCCTTTCCCGCCTGTGCCACGCCCGTTCCGCTCGCCGGCCGCCCCCGGCGCCCGGCCGGTATCCGCGACCCCGATCCCGCGCCGATCCCGTTCTTCAGCCAGCGCGACACCTTCGCGCGCCTGTGGCCCGACATCCGCGCCCACTGCTGCGAGGTGCTCGACCACGGCAAGTACTCCCACGGCCGCAAAGTGGCCGAGTTGGAATCCGCGCTCGCCGCGTGGACCGGCGCTCGGCACGTCGTCGGGGTCAACTCCGGCACCGACGCGCTCGTGCTGCTCCTGCGCGCCGCCGGACTGCAACCGGGCGACGAAGTGGTGGTACCCGCCTTCAGCTTCGTCGCCTCGGCTTCGGCGGTCGTGCTGGCGCGGGGCCGCCCCGTTTTCGCCGACATCGAGCCCGACACCTACGCCGTGGACCCCGCCTCGGCCGCCGCTGCCGTCACCGCCCGCACCCGCGCACTGATGCCCGTCCACCTGTTCTGCCAGATGGCCGAAATGGACGCGCTGGGCGCCCTCGCCGAGAGCCGCGGGCTCACTCTCGTCGAGGACAGCGCCGAGGCCATCGGCATGCGGTGGAACGGAACACACGCCGGTCTGCTCGGCGCAGGCGGCGTCCTCTCGTTCTTCCCGGCCAAGACGCTGGGGGCGATCGGCGACGCAGGCGCGGTCCTCACCGACGACCCCGACCTCGCCCGTACCGCTGCCGCCCTGCGTCACCACGGGCGGCGCGGCCACACCCTCGACCACTTTCCGGGCATCGCCGCCCCCACCAGCCTGCCCGGCCTCAACAGCAAGATGGACGACCTGCAGGCGGCCGTGCTGCTGGCCAAGCTCGCGCACCTGGACACCGCCATCCGCCGCCGCGCCGAACTGGCCGCCGCCTACACCGAGCTGCTGCACGACATGCCCGGCGTCGTCCGTCTGCCCGCCGTCGCCCCGCGCTCCGCGGCGACCGAGCCCGTGCACTACGTCTACCTCGCGGAGTTCGAAGACCGCGACGCCCTCGCCGACCACCTCGCCCGGCACGGCGTGGGCACCGAGGTCTACTACCCCCGGCCGCTGCACCTGCAGCCCTGCTTCGCCGACCTCGGCCACGGCCCCGGCGACTTCCCCAACGCCGAGGCCGCCTGCGCCCGCGCGCTCGCGCTCCCGCTGCACCCCGACCTCACCCCGGCGGAGATCCACCGGGTCTGCGCGCTCATCGGCCGCTTCTACACCGGAAGGAAGCCGGCGTGATCCCGTTCTTCCCGCCCGACCTGTTCGAGGAAGACCGCTCGGAACTGCTGGAGACCGTCTACGCAGTGGGAACCGACCCCCGCCAGCGGTTCATCCTGGGCGAGCGCACCGCCGCGTTCGAGGACGCGCTGCGCGAGCGGCTGGGCGCGGCGGACGTCGTCGCGTGCTCCAGCGGCACCACCGCGCTGAGCCTGGTGCTGTCGGCCATGGGCGTGGGACCCGGCGACGAGGTCGTCGTGCCCGCGCTGGGCTGCGCACCGCTGGCCGCCTCGGTCTGCGGCCTCGGCGCGGTACCCGTGTTCGCCGACGTCGACCCGTGGCGGCTGGTCGCCGACCCCGCCGCGGCCGAGGCCGCCGTCACCCCGCGCACGCGGGCGCTGATGCCCGCCCACATGTTCTCCGTGATGGCCGACATGCCGCGCTTCACCGAGATCGCGCAGCGCCGCGGGCTGCGTCTGATCGAGGACTCCGCCGTCGCCCAGGGCGGGGTGCTGGCCGGACGGCCCGCCGGGCTGTGGGGCGAGGCCGGCGTGTTCTCGTTCGTGCAGGTCAAGACGTTCGGCACCGCGGGCGAAGGCGGCGCCGTGGTCACCGCCGACCCCGAGCTGGGGCGGTGGGTGCGGATGCTGCGCAACCACGGGCAGGACGGCGTGCACCGGTTCGTCCACCACCGGGTCGGCTACAACAGCCGCTTCGACGAGATCCTCGCCGGGTTCCAACTGCACCGCCTGCCCGGGCTGGACGCCCGGCTCGACCGCCGCGCCCGGATCGCCGAGTACTACACGAGCCGGTTCGCCGAACTCGGCCCCCACGGCGTCGTGGCGCCCCCGCCGGGCCGTGAGGGCCGCTGCTTCTACGTCTACACGCTGCTCGCCGAGCGCCGCGACGACCTCGAAGCCCACCTCGCCCGCGCCGGCGTCGACACCCACGTCTACTACCCGCAGCCGCTGCCGCACCAGCCGGCGTTCGCCCCCTACGCCCCGCCGGGCGCGCACTGGCCCGCCGCCGAGTCGGCCGCCCGGCGCAACCTGTCCCTGCCCGTCTTCCCGCACCTGAGCGACGCCCAGGTCGAGCACATCGCCGACTCCGTCTGCGCCTTCGCCCGGCAGAGCCGGAGCGAGACCCCCTGACCGGGCCGCCGACCAACCGAGGAGCACCTCCGATGGCCCACGACGAGCGACCGCGATCCGCACCCGCCTCCCGAGACTCCACTTCGACGCCCGCCGGACGACTGGGCAAGGCACGCGCCTACGCGCGGCTGGCCAAGCTGGACATCATCGACTACTACCTCGGCCTGCTCGTGGCGTGGAGCCTGCTGGCCCCGGTAGCGCGCGCCGAACCCGCGGTCTGGGCGGCGCTGGCGCTGCTGCTGGCCGGAGAGCTGTGCATGGTCGCGGCGATGACCTCCTTCGACGACGTCACCGGCTTGCGCGACGGCAGCGACGCCGCCAACTACGGCCCCGACGCCCCGCGCCGGAAACTGGTCCGCAAACCGCTGATCGCGGGCACACTCGGCGAGTCCGAGGCCGTCCGCTTCGGGTGGAGCGCCGCCGCAGCGGCCGCGCTGCTGTGGGCGGGTGCCGTGGCCGTCGCACCGCACCGGCCCCTGTGGGCCGTCGCCGCGCT
This sequence comes from Streptomonospora litoralis, assembly GCF_004323735.1. Lineage (GTDB taxonomy): Bacteria > Actinomycetota > Actinomycetes > Streptosporangiales > Streptosporangiaceae > Streptomonospora > Streptomonospora litoralis. The sequence goes on along the minus strand of NZ_CP036455.1, from coordinate 4,377,497 downwards.
CGCGCTCTGCCTGGTGTGCGCGGTCCAGTACTCCTGGGGGCTGAAGCTCAGCTATCACGGCTGGCAGGAGGTCTTCCTCGTCGCGCTGGGTGTGGGCCTCCTCGCCGGCCCCTACGGCCTGTTCGCGGGCACGATCGACGCCTTCGTACTCACTCAGGGGCTGCTCTTCGGGCTGGGTCCGCTGCTCTTCGGCGTTTACTCCAACACCAACGACATCCCCGGCGACGCCAAAGTGCGCCGCCGCACCGTCGCGGTGCTGACCTCGGCTCGCGGCAACGCCGCCTTCGTCGCCGCGGTCTCGGCCGCCGAGGCGGTTCTCATCGCCGCAGCGGTGCTCACGGGCATCGCGCCGTGGTGGTTCGCTCCGGCCATGGCGCCCGTCGTGCTGCTGCGCGCCACCCAGTGGACCATCGGGTTCGTCCGCGGCGACATCCTGCGGGCCCGCAACCTCGGCATCGCCATCCACCGTGTGACCGTCGCGCTGCTCATCGCCGTGAACCTGGTGTACCCGCTGCACCCGGGAGGTGTGCACTGATGCCCCGACCGCAGCCCCAGGCCCCTCGGCCGCCGCGTGGCCCGGTCGCCGGCGCGCCGCGCGAGACCGCCGTTCGCGCGAACGTCCCCTCAGGGCCCGCCGACGCGGCACCCCCGTCGGGCGGACCCGCCGAGCCCGCCCTCGGCGGGTCCGCGTGAAGGCCGCGGCGCCCGACATCGACGCCGCGGTAGTGGGCGCGGGCATCGGCGGCCTGACCGCGGCCCGCGCCCTGCGCCGCGCAGGCCGCGAGGTGCGGATATTCGAAGCGGCCGACGCCGTCGGCGGCCGGATGCGCAGCCTGCGCCGCGACGGCTGGATCGTCGACACCGGTGCCGAGATGATCCCGTCGACCGGATACCCGGCCACCTGGTCGCTGATCCGCGAGCTGGGACTGAGCCGTACCGAGATCCCGCGCGTGCCGCGGGCGGTGGCCCTGTGGCGCGGCGGGCGCGCCCACCCCCACGTCGGGCGGCCGCTGGGTCTGCTCACCGGGGCGGGCCTGTCGCCGGGCGCACGCCTGGCTCTGGTGCGGCTGCTCGCCGGTGGTGCGCTCTCCCGAGAAGCGCGCGGCGCCCCGGGCGAAAGTCCCCTCAGCGACGTCACCCTGGAGGCGTTCGCCACCCGGTACGGCGCCGAACTGCGCGACCGGCTGCTCCATCCGCTGGCGGCGGGCTTCTTCGGCTGGAGCCCGCAGCGCTCGTCGGCCGCTCCGCTGCTCGCACACCTGCTGGCCACCGGAAGCACCGGCCGGTGGCGCACGTACCGCGGCGGGATGGACACCCTGTCCCGGCGGCTCGCCGCGCACCTGGACGTCTCCACCGGGTGTGCGGTGCGCGAGGTCGCCGCACTGCCCGGCGGGGTCCGCCTCACCTTCGACCACGGCGAAGTCACCGCACGCTGCGCGGTGCTGGCGGTGCCCGCCCCGGTGGCCGCCCGCCTGCACCCCGGCGCTCCATCGGAGGAGCGCGACTTCCTGCGGGAGTGCTCGTTCGCACCCATGCTGCGGGCGAGCTTCGCCCTGGACCGGGTGCCCGCCACCGCCGGGGGCATGCGCGGCTTCGCCACGCTGGTGGCGGACGCGGACGACGACCTGGTGAACGTCGTCACCCTCGACCACCGCAAACACCCCGACCGGGCGCCCCGCGGGCGCGGCCTCGTCTCGGTCATCACCGCGCCGGGCGCGACCGCGTCACTGATCGGCGCGTCCGACGCCGAGATCACCTCTCGGCTGGCCGAACGCGCGGAGCGCTACCTGCCCGGACTGCGCGAGCTGATCCGCGCCGCCTACGTCCACCGGTTCCCGCACGGGCTGCCCGAGGCCACCCCCGCGGCCCTGGAAGCCCACCGTGCGTTCCGGCGCCGGCCCGCGCGCCCGGTCGACTACGCGGGCGACTGGGTGGCGCTACGCCCGTGCAGCGAGGGCGCCGTCGCATCCGCGCGGAAGGCCGCCTCCCGTGTCCTCGCCCGCACCGACGACGGATGCCCGCCTCCCTGCGACCCCGGAAGGACCTCGTATGAAGCGGCTTGACATCGCGACACTGTTCGACACCCTCGCCGAACGGCACAGCCCCACTGTGCTGCACCTCAGCCGCCCCCTCGACATCGCCCCCGACGATGCGGGCCCCCGCAACGTCCTCGACCTCGCCGCGCTGGTCGAGGACTGGTCCGCACGCCTGGCCGCCGCGGGAGCCGGCCCCGGCGACCGTGTGGCGCTGGTCAAGCGCAACCACTGGGACATCGTGCTGCTGGCCATGTCGGCGGTGCGGATCGGCGCCGTCCCGGCACCCGTCTCCGCCCAACTGCCCCCGGCCACCCTGGCCACCCTGCTGGCGCGGCTGGATGCGGCACTGCTGGTACTCGACGGCGCCACCGCCCAGCGGGCGGCCGCCGCCCGGATCGGGCTGCCCGCGAGGCGTCGGCTGCTCCTCGACGGCACGGGCGAAAACCTGCCGGATGCGGTGCCGGCGGCCGACGTGCGGGGCCACCCGGCGCCCGCGCCGCGGCGCCGCGGCGCGGACGAGCCGCTGATCATCGTGCACACCTCCGGAACCACCGGCACCCCGAAACTGGTCGTCCACTCCACGGCCACCATCGTGCGCCGCCTGATCGGATTCGAGGCGCGCCGCTGGCCGGTGCTCAGCAGCCGCCCCGGCGACACCGTCGCGGCGGCGACCTCCTTCGCCCACGGGCGGGCGTTCGCCTGGACCGCAAGCGTGTTCTGGCTCCGTCCCGCCGCGGTGGCCGCCATAGCGGACCACAGTCCCCAGGCCGCCGAGCCCTTCCTGCGCGCCCACCCGCCCACGACGCTGGAGGCGCTGCCGGCCACCTACGTACGCTGGCGCCACCTGGCCGCCGCACCGGCCGCAGAGAACGTGTTCGCGCGCGTCCGGCTCTACATCAGCACGTTCGACGCCGTGCACCCGCCCGCTGTGCGCACGTTCCTGGCGGCGAGCGAGCGCCGCCGACCGGTGTGGCTGCAGGGCTGGGGACAGAGTGAGACCGGTCCGCTGGCCTTCCGCCTGCTCACCCGCAAGTCGGTGGCCGCCGTCGGCGAGCGCCGCCCCACCACCCGCGACCTGGGCCGCCCGGTACCGGGCCGCACCCGGCTGCGGGTGGCCGACCCCGCCACCCTGCGCCCGCTGCGGCGCGGTCGGCCGGGGCTCGTCCTGGCCCGCACCAAGGCCCTGGGGCTGGGGTATGTGGGCGAGTCCGAACGCTGGTCGGCGAAGCAACTGGGCAGGTGGTGGAACACCGAGGACGTCGGCATGCGCACCCGCGGGGGATCGGTGCACGTTCTGGACCGCGAGGTCGACGCCGTGGCCGGTATGAGCTGCGTCGAGGTCGAAGACGTCGTCGACGACCGCGTTGGGGAGGTCGTCGAGTGCGTCGTCCTGCGCCCCCGGGAAGGCCCGCCTGTCCCCGTGGTCGTCACGGAGAGCGGCAGTCTCGATCCGGCGGCCTGGCGACGTGCCACCGCCGACCTCCCGGAACTGGCCGAGCCCCTGGTCATGGCCGCAGACGACCTTCCGCGCACCGGAACCGGCAAAGTCCGCCGCCTCGAACTCCGCTCCCGCCTCCTCGGCGGCGCCCACCCGGTAGCCCGCCCCCGCCCCGCTCCTCCCACCTCGGCCGGGCGGTGAGTCCGGCACCGCGGCGGGCGAGCCCGCCTACCCGGCCGCCGAAACGCCGGTCACCCCGATGAGGAAGGACGTATCGAGGATGTGTACTGGCACGCCCGGACTTCTCGAAGTCGTGTGTCGGGCCTGCGCGGGGAGTCGGACGTCGAGGAGTTCTCCGGGAACCGCCCCGGGCCGGTCACCCCAAAGGAGTCTCAACGGATTCCGCAAGGCGGTGATGCGGCGTGAACCGCGAAGCGTGTGCGTCGGCGTGCCGCCGCGTGCACACCGCGCTCTGCGGCCGGGGCCCGCCGCAGCGGGTGCGGCGTGCGCTCGGCGGCAGGCCGGTATCGGCGCTGCGCGCGCACGGCCCGATTGCCGCAGCCGTTGTGGCGGCGGGGTGTGCGACGTTTCCGGAGGGTGCCTCCTACCGGCACCCGAGTCCCGGTCGAGGAACCCGTCGGGAGGCCGTGGGGCCGGCTACCCCGGAGGATGCGGCGATGGGGCCCGAAGGCGCGACTCGCTGTGCGCCGGATTGCCGCCGAGCGGCGGCAGAGCCCGTTTCGCACACCGGCACCGCGGCACGTCTGCCCGGCTGTACCGCCGGCCGCCCAGTGCCTCCGGATCCATGATCTCCGCCTACCTGGGCGGTTCCGGCGCCGCCCGCCTGCTCGGAAGCCCTCTGAACAGGAAGGGACGCGATGACCGTCTCGTCTGACCGCAGTCCGGTCACCGATGCCGGCGCACCTCTGGACGGCTTCGCGGTCGAGGGCTCCGAGGGCTCGGCGGCCGCGGACATCGCGATCCGGCAGCTTCGGATGCTGGGCGCCGCGTCGCCGGGCCCCGACGTGGCGGTTCGCGGTGCCGGGCGGGCCCGCGCCCGAGCCGAGGCCGGATCGGCGGGCTCCCTCGTGCTCGCCGCGGACCACGCCCGCGTCGCGTGTGCGCTGGACTGGGCGGGCCCTCTCGCGCTGCCGCTGGAGGACGAGCCCGGGGTGCAGGCGGCGTGCGGCCTCATGCACGTGCACGGGCGCTCTTCCGGGGGCCCGCGGCCGCTCGCGATCGACTACGCGTCCGCGGTCGGCGGCGTCCTGTCCGCCCAGGGCCTGCTGGCCGCGCTGATCGGGCGGCTGCGCGGCGGCGCGGCGGAGCTCGTGCGCACCTCGGTCGCCCAGGCGGCGCTCATCAGCGTGGGACAGTACCTCGCCGCGGCGACCGCCTCGGGCGACGAACGGGACGCCCCGGCCGCCCCCGGGGGACCGCCGTTCACCTCGGCCGACGGTGTGCCCTTCGAGATCGAGACGTTCGAGGCCGAGCGGTGGGAGCGGTTCTGGTCGCTGCTGGGCGCCGACCGCGCGGCGCTCGCCCGCGGGTGGCAGCCCTTCCAGCACCGCTACGCGGCGGCGGTCTGCCCGCTGCCGCCCGAGCTGCACGCCACCGCCGCCGCACGCGTCTTCCGGGAGGCGGCCGGTGCGGCGCAGGCCGCCGGCATCAGCATCGTGCGGGTGCACGGCGCGGCCGGGGAGCGCCGCCGCTCCGACGCCGCGGAACCGCCGCCCTGGCGGCTCACCGGCGGCTCTTCGGATACGCCGGGACCGCCGCCGGCGCCGTGCCGCCCCGGCGCCGGCCTTCCGCTGGACGGACTGGTCGTGGTGGAGTCCACCCGGCGGGTCCAGGGCCCGCTGGCCGGGCACCTGCTGCGGCTGCTCGGCGCCGAGGTACTGCGCATCGAACCGCCCGGCGGCGACCCGCTCCGCTGGGTGCCGCCCACGGTCGGCACCTGCTCGGCCCGCTTCCTCGCGCTCAACCGCGGCAAGCACGTCGTCGAGGCCGACCTGAAAACGCCGGAGGGGCGTCGGCAAGTCCGCGAGCTCACCGCGGGCGCCGACGTCTTCCTGCACAACTGGGCCCCCGGCAAGGCCGCCGTTTTCGGGCTGGACTCCGCCGACCTGTTCGCCGTCCGGCCCGGACTCGTATACGCGCACGCCTCCGGTTGGGGCGATGCCCGGCAGGCGGGCGCGGCGATGGGCGGGGCCGAGCCGCTGGGGACCGACTTCCTCGTGCAGGCGCACAGCGGCCTCGGCGGGCTCGTGCGCCCCCGCGGCGAAGAGCCCGCGCCGTCGCTGATGACGCTGACCGACGTGCTGGGCGGGCTGCTCAGCGCGCAGGGCGTGCTGGCCGGGCTGCTGGCGCGCTGCCGGGGCGCGGGCGGCATCCGCGTCGACTCCGCCCTCTACGACGGCGCCGCGCTGCTGACCGCGGCGGCACCGTCCGGCGGAGCCCGCCGCCCGAGATGGGGTCCGCTGCATCCGCCGCTCCGCACGGGTGACGGGTACCTGGCATTGGGCCCGCACGCCCGCAGCTCGCCCGACCGCGTAGCCCGTGCGCTGGGCGCCGACCGCCCCGCCGCCGATGCCGCGGCCGCGGTGGCCCGGCTGTGCCGCGGCGACAGGGCCGCAGACGTGGCCGAGCGGCTGCGCGGTGCGGGGCTGAGCGCCACTCCCGTCTGCACCGACCTGGCGGACCTCGCCGCCGACCCCCGAATCGCCGGCGCGCTGGACACCGGCGGCGCCGCGTTCGTCCGCTCACCGTGGGAGTTCACCTCGTGACAACCGCCTGGACCTCCAACAACGGGATCGTGCTGGCCGACCTCGTCCCCGCGGAGCTGCGCCGCACCTGGGTCGAGCACGGACACTGCCCCGACACCGACCTGTACACGCTGTTCCGCGGGCGGGTGCGCGATCATCCCCGCCGCGACGCCGTCGTCGACGGCGAAGGCACGCTCGACTACGCCGCCCTGGACACACGCGTGCGCCGCATCGCCGCCGCGCTGGCCGATTCCGGGATCGGTCCCCGAGACATCGTCGCCGTCCAGCTGCCCAACGGATGGCGGGCGGTCGCCGCCGAGTTGGCGATCGCCGCCGTCGGCGCGGTCTCGCTCCCCTATCCCGCCATGCGCGGGCGCGCCGGCATCGCCGCCCTGCTGCGGCGCTCGCGTGCCGTCGCGGTCATCGCGGGCGACCCGACCGGCCGCACCCACCCCCTCGCCGAACTCGCTCGCCTGCGCCCGGAACTGCCGCACCTGGCGGCGGTGTTCTCCTTCGGCGACGACCGGGCGCCCGCAACCGCCACCGCGGCGCTGGATGCGGCCGCCGGCGCGGAACACGCCGACAGGCGGGAGTGGCCGCCGCGGCGGGTGCCGCCCGAGTCGCCCGCCCGCATCCTGGTGACCTCGGGATCGGAGTCCGAGCCGAAGATGATCGCCTACTCGCACAACGCCTTCGCGGGCGGACGCGCGAACTACGTCGCCGCGCTGCACGACGGGACGATGCCGATGCGCAACCTGGTCCTGGTGCCCCTGGCGTCCTCCTACGGCTCGCTGGGCACGCCGGTGACGCTGGCGGGTCTCGGCGGAACGCTGCTGGTCCTGGACGGCGTCGACCCCGCGGCGGTACTGCGCGCGGTGTCCGAGCACCGGCCGACCCACCTGTTCGCGGTGCCGACCCTACTGCGGCGGCTGGCGGCGCACCCCGGCGCGGTCGGCGAGGACACGTCGTCGCTCCGGGCGGTGGTGACTAGTTCCGCGGTGCTGGAGGCCGACGTCATCGACGCCGCGCACCGCCGGTTCGGCCGACCGGTGCTCAACGTGTACGGCTCGGCGGACGGGATGAACTGCCACACGCCCCTCGGCGCGTCCGCGCGGCCCGGCGGTGTCACCGGGCGGCCGGACCCGGCTGTCGCCGACATCCGCATCGTCGGCACCGGCGACGGCGACGGCGACGGCGACAGGGACGGCGAGGGCGAGATCTGGGCCCGCGGGCCGATGACCCCGCTGTGCTACGTCGACGCGCCCGAGCTCGACGCGCGCTACCGGGCCGAGGGGGGCTGGGTGCGCAGCGGCGACCGCGGCAGGTTCGAGGAGGACGGCGCGCTGCGGGTGATCGACCGGCTCAAGCGCGTCGTCAAGCGCGGCGGATACACCATCAGCCCGCGGGAGGTCGAGGGGCACCTCGCCGCCCACCCCGCCGTCGCCGAAGCCGTCTGCGTGGGTGTGCCCGATCCCGTCCTGGGCGAGCGGCTCTGTGCGTGTGTGGTGCAGGCCCCGGGGACGGAGCCGCTCACCCCGGCCGCGTTGCACGCTTTCTTGGAGGACGCGCGGGGTCTGGAGCGCGCGAAGCTGCCGGAGGTGCTGTTGCGGCTGGCCGAGCTGCCGCTGGGCGCGACGGGCAAGGTGTGCCGGCACACGCTGGCCGAGTGGGGAGCCGAGTCCGGCGAGCGGTCGGCGCCGCCCGCGGCCGCCGCATCGGAGCCGGGCCCGCTGCGGTCGCGGCTGCGGGAGGGATCGTGACCGGGGGCGGTGGCGAGGCCGTGCGGGTGCCCGCGAGCGGGTCGGCGGATGCCGGGCTGGGCACCCGTCGCGGATACGTCTTCGACAACGACAGTCGGCACGCCCGCGAGCAGCACGGTTGCCTGGCCGCGGCCTACGACCCCTTCACCACGGCGCGCCTGGCCGCGACGGGTGTGGGCGCGGGCTGGCAGTGTCTGGAAGTCGGCGCGGGGGAGGGGAGCGTCGCCACGTGGCTGGCGCACCGCGTCGCGCCGGGCGGGGAGGTGGTGGCCACCGACATCAAGCCGGATCGGATTGCGGGGGCCGCGGGCATCGAGGTGCTGGCGCACGACATCGTGCGCGACCCGCTGCCCGAGGCCGCCTTCGACCTCGTCCACGCCCGGCTGGTGCTGATGCACCTGCCCGAGCGCGACGCGGTGCTCGCCCGGCTGCTGCGTGCGCTGCGTCCGGGGGGGTGGCTGCAACTGGACGAACTCGACGCCACCCACGCTCCCGCCCTGGTGGTGCCGGACGAGGCGGCGGCCGCACTGTACGCACGGTTCCAGCGCGCCAAGTTCCGCGCACTGGAGGCCGCCGGCGCCGATCCGGCGTGGGGGCGCCGTGCGGCGGAGGCGATGCGCCGGGCGGGATTCGGCGAGGTGGATCCGGTCCCGAAGGTGGCGGTGTGGCGGTCGGGCTCACCCGGGGTGAGGCTGCAGGCCCACCACACCCGGCATCTGGCCGGGGCGCTGCTGCGCGCGGGCATGGCCGCCGACGAACTCGCGGCGGTACGCCGGCTCCTGGACCACCCCGGTTTCCGCGCCTGTTCGCCCGTCTTCTACACGGTGCTGGGGCGCCGTCCGGATGGCGGGGAACGGGAAACGGACGCGCCTCCCGGTAGCGGTGCCGCCTGCCGGGTCGCGGGCAGTCGGGAGGAGAAGCGGCGCTGACCTCGGCGCAGGGCCGGACTCCGGTTGCCGCGCGAACCTTCGCGGAGAGATGCCGAAAAATCGGACGTGGAGATCCTGGGCTGCCCGGCGAAGACCGCCCCGCAGCGCAGGGCGGCGGGTGGCGGGTGCCGACTCCGGCGGACGGTTGTGGCGACCTCGGCCCTGCTGCGCGGGACACGCGAATGCCGGTTCCCCGCCCCGGGAGGAATGGGGCGGGAAACCGGCCGGGGGCGTTGAGGGTGTCAGCCGACGGAGAAGCTGAACGGCCCCGTGATTCCGCTCGGTGGAGCATGCCAGCCGTGGTTCGGCTGCACGGGGATACCGGGGAACAGGCAGTTCGGATTGCTGTGGATGGTCACTTCGACGTCGGTCTGGTTGAGTAGAATGTGAACGGTGCCCGGGAGCGCATAGCATTCCCCGGTGGGCGGGTTCCGGTAGGTTTCCAGGGGTTGGACCTCGGACTTGTAGATGACCACCTCGCCGGTTGCGGCGTGCGCGGTACCGGCGGTGGACAGCACCAGCGCACCCGTCATCACCGCGGCGGACAGAGACGCGAGAACAGGGGAAGAACGCGGCATTCGGTCTCCGATATCCTCAATCGGGCGTATTTGCACACGCTCCAGTCGGCAGCCGGGAGCGATACTTGAATTCTTTCCGCCGATACGCGGCCGCGTCAATGGCTCTCCGTGTTCCCGTCGTCACGCCGAGGTTTCGGTGTTCTCTTGTGGTTGTCCGAAAAATCAGCGGTAAGGGAATTTCCGCCGTGCATTCCCGGGAGGTGGATTCTTCTGGTCGCGCCCGTCGTCGCGATCACCGACCATGCCCGCGGAAGCCCGCCGGCTCTGTCCGCCCTGCGACTGGTGGGGCGGAGGGGAGCCGCCCGATCCCACGCGTCCGCATTGGGAGCGGGCCGCGGGGAGAGACCGCCGGGCGCTCGGCGATCCTCCGCGCGGCCCGCCGCACGGTCCTGCCCGCCGACGCCGCGCCGGTCGGGGAGGATGGCTTCGGGAGCGCCGCGCACTCGGCGGTGCCGGAGGCGCGCGGCACTCTCATCCTCTTCTCATCCGCCTCGGCTTCGCTGGACGACCGATGACCCGACCCAGAATCCTCGTCGTCGACGACGAACCCAACATCGTCGACATGGTGACGACCGTGCTCGAATTCCACGGCTTCGAGATGTCGGCCGCCGCGACCGCGGCCCAGGCGTATGCGGCCGCCCGCGTCCACCGGCCCGACCTGGTCGTACTCGACGTCATGCTGCCCGACGGCGACGGGTTCGAGGTCTGCCGCACGCTGCGGCGCTCCCTGCCCCGCCTGGGCATCGTCTTCCTCACCGCCAAGGACGCCCACAGCGAACGCGTCGCCGGCCTCACCTACGGCGGCGACGACTACGTCACCAAACCGTTCAACATCGACGAACTCCTCGCCCGCGTGCGCGCCGTGCTGCGCCGCATCCTGCCCGAGGCCGCCGAGGAGCCCCCCGACGACGGAGTGCTGCGCTTCGCCGACGTCGAACTGGACGAACACGCCTGCACGGTCCACCGCGCCGGAAACCCCGTCTCGCTGTCGCGCACCGAGTTCGACCTGCTGCGCTACCTCATGCTCAACCGCGGCCATGTACTCTCGCGCAGCCAGATCATCGACGAGGTGTGGAGCAGCGATTACACCGGCAGCTCCAACATCGTCGACACCTACGTGGGCTACCTGCGCCGCAAGCTCGGCGCCTTCGGCCCCAACCTCATCCAGACCCAGCGCGGCTTCGGCTACGTCCTGCGCGAGCGGAGCGAGCCGTGAGGCCGCCGATCCGGATCCGCACGCTGCGCGGCCGCATGGTGCTGGTCAACACGGTGCTGATGGCGCTGGCGCTGCTCGTGGTCGCCGTCATCAGCACCGCGTTCCTGCGCGCCTACCTGCTGGACCGCGTGGACGAGCGCATCGAGGTCGCCGCGGAGTTCGCCCGCGCCCGCCAGAACGACATCTTCTCCCAGGACACCGCCGAGCTGGTCAAGCAGATCCGCACGCCCAGCGACTTCGTCGTCGAGTACACCACCGACGCATCCGGCGGTGAAGGATCCCGCGTCCACCGGCTGCAGGGCACGGGGCCGGTGCTGATGCGCGGCATCGACCCGGCCACCGCCCCCGACGGCGTGTTCACCCACAGGCGCGGCGGCGAGGAGTACCGCGTCACCCTCGTCCACCTGCCCGCCTATGACACCGTCGCGCTGATCGGGGAGCCCCTCGCGCCGGTGCGCGAGGTCGTGCAGCGCCTGGTGGCGATCGAGGCGGCGGCCGGGGCCGCGATGCTGCTCGCCAGCCTCGCGGCGGGCTCCGCGGTCATCCGGCGCGGCCTGCGCCCGCTGGACGACGTCGTCGACACAGCGGAGGCCATCGCGGCGGGCGACCTGGAGCGCCGCGTCCCCGCTCCCACCGACACCGACGCCAGCGAGGCCGGCCGCCTCACCCTGTCCATCAACCGCATGCTCTCGCGGCTGCGCTCCGCGCTGCACGCCCGCGCCGAATCCGAGGAGCGGCTGCGCCGGTTCGTCTCCGACGCCTCCCACGAACTGCGCACACCGCTCACCTCCATTCGCGGCTATCTGCAGATGGTCTCCCGCGGCGTGGTCGACGTCGCCCGGCGTCCCGACGTCATCGCCCGGTCCGAACGGGAGTCGGAGCGCATGGCCGCCATCGTCGACGACCTGCTGTACCTCGCCCGGCTGGACGAGCGGCCGGCGCCGCGGCGCGACGTCGTCCACCTCGACCGCGTCGTCGCCGACAGCATCGCCGACGCCCGCGCCGCCCAGCCCGAGCGCGAATGGCGGGCAGAGATCGCTGCGGAGGGCCTGGTGCTCGGCGACGAGCAGGAGCTGCGCCAGGCCGTGGCCAACCTGCTGGCCAATGTGCGCGTGCACACGCCCGCCACCAGCCCGGCGGTGGCCGCGCTGCGGCGCGTCGGCGGGCGCGTGGTGCTGGAGATCGGCGACTCGGGCCCCGGGGTGGCCGAGGAGACGGCGGCATTCGTCTTCGAGCGCTTCTACCGCGGCGGCCCGTCGTCGCAGCGCCCCGGCAGCGGGCTGGGGCTGCCCATCGTCCGCGCGGTGATGCGCGGCCACGGCGGCGACGCGGTGTTCACCTCCGCACCCGACGCGGGCACGGCCGTCCGCCTGGAGTTCCCGCCGCTGGAGGACCGCGACGCGGCTCCGGGAGCGGGCGAGCGTGACGACGATCTCCCCGCCGACGGCGGATTCTCATCGGACTCTCATCTTCCTCGGGATCTCGCCTCATCGGCGTCGGATGGTGTGGCGGCGAACGGACCACCCGGGAGGAGAGGGAGTAGGAGCATGGCCGAACTGCTGTACCGCCTGGGCGGATTCGCGTTCCGCCGGCGGTGGCTGGTCGTGATCACCTGGCTGGTGCTACTGGTCGCCGCCGGCGGGGCCGCCCTCCAGTTCCGCGTGCCGCTGGACGACGGCTTCTCCATCCCCGGCACCGAGTCCGAGCGGGCCACCGACCTCATCGACGAACGGTTCGACGGCCGGGGCGGGACGGTCACCACGGTGCTGCGGGCGCCGGACGGCGCCGACATCGTCGACAACGAGCAGTACACCGACGCGGTGCGCGACACCGCCGCCGAACTGGAGGACGTCTCCGGCGTCGACCGGGTGATCAGTCCGCTGGAGCAGATCGGCGACGCCCGCCGGCAGTACGAGGACGGCATCGCCCAGTCCAAGGAGGACGCCGCCGAGACCGCCCGCGAGCGGGCCACCGGCCAGTTGCCGCCCGGCACCCCCGAGGAGGTCGTCGAGCAGCGGGTCGCCGAGGCCGAGCAGCAGGCGCGCGAGACGGTGGAGCAGGAGGCGCCCGGCTTCGACCGCGAGCAAGTCGTCGAGCGGATCCCGCAGATCTCCGACGACCGCACCACGATGCTGCTGAACGTGCAGCTGACCCAGCCCAACGACTCCGTCGCCCCCGAGACCGTGGACGCCATCCTGGAGACCGGCGACAGCGCGCGCGACGCCGGGCTCGACGTGGAGTTCAGCGGCCAGGCCATCTCCATGTCCCCGCCGGCGCTGGGCGCGGGCGAGTCGGTCGGCGTCATCGTCGCGCTGGTGGTGCTGCTGATCAACTTCGGCGCCGTGGTCGCCGCCGGACTGCCCATCGTGCTCGCGCTATTCGGTGTGGGACTGGGCATGGCGCTGCTCTACGCCGCGTCCAGCCTGCTGAACCTCTCCAGCACGGCCCCGATCATGGCGGTGATGCTCGGGCTGGCCGTGGGCATCGACTACGTGCTGTTCGTGCTGTCCCGCCACCGCAAACAGGTGGCCGAAGGCATGGCCCCGGACGAGTCGGCGGCACGCTCCATCGGGACCGCCGGAAGCGCGGTGGTCTTCGCCGGTGCCACCGTGATCATCGCGCTGCTGGGCCTGTCCGTGGTGCAGATCCCGTTCCTGACCGTCATGGGCGTCGCCGCGATGGTCACGGTCGCGCTCGCGGTGCTGCTCACGGTCACGATGCTGCCGGCGGCGCTCGGCTTTTTGGGGCACCGCGTCACCGCCGGGCGGGTGCCGGTGCTGGGCCGCCGCGCCGAAGCCGCCATGACCGCCGAGCGCACGATGAGCAGCCGGTGGGTGCGGGCGGTGACGCGGCGCCCGCTGGTGCCGATCGTGGCCGTGCTGGCGGTGCTGGTCGTCATGCTGCTGCCGCTGCGCGACATGCATCTTGGCTTGCCCACCGACGCGACCAGCGCACCGGACACCACCCAGCGCCAGGCCTACGAGATCATCAGCGAGGAGTTCGGCCCGGGCTACGGCGCCCGCCTGGCGGTCGTGACCGACCTCACCGGACTCTCCGACACCGAGGCCGCCGCCGCGGACGTGGCCGACCGCATCGAGGAGGTCGACGGCGTCACGGAGGTCTTTCCGCCGCAGATGAACGACATCGGCGACACCGCGATCATCACGGTGATCCCGGAGGCCGGGCCGTCTTCGTATGCCACCGAGGACGTGCTGCACGACATCCGCGGCCTGGAGAGCGAGATCGACGAGGAGATCGGCGCGCAGATCGCGGTCGCCGGTGCCACCGCCTCGGCGATCGACGTCTCCGAGCGGTTGGCCGACGCCCTGCCGGTGTTCGCCTCCGTGGTCATCGGGCTCGCGCTGGTGCTGATGGTGATCGTGTTCCGCTCGATCGTCGTGCCGGTCAAGGCGGCCCTGGGCTTCGTACTCAGCGCGGGCGCGGCGCTGGGGCTGACGGTGGCCGTCTTCCAATGGGGCTACGGCGCCGAACTGTTCGGCGTCGAACCCGCCCCGACGCTGCTGGCGTTCATGCCGACCCTGCTGATCGGCATCCTGTTCGGGCTGGCGATGGACTACGAGGTGTTCCTGGTCTCGCGCATGCGGGAGGACTACGTGCACGGCGGCGACGCGCAGCATGCCGTGGTCTCCGGGTTCACCCAGGGCGCGCGGGTCGTCACGGCGGCCGCGGTGATCATGGTCAGCGTGTTCGGGGCGTTCGTGTTCGGCCACAGCGAGATGGTCAAGCCGATCGCCTTCGCCCTCGCGGTCGGCGTGCTGTTCGACGCGTTCCTGGTTCGGATGACCCTGGTGCCGGCGGTGATGGCCTTGTTCGGCCGCGCGGCCTGGTGGCTGCCGAAGTGGCTGAACGCGGTGTTGCCGGACGTCGACATCGAGGGCGAACGCCTGGCCGCGGCCCACCCCCTGCCGGATGGCGGGAACGCACGGGGGACCGGCGAGCGCGGCTCCCAGGAGGAGAGCGAGAGCGAGCAGGCGGCGCACCGGTAGGCCGCTGAGCGCCGCCGCGCCGAGGTAGCCGAGGAAGCCGAGGGGGATCCGGGAGAGGCCGGATCCCCCTTCGCATGCGTACGGGAGGCAAGCTAGAGGCGGTCGCCCTTCAGGTCCGCGAGGAGGGCGGCCCATTCGTCGGCGGGCAGGGTGAGGTGACCCGCGCGGCGGTTGCGGGTGTCGCGGATCTTGACGTGCTCCGCTGAGGGGGCGACTTCGACGCAGTCACCGCCGTTGGGGCCGCTGTAGCTGGACTTGAGCCAAGCTGCTTCGACGCAGTTCCCAGCGTTGCCGCCGCTGTAACTGGACTTTTGCCAGACTCCCGCTTCTTGCATCCGTAGCACCTCCTTAGGCAGCGGCTACAGCTGATCGTCCTTCAGGTCGGCGAGGAAGGCGGACCACTCCGAGGCGGACACGGCCAGGTGCCCGGCGCTTCGGTGGCGCGTGTCGCGGATCTTGACGTGTTCCGCGGACTGGGCGACCTCGACGCAGTCACCGCCGTTGCCACCGCTGTAGCTACTCTTCTTCCACATCTCCATACCGATCACCATTCACCTTCTTGAGCAGAGCCACAGATTCGGGGAAGGGAAGACTATCCGAGGCCAAGAGCCCGAAGACGGTCGTTAGCTCCGTCACTTGCTCCGGGGCGTCGACGACCTCACCCCCCAGCATGTTCTCCACGTAGCCGACGGACTGAGTTGCGTTCAGCGCCATCACCCGAAACGGTTCGCACAGGCCGAGGCTCGAACGCAGCCTCGGTAGTACTTGGACTCGGATGGCGTTGCTGTCCACGAGACCGAGGATATGACGAATCTGGTCTCGCATGACCGTCTCGTCCCCAACCAGGTTGAGGAGCGCGGTCTCGTTGATGACGAACCAGAGGAGGGGTTTGTTCGCGCGGACGAGCCCGAGTCGCTTAGTCCTCGTCTTCACGATCTCTTCGAGCCGCTCCGGTGGCGAGGTGATCTGGCGTTCGCTGACCAAGATCCGTGCATAGTCCTCTGTCTGCAGTAGGCCAGGTACGCGAATCGATTCGTAAGCCCGGATTGCGGTAGCTCGCTGCTCCAGAAGTAGCGCGTCCTTGAACCAGTCCGGAACGAAACGCTGGTTGTTGAGCTCCTGCCACAGGCGGGTCAACGTGCCGCCTGTCTCCAAAGCGGTGTCCAATTCTTCCGCTTGCACCCGTTGTGGGACGCGATCCAAGCGCTCAAGCTTCCCGACCATCGTGTAGTGCATCGAAAGCCTGCTGGACAACTGCCTCTGCGTCATGCCTGCTGAAGTGCGTAGGTGCTGCAATTCGTTGCCGAACTGGCGCCAGCGCGCCCGGTCATGTTCCCTCATGTGCACCAGGCTGGCACCTGCGAAGCCAAAGCGAGACGGAAAAGTCAAGAAGAGCCAAAAGTGTATCTTCGCTGGTAGGTAGCTTCCCTTGGCGCCATCCTCGAATGAAGAAGGCACGAAAGACCCCGGCGACGGCCTCCACCGTCCCGGGGCGTGGCCACCAGCCACACCTATGCCAAGGAGCTGATGACATGTCCGAGCCTATCCCGCGCTCGCCCGCGTGGGTGCGACTGCTGCTTCTCCCGGTCGCTTTGCTGCGATTCCTCCCGTTTCACGCCAGCCCGGTTCCGCCGCCGCGCCGACCGGAGCGCGCCCGCCCCTACGTCGCCTCTGCCGCGGTGCCGCCCGACTACGAGCGTTTCTGTGAGCTTCACACCCGCCACGTATCGCGCTGGCGCCTGACCTACACCCCTGGCCATGCGGCCCCCTACCAGGCGCACCACCGGGCAGCCGAAGGCATCGTGCTGTCCGCCGGCGATCTCGACTCGCTCGAATTCGCGCTTACCGCATTCACGCCCCCGCCGCGCACGCGCCCTTACCTCGACCACGGCGCGCAGACGCGCCCGACTTCGAGGACGCTCGCCGCCGACGAGGCGCACGCCCTGCACCAGCTCGCCGACGACCTCGCTGCCAGCGCCCAGGACAGCGCGTGCTGGGCCTCCGCCATCCGGGAATCGTCCCTGGAGATGCTCGCCCGGATCGCCGCCCGGCTCGGCGACGCCTGCGGACATCCCGCCCCGGACCGGCACTCCTGCCTCCGCCCGTCGTGCCACGAGGGCCACCACCTCGACGCGCTCGGCCGCGCCTGGGAGCTTGCCGCCGAGGACGCCCGATGAGCGCGGCGACGGCGGTCGGCCCCCCGCGCAGGCAGCCCGCAACCGTCCACCCTGCAGCTCGCCGCCTCACCCTGCGGTTCCCCGGCGTGAGCGCCTGGTACGGCACCCACACCGGCAGCTGGTGGGCGATCCTCCCGGGCCGCCCGCAGCTGCTCGAAGCACCCTCGGCCGAGGCTCTGGAACGCCTCATCGCCTCTGTGTACGCCGGACGCGGTCAGGCCGGCGCATCCCGCTTCGCCGCCCGTACCGCTGTGCCGCCGCCCCGCCCGACTTCGTATTCCACAGGATGGGCGGTAATCGGCCGTCCCCATTGAGCCGGTCATCCGCATCGAGGCGATGGAGCGCTACAAACAGCGCGCTTGAGTGGGGCGGCCCTCGCGCCGCCCCACCGACGCGATCGGAATGCGCTTGTTCGCGGAAACCGGCTGGTGCTCTCCTTCCGGCATATCCGTAAGCCTGCGCGGCGCGACTACCGCTGTGCCGCCTGCTCCTCGGCGAGATTCCGCTCCAGGCCGTTGAGAATCAGGTCGAGTCCGCGCGCGAACTCGTCGGCGTAGGAGTAGTCGGGGCGCCGGGCGTGCGCTTTCGCCATCTCCAGCAGGTGGGGGTACTCCTCGGCGGGCAACGCGTCCGCCAGGGTCGCCGCCGCGTCCGCCGGCTCCCGCGACGTGTCGAACGGCAGGCTCGACTCCTGCAGGACGAACCCGTAGACGTAGCTGTCCAGGGTCGCCGTCGCCTGAGCGGTCGTCGCGATCGAGAATCCCGCACCGCGCAGGCAGCCGATCACCCAGTCGTGATGCCGCAACGTCGCCGGTCCCGGGTTGCGCCGCGAGTCCATCAGGCCCAGCGCCCACACGTGGCGCGCGAGCACCGCGCGTGCCGAGCACGCGCGTCGGCGCATGGCGTTCCGCCAGTCTCCGGCGTCGTCCGGCAGTTCGATCTCACTGAAGACCAGGTCGACGATCCCGTCCAGGATCTCCTCCTTGTTGGCCACGTGGTGGTACAGCGACATGGCCTCGACCCCGAGGTGCTCGGCCACCTTGCGCATGCTCACCGCCGCCACCCCGCGCTCGTCGGCCACACGCACGGCTCCTTGGAGGACGCGCCCCCTGCTCAGGGGGGAATTGGTCGGGCGCTGTCGTTTCGGTGTCGATACCACCTGGGCTCCCTCGGAGTGCGTCGATGCCGCGCCGTCTCTCCTTGACGGACTTACGCACGTAAGGGTAACTTCCAACTACAGGCTTACAGGTGTAAGGGAAGGTTGGGAGGGATTCGGGTGAGCACGGAACGAGAACAGGACACGGCCGGCAAGCAACGCCGCTCGAAGGTCTGCATCGTCGGCGCCTCGGGCAAGCTGGGGCGCTACATGGTGCAGCACTGCCTGGACCGCGGCTACGAGGTGGTGGGCGTGTGCCGCGAGCAGAGCGTCGGCAAGCTCGCGGACTTCGGCGACCGCATCACCGTGGTTCCGGGGCGCACGGACGACCGGGCCGCCATCGGCCGCGCCGTCGCCGGATGCGACGCCGTCCTCACGGTCCTGGTCCCCCACGGCGTCCACGGCTACTCCACCGGAACGG
The DNA here is from genome assembly GCF_004323735.1 of Streptomonospora litoralis. GTDB lineage: Bacteria > Actinomycetota > Actinomycetes > Streptosporangiales > Streptosporangiaceae > Streptomonospora > Streptomonospora litoralis. The sequence continues at coordinate 4,359,014 of NZ_CP036455.1, read as the reverse complement.
CCCAAGCGGTGCTCGACCTGGCGCCGACAGGGGCGCGGCTGGTGTTCTCCTGCGGCTGGCACGTGGCCCGCGACGGCGAGGACGCGTACTCGCGCAGGTTCCTCGCGACCGTCCGCATCGTCACCGTGCTCGCGCGGCTGATGCGCTTCGTCGACGTCGACGACCAGGTGCGGGCGTGCCGCCGCGTATTCGACAGCGGTACGCGGTGGACCGTCGTGCGCGGCAGCGACCTCGAAGAGGGCGAGAGCGAAGGACTCCCGGTCTGGAGCCGACACGTCGGCGCCCCGATCTTGGCGAGCAACAAGACGCGCCGGACCGACTTCGCCCTGTTCATGGTGGAGGCGATCACCGACGACGCACTGATCCGCGAGGCACCGGCCATCGTCGGCTGCCGCACGCCCTCGGCACGCGCCCACGCCCGACCGGCGGAGCCGCGATAACGGCGGCGCCTCCTGCGCCGGGCCGTCGAGGGTGTCCGGAGCGTCGGTTCGGGCGCCGGGATCGGGTCCAAGGACACCCTCGGTGCTCTCTGGGGGCCGCGTTTACTCGGTTAAGATCCATTCACGTGCATCGGCACGTACTGCGGAACATGCATTTTCCCGGTAAATCAGACTCATTTCGGAGGGCGCTCAGGAGATCGCGGAGTGCAGCGCCGCAACCATACGCCATCCGCCCGAATTTATCCATATCCAGGCTGTTCAGTGGACTGGTCACCACTCCACAAAAAAGATCACCGATTTGTGTATGGATTGGCGGTAATTCCGGTGTGAGTATGGTCCGCGGGAGGAGTGATGGCCCGTGGAGATACGCTTGCTCGGGCCGGCGGTGCGCGTCATGGTCGACGGGCAGGCTGTGGATGCCGGCACCCTGAAAGAACGCGTCATACTGGCGACTCTCGCGCTGACCCCTGGAAAAGTCGTCCCGACCGGATTGATCATCGACCACGTCTGGCACGACGCGCACCCGGCGTCCGTGCGCTCCAGTCTCTACGCCTACATCACGCGCATTCGCAACCGCATCCGGGCGGCGGGTTCGGGCGTGGCGCTGCCTTCGCACTCGCGGGGGTACACCCTGGAGATCGCGGGCGAAGCCGTCGACTGGCACCGCATGAAGGCGCTGCGGAGCCGGGCGGGCGAGCTCGCGGAGGTTGGCGACCACCGCAGGGCCGCCGACCTCCTCTCCCGCGCGCTGCACCTCTGGGAGGGCGATCCGCTGGCCGAAGTGCCGGGTACATGGACGCACGCTTATCAGCAGTCCATGCACCAGACCTGGCTCCTCGTTTTAGAGGGGTGGGCGGAGTCCTGCCTGCGCATCGGCCGCTACCACGACGTCATTGCCGGCGTTTCCGAAGCGGCTGCCCGATACCCGAAGAATGAGAAACTCGCCGTCGCCCTGATGCGAGCGCTGGCGGACGGCGGGCGCAGCGCCGAAGCCCTCGATGTGCACGCCCGCCTGCGCGCCGACCTCGCCGAGGAGGGCAACCGGCCGTGCAACGCCACCCAGGAGGTCTTCCAGCGCATCCTCACTGGACACGCGGAGGGCGGCGAGGGCGCCGCCGCGCCAGCTGGCGGCGCGACGGAGAGCCGACCCGCCGCCGTAGAACGGTCGCCCACCGCCGACACCGGCGGGTCGGCCGATCCGACCGGGGGCGTCGCGCGCCCCGCGCCCCCTGGCCCCGCCGACCCCGTCCACGACAGTCTCGGCCGCGACATCGGCGACTTCACCGCGCGAGCCGAGGAGTTGTCCGCGATACTCGACCACGCCCGCAGCCGGCCGGATGCGACCACGGTCATCGTCCTCTCCGGGCTGGCGGGGGTCGGCAAGACGGCCCTCGCCGTGCGCGCCGCTCACCTGCTGCGCGACGAGTTCGACGTCCGCCTCCAGCTCGACCTGCACGGCCACACAGCCGGACAGCCTCCGCTGGATCCGGCACAGGCACTCCACCTGCTGCTGCGCAGTCTCGACGTCGCGGCCGAGCGCATCCCGCCCGAACAGGAGGCGCGGGCGGCGCTGTGGTCGAGTCGCCTCGCAGGGCGCCGCGCCCTGGTCCTGCTCGACGACGCCACCCGCGGCCGTATCGCCCCGTTGATCCCCGGCACTCCGGGCTGCGTCGTGCTGGTGACCAGCCGGTGGACGCTCGCCGAGCTGGACGGCGTCCACCACGTCCGCCTCGACCCTCCTGACCCCGACGACGCCGCGGCGATGCTTGCCGACATCGCCGGGCTGGGGACCGACGGTGTGCACGACTCCGATATGCGGCGGATCGTGGCGGCCTGCGGGCGGCTGCCGCTGGCGCTTCGGGTGGCGGGCGGCCGACTCCGCCACCGTCCGACGTGGACGCCGGCCCACCTCGCCGATCGCATCGCACGCAACGGCCTCGTGGAGATGCGCTCCGCCGGCCGCGACGTGGCCGGAGTGTTCGCGATGTCGGTGGAAGCGCTGAGCGAGTGGGCCCGGGACGCCTTTCTGCGGTCCGCCCTACTCCCCGCACCGGAGTTCTCCCTGCCCGCGCTGGCCGCCGCGCTCGGCGACACCGGGCCGCAGACCGGTCGCGCCGAGGCGGCGGCGGACGAACTGCTGGACACCAACCTGGTGGAGGAGACCGGGCCGGGACGCTATCGGATGCACGCGCTGCTGCGCGAGTTCGGGCGCCGACGCGCGGCGGAGGTACTGGCGCCGGCCGATCGGCGGGAGGCGCTGCTGCGCGTCCTGGAGCACTACCGGGCGACGGCGGATGCGGCGGACCGAACCGTGCACCCGGCCCGCCGCCGTCCGCCCGAATGCCCGACAGATCCGCCGCGCGCCGCCTCGTTCTCGACGGCTTCGGAGGCCCGCCGCTGGTACGAGGACGAGTACCCCACGATCGACGCCGCTCTGGAGTCCGCGTGCAACGGTGAATTCCACGCGTATCCAGAGGTTCGCGCCTATGCCGTCCGACTGCCTCTGGCGATCGGCGGGCTGAGCGAGAGCGACGGGCCGTGGGAGGGTGCCGAGCGGCACCTCGCCGCCTGTTTGGAGTTGTGCCGCGAGGCGGGCGACGAATCGAACGCCGCCATCGCGGCACTGGACCTGAGCCGTGTTCAGGGGCGTTTGCGCCGTCTGGACGACGCGGAGGCCAACGCTGATGCAGCGCTGGCGCATTGGCAGCGCACGAGCGACGTGCAGGGCGAGGCGAAGGCTCATGACCAGCTCGGATCCATTCATTTCGCGGCTGCACGCAACACGGCGGCCTTGCGAGAGCACACGGCTGCGGTCGAGTTGTTCACCGCACACGGAGATCGCCGTTCGCGGGCTAAGGCACTCACTCACATCGGCACCTGCCACGCGATGCTGGGGGACCTGGACGCGGCCGAGAGTGCCTGTTCGGAGTCCGTGGCGGCACTACGAGCCATAGGTGATCCCGATGCGGAGGCTCGCGCACTGGCCAACTTCGCCGGGGTACTTCAGCAGCGCGGGTATCACCGGGACGCGCAGCGCTACTGCGAACAGGCACTGGCCGTTTTCGAGGGGATCGGCGACCGTCTGAACACCGGAAGCCTCACGTACAACCTGGCCGAGATCCTGGCCTACCGAGATCGGCACGAGGAGGCCGTCACCTGCTTCCGGCGCGCGCACGAGGTACTGAGAGAGATCGGCGCGGAGGACCTCGCGGTGCGGGCGTTGGCAGGGATCGGAGCGGCCTACCTGGCCCTGAACCGGTGCCACGAGGCGTGGCACACACTTCAGGATGCGGCGTCGTTGGCGGGGACGTTGTCGGATCCGGTGACGGAGTCGCAGGTCATGCGAGTGTGCGGGGATGTGCTCGTCGAGCTGCAGGCTCCCGCCGAGGCTCGCTTGCACTACCGGAACGCCCGCGGGCTTGCCGCCAACGGGGTGTCGGTGCTGGACGAGGTCCTCGCACACGAGCGGCTGGGAGATCTCAGCGCCCGCGAGGGAGACCATGCCGAAGCGTTGGGGCATTGGGGGCGCGCGCTGCGGCTGGGGGCGCCGATGCGTTCCCCTCATTCGATGGCGGTTAAGGCCAAAATCGAAACGATGAGAAACTTGCCCCATTCGTCGGGTAATGGTGCAGCGTAGGCCCCGCTGGGGATGACGTCAGACTGGTCGGTGTCTGCTATCTTTGGTCCGGCTGCGCCCAGGTGAGCGGTCGGATTCCCTTTTTTGGAAAGCGTCGCTCCTGGTATCTTCCGGTTCGGCTCCACGCATCCTATTTGTCCATGTTTACGAGGAGAACAAGGTTGTTCCCCGACTTTTTGCAATTTGCCATGCTCTTTTCCGTTGAGCTGCTTTCGGGGCAACCTCAACACGGCATCGCCGTCAGCTTCCGGGATTGGGGCGACGTCGGGCGGATGGCCGCATGGATCTGGGTGCACTGATGGGGCGTTCTCTGCCCCGATAGGCGGCGAACACTCGGCCGTAGCGCGGCGCGTCCGTCGATGTCCGCGGCGTCGGAGCAGGCTGCAAGTTCGTTGCGGTCGACTGTGCAATCCCCTGCAAGCGGTTTGCAAGCCCTTCGGCAACTCCCCGTGCCCACTATCGATCCCGTACGTCGACGAAGGCGATGGGAGACGACAGTGGTTGACAACGGACCCCGCGGCGCAGAGGCCGCAGACATGTCGGGCCGATGGGGCGACACCGGCCCGCTGGCCCCTCTCACCTGGCCGGTGGAGCGCCGCGTGCTCGGCCTTGTCCAGTCGTGGATGGGCGGCGACCGGCTGGCCGACATATTGCCGGCGCTCGAATCGGACACACGCATTCAAACCTTGCATACCGCTGTCGGCGGGTCGCCCTTCTCCGCGTCCGGCGCGGAGTACGTCCGCCGGATGAACGGGGCCGTGCTCGGCTGGGAAAGGGCACGCGAGCACCGGTTCGACCTGGCGATCGCGGCGCACTTGGGCGAGTTCGACGAGGTGCGGGCACCGACCATGGTCGTGCCGCACGGTGTCGGCTTCTCCAAGCGCATCCCGCGCCGCCCCGGCTACGGCCCGCCCGCGCGCAGACCGGTCGGCGGGGCGGTGGCCGCGGCGCTCGTACGCTACGGCCGGGTCGTGCCCGCGGTGATCGGCCTCGCCCATGAGCGTCAGCACGCCGTCATCGCCCGGGAGGCACCCGAGGCCGCCCAGGTCTGCCGTGTGGTCGGCGACCCCTGCTACGACCGCATGATCGCGAGCCTCCCGCACCGGCGCGCCTACCGCCGGGCCCTCGGGGTGGGCGAGCACCAGCGCCTGGTCGTCCTGTCCAGCACATGGGGCCGCTTAGGACTCGCGGGCAGCCGCTCGGAGCTGCTCAGCCGCCTACCGGGAGAGCTGCCCGCCGACTACGTGACCGCCGCGATACTGCACCCCGCTATCTGGTCGACGCACGGCCGACGCCAGGTCGCGGCGTGGCTCGCGGAAGCGCGGCGGTCCGGGTTGCGGCTGCTCGCCCCCGAGGCCGCGTGGCAGGCGGCGCTCGTCGCCGCCGACGCCGTGATCGGCGACCACGGAGCCGTCACGTACTACGGCGCCGCCCTGAACCGGCCGACACTGCTCGCGGCGGGTGCACCGGCCGATATCGTCTCGGGATCCCAGGTGGCCGAGCTGTACCGGCGCGCCCAGCCCCTCGGCGCCGCCGCGACCGCGCCGGGCACGATCGAGCGGGCGATCGACGGCGCCGACCCGGCGCAAGGCGAGGCGCTCGCGGGACTGCTGACATCGGCGCCGGGCCGCTCGGCCGAGCTGATCCGGCGGCACGCCTACGCCCTCATGGACTGCTCCGAGCCCGCCGACCCGCCGGCCGCCCACCCGCTGCCCGCACCCGCGCCGGTGGCGCCCGACGGGCCCGCGACCGGGTGCCGCGCCTCATGAGCGCGCCGCGCAGCGCCCGCGTGCGTACCGAAGTGGAAGTGCGGACGATCGACGGGGCTCCGCTGCGCCGGACAGTGGAGGACCAGGTCTGGGCCTCGGAATCCGCCGATCGGGCCTGGCTGCTCGCGGCCGACGTGCTGTCGCTGCCCGGGGCCGAGTCCGCGGCGCCCGGGCGGGTTCCCCTACCGGCCTACGGGGAAGCAGAGAGAGCGAGCGCCGCTGCCGTCACCGGTCGCGCGCCCGCCTGCCGGATCCTCGCCGTCGGGGCGCCTCGTCCGGCCGTCGTAATCCACGGCTCAACGACCGCCAGCGGTGTGTACAGCGGCGCGAGCGTTCTGCCCGACTGCGACGGCTCGGACACACGAGCGGACCGCGGCGCTGATGCCGCGTGGTCCGCCCCCGGCCCTTCGACGCGTGCGCGTTCACGTAGAGGCCCGGGCGCCCTCGTCGCCCGCTCGGCATGGGACGCCCGCCTACTCGGCTCTGTCGCACATACCTGGCCGGCGGCGGGACTGGAGGTGTCCGCCCTCGCCGACGCCTGGCCGCGCCGCGTCCTCACCGGCTTTCAGGCGGGGGCAGGGCATCGATCCGTCGCTGTATCTCTGCGGCTCGGGGAGCGTGCAGTCCGCTGCAGATGGACCATGCGGTGCTGAGATGCGCGCGCTCGTCGGCGGTGCGGCTCTCCAGCGCAGCCAGGTCGGCAAGCAGCACATGAACCCCGGCGACCTCGGTCTCGGCGCCCAGTTCGGAGCCGATGCGGAGCGCGTCCGCCAGCACACCGGCGACAGGTGCGCGGCCGCCGGGGGCGCCGTCGGCGGCCGGACCTGCGCCTGCGTGGGGATCGGCGCCGGCGCTCGCGCCAGTTCGCGTGCGCTCCGCGCCCCCGGCCGCACCGGCCGCCAGCCGACTGGCCGCGAGGCCGACCAGCGTGCGCAGCCTCATGTACGGTTCCCCCGACTCGGTGAAGTACTCCAGTGCGTGCTGGAAATGCTCCGCCGCGGCGGCGTGGTCGCCCAGGTCGCGGGCCGCCTCGCCCAGACGGCGCCGCATGAGGGCGATGCCGCGCCGTCGGCCCAGCCCGCGGTGGATCCGCAGCGCCCAGCCGAAGTGCTCGGCGGCCGCCGCGGGCGCGCCCGCGGCGAGCTCGGCGACTCCGAGATCCTCTAATGCCGACGCCCGGCCGAGTTCGTGCCGCGCGCGCGTCCACATCTCCAAGGCCGTGTGCAAGGGGTCGCGGGCGGCCGCGGCCTCGCCGCGGTGCAGCCGCAGCACTCCCAGCCCGTCGAGCATGAACGCCTGCGCCGCCGCATCGCCCAGCGCGCGGGCCGCGGCCAGGCCCGTCGTGTAGGTCTCCTGCCATGTGTCGAAGTGCTTGCGCTGCACGAAAACATTCCGCAGGGCCTCGCACAACTGCCAGCTCAACGCGTGGTCGCCCGCCGCGTGGCAGGCCGCGACCCAGGCGCGCAGGTTCGGCAGTTCGGTCTCCAGCCAGGCCATCGCGGCGCCCCGGTCGGCGAACCGTTCGCCGCCCCGCTGTGCGGCGTACCGCGGGCCCAGGTGCCAGCGGCCCGGATTGACCACAGCGTCGGTGTTGACGGCCGAATCCAGGTAGTGCTCGGCCAGCCGCCGCCGCGCCTGCTCGCGGGACGTACCGGTCTCCTCGTCCTCCAGGAGCCGCCGCGAATGCAGGCGGTGCAGATCGTGCTGCCGGTATCGGCCCGGGGCGTGCTCCTCCAGCAGGTGCGCCGCCAGCAGATCCTCCGCCGCCTCCTCCGCCTCATCCCGGGAGCACTCCAGCAGCGCCGCCATCGCCGCCGGTCCGGTGTCGGGGCCGGCCGTGTGCCCGAGCCTGCGGTGGAGGCGCCGCGCCGTATCGGGCAGGGCGGCATAGGAGGCGTCCAGTACCGAGCGCACCGACAGCTCATCCTCCCGGCTGAGCCGGGCGAGCCGCCCCCGCTCGTCGGCGAGCTGGTCGGCGAGGCCCCCGACGCTCTGGCGCGGGCGCAGCGACAGTCGGCTCGCGGCTGCGCACACGGCCAGCGGCAGTCGACCGCACAGGTCGACCAACCGGTGCACCGCCTCGGCCTCGTGCCGTGTGCGGTCCGGACCCAGCATCCGCTCCAGCAGGTCGGCGGCCGCGCCTGTGCCGAGCGGATCGATTTCGACGAAGGCGGCGCCGTCGGCGGCGAGCCCGGCCAGCTGGAGGCGGGTGGTGACGACCACGATGTGCGCCCCCGCGCCCGGCAGCAGTAGGCGCACCTGGGCGGCCGATGCGGCGTTGTCGAGCAGCAGAGCCATGCTGCGCCCCGCTGTTCGGGAGCGGAACTGGGCGGCGCGCCCGGCCGGGTCGAGGGCGATCCGAGCGGGGTCGGCGTGCAGGGTGCGCAGAAACCCGTCCAGCACCCCGGCCGGGTCCAGCGGGCCGGGCTCGGTGAATCCGCGGAGATCCGCGTAGAGCGCGCCGTCGGGAAAGGAATCGGCGAACAGATGCAGGAATGCCGTTGCGAGCGCCGTTTTCCCCACGCCGCCGGGGCCGCCGAGAACGATCAATTGCGGGACACGCTCGCGCGGTGCGGCGCGCGCTGCGGCGGCGAGGCGCTCCAGCTCCGTTTCCCGATCGGTGAAATTCCGCGGCGCGAGCGGGAGCTGGCGCGGGATTTCACCGGCGGGAGCCGCGTGCACGTGCACACCGCCGTGCACCGTGCCCGCCTGGACGAGGGCACCCAAGGTGCCGCCGAAGACCGAGGTGTCGTTGCCGAGCCGGGAACGCGACCCGCCTGTGCCGCGGGACCTGCGCGATACCGCGTCGTCGCCGAGACCGCCGGGGGATTGGTGCATCGCATTTCTTTCCGATATTGCGATCGGGCGGAAAAGACAGCATAACACCGGCTTTTCCGCTGATCACGGCAAGGGCGCCCGGTGCGGTGCCCGTACGGAGCACCGTGGCAGCGCGGAGTGCCATGGTGATAATCAGGCTGATATGCGCGTTTCTCCCGGAAGTGGCGTGGTAAACGGCGGATCTCCGGTAACGTCGATCTTGCACCGGTGGTCATGATCAGGGCCGAACGTGGCCACCGGTACAGGATCGACAACGAGAACGCGACGAGAACTCAAGATCGTGGCACGCGGCCACGCGGCGACGCCTTCGCCGGCCGGGCTCACTCCAGGGCGCCGACGGCGGCCTCGGCCGCCTCCGCGATGAGGGCGTCGTCGTACTCCGCGTCCTCGGCGTCGCGCTCGGACATCACCGCCATGACGATCGGGTCGCCCTCGGGCGGCCACAGCACCGCGATGTCGTTGCGCGTGCCGTAGGCGGCGGCACCGCTCTTGTCGCCGACCGTCCAGCCCTCGGGCACCCCGGCGCGGATCAGGTCGTCGCCGGTGGTGTTGCGGCGCAGCATGTCCACCAGGATCTCCCGCTTCTCCTCCGGCAGCACGTCGCCCAGCGCGTACTTGCGCAGGGTGGCGGCCATCGCCTCCGGTGTGCTGGTGTCGCGGATGTCGCCGGGAGCGGCCTCGTTGAGCTCGGGCTCGGTGCGGTCCACGTGCGTGGTGTCGTCCCCGATCTCCTTGAGCGCGGCCTGCAGGCCCGCGGGCCCGCCCAGCTCCTCGAAGAGCAGGTTGGCCGCCGTGTTGTCGCTGTAGCGGACGGCGGCGTCGATCACCGCGCGCAGCTCCATGCCCTCGTCGACGTGCTTCTCGGTGATCGGGGCGTAATCGAGCAGATCCTCCTCGGTGTAGGTGATGCGCCTGTCCAGTCCCTCCATCGGCGTCTGCTCCAGCACCGCGCCGGCCGAGAACGCCTTGTGTGTGGAGGCGTAGGCGAAGCGCTCGTCGGCCCCGAAAGAGACGACCTCCCCGGAGCCGGTGTCCAGCGCGTAGACCCCCAGGTCGGCGTCGAACTCCCGCTCCAGCCGCAGCAGTTCGGGCCGGTACTCGCCCGGCGGGACCGGTTTCTGGCCGGGGGCGGCAGCTGCGCCCGGCGGGGTTCCGGGAGCCGAGGAGCCGGATGCGGCGGGAGCGGCGCTCTCCTCGGCCGCCGCGCAGCTCGCGAGCGGCGCCATTGCGAGGGCGGCCGCCGCGGCGGAGACTGCGGCGAGGCGGGATCGGATCAGCATGTGACAGGTCCTTTCTGTCGGCGGTCGGGTCGGCACGGGAGCGCAGCCGGGTGCGACGCCCCGAGCCCCCGGCGCCCGGGTGGTGGAGGGCCGCCGCCCGGCGGCCTCACGCAGAGTCTCGCGCGGCGGCACCGATACGGTCCAAGACGGAAATGGCGACTCCGATGCGAAAACGGCATAGTCTGCGGCACATGGACCTCGTCGGCGCCTGCCTCGCCTTCGTACGCGTCAGTGAGCGCGGGAGCTTCACCCTCGGCGCCGCGGCCGCACGCATCCCGCAGCCGGTGGCAAGCCGTCGGATCGCGGCTCTGGAGCGGCATCTCGGCGGGCGGCTGTTCGACCGCTCCACCCGGCGCGCCACGCTGACTCCTTTCGGTCACGACATGCTGCCGTCGGCCAAGCGCCTGATCAGCCTGGCCGAGGCTATGGAGCACGATGCCGAACGCGCACGGCTCGCCCCGCTGCGCTTGGCCGTTCCCGACATCTGCGCCACGCGCGACCTCGCCCTGCTCGGCGCCGAGGCGCTGCGGCAGGGCATCGAGCTGGACCTGCACCCGGCGCCGCCGCCGGGACGGGACGACCTGCTGCGTACTCGCCAGGTGCGGGCGGCGACCGCCGCGGTCCCGCCCGGTGAAGGCAAGTGGACGGTCCCCCTGGGTGTAGGCGGAGTGGTCGAGACCCACGCGGCGGCCGTGTACCTGGAGACGCTGCGCGTCGGCCGCGGTGACACCGAGAGGCGGCGCCGGCTGTGGATCCAGCCCGAGGACGACGTGCCGCACATCCGCGACCGCATCCGGCGGCACGGTGACGCCGCCGGTCTGCAACCGTCCCAGGTCGCGGTGTCGACCGCGCTCGCATCGGCCGCGGCGCGGGTGCTGTGCTCGGCGGACCTGCTGCTGTGCTCGGCGGCCCAGGCGCGGCAGCTGCGGCTGCACTGGCGCCCGATCGGCGAGATCGAACCGGCTCGCGGCTACACCGTCGCAGCGGGGACGGGCACGGACGGCCGGTGGGTCGAAGAGGCCCTGGACCTCGGCCTCGCCCGCTGTCTCGGCGCGACCGCGGCGGGGCGGGGGTCCGAGTGAGCTCGCTGCGGGACACGGAGACGGCCCTGCTGCGGGACGTCGGCGACGAACTGGACGACGGCGGTCTGTACGGTTCCCTCCTGGTGCGTGAGTTGGACACCGGCGACGAAGTCGGCATCGATGCCGACGTGGACCTGCCCATCGCCTCGCTGGTGAAGGTACCCCTGGCGGCCGCCGTGCTGGACCGCGTGCGGCGCGGTGAGCTGGAGGGGGACGCGCGCCTGGAGGTGCAGCCCGGGCAGGTGGCCACACCCGGACCGGTGGGAGTGAGCAGGTTCCGCCACCCGGCCCGGATCGCCCTCGACGATCTCCTCTACCTCAGCCTGGCGGTCAGCGACAACTCCGCCGCCGACGCTCTGTTCGGGCTCGTCCGGCCGGAGGAGGTCGCCCGCTGGCTGGACGGGATCGGGCTGCGCGGTATCGCGGTCCGCCACATGCTGCTCGACTTGAATCAGACCCCGGCCGAGCGGCTCGGGCCCGGCGAGGCGCACCTGGCCCACACCCTGGCCATCGAAGGCGGTACGCCTGGCCGCGGCCACGGCGTACCCCAGCTCGACGTGACCCGGGCCAATTCCGCATCCGCCCGGGCCATGGTGGACCTGCTCCACGCGCTGTGGCGGCCCTCGGCGATCTCCGGCGAGGTGGCCGAGCGGGTGCGGGAGCTGATGGCCGCGAACGTGCTGCGGCAGCGCCTGGCACCCGACTTCGCCTCCGACGCCGCCCGCTGGTCGTCCAAGACCGGGACCCTGCTGAACCTCCGCCACGAGTTCGGAGTGGTGGAGCACTCCGACGGCCAGACCTTCGCCGTCGCCGCCTTGACGGCGTCGCGCGTCCCCGCCATCACCCAGCCGGGCGCTGACGCCCTGATGGGCCGCGCGGCCCGCCGCCTGCGGGACCATCTACGCGGCGGCTGACGGCGTCAGCGGCGGACCGGGCACGGATAGCCGCCGGGCGGTGCCCAGCGGCCTACACCTCTACCGGCGCGCGGCGGGCGCCGGTGCGTCGGCGGGCACCGCGTCCAGGACGCCGCGGAGTTCCCGCAGTCCGCCCGGGAAGCAGCGGTGGAAGGTCGTCGTGGATTTGCGGGCGTGCCGGCAGATCTCGGCGACGGTGAGTTCCCCGCTCGGGACGTCTGCCGCCAGCGCGTCGGCCGCGTCCAGGAACGCCAGGCGAGCACGCTCTCGTGCGCTCACCCGGCCGGGTTCGAAGCCGCAGGCGAGGATCCCCAGGTCGGTCTGATCGTCGACCTGGGCGGTCACGGTTTCGCGGCCGGGGGAGCGGTACAGGGTGGCGAAGACGAAGTAGGTGCCGAGCAGCCAGTTGCCGATCCGCCCCTCCAACCGGTCCGGGGGGCGGGACGCGAGTTTGTAGTGGGTGTTGCGCGCGAGCGCGGCGATCCGGGGTGTCTTCTCCAGCAGCATGTGCGTCCACTCCGCCTGCATCCTGCTGCCCTCATCGCCGAGGACGTGCAGGTCGAGGGCGGTGAGCCACACCTGCGGATGCTGCTGCCAGGAGCGGTGCAGCAGGTCTATGCCGCGCCGCAGGAAGTCTTCCAGGTGCTCGCCGGCCTTCGGCTCGATCTCCGCGATGAACACCGCGTGGCGGGTCCTGATCAGCTCCCGGATGACGGCCGGGAGGTCGTCGAAGTGCCGGTAGTAGGTACTCCGGGATTTCCCGGCCCGCTCGCAGACCCGCTCGACCGTCAACTCGTTCAGCGGAACGGCCGCCAGCGCGGTCTCCGCCGCGTCCAGGAACTCCAGGCGTGTCCGCTCGGACTTGCGGTAGTGCACCTTGCGAGGCGCAGGCCGCTGCGGAGCGTATGCGACGGCGTCGGGGGAGCCGCGCCGCTCCTGCTCGGAGTCCGGCGTGACGGTTCCCGGGTCCGGCCTGCTCTGCGTCTCCCGCGGCCCTGTCGACATAGGCGCAGCCTACGTGCGGCGCTGCGGCGAGTGGTATCGCGGGTCGGCGCAGCGCACATACGCTGCGGCGAGTCCCGGCCCGCTGCGGACGAAGTACCCCCGAATCCGCCGGATGCGCTCTGACTTCGACCCTAGAAAAATGGAACACTGTGTATCATAATTACTACTCGGGTGGGAGAGGGCCTACCACCGGCGGGGGGACGGAACCACGCCGTGGCGGGGCCTGTCTCCCTCCCGACCAGAACGCAGTACGAGGCTCCGCCGACTCCGCGCGATCCGCAGGAGGCGCGGGAGTACCGGAGTAACGCCACCGCCGGAGTCCCGTGACGGGCGCCCGACCACGCCGGCGGCGGGAACGCGGTCGTGAACCCGCTGGCGGGCGCATCCGGAGGCATCCCGCCGGTCGGCCGTGCGGTCGGTGGGAACCCGGACCGGCGCCGCCGCGCCTCGTTACCCCTCGCCCCCTATCCGCCGAACCGGTGCTCTATGACCACCCCCGTCCCGCCTGTCAAGCTCTACGAGCCCGTCGAACGCCCCGACCTGCGGTGGAAGTACCTGCGCGAGACCTACGGGGATGTGGCCCCGGCCTGGTTCGATCCCTACGCGCGGGGCTGGCTGCTGCTCTCCTGGGAGTCCATCCGCTGGGCCATGCAGCCCGCGAGCCCCTTCTCCGCCGACCCCGACCACTGGCGGGACATGCGGGAAGGTCTGATCCCCGAATCGTCGGGTACCGCCGTGCAGCTGATCCGGCGCCAGAGCGCGCGCTTCCGCGACGGCGGCGAACATGCGCGCTACCGCGGTGCGCTGCAGGACGCCCTGCAGCACCTCATCGACAGGAACCGGGTGCTCGACGCCGTCGAACGGGTGGCCTACCGGCTCATCGCCGAGTTCTCCCGCCGCCGCAGTGACGACCTGGCCGCCGGCTACACCTATCCCCGCCCGGTGGACCTGATCGGCGACTACGCCCGCCGCCTGACGGGCACGGTGCTGGCCCGCCTGGTCGGGTTCACCGCCGCCGAGGCCGACCGCATCGGCACACTGATGGAGACGGTCTGGGACGGCGAACCGCACCTGGCCATGCAGGCCTGGACACAGCTCGCCGAGGACCTCGCGGCGCTCGCCGAGCAGCGCGCGCGGCATCCGCAGGACGACGTCCTCTCGTTCCTGCTGCATGATCGGGACCGGCCTGCGCACACGCGAGCAGAGGCCGCGGACCAGACGGCGCTGCTCTTCGCCGCGGGCTACGACCCCACCACCCACCTGATCGGCAACTGCCTGCGCGAACTCCTCACCGACCCGCGGATGGGCGCCGACCTGCGCTCCGGGCTCGGCGACGTCCGCGCAGTCGTCAACACCGTCCAGGTCCACCGCCCTCCGGTCGCGATGCTTCCCGGACGCTGGGTCACCGCCGACCACACGATCGGCCACTACCGCCTGCGCGGCGGCGACCTCGTCGGGTTCGGCATCGCCGCGGCCAACCAGAGCCTCGCCGCCCGCGAGCTGACGTCGAGCACGAACGCGCACCTGGGGTGGGGGACAGGCGGCCACGGCTGCCCGAGGGCCGGACAGGACATCGCCACCGTTGTGGCCGGCGCGGCCGTGCACTGCTTGTTCGGCGCCGCGCCCCTGCGCCTGGCGGTACCCGCCGACGCGCTGCCCGACCGCCCTTCGATGGTCATCAACGGCCTGCGGGAGCTTCCGGTGGACCTCGGCGAGGTCCACCTGCCCGAGAGCCGGGCGGCACTCCCGGAGCCCGCCGCGGTCCGCCCGTCCGGCCCGGCGCCGGCCGCCGCGACGCGGTCGCCGTCGCTGGGGGAGCGTCTGGGCGGCTTCGCCCGCGCCCTGCTGGGACGCGGTTGAGCCGGAGCGTCTTCGCCTGCCGCGTGTACCGCTGCCTCCCGTGCCCGCCCGCTTGCGTCGGGCGTTCCGGGGAGGGGCGCGGCGCCCGGTCGGTGCGCCGCCGACCGCGCCCCCTCAGGCGGTCGGCTCCTCGACGATCGGCGCCAGCTGCTCGTGCAGGTCCTCCGCCGACGGAGCGGCGTAGAGCTCCGAGGGAGACTCCTCGTACTGCAGCACCGACGGGCAGTCGGTCGTGAGGCCGGAACCGGCGAAGTGCCCGTTGGTCGCGGTGAAGTCGGTCTCGTGGATCTTCTCGCCCGTTGCGAGTTCGTACACGGTGAAGGTGAACCGCTGGCTGAACAGGGGGAGCGTGCTGCGCTTCGGGGTGCCGCTGTCCTGTCCGCCGCCGAAAGAGTCCCATTCGGACTCCTCGTAGTCGCAGGTGTGCAGTTTCTCCACCGGGCCGCGCCCGCGTGCGCAGACGAGCAGTTGCGTCGCGTTCAGCGATCCGGGGAACCATCCGCTGATCGGCGTCGCGTCCTCCGCGGCGTCACGGGTGTCGACCAGCCCCGGCCGGGTGTGCGGGTCGGTGTCGGCCATGGCGGCGGCGGAGAACACGACGGTGGGGTGCGGCCCCTCGCCGGTATAGGGTGCGGCATTGCCGTAGCCCTCTCCCGGGTTCTCGCATAGGGCGCCCAGGTCCTCGATCTTCTCGATCGCGGCGGCCGCATCGGGCGAAGGGGACTGCGCGTCGTCCGCGGGCGGCGAGCAGCCGACGGCTGTCGGCACCAGCGCCAGCGCAGTCAGGGACCTCAGTAGGCGGGGACGGGACACGGGACTCCTCTTCGGGTGGTTCGGGGCGAGTTCCTATGGTTCGAGGATCGCCGCACGGTCGGGCGGGGCAGGCCGCGAACGCCCGGCGGGTGCGACCGCTCGCGCGCCGCCGCCCCGCCGGGCGCTCGTGAGGTGGTGCCTACGGGTACACCAGCAGCCTGCGCGGGTGGCTCATCAGCAGGCTCGGGGCTGGCTCGTCGTCCTCGGCCGAGCGGAGGCCGGGAAACCGCTCGAAGAGGGCCGGCAGGGCCACGCCCAGCTCCAGGCGCGCCAGGTGCTCACCCAGGCAGCGGTGCGCGCCGTAGCCGAAGGCCAGGTTCGGGGTGCGCTCGCGGGTGACGTCGAAGGAGGCGGCGTCGTGCCACACTTTGCGGTCGCGTCCGGCGGCCTTGTAGGCGAGTAGCACCGGCGTCCCCTGCGGCAGGGTGACGCCTCCGTAGCTGACCTCGCGCGTGGGGAAGATCGCGGGCAGCAGGTTCACGCTGGTGCTGTGCCGCAGGACCTCCTCGATGCCCTGCTCCCAGGTGACGGTGCCGCCGGTGAGCAGCCCCAGCTGGTCGGGGTGGCGCAGGAGTTGGCGCCAGCCGTTGGCCAGCGCCCCCATCGTCGTCTCGAATCCGGCGATCAGCAGCAGGTAGACGGTGTCAGCCAGTTCCTCGGCGCCGAGCTTGTCGCCGTCGGCGCTGTTCTCCGCGATCATCGCGCTGATCAGGGCGTCGTCGGGGTTCTCGCGCTTCCGGCGGACCAGGTCCCCGATGAACCGGTACGCCTCTTCCACGACCGCCGTGTCGACACCGGAGAGGGTTCGCTCGGCGATGTCGGAGATCGCGGGGTAGTCGTCGGGATCCAACCCCAGCAGCCGCCCGATGACCTGGATCGGCACCGGCATGGCCAGGCTCTGTTTGAGATCGACGGGCCGGGGCGCGCCGGGCTCGGCAATCCGCTCCAGGAGGCGCTCGGTGATCGCCTCGACCTGCGGGCGCAGTTCCTGCACGCGCCGCCGCGTGAAGACGTTCTGCACGAGGCCGCGGACGCGCCGGTGATCGGGGCCGTCCTGGGTCAGCATCGAGCGGACCCGGATGTTGGCGATCAAGGGCGAGGACGCGTCGAATTCGCCGTGGTGGTCGCGGTAGGTGGCGCTGCGGACGAAGAGGTCCGACCGGGGGTGCAACGCTTCCTGGAGTGCTTCGTGGCTGGTCAGAGCCCAGTGCGTGTGGCCCGCGATCCGCAGCCGCGCCAGGGGGCCGGTGGCGGCGAGGCGCTCGGCCAGTTCGTCGGTGTCGTCGCCGGGGTCGAACGCTACGGGGGGTGCGAGGTGAGGTGTCGCCATGGTGCGAGCTTAACGGCGCCACAGTGTTTTTGGCACACGATGTAGCATTTTTTCCGCCGGAGTGCCGACCACAGGTGTCCGGCCGCGGCCGGGCTGCGCCGCCCACACTCCCCGGCACTGGTGGCCGTTTCCGGCCGCCCGGCGCTTCACGGTGTCCGACCGAAGCAGTAGGCCGGTTGCACGGGTTGCCCCGCACCGGCCGAATAGCGTGGAATCGCCCTATGCTGCGGCGGGCTCACCCGCTGCGACGGCGTCGAAGGGGAGTTTGTGGCCGAACGGGAGCAGCAGGAGCAGTACAAGGCCCGATGGAAGCTCATCGGTCCGGGAATCGTCGTCGCCGCCACCGGTGTGGGGTCGGGCGACATGGTGGCCAGCCTGGTGGCGGGCGAAAGGTTCGGCTACGCCCTGCTGTGGGCGGTCGTCGTCGGCTGCGTCGTGAAGATCGCCCTGGCGGAGGCCACCGGCCGCTGGCACCTGGCCTCGGGCCAGACCATCTTCGACGGATGGCGCGGTATGGGCGTGTGGACCTTCGTGTTCTTCGCGCCCTACATCGTCATCTGGGGCTTCGTCTACGGCGCCACCGCGATGTCGGCGACCGCACTGCCCCTGCAGGCGCTGTTCCCCGCCGTCCCCCTGTGGGTGTTCGCGGTCGCCGCGGGGATCACCGGTCTGCTCTTCGTCTGGTTCAACCGGTATCCCGTCCTGGAGCGGGTGATGACCGTGCTGGTGGGCCTGCTGTTCGTCACCGTGGTGGGCCTGGCGGTGTACCTCGTCCCCGACCTCGGCTCCTTGGCCGGCGGCCTGGTGCCGAGCACACCGGAGGACTCCCTCTTCTACACCCTCGGGCTGATCGGCGGCGTCGGCGGCACGATCACCATGGCCGCCTACGGGTTCTGGGTCAACGCCAAGGGCTGGCGCAGCCCCGCCTGGATCCGCATGATGCGCCTGGACAACCGGGTCGCCTACATAACCACGGGTGTCTTCGTCGTCGCCATGCTGATCGTCGGCGCCGAGTTGCTGCACACCGCCCAGATCGCGATGGCCGAGGGCGACGAGGGGCTGATCACCCTCGCCGAAGTGCTGCGCGAGCGGTTCGGCACGTTCGTCTCGGTGGTGTTCCTCGTCGGGTTCTTCGCCGCCGCCTACTCCTCGCTGCTGGGCGTCTGGCACGGCGTGAGCCTGATGTTCGCCGACTTCGTGGGCAACATCCGCGGCCGCGCCGACCGGAGCGTGGAGGAGCGGGAGACCAGCTGGGAGTTCCGCGCCTTCCTGCTGTGGCTGACGTTCCCGTCCATGCTCCTGCTGCTGCTGGACCGGCCGATCGCGCTGGTGATCGCCTACGGCGTGCTGGGGTCGGCGTTCATGCCCTTCCTGGCCTTCACCCTCATGTGGCTGCTAAACACCCGGCGGACCCCGCGGGAGTGGCGCAGCGGAATCCTCAGCAACACCGGCCTGGCCGTAGCCGGGGCGCTGTTCCTGGTGCTGTGCGGTCAGGAGGTCTGGAACCGGATCACCGGCGTGTGACCACGCCAAACGCGGCCGTATTGGCCGCCGCGGGGCGGCACGGTGGCGGCCATTTGCGCTCGGCTACTCCTCGGTCAGAACAGATTCCTCCACCTGGTCACGCAGGCGGTCGTTGGCGTCCTCCAGCGCCTCGACTACCGCTGAGCGCTGCTCGGGCGACAGCCCGCCCAGCGTCTCCTCGGCGAGTTCGTCCCAGGCCGCCTCGATCTCGGGGATCAACCGGCGGGCATGCTCGGTGAGCACGATCCGCACCTGCCGGCGATCGGAGGGCACGGGCTCGCGGCGGAACAGTTCCCGCTTCTCCATGCGGGCCAGCGTACGGGTCGCCGTGGGTGACTCGATCCCCAGCTGCGCGGCCAGCTGCGAGACGGTCATGCCGTCCTCCTCCTGCGCCAGCAGCCACAGCAGCACGTCCTGGCCGGGGTGCAGGCCCAGCGCCGCGAGCTTGCGCGACTTCACCTCGCGGTAGAGCTTGCTCATCTTGTTCAGCGCGCGGTTGACCCGCCTGGACTCGTCGCTTTCCACTCGCCCATGCTACTGATGTATAGTCGGCTAATAAGTAGTCGGCTATATAAATAGAGAGGCAGTATGGACACGAAACTCAGCGGCAGGACCGTGCTGGTCACCGGCGCCTCCGGCGCGATCGGGCGCGCTCTCGCCACCGCGTTCGCCGAGGAGGGCGCCGCCGTCGCGGCGGGCTGGCACAGCGATCGCGCGGGCGCACGGGAGGTGGTGCGAACGATCACCGGCGCCGGCGGGCGCGCCGCGGAAGTCCGCATCGACCAGGGCGACCCGGACTCGATCGACCGGGCGGTGACCGAGGTCGAGCACGTGCTCGGCGGCATCGGCGTCCTGGTGGCCAACGCCGTCGCCTGGCCCGAGTTCGGCGACCAGAGCCGGGAGGGCCTGATCGGCAGCCTCACCGCCAACGCCGCGGGGACGCTGGCCCTCGTGGAGGCTGTGCTGCCCGCGATGCGCAGTGCGGGATGGGGGCGGGTGGTGCTCATCTCGACCGACATCGTCGAGCAGCCCATGGCCGGACCCACCGCCTACCCGGCCGCCAAGGGCGCGGTCGAGACCGCCGCGCGCGTCTTCGCGGTCCGGGAAGCCCGTCACGGGATCCTCACCAACGTGGTGCGACCCGGGTTCACCCGCACCGAGCGGGCGCTGAACGCGCCCTGGCTCGGGCCGGAGGTGATCGGCGCCGAAGGCGCGAAGACGCCGACGGGACGCATCTGCACCCCTGAGGACGTAGCCCAAGCCGCCGTGTTCCTGGGCTCGGGCGCCAACGGCCACGTCAACGGCGAGGCGCTCTCCGTGGCCGGAGGGCGGCAGTTGACACGCTGAGCGCCCTCACGCCACCGCTCACAGCGACCGGGCGAGGCGGAATCCCAGATCGTCGGTGCGCAGGGTGGGATGGCTCTTGCGCCTGCAGGATGCGCGGCAGCCGCGGGGCAGATCGTTCCAGCCGCCGCCGCGGAAGACGCGGTAGGGCCCGTAGACCCGGGGATCGTAGCGGTCCCAGCACCACTCCCACACGTTGCCGATCGTGTCGTGCAGGCCCCAGGCGTTGGGCGCCTTGGTCGCCACGTCGTGCGCGGCCGCGCCGGAGTTGCCGCGGTGCCAGGCGATGTCGTCGAGATCCCCGTACCGCACCCCGGCGTCGCCCGCGCGGCAGGCGTACTCCCACTCCGCCTCCGAAGGCAGCCGGTACCCGGAGGCGCCCCAGTCGCAGACCACGTCCAGACCGTCCGGATCGCCGCCGTCCGTGTAGCACGGTGTGCGTCCGGCGGCCCGCGAGAGGCGGTTGCAGAAGCGGACGGCCTCCAGCCAGGACACGTCGGTCACCGGTGTGCCGCCCCCCGCGGATCCGGCGTGCCCCTGCCCGCCGAGCGCCGCGTACACCTCGGTGGTCACCGGATGGGAGGCCATCCGGAACGCGCCCACCTCGACCCGCCACTCACTCCGCGAACCCTCGTCCCGCAGCGTGATCCCGCCCGCAGGCACGGCGATCATGCCCGCCTCGACCGCGCCTATCAGCGCGCTTCCCGTGATTGCCACGGAGTCCTTCCTACCCGAGCGTAGAGAACGGGCGCTGCGGGGACCGGCGGGCGCGGCCGTTCGCAGCACGCATACGGCCGCCCCGCCGCCCCGCCGCCCCGCCGGTCCGGAGGGCCGGACCGGCGGGGCGGCTCCCGCACGGCGCAGACGCGGGAGGCCGTCTGCGCCGAAGGGTCCGGGCGCTACCGGGCCTCGCCCGCACCGGCCTTGGCGTGGACCAGCGCCGGGACCGCCCACGTGGGATGCACGCGGCGGTGCAGCGACGGGGTCCAGCTGGTGTCCTCGGCGAGCGTGGCGTCGGGGTTCGCGGCGTTGTAGGCGGCCAGCAGGTCCGTGCGGCGGCCGTTGAAGACGCTGCCCTCCTCGTGGATGGCGGTGCCGCGCCAGGACTGGATCACCTCGCCGGCGGCGATGCCGCCGCGCATGAAGAAGAAGTTGTTCTCCGCGTAGATGTGGGACTCCACGCCCGCACCCAGGGAGTACTGGTAGTCGTACGGCGAGTCCGCCGAGTGGGTGTAGAGGTTGTTGTAGACGTGTACCTGGCCGTACCGCACCCGCGGTGCGCGCTGGGTGACGTTGCTGAAGCGGTTGTGGTGCACCGTGACGCGCAGCTTGTCCCACTCGTCGTAGCGGTCGCTGTCGGTGTTGCCGATCAGCATCGTCTTGTCGTGGGCGTCCAGCCGGTTCCAGGAGATCGTCACCATGTCGCTGGCGCGCACCACATCGAGCAGGCCGTCGTGGTGCTCGACGCGCTGTCCGTGGATCACCGGGAATCCGCTGTCGTAGTTGCCGCCGTCGGAGACGGTGAGGTGGTCGAGCCAGACGTGCTCGGTGCGGGAGACCTCGATGTTGTCGTACTGGGCGTCCCACGCCTCGCCGTCCCAGGAGGGGAAGCAGTCGTAGGCGTCGTGGATGCCGAGGTTGCGCAGGATGACGTTCTCCACGCTCTCCAGCAGGACGAAGCCGTCGCTGATCGAGGCGTCGCCCAGGCCGACGATGGTGGTGTTGGAGCCGGGCCGCAGCATCACATGCGAGCGGTGGGCGTCGTAGGAGCGCTCGCGGGCCTCCTCCAGCGGCCCGGACGCCTCGCCCTCCCAGCCGGCGTCGGGGTCGTAGGTGGCGACGTACTCCTGCCAGCTGTAGCCGGGGTCGTTGAAGTCGGTGCAGGAGAGGGAGTCGCCGTCGGCGTCGGTCATGGCGCTGATGTCGCCCTCGACGTAGACGATCTTGGGCTCGTCGCCCTGGACGGCCTCCTGCAGCCCGGCCCAGGTGTCGACGGTGTAGACGTGGTCGGCGTCGGCCGCGGATCCGCCTGTGGTCCCGCCCTCGGCGGCGCCCCAGCCGTCGCGGTCGCCCAGCGTCTCGCGCCCCAGGTCGCGGTCGTGGTGTCCGTGATCGCCGCCGCGACCGTGGTGGCCGCCGTGGCCGTGGCCGGCGTCGGCGGCTGCGGGTAGTGCGGTGGCCACCAGCGCCGCACCGGCGGCGGTGGCCAGGAGACCGGCTGCTCTGTTCACTCGGGGTTCCCTCCGACCGTGGATGGACAGGTGCTCCCCCCGCGACCGCGGGCGGCCACGCGCAGTCGGTAAGCGATTTCCGGGCGATAAGCGAACTTTGTAGGCATTACAGCGTGCAGTGGGGGGATTTCACAAGGAAACCGCTTACCGGATACCTTCATGCCCGGATGGCGCGCCGTCAAGGGCCCTTCAACGCGGATTCCGCCGTGAGTCGGCATTCGAGCCGCCGGCGTCCGTGCGGATGCGGTCTGCGCGGTGCGGTGCCACGCGCACCGCGCAGACCGCATCCGCTCACCCCCGGCGCATGGCCCGGATACCGACGTACAGACCCGCTGCCGCCACCAGCGCCGCCGCGAGCAGGCCCTCGGCCGCATCGGCCGAGACCACGTGTCCGGCCGCCAGCGCGCGTTCGGCGTCCACCACGTAGGTCAGCGGGTTGAACGCGGCAAGCGTCCGCAGCCACCCCGGGCCCTCCTCCACGGGCAGCAGCGCGCCGCCCGACAGCAGCAGCGGGAACAGCAGCGTCTGCTGGACGCTCCAGAACAGCCACTCGCGGTCCTTGGAGGCCAGGGCCAGGGCGTAGGACAGCGACCCCAGCCCGACCGAGAGCACCCCGAGCACCAGCAGGCCGGCCAGCGCCCCGGGGATCGACGGACGGAACCCGAACGGCACAGTCGCGGCCGTGATGATCGCAGCCTGGGCGAGGACGGGCACGACCTCCTTCAGCGCGCGCCCGGTCAACAGGGCCGAGCGGCGCAGCGGGGAGACCAGCAGCCGCTCATGCGAGCCCGTCTGCAGCTCGTACAGCAGGTTCGACCCCGTCATACCCGTGGCGAACAGGCACGACATCACGAGGACGCCGGGGACGAACCACTGCAGCGACGACGTACCGGCCACGGACTCGGGCAGCAGCGGCGCGAACAGGGCGAGGAAGAACAGCGGCTGGACCATGCTGAAGACGATCGACACGGGATCGCGCAGCACCGGCCGCAACTCCCGGGTGAAGACGGTCGCGGTGTCGGTGACCGCATTCGTCGCGCTCATCGGGACGCCTCCGCTTCCTGCTGCTCCTTCGTCTCGCCGGGCCGCGGCTGCGGGCCGTCCCCGGCACCGGCCGCAGCGCCGTCCTCGCGCAGGCTCCGGCCGGTCAGGTTCAGGAAGACGTCGTCCAGCGAAGGGCGGCGGACCTCCACCTCGGCGGGCTCGGCGCCGAGCCCGCCCAACTCGCGCAGCAGCCGGGGAGCCGACCCGGCCCCGCCGCTCATCCGGACCTCCAGCCGCGTGCCCGCGCGGTGCACGGCCGCCTGGGCGATTCCCGCTACGTGGCGGGCCGCCCGATCGGCCGCCTCAGCGTCGCCGAAGCCCAGCAGGATGCGGTCCCCGGCGTGCGCGGATTTCAGCCGGGCAGGGGAGTCGTCGGCGACGACGCTGCCGTGGTCGACCACCACCACGCGTTCGGCCAGCAGATCGGCCTCGTCGAGGTAGTGCGTGGTCAGCACGATCGTGGTTCCGTGCCGGGCGCGCAGCCGGGCGATGTGGGAGTGCAGGCGCGCGCGGTTCTGCGGGTCCAAGCCGGTGGAGGGCTCGTCGAGGAAGAGCAGGTCGGGAGTGTGCAGCAGGCCCATCGCGATGTCGAGCCGGCGGCGCTGACCGCCCGACAGAGAGGACACCACCCGGTCGGCCACCCCCGACAGCTCCAGTTCGTCGATCAGTTCGCCGGCGCGGCTGCGAGCGGCCGCCGGCTTCATTCCGTAGGCGCGGCCGTGGCTGACCAGCTCGTCGCGCCCGCGCTGGCCGTGGCCGGCCCCGTTGCCCTGGCCGACGTAGCCGATGCGCCGCCGCACTGCACCGGGCTCGCGGACCACGTCGTGCCCGGCCACCGTCGCCGTTCCCGAGGTCGGCGCCAGCAGGGTCGCCAGCATCCGTATCGTGGTGCTCTTGCCGGCGCCGTTGGGCCCCAGCAGCGCTATCACCTCGCCGCCGGCGACGTGCAGATCGACCGCGCGCACCGCCTCGACCACCTGCTTGCCAACGGGGAAACGCCTGGTCAGACCGCGCGCTTCGATCATCGTCGTCTTCATGGCGCCAACCTAGGATCGATCCCGGTCGGTTTCCGGCCGCGATCCGGCAGAATCTGGAGCCATGGGCAACACCAGCGAGCGGACACTGCGGCTGCTGTCGCTGCTGCAGACGAACCGGTTCTGGCCGGGCGCCGAGCTCGCCGAGCGGCTTGCGGTCAGCGAGCGCACGCTGCGCCGCGACGTCGACCGCCTGCGCGAACTCGGCTACCGAGTAGCCGCCACCCCCGGCGTGGGCGGCGGCTACCAGCTGCGTGCGGGCCGCGCCATGCCGCCGCTGCTGCTGACCGACGAGGAGGCGGTGGCGATCGCGGTGGGCCTGCGCAGCGCGGCCGCGGGCAGCGCCGCCGGATACGGGGAGGCTGCGGTCGAGGCGCTGACCAAGGTCATGGACATGCTGCCGCCGCGGCTGCGGCGACGCATCGACGCGCTGCGAGCGTCGACGGCGCCCGTGCCGCCGGGGATGGCCGGCCCGCGGATCGACCCGCTCGCTCTGCTGGCGATCGCGCGGGCGTGCCGTGACACCGAGCGGCTGCGGTTCGACTACACCGCCTCCGGGGGCGAACGGACGGCGCGCCTGGTCGAACCGCACCGGCTGGTGCAGCTGAACGGCCGGTGGTACCTGCCGGCGTGGGATACCGATCGCGGCGACTGGCGCACCTTCCGGGTGGATCGCGTTCACGATCCGGAGCCGACCGGAACCCGCTTCCGGCAGCGGGAGCTGCCCGAAGGCGACGCCGAGGCGTTCGTGCAGGCCCGCTTGTCCGAGGCCCCGGCCCGCTACCGGGTCGTGGTCCGCGTCCGCGCCCCGGCCGCCGATGTGGCGCGAACGGTCGGGGAGTGGGGCACTGCCGAGGACGTCGGCGGCGGCGCCAGCCGACTCGTCGTCCGCACCGACGAGCTGCACTGGCCCGCGCTGATCCTGCTGGAAATGGAGGCCGATTTCGACGTCGAGGAGCCGCCCGAGTTCCGCGACTACCTGCGCCGGGTCGCAGGGCTCTTCGCCCGCGCCGGGAGCACCGCCGACGGCGGCTGAACAGGCGGCCGCGCCCGGCCGGGGGTGAGGGACGACGGTCCGGGCAGTGGACGGATTCGCCGGGTACGGGTTGCGCGGGCTGCAGGCGGGGGCGTCGGCGCGGAGAGGGGAACTCCGCGGAACGCCCCGGAACGGCGGGTTCACCGTGCGCGCCGGTGTGCTGCCCCGCGGCCGGATCCGGCCCCGCGTCGGGGAGGACCGGGAGGAATAGCCGCCCGCGAACGCGACTTGGAGCTTGACATGGCAGACGCACCGTTCAACCCGCGCGCACTGCTCGCGGAAAGCCGGCTCGGCGTCCTCGCGACGATCAAGTCGGACGGCCGGCCCCAGATGTCGCCGGTCCAACCCTTCTACGACCACGAGGCCGGTGTCATCTACGTCTCGATGACCGAAGGCCGAGCCAAGACGGCCAACCTGCGCCGCGACCCGCGGGCCGCGTTGGAGGTCACCAGTGCCGACGGGTGGGCGTGGGCGACTGCAGAGGGCACGGCGACCCTCACCGGTCCGGGAGCCGACCCCGGCGGTCCCGAGGTCGACGCGCTGGTCGACTACTACCGCCGTGCAGCGGGGGAGCACCCGGACTGGCAGGAGTACCGGTCGGTGATGGTGACCGACCGCCGGGTGCTGATGGCGTTGGCCGTCGAGCACGTGTACGGCGCCAGGATCCGCTGACGCCGGTCCCCGCGGGCGCGCCGTCCTGACCGGGACGGCGCGCCGCGCGGTACGACCGAAACGCGCGGGCGCCGTGGCGGCTCGTGGGGGGACTGGATACCAACCGGACGGTATGCGAAGGTGGGGTGCACATCGAAGGAGACGAGAAGGAGCCACCGATGGCAGTCGACCCCTCCGGAGCGGACCTCGCGCGCATGCTGGACGAGGACCCGGGCGGTCCCGTCGTGATGCTCAACCTGCTGCGGTTCGCACCCGGCGGCCGTTCCTCCTATGCGGAGTACTCCCGGCAGGCGGCGCGCTTCCTGGAGCGTTACGGGGCCGAGGTGATCTACGCCGGGGACGGGGCGTCGCCGCTGGTCGCCGAGGAGGGCCAGGCATGGGACGCGGTCCTGCTCGTCCGCTACCCCGACCGCGCGACGTTCAGCCGCATGGTCGCCGACCCCGAGTACCAGGAGATCACCGGCCTGCGCAGCGGCGGCCTGACCGAGGCCGTGCTCCAGCCGACGGTGCCGTGGTCCTCCCGGCCCGGATCTTCGGCGTAGGACGGGCGGCCCCGCCGGTAGCCGGGGGCGCGCCCGACGCGGCCACAAGCCGGTGCCGGTCACGGAAGAGTGCCCTCAACCGGCGGGAAGCCCCGCTGGCGGCACGATCGGCAACTCCGCGGGCGGGCCCTGCTCCATCAACCGCAGCAGCGCGTCGGTGTCCATGTACTGCTCCACCATGTCGCCGAGCGCGTCCACGCGCGCCGTGCGCTCGGCGGCGAAGTCGGTGTCGGGGGCGGGCACGAAGTCCCGGCCCGCACACTGCGCCACATCGGCGAGGAAAGCGCGGCGGAAGGCGTCGTTCTCCAGAGCGCCGTGCCAGGTGGTGCCCCACACTGCGCGCCTGCGGCAGCCGTCGAGGAAGCGCTCGGTGCCGGGCTCGTCCTCGATCCGCGTCAGGCCGTGGTGGATCTCGTAGGCCTCGACGGTGTGTCCGTAGGCGGATCCGACCGGGCGGGCGAGGGTCTTGTCCGCGGCGAAGTCGACGCTGGTCGGCAGCAGGCCGAGCCCGGGCACCGCGCCCGCTCCCGACTCGACCTCGTCGTGGATGGTGCGCGCCAGCATCTGGTATCCGCCGCAGATGCCCAGTACGGGACGTTCGTGTCCGGCGCGGTCCACCACCGCGGCGTCCAGTCCGCGTTCGCGCATCCACGCCAGGTCGGCGACCGTGGCGCGGCTGCCCGGCAGCACCACGAGATCCGCGTCGTCCAGCTCGTGCGGGGAGGTCGCGAAGCGGACGTCGACGCCGGGTTCGACCGCCAGCGCGTCGATGTCGGTGAAGTTGCTGATCCGCGGCGTACGCACGACCGCCACGCGCAGGGTCCGCCCGCGCAGGGGAGCGAGGGCGGGGCCGCGCTCGCCGCTGAGCGCGAGCGAGTCCTCCACGTCGAGCCACTGGCCGTCCAACCAGGGCAGGACACCGTGGACCGGGCGGCCGGTCAGGCGGCGCAGCATGTCCAGTCCGGGCTCCAGCAACTCGGGGGCGCCGCGGAACTTGTTGACGACGAAGCCCGCGATCAGTGCCTGGTCGGCGGGTTCCAGCAGGGCGAGGGTGCCGTGCATGGCGGCGAATACGCCCCCGCGGTCGATGTCGCCGACCACCAGGACCGGGAGGCCGGCCTCGCGCGCCAGGCCCATGTTCGCGATGTCGCCGCGCCGCAGGTTGATCTCGGCGGGACTGCCGGCGCCCTCGCAGACGACCGCATCGTACTCGGCGCGCAGCTCGGCCAGGCTTTCCGCGGCGACCGTGCGCAGGCGGTCCTTGAACTCGCGGTAGCCCAGGGCGTCGGTCTCGCCGACGGGGCGTCCGCGCACGACGACCTGGCTGCGGCGATCGCTGCCGGGCTTGAGCAGCACCGGGTTCATGGCAGCAGTGGGCTCGACGCCCGCCGCCGCGGCCTGGGCGGCCTGGGCGCGGCCGATCTCGGCGCCGTCCGCGGTCACGGCGGAGTTCAACGACATGTTCTGCGCCTTGAAGGGGGCCACCTTGACGCCCTGGCGGGCGAGCCAGCGGCAGATGCCCGTCACGATGACGCTCTTGCCCGCGTCGGAGGTGGTCCCGGCGACGAGCAGGGCAGGTGCGCCGGCGGGGCCGCGGCGGATCATGCTGGTCACGAGGCCCTCCGTCCGCGGAGGGTGCCGAATGCCGCGTGCGCGGCGAGGCGGCGGGCGAGGCGCCCCTTCGCCCCTGGGCGCAGCAGCAGGGACAGTGCGCCGGCGGCGAGGGTCGGCACGCCGGACCGGTCGACTGCCGTGGCGGGCGCGGAGCGGGTCGGCCGGGTTCCGCGTGCGGCCAGGGCCAGGGCCGTCGCAGCGGCGGTACCGGCCGCGGCCGCGTTGACGGTCCGGGCGAGCCGCACCGCCCTGCGGATGTCGGTCACTTCCGGAGAGCGTCCTTCCCCCAGTTCCGGGCGGTCCTCAACCCGGGATCCGTACACGTTCCTGCCTCCAAGCCGTAGGTCCAGCGCGCCGGCGAACGCCGCTTCGCAGTGCCCGGCGTTGGGGCTGGGATGGCGGGAGCCGTAGCGCGCCCGCATACGCAGCACGTGGGCGGGCGACCCTCCCACGACCGGCGCCGCGGCGGCCGTGAGCGCGGCCGTGAGCCGCGCGGGCGCCCAGTTCAGGACATCGTCGAGCCGAGCAGACGCCCAACCGAATCGCGCGTATCGGGGCGACCGATGTCCCACCATCGCGTCCAAGGTGTTGACTGCGCGGTAACCGCAGAGCCCGGGGAGGCCCAGCACCGCACCCCAAAGCAGCGGCGCGACCACGGCGTCGGAGGTGTTCTCGGCGACCGATTCCACCGTGGCGCGGGCGAAACCCCGCTCGTCCAGAGCCTGGGGATCACGACCGCACAGGCCCGGCAGCCGCCGCCGCGCCTCGTCGAGGTCCCCGGCCTCTAGCGCCCCGGCGATCGCCTCGGCCTCCCGCCCCAGCATCGCCCCGCCGACGACAGCCCAGGTGACCCCGCAGGTCACAGCGGCACGCACGCCGGGACCGCCGCACCGGGAATGCAACAGCCCGGCGCCCGCCGCGACGGGAGCGACCGCGAGCAGCGTGAAAGCGGCACCCCGACCCTGTGACGGCCGGTAGACGAGCCGCTCCAGCCGCCCTGCGGCACGACCGTAGACGGCCACCGGATGCCCGGACTCGGGATCGGGCAGCACGCGATCCAGGAGGGCGCCGCACAGCAGCCCCGCAGCGGTCGGCCACGCCGAGCGTCGATCCTGCTTCTTCACCCGCTCAACGTTAGTGCGCGGCCGTAGAGCAAGCGCACCGTCCCCCGCGACACCCACAGGACAGCTACTTAAAGTAATCGAATTTGCTAATCAATCACTTATAGTAATCAGTTCCGGTCAGAGTGAGCGGGCAAAGCGGACGCAGGCGAAGGGTGTCGCTTGTCTGTATCACCATCCCGCGACGGCAGTAGCGCAGGCCCCCGCGAGTAGGAGGCGAACACATGGCCGCCATCAACCTGCTCGCCCTCGTCGTCGCCCACGGTGGCTGGTGGGTGTTCTAGGTCAAGCTGCCTGGAACCCCGATCTCGACGGGAGAGTGGCACACCCCACACCTCGCCCGACTCGGTGCGACTTGGCGAAACACCGGTAACAGGCGCCCCACCTGCGGTTAATCACGGGTAACGTGTCCGGGGAGGCCGGTACGGACCGATTTGGTGGAGCGCGCGTGCTAACGAGACGCAACTACGAATGTCCGTAGTTGTTATTGTTTTGCCCAGCGATGGGTGACATCTTCCGAATACCGTAGAATGTCACGACACCCAGGCCTGCCCACCCCACCAGCGCCCGCCCCACGGCCCAGTCGGCCACCCCAGCGGGCCGGGGGCCACCCCGGACGCGAGCAACACGCTCCGCCAACACGCAGGTCACAATGTCGTTACGGGTGAGGGATCCTGGTCACAATTGAACCAAGCACCTGTAGCTCAGTGGAAAGAGCATCGGACTTCTAATCCGACGGTCGCAGGTTCGAATCCTGCCAGGTGCGCCACATTTTAGCAGGTGAGAGGCCTGCCAGACACTCTCCGGGGTGTCGATTCGCCCGGTTTGTCTTCCGAATTCGCTCCGCGCTCGCTCCCCAGCTGGACTCCAGCCCGAAGATCCCCATCGGATTAGCCGATCAGGGTCCCGCCGGACCCGCACCACCCCGGGCCGCCGGGCCGACACCGTGCCGCCAGCCCCGCCCGGGGGCGCGGCGGCACCCGCCACACGCCCCACACACCGCCCCGCCCGCCGGACAGCGCCCCACACACCAGCGGCCCCGCACCAGCCCGCCACCGGGCCATACAGGGCCGCCACCGCGTCAGCGGGCGCCCTGGACCAGGGCGCCCGCGCCCCCCGGGGGGTCAGCCCCCGGCGCCTGTCTGCTTCAACGGCAGCAGCTTCGCCGTCGCCTCGGCGGCGGCTTTGGCGACGTCGGGAAACACGCTCTGATACGTGTCCTGGGTGAACGCGGTCGTGGTATGGCCCAGCTCGGCCGAGACCACCTTCACGTCCACCCCCGCCGCCAGACTCAGCGAGGCGGCGCCGTGGCGCAGCCCGTGCAGGCTGATCGGCGGCAGGCCCGCCTCGGCCGCGATCCGGCCGAACAACCCGCTCACCCACCCCGGGTGCAGCCCGGTCCCGTCGGGGTGGGTGAACACCCGCCCGGACTCGGTCCAAGATTCTCCGGCCTTGAGGCGTTCCTGGCGCTGGCGCTTGCGCCACGCCTTCAGGACTTTCACGGTGTCCGTGTCGAGGGTGACGGTGCGCCGCCCGGCCGCGCTCTTGGGCGCAGACATCGCCGTGTCCCAGCCCAGCTGCACCACCTGCGTCGTGATGTCGATGGCGCCGTCGTCCAACCGGACCGAGTCCCATTCCAGCCCGACCGCCTCACCGCGACGGGGGCCTTTCAGGGCGATGAGGTGGAAGAGCGCATAGAGCCGGTCCCGGTACGCCCGCTCGAGAAACCGGGTGGTCTGCTCGGGGGTCCACACCATCACCGGGGCCGGCACCTCCCCCGTTTTCCGGTACCTGGCGACCCGCTCCGCGCTCCACACCACCGGCTTCGGGCGCGGAGCCGACTCCAACTCGATATGCGAGGCCACGTTCACCTGCAACGGAAGGTCCGGCCTAGACACCGCCGCCGACAGGGCGCTGCGCAGCGTCGCACGGATCCGGTGCTTGGTGGACACACTCACGGTCCGCATCCCGTGCACCGAGGCGCGAACCTCGCGGTCGTCGCTGGCGCGGCTGGTGCGGATGTGGTCGTTGGTCTCCTCGATCGCCTCGAACATCATCTGCAGATGCCCCACACCGAGCTTGTCCAACCGGACCCAGCCCAGGTGCGGGGCGAGGTAGTTGGTGATGTGGCCCTGATACGACAACCGGGTGGAGGCGGCGAGCTTCTTCTTGCCCGCCAACCACTCGGTGAGCCACTCGCCCACCGTGGGCACCTGCTCGCGGGTATCGGCGCCCCCGCCGATACGCCGCCGCACCTCGTCCGTGCCCGGGAGGTCGGTGCGCTTCGCGATCGCCGCTTCGATGAGGTCGGCCACTTTGATCGCGGCCTGCTCGTCTCCCTCGGCCACCGCCAGTGCCGCTTTGATGTGGTCGAGGTGGTCGCGCGCGGCTTCCTGGGTGTCGAACCCGATCCGCCGCGCCTGGCGCCGCGCGCCGGAGGCGCGTCGGGGCAACTCGATCTGGAAAGCCCAGGTTCCGTGGGCGGAGTTCCAGCCCCCATTGGGCCGTTTCAGCTTGGGGCACCTCGTCCCCAACGGTTTGCCTGTGGTGTCGTCGCGGCAGCTGCACCGCTTGAACACCGATCCCTCGCGGATGGCCATCGGTCACCTTTCCTGGTCGGAATCCGAAGGCCGACCACCCCCGCCGCCCGTGCCCGTCCCGCCGGTGGGCGGGTAGGCGAGCCCGAGCAGGGCGCACACCCCGGAAGTGGGGATGCGCCACCGCTTGCCCGCCCGGAAGGCCGGGGCGGGAAACGCCCGGGTCTCCAGCAGCCGGTAGGTGCTGGTGCGCCCGATCCCCAGCAGGCGCCCGGCGGTGACCGGATCCAGCACCACCGGCAGGCGGGCCACCTCCTCAGCGGTCATCGACCGCCCCGGCCCGTCGCCGGTGTTTCCCATCGCCTCCTCCTTCCGGTACGGGGTCGAGGTTGGGCGTGGTCGGCCGCTCCCGCCGGTGCGGGAGCGGCCCCATGGCCGCTCCACTCCGCCCCGATCACAAGCGGATTCGTGGACTCACCCATCGGATCCACGAAAAACCTCGCCACCGCAGCCCGATTTGCGGGCTTCGCGGGGGCATCCGGGCGATCGGCCGACGCCGCGATCTCGGCGCCCGGCCCCCGCACGTCGGCGGCCGGGCCCCCTTGCCCCGGACCGAACCGCGGGCACCACCGCCGCCCTCGCACGCAGAACCTCCGCCAACCGTCGGCCGTCGCGCTGTCCGCCGCATCCACCCACCTCGCCAGCTCTCGCCCCGAAGGGTCCTGCCTCCCCCGAACAAAGCCGGCCCCACCGCCGGATTGGACACCGCACACACACGCGCGCCCGAAGCCCCCACGGCCTCCGGGCAAGCACGAAGGGCGGGCGCCCGGGGCGGAAGAACACGCGCCCGGGCACCCGCCCTCGGCCTCAGGCGGCGCTGTAGCGGCGCGGGGCTTCACACGTCAGCTCGGCCTCGCCGTCCTTGACCAGCCGGGCCAGGGCGTTCTGGATCGCGCCGACGCTGCGCCCGCGCAGCAGGTGGCTGATCTCGGTGGGCGAGAACTCCTCCTCCGGTTCGGAGTCGAGGATGGCCTTGACGATCTTCCGCAGCCCGCCCGGCTCCAGCCGGGTCGTACGGCTGACCTTGTTCGTCTGCGCCGCCCCGTCGGTTTGCTCCGGTGCCCGCGTGCGGGTGTCCGAGTCGGCCGCGCCCTTCTTCTTCGGAACCTCCTGCGAGGTGGCGGCCGCCGGTGCCGGGCGCGGCGCCGGTACCTCCTCGGCCGTGGGCACCGGTGCGTCCGCCGCCTCCGGTGTGTCGGCCGTCGCCGCATCGGCCGGGGCCTCGCGCGGGGCCGGCGACTCGGACACGGGTCCCGGGGCGTCGTTGTCCGGGTCCGGCGAGGCGGGGGCCTCGCCCTCCCCCTCGGTGGCGGCGCCGGTGGCCGCGAGGCTCCAGAGGTCGGCCACGCGCTTGCCCGGCTCGTGGCTCATCCGGGTACGGGTGGCACGGCCGTCGGTCTCCAGGCCGCGCAAGGCCTGGGTGACGGTGGAGCGGCCCCGGCCGGTCGCCTCGGCGATCTCAGCGGCGGTGGCGGGGGCGGTGCGCCCGCGCAGGCAGGTGAGGATGTCGGTGCGCACAGCGGTGCTGGCCATGGTGATCGGTCCTTTCAAAGATTCGGAGTTCGGTCGGGTACGGGGGCGGGCGCGGCACCCGGGGCCGCGCCCGCCCGCCGGTACGTCAGCGGCCGAGGTAGCGATACAGCGCGGCGGTGATCTCGTTGGCGCGGGTCCGCACCAGGCCCTCCTGCACCGGGGCGTCCCAGGAGGCGAACTCCGCGGCGATGTCGTAGAGCCCGCCCCGCACCTCGGACCGCCCCTCGCCGAGGGGCCGGTGCCGCACCGCCGCCATGACGGTCGGCACGCGCAGGTGGGCGAAGAAGTCCTGCGTGGTCCGGGCTCCCTCGCACGTGCCGAGGTGGCTGCACCGGTCGAGGTGGAACCCGCTCCGGGCCATGTCGCGCCGCAGGTCCAGGACCGGGGGCAGACCCGCGAGGCGTTCCACATCGGCCCAGGCCTCCAGGTGGGCCCGGCAGTCCTGGGCCAGGGGCCGGGTCATCTGGCGCAGGGTCAGCCCCGCAGCGCGGGCGTGTTCCAGGGCGATCTCGATGTCGCCGTGGCCGCAGACCAGGACCTCGTCCGGCTCGGTCGTGTCGCGGGCCTCCTCGGCCAGGCGGACCCGGTACCGGCGCTCATGGCAGCTGTAGACGATCACCGTGCCCGGCCCGCCCGCATAGGCGGTGATCACCTGGCTCGGGTAGAGGACCGCCTCGGCCGCGTGGGACGTGAAGGTGGCGGGGAAGCCCGCCTCATGCGGCATAATGGTGCTCACAGCACACTCCTCGTTACTAATCGTGGTAGTTGCTGGCCCGCGCCCACCCCGGTCGCGAGGTGGAATTCGACGCCGGGTGTTCGGGCGCGGGCGCTCTCGGTTTGCGGGACCCCTCGGTCTCGCGGTCTACTCGGCCGGGCTCCGGGTGAAGGGGTCGGCGGGCCGGTGGCCCGTCCCGGTGCGCACCGGGCACAGCGGTTCACCGTCGCGGTGGCTGTAGGCCGGCCGGTCGGTGCCGGTGGCCCAGATGCGCGGCGGCATGTGCCGCACCGGTTCCTCGCATTGCGGACAGAAAAGCTTCTCGCTTTCGCCCATGGTTTACCTCCCTTTCCGGGGGCGGTTGCATTCCCTCGCCCTCGGGAATCCCTCCCGAACGTCGCTTGGGTTCGTTCGCCGAGTCAAGACGCCCGGCGTTCCCCCGTGCGGTTTCCGTCGGCGTTCCCGCTGGCACCACCAAGAGCAACTTGGCCCCGGAACGGAAGTCAAACCGCCCGCGGAACCTTTTTCGCGACACCCGAACTCAGGAGGAACCGCGCACGCGCGCGAAGGGTTCCCCAGACCCGCAGGCAAACATCCGACCATCCGCGAACGGCTCCAACACGGGTGATCATGACCCCCGAACCGGGGCACCACGAAAACCCAGAAGAAACAAAACCAGAGAAAAACAAAAATACAGAGAAGAAACAATAAAAGGGATGGAGAATGAGAGATCAGTACAGCGGACGCGGAGCGGAACCAGCCGAGAGACGAGGGCGAACGGGCCGCCGCACGGCCCGCCGCCTACGGGGATCCAGGACACCGACGGTGTCCAGTCCCGCGCTGTGCCCTGCACCCCTGATTGCACCCTGACCTGCGCTGATTATTGCGCCCGGGGCGCACACTCTTAAGCGCGCGCCAAGGTGTGCCCCCGATGTGTCGCGAATACGCGTGATCGTGGCACCGAATCGCGCGGCAAAGCAGGCCGCAAAGCAAACACGGGCCGCTCCGGCCGCCGGCCCCGACACGCAGCGGCCGCCCCTCGCCCTCCGCGGTCTCCCGCCGCGTCGTCCGCGACCGGTAGCAGGGGCTGCGGTCAGCCGTCGACCACCAGCGAGTGCACCTCCACCACCTCCACCCGGCGGGAGGCGCTGGTCTCCATCGCCTCCAGCTCCCCGCCCTGGCCGGACGAGGTCTCCCACGCCACGTCCCACACGATGGTGGCCGTCACCGTGTCGGTGGCGCCCGGCCGGTTCTTCGACGACAACGTGTAGCTGTAGCCGCAGTCCGGCGACTCCGCCCCGGGGCTGTGCACCGCGGAGTCGTACACCGTGCCCGGCCCCGCACACGTCACGTCGTTCCCGTCGCCCATGTCCCAGACCACCTCGCGCGGGGTGGCCGTCACCGACGCCGACCCGCCCGCCACCGACACCTCGGCCGTGCGCGGCTCCCACTGGTCCTTCTCGATCCAGAGCCACACGGGGAACTGAACAACCATCATCCCGCCCATCGGCGGCGACGATCCGATGTCGGTCTCCGGCAGCTCCAACCGCGCCCGCGCCTGCTCGGCCAGCGCTGCCACATCCACACCGTTCCTGCCACCGGCGGCCGGAACGGTCAGGGTCGTCGTGCAGTGCGCCCGCCCGTTCTCCGGCTCACTGCACCGCGACTCCGGCTCGAGCGGGACCGAGCCGGACGACGCCGAGGACGAGCCGTCCCCGCCCGGAGCAGTGCCGCTCTGCCCCGGCCGTTCGGACCGTGCGCTGATTTCGCATGCGGATCCGGAGCAGTCGGCTTTGCCCAGCAGGTCGACGCCGTCGGCGTAGGCGGGCACCGTTGCGGACGCGAGAATGGCGGCTGCCGTCGCCAGGCACACGGCCGCCGGGAAACGTTTCACTGTTCGCAAGCGCCGTACTCCCCGATCCACCAGTCCGCGACCTTCCATGCCGCCGACCCTTTCGTCACCGTGGCGGTGACGGGGCGAGGCCCCTCGCCCTCCTTCAGTTCGCCTTGGGCGTCGACGTCGTCCTCGGCGATCTCCCATCGTGATCCGTCGAGGCAGTCTTCGACCACGATCGACGGCGGCTCGGCCTGCAGGTCGATCTCGGCCACCTCGGGCTCGAGCACCGGTTGACCGGTGGCTGTGGTGCCGTCGAGGAGTTCGTCCATCAGCCGTCGGGCCTGGCCTGTGCTGTAGCGCTGGAGGTCCGGGTGGGCCGTCGCTCCCCGGTGTGTGCCCTCGACCACCGCCGCCATCATTCCCTCATACGCCTGGATCGCCTGCTCTTGCGGGGACGGGGCCTCCGCCGCGATGGAGGAGGTGGATGCGTCGGGAACAGATCGGGATCCGGGCTCTTGCGGCGGGGCCGAGCACGCGCTTCCACCTGCTATGACGAACGCGACCGCAACAGACGCCGCAGCACACCGCAAATCCAGACCTCAATCCGCATAGAGATCAGATGACTACTCTCCGAATCGGGAGATGACTCTAGCCAGCGCCGTCGGACCCGACAACCGGAGCCGGAGGATCTGAGGCGATGGAAAATGCCAACAAGACCACATGCGAGTGATGTCCAACTGCGCAAATGCCGCACTCCGGCGAACGAACCGCGGTTGCCAGTTGGCCGGCCCTACGGCTGCCCATCTGGAGAAGAGGGTTCCGTTCATCGGCGGTTGTCAGGCGGTCGGTCGGCTGTGAGGCTCCGCTCGACGGCGGCGATCTCGTCGAGGAGGCGCTGAGGCGTGGAGGCCGAACGCGGGACGATGCTCGCGGGACCGCGATGGAACGCCCAGAACGCGCGCGAGCCCGGTCCCCACATGATGAGCCAGCGCATCCCGACTTCGCGCTGCAGGGCGTACGCTGCCCGGTACCGCTCGCCATCCTCATCGACGTCCCATGCCATGGCGCCTTACCGCCCGAAGCTGGGGCTTCGGTCGAACAGCGCCCAGACCGTTGTCGGGAGTCCGGGAACCCCGTGCCAGCCCCAGTCGCGGCTGAGGCGATCCACGAGCACGAGACCTCGGCCGTGCTCTTCGAGCGGGTCGGATTCGGGCAGAGTCGGGTGCGTGGCCGGTTTTCCCGGCCGAGGGCCTTGATCAGTGACGGCGAGACGTATGCCGTCGGCCAGTACCGTCAAGTCGATTCGGACCCTGCCGCCCGGGAGTCCCGACGCCGTATGCGTGAGCGCGTTCGTATACAGCTCCGAAAGCGCCAACAGCACCGGATAGAGGCGGTCGTAGGGAACGCCGCTGGTCCGCCGGCACCAGCTCCGGGCGCGGGTGACCTGTTCCGGTTCGTGGCCGAAGAGGACGCTGCGCACGCTCGGCTCGCTCGAGGGGACGCGGCGGGGCAGCGACAACGGGGCGGGAGTAGCCGTTCCGGCGGCATCCCGTGGTCCATGTCGGGGCTCTGGCACGGATTCGATGAATCGCCTGCGGACGCCGGGTCGATCCCGCAATGATGCGGGGTGTCGTTCTCCTCCCTCTTCACACTGCTCTTTCCGCACTTGGCGGACCTGCGCATCGATGACGTGTACCGGGCTGGGCTCTCGGTACGGATCGCGGCCTCCACCCAAGCCGACGACGCCGCCTGCCCCGTCTGCGCGACCCGGTCACCACGCGTGCATAGCCGCTATGTGCGCCGCCTCGCCGACACTCCTGTCTCCGGCCGGGAAGTGCTGATCCACCTGGAAGTCCGCCGGTTCTTCTGCGATGAGCCCACCTGCAAGCGTCGGATCTTCGCCGAACAGGTCCCCGGTCTGACCGTGGCCTACGCCCGGCGCAGCCGGGGGCTGAGCGACGTGCTCGCCGGCATCGGCATGGCGCTGGGCGGTCGCGCCGGAGCACGCCTGGCAGCGCGGATAGCCGCGGCCGTGAGTCGGATGACGCTATTGCGCCAGGTACGCGCCACCCCGGAAAGCCCCGCGGATGTGCCCCGGATCCTGGGGGTTGATGACTTCGCCCTGCGCAAAGGCCACGTCTACGGAACCCTGCTGGTCGATGCCCAGACCCGACGCCCGGTGGAAGT
Source organism: Streptomonospora litoralis (assembly GCF_004323735.1). GTDB lineage: Bacteria > Actinomycetota > Actinomycetes > Streptosporangiales > Streptosporangiaceae > Streptomonospora > Streptomonospora litoralis. Next base: position 4,321,015 of record NZ_CP036455.1, on the reverse strand, counting down.
GCTGCCCGAACGCTCGGCCAGGGCCGTCAAGGAATGGCTCATCCAGCACCCCGGGGTCGAGGTCGTCTGCCGGGACCGGGCCGGGTGCTATGCCGACGGCATCGCCCAAGGCGCTCCGGACGCGGTGCAGATAGCCGACCGCTTCCATCTGTGGCAGAACCTCGCCGCGGCCGTGGAACGGGCCGTCGCCCGCCACCGCCGCGACTTCCCGCCCACCACATCCGAACCGGCACCCACAACAACGCCGGCCGAGCCGCCCCCGGCCGAAACTCCCGGAATCCGGCAGGGGCCGCTGGCCGAACGCACCCGCCGGCGCCACAAGCAGATCCACCACCTGCTCGACCAGGGCCGCACCATCATGGAGATCGTCGGCGAACTCGATCTCGCCCGCAACACCGTGCGCCGCTTCGCACGCGCCGCAACCGTCGAGGACCTGCTGGCCCGCGACGGCACCGGCAAACGCCCCCGCCAGGTCGCGAGCTATGACGCCTACCTGCGCGAACGCTTCGCCCACGGGTGCACCAACGCCGCCGTGCTCTGGGACGAACTCCGCCGGCAGGGCTACAACGGGAGCTATGCGAGCGTGCGCGACCACATCCGCCCGTGGCGCCGCCACGCTGTGCCGCCTCCGGCGCCGGCCCGGCCGCCCACCGCCCGCCGGGTCACCGCCTGGATCCTCACCCATCCCGACCACCTCGAACATGAGCAGCGGTTGCAGCTCACAGCGGTGCTGGGCGCCTGCCCCGAACTGGCGCGCCTCAGCGAGCGCGTCCAGGGCTTCGCGCGCATGATGGCCCATCGGCAGGGCCACCGGTTGGAAGAGTGGACCACGGCGGCGCGGAGCGAACAGATCCCCGAACTCGACTCCTTCGTCCGCGGCCTGGGGCGCGACTGGGACGCTGTCGTGGCCGGGCTTACGCTGCCGCACAGCTCCGGCGTGGTCGAGGGCCACGTCAACCGGCTCAAGATGCTCAAACGTCAGATGTATGGGCGCGCCAACCCTGACCTGCTGCGCAAGCGCGTGCTGCTCGCTGTCTGATCGCAGGAGCCTGATGCTTCATCGAATCCGTGCCAGAGCCCATGTCGGCCCGACGTTGTCCGCTTGGTTCCAGCCACGCGGTTCACCTTCCTGTTGAGGACCGCAGTCGGTGGGCGGTCGAAACCTGCGACGGGACTTCGCGCGTCGGCCGGCTGCCGTGCGCTCCCGTCTGTGAGCACCACACTGCGGGCCGGGTGACATCCGCGCTATGGCCGCCATCGGTCACTCAAAAAACGTCGAATCCGGTGGCAGGCGGTGGCTGATCGGTGATCGTGTGGTGTCAAAAGCTGGGAAGTGCGGTGGAAGGCAGTGGATGGGACGTAAGAAGATCAGTCCGATGTGGAAGCGCTACGGCGCTGAGGTGCGTAAATGCCGTGACGCATGCGGATGGTCGCAAGGTCAGCTGGGGTCCCGGGTCGGGCTGTCCTCGTCTGCCGTCAGCCTTGTCGAGAGCGGATCGCTCAAGCCACAGACGGATCACGCCACAGCGCTCGACAGCGCGTTGGAGGCTGGTGGCCGGTTGCTCCGGATGTGGGAGAACTTCAACAGCCAAGGCCTCTTCCCAGCGGGCTTCGAGAAGTTCAGCGACCTTGAGAGCAAGGCGGTTGAGCTGCACGAATACCATGGCTTGCTGATTCCTGGGCTGGTTCAGACGCCTGACTACGCCCGCGCCGTGTTCATGGGGACCCAGCCCTGGGCGAGTGACGACGCAATCGACCGCATGCTCCGGTCCCGCCTGGAACGGCAACAGGCCGTCTTTGAGCGATCTGACCGGCCGATAGTCTTGGTGGTGCTGGACGAGTACGTGATTCACCGGGTCGTAGGAGACGAAGCTGTGATGAAGGCGCAGCTCAAGTACCTCATCGACTGCGTTGACGCACGCAAGCTGCGCCTCCAGATCGTTCCTCGGAGCACCCGGCTCCACCCCGGACTGGCTGGACCGTTCCGCGTCTACACCTTCGATGGGCGGCCCACAGTCGCATCCTGCGAATACTTCTTCGATGAGCAGATCATCGAGACGGAAGCGCAAGTCCGGCGGTGTGTCGCTACCTTCGATGCGCTCCAAGGTGAAGCGCTTTCGCCCGGAGGCAGTCTCGATCTGGTCAGGCAGGTTCTAGGAGATCTCCATGACTGAAGCACGCGAGTGGCACAAGAGCAGCTACAGCAACGGCAACAACGCGAGTTGCGTCGAGGTGGCGGAAGGTCAAACGGTGCTGGTGCGCGACACGCAGAACCGGACGCTGGGACATCTGGAGTACTCGGCCGATGCCTGGGCGGCGTTCCTTCGCGACGTCAAAGACGGCCACCTGTAACAGCTCGTTCGTCCGTCCCCACAGGCCCCTGGTATGTACAAGCCCGGCGACGGAGGCAGGCGTGACGGTCGCTGCTGACCTGCCAAGGCGGGGCGTCGTCGATGCCGCAGCGACGCCCGACCGCACCCGCCACCCCTCCGTCTGGCAGCGCCATGCAGCCGACCCGCCGCCCCTATCGCGCAATAGAGTGACACCGACGTCACCGGAACCCCGAGGCCTTGGCGTCCCTATCAGCCCCGGAGTGACACGAGCGCGTCCGGAGGCACCGCGGTCGGACAGTGGCGTCTACGGTCCGACTGGTTGGCCGGCTTCCGTCTCTCAGCGTTCCGTCGCGTCGCGCCAGTAGTCCGCCAGCATCTCGCTCGGCCATGAGGGCTGTGTCACCGGGCCGCGCGGCAGCATCTCCTGGAAGACGGCCACGAAATCGACGATCGGGGTGCCGTCGTCGGCGTCGAGGTCGGTAACGCGCAGCTCGCGTCCCTGCACGCCGAGCAGCCGCGGGAACGAGGTGGCGAGGCGGGCCGGACGCCGGTGGTTGTGGTGGACGAACGTTCCCGTGGCGGGCCAGTCCGGGTTGTCCCTGGGGGCCCGGGCGTGCAGGGCGACGTCCTCGGGCGCTCCCTCGCTGAAGAACCAGGTCACTTGAAGGTGGCTGAATTCCTCGATCCCCTGGAGCGTCTCCAGCGGGTACTCGGGAGCGAGCCGGATGACCGATTCGATCCCGCCCTTGAAGTCGTCGAGGCGTCCTGTGGCGCCACCGACCACGGTGGCGACGACGGGAACCTGGATGTGCTCGGCCACGCGCATCTCCTCAAGTCCGATCGCAGGGCATGAACGGCCCCGTGGGCCCGGTACCCCGTGGGCGTCGCCCGGTCAGGTTACTCGCCCGAGCACGTGGCGGGCCCGCTCGTCGAGATCGGCGACCGCCCCGATACCGCGTTTGCGGTAGGGCGAGAGCATCCGCCGCATGGTGACCACGGTCTCTCGGGCGCGGCCCGACTGGACGTCCTGCATGACGTCCAGTGCCTGGTGCCAAACGTGGCAGGCGGCTTCCACGCTGCCTTGCTGTGCCTCCAGGGCACCGAGGTAGCCCAAGGTCACGGCGTGGGTCCGGCTGAACGTGTCCGCTTTTCTTGTGCGGACGCTGCGTTGGAACTCGGATTCGGCTCCGTTGAGTTCGCCGAGAGCCCATAGCGTTCGTGCGGTCTCATGGGCGAGGGCGGCTTCGGAGAAGAACCAGACGCGGCTCGGTTCGTCGTCGCCTGGCTTCGCAGCGCCCAAGTCGTCCTCGGCGCGCAGGAGGGCTTTCCTCGCCTCTCGCCCTCGCCCGTGGGTCGCCAGGCTCCGGGCCCGGACGACTCCGAGTAGCGCGCGTTCGCGCTGGGATGCGCGGGTGTAGCGCCGGCCTTCGACGGACGCTCCGGCGAGTTCGACCGCCTGCTGGGGGTATGCGAGATCGGCGGCTTGGTGGGCCATGGCGCGCAGCACATGGCCGGCCAGGGGGCGTCACCGGCTTCGGCCGCCAATTTGGCCGCGAGGGTGAAGTACCGGCGCGCCTCTTCGTGCAGGGAGGCGTCGAAGGACATCCAGCCCGCGAGGTAAACCGCTTCCCCAGCGGCCGCGAAGAAGCCGCTTCGCGCGTCCTCGCTGGAGAAGGTGCCGCCCAGGTAGGAGGCGACATCGTCGTAGATGTACTGGTGCAGCGCCGTCCGGCCGTCCACGCCGCCCTGACGCTGGTCCCGTCGGGAGAAGAACTCGGTCACTTCGCGGACAGCGTCGGCCGCCGCTGCTCCCACCCGTCGGCCGGTCCGCGGGGCTCGGGAACGAGCTTGTGCCGGGGCTTGGTCCCACCACCGCTGCCGCGGAAGCACCAGGCCGCCCACCGAGTACGCGGCTCCGGCAAGCAGCCGACGGCGATCCACATCCACGTTCGCGCTCCCGAGTTCTACCAGCGCGGTCAGCGTATCGGTATGCCATTCGCAAGCGCCGGTACCGGGGGTGTCCAGCGAGTCCAGTCCGATCTCGGCGGGCGTGACAGGGCGTTGAAGTCGGCGGGACAGCGCCTCGCACAAGATGCGGGGCGCCCTCCCGGAGGGATGCGTACCTGCGATCCACATTGCGACATGCGAGCGCGTGACGGACCGGAGCTCTTCCGCGCCGGTCTCGGAGGCGACACGGACGACGGCCGCCGCGACTTTCGGTTGGGACCATCCGGTTTCCGCGATGACAGCGGCAAGTTTCTCGTTCCGCTCGCGCGCCATGTTGCGCCCCCGTTCCACCGATCTTCGACGGGTTTGACGGCATCCCCGGCCGTTCGGGGATACCCAACCGGTTCTCTGCGCGGTTCACTCAGTGTCGACCCAATCACCGATGCCCATTCCCGGAAGGAGGCCGGTGAACCACGCCCGGATATCCGGGCACATGACACGCGTTAGCCCAGATCATCAGAAAATCCGCAGTTCACGCCGGGCGCATGTTCTACGGATCCGCCGTAGACGATTACCGGCCGGTCCCGCTTCCACCCGCCGTACCCACACCTGCGCTGATGGCAGGCGGGACTGCGAAAGAGAAGAGAGGAACACCGCATGAGCGAATCCGTATCCAATCCCACGCCACCCGAGGACGGCCTCCTGCTCATGGTCGAGGAAGTCGGCGCTGCCCATGACCGTGTCGGCGCGGAGCACTCCGACCCCACGGGCACCTCGGCCGGCGATGACGGCGAGAACCGCGACCTGAACCTTCCCCGGGAGTAGGAGTAGCCATGGAACACCGGCTCGTCACCGCCCTTGAAAAAGCGTTCGGCTGGGACGGGCCGGGTTCCGTGGGCGTGGAGTTCGCCCGCGGAACCCTGGCCGAGTCCGAACTGCTCACCCGGTTGATGACTCCCTACCGGCTGCTGGAGACGATCCAGCGCCGCTACCTGTACAACCCGCAGCTCCGCTGCTACTCCGGCGGCCAGGAACTGCACCCGTCCCGATATCTCACCACCGCCGTCAGTCGACGCAAACAGGCGGTCCAGCAGGCGAACATGGCAGCGCTGGGCGCCGTCCTGGATGCCGGCGGCACCGTTGTACTGGACGGGGTCGACACCTTCGACCCGACCATGGAAGTCGCCTGCCGAGCGCTGGGATGGTGGTCGGGGGAACTGGTCTCGGTGAACTGCTATCTGGCCGTGGGCGATACCCCGGGCTTCGACCTGCATTGGGACGACCACGATGTCATCGTCGTGCAACTCTCCGGAGAAAAGCACTGGCAGGTCCGCGGCCCCTCACGCCCGGCCCCGATGTACCGCGACGCCGAGCCCAACGTCGACGTGCCTGAAGACATCGTGTGGGAAGGATGCATGTCCGCCGGGGACGTGATGCACATCCCGCGCGGATGGTGGCACACCGCGATCCGCGTCGACTCCGGAAGCACCGGCCACTCCCTGCACGCCACGTTCGGCTTCACCAAGCGCACCGGTGTCACGTGGGCAGGCTTCCTGGCCGACGCCGTCCGCGGCGACACCGAGTTCCGCCACGACCTGGAGAGCGCTCGGGGCCCGCGCGATGATGAACGGCTCGTGGCCAAGCTCGCGGAGGCGGCACACGCCAATCCGCCCGCACGGTATCTCGACCAGGTCCGCGCGGAGACCCCACCGGCTCGCCACACGCCCCTGATCACTGCGCTGGGGGCGTCGGTGCCGACGGACGTGGTCGCCATCACCGAGTTTCCGCCCCGGATCACCGTGGATGACGACGCCGTGCAGGTCATCTGCGGCGGCAAGCGGCTCACCTTCCACCCCCGCGCCGAACCGGCACTGCGCCCCCTGCTGTCGGGACACTCGGTCCGCATCCACGGCCAAGACGAGGCCCTCACGACCGTGGCCGCACATTTGATCGAGGAAGGCCTATGCGCTCCCCTGAACGAAGGACTGTCCTCGGGCTATACCGGACTGGTCCCCGACGCGATCTACTCGAATCCGCCCTCGACCTCGGTGTGAACAAGCTGGACACCGCCGCCAACTACCAGCAGCACACCGCGCATCGGAGCCTGGCACACGCGGCAGGCGACCTCATCGGCTCCTTCGAGATCAGCACCAAGGTCGGCTTCTTCCCCGAGGGCCACCGCTTGGCGCCCGCCTCGCTCAAGGCAGCCATCCAGCAGATCCCCGAGGACTTCGGCCGCCTCCCGGACACGGTGCTGCTGCACAACCCCGAAACCTCGGCGACGGGACTCGGGCGGGCCTGCCAGACGCTGGCGGAGATGACCGACGCCGGATACTGCCGCGCCTGGGGAATCTCCTCCTGGAGCCCGCACAAACTGGCGATCGACGACTCGGACATCCCCCGCCCGGATACGGTGCTCGTACGCGCCGGCCTCAGTGCACCCGCCCCGGTGCTGGAGGCCGCCGAAACCCTCGCCTCCCGCACGGGCGCCCGCCAGGTGTGGGGCATGGCGCCCTTCGGCGGCAGCGCCGCCGATCCGCTCTGGTCCACGATCGACACCTCGCTCCTCGTGCCACCCCAGCAGCAGGCGACACCCCTTCAACGGGTGGCGGCGGCGGCCTTCGCTCTACCCGCAGCGGTGGAACGGCTCTGCGTCGGCACGAGTTCGGCCGCGCATCTGTCCGAGATCGTGCACGCTGAGGGCCTGAGCCTTTGTCCCGAAGCGATCGAGAAATACCGCGGCCTCCTGCGCCGCCGAGCCGAAAGGATCAGTACCGCCTAATGCCGCCTTCGCAGGACACCAGCACCCCGCCACGCGGGTTGGACGACCTCTCGGCCGTGGACCTCGACGACGTGCTGCACCAGGCCCGCACCCGCCTGGGCCGCGACCTGGGTGGGGCCGCCGCCCACTACGGCCGGGCCAACGGCACCGCGGGCTTCCGCACCGACGCCGGCACCTGGGTGCGCCTGTCCTGGCGGCACAGCACCCGCCTCGACCCCTCCGCCTGGATCGGAACCGAGGCAGCGGCGGCGGCGATCAGCGACCGCGTTCCGCGCCCCGGCTGGATCGCCGCCGCCACCTGGTCCGACACCGACCGTCAGGTGGTGTGGCGGGCCGAGGAGACCACCCTGGCCCCCGCCCTCGCCCTCTCGACCACCGGCGAGATCACCATCGACCCCCACCTGGACCCGGGGTGGTGGCACGGTCTGGCGACCGCGCTGGAGACGCTGGCGGCCCACACCACCGACCGCACCGCCCTGGAACCCGCCCACCTCACACGCCGCATCCACGAGATCTACGGCCCGAGCATCGACACCCGCATCCCCGACGGCGAATGGGCCTGCGCCCACGGCGACCTGGGGTACGCGAACCTCACCGGCCCCGAGCTGATGCTGCTGGACTGGGAGAGCTGGGGCATGGCCCCGACCGGGTGGGACGCCGCCTGCCTGTGGTCGGCCTCGCTACGGGTGCCCCATGTCGCGGACGAGGTCCTGCGCCGGTTCGCCGGGCCGTTGTCTACCCGCAGTGGGAGGTTGTGCCGCCTGCTGCTGTGCGCCAACATCGCCCGCGCCACCCGGCGCCTCGGACGCGAACTGCCCGCGACCGGCGCGGCCGCCGCAGCCGCCGAGACCCTCCTGGACGACCTCGCCCACATTCCCTGACACGCCCCTACCGTCCGGGTACTGGAGGGGGCCCGTCCCCATCGGGTGCGCGCCCCCGCCCCTGGAGCCGCCCGTCGGTGAGCACCTCGCCCATAGCCCGCCGGAAATCGGTATGGCGAACCTCCGCCCTCCAACACAACCGAGCCCCTGAACCTGCACGGTCAGGGGCTCTCGGCTATCGGGCGGGTCTACCGCCGCTGCACCTCCGCCGCCAGCCGCCGAGCCGCACCCACGGCGTCCTCACCTGACCACCACACCGCCCGCCCGTCCGCGTCGCGCCAGGTGAAGGCTCCGGCCACCGCCCACACCGTCACCCCACCAGGAAGCGACAACACCGACATCTTCGGATCCGCCGAGCCGTAGACCCGCCGCATCCCCAGCCGCCGCAGCTCCCCGAACAACGCCCGGACCGCCGAGGCCGCGTCCCACCCGGCCGGAGCCCGCCCCGCGGGCGCCACCCGCGGCCCGGTCCAACCGGCGGGCACCGCCCCGGGCCCTGCCCGTCCCCCGGCCGCCGTCGCGGCTGCAGGGCGTTCAGCGGCCCGCTGCCCGCAGAACGCCCGCCTGGGCGCCCCCGACCCGCGCGGCACCGGCCGCATCAGCCCCAACGGGCCCGTGTCACCAACCGCCGCCGTCGTGGTTGCCGCCATGAGTCCACCTCCCGATCCGGCGCCGCCGTCTGCGGCGCAACCGGGACCATGAACGCGTTACTCCAGGTCAGCCAGCAACACAATCACGAAAAGAACCTTCGCCCACGCGGGCGATTTCGCCCGCGGCCTGATGAAGCGAAGCGGAATCCCAAGTGGCACGGTGAGCACGCGGGGACGCCCCAACAACATTTCCGAAATCGCCTATGTGTCTCTCCGCAGGACGGACTTCTCCGATTCAGGAGCCAACCGCCATACAGAGAGACCGGAGCTCAGGTGCCCGTTGTGTCCGCGTCCTGCCCATTGAGTGACTCGGCGATTGCGGCGAACTCATCCAGGGCCGCCTGCAAGTCCTCGACGATCTCGGCTGCGATCACCTCCGGCGGTGCCAGGTCCTCGACCTCGTCAAGTCCGGGGTCATGCAGCCAGGTGATGTCAAGGTTGGCCTTGTCGCGGGCGACCAGCTCTTCGTAGCTGAACGGCTTGAACCGCTCGGACTCCACCCGCGCCGTACGGTCTTGTCCTGGCCGGTAGCAGGCGATGAAGTCGTCGAGGTGGGAACGGGTGAGCGGGTTCTGTTTCAGCGTGAACCGCCTTTAGAGTTGCAATGCTCGAGCGGGGACTCATACATCTGCATAGGAATGTCAGGCAGTCTGCTTGGCAATATTCTCGGAAACAAGGCCCACAAACGGGCTGCCGCTGAGATTAGTCGATACGTGCAGGGCCATCGTCGGGCGATGGCCAAGTCGGAAGCGCAGGAGCCCAAGCACTCGATGAATCTCAATATTCTCTTGATGCTTACCCTCCTTGTTTCCAGTAATTTTGTCTTTTGGATTTTGGGCTAAGCTTTATTCTTGGATCCGAATTCTGCGGTGGTGTAAATTCTTCGATTGCGTCCCACTGACCTCTAACATGCATGAGCCTTCGCCCGTGGGGATGGTCGGCCCGCCACTGGTGTTCAAAGCGGCATACGCCGGGCGGGGCGCAGTGCATGTCGCCCGTTCCTGCCGGGACGCCGGGATCGCGAGCGCGGCGGTCTACGCCGCTTCCGACTGCGCCGCCCTGCACGTTACAGTGCTCGCTGAGGCCCACGTCCTCGGCGAGGATAGTCCCGTCGAGGTATACCTCGATGAGGGCAGGCTAATTGAGGGGCCAGCGCACTCTGGCGCCGATGCTGTGCACCCGAGTTGCGGGTTCCTATCCGAGTTCCGTAGCCCCTATTACCATGGATCTTTCATGAGGCTGCGCCGCCGAAATGACCGACCCGGTCCGTGCTCCACCAGCGGGCGGGATAGGACCCGTCCGGGTATGGGTTCAGCCCGATGAGCTCGGGTGGGGCGCCGGAGTCCACGGGCTCCAGGATGGACCTTTCGTTTCGTCGATGCGGTACACGCCGCCTCAGGTCGGGGCTTGCAGGAGCAGCAGCCGCTGGATCGCGCCGGTCAGCACGTCGGACCACGGCCAGGTGCGGTTGAACCGCAACAGCCTGCGGCGGCCGGTGGCCACCAGCCGCCCCGTGGCGCTGAACAGGCGAAAACGCAGGCGCTTGGGGACCCACCGGCGGGCCTCAGCCCGCTCAAACCGAGCATCTGGGCCCAGGCCGTCAGGTCCAGGGCCAGCAGGACCAGCTCCAACCAGATCCGGTTGGCGGCGAAGCCGGGCAGGACAGATTATGTGCGCCCGTCTTTGGCGGCGCGGATGCGGTCCTCGCAGCGGGCGCGGCGGCGGTGGCGCAGTTCGAGATCGGCGAGTTGGCCGGTCGGGGTGTTGGTGGCCAAGCAGGTGATGCGGTTGCCGTCGGCGTCGGTGATGCGCGGCTGTGCGCCGGGATGAGTGCGCTGGGCGCGCACGATCAGCCGCATCCCCTTCGGTCAGGAGCTCAGGTCGACCATGTGGGTGACCTCGCAGATCCAAGCGCCCTCGCGGGGGCGTCCGTCGGCGTTGTAGGCCGGGCTCCAGGCCGCGGCGGGGATGCGGCTGATGGCCGTGTGGATGTCGGCGGTGATGGTCACGGGCACCGAAGAGGACAGCCACCGCCCCGAGCGGGTGAGCCAGGCGAGGAAGGCGTGGTGCCGCCAACGGTGTCGGCGCGGATCGCGGCCAGGGCGGTGATGGTGCGCGAGACGGTGGCTCCCGAGGCCACGGGCCCGTACAGGGCGGGTTTCGGCGCGCAGCAGGCCCGCATCGGCCAGGAAGTCGCGGCTCAGTGCGAGGGCGATGGCCACATCGGTGCAGGTCTTGGCGGGATCGTACAGGGCTGTGGGTTTGCGCCAGCGGGCCAGGGCGGCGCAAATCGCCGTGTCGAGGCCGGTGGCGCGCACAAACTCGGTCAGTAGCAGGCCGCCGGCCTAGAGGCGGTGCCGTTGCCGTCGACGGTGGGCTGCACGCGAGGGTAGGACTGGGTAGTCTTCATTTGATCCGCCGACGGCCTCCTCGGCGTATCTGGTCTCACGCCGGGTGTGTCGCCGGTGTGTCCACGGTCGGTGGGCGCAGTGTCGGTCGGCTGTTGTCGCATGGTCGGTGGTGTGTCCACCGGGTTCGTTGTGGTGGGGCGCGGAATCGACGCCGCGTCTGAGAGAGGCCCCGTTCTCATGGACACCGACACCGCCGCGACAATCGCGCCGCTGCGCGCGGCCGAGCACGCCTTCGCCCGCCTGGCCGACGACCTGTGGCTCACTCCGGAGGCCGTGTCCGAGGGTCCGGACGCGGGCGGACCCGTGCCCCCCGCGGTCATGGACCTCCAACAGGTCCGGACCTGGCTACTGGAACCCTCGACGAGCCACCGCGACCGCGACCGGGCCTGGCGCCGGATCATCACCCGCGCCCGGGACGAAGAGCAGTGGATGGTGGCCGCGATCGGGCTGGCGCTGCCCGGGCTGCGCGCCGCGGCCCGGCGGGCCACCCGCGGGCTGGATGCGGCCGCGGCCGCCGATGTCGAAGCCGAAGTCCTGGCCGGGTTCGTCACCGCGGTCGGCGCGGTCAACCTGGAGTGGACCCGGCTGGTGTGGCGGCTGCGGTGCCGCGCCCAGCGCGCCGGGATGCGGGCCCGCCACCGCGAGGACCGCCACCCCCGCCTGCCCGAGCAGCTCAACGAGTCGGCCGCGCCGCGGCCCCCCTGGGGCCACCCCGACCTCGTGCTGGCCGATGCGGTGGCCTGCGGGGTGATCACGGCGGGCGAAGCGCAGCTGATCGGCGAGACCCGCCTGGCCCGCACCACCCTGCATCGGGTGGCCGCCGACCTGGGCGCGGGGTACAAGACCGTGCACAAGCGCCGCCACCGCGCCGAGGCCCGCTTGGCCGCGGCCATCGCGGCCGGCGCCATCGGCGCCCGCGTGAGCGCCCCCACCGCCGGTGCGGGTGGTTCCGTCCCGTCGCGCTGAATCCCGGTGCCGCCCGTCTGGTTCCGGCGGTGTCGATTCCGCCGGGGCCCGTGGCGAGTTTTGCGGAGTGAGTTCGGCGCCGCCCGCGGGGGTTGCTGCTCGCGCCCTGACAGCACCCGCCCGCCTGTTGCCGCCTTGTGGAAGGGAGGAGGCCCGCACCGGGCGGCGCCGGACTCCACCCCGTCTCCGACAGGAGGTGCACAGGTGACACGCCCCCGATCTGCATCGAGGTCCCGCGCTCGGGGCCATGGCCGCCTCGCGGTGCGCACCGCCGCCGTGGCCGCTGCGGCCGGGCTCCTGCTGGCGGTGCCCGGCGCGTCGGCGGCGCTGGCCCAGGGCGGCGGCCAGGGCACGCAGGAACTCATCGACGTCGTCCAGCGCATCCGCCAGGTCATCATCGCGCTGCTGGCCGCGCTGGCCACCCTGCTGCTGACCGTGGGCGGGCTGCGGTGGCTGCTGGCCGGCGGCGACCCCGGCGAGACCGACAAGGCCCGCCGGTCGTTGATGGGCGCCGCTTTGGGCTATCTCATCGCGCTGCTGGCCACGGTGCTGCTCGACGTCCTCGAGTTCATCGTGGGCGACGTGGGGGGCGGGTGAGCCCCGTGGCCCTCCTGCCCGCGCAGCCGCGCCCGCCCGAGCCCGAAACCGGGGTCGAGCCCAGCCCGCCCGCCGCGCCGCCGACTAACCCGTCACCGAGCCCCTCGCCCGCCCCGCCGCCCGAAGAACCCGAGCCGGGTTCGGGCCCCGGTGGCGGCGACAACAGCAGCGGCGACGGTGGCGACAGCAGCGGCGGTGGCGGGGGGTTGGATGTGCCGGAGGAGTTCGCCGACTGCGGCGCGCTCGAGGTGAGCTGCCACGTCACCAACTGGTTCTACGACCTGGTCGTCCAGTCGCTGGAACCGCTGATGGGCTGGCTGGGCTCGCGCGCCTTCCACACCCCGCGGCCCACCGGCGGCATGGAAACCCTGTGGCAGGGGGTGCTGGAGGCCACCAGCGTGCTCTACGTCCTGGCGATCCTGGCCGGCGGCGTGGCCGTCCTGTGCCACCAGAGCCTGCAGCAGCGGTATTCGGCCCGCGAGATCCTGCCCCGGCTGGTGGTCGGCTTCGTCGCCGCCCACGCCTCGCTGTGGATCTGTGAGGAGATGATCCGCGGCGCCAACGGCATCGCCGCAGGTGTTGCGGCGCTGGGCATCGACGCCGACCGGGCCGCGCAGCGGTTTAACGACCGGCTGTCGACGCTGGTGGTCGATGCGACGCTGTTCGTGATCCTGCTGCTGGTGGCCCTGGTGGTGCTGCTGGTGGTGTGGTGCGTGATCGAGGCGGTGCGCATCGTCATGGCCGTCACTCTGGTGGTGGCCGCCCCGCTGCTGCTGGCGTTTCACGCCCTGCCCTACACCCAGCGGCTGGCGTCCTTGTGGTGGCGGTGCATGGCCGGGCTGCTGGCGGTGCCCATCGCCCAGAGCCTGGCGTTCACGGCGTTCATGCGCGTCATCTTCCAAGGCGAGGTCCACGTCGTCGAGGGCGGCGGCCAGGGCCTGGTCACCATCGCGCTGTTTCTGACGCTGCTGTATCTGCAGGTGCGGGTGCCGTTCTGGGTGTTCCACCTGGTGTGGCGGCCCAACGTGGGCTCCTCCCCGCTGGCCTCGGCGGCCCGCACGGCGGTGATGGCGCTGGTGTTCCGCAAGGTGCTGCCCGGCCGCGGCAGCGGCGGTGCTGCCGCGGGGGCGATGCGCCGCGGCGGCGGCGGTGGTGGTGCGGGGGCGTCCGGTGGCGGGCGGCGCCCGCCACCGCGCGGACCCGGCCCGGCGGGCCGGGCGGGCTCCCGCGGGGCCGCGGCGAAAGGAACACGCGCCTCAGCGGCAGCCGGGCGCAGCACCACCGCGAGCGGCGCGCCCGGCAGCGGTTCCGGCGAACGGGGCGCGGCTGCTGCTCGGGGCGCGCTCCGACATCCCCACCCGAGTGGATCGCACCCGAGCTCGCCGGTGCGCCCGCCCGGAGCCGCCGCGCGCCCGACCACAGGGGCGAACCGTCAGGGAGGTTCCATGCCCGCATCCGAGCCCGAGGGCCGTCCCGTGCAGCTGTCGCTGTTTCCCGGGCCGCGGCGCTGGCGCCAAGGGGTGCTGCCGACCCCGCCACCGGCCCGGGTCTCCGGCAACCGCTCCACCCAGCGGTGGGGCGACACGCCGCCCGCCCGGCCCGAAGAGCCGCCGCGGGCGGGGCGGGGCCAGCAGCCCCTGTTTCCCGGCCCGCGCCCGCCAACCTCGGCGCGCCGGCCGGGTCCGCCGCGCGCCGCCAAGCCCCCGCCACCGCCGCGCCGGGGAACCCAGCGGTGGGGCGAGGTGGAAGGCCACGACCCCCAGCAGGAGCCGCGCCGGCCCGGGCGCGGCCAGCAGTCGCTGTTCGCCGCACCGCAACGCCGCACCCCGGCGGCCTCCTCCAGCCCGGAACCGGAGCCGGATCCTGCGGCGCCGCGCCGTCGGCCCGCACCCAACCCGCGCGACGGACCCGCCCGCCCCCGCCCCCAAGCGCCGCGCCGCACCAACCGCCGAAAGGACGACGACCAGTGAGCACGACCGAGACCGGGACCCGCTGGCGCACCCAGATCCCCGCCGACATCGACCGGCCCGCCCCCCTCATCGCCGGGCTCTCAGCCCGCCAACTCCTCCTGCTGGCCCCGCTGGCGCTGGCCGCCTGGGGGCTGCTGTGGCTGCTGCGCCCGCATCTGCCGCTGTGGGCCCTGGGCCTGGCCGTGGCCCCGCTCGTGGGCACCGGGGTGGCGGTGGTGGCCGGCCACCGCGACGGCCTCAGCCTGGATGCCCTGGCCTGGGCCGGACTGCGGTGGTGGCGCGCACCGAAACGCCGGGTGGGCGCCCCCGGCGGCATCCGGCACCTGCCCGCCTGGGCCCCGACACAGGGCCGCCACCCCGCCCTGGCGCCGCTGCGGCTGCCCGCCCGCGCCATCGGCGAGGACGGCACCATCGACCTGGGCGAGCGCCACGCGGTGATGGTGGAGTGCTCCACCCTCAACCTCGCCCTGGCCTCCTCCGGTGAGCAGGACGCCGCCATCGGCGCCTTCGCCGGCGTCCTGCACACCCTGACCGAGCCCGCCCAGATCCTGGTGCGCGCCCGGCGCCACGACCTCACCCCGCTCATCGACCTGCTGGGGCAGCGGGCGCCCGCGCTGGCCCACCCCGACCTGGAGCAGGCCGCCCGCGACCACGCCGTGTGGCTGGCCCGGCTGCAGGCCGACCGGGAGCTGCTGCAGCGCCACCTGCTGCTCGTGCTCACCGCCACCGGCTCCCACGGGGGCGGATTGGCGGAGCGCGCCGAGGACGTCACCACCCAACTCGGCGCGCTGGGCCTGCGGGCCCGGGTGTGCAACGGGGAGCAGGTGTGGGCCTACCTGCACGACAGCCTCCACCCCGACCCCGACCCCGCGACCCACCCCGGAACCGATATCGCCGAGGAGGCGATGTGAAGCAGCTGCTGCACCGCCTGGCACACCCGTTGGGCTCTGGGCGCCTGGGCGGGCCCGCCGTCGAGATCGGGCCGCGCCGGCTCACCATCGACAACACCTGGACCCAGACCCTGATCGTGACCGGCTACCCGCGCGATGTCGGCGCCGGGTGGGCCGAACCCCTGCTCACCTACCCCGGCCGCTGCACCGTCGCCGCCCACTCGGTGCGGCCCGCAGCCGCCGCACTGCCGCCCCGAAGCCGCGTTACCACACCTGCCCGCCTGGGCGTGACACGCGCGCGTCCGACAGGGCGGACCCCGCCGACTCAGTTCCGGCCGTCCGGGTCATGGCGTCGGCGCCGGCCGTGCCGGGCCACCCGCACGCGGTTCCCGCAGGCCGGGCTGCACCACTCCCGGCGGGGGTGTGACTTCACGAAGAACAGAATGCACCCGGGCGCCTGGCACGCGCGTAGCCGACTCCGCAGGGAACCGGTCATCACGGCCATGCCGTTGGAGGCGATCTCTCCGGCGGCGACCCGCATCGAGTCGGCCGTCTGCCACCGGCGCACCGCCGTGACGGGGGCGTCGGCGAGGAGTTCGCTCCAGTGGGCGGCGTCGCGGGCGTGCCGGTTGACCGCGGCGAGGGCGTCCTCCGGAGGGACTCGGTCGGCTGTCACCGCCTCCAGGCAGTCGCGCAGCGCCTGCCGCAGTCGGCGGAACGCTGCGAGCTGGTCCGGCGTGCTGCGAGCGGCGGACACGGTCGCATACAGGCCCGGATCGAATGCCTCTGCGTGCTCGCGTAACCAGCGGTCCAGCTGGAGTGGTTCGACGAGCACGTCGACGAGCCGGCCGCGCAGCCCTCCGTCGATGAACGTCGTGTTCACCAGGTCCAGGGCGAGCGGTTCGCCGCTGAGCGGCACGTTCGTACCCAGCTGCGGGGATCCTCGACTGGCCTCCATGAGCTAATGCTAGCTGCACCTTGATCCCGTTGCCGATCCGTGGAAAGCTGCACCCGGAGATGCTAATGGAGACATGGACATCAAAACATTAATTTGAGGAGATCGGGATGGCACGGGAGCACACACGACCGTTCCTCGGGCCGCGCATCGTTGCGGTCGCCTTCGCTTCTCTGACCGGCGCTTTCGGACTGAACCTGGCCTACGGCCAGTTCTTCGCCCCTCTGACGCGGCAGTTCGGCTGGGGCCTCGACGTGCTCAGCGGCACCGTCGCGGTCAACATGATCGTGTGGGGTCTGATGCAGCCGGTGATGGGGCGCCTCATCGACGTGTTCGGCCCCCGCACGGTGATGACGGCCAACGCGGCGCTGATGGGCGTCTCGTTCGTCCTGCTGGCCGGGGTCCAGCAGGTGTGGCAGTTCGTTCTCCTGGCCGGCGTAGCCGCGGCCATCGGCTTCGCCGGGTGCAGCTCGATGCCCGCGTCGGTGCTGGTCGCCCGCTGGCACGTGCGCGGGCGCCCGCAGGCGCTGGCGCGCAGCTCGATGGGGATCAACGCGGGCCAGCTCCTGCTGCTCCCCCTCGCCGGCGTACTGATCGCCGGGCCCGGGTGGCGCGCGGCTTTCCCGGTCCTGGGCGCTGTGATGCTCGCCCTGGTCGCTCCGGTCATCTGGTTCGGCTCCCGCGACCATCCCGCTGACGTCGGGCAGCGGCCCGACGGGGCGCCGGCCGCGGCGGCGCCTCCGGCCGCGGGCGCCCGCATGGGCCAGGCACTGGCGGACGGGCAGTTCTGGCTGACCAGCCTGAGCTTCGCCGGCTGCGGTTACTCGCTGTACATGTTCACTACCCACATGCCCAAGTTCGCCGTGGAGCTGGGCGGATCGGCTTCGGTCGGCGGATGGCTGATGGCGCTGGTCGCGGTATGCAGTGCGGCCTCCATGTGGGCGAGCGGGCAGTGGGCCGCGCGCCGCTGGGGCAAGCGCCGACCGCTGATCGCGCTCCACCTGGTGCGCGCGGCCGGATTCGCCGTCCTCGCCCTCGCCGACAGCATTCCGCTGCTCGTCCTCGGAGTCGTACTGTTCGGCGTGTCGTCCTTCCCGGTGATTCCGCTGACCACCGGCGTGATCGCCGACCGCTTCGGTGCGGGGGCGATGGGCGGCATCCTCGGCTCCGCATGGCTGCTGCACCAGCTCGCCGCGGGCGCCGGAGTCTTCCTCGGCGGCCTGCTACGCCAGGCGACCGACTCCTACGCCGCCTCCTTCGCCAGCGGCGCCGTGGTGCTGCTGGTCGCAGCGGTGCTGGCGGCCACGATCCGCGAAGGACGGGCAGCCGATCCCGCCGAGGCACCGACCCCTGCCGCAAAGACCTGAAAAGTCACCGGATAACCCTGTCTGCGCAGTACACCCATCGGGGATAGCGGGCCGGACGAGACCCGCGTTTCGCCGGGGAGAGTAGAACATCCCCGTCACGGTCGCTTGGTATGTCAAGCCCCGGGTTTCGTGGACAGTGGGTTAGCTGGTTTCCAGGGTGAGTTCTGGGACGGCTGCGGCGGTGTGGAGGACCTCGTGCTCGGCCAGGGGTGATTCAAAGTCGTTGATCGTCTCAGTTCTCGCCGGTCAGGCGAGCTGGTTGCGCTTGACCGTGAGGGTGTAGTCGGCCCCGCGCTGCTCGGTGAGGTAGCGGGCGGTGGCCCTCTGGGTGTGCAGCGCGTCGGCGGTGACCACGGCCCCGCCGATGTCGATGGGGCCCAGCAGGTCCTGTACGGCGGCGATCTCGCTGGTCTCGTCTGCCACGGGGACCGGGGGCGTGGGCAGACTGGTGGGGCAACGGAGTTCCTGTGGAGCCGGAGAGTGATGTCCCCCCGCTTCTACATAGCTCCGTTGTTGTATGTCGGCCGATTGCCGCGATCGTCATGATGCCGTGACCTGCTTCATCGCTCTCACCAGACGACTTCGAATCAGCCCTGGATGCGATCCGGTGGGTCTCCTACGCGTGCTCCACCCGCCCGCTCGATCTCATCGGGCTCGCCTGACCGGCGAGAACTGAGACGATCAACGACTTTGAATCACCCCTGCTGGGAACTGGGTTCTCATGGTGAAAAAGCCTCACTGTTCCTTACGGCGAGAGAGCGCTATCCGCATCCCGCATCCCAATACCGAAAGCTTCCCTGAAGGACGTGTCGCTTTCACGATTCGAGGGTTTCTCTTCACGGAGTTATATACTAGTTTGCTCTTCGGCGTCAGATCCGTCCGCTCTACGGAAGCGGGCGGACGTGCGCCCGGTATTGGAGGCTGGTGGCCCTGATCGGTGAGTCCGCGGACAAGCAGCGGAGCGGTGACGGCGCGGGGACCTCCGCCGAACGGGTCATCCCGCCGCGGCTCGCCTGGACCATCACCGCGGCCGTGTTCGGCGGCCAGTGCCTGGCGTCCTTGGGCCAAGTGCTCGTTCGATACCCCGATCTGCTGCCCCGCGCCGTCGCCGCGATTTGCATGGCATCCCTGTTCACTCTGCAAATGCTGCACTGCGGGTGGGCCGTCCGTCCGGACCTATTCCGCCGGACCCGTGCGACGTTGGCCGTCCAACTGGTGCTGGCTTTCGCCCCGCTCGGCTTCTACGGCTCCACCTGGATCGCCATGCCCGCCTTCTTCGCCGGCAGCGCCCTGCTGGTGCTGCCCGGGCCGCTGGGCTGGGCCGCCTTCGCCGGCGCCCTCGCCGCCATCACAGCGGTGCAGGGCGTACTCACCAGCGACCCGACCGTGTCCTTCTACACCGCGGTTGCCACGACCAACCTGAGCCTGGCCGTCTACGGAGTCTCCTACCTACACACCGCAGTGGAGCGGATGCGATCGGCGCAAGACCGCCTGGCCTCCGCCGCGGTCGCCCGAGAGCGTTTGCAGTTCTCCCGCGAGCTGCACGACCTGCTCGGCCACAGCATCTCGGAGATCATCATCAGGGCCGAGCTGGCCCATCGCCTGATGCCGCACCACCACGATCGTGCCCAGGCAGAACTGAACGAGATTCTGAACATCGGCCGGCAGGCGCTCTCCGACACCCGCTCCTTCTGCTACGACTACCGGGACCTCTCGCTCGATGAGGAGTGCCGCTCGGTGCGCACCGCTCTCTCCTCCGCCGGTGTGGCGCTGGACCTGCACACCGACCACCGGGACATACCGACGCAGGCGGGCACCTTGGTGGCGACGCTTCTGCGCGAGGGCGCCACCCACGTGCTGCGCCACAGCACGGCCAGGAACTGCACGATCACCGTTGAGCAGGGGGCGGGCACGGTCACCGCCGAGATCGTCAACGATGGGGCGGGCAAGACGCCGTCCGGGGGGAAGGCGCCACTCGCCGAGGGGCTGCAGAGCCTGGCCGAGCGCGCTTCCCGGCTCGGCGGCACGATGACGGCCCAATACCTGCCCGGCCGTCGCTTCCGGCTCCGGCTGGTACTCCCCACGGCGAAGCGCTCACGGGCGCCTCTGAACATGCGAAGGACACCTTCTGAGCTCGGACTATAACGACTGCCGAGGCCCCCTGGCCCGCGAGCGGGACCGCCATCAGGCTCAGATGCGCAGGGCTGGATACCGCCGTCGGCAAGCAGCCCGATCATGAAGACCACGATCTACAACTGGAGTACTGGGGATTGTTCCCGAATCGGACCGCCGGACCCCTGCAGCGGGAAAGAGGGGGGCACTTCTCCGGAATGTCCGACCACCGCGATACTTTTGTCGGGACTCCGGCGGCCCGCATCCCGCTTGGCCGATGCATGCACATCCGAATACGGCCACACCGGCGAGCGGTCTTGGCGGACATCACCTTTACGAA
This sequence comes from Streptomonospora litoralis, assembly GCF_004323735.1. Taxonomy (GTDB): domain Bacteria; phylum Actinomycetota; class Actinomycetes; order Streptosporangiales; family Streptosporangiaceae; genus Streptomonospora; species Streptomonospora litoralis. The sequence goes on along the minus strand of NZ_CP036455.1, from coordinate 4,300,814 downwards.
AGGACCGACGCCGTGACGACCCGTCCGAGCGCCGCCGACCCCGCTACGAGCGGGAGTACGCCAGAATCGACGACGGGCACCGCCCACGACGATACGGCCGCGGCCACCGAAAGCGGGGCCCCCCGGAGCGCCTGGGCCCTGTCCACGGCGGTCGTGGTCGGCTTCTTCCTCACCCAGTGCCAGCTCGCCTACTCGCGACCGTTCACCCTCGCGGAGAGCATCGCCGTCATCACCTGCCTGGTGCTCCAGCTCATCCTGCAGCTTCTCGTGGGCCTCTGGTTCGGACGCCCCGACCGGCGTGCGGCCGCACACGCCGCCCTTGCCGCACACGCCGTGCTGGTGCTGGTCCCCTCAACCCTGCTCCCGGACGCGTGGATGGGGGTTCCCGGCTATCTCGCCGGAAGCGTTCTCCTGGTGCTCTCCTCCCCTGCCGCGGCCTGGACCGCCTTCGCCGCCGTGATCGCCGCCGTGGCCATCATCCACGGCGCGTTGAGCCCGGTGGAGGCCACCGCTCCGGGCGGGCTGTTCTTCGCCCCTCTGCGGGCAGCGGTGATCGGACTGATCGTCTTCGGGCTGACCCGGTTCCGCAAGATGGTAGTGGACCTGCACGAGGCGCGCACCGCGCTCGCCGAGGCCTCCATCGTGCGCGAACGCCTCCGGTTCGCCCGGGACCTGCACGACCTGCTGGGGTACAGCCTCGCCGCGCTCACCCTCAAGGCCGAGCTGGCCCACCACTTGATCCCGCGCCACCACGGCAGGGCCCAGGGAGAGGTGAACGAGATCCTGGACATCGGTCGGCAGGCACTGGCCGACGTGCGCTCGGTCGCGGACGGTTATCGGAACCTCTCCTTGGAGGAGGAGTGTCGATCGGTGCGGGCGGTACTGACCACGGCCGGGGTGCAGGTGCGAATGCGGACCGAGTACGGCCACCTACCCACTCAGGTGAGCACGGTGATCGCCACGGTCCTGCGCGAAGGGGCCACGAACCTGCTGCGTCACAGCAAGGCCGAGAACTGCGCGATCACCATTCGCGAGGTGGAGGAGAACGTCGAGGCCGAGATGGTCAACGACGGCGCGTCGGCGACATCCGGCCCCGGTGCGGGCGGCTCATCCAGCGGGCTGGAGAACCTGGCGACCCGGGCCGAGGCCTTAGGCGGTGGGCTCACCCACGGGAGTACCCCTGACGGGGTCTTCCGGGTCGCGGTGGTGTTGCCCCGGCGGCCGGACACCGCCGCGCTCCGCGCAGCCCGGGGGCAGTCGGCGGGCACCGCGGAACCGGGCGCTGAAGTGGCGGGGTAGCCGCCCGGGCACCGGCACGACAGCCTCTGCCCGGCTTCTTCTCTCGTTTTCGGGTGCCATTAGGGATTCATGCCCGCACAGGTGATGCGTGCACTATCCCCTACCGCCCCGTTGTCCGGAGAATCATCACCGTGCCCATCAAAACGAGCCTGACGGAAGAGACGGTTATGGCGCTCGCCGGTATACACTCCCCCTCTGCGACCACCGACCACTCCGCCGAACTGGTCATCGACGTCTTCGACAACTGGAACCCGTCCGCGAACCCCTCGGTCACTGCCTCCTGCGTCCTCAGCCGCCAGGCCGGGCCCCGGCCGCTCCGCTCCGCGGCACCAGCCGGTGGCGAGCCGACGCACCGCCACCCCGTCTCGAGCGCCTAGCTCCGGGCGGCCCCGAGCCTGTCCGCGGACGACGGCGGCCGCACGGGGCGGGTGGTGCCGAACGAAGGAGTCAGCTCGTGCGGAGCGCCCGAGGGCTGCCAGCTGCCCGGCACCCGGCAACGGAACCGCTCCGCACAGGACCGTCCCGCACTCTGGAGGCGTCATGACCGCTTCGACAGCCGCGGACGACGGCAACGGGGAGCCCTTGGGCTTCAAGGCCGGACTACGTGCCGAGGTTCTCTCGGGAGAGAGGGTTTACCTGTTCTCCGAGAGAGGCGTCACGACGCTTCGCGGACCGCACATGGGGGCTCTCGCCCCACTCCTCGACGGCACCCGCGACCTGCACGCCCTCAAGCGCGACGCGCCCGCTGACCTGGCCCCCGGGACGGTGGAGTCCATGATCGGCCGACTCCGCGACGCGGGCCTCGTCGGCGCGCGGTCCGCTGTCCCCGGCCCCGACCCCGGCCTCGAAGACATCTACTGGGAGGCCGCTGGTCTGGAGCCGCACACCGCCGCCGCGGGACTGGCCTCCGACCGTGTGCAGCCGGTAGCGGTAGGTGGAACCGACGCCCGCGCCGCCGCCCGCACCCTGGCGGCCACCGGCGTGCACACCGCGGAGATCCTCGCGCACACCGCCGCCGATATGCCCGCTCTGGACGCCGACGCCACGCTTAGCGTGGTGCTCTGCGACGACTACCTGAACGCAGCACTGGAGGACGTGGATGCGGCGCATCGGTCCGCCGGCCGCCCATGGCTGCTTGCCCGCCCTGCGGGGACCCGGCTGTGGATCGGCCCCGTCTTCACCCCTGGCCAGGGCGGCGCGTGCTGGCACTGCCTGGCCCACCGGCTGCGGATGCACCGCCAGGACGAACTGAGCGCCTGGCGCGACCTGGGTGGGAGGCACCCGGTAGCACCGCCGACCGCCGCGCTGCCCGCGCTGACTGCGGCCGCACTCAATCTGGTCTCCCTGGAAGCGGCCAAATGGGTGGCCGGCTACCGGGACGCCCATCAGCGGTCGGTATGGACCATGGACAGCGTCACCCTGCGCGGAGAGGAGCACGAGCTGCGCGCCCGCCCGCAGTGCCGAAACTGCGGCGACCCTGCTTTGATGCGCGCACAGGCTCGGCGACCGGTAACGCTGCGCGTCCGCCCCGCCGCCGACGACACCGGCTACCGCTCTCGCCCGGCCCAGGACGTGCTGGACGACTTCGGTCATCTGGTGAGCCCAGTCACCGGGCTGGTCAAAGGGCTGCGCCGGGTACCGGGCACGCCGACCGGGTCGTTCGCCTACCACAGCGGCCCCAACGCCGCCGCCGACGAGAGGGAGGCGGGCGGACTGCGCTCCGCGGCCCGCGCGGAGAACGGCGGCAAGGGCACCACCGACCTGCACGCGCGGGTCAGCGCGCTGTGCGAGGCGCTGGAGCGGCACAGCGGATCTTGGCACGGCGACGAGCAGGTCGTCCGCGGAAGCTACGCGAAGCTGGCCGACAGGGCCGTACATCCCGACGCGTGCATGCTCTACGATTCGCGCCAATACCGCGACCGGCACCGCTGGAACGCCGAGCACGGGGCGTTCCAGTACGTGTGTGATCCGTTCGACGATCACCGCCCCTTGAATTGGACCCCGGTGTGGTCGCTGACGGGGGAACGCTTCCGGCTGTTGCCCACTGCGATGCTGTACTTCGGCGCACCCGGCGAGCCCGAATGGACGCCGGTACAGGCCGACTCCAACGGCTGCGCCGCCGGGACCAGCCTGGAGGATGCCGTCCTGCAGGCGGCGCTGGAGTTGGTGGAGCGGGACGCGGTCGCGCTGTGGTGGTATAACCGCACCCGCCAGCCCGCGGTGGATCTGGATGCCTTCGCCGACCCGTGGGTGGAGCGGATGCGGGCGTCCTTCGCCGCGCTGGGGCGCCAACTGTGGGTCCTGGACGTCACCTCTGACCTGGATGTGCCAGCGATGGCGGCGGTGCACCGGCGTATCGAGGGCGGCCCCGAGCGGGTGATGTTCGGTTTCGGCGCGCACCCGGACGCTTATGTGGCGTTGCGCCGCGCGGTGGCTGAGGCCTGCCAGCTGCTGCCGCACTGCCAAGATCCGGCCGCCTGGGAGGACCCTGACGCCGCCGCCTGGCTGGACGGACCAGGCACCCGGGGCGCGCCACACCTGCTGCCTGCCGCGCACCTGCGGATGACGGTTCCGCCAGACCGCGGCGTGCAGCCCTGCGACGACCTCGCTGCCCAGGTACGGCGGCTGCGGGACCGCTTCGCCGAGCGAGGCATGGAGATGCTCGTTCTCGACCAGACTCGGCCGGACATCGGCCTCCCGGTGGCCAAGGTCGTGGCCCCGGGGATGCGCGGCTTTTGGTCCCGCTTCGCCCCTGGCCGAATGTTCGACGTGCCCGTGAAACTCGGTCGTCTATCGAAACCTACCCCGTACGGGAAGCTCAACCCGGACCTGATCTTTCTCTGAGGTACCGACGCGTTCCTACGTCCAGCGCAACGACGTGCCCCTGGGACGAACGCCGTGCCCGCCGACTTCTCGCCCTGGGAGTCCTTGTGCCGCGGACCTCGGCGCCGACGCCACGGGGGTCGCGACTCGGTGAGAGGACATGCGGAGCGAGTCGCCCGGATTCTGGGGTCCGCACGCGTCTGCACAAGATGGAGCCGGGCGCGGTCGCCCAGCGGCACCGTGCTTCCTACCGAGCCCGTGGGGTCCGATGGCGTTTCCGTCTCGGCCGGCGCCGAGGAGGCGGCCGCGGACCGGGAGCGGGGCGGCCCGGGCGTCCCGGTACACGGTAGTGCGCGACTCCGGCGACCGGTGGTCGCCGGAGTCACCCGCGGCGCGGTCACCGCCGTGCGTGCGTCGCGCACGGCCCGGCGACCGTGATTCCGTCACATCACGAAGTGAGGAATCCCCACTCCACCCCCTGAAAAACGGACATCGAATCACTGAACAACGGGCATTGTTCGGCCGCAGCGCCGAAAATAGAATTTTTCGGAAAGCACGGACCGGCTAGGACACTTCGTTATCGCGCTCCCGCGCCGCTGGATAAAACGGATCCGCGAAAACAAAAAACCACCCCGAATGGCGTTCTGCGCAACGGCCCGGGCTCTTCGGCCCCGCGTTGGACCGTGTTTTCTGGCGCGCTTCCCGGCGCCCTTCCGAAACTACTCAGGGGACACCATGAGCTCCACCGCAGAAGAACACTTCCCGTCCGAACCGCCAGCACTCCCCACTGCCGGGGGGCCCTCTCGCGAACTCCGCGATGAGCTCGGCGCACGGCTGTTCTCGTCGCTGCGCCGCTCCGATCAGCGCCGCAGGGCGATGGAGTACCTGCGCGGCCTGCTCACCACGCCCGGGCGCAAGTCCGTCCGGAACATGGCGGCCCTGCTCGGGGGCACCGGTACCGACCAGAGCCTTCACCATTTCATCTCCACCTCTCCCTGGGACTGGAGGCCGATGCGCCGCTCCTTGGCCGAGTACGTGGTCGACACCGCACCCCCGCGCGCCTGGGTGATCCGCCCGCTGTGCGACTCCAGGGGCGGCCGGCGGTCGACGGTCGTCCCGGCCGGTCTCGACTCCGGCGGAGAGCCGACCGACCTCAGCAGGGTGATCGGCGTGTGGGCCGCGTCCGACGCGTCAGCGGTCCCGGTCAACTGGCACGTGCACGTCGAGGGAGACGGCCCCGCCACACCCGAGGCCGGCGGTATCGACGCCTGCCTGGAACTGCTCGCCGAGTGGCGGCTGCCGTCCCGACCGGTGGTGCTCGATCTGCCGTCCGCATCCGAGGCCGCGGCCGAATCCCTGCGCCGGCTGCGCGCCTTTGGACTGCACCCGGTCGCGCGGGTCACCGGAGGTCTCCCCCTGACGGTCGCCGACCGGTCACTGCCCGGACACGACGGACGCACCCGCACGGCCGGGGAGATCATGCACGCCGCCCGGGAGCTGCGCCGCTCGGTGCAGGGCGACCCGAGAGTGCCCCAGCAGCGCTTCCAGCGGCAGGGGCGGCACAGCACCGGGCTGGTGGACACGGCCGCGTCGGTCCGCGTCCGGCTGGACGCGCGGTCCCGCAGTGGTGCCGGGTTCGCACTCGTAGGGCTGGGTCCCGCGTCGCGCTCGTGGCCGCAGGAGCTGTGGCTGTCCGCTCTGCCCCGCCAGCAGAGCGCCGTTGCGGTGTCCATCCTCCGCACCTTGGCGGACCTCACCGACCGCAGCCGGGACACCGTCGGCGAACGCGTCGGCATGCGCGACTACACCGGGCGCTCCGCCGCAGGGTGGCACCGGCATACCACGCTCGCCTCCGCCGCGCACGCCCTGATGGTGCTGCCGGAAGGAGGCGATGCCGTTTCAGGGAGCATCAGGGGCGCTTCCTGATCAATCCGCCCGGCTCGGCCGGTGGAGCGGCGGTGCGAACGGCCACCCGCCTCGCCCGCCCAGCTGCCGGGCGGCGGAACCGCGGTTCCGCCGCCCGGCGGCCAGGGTTTCTAGAGCAGTTCCCTCAGGTTGTCGGCGTACTTCTCGATCAGGTCGCGCGAAATATGCGGGATCTCCATTGCAGGGCCGATCCCGGGGACGCGAACGGCATCCTGGAAGCGGTGTGCAGGAACCGGCGCCCCCGGCAGAGGCGCTTCAGGCTCCTTGAGCCCGTGGATCAGCGGGAGTACCGAATAGCCGCGCTTCTGCTCCGGCAGGGACTTCAGCATCGACTCGAAACGCTCGACCCAGTCCGTGTATCCTTCCACACGCGTGATTCCGTAACCCGCGTCGTCCAGCCAGTCCACGAAGGTGTCGAGCGAAACCCCGTCCTCATGAGGGTTGACGAGGTTGTAGATGCGGTAACCGCCCTCCGCCCGCACGCTCAGTCCGGCGACGGCCCCGGCGGTGAAGTCGACGGGCAAGCCGTCATAGTGCGCACGCGGAACCGCCTGCGACCCGCTCCCGCTGTAGAAGCTGCGCGGCGCCAGCCGCGTGGCGAGCACGCTGTAGAGGAGGCGGGTGAACATGTCCGGAACGTTCATCTGGCCCTTGTACCGGCTGTGCGCGAGGATCATGCTCGACCGGAACACGGTTACCGGCATCCCGTAGGCGTCGTGCGCCTCCCGGAGGAGGACCTCTCCAGCCCACTTGCTGGCCGTGTACCCGTCGGCATACCGGTCCCCGTCGGTGCGCAGGACGGGAAGGGCCTTTCGGATGTCGGCCTCCTCGTCCAAAGGCTCCCCCTCGGGTGGGGCCACCGCGACGGCGACGCTGGACATGTAGGTGAAGGACTTGAGCCTGCGGGTCGTCCCCAGCCGGATCAGCTCCGCCGTTCCCACCACGTTCGCCTCGAAGAGGCCGCTGTAGGGCAGAACGTGGTTGACGAGGGCGCCCGCGTGGACGATCAGGTCCACCTCGTCCGCCAGCCGGTTCCACGTCGTTGCGTCCAGCCCCAGCTGCTCTTCGGCCAAGTCCCCCGCGACGACCTCCAGGTTCTGCGCGGCCAGGGCGCCGAAACGCTCCAGCGCCTCCCCGGCACCCCCCGCGTAGGACCCTTCGAGCCGGTCCCACGCCGCCTGCGCGTCCCTGTCTCGGACGATGCAGACCAGCTTTCCGCCGATCGGCTTCAGCCGCTCCAGCCACTCCAATGCCAAGAACCGGCCCAGGTAGCCGCTGGCCCCGGTGAGCAGCACGGTCGTGGGCCGCCCCTGGGCCCGAGGGGCGGCCGGGGCGCTGGTATCGGACGGGTCCTCGATGAACGCCTCAAGCCTCAGGTCGGAGGCGTTGAGCTCCCCTTCCGCGCTGCCGTGCACCGACGCCGCGCTCGGGCGCTTCGCGCCGGACGCCCGTTTGCCGTCGATGTACTCCGCCACCTGCGCCAGGTCGTTGGCGGGACTGATGACGACGTCCACGGGGACCGCGACCTCGAAGACCTCTTCGAGGAGCTGGACGAACGTGAGCGCGGAGAGGGAGTCCCCGCCGATGTCCCGGAAGTTCACGCCGGCGCCGATGTCGTCCGA